>JAKOQB010000164.1 GCA_029778535.1 Pseudomonadota bacterium | reverse complement strand
GGCGGACAGGGAATCCTCTACCTGCTGTTCGCCGCGTTCATCGGCTACTTCTCGACCGCGCCGGCGTACCAGCACCTCGCGCCCGGCGAGGCGCTGCTGCGCCTGTCGTTCCGGCATCCGGGCGAGTTCGCGACCGACTGCCGCGCGCGCACGGCCGAGGAGCTCGCCAAGCTGCCGCCGCAGCTGCGCGCGCAGATGGATTGCCCGCGAGAGCGCTCGCCGGTGCACGTGCGCGTCGAGCTCGACGGCAAGGTGCTCTACGACGAGACGTTCCAGCCCGCCGGGCTGCGGCGCGACGGCGCGGCCAGCGGCTATCGCCGCCTGCCGATCGCGGCCGGTGATCACCAGTTGCGCGTGCAGCTCAACGACGACGTCCGCGTCAAGGGCTTCAACCACGAGGGCGAGCGGCGGTTGACGGTCGTGCCGGGGCAGGTCGTGCTGATCGACTTCATCCCGGACCAGGGCGGCGTGGTGATCCGATGAGCGGGGCACCGACCGCGGGCTTGCCCCGCCAGATCGCCCGGGCGCCGGCGAGCGCCCGCGACGATCGTTTCGACGTCGCCGTTCCCACCACCGAGCAGCGTTCGATCGCCGCCGGATGGCTGCTGCTCGGGGTTGCGGCGCTGATCGGTGCCGGCGTGTTCTCGATCCTGCTGGTGCTCGCGCGCACGCCGTTCTTCGCGAACCTGGTTCCGGCGGGCGACTTCTTCCGGGTCGCGCTCGTCGTGCACGTCGATCTCTCGGTGCTGGTCTGGTTCGTGTCGATGGCGGGCATGCTGTGGACGATCGACACGTCGCCGCGCTGGCTCTGGCTCGGCTGGCTCGCGCTGTGGGCCACCGGGATCGGCACGCTGTTCATGGCGATCGCGCCATTTGCCGGGGCGGCGACGCCGGTGATGTCGAACTACGTGCCGGTGCTCGACAACGAGACGTTCCTGTACGGACTGGTCGTGTTCGGCGCGGGGTTCCTGCTGCTCACGCTGCGCTCGTTCGTCGCGCCGGCCCGGATGAGCCTGCAGCTCGACGGCGCCGACGCGCTGCGCTTCGGCCTGAAGGCGGCGGCGGTCTCGAGCGCCGTCGCGCTGATGGCGCTGGCGTGGTCCATGGCCGACGTGCCGCGCGAGCTCGACGCGCGCACCTACTACGAGCTGCTGTTCTGGGGGCCTGGCCACGTGATCCAGTTCACCTGGACGCTGCTGATGCTGGTGGCGTGGGCCTGGCTGGCGACGCTCGTCGGTTCGCCGCTGCCGCTGAGCCCGCGCGTCGTCGTGCTGGTCTACGCGATCGGTCTCGTGTCGGTGTTCGCCGCGCCGCTCATCTACCTGAACTGGAGCGTGCCGTCGGTCGAGCATCGCAAGATGATGACCTGGCTGATGCGCTTCGGCGGCGGACTCGCGATCCTGCCGATGGTGCTGGCGCTGGCGGTCGCGCTCGCGCGTCGTGTCGCGTCGACGCCCGCGACGCGACCGCTGCGCGCGTCGCTGATCGCGTCGCTGCTTCTGTTCTCGGTGGGCGGCGTGCTCGGCTTCCTGATCGAAGGGTCGGACGTGCGCGTGCCGGCGCACTATCACGGCTCGATCGTCGGCGTGACGCTGGCGCTGATGGGGCTCGCCTACGCGCTGCTGCCGCGCCTGGGCTATCGCGAGGCCACCGGCCGCATCGCGAACTGGCAGCCCTGGATCTACGGCGGCGGTCAGTTGCTGCACATCCTCGGCCTGATGTGGTCGGGCGGCTACGGCGTGCAGCGCAAGGTCGCCGGCGCCGAGCAGACGCTGCGCAGCACGCAGGAAGTGTTCGGCATGGGCCTGATGGGCTTCGGCGGGCTGCTGGCGATCGTCGGCGGCGTGCTGTTCGTCTGGGTCGTGCTCGACAGCGTCGTCGCCACGAGGCGCGCCCGATGATCCGCGTGCTGGCGATCGTCGCCTGCCTGCTGACGGTGTGCATCACGGCCTCCAGCGCGTTCATCCGCCACTGGGGCAACGGTGTCGGCTGCGAGGGCTGGCCCGACTGCTACCGCGCGGCGCACCCGTCCGGCGCGGTGACCGCCTCCGGGGCGGCGACGCCGACCGACGCTGCGAAGGCGACCGACGCTGCGAAGGCGAGTGCGGTCGAGCCGCCCGGGGAGGCTGGTCCGCGCGAGCGCGGCGCGCTCGACGCGGCAGTCGCGACGATCGCCAACGTGCCGTCGGTCGACGTGCCGCCGCCGGTGCGCATCGCGCGGGCGCTGCACCGTGTCAGCGCGACGCTGGCCGGCGTGCTGGTGCTGCTGGTCGTCGTGTTCGG
>JAKOQB010000163.1 GCA_029778535.1 Pseudomonadota bacterium | reverse complement strand
GGGCCGCCCGGCGAGCCGATGACCAGCACCAGCGCGCCGGTGGCGCGGTCGAGCACGATCGTCGGCGACATCGCGCTGCGCGGACGCTTGCCGGGCTGCACCCGGTTGGCCACCGGTCGGCCGTCGTGCGCCGGCGCGAACGAGAAGTCGGTCAGCTGGTTGTTCAGCAGGAAGCCCCGCGCCATCGTGCGCGAGCCGAACGCGTTCTCGATCGAACTCGTCATCGCGACGGCGTTGCCGCGCGCGTCGACGATCGACAGGTGCGTGGTGGCGGCGAGTTCGGGGCTCCAGGCGCTCGCGCCGTCGTCGACGGCGCCGCCCGGCACGCCCGGCGGCGCGTGCACCATCGATCGCGCGCCGATCGTCGCCGCACGGGCCGCGAGGTAAGCAGGGTCGAGCAGCGAGCCGCGCACCGCGGCGACCGGCTCGCCGACGCGCTGGCCGGGCAGCGCGACGAAGTCGGTGTCGGCGACGTAACGGTCGCGATCGGCGAAGGCCAGGCGTGCCGCCTCGGCAAAGCGGTGCGCGCCGTCGGCGTCGAGCCGGCCGTCGGGCGTCGCCAGCCGCGTGCCGGCCGGCGCGGCGCGCCAGTACGCGAGCATCTGCGCGATCGCGATGCCGCCCGACGACGGCGGCGGCATTGCGCAGACGCGATAGCGGTGGTGCGTGGTGCACAGCGGCTCGCGTTCGAGCGGGCGATAGAAGGCGAGGTCGCGCTCGCCGAGCAGCCCCGGGTTGCGCGGATGGTTGCGCACGGCCTCCACGACGTCTCGCGCGATCGCCCCGGCGTGAAGCGCGAGGCTGCCTTGCGCGGCGATCCGGGCGAGCGTGTCGGCGAGTGCCGGGTTGCGCAGCCGATAGCCCACCGGGCGGGCGTTTCCCTGCGCGTCGTAGTACAGCGCCGCTGCCGCCGGGTCCTCGCGCAGGGACGGATCGCGCGCCAGCAGTCGGTGCAATCGCGGGCCGACCTCGAAGCCGTCGCGCGCCAGGCGGATCGCCGGGTCGAACAGCCTCGCCCACGGCAGCACGCCGTGGCGCGCGTGTGCGAGTTCGAGCATTCGCACCACGCCCGGCACGCCGACCGACCGGCCGCCGACGACGGCGTCGAAGAACGCCATCGGCTCGCCGTCGCGGCCGACGAAGAGATCGGGACCCGCCTGCGCAGGCGCCGTCTCGCGGCCGTCGTAGGCGCGCACCGCGCGCGTCCGCGCGTCGTAGTGCAGCAGGAATGCACCGCCGCCGATTCCCGAGGACTGCGGCTCGACCAGCGTGAGCACCCTCTGCGCGGCGATCGCCGCATCGACCGCGCTGCCGCCGGCCGCGAGGACGTCGAAGGCCGCGCGCGACGCATGCGGATTGGCGGTGACGGCCATGAAGCGATGCGCCTGCGCGCCGGTGCGCTCGCGGTAGCCGCTGGCGGCCTCGGGCTGCGCGGGACGCGACGCTTGCGCGTGCGCAGCCGGATTCTCGGCGAGCGCCGCGGTCGAGGCGGTCGCCAGCGCCCCGATCGTCAATGCCCGGATCAGGAACGCGCGGATCGTCGGCGTCGCGCAGATCGTGCCCGTCGACGCAACCGCGAGACGGAAAGGCGTGGCGTTCGGCGAGGCGTTCGCGCGCATCGGTTCATGATAACGTCGCCTCGAATCCGTATCGCGCCCGTTCTCCATGCCCACTCTCGTCGAGACCGTCGAGTCGATCGCGCGCCAGGCCGCCAGCGCGCAGGCGTTGATCGAGTCGGCGCAGCGCCAGGCGACGCGCG
>JAKOQB010000162.1 GCA_029778535.1 Pseudomonadota bacterium | reverse complement strand
GACCAGGACCGGCTCGACGCGGCGCCCGCGCAGCGCGGGCGACAAGGCGCAGATCGCCCGGCAGCTTCGCGAGCGCGGCTGGCCTCTGCTCGCCTCGGGCCAGGTGCAGCCGGTGATTCACGAGACCTTCGCACTCGCCGACGCGGCGCGCGCGCACGAGCTGATGGAGTCGTCGCGGCACCTCGGCAAGATCATGCTCCGCGCAGCGGGAGAGTAGCCGCGCCTGCCGGGTGCCGCGGGCCGCTGCGGCTCGTGCGCGGCGCTTCGCGCCTCTCGCGGTCGCTCCTCGTCAGGTCTGGACCAGCTTGCGTTGCCGGCTGATGGCCATCAGCAGTCCGGCACCGAGCCCGAGCGTGACCATCGCAGTGCCGCCGTACGACATCAGCGGCAGCGGCACGCCCACCACCGGCAGGATGCCCGACACCATGCCGATGTTGACGAACGCATAGGTGAAGAAGATCAGCGTGATCGACCCTGCGAGCAGTCGGGCGAAGATGTTCGCGCCGTTTGCGGCAATCACCAGGCCGCGGCCGATCAGCAGCAGGTAGACCACCAGCAGCACGAGGTTGCCGACCAGGCCGAACTCCTCGGAGAACACCGCGAAGACGAAGTCGGTGGTGCGCTCGGGGATGAAATCGAGGTGCGACTGGGTGCCCGCGGTCCAGCCCTTGCCCCAGATGCCGCCCGAGCCGACCGCGATGGTCGACTGGATCACGTGGAATCCCTTGCCCAGCGGATCCGACGAGGGGTCGATCATCATCAGGATCCGGTGCTGCTGGTAGTCGTGCATGACCGACCACAGCACCGGCAGCGCGGCGATGCCTGCGACGATGCCGCCGGCGATCACCTTCCAGCTCAGTCCCGCGAAGAAGATCGCGTAGAGGCCGGCCGCCGACACGAGCAGCGCGGTGCCCAGGTCGGGCTGGCGTGCGATGAGCCACACCGGAATCGCGAGCAGCACCCCGGCGATGACGAAATCTGCCCAGCCGCGCGCACCCTCGCGCCGCTGGAAATACCACGCGAGCATCAGCGGCATCGCGATCTTCATCAGCTCGGACGGCTGGATGCGCGTGACGCCTAGGTCGAGCCAGCGCCGCGCGCCCTTCGAGATGTCGCCGAACAGCGCCACCGCGACCAGCAGCGCGAGTCCGACCAGGTAGACGGGCACCGCCGAACGCTGCACCCACTGCAGCGGCAGGCTCGCGGCGATCCACATGATCGCGAACGCGATCAGCAGGTTGCGGCCGTGGTCCTGCAGCCGCCCGTT
>JAKOQB010000161.1 GCA_029778535.1 Pseudomonadota bacterium | reverse complement strand
GGGCGGGCCGATGAGCGTCAACGACGAGGCGACGCTCCCCTGGCTGAAGGCCGAGAAGCAGTTCCTGCGCGACGCGATCGGCGCAGGCGTCGCGGTGCTCGGCGTGTGCCTCGGCGCCCAGCTGGTCGCCAGCGCGCTCGGGGCGCGCGTGCAGCCGAATGCGCAGAAGGAGATCGGCTGGTTCGACGTGCGCGCGACGCCGCAGGCCGAAGCCTTCCGGTTCCCCGAACGCTTTCTCGCCTTCCACTGGCACGGCGAGACCTTCGAGCTGCCGCGCGGTGCGCGCCGGCTCGCCGAAAGCGACGCCTGCCGGAACCAGGCGTTCCAGCTGGGAACGAACGTCGTCGGCGTGCAGTTCCACCTCGAGACGACGCCTGAGAGCCTCGACGCGATGATCGGCGGCGACCGGCACGAACTGGTCGAAGCCGCGTACGTCCAGGGCGAGGCCGCGATCCGCGCCGCGCCCGCGTCGGCCTACCGGCGCATCAACGAGGTCATGGTCGAGCTGCTCGACTACCTCACGCGGCCGCAGCGCCGCGCCGCCGGCGGCGCTCCCGCGAGCGCTGGTTGAGCCGCTGCGCGAACGAAGGATCGAGTGCCCCGAGGAAGTCGGCGCACCAGCGGTGCACGTCGTGCTCGCGGATGCGCCGAAACAGCGCGTCGTGGCGCGCCTGGCGCTCGGCGAGCGGCATCGTCAGCGCCTGCTCCATCGCGTCGGCGGTGCCGCGCTTGTCGTAGGGGTTCACCAGCAGCGCTTCCGCGAGCTGCTCGGCTGCGCCGGTGAAGCGCGACAGCACCAGCACGCCCGGATCGGCCCCCTGCTGCGCGACGACGTATTCCTTGGCGACGAGGTTCATCCCGTCGCGCAGCGGCGTGATCACGCCGACGCGCGCCGCCCGGTAGAGCCCCGGAAGGCGGCGTCGCGCGACCGTGCGGTGGATGTAGCGCACCGGCATCCAGTCGAGTTCGCCGAAGTCGCCGTTCACCGCGCCGCAGAGTCGCTCGAGTTCGGCCCGAATCGCCGCGTAGGCCTCGACGCTTTCGCGGCTGGGCGACGCGATCTGGATCAGCGTCGCGCTGTTGCGATTCTCGGGATAGCGAGCGAGCAGGTCGCGGAACGCGCGGATTCGCTGCGGGATTCCCTTCGAGTAGTCGAGCCGGTCGACGCCGATCAGCAGCCGGCGGCGCGCGTATTCGTCGCGCGTCGTCACGTAGGTTTCGCGCGCCTCCCTGCCTTGGCCGAGCCGCTCGAACTCGTCGACGTCGATGCCGATCGGGAACGCCTGCGCGTGCAGCCGACGGCCGAGGGCGTCGAGGCCGTGGTCGCCGAGCCGCGTGGCATCGGCCGTGGCGACCGCATGGTCGGTGAAGTGCCCGAGGTCCGTGCGGCTCTGGAAGCCGACCACGTCGCAGGCGAACAGCGACCGGGTCAGCCACTCGTGCTGAGGGATCGCCGCGAAGATCGGCGGCGGCGGCATCGGGATGTGCAGGAAGAAGCCGATCCGCTGCCCGCAACCTGCGGCGCGCAATTCGGCGGCCAGCGGAATGAGGTGGTAGTCGTGCACCCAGACGATGTCGTCGGGCCGCAGCAGCGGCAGCAGCCGTCGCGCGAACAGCTGGTTCACCCGGCGGTAGCCATCGACGTAGTGGCCGTCGAAATCGGCGAGGTCGAGCCGGTAGTGGAAGACCGGCCAGAGCACCCCGTTGCTGTAGCCCGCGTAATAGTCGTCGTGGTCCTCGCGGCAAAGGTCGACGGTGGCCAGCGTGACCGGGCCGGCCTGCTGCAGGTGGAGTTCGCCTTCGCCGGGCGTGCCGTCCTCGACGATCGCGCCGCTCCATCCGAACCACAGGCCGCCGGTGGATTGCAGGGCCTCGCCGAGCGCGACCGCAAGTCCGCCCGCGGCGGGCTTGCGCGGATCGGCGACGCGATTGGAGACGACGACCAGGCGAGACATCGGTGTGCTCCTCGGATTTCACCGCGCCGCGGCGGCGTCGGTCGCCGCCGACGCAAGCCAGCCGCGCAGCGCCTGGGGCGACGCGCAGACGTGCCGTGCGACCGTGGAGCCGTCGCCGACCTTGATCGCGACGCCTCCGGCCTCCTGGACGACGGCGAATCCCGCCTCGTCCGTCACGTCGTCGCCTGCGAAGATCGGCAACCGTCCCCTGAACGGCTCGCTCGCCATCAGCGCCGCGATCGCGCGGCCCTTGTCGACGCCGG
>JAKOQB010000160.1 GCA_029778535.1 Pseudomonadota bacterium | reverse complement strand
GTGCAGCCGGGCCAGATGAAACTGACCGGCGAAGTGCTCGCCGACATCTACCGCGGCGCGGTCACGAAGTGGGACGACGCGAAGATCGCCACGCTGAACCCGGGCGTGAAACTGCCGTCCTCCGCGATCACGCTGGTCTACCGCTCGGATTCGTCGGGGACGACGGCGGGGTTCACCGACTACCTGGCGCAGGTGTCGGGCGCGTTCAAGTCGGAGATCGGCGCCGGCAAGACGGTCGACTGGAAGTCGGGCGTCGGCGGCAAGGGGAACGCCGGCGTGGCGGCGAACGTCACGAAGATCGCCGGCGCGATCGGCTACGTCGAGTACGCGTACGCCAAGCAGAACAAGATGACGCACACGGCGATGGTCAACCGCAACGGCAAGACCGTGCAGCCGGACGACAAGGGCTTCGCGGCGGCCGCGGCGAACGCGAACTGGGCGTCGGCGCCCGGCTTCGGCGTCAACCTGAACAACCAGCCCGGCGACCAGGCGTGGCCGATGACCTCGGCGAGTTACATCCTGATGCACAAGGCCGCCGAGAAGCCGGAGCGTACGCTCGAAGCGCTGAAGTTCTTCCAGTGGGCGCTGAACAAGGGCCAGAACCTGGCGCTGGAGCTAGACTACGTCCCGCTGCCGGCCGCGGTCGTCAAGCAGGTCGAGGCCTCGTGGAAGGACATCCGCGATGCGTCGGGCAAGCCGGTGATGGCCCTGGCGCACTGAGCGGCGCCTGCGGTCCGGTGCGGCGGGGCGCATGGCGCCCCGCCGTCTCGTTTGCGGGAATCGCGGGCCCGATGAAGCCACCGATGGGTGCAACTGTCGAAACAGCCGACGCCGTGTCGTCGGGGGGCGCAGCGGCGTCGTCCGGCGGCCCGACCGCACGGGCGCAGCAGGCGCTCGCGGCGAGGGTGCGCCGCTTCGCCGCGCAGGACCGCCTCTTCCTCACGGTGACCTTCTCGTTTGCGGCGCTGGTGCTCGCGGGCCTGATGGGGATCCTCGTCGCGCTGGTGATCCAGGCATGGCCGGCATTGCGCGAGTTCGGGCCGGCCTTCTTCTACGGCACCCGCTGGAGCCCGACCGACGACGTGTTCGGCGCGGTGATCGCGGTCTATGGCACGCTGGCGACCTCGGCGATCGCACTGCTGGTCGGCGTGCCGATCAGCTTCGGCATCGCGGTGTTCCTCACCGAGATGTGTCCCGCGTGGCTCAAGCGCCCGCTGGGCACCTCGATCGAGTTGCTCGCCGGCATCCCGTCGATCATCTATGGGTTCTGGGGGCTGTTCGTCCTCGCGCCGCTGCTGCAGGACCACGTGCAGCCGCTGCTGGCCGGCACGGGCCTGCCGCTCTTTGCCGGGCCGCCGCTGGGCATCGGGATCTTCACCGCGGGCGTCGTGCTGGCGCTGATGGTGATCCCGTTCATTGCGTCGGTGATGCGCGACGTGTTCGAGACGGTGCCGCCGGTACTGAAGGAGTCGGCCTACGGGCTGGGCTGCACGACCTGGGAGGTCGTGCGCCACATCGTGCTGCCGTACACGCGCGTGGGCGTGATCGGCGGCGTGATGCTCGGCTTGGGGCGCGCGCTGGGCGAGACGATGGCGGTCACGTTCGTGATCGGCAACGCCAACCGGCTGGCCGGCAGCCTGTTCGCGCCGGGGAATTCCATCGCTTCGACGCTCGCCAACGAATTCGCCGAGGCCGATCCGGCCCTGCACATTCCCGCGCTGTTCGCACTCGGCCTGCTGCTGTTCGTGATCACCTTCGTCGTGCTGGCGATCGCGAAGTGGCTCACGAAGCGCAGCGTGGCGCGCACCGGCGCCTGAGGTCGGCGTGGCGATTACCCTGTACCGACGCCGCAAGATCGGCAATGCGCTGGGGCTTGCCCTGTCGGCGACGTCGATGGCGATCGGGCTCGCGGCGCTGCTGTGGATCCTGTTCACGCTGTTCTGGAACGGGCTGTCGACGTTCAGCGTCGACTTCTTCGTTCGCTCGACGCCGGCGCCCGGCACCGAGGACGGCGGACTGGCCAACGCGATCGTCGGCAGCCTGATGATGGTGGGAGCCGCGACCTTCGTCTCGACGCCGATCGGCATCCTGGCCGGCATCTACCTGGCCGAGTTCGGTGCGCGCTCGAAGTTCGCCGCGGCCACCCGCTTCGTCACCGACATCATGCTGTCTGCGCCGTCGATCGTGATCGGGCTGTTCGTCTATGCGATCGCGGTCGCAACGGTCAGGCACTTCTCCGGGTGGGCCGGAACGCTCGCGCTCAGCCTGATCGCGGTGCCGGTGGTCGTTCGCACCACCGAGAACATGCTCGCGCTGGTGCCGGGCAGCCTGCGCGAGGCGGCGTTCGCGCTGGGCGCGCCGCGCTGGAAGGTGAGTCTGGCAGTGACGCTTCGCGCGGT
>JAKOQB010000159.1 GCA_029778535.1 Pseudomonadota bacterium | reverse complement strand
TCGGGCGCGACGGCTTCGCCGGCGATGACCTTCGCGGGCGGCGGGTCGCCGTCGAGCAGTTGGCGGCACAGCTTCGCGAACGTCACGTCGCCGGGGCCGGTGATCACGAAGTGCGCGTCGCGGAGAATCGGCTGCGCGTCGGTTTCGTGGCTGACTTCGGGGCCGCCGAGCACCAGCGTGACTTCGGGGGCGACGCGCCGCAGGACCGCGACCAGTCGAGCCGTCTCGTCGGCGTTCCAGATGTAGACGCCGAAACCGACGATCCGCGGCGCGCGTGCGAGGATCTGCTCGGCCAGCCACTCGGTGCGGGCGCCGATCACGAACTCGGCGATCCCGCAGCGCGGCTGCAGCGCGCCCATGTTCGCGTACAGGTAGCGCAGGCCGAGCGACGCATGGCTGTAGCGGCAGTTCAGCGTGACGAGGAGGATGTCGGGCACGGTGCGCACAGCGTAGCATCGAGGCGAGGGCGCCAGTAAACTGGCGCGGTTTCGTCCCCTTCATCGCCAGCCGGAGGCGCGTCGCTTGAGCGGAACCCATGCGAACCTGACCGAGCTCGATGCGCGCGTGCGCGCGATCGAGTCGTTGCTGGTGGCCAAGGGTTACGTCGATCCGGCTGCGCTCGACGCGCTGATCGAAACCTACGAGCACCGGGTGGGCCCGCACAACGGCGCGCGCGTGGTCGCGCGCGCGTGGGCCGATCCGGCGTTCCTCGGCTGGCTGCGACGCGATGCGACTGGCGCGATCGCTTCGATGGGCTACAGCGGACGCCAGGGCGAGCACATGGTCGCGCTGGAGAACACGTCGCAGACGCACCATCTCGTTGTCTGCACGCTGTGTTCGTGCTACCCGTGGCCGGTGCTTGGCCTGCCGCCGGTCTGGTACAAGTCGGCGCCGTACCGCTCGCGCGCGGTCATCGATCCGCGTGGCGTGCTCGCCGACTTCGGGGTCAGCCTGCCGGCCGACACGGCGATCAGCGTGCACGACTCGACCGCCGAGTTGCGCTACCTCGTGATTCCGATGCGGCCGGCGGGCACCGACGGCTGGGACAGCGACCGGCTCGCGAGGCTGGTCACTCGCGATTCGATGATCGGCACCGGCCTCGCGCTGCCGGCG
>JAKOQB010000158.1 GCA_029778535.1 Pseudomonadota bacterium | reverse complement strand
TCCTTGCCGTCGTAGTTGGGCTGGAAGTCGACCGTCTCCTTGTCGATGTCCGCCAGCAGCAGCGCGGAGATCTTCTCCAGCCGGCACTCGGTGTAGCGCATCGCCGCCGGGTTGTCGCCGTCGACCGAGCCGAAGTTGCCCTGGCCGTCGATCAGCGTGTAGCGCAGCGAGAACTCCTGCGCCATTCTGACCAGCGCGTCGTAGATCGCCGCGTCGCCGTGCGGATGGAACTTGCCCATCACGTCGCCGACGATGCGCGCGCACTTCACGTGCGGCCGGTTCCATACGTTGTTTGCCTCCTGCATCGCGTACAGCACGCGGCGATGCACGGGCTTCAGGCCGTCGCGCACGTCGGGCAGCGCACGGCCGACGATCACGCTCATCGCGTAATCGAGATAGGAGCGCCGCATCTCCTCTTCGAGCGAGACCGGCAGCGTTTCCTTGGCGAATTGTTCCATCGGCGGGGGCATTGGGCCGCGCTGCACGGGCCCGGCGGCGCGGTCCGAAGGCGGGCGGCGGAAGGCTCCGCCGGCCCGCATTCTCTGCGTGAATTCGAAGCGGGAAGTCTATCAGCGCGGACCACGGACTCCGGCCGCATGGCACACTGCGCGCCAGTTCGCCGCGACCCTCGAACCGACCGCACGATGACACCCGTCGAGACGCTGATCGAATGCCGCTGGGCGGTGCCGGTGCGCCCGGCAGGCGCGCTCGAAAACCATGCGATCGCGGTGGACCAGGGCCGCATCGTCGCGCTGCTGCCGAGCGACGAGGCGCGGCGACGGTATCAGCCGGCGCAGCGGGTCGAGCTGGCGAACCACATCGTCACCCCCGGGCTGGTCAACGCGCACACGCACGCGGCTATGGCGCTGCTGCGGGGCGTCGGCGACGATCTGCCGCTGATGCGCTGGCTCAACGAGCGCATCTGGCCGCTGGAAAAGGCGCTGGTGTCGGAGGAATTCGTCTACGACGGCACGCGGCTGGCGGCGGTGGAGATGCTGCGCTCCGGCGTGACCTGCTGCTCCGACATGTACTTCTTTCCCGATGCCTGCGCACGGGCGTTGCGCGATGCGGGCATGCGCGGCGTGGTCGGCATCATCGCGATCGAATTTCCGAGCGCGTACGCAGCCGACGCCGAGGATTACCTGCGCAAGGGGCTGGCCACGCGCGACGCGCTGCGCGACGACCCGCTGATCACTTTCACGCTGGCGCCGCACGCGCCGTACACGGTGTCCGACGCCACGCTCGCGCGCATCGCGATGCTGGCGGAGGAACTCGACCTGCCGGTGCACATGCACGTGCACGAGACGCAGCACGAGATCGACGGATCGCTCGCGCAGCACGGCGTGCGCCCGCTGGCGCGGCTCGACCGGCTGGGGCTCGCGACCGAGCGGCTGATCGCGGTGCATGCGGTGCATCTGAACCGTGCCGAGGTCGACTTGCTCGCCGAGCGCGGCGCATCGGTCGCGCACTGCCCCGCATCGAACCTGAAGCTCGCCAGCGGCATCGCGCAAGTGGCGGCGTTGCTGGACGCGGGCATCAACGTCGCGATCGGCACCGACGGCGCCGCGAGCAACAACCGGCTCGATTTGCTCGGCGAAACACGGCTTGCGGCGCTGCTCGCCAAGGGCGCGGCGCAGGACGCAGCGGTAATGCCGGCGGCGCAAGCCCTCGAATGCGCGACGCTCGGTGGCGCGCGCGCGCTTGGAATCGAGCCCGCAGTCGGTTCGATCGAAGTCGGCAAGCAGGCGGATCTGGCCGCGTTCGATCTGAGCGCGCCCGAGGAGAGCCCCTGCTTCGAGCCGGTATCACATCTCGTTTACTCGAGCGATCGCGCGTCGGTCAGCGATGTGTGGGTCGCGGGTCGCCATGTTGTGCGCGCGCGACAAGTGGTCACGCATGCAGGAGACGCGCTTTCCGGGCCGGTCTTGGCGCCAATTGCCGCGTGGCAGAATAGGGCCCGGCAGCATTTGAAGTAACCGGCGGCCCCGCAATCAGCTACAACGTTGCGGCGCATGTGTCGGGCGGCGGACGCTGTTCCAAGGCCTGGATTGCGCGCGAACCGGTGCAGGAATTCTGCGTACACGTGTGAGGAGAATCATGAAGAAGACCGTGAAACTCGGTTACCTCGTCGCAACAGCGATGGTGACCGTGTCCGGCGCCGCCCTTGCCCAAGGCAAGGACGTCGACGGAAGACCGAATACTCCGGCGTATGTGATCGACAGCCGCGGCAACGTGGTGGCCGAGCCGTTCGGACTGTGCTGGCGCACTCCGTGGTGGTCGACCCAGCTCGCCTCGCAAGGTGGGCCGAAAGGCGCCGGCTGTGCGTGCGACAAGGCTGCTCTGCCCAAGGACGTCTGCGAGCCACCTCCCCCGCCTCCCCCGCCCCCGCCCCCGCCGCCGGCTGCTCCGCCTGCGCCGCCTCCGCCGCCGCCTCCGCCGCCCCCGCCGGCGCCGACCAGCGAAAAGGTGACCTTCGCGGCCGATGCGCTGTTTGACTTCAACAAGGCCGTGCTGAAGCCGGAAGCCACCGCCAAGCTCGACGATCTGGTGTCGAAACTGGCGGGCGTAAACCTCGAAGTCATCGTCGCCGTCGGCCACACCGACGCAATCGGCAGCGACGCCTACAACGACAAGCTGTCACTGCGCCGCGCCGAGGCGGTGAAGTCGTACCTTGTCAAGAAAGGCATCGAGGCCAACCGCATCTACACGGAAGGCAAGGGCAAGCGACAGCCGGTCGCCGACAACAAGACCGACGCCGGCCGCGCCAAGAACCGCCGCGTGGAAATCGAGGTCGTCGGAACGCGAACGATCCGCCGCTGAGGCGAATCCCCGCGCAACAAAAAGCCCCGCTCAGGCGGGGCTTTTTTTCGTGCGCGAGTTCCGTTTCGCTTACGGTGCGCCGAGCGCGGTCTGGATCGCGGTCGCCGCCGTGCTGTTGAAGCGATACTGGAAGTCAACGAGCCGGACCCCCGCGCGATACAGCTTGCCGGGACGCACGCCCGGTGCGCCCTTGGTGGGCTCGATGAACGCGATCAGCGCGGCCTCGCGCTCGGCAGGCGTCACGCCGGTGTCGAGCGGATCGACATTGGCGCCGAACGACAGCACGATCGCGCGCGTGCCGCCGACGGTTCGTTCTTCCCAGGTTCCTTCGGCGACCGGCTGCTCGGACGCGCGTGCGCAGAACATCGTTCCGGACTTCGCGCGGTATAACTCCGTCTTGCCCTTGGTGCCGGTGCCGCGGAAATGCAGCGCGTATGGCGTGGCGCCGTCGCGGTCCTCGTACGCGAGGCAGAACGGCGTGTCCTTGGAAAAGTTGGCGACCATCTGCTTCACATTGGCCGCGCCGGTGAACGATTCACGCCGCGGCAGCATCAGCACGTCATCGACGAAGCGCGCGCTGGCGAGGTAAGCGACCGAACCGGCCGGAAAGCGCGCGCCGTTGGTCTTCGCGGCTTCGGGCCGCGTGTAGTTCTCCGCCGTGCGCAGGAAGTCGGCCACCTTCAGACCGGACACGTCGTAGCCCTTGACCGACACCGCGAGCCGCAGCGGGTGCGCAGCGTTGTAGATCAGCTGCACGGTCCCATCCGCGGCCGGCACCGCGAAGCTCGGATGCCCGATCGCGCGCCGCTCGCCGTCGCGCACGAAGTTCTGCACGTCGATGTTGGGATTGAACGCGCCAATGCCCAGATCGCTGGTCGTTTCCGTCACCGGATAGCGATCTCCCTGCGGCCGATCGGCGGCGCGCAGGTTCACCATGCGCGTGCCGGAGAAGTAGAACAGTCCATCGCCGCGCAGCGCGTCGATCGCCTTGAGGTCGAGCGGGCGCGCGCCCGGCACCGGCTGCGCCTCTTCCGGCGCCGCGAAGCGCGCCGTGGCGGGCTGCGCCGGCGCCTGCGCGTGCGCGATGCCGACGGCGAACAGGGTGGACAACAGCGCGGCGATCTTTGACATTCTCATCTTGCAGCTCCGTTCGATTGCAGTGGCTTGCAATCTAAGGCAACCGTTCGAAAGCGCCGCCGTCCGCACGGCGCGCACGGTCCCCTGATCCGGTTAATCCGGAGCGGCTCGGCCACTCGCAGCGCGCCTCCGGCAAAGGGATGAGCAGTTGGCTAGTATGCGCAAATCGGTGGCAAACCGTGAGCGAATGAGCGCCAACGTCGACCAAGCAGAACTGCGCAAGTTTGGCGAGCTTGCGCATCGGTGGTGGGACCCCAACGGCACGATGCGCCCGCTGCACGAGATGAATCCGCTGCGGCTCGACTGGATCGACGGCATCGCCCCGCTGGCGGGCCAGCGCGTGCTCGACGTCGGTTGCGGCGGAGGCATCCTCGCCGAATCGATGGCCGCGCGCGGCGCGCAGGTAACCGGCATCGACCTGGCGGACAAGCCGCTGCAGGTCGCCGAACTGCATGCGCTCGAAAGCGGGGCGCGCGTCAACTATCGCAAGGCAGCGGCCGAAGAACTCGCGCAAGAAATGCCGGCCGCGTTCGACGTCGTCACCTGCATGGAGATGCTGGAGCACGTGCCCGATCCGGCGCAGACCGTGCGCGCGTGCGCCGCGCTCGCGCGGCCGGGCGGCGCGGTGTTCTTCTCGACCATCAACCGCAATCCGAAGTCGTTCCTGTTCGCGATCGTCGGCGCCGAATACGTGCTGCGCCTGCTGCCGGCCGGAACGCACGAATACGCGAAGTTCATCCGCCCGCGCGAGCTGGCGCAGTTCGCGCGCACAGCAGGACTGACGATGGTCGAGATCCTCGGCCTCACCTACAACCCGCTGACCCGGCGCTTCGCGCTCGGTGGCGACACCGACGTCAACTATCTGATGGCGTGCCGCAGATCGTGAGCCGAATCGAGCTGGTGCTGTTCGATCTGGACGGCACGCTGGTGGACACCGCGCCCGATCTCGCGGCGGCGGCCAATCGCCAGCGCGCCGAACGCGGCCTCGATCCGCTGCCGCTCGAGGCGCTGCGGCCGATGGCCAGCCACGGCGCGCGCGGGCTGATCGGCCGCGCGCTCGGGCGCGCGCCCGGCGACGAAGACTACGAATCGCTGCGGCAGCAGTTCCTCGCCTTCTACGAAGCGGCGCTGTGCGTGCACTCGCGACTGTTCGAAGGCATGGATGCCACGCTCGACGCGCTGGAGCGATCCGGCGTGCGCTGGGGCATCGTGACCAACAAGCTCGCGCGCTTCACCGCGCCGCTGGTCGAGAGCCTCGGCCTGACACGGCGCGCCGCTTGCGTGGTCAGCGGCGACACGACGCCGCACGCGAAACCGCACCCAGCGCCGCTGCTGCATGCGATCGAACAGGCGCGCGCGGCCGCCGCGGCGTCGATCTATGTCGGCGACGATTTGCGCGACGTTCAAGCCGGCCATGCGGCCGGCGTTGCGACCGTGATCGCCGCGTACGGCTATCTCGGCGCCGATGCGGATATCCGCGGCTGGGGCGGCGACCACATCATCGAGCGGCCGACCGACCTGCTGGCGCTGGTCGAATCGGACTGATCAGCGCGATGCCGGTCGCACGCCGAATCCGGATCGTTGCGCTGGCCACCGCGGGCGTGCTCGGCGCCGCGATCGTCGGACTGTGGCTCGGCGTGCCCGCGGCGGTGCGCTGGGGCATCGAGACGGTCGGTTCGCGCGAAGTCGGCCGCACCCTGCGCGTGAATGAGGTGCGCTTCAACCCGTTCACGCTGACCGCGACGCTGAGCGGGCTCGGCATCGCCGGGCTGCCCGGCGAGAAGGCGCCGCTGCTGACGATCGATTCGCTGCGGGCGAACCTGTCGGCGGCGTCGCTGCGCCACCGCGCGCCGGTGATCGAGTCGCTGCAGGCACACGGCATCCGAGCCAGCGTCGTGCGGGTCGCCGAGAACCGCTTCAATTTCAGCGACATCTTCGAGCGCCTGCTGGCGCGGCCACCGAGCCGCGAGCCGGCCCGGTTCGCGCTCTACAACGTCGAAATCGACGACGCCGCGATCGCGTTCGACGACCGCGTGCGCAAGACCACGCATTCGCTGACCGCGATCCGGCTCGGCGTGCCATTCGTTTCCAGCCTGCCCGACGACGTGCAGATCAAGGTGCGGCCGTCGTTCTCGGCGCAGCTCGACGGCCAACCGATCGCGCTGACCGCCGAGTCGCAGCCGTTCGATGCCGCGCAGGACACGAGCGTCGCGCTGAAGCTTTCCGGGCTCGAGCTGCCGCCGTACCTCGGTTATGTCCCGCTGCGGCTGACCTTCGATCTGCAGCGCGGCACGCTCGACACCGACCTGCGCATCCACTTCATGCGCGGCGCGCCGGCGAGCAAGGAAGCACCGGCGCGCGCGGCGCAGCTGTCGGTCAGCGGCGCGCTGGCGCTGCGCGACATCGCCTACGCCGAGCGCGGCGGCGCGACCCTGCTGGCGTGGAAGCGCCTCGACGTGACGCTCGACGACATCGCGGTCTTCGCCGGCCACGCCAAGGTGCGATCGATCGCGCTCGGTGGCGCGCAGGCAAACGTGGTCCGGCGCGCGGACGGATCGATCGCCGGGCTCGGTGCACTGATACAGCCGGTCGAGCGTCCGGCGGCGCCGAGCGCGGAGGCCGGCCAGCCGTTCACGTTCGACATCGGCACGGTGAAGCTGAGCGACGCGGCGGTCGACTTCCGCGACGACGGCGTGCGCGTCGCGCGCCGCGTGGCGCCGATCGCGCTGCGGCTCGACGGGCTGTCGAACCGGCCCGGCAGCGCCGCGAAGCTGAGCGCGAGCCTCGCTGCCGACGACAGCACGCAGATCGCAGTCAACGGCGATGTCGCGCTCGCGCCGCTGAAGCTGGCGCTGTCCGCGGAGCTCACCGCTGTGCCGCTGCCGAGCTTGCTGCCGTACCTGCGTGCGTTCACGACCGCGCGCGTCGACGGCAAGGTGGACGCCGGCGCGCGTCTGCTCGTCGAGCAGGTCGATGCGGGAACTTCGATCCGCCTCGAGGACGCACGGCTCGGCGCCACCGGCGTGCGCGTGCGCAGCGGGACGGCGGCGCTGGACCTGTCGCAGCTCGTGGTCGCGGGCGGCAGCGCGGACCTCGCGCAGCGAAGCGCCGCCATCGGCCAGATCCGCGCCGACGGACTGCGCGTGGCAGCGACGCGCAGCGCCGACGGCCGCATCGACTGGGCCGCGCTGCTCGTCGAGCAGAAGCCCATGCCCGATGCCAAGCCGCCGGCGCCTTGGAACGTGCGCCTCGGCGAACTGCAACTGAACGGCGCCCGGCTGCAGGCAGTCGACCGGGCCGTCGAACCGGAAGCGCGGCTGGCGATCGACAACATCTATCTCGCGCTGCGCGACCTGTCGACCGAAGGACACGAGCGCACGTCGCTGAACCTGCGCGCCGCCGCGGGCGGCGGCCGGATCGGCGCGCGCGGCTGGGTGCGCATGGTGCCGCTCGCGTCAAGCCTCGACGTGGACATCGGCAACATCGACGTCGGCGCGCTGCGGCCGTACCTGGGTCGATACACCAACGCGGTGCTCTCCAGCGCGAGCGTGACCACGAAGGGCAAGCTCGCGCTCGACTCGCGCGGCGAAGCGCTGCGCGTCGCCTATGACGGCGCCGCGCGCCTGACCAACCTCGCCCTGCTCGACGGCGGCGCCGACAGCGAACTGCTGCGCTGGCAGGCGCTCGGGCTCGATGCGATCCGGCTGCGCGTCGGCGAGGGTGTGCCGGAGATCGCCGTGGGCGCGGTGCAGCTGACCGACTTCTACGCGCGCGCCATCCTGTCGGCGGAGGGCCGGCTCAATCTGGTCGACGTATTCAAGTCCGAGCCGAAGGAGCCGCCGGCAACGGCACCGGCCGCACCGTCGGCGCCGCCGCCGCTGATCCGCATCGGCGACGTCGAGCTCGCGCGCGGCAACGTCAACTTCACCGACCACTTCGTCAAACCGAATTACACCGCCAACCTGACGGATCTGGCGGGCACGGTGTCGGCGCTGGCCTCCGACGCCGCCAATCCGGCCGACGTGTCGATCCGCGGCCGCGTCGACAGCGACGCGCCGGTGGAGATCACCGGCAAGGTGAATCCGCTCGCGCCGAAGCTGTTCCTGGACATCGCAGCCAGCGCCAAAGGTCTCGAGCTACCGCGGCTCACACCGTACTCGGTCAAGTACGCCGGCTACCCGATCGTCAAGGGCAAGCTGTCGATGGACGTTCGCTACCACGTCGAGGACGACGAGCTGAAAGCGGACAACCACGTATTCCTCGATCAGCTGACTTTCGGCGAGCGCGTGGAGAGCCCGACCGCGACCAAGCTGCCGGTGCTGTTTGCAGTGTCGCTGCTGAAGAACCTGCGCGGCGAGATCGACATCAACCTGCCGATCTCGGGCTCGCTGAACGATCCGCAGTTCTCGATCGGCGGCATCATCGTGCGCGTGATCGTCAACCTGATCGTCAAGGCGGTCACCGCGCCGTTCTCGCTGCTCGCCGCGGCGTTCGGCAGCGGCGAGGAGCTCGGCTATCTGGAGTTTCCCGCCGGCTCCACGGTGCCGACCGCCGCCGAGACGAAGAAGCTCGACACGCTCGCCAAAGCGCTGAACGACCGCCCCGCGCTGCGGCTGGAGATCGCCGGCCGCGCCGATCCGGCCGCCGACACCGAGCCGCTGCGCGCGGCCAAGCTCGACGCCAAGCTGCGCGCGGCCAAGGTGCGCGACATCGTGAAGAGCGGCCAGAGCGTAGACCCGGCCACCGTGACGATCACGGATGCGGAGCGGCCGGCGCTGATCGCGCGCGTGTACGCGGAGGAGAAGATCCCGGACAAGCCGCGCAACATCATCGGCATCGCGAAGACGATCCCGACCGCGGACATGGAGGCGCTGATCCTGTCGACGCTCACCGTCGGTGAGCCCGACCTGCGCCAGCTTGCCAACGACCGCGCCGCTGCGGTGCGCGACCGGCTCGAATCGCAGGGCAAGGTGGCGCGTGAGCGCTTGTTCCTGGCCGCGCCGAAGCTCTCGGCCGAAGGCATCCAGGACAAGGGCCGGCCCACGCGGGTCGACTTCTCGCTGAAGTGATCGGCGAGCGATCCGGCGGCTGCGCACCCGCGCCGCATCGGCTACGCCCGCGCTGCCCGGCGCCTGACCACACGCAATGGAGCCGACGATGCTGTTGTGTCAGATCAGCGATCTTTACCTCGTCGAGGAAGGCGCACTGGCCTGCGGTCGCGTCGACACGCCGGGGATGCTCGAGCAGTGCGTGCGCAAGATCCTCGAGCTGCCGCTCCGGCCCGACGTGCTGGTCGCCACCGGCGATCTGACCGACAACGCCATCGTCGCGGAATATGGGGTTCTGCGCGAGATCCTCGCGCCGCTGCCCATGCCGATCTTCCTCGCCGCCGGCAATCACGACCGGCGCGGCGCGCTGCAGACGGCCTTCCCGGATCATCGCTACCTGCGCGGCGAGGACGGATTCGTGCAACACGTGATCGACGATTTCGAACTCCGGCTGGTCGTGCTCGACACCGTCGTTGCGAACGAGGAAGGCGGCCTGCTGTGCGAGCGGCGGCTGCGCTGGCTCGACCGCACGCTCGCGGCGTCGAGCCGGCCGACGATCGTCGCGCAGCATCACCCGCCCTTTGCCGCCGGCTTGAACTACATGGACGCGCGGGGACTGGCCAATCCGGCGGCGGAGGCCACGGTGATCGCCAGACACCCGCATGTCGAGCGCGTGATCAGCGGCCACTTTCATCGCAACATGCAGGCGCGCTTTGCCGGCACCGTCGCGTTGGCCTGCCCCAGCACCGCGCACCAACTGATGCTCGATCTCGTTCCGGGCGCCGACATCCGGTTCACGTACGAGCCGGCGGGCTTTCACCTGCACCTGTGGAATGGCGCGGAACTGGTCACGCACACTGCCGTGGCGGGCGATTTTTCCCGTCTGGGGCACCAGCGCTTGAAGCGTCGCGCGGGCCCCTACGCGGCTGAGCAGGATTCCGGCATGGTCAAGTGTGCCCTGGCTGCGGTGAAGAAAGCCCGCCCAAGTTCAAGCTGTGCGGCCATTGCGGCACGCCGCTCGCGGCCGCCGCGTCGGCGCTGCCGGCGCACGAGGTGCGCAAGACCGTCACGTTGATCTTCACGGATCTGAAGGACTCCACCGCGCTCGGCGAGCGCCTCGACAGCGAGGCGCTGCACGAGGTCAAGGAGCGTTACTTCGACGCGATGGCCGCCGAGATCCAGCGCCACGACGGCAGGATCGAGAAGCACATCGGCGACGCGATCATGGCCGTGTTCGGCCTGCCGCGCGCGCACGAGGACGATGCGCTGCGCGCCGTGCGCGCCGCCGCCGGCATGCATACCGGGGCGAGATGCCTGACGACAGCGAAGCGACGCTGCGCAAGGCGCATGCCCAGGTGGCCACGCTCGAGCAAGAGCGCGCGCGCAGCGAGCTTGCCACCGCATGGCGCCTGATTCTGGTGATTCTCGCCATGTCCGGGCGCCACCACGAGGCGGGCGAAACGGCGGAGCTCTCGATCGCGCACGCGCTCATCGGCGGGCAGGTCCGCGAGCAGCGGCACCCGCTCGAACGCATCGGTCAGTGAGACTGGCATGGCACTCCCGTGGCCGCGATTCAGCGGGCGCGGAGTCCGGATCAACGGCCGCCCTTGCACCAGCCTCGCGCCCGCGCCGATTGAAATTCGCTCGCGCGGCCCCATGTCCGGTCGTACAATCCTGACCGCTGGGGGCGACCTGGTTTCGACGTGGGTTGCGAAACAGCCGGGGCATGCCGAGGTCCAGTCACCTCGTAAATCCGCTGGAACACTACAAACGCCAACGACGAGCGTTTCGCTCTCGCCGCTTAATCCCGGTGAGACGCTGCACTAGCCGGCCACTGGGCTAGGCTGCGCAAGCAGCAGCAGCGCCATTTTCAGTGGCTGGATGCCGGTGGAGTCGCGACGGCGGCATCGAGACCCAGCGACTGGCCGTGCGTCGGCCTGCCGATCGGCTAAGCGCACGGTGAGACTCAAATAGACCGGCTATGCATGTAGAACTGGTTGCGGACCACTTACGGACGCGGGTTCGATTCCCGCCGCCTCCACCACTGCCCCTCTCGCCCGCCGTGATCGCGGCGCATTGCGGTCACCCTCCTTTCATCCGCCCGGCCGATCGTCGGCGCTGCGTCGAAGCCCGATCAGCCGTTTGCCGTAGAAGCCCGCTCGAATGCGCGCGGCTGCGATAGCATCGCGGCGCTTCCGATTCCTCCTCGACCAAGGGCTGAACTTGAATCCGGCCGAAGCGTCACCGGCCTCGTGCTCCGAACTGCTGCGACAGATCGAGCACATCGCCGGCGTCGGCGCCTTTCAGCTCGATCTCGCGACCGACGAACTCGTCTGGAGCGAGCAGATGTATCGCTTGCACGGCGTGGCGCGCGATTCGTTCCGGCCAACGCGCGCGCGCGCGCGCGCGTTGCTGGCGCCGGCCTCGCGCGCGGCGATCGACGCCGCGATCGCGACCGGGCAACCGTGGGACCTCGAGCTCGAACTGCAGAGCGCGCAGCGCGCGCGCTGGGTGCGTTCGCTGGGCCAAGCGCAGCAGCGCGACGGCCGACGCGTGCGGCTGGTCGGCACGATGCAGGACGTTACCGACCAGCGCGCGGCACGCGAGATGCTGGCGGCGCGGGCGGTGGAAGCGCACAAGCTCGCGACCGTGGCGCGGAACACTCGCAACATCGTGATCATCACCGACGCGCGCGACCAAATCGAGTGGGTCAACCAGAGCTTCACTCGCATCACCGGCTACACGCTCGACGACGCACGCGGCAGGCGCCCGCGCGAGCTGCTCAATCGCGCCGACACCGAGGACAGCGCCGACTATCGCGCCGCCGCTGCGCGCTGGCGCGCGGGCGAGGCAATCAGCGACGTGCCGCTGAAGCTGTACCGAAAGGACGGCACGCCCTACTGGGCCAGTGTCGAGATCCGGCCGGTCCACGACGAGCGCGGGGCGGTCACGCACTTCGTCCACATCCAGGACGACATCACCGCGCAGCGGCTGGCGGACGAGGAGCGGCGGCGGCTCGCGCAGCACCTGCAAATGGCCAACGAGGCGGCCGGCATCGGCCTGGTGCTGCGCGATCTGCGCACCGACGAAGCGGTCTGGGACGCGACGACTTACCGGATCTACGGCTTTGCACCGGCGGACAAGGCGCCGCCGCTGGAGGAAGTCATCGCGCGCTTCCATCCGGACGATCGCGCTCGCTTCGACCGCTACTGGCGCGACCTGTTGGCGTCCGGCGGCGAGCGGCACGAGACCGAATTGCGTGTACTACACGCGGATGGCCGCACGGTCCATGTGTGCGCGCGCGGCCGGGTCGAGCGCGACGAGGAAGGCCGGCCGGCGCGTGTCATCGGCGTGGCGATCGACGTCACCGAACAGAAGCAGATCGAGCAGCAGCACCGGCAGATCCTCGAGCGGCTGCGACTCGCGGTCGAGGTCGGCGGGATCGGACTGTGGGAGCGCAACCTGGTGACCGGCGCTGCGCACTGGGACCCGACACTGTTCTCGCTGTACGGCCTGCACGCCGCGCACGGGACGCCGGACCGCGCCACCGCGGTGCGCATGGTGCACCCGGACGACCGCCCGACGGTGGAGGCGGCGTGGCTGCGCATGCAGCAAGTCAAGCACGCGGTCGAGTTCGAATACCGCGTGGTGCGCCCCGACGGCGGCATCGTGTACCTGAACACGCGCGGGCTGGCGCTGCGCGATGCGGCCGGCAAGCCTGAAAGGATCCTCGGCGCGACGATCGACGTGACCGCCAGACAGCTGGCGCAGCGGCAGTTGCGTGAATATGACGAGTGGTTGCGGCTGGCGGGCGCGGCCACCGGCATCGGGTTCTTCCAGATCGCCGCCGACGGCAGTTACCGCCGCATCGATCGGCAGGTGCGCGCGATGTTCGGCTTCGACCCGGATGGACCGACGCCGACCCGCGAGCAATTCGAGAATGCGATCGCGCCCGAGGACCGCGCGATCCTGCGCGATGTGCGCGAACGCGAGCTCGCGACCGACGCGCCGATCGAGGCGGAATACCGGGTGCGCCTGCCCTCCGGGTCGCTGCGCCACATCTTCACCCGCCGGGTGCGTCGCTGCGACGACAGCGGCCGGCCGCTGTACGTGATCGGCACCGCGGTCGACGTGACGCACAACCGGCGCGCGCAGCAGGCGCTGCAGACGGCGCACGAGCGGCTGCGGCTGGCCACCGAAACCGCGCGCATCGGTATCTGGCAGCGAGACCTGACCAGCGGCGAGCTGACCTGGGACGCGCGGATGCGTGAGATCTATCGCGTCGACCCCGACTGGCGGCCGACGCCAGAGGGATGGCTCGACCGCACGCATCCCGAAGATCGCGCGCGGCTGGCGGGGCGCTTGGAGGGCGCGCGCGACCGCTGCGACCAGGGCCGCGACGAATACCGGATCGTCCTGCCCGACGGCGGCATTCGCCACGTGGTCGAAAGCATCACCGTGCGGCGCGATGAGTCCGGCGCGCCGATCCAGCTGCTGGGAACGAACCTCGACATCACCGAAGTGCGCAGCGCCCAGCAGGAGCGCGACCTGCTGACCGAGCGGATGCAACTGGCGGCCGAGTCGATCGGGCTCGGCGTTTGGGACTGGGACCTGCTGGCCGAAACGTCCGTGTGGAACGACCAGATGTACGCGCTGTTCGGGCGCACGCGCGCGCAGTTCGACGGCCACCGCTGGACCGATTTCGTGCACGCCGACGACGTCGCGCGCGCCCGCGCCGAGATCGCGCACGCGCTCGATGTGACCGGCCGCTGCGATTTCGAGTTCCGAGTCGTGCTGCCCGACGGTCGGGCACGCTGGATCGGCTGCCGCGGCCGCGTGCAGCGCGACGTGGTCGGCACGCCGGTGCGGATGCTCGGCGTGAACTGGGACGTCACCGAAAAGCACGCGGCCGACGCCGCGCGCCGCGACAAGGAAACCGCCGAGCGCGCGAACCGCGCGAAGAGCGAATTCGTGTCGCGCATGAGCCACGAGCTGCGCACGCCGCTGAATGCGATCCTCGGATTCGCGCAGGTGCTCGAACTGGACCGGCGCAACCCGCTGACCGACGTACAGGCGGATCGCGTCGTCCGGATCCAGAAGGCCGGCTGGCATCTGCTGGCGCTGATCAACGAGGTGCTCGAGCTGTCGCGCATCGAGGCCGGCGCGCTGCCGCTCGCGCTGGGGCCGGTGCCCTTGGCCGGCGCGGTCAGCGAGAGCATCGAGCTGATCGCGCCGACCGCCGCGGCGCGCGGCATCGCGGTCGAGTTGCAGCTCGACGCCGACGCGCCCGCGCTGGTGCGCGCCGACCCGACGCGCCTGAAGCAGGTGCTGCTGAACCTGCTGTCGAACGCGGTCAAGTACAACCGCGACGGCGGCCGCGTCGACGTGCTGATCGGCCGCGCCGGCGCCGCCGCCACGCTGCGCGTGCGCGACACCGGAAGCGGCATGACCGAGCAACAACTGGCGCGGCTTTTCGAGCCGTTCGACCGCCTCGGCGCCAGCGACGCGATCGAAGGGACGGGCATCGGCCTGACGATCACGCGCCGGCTGGTCGAACTGATGGGCGGGCAGATCGAAGTCGCGAGCCGGCCCGGTCACGGCACCGAATTCAGCCTGCGGCTGCCGGCCACGGACGAGCCGGTCGCGCCGGCCGACTCCCGGCGCGCCGTCGCCGCGGAAACCGCGCCGGCAGCGACCGTACTGTACGTCGAGGACAACGAGCCCAACCGCATGCTGGTGCGCGAGATCCTGGCGCTGCGCCCGCGGATCCGCCTGCTCGAGGCGGCCACCGGCGACGAGGGCCTGAAGATCGCCGCATCGACGCCGCTGGACCTCGCGCTGATCGACCTGTGCCTGCCGGACATGGACGCGATCGAACTGCTGCAGCGGCTGCACGGCACCGAAGCCGCCGGCGTGCCCTGCGCGGTGCTGTCGGCCAACGCGCTGCCGGCCGAGCGCGAACGCGCGCTGCGCGCCGGCTTCATCGACTACTGGACCAAGCCGATCGTGGCCGCCGAATTCCTGCAGGCGATCGACCGGACGCTGGCGCGGCTCGCCGCGGAAGCCCGGATATAGTTGGGCGCGCGCCGCCGCGCGAAGCACCGCTGTCCCGTGTCCACCTCCGCTTCTGCCACGCCGATCGACGCTGCCGGTCCGATTCGCCTGCTGGCGGTCGACGACGACCCGATCTCCGGCACCCTGCTGTTTCATCTCGCGTCGCTGCTCGGTTACGTGGCGACGGTGGAAACCGACTCGCAGCACGCGGTCGATCTCGCGCTGGAGTCGGACTTCGACCTGATGCTGCTGGACCTGTCGATGCCGAACCTTGACGGCTTCGCCGCCCTCGCGCAACTGCACGGCCGCGCGGCCGCCGCGCAGCGGCGCCCGTTGCCGGTGATCGCGGTCACCGGCTACGCGTCGGACGAGGACCGGCTGCGCTGCCTGACCGCCGGTTTCGACGAGCACCTGGCCAAGCCGGTGCAGGTGTCGGCGCTGAAGGCGACAATCGAGCGCGTGCTCGGCAAGTCCGGCGCGCCCGCGGACACCGCGGCGGTCACCGACGCCGACCGGCTGCGCGCCACCGTCGATCGGCTCGGCGCGATCCGCGCAGGCGACCGCGCGTTCGCGCCGACGGTGACCGAGTCGTTCGCGCTGCGCTCGGCGCAGCTGATCGACGCGCTGCGCACCGCGGTGGCCGCGCGCGACGCCGAGCGCACCGCGCGCGCCGCCCAGGCGCTGCGCGCGAGCGCCGAATTCCTCGGCGCCACGCGCCTGGCGTCGATGACTGCCGCGCTCGAGCGTGACTGCAGCGCCGCCGCCTGGACTGCCGCCGCAGCGCAAATCGCGCCGCTCGAGCACGAGCATCAGGCGGTGCTGACGCTGCTGTTCCAGGCCGCGCGTCGATGAGCGCCGCGGCGATCGATGGCGGCCGCCGTCACCGGCATCGATAGAATCGCCGCGTCGGCTGCCCGTCGCCCGCCGACCGATCCTCGATGCGCAACGACCAGGCCGTCACGATCCAGCGCGCCGACTACCGGCCGCCCGAATTCCTCGTCGAGTCGATCGCGCTCGAGTTCGATCTGGATCCGCAACTGACGCGCGTGACCGCGACGCTCGAGCTTAGGCGCCGGGTGCCGGGATCCGGAACGCCGCTCGTGCTCGACGGCGAGGACCTCGAGCTCGATTCGATCGAACTGGACGGCCGCGCGCTCGATGCGGGCGATCGCGTGCGCGACGGCGCGCTGACGATCGACGCGGTCGGCGACCGCGCACGGCTGCGCACCATCACCCGGATCCGCCCGCAGGACAACACCGAGCTGATGGGACTGTTCGTCTCGCACGGCAATTTCTTCACGCAGTGCGAGGCGGAGGGCTTCCGCCGCATCACCTTCTTTCCCGACCGGCCGGACGTGATGGCCGTCTACACGGTTACGCTGCGTGCCGACCGCGCGCGCTATCCGGTGCTGCTCGCCAACGGCAATCTGGTCGAGGAAGGCCCGCTTGCCGACGGCCGCCACTACGCGCGCTGGCACGATCCGTTTCCGAAGCCGAGCTACCTGTTCGCGCTGGTCGCCGGCCGCTTCGAGTGCAACGAGGCGCGGCTGCGCACGCGCTCCGGCCGCGACGTGCTGCTGCAGATCTGGGTCGAGCCGGGCCAGCTCGCACTGACGGCGCATGCGATGCAGTGCCTGCAGCGCGCGATCCGCTGGGACGAGGAGCGATTCGGCCTCGAGCTCGATCTCGATCGCTTCATGATCGTGGCGTCGAACGACTTCAACCTCGGCGCGATGGAGAACAAGGGGCTGAACATCTTCAACGCGCGCTACGTGCTGGCGAGCCCCGCCATCGCGACCGACGACGACTACGCCGGCATCGAGGCGATCGTCGGCCACGAGTACTTCCACAACTGGACCGGCAACCGCGTGACCTGCCGCGACTGGTTCCAGTTGAGCCTGAAGGAAGGGCTCACCGTGTTCCGCGAGCAGGAGTTCGTCGCCGACGGCCTGCCCGACGAAGCCAGCCGCGCGCTGCGGCGGATCGACGACGTGCGCACGCTGCGCGCCGCCCAGTTCCCCGAGGATGCCGGGCCGATGGCGCATCCGGTGCGGCCCGATTCGTACCAGGAGATCGCCAACTTCTACACCGCGACCGTGTACGAAAAGGGCGCCGAAGTCGTGCGCATGCTCGCCACCCTGCTCGGGCGCGAGGGCTTCCGGCGCGGGCTCGACCTGTACTTCCAGCGCCACGACGGGCAGGCGGTGACGTGCGACGACTTCGTCGCCGCGCTGGCCGACGCCAACGGCCGCGACCTGGCGCAGTTCTCGCGCTGGTACGCGCAGGCCGGCACGCCGCGCGTGAGCATCGCGTCGAGCTTCGACGCCGGCGCGCGCGCGTACGCGCTGACGTTCACGCAGAGCTGCCCGCCCACGCCGGGCCAGCCGGACAAGGAGCCGATGCACATTCCGCTCGCGCTGGGGCTGCTCGACGCGCGCGGCCGCGACCTGCCGCTGCGGCTGGCAGGCGAAAGCGGCAGCGCCACCACGCGCGTGCTGGAGCTGACGCAATCGACGCAGACGTTCCGCTTCGTCGGCATCGACGCGGCGCCGGTGCCGTCGCTGGCGCGCGGGTTTTCCGCGCCGATCATCGTCGACTATCCGTACACCGACGGCGAGCTGGCGTTCCTCGCGCGCCATGACGGTGATCCGTTCAATCGCTGGGAAGCGGCGCAGCGGCTGGCGTGCACCCGCCTGCTCGGGCTGGTCGACGCGGTCGAGACCGAGCGGCCGCTCGCGCTCGACGGCGCGCTGCTCGACCTGCACGCGCAGATGCTCGACGATGCGCGGCTCGCGCCGGGCTTCAAGGCGCAGGCGCTGCAGCTGCCGACCGAATCGTTCCTGGCCGAGCAGCGCGCGCTGGTCGATCCCACCGCGATCCGCGGCGCGCGCCAGTTCGCCAAGGGCGAGCTGGGCCGCGTACTGGCGGCGCGCTGGCGCGCGCTGCACGGAGAGCTCGCGAGCCGCGGCCCGTATCGCCCCGATCCCGCCGAGGCCGGTTGGCGCGCGCTGCGCAATCTTGCGCTCGCGCTGCGGGTCGACGGCGGCGACGCCGAGGCGCTGGTGCTCGCGCGCGCGCAACTCGAGCAGGCCGACAACCTGACCGACCGGCTGGCGGCGCTGACCGCGATCGTCAACAGCGCTGCGCCGTTCAAGGCCGACGTGCTGGTTCGCTGCGCGCGCGACTGGAGCGCCGAGCCGCTGCTGATGAACAAGTGGTTTCACCTGCAGGCCACCGCGATCGCAGCAACCGGCGAGGCGCCGGTGCTTCCGCGCGTGCGCGTGCTGCTGAATCATCCGGCCTTCTCGATCAACAATCCGAACAACGTGTACGCGCTGATCCTGGCCTTCTGCGCGAACAATCCGGCGGAATTCCACCGCGAGGACGGCTCCGGCTACGAGTTCTGGGTCGAGCAGGTGCTGCGGCTCGACCGGATCAATCCGACCGTGGCCGCGCGGGTGGCGCGCGCACTCGACCGCTGGCGCAAGTTCACGCCGAACCGCGGCCGGCTGATGCGCGACGCGCTGCTGCAGGTCGCGGGCGAGAAGTCGTTGTCGCGCGACGTGCGCGAGATCGTGACCAAGGCGCTGGCGGGCTGAACGCATGCCGTCGTCGCTGCTGGTCGCGCTGCAGTTCGCGCTGATCGCGGTGCTCGTCATCACCACGCGGCCGCTCGGAACCATGGCGTCCAACGTCGCCGCTGCGATCGTGCTGGCCGCCGCCGGCGCGGTCGGCATCGCCGCGCTGGCGGTCAATCGTCCCGGCAATTTCAACGTGCGGCCCGAGCTGAAGGCGGGCGCACGGCTCGTCACGAGCGGCATCTACGGCCACGTGCGTCATCCGATGTACCTGGCGGTGCTGCTGGCGATGGCCGCCGGCATCGCCGCCGATCCGCGCGCGTGGCGAATCGCGCTGTGGGTCGCGTTGCTCGCGGTGCTGCTCGCCAAGCTTGCGCGCGAGGAGCGCTATCTGCGCGCCGCGTTTCCGGAGTACGCGGAATACACGGCGCGCACCGCGCGCATTGTTCCCGGGCTGTTTTGAGCCGTCCGCGCTCCTCAGTTGAGGTTCAGACCCGGCACCTGCTGCGGTGTCCGGAATATCAGCACGGTCGAACCGAGCCCGAGTGCGCCAGATACGTTGCTGCCCCAGGCCATCACTTCGCCAGTCGCGCGCACCGCCAGCGAATGCGCGTTGCCGCCGGCGATTGCGACGATCTGGCTCAGGGTGGGAACAACCACCGGCACCAAGCGGGTGGTCTGGTCGCCCACGCCGAGCTGTCCGTTGCTGTTTGAACCCCAAGCGCGCACCGTTCCATCCGTCATCAGCGCAAGCCCATGCTCGAGCCCGGCCGCGATCGACTTCACGCCGGCGATGCTGGCCTTCGCGGGCGCCAGACGGTTTGGCACCACCGAACCATCGCCGAGCTGACCCCTTGAGTTCAGACCCCAGCTCCACACGTCCCCGTTCGCGTCGAGCGCGAGAGCGAATCGATTACCGGCAGCGATCGCCACGATACCCGTCAGCCCGCTCACCTGAACCGGTGTCGGCCGAAACACTTCGGTACCGTCTCCCAGCGCGCCGCTTGTGTTGTCGCCCCAACCCCAAACCGTGCCGTCGCTGCGCAGCGCGTACGACGCACCGGCGCCGGTCGCGATCGCGACGATGCTCGACAGACCGGGCACCGGTGCAGCGAAACTGCGAGTTCCGCTGGTGCCATCGCCCGTGTTGCTCCCGGCGACGAGCAGCCTTCCGTCGGCAAGCAGCACCAGCGAACTGAAGCCGCCTGCGCTGACCGCGACCGCGCCAGTTACGTGGGCGCCGTTTGCGTCCAGCATCGGCCCCGGCGTCGGCTCGCCGGCTGACGTCGTGCGGTTGTTGCCGAGTTGTCCCACGTTGTTTCCGCCCCAACCCCAGACTTCGCCGTTGGCGCGGATTGCCAGGCCGTGTCCCGACCCGCCGTAGGACTGCGTGAGCGCGATCGCATCGGCGATCACCGATACAGGTCCCGGCACGCTGCGCGACGGAGTCGGAGAGGGTGGGGGTGGGTTGCTGATGCCGTCGCCCAAGGCCTCACCCAGATCGGAACCCCACGAGTAAAGCGCTCCGCCGTTGCTGCGCGCATACGAGAAGTTGTTGCCGCCGGCAATGCGCACGGGGTTCAAAGGCGCCGCGGTCGGCGTGGTCACCGTCAGGATCGCGATGGCGCTGGTAACGGAACCCGAGCCGTTCATGACCTTGACGTCGATTCGCGCACTGTCGTCAGCAACGGAGACGATGAAGCTCAGCGTGCTGCTATTGGTTCCGATGTTCGCGCCGTTCTTGTGCCATTCGTAGACGAGCGGCGGCGTACCAACGGCGGTAACGGTGAACACCACCGTCGATCCTGCCGGCACCGTTTGGTCTTGCGGATCGGCGGTGATCGTCGGTGCGACTGCGTTTGCGGTGACCGTCAGCGTCGCGGCGGCGCTGGTTGCGCTGCCTGCACCATTGCTGGCGACGACGCGCAGGCGCGCATCGTTGTCGCTGACCTGTGCGCCGACGAGCGTATAGCTTGCCCCGGTGGCGCCGGAGACGGGAGCGAACGTCGCGCCGCCGTCGTTACTGCGCTCCCACTGATACGCCAATCCGGTTCCGGTCGCAGCGGCCGTAAAGGTCGCGTTCAGCCCGGCGGCGACCGTGACGCTGGCGGGCTGCTGCGTGATGGCGGGCGCGAGCACGTTGCGCTCGAGGGTGATCGATCCGCGCACTTCCGCGCGGGCGCTCGGGCTGCCGCCGAAGTCGAGCCGCGCAGACAGCAGGATGTCGATCTGCTGCGCGGAAATGCTGACGATGACGCCCGGGCATGGATTCGACGAGCCCGGCGCGCAATACGCGATGCTCTCCGGCGCATTACCCCAGTTGAGCTGCACTTGGGGATTCGCGCCGGTACCGCGGTCGAACGAGATCTCCAGCTTCGCCGGCAAGCCGGATGCGGTCGTGCCCGTCAACGTGGCCACCGTACGCGGACCGCTTTGCGAATCCACATCGACGACTGACACGCTACTGAACGACAACGCCCCCTGCGCCGTGCTCGGCGTCGACGAATCGACCAGTACCGAGGTGCCAATGCCAACCACGAACCAGGAGAAGCTCGACACCTGGGCGCTGGCGGCGTTGGCGTTGAACGTGGCACCGCTTACCCGCTCCCAAGTGCCTTGCGCATTGGTCTTGAACAACGCGGGCACCGCACCCGCCGGCACATGAGTCGGGTCAAACGGCACGGTCACCGTCGCCGGCGCCGCAAAATTCGTTCCGTGCGGCGTGAACGCGTACACGGTACCGAAGGGCGTGAATCCGCTCGGCATCGCCGGTGCGCCCGCGCTGGATGGAGCGACGGCAATGTCGGTCGACTGTGTCAGCGCGTTCGGCGGCACGACCACTTGCGCGCCGCTCGCGTGCGACACCGTGCCGCCGCCCGGCCCGATGCCTTGCGGTGACACCGGTCCGCCGTTGTCGCCGCCGCCGCAACCGGCGACAAGCAACGTCACGCCAAGCAGGAACATCGTGAGTAGACGCATGGGATTCATGTCGATTTCCTCCCGTTTCATTTGGGCACGCGCACAAGGAGCGGCGTGCCGTGCGGACGTTGTCGTGCACCTCAGCGCCACTCGGCGCTGCAGTTCACCGTGCCGTCCTGCAGGTTCCAGCAGAAGCCGATCCTTCCTCCGGAGTACAGGCGACCGGCAACCAGCCTGTGCGCGTCGTCCACCACGAAGTTGACGTTCTTGGTGCGTGTCACCAGCGCATCGAACGCCGCACCGGCGGAAGTCGAGCGCGACTTCGCGCAGAACAGGTCCGGAAAGCCACCGGTGGGTGCATTGAGCCCGCACACGTCGTTCTTGCCGTCGCCGTCGAAGTCGATGATGGAGATCGACCTCAGATGGGTGTCCGGAATGCCCCAGCGCAGCGTGTCGTTCATCTGCGTCTGCACCGGGTTGGACAGCCCTGCGAAGGAGAATCCGGGCAGAGACGGCCGCGATGTGTTGATCCCGCAGTACAGGCCCTGGTCGCCGCGGCCGCAGACATCTGCAATGCCGTCACCGCTCAGTTCGCCGAAGCGGATCGACGTGTAGTAGCGCGGCTGATCCCAGCGGTCGATGTCCCTGAATTGCTCCGTCCAGACGCGCGCTGGTTCGAAATGGGAATTCGGAAGGCGCCGCCAGAGCGAACACAGGATGCCGGCCCGGCCGCGCGCGCAGATGTCGGAATCGCCGTCGACGTCGACGTAACGCAGCGTCCGGTAGTACTGCGGCTGATCCCAGCCGTTGGCGTCGCTGAACGACGTCTGTAACTTCGGCGTCGGATTGAACGCGCCGGATGACTTGATGAAACACATCACGCCGTCGAAGCCGCGCCCGCACAGTGCCAGCTTGCCGCTGAGCCGCGCGAAGCCGATCGTCGAGTAATGCGGCTCGGTGTTCCAGAAATTGGCATCCGAGAAATCGACTTCCGGGTTGTTCGGAAACAGCGCCACCGGCGCATCGAATGCGGTGCCGTTGAAGCGCTGGCACTTCATCCCCGCCATCGTCCGGCCGCATAAGTGCTTGCCACCGTCACCTCGTAGATCAACCACCGAGATCGTTGTGTGGATCGACGCGTCGGGCCGGCCGTTGAACGCTTCCGCCTGCGCGATCACGCCGTAAAACGTGCGGTTGAGGCTGTTGCGTACGCAACCGTAGACGTGCTGGCCGTTGTTCAACCCATACAGGCCGCACAGATCGTCGCGGCCGTCGCCGTCGAGATCGGTCAGCAGAATGAAGCTCCAGCCCGTGCTGCCGGTCAGGCTGGGTTTCGGTGGCCGGCTCCACAGACTGTCTTCGTCGCGATTCAGCGTCGACTGGCCAGGTCCCGGTACGGGCTGATCCTCCGGCGCGATCGTGACAAAGGCGCCGGGAACCTGTGCGCCAACGCGCTGGGACCCGAGCGTTGCGACCAGCAGCAGTAATGCCGCGGCCACGATGCGCAGTGACTTCAGCGTTGCTCGTTCACTCATCTGGAATCTCCCGGTTGTGTCGAATCGGTGTCCCGCATGTCTGCCGGTCCGGTCGGCATCGAGATGAATCGAACCAGCGCCTCCGGCTCCGTGAACAGTTGCGCGTCCTCGCGATCGACCCGCCGCACCGTCGCGCGAAAGCCCTCCGAAGAGGCCGGCCACACCCGCACCACGTAGACGATCGATTCATGCATGCGCCCTCCACCTGCAACGCACCTTAGGCGCGCAGGCGTTTGGCGAGCGTTTGGCGGCCTTCCGGTGCCGGTTGCCGCAGCGCACGCGGAAAGGAGGGCGCACCGGATCCGGCGCAGCCCGTCGCCGGGGGGCCAACTGGCGGCGAGGCAGGCCGACGATTACGGTTGCAAGGCGGTCTCGCTCAGGAGCAGCGCTGCGAGCGGCTCGAGCGTCCGGCCGATCGCGATCCCCAATCCGGGCGCATGGCGCAGTCGCCATCGCGAATAGGTGTGAGCCTTGTCCGCGGGGCGCCGGCCGCGCCTACGATTTGAGGGTCGCAGCTCACGAAAGATCGACGGATGGGTGCCGCACCGATCGAAGCCGACTCTGTCGAAGCGCGTCCGCAGGGCGTCGAGGTCTTCGTCCGCCTGCTCGGCACGCCCGAGGTCCTGGTCGATGGACGCAGCCATCCGATGCGCAGCGAGCGCAGCCACGAGTTGCTCGCCTACCTCGCCTGCGCCGGCACGTGGATCAGCCGCGAGCGGCTGGCCGACCTGTTCTGGCCCGACCGCGGCGGGTCCGCCGCGCGCAGCAATCTGCGCAACGTGCTGTTCACGACGCGCGACCTGCCGTTCTGCGCCGGTCTGCAGATCGATCCACACGGCGCGCGCTGGCAGGTCACCACCGATCTCGCACAATTGCGGCATGCGGTGGCCGAGCACCGATGGGACGCCGCACTGACGCTTTGCCGCGGGCCGTTGCTGGACGGGATCGACCCCGCGGCCGGAATGCGCGACTGGCTGGATGCGGAGCGTGCCGGCGCGTTCGCGCTGTGGCGCGACGCCGTCCTCGGCGCCTTGGAAGAGGAGACGGAGGGCGCGATCGACGGTGCGCGCCGGCTGCTGTCGGCCGATCCGTTTGATGAGGCAGTGCTGCTCGCGCTGGCGCGCTTGCTGCGCGACCGCGAGCGCCGCGACGAGGCGATTGCGGCTTGCCGTGCGTACGCCACGCGCGTGCGCGGCGACCTCGGCGTCGAACCGTCGACCCCGGTGCGCGATCTCATCGATGAACTCGATCGCGATCGCGCCCCGCCGGCTGCGAGTGCGGACATCACGCGTTTCTTCGGCCGGACCCGGGAACTGCAGGAGATCGACGAATTGCTTGCGCAGTCCGACTGCAGGCTGCTGACGCTGGTCGGCAGCGGCGGCAGCGGCAAGACCCGGCTGGCGCGGCGGGCGGCCGAGCGCGCGCGCTGCCGGTGGCATTGGGTTGCGCTCGAATCGATCGGTCACGCCGATGGCGTCGCGAGCGCCGTGGCGGACGCGATCGGTGTGACGCTGCACGACGCCGCGGGCGTGACCGACGCATTGTCAACCGCGCTGAGCGATGGACCACGCCTGCTGGTTCTCGACAACCTCGAGCACGTGCTGGACGCGCTGCCGCTGGTCACTAAATTGCTCGAACGCTGCCCGCGGTTGCGTGTGCTTGCCACGTCGCGCGTGCGGCTTGGCCTCGAAGGCGAGTGGCTGCTGCCGGTGGAGGGATTCGCGTGCGCGCCGCGCGCGGATGTCCACGGCGAGGCCGAGTGTTTTTTCGCGCAATGCGCGCGGCGCGCCACAGCCGACTTCGAACTGACTGCAGCGAATCGCGCCGAGGTGCACGAAATCGCGACGCTGCTGGCGGGAAACCCGCTGGCGCTCGAACTCGCGGCCGGCTGGGTTCGCGTGCTGCCGCTGGCCGAAATCGCCGCGGAACTGCGCAACGACATCGGTCTGCTCGGCGCCGGCGCCGATGCCTACGTGCCGCGCCATGGTTCGCTGCGCGCGTCCTTCGAGCATTCGTGGCGCCTGCTGTCCGACCGGGAACGCGACGCGCTGGCTCGGCTCGCCGTGTTCCGCGGCGGGTTCACGCGCGACGCGGCACGGCAGGTCGCAGACGTGCCATTGCCGGTGCTGGCGGCGTTGCTCGACAAGTCATTGCTGCGTTATGACGGCCACCGGTACGACCGCCATCCGCTGATCCATCAGTTCACGCAGCTGAAGCTCGCCGGCGACACGGCGCTGGCCGAGCGGATGCGCGGCCGGCACGCCGAGTTCTTCGCGCGCCTGTTGCAGGATGTCGCGGCGCGGCCGGCGCCGCGTCGGCAGCGGCTTGCCCGATTGCGACCCGAATGGGAGAACATCGTGCTGGCGACGGATTGGCTCGCGGCGCACGGACGATGGGACACGCTGGCGGACTGTTCCAACGCGATCGCGCGTGATCCTTCGGCGTTCGGCAACCTCGACGTCGGCGCCGCCTGGGGCGGACGCATGCTGGCAGCGCTGGCGCGCTCGTCGCTCGATCCGCCGCTGGCGCTCGTGGCACGGCTACAGTCCGACCGCCTGTGGCTGCAGATCTTTCTCGAATTGCCGCGCGACGCCGAGCGACTGGCGCAAGCAGCGCTGCAGGCGGCGCGGGCCGCAGGCAACATTGCGGCCGAAGTGCAGGCGCTGCGCTCGCTCGGACATCTGGCGCGCCGGGCGGCGCGCAATCGCGCGGCGCACGAGCATTTCGAGCACGCGCTGCGACTCGCCCGCGACTCGGACCTGCTGCGCGAGGAGGCGATGCTGCTCGACGCGCTGGCGATGGTGCAGAACCGCACCGGCGACTACGAATCCGCGGCCGCCAATGCGCGCGCCGCGCTGGCGATCAACGAACGCATCGGCGCCGACGAGCAGCGGATGTACAACTACTTCAACCTCGGAGAAAGCCGCTCGTTGTCCGGCCGACCCGCGGAGGGTCTGCCGTGGCTCACGCAATGCGTTGCGCTGGCGCGCGAGATCGACTTCGAGCAGTTTCTCACCTACGGACTGGTCGGCCTCGCGCAGTGCCGGCTTGCGCTCGGCGACCTCGCCGACGCGCTCCGGCACGCACAGCAAGCCGAGTCCGAAGCGCAGCGTCTCGACGACTCAACGGCCGCCGGGCTCGCGAGCCTCGTCCTTGCGCGCGCGCAATTGCAGGCGGGCGAGTTGAACGCGGCGCAGCGGCGATTGCAGTCGACGCTCGCAGTCGCGCTGCAGCGCGATGACGGTCTGGTGCAGGTGGCGGCGATTCCGGTGGCGGCGCGATTGCAACTCGCGCGACGGCGCGAGCGCGAGGCCGCGTCCTGGTTGCGCTGGATCGCCCTCCGGCCTGACCTGTCGCACGACGCCGCGCAAGAGGCGGCGCGCCTGCTGGGGCCGCAGACGATCCCGGAAGCGACGCAACGCGATGCGGACACGGCGATCGAGCTGACGCGGCTGGCACGCGAGATCGAGGTTTCGCTCGCATCCGATACGGCAATCACCCACTGACGTGTCCCCGCCGCCCCCACTCTGTGAGGTGCGTCACATTCCGATTGTTGGGCCGGATCGGCGCGGATACCCTTGCGGCGGCCGCAGTGTTGCGCACCGGATCAGCCCCTCCCGACGAAAAGGACCCCGAATGAAACCGCGCTCCGCCCTCGCTTTACTCGCGCTCGCGCCCGCCCTGCTCGCCCCGGCCGCCGCGCAGCCGCTGCTGATGTCGGCCGAATGGGCGCAGGGCGCCTGCGAGGCGTGGAACAAGGACGCGGTGCTGACCGACAAGCTGGCCGAGTCGGGCTGGGTGAAGAACGACAAGGGCCGCGGCTTCAAGGTCATGCAGCTGTTTCGCAAGGACTGCGGCGCCGCGCCGACCGCGGAACTACGGGTGGCGCTGAAGGACGACAAGGCGCTGTGCGTGTACGGCGGCAAGGTCGAGACCGCCAACCTCGAAGGCAGTGCCGACTACGTGATGAGCGCCGATACCGCGCGCTGGCTCGAGATGGGCCGCGGCGACTACGGCCCGATGCGCGCGATGATGTTCGGCCGGCTCGAGTTCGTCGGGCCGAAGATGGAAGCGATGGGCAACATGGGCCCGTTCGAGAACTTCCTGCTGCTGGTGGGCAAGGTGCCGGGCGATACCAAGGCCTGCCCCGGCACGTAAGACGCGTTGCCCCGGCGCAGGCCGGGGCGACGGACAATTCCTACGGAACCAGCACGGTCGACCCGGTGGTCCTGCGCGCCGCCAGGTCCTGGTGCGCGCGCGCCGCATCGGCGAGCGGATAGCGCTGATCGATCTCGACCTTGATCTTGCCCTTCAGCATCAGGTCGAACAGTTCCTCCGACGCTTCCTCGAGCTTCCTGCGCGGCGTGATGTGCGTCATCAGCGTCGGCCGCGTGACGAACAGCGACCCCTTGGCGGCGAGGACGACGAGGTTCACGCCCGTGACCGCGCCCGACGCGTTGCCGAAGCTGACCATCAGCCCGCGCGGCTGCAGGCAGTCGAGCGAGCCTTCCCAGGTGTCCTTGCCGACGCCGTCGTACACGACCGGCACCTTGGCGCCGCCGGTCAACTCCTTCACCCGCTCGACGAAGTTCTCCTTCGTGTAGTCGATCGTGGCCCATGCGCCGTGCTCTTTCGCCAGCGTCGCCTTTTCCTCGGAACTCACGGTGCCGATCAGCTTCACGCCGAGCGCGCGGGCCCACTGGCACGCAATCAGGCCGACGCCGCCCGCGGCGGCGTGAAACAGGATCGTCTCGTTGCCCTGCAGCCGATAGGTCTGGCGGAACAGGTACTGCACCGTCAGCCCCTTGAGCATCACCGCCGCTCCCTCGTCGAAGCTGATCTTCTGCGGCAGCTTCACCACCGTCGCCGCCGGCATCACGCGCAGGTCCGCATACGCGCCGAGCGGGCCCTGGGGATAGGCGACGCGATCTCCCTCCTTCAGGAACTTGACGTTCTTGCCGACCGCCTCGATCTCACCGGCGCCCTCCAGGCCGAGTCCGTGCGGCAACGGCGACGGATACAGCCCGATGCGGTAGTAGATGTCGATGAAATTCAGCCCGATCGCATGGTTGCGGATGCGCACCTCGTCGGGACCGGGATCGCCGACGTCGATCTCGACGAGCTTCAGCACTTCCGGACCGCCGTGCGCTTCGACTCGAATCGCCTTTGCCTTCATTTCGTTTCTCCTTTGGCGGCCGCGCACGCGGCCTTTCTTGACAGCACGAACACGCCGGCGAGCACCAGCGCGGTGCCGGCCAACTGCCAGCCCGTGATGGCCTCGTCGAGGAACAGGAACGCCAGCACGATGGTCGCGACCGGGCCGATCATGCCCATCATCGACGCCGGGCCGGCGCCGAGGCGCGCGATCGCCAGCATCGTCGCGAACACCGGCACCACGGTGCAGGCGACCGCGTTGACGAGCGACAGCCACAGCACCGGCGCGGGCTGCGCCAGATGGGCGAGCGGGCGCAGCAGCGCGAACTGCGCGCACACTGCGGCCGACGACACGCACATCGCATACGCGGTCAGCCGCAGCGCGCCGATGCGCTTGACCACCTCGCCCGCCAGCACCAGATAGATCGCATACGCGACCGCGCTGAAGAACACCAACCCCGCACCGAGCGCGACATTGCCGCCGGCGTGAACGTCGTGCCAGAACACCAGCACGATGCCCCCGTAGGCGAGTACCAGCGCGATCAGGTCGCGCCGGTCGATGCGGCGCGCGAGAAACAGCGCCGACAACACCAGCACGATGGTCGGATTCAGGAACAGGATCAGCCGCTCCAGGCCCGCGCTGATGTACTGCAGGCCGAGGAAATCGGCATAGCTGGCCGCGTAATAGCCGAGCAAGCCAAGCACGATCACTTTCGCGTGTTCCCGTCCGGACAGTGGACGCGCGCCGCGCGAGGTCCACCACAACACGACGACGAAGAACGGCACCGCCAGCAGCATGCGCAGCGCGAGCAGAGTTTCCGCGTCGACGCCGTGGCGGTAGGCAAGCTTGATGACGATCGCCTTGCCGGAGAACAGCACACTGCCTGCGGCGGCCAGCAGCAGTCCCGCGCCGAAGCGGCCCGAAGCGGACGCGCTCATGGCAGGTACGGTGGAAGGAGCGCTCGCGGACACGCGCGCATTGTAAGGACGCGCGGTTTCGGTACGCTGCGCGGGTTTGTGCCGGAGCCCGGATGAAGACGCCGATCCTCGCGTTCGTGTGCGCGCTGCTCGCCGCGCGGGGTGTGTGCGCGATCGAACTCTCGGCCTGCCGGCTCAAGGGCATCGAGCGCGAAGTCAGATGCGGCACGATCGAGATGCCGGAGAACCCGGATGCGCCGAGCGGGCGCCGCATCCCGATCCGCTTCGCGCTCGTTCCGGCGCTGGCGAAGAACGAGTCCGCCGACCCGCTGTTCGTGTTCGCCGGCGGCCCGGGCCAGTCGGCGCTGAAAGCCGCGGGAACGATCCAGCCGGTATTCGCGCAACTGAACGCGCGGCGCGACATCGTGTATGTCGACCAGCGCGGCACCGGCGCGTCGAACGGCCTGTTCTGCGAAGCGCCGCCGTCTACTGCGCCGCTGGCCGAGCAGTTCGACCTCGCTGCCGCCGACGCGCGGATCGAACGTTGCGTGCAGCGGATCAAGTCGGACGGACGGGCCGACCTGCGCCAGTACGCGACCTGGATCGCGGTGCGCGACATCGACGCGGTGCGCGCCGCGCTCGGCTATGCACGGATCAACCTGTGGGGTGGCTCGTACGGCACGCGCGCGGCGCTCGAGTACCTGCGCCGGTTTCCGGCGCGCGTGCGCAGCGTGGTGCTCGACGGCGTGGCGCCGCCCGACATGGCGCTTCCGGCCAGCCTGTCCGTCGATGCCGACGCGATGCTGCAACGGCTGGTGCAACTCTGCGCCGACGATGCCGGCTGCAGGTCGAACTATCCGGACTTCTCCGGCAAGGTGGACGCACTGCTGGTCGGCACCGGGCACGGCACGCCGGTCGAAGCGATTCATCCGATCACCGGCGCGCACGAACGGGTCACAGTCGATCATCGCGTGCTGGCGGCCGCGCTGCGCGTTCCGCTGTACGCGCCGCCGCTGTCGGCGCTGCTGCCGCACGCGGTGGCGGCGGCGACCGGCGGCGATTACAGCCCGCTGCTGACGCTGGCCGGCGCGCTGGCAGGCGATGCCACGGGCAACTTCGCCGAAGCGATGCACTTCGCGGTGGTGTGCGCGGAGGACATGCCGCGCGTCGACGCCGCGGCGCGCGCTGCGGCGCGCGGCACGCGCTTCGGGCTGGCCTTCGCGCGGGTCTACGACGACGTGTGCCGCCGTGTCGACGTGCGCCCGGTGCCGCCGGCGTTCTACACGATCTCGTCCGCCGACGCGCCGGTGCTGATCCTGTCCGGCGGCATGGACCCGGCCACGCCGCCGCGGCACGGCGGCGCGGTCGCGCAACGACTGAAGCGCGCGCGGCACCTCGTCGCACCCCACCTCGGCCACGGCGTCAGCGCGCAGGGCTGCGCGCCCGGACTGATCACGAAGTTCGTGCGGCAGGCCGGCTTCGATGGCATCGATGGAGACTGCCTGGAAAATCTGCCGGCGCCGCCGTTCTTCCAGATGCCGACCGGGCAGCCGCGATGATCGAGGTGAGCCACCTCGGCAAATCGTTCGGCGCGCGCGGCGGCGCGCCGGTGCGCGCGCTCGCCGACGTGAGCTTCGTCGCGCGCGACGGGCGCATCACCGCGCTGCTCGGCCCCAATGGCGCCGGCAAGACGACCGCGCTGCGCATCCTCGCCACCTTGATGCGGCCGGACCAGGGTAACGCGCGCGTCGGCGGCATCGACGTGGTCGCCGATCCGAACGCGGTGCGCGCGCAGTTGGGCGTGCTGTCGGACGCGCGCGGGCTGTACGCGCGGCTTACCGCGCGCGAGAACGTCGCCTATCACGCGCGGCTGCGCGGCGTGGCCGACGACGAGATCGATGCGCGGCTGGCGCCGCTGGCGGAACTGCTCGACATGCGCGATCTGCTCGACCGCCGCAGCGAAGGCTTCTCCACAGGGGAGAAGATGAAGGTCGCGCTGGCGCGCGCGCTGATCCACGATCCGTCGCACCTGATTCTCGACGAGCCGACCAACGGGCTCGACGTGATGTCCACACGCGCGCTGCGCCGGCTGCTGGCGCACCTGCGCGCGCGCGGCAAGTGCATCGTGTTCTCGACCCACATCATGCAGGAGGTCGAGCAGCTCTCCGACGAGATCGTCGTCGTCGCGCACGGCCGCTCGGTCGCGCACGGCGACGCAGCCACGCTGCGCGCGCAGGCCGGCACCGCGACGCTGGAAGACGCCTTCGTGCGGCTGGCACACCTGACCGAGGCGGCATGAGCGCGCTGAGCCGTCTCAAGCACGAATCCCTGACGCGAAGCATCAGGGTAGTCCAGTGAGCGCGCCGGGCCGCCCCGAGCGCGAATCCTTGGCGCGCAGCGACAAGGCAATCCTATGAACACGGCGCTCGTCGTCTATCTGAAGGAGCTGCGCGACGCGGCGCGCGACCGGCGCGCGTGGCTCATCGTGATCGTCAGTTCCATGCTGGCCGGGCCGGCGGTGCTGCTGCTGATCTCGAACCTGATCGCCGGCGTGCAGGAGCGCGCGGCGAAGAAGGAGATCGTGATGGCGAACATGGCGCGCGCGCCGACGCTGGTGAACTTCCTGCAGCGCGCCGGCGCCACCGTGGTCGAGGCGCCGGCGGATTTCGAGGCGCAGTTGAGGAGCGGCGCGCTCGCCAACGGCGTCGTGGTGCCGCCGGCCGACTTCGAGCAGAAACTCGCGCGCGGCGAGTCGGTCGAGGTCGATTTCCGCTACGACGACAGCCACGACAAGGCGCAGCCGGTGGTGCGCGCGAGCCTGCGACTGATCAACGCGTTCAACCGCGAACTGGGCGCGCAGCGGTTGCTGGCGCGCGGCGTCGGCCCGCAGTTGATGGCGGCGATCGCGCTCGAAGAGCAGAACCTCGCGCCGGCCGGCGGGCGCGGCGCGCGGCTGCTGTTCATCGTGCCGTGGGTCGCGTTGCTGGTGGCGGTCGCCGGCGCGATCAGCGTGGCGATCGACGTGACCGCGGGCGAGCGCGAGCGCGGCTCGCTCGAGCCGCTGCTGATGAACCCGGTCACGACCTTCGCGGTTGTGCTCGGCAAGTGGGCGGTGGTGGCGACGTTCTCGGCGCTGGTGGTCGCACTGACGCTGGGCGGCTTCTCCGTCGCGATGCAATTCGTGCGCGATGAGACGCTGGCCGCGCTGATGCAGTTCGGCGTGCGCGAAGTGCTGCTGTTCGTGGCGTTGCTGCTGCCCTTCTGTCTGTTGGTGGCGGCGGTGAACATGCTGGCCGCGACCTGGGGCCGCACATTCAAGGAGGCGCAGACCTACGTCAGCTATTTCACGCTGCTGGTGAACCTGGCGCCGCTGGTGCCGCTGTTCCTCACCGACCGTGATGCGGCGTGGCAATTGTTCGTGCCCTCGCTGGCGCAGCTGATGGTGCTGATGCGCGCGCTGCGCGGCGAGCCGGTCGGCGCGCTCGAGGTCGGGCTGCCGGCGGCGATCGCGCTGGCGCTGGCTGCGGCTGCCCTGTGGCTGCAGGCGCGGCTGCTGCGGCGGGAGCAGATCATCTTTTCGCGTGCATGAGCGCGCCATCGGCCGGTGCCATAATCGCCGCGATGAACGTGCGCGCGCCCGCCACGATCTCCGCCGAAGCGTCTCCGTCGCTGGAGACCGCGCCGTCGATGATCGGACGCTTCAACATCCTCGGCGAGATCGGCCGCGGCTCCAACGGCGTCGTGTACGCGGCGCGCGATCCGGTGCTCGGCCGCGAGGTCGCGATCAAGGCGATCCCGCTGACGGCGGAAAACGAATTCCGCCAGAGCATCGAGGAGAACTTCATCAAGGAGGCACAGGCCGCCGCGGGCCTCAATCATCCGCACATCGTCACCGTATTCGACGCCGGCAAGACCGACGCGATCGCGTACATGGCGATGGAACGGCTGCACGGCCGCGACCTGCACGAACACCTGGCGGTCGGCCCGCCGCTCACCTATCGCCAGGCCGCCGCGCTGATCGCGCGCGTGGCCGACGCGCTGCACTACGCCCACAAGCGCGGGCTGATCCACCGCGACATCAAGCCGAGCAACATCTTCCTTACGCGCGACCTGAAGCCGAAGATCCTCGACTTCGGCGTCGCGCTGGCCGCGCGCTCGGATCTCGATCCGTCCAACCGCCGCCAGTTGGTCGGCACACCCAACTACATGTCGCCGGAGCAGGCGCTCGGCAAGCCGCTCGACGCGAGGAGCGACGTGTTCTCCGCCGGCACCATCCTGTACGAGTTGGTCGGCGGCCAGCGCGCATTCGACGGCAAGACGATCGAGGACACGATCGCCGCGGTGATCAAGTGCGATCCGGCGCCGCTCGCCTCGCTGCGCGCCGACGCGCCGCCAGAACTGGTGCAGATCGTCCGGCGCGCGATGGCCAAGTCGCCGAACGATCGCTACCAGACCGCCGGCGACCTGCGCAACGATCTGGCCGCGTTCGCCGGGCAGCGCGAATTCGCCGGCGATCCGCCGCGGCCGCAGACGCGAACCGCGCACTTGGTCGAGCGCAGCAAGTGGGTCGCCGGCACGGTGACCGGCGTGGTGATCGGCGTGGCGCTCGGCGCGTGGTACCTGTGGCCGGAACCGGCACCGATACCCGCCCCGGTACCGCCGCCGCGCGTGGCAACGCCGCCGGCGCCGCCCGTCGCGGAACCGGCGCCCAGTGGGACCGCAGCCGCAACAGGTGCGAACGGAAACCATGCCGCGCGCGCGCCGGGCGAACGCAAGGCCGCGCCCGCGGCGGCGCCCGCGCCGGCCGCGCCGCCACCCGACGGAACGATCGCGCTGGCGATTTCGCCGTGGGGCGAGGTGTTCGTCAACGGCGCCTCGCGCGGCGTATCGCCGCCGCTGTCGAAGCTGACGCTCGCGCCGGGCTCTTATGCAATCGAGATCCGCAACACCGCCGCGCCCGCGTATTCGGCGCGCGTCGAGGTGAAACCGGGCCAGACCGTCACGCTGCAGCACCGCTTCTGACCGGGACGGCCGCCGCGACGCAGACCGACACCCGTTTGGGGGACCGCGCCCCATTCGTTCGGCCGGATTGAGGCGCCGACGCGCGTACGCTACCCTCGCCGGCGCAACCGCCCATGCCTGACTCGCTCCCCCCCAACCTGCGCAACATCGGCCGCTACGCGTTGCTGCGCGAGCTGAAGCGCGATCGCATCAGCGTGTCGTACTTCGCGATGGACCCGGTCCTGCATCGCGAGGTGATCATCAAGGCGGTGCAACTGCCGCTGCCGAGCGACAGCGCGCCGGGGCGCGACGCGCAGATCGCGCCGGTCGAGCAGGCGTTCGTGCGGCAGGCGCAGGCGGCCGGCAAGTTGCATCACCCGCACATCGTGACCGTGTTCGAGGCCGGCCGGATGCGCAGCATCGGCTTCCTGGCGATCGAGCGCGTTCCCGGGCGGCGGCTGCATGAACTGATCGCGAGCGGCTGGCGCCCGGAGTTCGTGCACGCCGCGAGCGTCGCCGCGCGCATCGCCGACGCGATCGAGTACGCGCACCTGCAAAACGTCGCGCACGGCCATCTCGGACCGGAGCACGTGATCCTGCACGAGTCCGACGGCGCGCCCAAGGTCGAAGGTTTCGGCGGCTGGGTCGACGGCGGCGAGACTGGCGAGGATGCGCTGGCGCGCACCGAGCGCGTGCTGCCCTATTTTGACGACGTGCGCGACGAGGTGCGCCGGCGCGACGTGCGCGCGGTCGCCGCGCTCGTCTACATGATGCTGACCGGCCGCTCGCCCGATACGCACGGCACGCGCGGAAGCGACCCGGTGCCGCTGCGGTCGCTGCGGCTCGACACACCGCCCGAACTCGCGGATCTGATCGACGATGCGCTCGCCGCCGACCCGCAGCGTGCGCACCGCAGCGCCGCCGACCTGCGCGACGCGCTGACCGCGTTCATCTGGAACGAACGCACGCACAATGTGGCGCCCGCGACGATCGGCATTCCTCTGGCCGCGCCGCCCGCTCCCGCCGCGGCCGAACCGCCCCCGCCCGCGACACTGCCGCGCGCGACGCTGCCGCCGGTGGAAGCGCCGGCCTCCGCGCCGAACACGTTGCGCGAGGCCGGCATGCGCGCCGGCCGCTGGCTGCGCGAGCAGCGGATACCGGTCGTGGCGGCGATCGCGCTGGTGTCCGGCATCGTGATCGGCGTGCTGATCGCCACGCTCGCACAGCGCCAGGCACCCGACCGCTCGCCCGCCGCCGTCGCGGTCAGCGACGGGCGCGAACGCGCCGGCGTCGGCGTCGTGCTGCTGGAGATCGCACCGTGGGGCGAGGTGTTCGTCGACAACCGCCCCGTCGGCGTGGCGCCGCCGCTGAAGGAACTGCAACTGCCCGAGGGGCGTCACACGATCGAGATCCGCGACGCGAGCGGCAAGGCGGTCAGCGCGCGGATCGATGTCGATCCGGCCCGCCCGAGCAAGATTCAGCACACGTTCAAATGATGCGCGCCTGGGCCATCGTGCTGCTGCTGGCAGCCACGTTGACCGGTTGCGTGACCCCGCCGCCAGCGCCGCCGCCGCCGGCGACCGCGAGCGTGGCCGCGCTGTATCAGCGGCCGGCCGAGCGCGCGCTGATCATGGGACTGTCGCTGTACGAACAGGCGGCCTTCGACCGCGCCGAGCAGTCGCTCCAGACGGCACTGAAAGGCGGACTGGCCGACAAGCAGGACGTGGCGACCGCGTACAAATACCTCGCCTTTATCGCCTGCGCGTTCAACCGTCTCGACGAGTGCGCGCAGGACTTCCGCGCCGCCTTCGCCGCCGACGACAAATTCGCGCTCACCGACGCCGAAGCCGGTCACCCGATCTGGGGGCAGGTGTTCAAGCGCGTCGCCGCCGAGCGAAAGAAATAGGATTCAGGAGTCAGGATCGCGGATTGCGGATTGCGGATTGCGGATTGCGAGCAACGGATCACGGATCACGGATCACGGATCACCGATCACGGATCACGGATCACGGATCACCGATCACGGATCACGAATTCAGAACCCGATCCGCGGCTTCCGGGCGATCCGATCCTCGGTGATATCGGCCAGCAGCACCTCGTTGCGGCCGGCGAGCTTGGCGTTGCCGAACGCGGTCAGCATCACGCGGCGCATCTCGCGCGGCTTCAGTTTCGCCAGGCGGTCGAGCGCGTCGGCGGCGAGCGTTTCCGGAAACTGCCGGCCCCAGGCGTGCTCGTCGCGCAGTTCCCGGTAGATGCCGGCGGCGATGCGGCGCGCGCCCTCCTCGTCCGGCGCCTCGATCTCGTAGACGTTGACGCGATTCAGGATCGGCTCCGGAATCGCGTGCATGTTGTTGGCGGTGGCGATCCAGACCACGTCCGACGCGTCGATCGGCACCTCGGCGAACTCGTCGATGAATTCGCGCGCAGTGTCGTGCTCGAGCAGCGTGTACAGACTCCCGAGCGGATCGTACTGCTGGTCGCCGCCGGCCTTGTCGATCTCGTCGATCACGATCACCGGGTTGGCGTAATCGCCGTTGACCAGCGCGTCGAACACCTTGCCGGGCTTGGCGTTTTTCCACTGCGCCGATGCGCCCGACAGGATCCAACCCGCGGTCAGCGAGCTCATGCCGACGAAGTTGTAGCCGGTGCCGAGCAGCTTCGCGAGCCGGCGCGCGAAGTGCGTCTTGCCGATGCCGGGGTCGCCGAGCAGCAGGATCGGCTCGAGCCCCAGCGGATCGTCGCTCGACAGGCACAGGGCGAGCTGGCGCCGCACGTCTTCCAGCGGTTCCTCGAAGTTGGGCAGCTCGTCGATCAGCGCATCGATGTCCGGCAGCGCGGAGGGCTTGACGGTGAAACGCTGGCCGCCGGACTTGATCATCTTCATGTAGGTGGCGCGCAGCGCCTCGTTGGCGTTGCCTCCGAGTTCCTGCAGGTCCGCGAGCGCCTCCTCGACGCGCGGCACCTGATAGACGTCCTTGAACCCGGCGATCGAGATCGCCGGCTTGACCGGCACCGGGACTGTCGCAGGAACGCTCATTTGATCCTCCCGTCGGAACGCTGCTCGCCTGGACCGCACTGCACCTGCGCTGAGTTGCGCCCGCGCCCCGACCCGTTCAACCGAAGCGAGGGCCGCGCATCCATGATGACAAGCAAGCGTCCCGCCACAATCGTGCAAAAAGATGCGGCAAAACGCAATTCAGCACTCGGCAGCGGTGAGTGCCACGTGGGAAGCGCCGCTCCCGCGTGCCGAGACCGCCCGACGGGCCGATAGTCGCGCGCGGCCGCCCGCGCATTACTCACGCCGCATTCCGCTTTCAGTGGCCCATACAGCTGCTTCGACTCGCGAGCGGAAGCCGAGTTTCTTCAGCACGTGCTTCACGTGCACCTTGACCGTGCCTTCCGTGATGGAAAGCGCGCGCGCGATCAGCTTGTTGCTCTGCCCCTCCGCGATACAGCGCAGCACCGCGCGCTCGCGGTCGGTGAGGTCTTTCAGCTCGCGCGCCGCGGCGCGGGTCGAATCGCGCGCTTCCTGGCGCAGCGCGGTCGCCAGCCGCGCGGCAAGCGCCTCGCCGATGACGGTCGAGCCAGACAGCGCCTCACGCACGCGCGCCAGCAGATCCTCCGGCTCCATGTCCTTCAACAGGTAGCCATCGGCGCCGGCGCGGATCGCGCCGATCAGGTCGTCCGGCGCATCGGACACGGTCAGCATCACCACCCGCCGCGACGGGTCCTCTTCCTTCAGCGCGGTCAGGATGTCGAGACCGCTTTCGCCCTTCAGGTTCAGGTCGAGCAGGATCAGGTCGGGCTCGAACCGGCGCGCGAGGTCCAGCGCCTCGGCGCGGTTGCCCGCTTCGCCGACGACCTCGATGCCCTCGGCCATCGTCAGCAGTTGCCGAACGCCCTTGCGGAACATCGGGTGGTCGTCGACCACCAGCACGGTCTGGCTGGATGGCGCGGCAGCGGTCATTGCGCCATCACCTCGGAGCGGATGCCCGCGCCGGCCTGGGCGCGCTCCGGCGCCAGCGCGGCGACGGGCACGAAGCGCAGCCGCACCAGCGTGCCGGAAGGCTTTCGCGCGCCGATCTCGATCGTGCCGCCCAGGGCGCGCGCGCGATCGCGCATGATCGACAGGCCGAAGTGATGCCGCGGCGAAGTCGCCGCGCCGATGCCGACGCCGTCGTCCTCGATCGCAACCTCGATCGCGGCCTCTTCGTCGGCGCGCCGCGCCACCCGCACCCAGGCGTGGGCCGCGTGCGCGTGATGCTCGATGTTGGCGAGCGCCTCGCGCACGATCTGCAGCACGTGGATCTGCTCGTTGGCCGACAGCTCGACGCCGACCAGTTCGTCGCGCAGCTCCAAGTCCATCTGCGCGCGCGCGCGCAGGTCGTCGACCACCTGGGCCAGCGCGCCACGCAGGCCCTTGCCCGACAGTTGCAGCCGGAACGTCGTCAGCAGCTCGCGCAACTGCTGGTACGCGGTCGACACGCCGGCGCGCAGCTCGTCGACCACGTCGCGTGCCTCGGGGCCCGGCGCTCCGTTAGCGAACAGCGCCGACAGCCGCGCGAGCTGGATCTTCGCGTACGACAGCGACTGCGCGATCGAGTCGTGCAGCTCGCGCGCGATCGCCGAGCGCTCCTCGAACAGCGCCAGCCGCCGGTGCTCGTCGCGGCCCTCCTCGGCCGCCAGCGCCGCGCCAACGTGGCGGCCGACGACCTGCGCCAGCTCGAGCTGCGCCGGCGTCAGTTGCTGCCCGGCCACCACCGTCAGCGGCATCACGCCGAAGCTGCGCTCGCCGTCGAGCAGCGGGATCGACACGATGCGCGCCGGACCGCTGTCGCTGTCGGCGCTGTGCCAGACGATCTTCGTGCCGTCGTCGCAGCCTTCGCAGCGGACGAGGTCGCAGGTGCGCCCCGGCACGGCCTCGGCGTGCGCGAGCGGAAAGCCGCCGCGCGTGCCGGCATCGCGCGCGCAGATCACCGCGCCTTCGACGCCCAGCACCCGCCGCACGCTGTCGGCCACGCGCTGCAGCGCGTCCCGGCGCAGCGGCGGATGCGCCAGCTCGCGCGTGGTCTCGTACAGCAACTCGAGCGAGCGGTTCTTCTCCTCCAGGTCGGCGGTCTTGGCCGCGATCTGCGATTCGAGCGACCCGTACAGGCGCCCCAGCTCTTCGATCATGTGGTTGAAATCGGCGCCGAGCTGGCCCAGTTCGTCGGGCCCGGTCAGTTCGGCGCGCGCACCGAAGTCGCCGCGGCGCACCGCCTGCGCGCAGCGCACGAGGTCGCGCACCGGCTGGAATACCTGCACGTCGAGCAGGAACACCGCGCTGATCACCAGCACCAGCGTGACGAACAGCGCGGCTCCCAACGCGACCTGCAGGCCGTGGATACGCGATTCCAGATCGCTCTCCAGCTGCAGCACGAAGCCGTCGATGCCGGCGACGAACGGGTGGATGCGCGTCAGCAGCGCGGCGCGCGCCGCATCGTCGGTGGCCGCGCGCAACGCCAGCGGCTTGATCTCGTCGCGCCACTGCGCCGCGATGCGCTGGTGCGCGCGCGCCAGATTGCCGCCGCCTTCGCCCGCGCCGGGCAGCGCCGCCAGAAGCTGCGGGTTCTGCATGCGCTTTTCAAACTCCGCCGCCTCGGCGCGGATCAGCCGCTCGCGCTCCGCCGGCGCCACGTCGAGCGCGGCCACGCGGGTGGCAAGCAGGTACGACTGCATGCGCAGCGAACCGGCGACGTTGATCGCCGCCCCCTTGCCGGCCGAGCGCTCGGTGAACACGGCTGCCGTGATCACCACACCGATCGCCAACAGCGCGATCACGCCGAGCACGGTGCTGACGCGCAGCAGGGTCGATCGGCCCCAGACGCTCATGCGCCACCTCGCGATCGCCGCACCCCGGGGCCGGTCCGCCGGGTCGCAGCTACTTCCATGGCGATAGCGGCGCTCATCGCGTTCTACCCCCGTTTAGGTACACGCTTGATATCGGACGAAGTGCTCCACCGCGCATTTTGACCTGAATCATCGATCGCCGCGACCGGCAGGCAATGCTGCGCACTGTTGCCGATGCTTCTCAGTCGTTTCGCATTTTCCTTTCCGCTCCGGAACCCGCCATGGCCAACGTTGCCGCCTCCGCCCCTGCCGCTGCTGCCGCATCGCTGAAGTCGAAGCAATGGTCGGTGCTGATTTCCAGCACCCTCGCCTTCACCGTCTGCTTCGCGGTCTGGATGATGTTTGCGGTGATCGGCGTGCCGATCAAGAAGACGCTCGCGCTGAACGCCACGCAGTTCGGCCTGCTGACCGCCACGCCGGTCCTGACCGGCTCGCTGATCCGCGTGCCGCTCGGCATGTGGACCGACAAGTACGGCGGCCGCATCGTGTTCTTCCTGCTGATGCTGTCGACGGTGATTCCGATCTGGCTGATCTCGTACGCGACCGAATACTGGCACTTCCTCGCGCTGGGCCTGTTCGTCGGACTCGCCGGCGGATCGTTCTCGGTCGGCACGCCGTACGTGGCGCGCTGGTTCGAGCGCCGGCAGCAGGGCCTCGCGATGGGCGTCTTCGGCGCCGGCAACTCGGGCGCGGCGGTCACCAAGTTCGTGGCGCCGGCGCTGGTCGTCGCCTACGGCTGGACCGTGGTGCCGCAAGTGTACTCGGTGTCGATGCTGATCATGGCGATCGCGTTCTGGTTCTTCTCGCACCAGGACCCGAAGCACCAGATCGAGTCGCACATCACGTACCGACGGCAACTCGCCGTGTTGTCGGACCCGCGCGTGTGGAAGTACTGCCAGTATTACTCGATCGTCTTCGGCGGCTACGTCGCGCTGTCGCTGTGGATGGTCAACTACTACGTCGGCGAGTTCGGTCTCGATATCCGGGTCGCGGCGCTGCTGGCGGCGTGCTTCTCGCTGCCTGGCGGCGTGCTGCGCGCCATCGGCGGCTGGATGAGCGACAAATGGGGCGCGCACAAGGTCACCTGGTGGGTGATGTGGGTGAGCTGGATCTGCCTGTTCCTGCTCTCCTATCCCGCCACCAGCTACACGGTGACGACGCTCAACGGACCCGTCACCTTCACGCTGGCGCACAACGTATGGACGTTCACGGCGCTGATGGCGGCGCTCGGCGTGGCGTGGGCGTTCGGCAAGGCGTCGGTCTTCAAGTACATCTCGGACGATTTCCCGGCCAACATCGGCACGATCTCGGGGGTCGTCGGGCTTGCCGGCGGGCTCGGCGGCTTCGTCCTGCCGATCATGTTCGGCGCGCTGCTGGACCTGACCGGCGTGCGCTCGACCGCCTTCATGCTGATGTACGGCGTGGTGTGGGTGTCGCTGATCTGGATGTACCGGACCGAAGTGCGGACGGTCGACGTCGTGTCCGGCCATACGACGCAGCCGGCCGGCCACTGAAACCAGCAATATCGAGAGGGAGAACACGATGAGCGTGGCGCAACCCGGAGCGGCGGTGCCGAAACCCACATCGTCGGTCGACGTGGTCGACTGGCGGCCCGAGGACGAAGCCTTCTGGAACACCACCGGGAAGAGGATCGCGTACCGCAACCTTGCGCTGTCGGTGCCGGCGCTGCTGTGCGCGTTCGCGGTGTGGGGCATGTGGGGCATCATCGCGGTGCAGATGTACAACCTCGGCTTCCCGTTCTCGGAAGCCGAACTGTTCACGCTGACCGCCATCGCCGGCATCGCCGGCGCGACGATGCGCATTCCGGCATCGTTCTTTATCCGGCTGGCCGGCGGGCGCAACACGATCTTCCTGACGACCGCGATGCTGCTCGCGCCCGCGATCGGCACCGGCATCGTCCTGCAGCACAAGGACTGGCCGCTGTGGGCGTTCCAGTTGATGGCGCTGTGGTCGGGCGTGGGCGGCGGCAACTTCGCCAGTTCGATGTCGAACATCAGCACCTTCTTTCCGAAGCGGCTGCAGGGCACCGCGCTCGGCATCAACGCCGGCATCGGCAACTTCGGCGTCACCACGATGCAGATCGTGATTCCGCTGGTGATGACGGTGGGCATCTTCGGCGCGTTCGGCGGCGCGCCCGAGATCCTGCTGAAGGACAGCGGCTGGATCTTCGGCCGGATTCCGGCCGGCACGCCGACGTGGATCCAGAACGCGGGCTTCGCCTGGGTGCTGTCGCTGGTGCCGCTCGCCGCGCTGTGCTGGTTCGGCATGAACAACCTGCTGACGGTGTCGCCCGCGATCGGCGGCACGATCGCGGCGTTCCTGAAGATCACGTGGCTGTACACGCTGGCGTTCGTGCCCTCGATCCTGATCCTGTACATCTACCTGCCGCCGCCGACGGGGCTCGGGCTGCTGAACATGTGGATCGCGATCCCGCTCGACGTGACGCTGGCGCTGCTGGTGATGAAGATGGCGGCGTTCGGGCCGATGAAGGAAGGCGTGGCCAAGCAGTTCGCGATCTTCCGCGACAAGCACACCTGGTCGATGACGGCCCTTTACATCGTGACCTTCGGCTCGTTCATCGGCTTCTCGATGGCGTTGCCGCTGGCAATGAAGGTGATCTTCGGCGTCAGCCACCTGCCGGGCCCCGACGGCGTGATGACGCACACGAAGGTCAACCCGAACGCGCCGGCGGTGCTCGCCTATGCGTGGATCGGCCCCTTCGTCGGCGCGGCGATTCGCCCGGTCGGCGGCTGGATCGCCGACAAGGTCGGCGGCTCGATCGTCACGCAGGTGATATCCGCGGTGATGGTGGCGGCATCGATCGCGGTCGGCTACGTGATGATGCAGGCGTACAGCTCGGCCACGCCGGAGCAATTCTTCCCGCTGTTCCTCGCCCTGTTCATCGTGCTGTTCGCCGCCAGCGGCATCGGCAACGGCTCCACCTTCCGCACGATCGGAGTAGTCTTCGATCGCACCCAGGCCGGGCCGGTGCTGGGCTGGACCTCCGCGATCGCGGCGTACGGCGCGTTCGTGGCGCCGATCGTAATCGGCAACCAGATCAAGGCCGGCACACCGCACATCGCGATGTACGGCTTCGCGGTGTTCTACGCGCTGTGCCTGGTGCTGAACTGGTGGTTCTATCTACGCGCCAATGCGTACGTGAAGAACCCTTGAATCCGTTGCTCGTTGCTCGTTGTTCGTTGCTCGATTTCGTGCGCCGCCTGAGGCGGACCGGAATCGCGACAGCGGAAGACGGGCAACGGAGGACGGACAACGAACAACGAGCAACGGGAGTTCCAGATGAGTCACTTCCTCGACCGCATGCTGTTCTTCACGAAGGAGCGCCAGCCGTTCGCCGACGGGCACGGCGTGGTCACGCAGGAAGACCGGCGCTGGGAGGACGGGTACCGCAAGCGCTGGCAGCACGACAAGATCGTGCGCTCCACGCACGGCACCAACTGCACCGGATCGTGCTCGTGGAAGATCTACGTGAAGGGCGGCATCGTCACGTGGGAGACGCAGCAGACCGACTATCCGCGCACGCGTCCCGACATGCCGAACCACGAACCGCGCGGCTGCGCACGCGGCGCGAGCTACTCGTGGTACCTGTATTCGGCCAACCGCGTGAAGTACCCGATGGTGCGCGGGCGGCTGATCCGGCTGTGGCGCGAGGCGCGCAAGAGCGGCAAGGACCCGGTCGCCGCGTGGACGTCGATCGTCGAGGACGATGCCAAGCGGCGCGAGTACCAGAGCAAGCGCGGGCTGGGCGGCTTCATCCGCAGCTCGTGGGACGAGGTCAACGAGATCATCGCCGCCGCCAACACCTACACGATCAAGACGCACGGCCCGGATCGCGTGGTCGGTTTCTCCCCGATCCCGGCGATGTCGATGGTGAGCTACGCGGCCGGCTCGCGTTATCTGTCGCTGATCGGCGGCGTGTGCATGAGCTTCTACGACTGGTACTGCGACCTGCCGCCGTCCAGCCCGCAGATCTGGGGCGAGCAGACCGACGTCCCGGAGTCGGCCGACTGGTACAACTCGACCTACATCATCGCGTGGGGCAGCAACGTGCCGCAGACGCGCACGCCCGACGCGCACTTCTTCACCGAAGTGCGCTACAAGGGCGCGAAGACGGTCGCGGTCACGCCCGACTACTCCGAGGTCGCGAAGCTCTCCGACGAGTGGCTGCACCCGAAGCAGGGCACCGACGCCGCGCTCGGCATGGCGATGGGGCACGTGATCCTGAAGGAGTTCCACGTCGACAGGCAGGTGCCGTACTTCGACGCCTACGCGCGCCAGTACACCGACCTGCCGTTGCTGGTGCTGCTGAAGAAGCGCGGCGATGCCTATGTCGCCGATCGCTATGTCCGCGCGTCAGATTTCGCCGACAAGCTCGCGCAGGCCAACAACCCGGAGTGGAAGACGGTCGCCGTCGACGAGGCGAACGGCCAGATCGTGCTGCCGAACGGCTCGATCGGCTTTCGCTGGGGCGAACAGGGTGAAAACGCCGGCAAGTGGAACCTCGAAGAGCGCGATGCGCGCACCGGCGCGCAGCTGAAGCTCGCGCTATCGCTGCTCGGCAAGCACGACCAGGTGGCAGCAGTCGCGTTCCCGTACTTCGGCGGCGTGCAGAACGAGCACTTCACCGCCAACGCGTTCAAGGACGTGCTGGTGCGCAACGTGCCCGCGCGCAAGCTGACGCTCAATGGCGAAGAGATGCTGGTCGCGACCGTCTACGACCTGATGGTCGCCAACTACGGCATCGACCGAGGCCTGGGCGGCGACAACCTTGCGCGCAACTACGACGACAACGCGCCGTACACGCCGGCGTGGCAGGAGAAGATCACCGGCGTCGATCGCCATGTGGTGGCCAAGATCGCGCGCGAGTTCGCCGAGAACGCCGCCAGGACCCAGGGCAAGTCGATGGTGATCATCGGCGCCGCGATGAATCACTGGTACCACTCGGACATGAACTACCGCTCGGTCATCAACCTGCTGATGCTGTGCGGCTGCATCGGGCAAAGCGGGGGCGGCTGGGCGCACTACGTCGGCCAGGAGAAGCTGCGGCCGCAGACCGGCTGGACGCCGCTCGCGTTCGCGCTCGACTGGGGCCGCCCGCCGCGGCAGCAGAACTCGACCAGCTTCTTCTACGCGCACAGCGACCAGTGGCGCTACGAGAAGCTCGGCATCGACGAGATCCTGTCGCCGCTGGCGGACAAGGACAAGTTCCGCGGCACGTTCATCGACTTCAACGCGCGTTCCGAGCGCATGGGCTGGCTGCCGTCGGCGCCGCAACTGCAGACCAATCCGCTGCAGGTGTGCAAGCAGGCGGCCGCGGCCGGTACGGAGCCGAAGGACTTCGCGGTCCAGCGGCTCAAGGACGGCACGCTGAAGCTCGCGTGCCTCGACCCCGACAATCCGGCCAACTGGCCGCGCAACCTGTTCGTGTGGCGTTCGAACCTGCTCGGCTCGTCGGGCAAGGGCCACGAGTACTTTCTCAAGCACCTGCTCGGCACCAGCCACGGCATGATGGGCAAGGACCTCGGCACCGAAGGCGGGGTCAAGCCGGTCGACGTGAAGTGGCACAACGAGGGGCCGCGGGGCAAGCTCGACCTGCTGGTGACGATCGACTTCCGCATGAGCACGACGTGCCTGTACTCGGACATCGTGCTGCCGACCGCGACGTGGTACGAGAAGAACGATCTGAACACGTCGGACATGCACCCGTTCATCCACCCGCTGTCGACCGCGGTCGATCCGGCGTGGCAGGCCAGAAGCGACTGGGAAATCTTCAAGGGCATCGCGAAGAAGTTCTCCGAGGTCTGCGTCGGCCATCTGGGCGTGGAGAAGGACCTGGTGCTGACGCCGACGATGCACGACACGCCGAGCGAGCTGGCGCAGCCGATCGATGTCAAGGACTGGATGAAGGGCGAGGTCGATCTCATCCCCGGCAAGACCGGGCCGCAGATGTCGGTGGTCGAGCGCGACTACCCGAACACGTACAAGCGCTTCACCGCGCTCGGTCCGCTGATGACCAAGGTCGGCAACGGCGGCAAGGGCATCGCGTGGAACACGCAGGACGAGGTGCAGGCGCTGAAGGACCTCAATGGCGTTGTCGCCGAGGAAGGCGCGACCAAGGGGCTGGCGAGGATCGAGACCGACATCGACGCCGCCGAGGTGATCCTGATGCTGGCGCCGGAGACCAACGGCCACGTCGCGGTCAAGGCGTGGGATGCGCTCGGCAAGATCACCGGCGTCGACCACAAGCACCTGGCGCTGCATCGCGAGGACGAGAAGATCCGCTTCCGCGACATCCAGGCGC
>JAKOQB010000157.1 GCA_029778535.1 Pseudomonadota bacterium | reverse complement strand
CTACGCCGTGGCCAACGGCGGCGGCAAGGCCGGCATCATCGAGACCAACTTCCGCGAGGAGACCGAGACCGACCTGTTCGGCGAGCAGGCCGTGCTCTGCGGCGGCACCGTCGAGCTGATCAAGGCCGGCTACGAGACGCTGGTGGAAGCCGGCTACGCGCCCGAGATGGCCTACTTCGAGTGCCTGCACGAGCTCAAGCTGATCGTCGACCTCATCTACGAGGGCGGCATCGCCAACATGAACTACTCGATCTCCAACAACGCCGAATACGGCGAGTACGTGACCGGCCCGCGCGTCGTCACCGAGGAGACGAAGAAGGTCATGAAGCAGGTGCTCAAGGACATCCAGACCGGCGAGTACGCCAAGAGCTTCATCCTCGAGAACCGCGCCGGCGCGCCGACGCTGCAGTCGCGCCGCCGCCTGACCGCCGAGCACAGCATCGAGGTCGTGGGCGAGAAGCTGCGCGCGATGATGCCGTGGATCAAGAAGAACCGCCTGGTCGACCAGTCGCGCAACTGATCCGACTGCGTGTCTGCCGCCGGGCCGCGCGGGCAACCGCGCGGCCCTTTTCTTTGCATGTCCCTGGGGTATCCTCGCGCCCATGAACGAAGCACCCGACCTCGGCGACGACGTCGACCTGGCGCCGCGGCCGCGCCGCAAGGGCATCTACATCCTGCCCAACCTCTTCACGCTGGCGGCGCTGTTCGGCGGCTTCTACGCCATCGTGATGGCGATGAACCAGCGTTTCGAGCAGGCGGCGATCGGCGTGTTCTGCGCCATGGTGCTCGACAGCCTGGACGGCCGCGTGGCGCGCATGACGAACACGCAGAGCGCCTTCGGCGAGCAGATGGACAGCCTCTCGGACATGGTCTCCTTCGGCGCGGCGCCGGCGCTGATCGTCTACGAGTGGGCGCTCAAGGGCATGGGCAAGCTGGGCTGGATCGCCGCCTTCGTCTACTGCGCCTCGGCCGCGCTGCGGCTGGCGCGCTTCAACGTCAACGTCGGCGTGGTCGACAAGCGCTTCTTCCAGGGCCTGCCGAGCCCGGCCGCCGCCGCGCTGGTGATGGGCTTCATCTGGCTGATGGACGACAGCGGCTACCAGGGCTTCCGCGAGGGGCCGTGGCTGGGCTGGACGGCGATGGGCTTCACCTTGTTCGCCGGGCTGACGATGGTGACCAACGTGCCCTTCTACAGCTTCAAGGACATCAGCTTCAAGCGCACCGTGCCCTTCATCGTGATCGTCGCGATCGCGCTCGCGTTCGCGCTGGTGGCCTACCACCCGCCCACGGTGCTGTTCGCGCTCTTCGTGGTCTACGGCCTGTCGGGCTATGCGATGTACGCCTACCGCAAGGCCAAGGGCAAGCCGGTCAGCGTGATCGCCACCTCGACCGACGAGCCCGACGAGGAAGGCCTGCACCGCTGAAAAGCCCGTGCTAGACTGCGCGCCCATGACGTTCCCGACCGCGATCACGCTAGCGCTTCTTCTAGGAGTTCAAAGGGCTCGCTGATCGCTCACGTCTGTTCGTCTTCCGATCTCACGGCCCGAATGCATCCCGCTTCGGGCCGTTTGTCTTTTCCGCAGGAGCACACCATGGCCGACAAGCTCATCATCTTCGACACCACCTTGCGCGATGGCGAGCAATCGCCCGGCGCGTCGATGACCAAGGACGAGAAGCTGCGCATCGCGCGGCAGCTCGAGCGACTGCGCGTGGACGTCATCGAAGCCGGCTTCGCGGCTTCGTCGAACGGCGACTTCGAGGCGGTCAAGGCGATCGCCGGCCACGTCAAGGAGTCGACGGTGTGCTCGCTGGCGCGCGCCAACGACCGCGACATCGCGCGCGCCGCCGAGGCGCTGGCCGGCGCGCCGCGCTCGCGCATCCACACCTTCATCGCCACCAGTGCGCTGCACATGGAGAAGAAGCTGCGCATGACGCCCGACCAGGTGTTCGAGCAGGCGAAGCTGGCGGTGCGCTTCGCGCGCAACCTGTGCGGCGACATCGAGTTCTCGCCCGAGGACGGCTATCGCTCCGACCCTGACTTCCTGTGCCGGGTGCTCGAGGCCGTGATCGCCGAAGGCGCGACCACCATCAACGTTCCCGACACGGTGGGTTATGCCGTGCCCGAGCTGTACGGCAGCTTCATCCGCCAGCTGCGCGAGCGCGTGCCCAACTCCGACAAGGCGATCTGGTCGGTGCACTGCCACAACGACCTCGGCATGGCCGTGGCCAACTCGCTGGCCGGCGTGAAGCTCGGCGG
>JAKOQB010000156.1 GCA_029778535.1 Pseudomonadota bacterium | reverse complement strand
GTGGCGCTGGGCTTGGCTAACCTGTACCTGGCGCGATCTCGATTGATGGCATAAGTGCGTCCGCAGCACGCCGAAGCGCCGCCTGCGGACCGCAAACGGAGCAGAACTCGAGCAAATTCCGCTTCGAAAACGTCGTGGATTGCGCATGGTGAAGACCGATGTACCTTCGCCCCGCATTGCGGGTCCTTGTTCAGCGTTGCCCTAGGCCCGTCGAGCGACACCCGGATTCACGAGTTCAGGCGAGAACCACCTTTACCAAGCCGTGGCCGGATGAACTGTTCACGTCCGGGCCTTTTGACTGCCGAGAGCCTGCTCGAGGTCGCGCAGGCCGGTTTCACGGACGCCGGGCACATTGGCGCGATGCGCTGCGCTATTCGCCCTGCGAGCCGACCACGGGCCAATTCAGAAGAGGAACGTCGCCATGAAAGGACTCGAGAGTCTTGCGATCATGTCTGAACCGGTCGTTGCGCACGTCGAATTCGGCTGGTTCAACCTGGCTTGGCCGAACATCGCGTTCTGGATCGCCGTGATCGCGGTGTTCTTCCTCTTCGCCTGGCTCCGGATACCGCGTGCGATGGAAGCGGATGTGGACTCACGCCGCAAAGGGTAGAGCAATGAGCATCGACCGCCGAATCCAGGACATCCTCCGCCGGAACCTCACGCTCGAGGATGCCTTTCCCACGAGGATGCCGGCCTATATCAACTCGTTCGGGTACTTCTTCGGCACGATGACGCTTTCGGCACTGGCCATGCTCTTCTTCACCGGGCTGTGGCTATCCGTGTTCGGACCGACCTGGCGGCACACCTCGAATTTGGGCGCGTTCGTCAACGCGATGCATTACTGGTCCGTCGAGATGTTCTATTTCGCCGTCGTCCTGCACATCCTGTTCAAGTTCTTCACTGCGGCATGGCGCGACGGGCGATGGCGCACATGGATCACCGGCGGGCTGATCTTCGCCGCAAGCGTCTTTTCGGGCATCAGCGGTACGCTGCTGCAGCAGAACTGGGATTCGCAATGGAACGCCCAGCAGGGCAAGGACGCCTTCATCGCGCTGGGCCTCGGCTGGCTGAACTGGATGGACTATGCCAACGTGCTCACGCTGCACGTCGCGGTCTTCGCCGCGATCGTGCTCCTTTTCGCGCTGGTCCATCTCATCCTCATTCGCCGCGAAGGTCCGGTTCATCCGATCGTGGAAGGCGGCAAGGGCAGGATCATGAACGGGGCGGATGACGAATGAGCGAGCTTTCCGACAAGTACATGCGTCGCATCCCGATGAAGCCCTACGACATGGTGCGCGAGGGTCTGATCGTTCTGGCCGGAATGGCAACCACAATCGTGATACTCGCCGCCGTGTGGGGCTTCCCGCGCATCGCGCCCCTGACGATGAAGGAAGTCGCCACCAAGGCGCCGATCCCCTTCACCGAGCGCACGCTGTCCTACCTGACCGGCCAGTCGGGTCTTCAGACCTATGGCCCGCCTTACACGAATGACTTCGGGAATGCCCAGCACGTCGGCCCGATCTGCCCGGCCTGCTGGGTCGGAGTGATCGATCCCACCGATTTCCGGCAGGTGCTCGTCATGCAGCCGCTCGCACAGGCGGGAATGCTGAACCCGGAGATCGCCGCGGCGCTCAGCACCTACAAGAGCGCCTCGGCCGACCGGCAGAAGAAGTGGACCGATGCCTATGGCGCGGCGCTCGACAAGGCGACGGCGAAGGACGGAAAGCTGACCCTCCCCGCGGGTGACTATGGTCCGGTTCCGGTGCTGATGGACGGCATGCTGAAGCTCGCGCAGTCGGGGTTGCTCGAAGGTGCGCTGAACCAGAACACCCACCCCGACCATGCGCCCTACGATACGGACTACACGCGGTCGCTCTTCTACATGGGAGGCAAGATTTTCGGCGCGGTCGCCGATCATTTCGACGAGCGCGGCGGACAATGGGGCATGTCGCACGTTGCCGGACCTTATCCGGGAGCGTGGTGGCTTTGGCCATACGCCTTTCTCTACCAGATTCCGGCCATCGCAAACGCGGCGGCCGCCGACCTGATTGCAGGAATGATCATGGCGATCTTCTTGCTGATCCTGTTGTTCCTGCCTTTCATTCCGGGGCTGAACCGGCTGCATCTGCTGATCCCGGTCTACCGGCTCATCTGGCGGGACTGGTATGCGAAATATCCCTGCGGCGACCCGACGCGGCACCAGGGCCGCTGAAGAGGCAGACCGGATCCTCTACAGTTCGCTGATTGCACGTGATACGGCGCGCCGTTGCAGTTCACTGGGTCAGGTGCGTAGCGCCACCCTCGAGATAGATCTGCCGCGGCGCCCGATCATCGGTCGCTATGTCGCCCTTCGGCCTGCACTACTTCCCGGTCGCATTGCCGTTCCTGCTGCTGCTGGCGGGACTCTTCGTCCTTACCGTCGCCGCCGTCGCGATCCGGCTTCTGAGCTTTGCGTCGGCCAGCATGGGAATCGGGCCGCGACCGTTCTTCGTGCTGATGCTGATGTCGCTGCTCGGCAGCTACATGAACATCCCGATCGCGATGCTGCCCGCGCGCGAGATTTCGACACTGGCGGAAGTCACTTTCTTCGGCGTCCATTACGCGATTCCCGTGGTACGTGACTGGCCAGCGACCGTCGTGGCCGTCAACGTCGGCGGCGCCGTCATCCCGATCGCGCTCTCGGCCTATCTCACCGTGAAGAATCGCCTGGCTGGCGCGAGCCTGGTCGGCATCGCGGTCGTCGCGACCGTATGCCACCTGCTGGCGCAGCCCGTGCCGGGCCTGGGAATCGCGATACCGGTCTTCGTTCCGCCGCTGGTGACAGCGGTCGTCGCGCTGCTTCTCTCGCCGCGTCACGCGGCCCCGCTTGCCTACATCAGCGGCAGCCTCGGCACGCTGATCGGCGCCGATCTGCTCAACCTCGGCAAGATTCAGGGGCTCGGCGCGCCGATCATGTCGATCGGCGGCGCCGGCACGTTCGACGGCATCTTCGTGACCGGCCTCCTCGCCGTCCTGTATGCCGGTCTGGCGACCCGTCGAGCCATCGATCCGGGCAGCACGGACGCGCGCTGAGCACGGGCCACGCGGCCCGGTCGCACGCGACGTCTTGCCTCAGCGAAACCGGGCGATGAAATTCGCCTCGAGCCTCAGCGGGGCCGCACGCGCGGCCGCGCGAGGCGCGCCAGCAACGCGGCCTTCAACGGATCGTTGACGAGCAGCGTGCCGGCAAGCGCCGCCGCTGCCGCGAGCAGCGACGCGGCTGGCGGCAGCGGTGCCAGACGCCCGAGGCCGGTGACGCCGATCACGAAGCCGCCGGCCGCGGCCGCGGCCAGCGCCGCGGCGAGCGCCCTGCTCGGAAGCGAAGACCAGAACACGCGCCGCTCGCGCGCCGAAACGACGGAGGCGAGGGAGAAGAAGAGCAGCGTCTGGAACGCGAAGGCCTCGCGCAGCCCGTCGTGCAGGTCGAGCCCGAACCGGTGCCAGCCGAACGCGAGCACCGCGAGCGCCTCGGCGAGCATCAGCACGCCGAGCACGGCCGCCACGCCGATCTGCGGGCCGATCCTCCACGTCTCCGGCACGGGCGAGGCGCGCACGCGGTCGGTGGCCAGCGCGATCGTGACGAAGTCGGTCATCAACAGCAGCAGCACCATGCCGAGCGCGGAAATGACCAGCTTGCCGGTCGCGACGAAGGGCACCGTCACGAAGGCCGACTTCAGGATCGCGGTTCCGACCTTGTTGATGATCCACGTCAGCACGCGCTGGTAGATCGCGCGCCCGCCCTTGACCAGATCGACGATGCACGCCAGCCCTTCACCGGTCAGCACGACGCTGGCGGCGGCGCGCGCCACGTCGGTCGCGCCGACCACCGCGATGCCGACCTCCGCCTGCCGCAGCGCGGGCGCGTCGTTGACGCCGTCGCCGGTCATGCCGACCACGTGGCCCTTCCGCTGCAGCTCCGTTACGACCGCGTACTTGCCTTCGGGCAGCACCTCGGCGGCGAAGTCGGTCACGCCGAGCGTGCGCGCGACCTCGCGCGCGATCGGCGCCGCGTCGCCGGTCAGCATCTTGACGCCGACGCCGAGCGACCGCAGCTCGTCGATCAGCGCGCGCGAATCGGCGCGCGGCGGGTCGTGCAGCAGCGCCAAGCCCGCGAGTTGCGGGGATGCATCGCCGGCGGCGCGCGCCACGGCCAGCACGCGGTAGCCGCGGCGCGCCTGCTCTTCCGCGCTCGCCTGCAGTTGCGCGCGGGTCGCGGCGTCGACCGCGCACAGATCGACGATCGTCGCCAGCGCGCCCTTGAGCACGCGCACGCGGCGGCCGTCTTCTTCGATGACCGCCCCGGTGCGCCGCGTCTGCGCCGAGAACGGCTCGAACGCGATCCTCCGCGGCGGTGCCTCGAGCAACCGGCGCTTGCGCGCGGCGTTCAGGAACGCGAGATCGATCGGATCCTGGTCGGCCTCGTCGGACGCCAGCGCGCCGATGCGGATCACGTCGTCCGCGCTGAAACCCGCCTGCGGCAGCGCGCCGCCGAGCGACAGCCGGTTCTGCGTCAACGTGCCGGTCTTGTCGGCGCACAGCAGGTCCATGTTGGCCGCGTCTTCGGCGGCCGACAGCCGCGTGACCAGCACGCCGCGCCGCGCCAGCTCGACCGAGCCGAGCGCCATACTCACCGTGAACATCACCGGCAGCGCGACCGGCACCGCGCTCATCAGCAGCACCAGCGCCAGCGGCAACGTGTCGGCCAATGGCGGGCCGGCGCCGAGCGAACCGGACAGCACGACGAGCGCCTGGGCGCCGACGATCGCGAGCAGCCAGCGCACGACGCGGGTGACCACCCCTTCGACGTGCAGCTTCGGCCGCGCGACATCGACGAGCTGCGTCGTGCGGCCGTAGTACGTCGCAGCGCCGGTGGCGGTGACCACGGCGGTGGCTTCGCCGGCGCGCACGATCGAGCCCGAGTACACCGGGTCGCCGATCGCTTTGTCGATGTCGCGCGACTCCCCGGTCAGCGTGGACTGGTCGACCCGCAGCGTGCCGTCGAGCACGCGCACGTCGGCGGGAACGAAGTCGCCGGCGCGCAGGCGCACGGCGTCGTCGCGCACCAGTTCGCGCGCCGCGACCACCCGCCACGCGCCGCCGCGGCGCACGCGCGCGGACACCTGCATGCGCTGTCGCAGCGCGGCCACCGCCACCGAGGCACGCTGCTCCTGAAGAAAGCCGATGACGGCGTTGACCGCGAGCAGCGCGAGCGCGATCCAGACGTCGTCCCACTTGCGCAGCACGAGCGACAGCAGCGCGATCGCTTCGAGCATCCAGGCCGACAGACCCCAGAACTTGGCTGCAAACCGCAACCCCGGATGGACGCGGCGCTGCGCGACTTCGTTCGGCCCGTCGCGCGCGAGTCGCGCCCGTGCGTCGGCGTCGGTCAAGCCGACGGGAAGCGCCTGTTCGCTGCCGTCCGTCATGCCGCGCATCATGCCTCGATCTAACCGTGGCGATCTTAACGTTCGCCTAATTCAGCGCTAACGAACCGCTCATCGCGCGCTCCTAGATTGGCGGTCAGGCGAAGCGATTCGCAGCGCCGGAACCAAATACTAGGAGCCGCAATGAAAATGAAACCGATCGCCGCCGCGCTGGCCGCCGCGGGACTGCTGGCCGCGGGCAGCGCGAGCGCGTGGAGCATCAAGGACCTGTTTCACCACCCGGACACGGTGACGACCGCCGCCAACGCGGCCGAATCGCAGCCGGCGCCGATCCCGCCGCTGGCCGCGCCCTCGGGCACGGTGCCGAACTACCGCGCGATCGTGCAGGAGCGCGGCCCGGCGGTGGTCGGCGTGACCGTCGAAGGCACGCGCAAGGTCGCGTCGGCCGACATGCCCGACTTTTCCAACGATCCGTTCTTTCAGTTCTTCCGCGGCCTGCCGGGCTGGCGCTTCACGCCGCCGCACGGCGCGGTGCCGTTCCGCGGCCAGGGCTCGGGATTCATCATCAGCTCCGATGGCCTGATCCTGACCAACGCGCACGTCGTGCGCGACGCGAAGGAAGTGACGGTCAAGCTGTCGGACCGGCGTGAATACCGCGCCAAGGTGCTCGGCTCCGACCCGGCCACCGACATCGCGGTGCTTAAGATCGACGCGAAGAACCTGCCGGTGGTCGCGCTCGGCGACCCGAACCAGGTGCACGTCGGCGACTATGTGCTCGCGATCGGCGCGCCGTACGGCTTCGAGGAAAGCGCCACGCAGGGCATCGTCAGCGCCAAGGGCCGCTCGCTGCCGGGCGATTCGTACGTGCCGTTCATCCAGACCGACGCCGCGGTCAATCCGGGCAATTCGGGCGGACCGCTGTTCGACGCCAGCGGCCGCGTGATCGGCATCAACGCGGAGATCTACTCGCGCAGCGGCGGCTTCCAGGGGCTTGCGTTCGCGATCCCGATCGACGTGGCGATGCACGTGAAGGACCAGATCGTCAAGTACGGCCACGTCGAGCACGCGCGCCTGGGCGTGCTGCTGCAGGACCTGAACCAGTCGCTGGCCGATTCGTTCGGACTGAAGTCACCCGACGGCGCGCTGATTTCCAGCGTTTCGAGCGGCAGCGCCGCGGCCAAAGCGGACCTGAAGCCGGGCGACGTGATCACGCGGATCGACGGCCAGACGGTTCACACCGCAAGCGACATATCGACCCGCATCGGCATGGCCGCGCCGGGCGACGAGGTCAAGCTGACGGTGTGGCGCGACAAGGCGAGCCGAGAAGTCAACGTGAAGCTCGGCGCGCTGCCGGCATCCGGAACCGAGCAGGTCGCATCCGACGGCTCGCCGGGTTCGCTCGGCCTGGCGGTCCGGCCGCTCACTTCGAACGAGAAGCGCGAAGCGCAGACCGACCACGGGCTGATGGTCGAGGAATCCGACGGCGCGGCGGCGCGCGCCGGCATCGAGCCGGGCGACGTCGTGCTGTCGCTGAACGGCAAGCCGGTCAACAGTGTCGAACAGATTCGTCACGCGCTGGCCAGCCACCCGAAACACGTCGCGCTGCTGATCCAGCGCAACGACCAGCGGATCTTCGTGCCGATCGACCTCGGCTGAAACCGCGCTTACTCAACCACTGATCGATGAGGACACCATGAAGACCAAGACGACCCACTCGTATCGCACCGCCGCCGTACTGTTCGCCTCCCTTCTCGCCGGCGGCGCGGCGTTCACGCTGGCGCCCGCCGCGCTGGCGGCGGCTACCGCCGCCACCAGTCCGGCGGCAACCGCGCCGCTGCCCGCGGAGAAGAAGTACGAAGGCATCGCGTATGTCACCGGCGGCGTAGGCGAAGGGCAGGCCAAGGCATTCGAGGAAGCCATGAAGAACTACCCGCTGGCGATCGAGATCGTGCAGAAGGAAAAGGGCACCAAACACGACGAGTTCACCGCCTACGCCGACGTCAGGATCATGGACCACGCCGGCAAGGAGATCTTCAAGACCAAGGCCGAAGGTCCGTTCGTGCTGGTGCGCCTGGAGCCCGGCAAGTACTCGATGACAGTGAGCTACGAGAAGCACACGCTGCACCGGAAGGACTTCACCGTGGCCAAAGGCAAGTCCACGCACGAAACGTTCGTTTTCCCGGTCGGCAAATGAGCGCACCCGGCTCGACTGAGGGAGTCAGACGATGAAACCTGGATTGATCGCATTGGGCATCACGGCCGCACTGGCCGCCACCGCGGCGCAGGCGCACGGCATCGATCGGCTGCTCGAACGCAACGCCGCCGAGCAGTCGCGCATCGCGGCCGAGGTCGCGCGCGGGCGCATCGATGCGCACAACGCCGCGCTGCTCGAACATCGCGCGAGCGACGTCTACCGGCTCGAGGCGCAGCAGCTCGCCGCGTCGAACCCCGACGCCGTGCGCGTGCGGCAGGCGGAGAACGACCTGGCCGGCGCGATCACGTGGGCCGAGAAACATCCGGCCAGGCAACCCGGCACCGCGCTGGACCGCATGCACCTGCGCGTGGCTTCGACGCGCGACGCCGAGCAGCAGCGCTGGATCGCCAACGAGTTCAGGCAGGGCAAGCTGACGCGGTCGCAGGCCAGCGCGCTCGAGACCGAGCAGGCGCAGATCGCGCAGGCCGAATACGGCGCCGCGCGCAAGGGGCACGAGACGGTGGCGCAGGCCGAGTCGGTCCAGCACATGCAGGACCTGCAGGACTACGCGATCCGCAAGGACCCGTCACTGGCCTTGCCGGACGCGAAGCACGCCTGATCGGTGCACGGGCTGCGCGGCGGCACCATGCCGGAATTCCCCAAGCGTTGGCTGTTCGTGCTCGGCGCGGCGCTGACCGGCGCCGCGCACGCCGCCGCGCTGCCGCCCGACACGCTGCGTGAACTGGACGCGGCCGCGCGCGAGCTCGAGCGCGCCGCGCTGCTGCGCTACGTCGCCACCGATACGACCGAGGCGGCGCACCTGCTCGACGCGCGCGATTGGCTGCGTGAGGCCGAACCCGGTCTGCGCGGCCGGCTGCGCGAACGGGTGCTGCGCCTCGACTTCGACATCGGCCGTGACGCCGGCGCCGCGGCCGCCGAACTGAGCGTGCCGCCGCCCGACGCGCTCAGCCGGGTCAGCGTGGCGCTGATGCTCGATCGCGCCGACCTCGGCGCGCTGGCGCAGCGCGCGGAGCAGATCGACCTGCACGCGCGGACCGGCTGAAAGTCCGCCGACCGTCGCCCGGCGGTCGCCTGGATACGGGAAACTGCGGAACCGCAGGCGCGGCGCCGCGTCCATGCACAGTTCGGCCCGCGGCCCAAGGCGCGGGCCGCGCCGCGCGAACAGGAGGTGTCCCCATGGCCGTCCATGCCTTGTCCACGAAATCCGTGCCCTCGCTCGACTGGGCCTACGCACTCGGGCGCGTGCTGCTGGCGCTGCTTTTCCTGTGGTCGGGCTACGGCAAGATCGCCAACGTCGCCGGGACCGCCGGCTACATGAAGTCGTTCGGCATGCCGCTGCCGGAGGTGCTGGTGTGGGTCGCGCTGCTGGTCGAACTGGCCGGCGGCGCGATGCTCGTGCTCGGCTACAAGGTGCGCTGGGCGGCGCTGGCGCTGATCGTCTTCACCGTCATCGCGTCGTTCGTGTTCCACGCGTTCTGGGCCGTGCCGCCCGAGCAGGCGATGGGGCAGCAGATCAACTTCATGAAGAACATCGCCATCATCGGCGGACTGCTGGCGCTGCTCGCGCACGGGTCCGGACGAATCGCGATCGAGCGCGGCTAGCGCGCGGTCATCGTGCGTTGGCGACCCAGCACGCCGCCGCGTGGCGTTCGTCGCCTTCCGTCGGCGGCGTCGCGCGCGCGCAGAGCGCGAGCGCGACCGGGCAGCGCGGATGGAACACGCAACCGCCCGGGGGATCGAACGGCGACGGCATCTCGCCCTGCAGAACGATGCGGCGCTTGACCGCGTCGGGGTCGGCGATCGGCGTGGCACTCAACAACGCCTGCGTGTACGGATGGCGCGGTGCGCCGAAGATCTCGTCGCGCGTGCCCGACTCGACCGTGCAACCCAGATACATCACCAGTACCTCGTCGGCGATGTAGCGCACCACCGACAGGTCGTGCGACACGAACACGTACGCGAGCCTGAACTCGTCCTGCAACTGCGCCAGCAGGTTGAGGATCTGCGCGCGGATCGACACGTCGAGCGCGGACACGGGCTCGTCGAGCACCAGAATCTTCGGCCGCAGCATCAGCGCGCGCGCGATCGCGATCCGCTGGCGCTGCCCGCCGGAGAACATGTGCGGATAGCGGTCGTAGTGCTCGGGCCGCAGGCCGACCTTGCGCAGCATCTCATGCGCGGCTGCGCGGCGCTCGGCGGTGGCCAGTTTCGTGTTGACCCGCAGCGGCTCCTCGAGCGCGTGGCCGATGCGCTGGCGCGGATTGAGCGACCCGTACGGGTTCTGGAACACGATCTGCACGTCGCGCCGCATCTGCCTGCGAGCGGCGGGATCGGCGTGCGCGACATCGACGCCGTCGATGATCAGTTGGCCGGCGGTCGGCGGTTCGATCATCGTCAGCAGCCGCGCCAGCGTCGACTTGCCCGACCCCGACTCGCCGACCACCGCGAGCGTGCGCCCGGCCGCGAGCCGGAACGACACGCCGTTCAACGCCTTCACCGACGCCGGCGGCCCGAACAGCCCGCGCCGTACCTCGTAATGGCGCGTGAGGTTGCGCGCTTCGATCAGGTTCATGCGGCGCGCCTGTCGTCCGGCGCGATCGGTGCGCCATCGACCAGCGGCGTGTGGCACAGCGCGTGACCGAGCGCGGCCTCCGCGCGCGGCGCCGCGGTCGTGCGGCACAGCGCGGTCGCATGCGGGCAGCGCGGCGCGAACAGGCACCCCGGCGGCCGCTCGACCAGGTTCGGCACCACGCCCGGAATCGTCGCCAGCCGCCGCCCGGTCGCGCGCTCGGGCAGCGCCGCGAGCAGCCCGGCGGTGTATGGATGGTGCGGCTGCGCGAACAGGGCGCGCGTCGCGTTGCTTTCGACCTGCCGGCCCGCGTACTGCACGATCACGCGCTGCGCGGTCTCCGCGACCACGCCCATGTCGTGCGTGATCAGCACCAGCGCCATGTGATGGTCGCGCTTCAGCGCCACCAGCAGGTCGAGGATCTGCGCCTGGATCGTCACGTCGAGCGCGGTGGTCGGCTCGTCGGCGATCAGAAGCTTCGGGTTGCACGCCAGCGCCATCGCGATCATCACGCGCTGGCTCATGCCGCCGGAGAGCTGGTGCGGAAACGCGCTGACGCGGCGGGCCGGATCGGGAATGCCGACCTGCCCGAGCAACTCGATCACGCGCGTGCGGCGCTCGGCGCCCTCCATTCCGAGATGCGTGCGCAGCACCTCGCCGATCTGGAAGCCGACGGTGAAGCACGGGTTCAGCGACGACATCGGCTCCTGGAAGATCATCGCGAGGTCGCGGCCGATGATCGTGCGCCGCTCGCGCGACGTGAGCTTCTGCAGGTCACGCCCGGCGAAGTGCATGCGGTCCGCGGTCACCGTCGCGGTCCACGGCAGCAGCCCCATCACCGCGAGCATCGCGACCGACTTGCCCGAGCCCGACTCGCCGACGATCGCGAGCACCTCGTCGGCGTCGACCGCGATGTCGATGCCGTCGACCGCGCGCAGCGCGCCCGCGCGCGTGGCGAACGACACCGACAGGTTGCGCACGTCGAGCAATGCCACGCTACGACCTCCGCATCTTCGGATCGAGCGCGTCGCGCAGGCCGTCGCCCATCAGGTTGATCGACACCACGGTGATCAGGATCGCCAGCCCCGGCGCGGTGACCATCCACGGGTTGGAGCGGATGAACTCGCGCGCATCCGCCAGCATCGTGCCCCACTCGGAGATCGGCGGCTGCGCGCCGAGGCCGAGGAAGCCCAACCCGGCTGCCTCGAGAATCGCGTCCGACACGCCGAGCGCCGCCTGCACGATCAGCGGCGCCATGCAGTTGGGCAGCACGGTGACGAACATCAGCCTCAGTTTCCCCACGCCGGTCACGCGCGCGGCGATCACGTACTCCTTGGCGAGCTCGGCGAGCGCGGAGGCGCGCACCAGCCGCACGTAGCGCGGCAGGTAGACGATCGTCACCGCTACGATCGTGTTGACGAGGTTCGGCCCCAGTACCGCGACGATCAGGATCGCCAGCACCAGGCTCGGCACCGCCATGATCAGGTCCATCACGCGCGTGACGACGACGTCGACCACGTCGCCGGAGAAAGCGCACGCCAGTCCGATCGCGACGCCGAGCACGCACGACACCAGCATCACCGACAGGCCGATGAACAGCGACACGCGCGCGCCGTGGATCAGGCGCGACAGCAGGTCGCGCCCGAGCGCGTCGGTGCCGAGCAGGAACTGCATCGAGCCGCCCTCCTCCCACGCCGGCGGCAGCTTGACGAATTCGCGGAACTGCTCGACCGGCGAATGCGGCGCGATCACGTCGGCGAGGATCGCCACCAGCGCGACCGCGACCACGATCGTGAGGCCGAGCACCGCGCCGCGGTTCTCGCGGAACGCGGCCCAGAACTCGCGCCACGGGCTTGCCGCCGGCGGAGCGGGTTCTTCGAGGCTCAGGTCGACGGTGGACATGTCTTGTTTGTGCTGCGCTGGCTTGCCCTCACCCCCCGCCCTCTCCCCGTGATCGGGGAGAGGGGGCCAGGCTCCCTCGCCTGCATCAGCGGGAGAGGGCGGGGGGTGAGGGCGATCGGTTCAAGCCTCGCCATATTCAACGATGCCTGATCTGCGGGTTGATCAGGCCGTACAGCACGTCGACCGCGAGGTTCACCGTGATCACGACGGCCGACACCAGCATCACGCCGCCCTGCAGCGCCGGGTAGTCGCGGCGGCCGATCGATTCGATCAGCCATTTGCCGACACCCGGCCACGAGAAGATCGTCTCGGTCAGCACCGCGCCGGCCATCAGCGAACCGACCGACAGCCCGATCACCGTCACCACCGGAATCAGCGCGTTTCTCAGCGCGTGCAGGCCGATCACGGAGAGCGGCGACAGCCCCTTGGCGCGCGCGGTGCGCACGTAGTCCTCGCTCAGCACCTCGAGCATCGACGAGCGCGTCATGCGCGCGATCACCGCCAGCGGCACGGTGCCGAGCACGATGGCCGGCAGCACGAGGTGATGCAGGGCGTCGAGCACCGCGCCCTTCTGCCCCGACAGCCACGCGTCGATCAGCATGAAGCCCGTCACCGGCTCGAAGTAGTACTTGATCAGGTCGATCCGCCCCGACACCGGCGTCAGCCCCCAGCGCTCGGCGACGAACATGATCAGCAGCAGGCCCCACCAGAAGATCGGCATCGAAAAGCCGGTCACCGACGCCGCCATCAGCGTCTGGTCATAGAAGCTGCCGCGCTTGACCGCCGCCAGCGCGCCGGCCGGGATGCCGATCAATGTCGCGAACAGCATCGCGCACAGCGCGAGCTCCACCGTCGCCGGGAACAGCGCCGCGAACTCGGACGCGACCTTGGCATTGCTGGCGAGCGAGGTGCCGAAGTCGCCGTGCAAGAGCTGCCACATGTAGTCGAGGAACTGCTTCCACACCGGCTGATCGAGCCCCAGCTCGTGACGGAAGTACGCCAGCCGCTCGGGGCTGATGCCGCGCTCGCCCACGCGCACCTCGACCGGATCGCCCGGCACCAGCCGGATCGCGACGAAGGTCAGGAACATCAGCGCGACGAAGGTCGGAATCGTCAGCGCGACGCGCTTGAGCAGGTAGCGGAGCATCAGATGCGCGAGCGGCGCCCGCGGCGCCGCTCTGATTCAACGCAGAAAACGGCCCGCTACTTCAGATCGACGCCATTAAACTGGTGCGCGCCGAACGGGCTCTGCTTGAAGCCCACCACGTTCGCGCGCATCGTCTCGTACACGGTCGAGTGCGCGATCTTGAAGTCGGGCGCTTCTTCCTTCTCGATCACCTGCATCTCCATGTAGAGCTTCGCGCGTTCGGCCTGGTTGGCGAGCGTCTTGGCCTTGTTCAGGCGGTCGTCGAACTCCTTGTTGCACCACTTGGTCAGGTTCTGTCCGCCCGGACGCGCGCCCGCGCAGCCGCGCAGGAAGAAGAAGTTGTCGGGGTCGCCGTTGTCGCCGGTCCAGCCGAGCTGCGCGGTCATGTGCTCGCCCTGCTGCGCGCGCTTGCGGTACTCGCCCCACTCGTAGGTGACGAGCTTGGCGTTGACCCCGACCCTGGCGAGATCGGCCTGCATCATCTCGGCGATGCGCTTCGCGTTCGGGTTGTACGGCCGCTGCACCGGCATGTACCAGAGGTCAATGTCCAGCGGCAGCTTCACGCCCGCCTTCTCCAGCATCTGCTTGGCCTTGGCCGGGTCGTACGGATAGTCCTTGACCTTGTCGTCGTACGACCACATCGTCGGCGGGATCAGGTTCTTCGCCGGCTGCCCCGCGCCGAGATACACGTCGCGGATGATCGCGGCCTTGTCGATCGCCATGTTGAACGCCTGCCGCACCTCCTTCTTGTCGAACGGCGGCTTCTGTACGTTGAAGGCCCAGTACGCGATATTGAGGCCCGCCTGGTGGATCACCTTCAGCGTCGGATCTTTCTGCATCTCGGGCAGGTCCGCCGGCCGCGGCGCGATCATGAAGTGGCATTCGCCCGCCTTGACCTTGGAGTAGCGCGCGGTCGGATCGGGCGTGATCGCGAACACGAGATCGTCGACCAGCGCCTTCTCGCCCCAGTAGTTCTTGTTGGCGCGGTAGCGGATCACCGCGTCCTTCTGGTAGGTGACGAACGAGAACGGCCCGGTGCCGACCGGGAACTGGTCGAACTGCTCCTTCCTGTTCTGCTTGTCGAGGAACGCTGCGTACTCGGCCGAGTGGATCGCCGCGAAGTCCATCGCCAGGTTGGCGAGGAACGGCGTGTTCGGTTCCTTCAGCCGCATCCGCACGGTGTAGTCGTCGACCTTCTCGATCGACTCGAGCAGCTTCGGCATGTCCATGTCATTGAAGTAGTCGTACTTGCCGCCCGAGATCTTCGCGTACGGATGATCGGGCTTCCACTGGCGGTTGAAGCTCCACAGCACGTCGTCGGCGTTGAAGTCGCGCGTCGGCGTGAACCCGTTGACGCCCGAGTGGAACTTGACGCCGCGCCGCAGCTTGAACGTGATCGTCTTGCCGCCGTCGGTGATGGTCCAGCTCTCCGCCAATCCCGGCTCGACGTTGGTGGTGCCGCGCGCGAACTGCGTCAGCTTGTCGTACACGGGCCGCGCCGCGTCGAAGCTGGTGCCGGTCGTGTTCAGCGCCGGCGTGAAGTTCTCGGGCGAACCCTCGGAGCAATAGACGAACGTCTTGGCCGCGAGCGCGAACGGCGCGAGCACGACGCACGACGCGGCTGCGTTGACCAGCCAGCGATGAAGCATGGGTGTTCCTCCTGTCGGTTGAATTCTGTCGGCGCCGCGAGCGCGCTGCGGTCGCCGCGGTCGCCCAAGGCGGCGAAGAATACGCCTGCGATCGAATTTGCGACACGCGCGAGCCGCTTCCGCCCGGATTCAGCCGCGCCGGCTTCGGTTCGGCGCGAGCCCTTAAGCGATTTCCCGCACGCGCGCAGTATTTGGCGACCTTTTGCTGCGATCAGAGACCCGAGATGATTGACGCGCCGTCTCACCGACCGAACTGCGCCGCATCCACGCCCGTCTCGTCGACGAGCGCGTCCGCGGCTTGAATCCAACCAACCACGGCGGATCGTGGTCGATCTAACTCCTCGATCCCGAGGCAACCGCATCGAGCTCTTCGTGCAGACGCCGTGGTGCATGCCGCCGGCGTCGGTACCGCTCGACCTCGAGTCGTCCGACGAGCAGATTTTCCGTCTTGCCGAGGCAATGCTCGAGTCCGCGGCCGGGCACATGAATCGAACCGACTGGCACGCGCGCATGCTCAGTCGGATGATCGAAGAAGGAACGATCGAGCAGCGCGCAAGCGAGTGAGGGGTGAACCGGTATCTGTTTGATGGACGCCGCGAACCGCTGCAAGACAATCGACCTCAATGAGTGGCGCTACGTCCTCGGCAGCGTCACGCCCGTCTGCCCCTGGTACTTGCCGCCGCGGTCCTTGTACGAGGTTTCGCACACCTCGTCGCTCTCGATGAAGATCACCTGCGCGCAGCCTTCGCCCGCGTAGATCTTCGCCGGCAGCGGCGTGGTGTTGGAGAACTCCAGCGTCACGTGGCCTTCCCACTCGGGTTCCAGGGGCGTTACGTTCACGATGATGCCGCAATTGCGGACGAAGACACCCGCTTCGAGCGCGAAGTTGCCCGCCTCCGGCGCCGTCAGGCAGTACACGTCGTGCTCGCCCGGCAGTTCGCGGATGCGAACCACCTTGTGATTTCCCTGCGCAACGCCGCGAAAGCCCGCCGCGACTTCGGGGAAGCGTCGGAAGTCGGAGCGATCGCAGTTCAGCAGTCGCGCCGCGCCACGGATCGAGCCGGTTTCGTCGCGCGCCGCGCGCACGGCTTCGTGTGTGATTTCCTCGCCCCGGTTGATCTCGCGTGCGATCTCCGCCTGCCTGCGCCGGCGCGAGCCGTCGTCCGACGACCATGCCTGACGGCTCAGGCGCGATTGACGCAGCCGCTCTTCCGGCTTCGCGTAGCGGTTCGTCATCGCCAACCGGTGCGCCTCGCGCGTCGCGTCGGACGGATTGCGGCGTGCCTCGATCAGGCGCTCCCGGATCGCACCGTAGCGCTCGTCATTCCAGAATGAAAGCGCCCGCTCGCGCTGCGCGTTCGCGAAGCGCGCGGCCCATTGCGGGTCGAGCGCGCGCTGTGCCAGCGCCTGCCTGATCGACTCGCCGTGCTTCTCTGCGTCAAACTCCTCGCCGCAGTTGTCCGCGTTGTGCATGCGGATGTGCTCCGCAGCGTCCATGCGTTCGAGGTTGGTCGGCCGGTTGTTGCTGCGGTCGAAATCGATGTGATGCCGGTGCGTCCCCGCCACGTCGGCGTAGATGCCGTTGCGCACGTTCCATTCGTCCGCCAGCCGATGCGTCGGCTGCAGGTGGCCGTTGATGGGCTGGTACACCATCTCGTAGCCCCGGAAAAGGTCGCGGTACAGCGGCATCAACGAATCGCCGGCCCGAAGATGGCTCGCCGGCAGCATGCGGCCGTCACGCGTCATGAAGTCGTGATCCGGCGTCGCGTGGATCCACTCGCCGTTGTCGAGCTCAATGGCTAGCAGCGAATCGCGGCCGATGAAACGCGGCGCATCGAGCAACGACACGATCAGCCGCCCGTTGGGACCGATGCTGTAACCCCAGAACAGTTCTCCGCTGTCGTGCCGCCGCGCCATCTCTTCCAGCGTCGGCGCGGTGCCGTCGACCAATGCGACGCGCGTGTCGCCGCTGAAGCAGCGTGCGTACGTGCTCTTTCCGAGGCAAACCGTCAGCACATTGCGCGGAATGCGGAAGTACTCGACCGTGTGCCCGAGCGCGAACGAGTTGGGCGGGATGATGCACACGTCGCCCTTGAAGTCGACGAACGAGTTGGCGTCGAAGTTCTTCGGGTCGACGATCGTGCTGTTGATGTTGGTGAAGATCTTGAACTCGCGCGCCACGCGCACGTCATAGCCGTAGCTGGAGGTGCCGTAGCTGACGATCCGCTTTGGCCCGTCCTTGGTGTTGACGCTGCGCACCTGGCCGGGCTCGAACGGCTCGATCATCCCCTGCGCCGCCATGCGGCGGATCCACTTGTCACTCTTGATGGTCATCTGAAATGCGAATCGCGGGTTCAAAGTGCATCATTCTAGGCGCCGCGCCCGTTCGTTGGCCGCGGTCAAACCCGCCGCGACGCGCGGTGCTACAAGAGCGCATTCGTCAAAGAAGACCAATCCGATGACCACCGCCCTGCCCGTCGACAAACTGCTGCGCAAGGCCGATCTGTCCGCGGCCGCGTTCGAGTCCACCGCAGAGCTTGTCCCGCTCGACGGCCTGCTGGGTCAGCGCCGCGCGGCCGACGCGCTGCAGTTCGGCACCCGCATCGGCGCGCCGGGGTTCAACCTGTTCGTGATCGGCTCGGCCGGCGCCAGCATCGACCGTGCGGTGAAGAACCTGCTCATGGAAAAGGCGGCGGCGCAACCGGTGCCGTCGGACTGGGTGTACGTCAACGACTTCGCCGATCCGCGCACGCCCAACGCGATCGAGCTGCCGCCCGGCCGCGGCGCCGAGCTGCGCCGCGCGATGAAGGACTTGATCGACGACCTCGGTGTGGCACTGCCGGCCGCGTTCGAGAGCCAGGACTATCAGGCGCGCCGCGGCGCGATCGACGAGAAGTTCCAGCGCCGCCAGGAAGAAGCGCTCGCCGCGCTGCGGCAGGATGGGCTGGAGCACGGCGTGGCGGTGGCGCGCACGCCGTTCGGTTTCGCGCTGGCGCCGATGAAGGACGGATCGGTGATGAAGCCTGAGCAGATCAATGCGCTGGCCGAGGCCGAGCGCGCTGAGCTGCAGGAGCGGATGGCCGAGTTCGAGAAGAAGCTGGAGACGTTACTGCAGACGATCCCGCGCTGGGACAAGGAGCGCCGCGACCAGGTGCGCGCGCTTGATCGCGAGACCGCGCGCTACGCGGTCGGCCACGCGATCGACGAGTTGAAGGCGCGCTTTTCCGACCTGCCGCGCGTGCTCGAGCACCTCGACGCCGTGCACGCCGACCTGCTCGCCAACGTCGGCGTGTTCATCGCGCAGGCGGCGCGGCGCGAGGCGGGCGACGAGAGCGAAGCGCCGTTCACCGGCGCGCTGGAGCGCTATGCGATCAATGTGCTGGTCACGCAGCCGCCGGACGCGAAAGGCGCGCCGGTGGTGGAGGAACTGCATCCGACCGTCGGCAACCTGCTCGGCCGCGTCGAACACGAGTCGCAGCAGGGCGTGCTGATCACTAACTTCCGCCACATCAAGGCGGGCGCCTTGCATCGCGCCAACGGCGGCTACCTGATCCTCGACGCGCTCGCGGTGCTGTCGGAGTTCTACAGCTGGGTGGCGCTCAAACGCGTGCTCAAGAGCGGCCGCATCCGCATCGAGAGCCTCGGCGACCTGCTCTCGCTGACCAGCACCGTGTCGCTGGAGCCGGAGCCGATCCCGCTCGATGTCAAGGTGGTGCTGTACGGCGACCGCATCCTGTACTACCTGCTGGCGCTGTACGACCCGGAGCTCGAACAGCACTTCAAGGTCGTTGCCGACTTCGAAGACGAACTGTCGCGCAGCGCCGAGGGAGAAGCGATGTTCGCGCGCCTGATCGCCGCGATCGCTCAGGGCGCGAAACTGAAGCCGCTCGACCGCGCGGCGGTGGCGCGCACGATCGAGGAAGCGGCGCGCCTGGCCGAAGACGCGGCGAAGCTGACGTTGCGCACCGATGCGATCCGCGATCTGCTGACCGAGGCCGACTACCTGGCGCGCGAGGCGCAGCGCGCACAGATCACCGCCGCCGACATCGACCGCGCCGCGCGCGAACGAGTGCGCCGCGCCGCGCGCCTGTCCGAGGTGGTGCGCGAATCGATCACGCGCGACATCGCGCTGATCGATACGTCGGGTTCGCGCGCAGGCCAGATCAACGGGCTGTCGGTGTTCGAACTGGGCGGCTTCCTGTTCGGGCGGCCGACGCGGATCACCGCGCGCGTGCGCCCGGGCGCCGGGCGCGTGGTCGACATCGAGCGCGAAGTGAAGCTCGGCGGGCCGATCCACTCCAAGGGCGTGCTGATCCTGTCGGGCTTCGTCAGCGGGCGCTACGCGCTCGATGTGCCGATGTCACTGGCCGCCAGCATCGTGTTCGAGCAGAGCTACGGCGGCGTCGAGGGCGACAGCGCGTCGTGCGCGGAGCTCGCGGCGCTGCTGTCGGCGCTGGCCGAGGTACCGCTGCGGCAGGATCTCGCGCTCACCGGGTCGGTCAACCAGCTCGGGCAGGTGCAGGCAATCGGCGGCGTGAACGCGAAGATCGAAGGCTTCTTCGACGTATGCAACGCGCGCGGGCTGACCGGCACACAGGGCGTGCTGGTGCCGGCCGCGAACGTGCAGCACCTGATGCTCCGGGCCGACGTGATCGACGCCTGCGCGGCCGGCAGGTTCGCCGTGTACGCGATCAACGACATCGACGAGGCGATCGCGCTGCTGACGGGGCTCGCCGCCGGCAGCCGCGACGCGGAGGGAAGATTCCCGCCTGACAGCATCAACGGCCGCGTCGAGGCGCAACTGCGCGCCTTCGCGCGCGTGCAGCAGGCCAAGCCCGAGCCCAGGCAAGAACCGGTGTGAGGGCGCCGATGGCTGTTTCGATCCGCAGCGTGGTGGTCAGCCTGTCGGCGGCAACGCCGGCGGCGGATCTAATGAACCTCGCGGCCGACATCGCGCGGTTGATCGGCGCCGATGTGCGCGCGCTGTACGTCGAGGACGCTGCGCTGTTCGACGTCGCCGACCTGCCGCTCGCGCGCGAACTCGACCCCCTGCAGCCGCCGCCGCAGCGCTGGCGCCCGCTGGCGCGCGAGCAACTGACGCGCGACTTCGAGCTGGCCGCGGCCGCGCTGCGGCGGCGGCTCGCCGATGTCGCAACGTCGGCCGGCGTGCACTGGGATTTCTTCGTGGTACGCGCCGGCGCGCAGCCGCCGAGCGCGCTCGACGAACTGCGCGAGCAGCGCGACTTCGTGCTCGTGCTGCCGGCCGAACGCAAGATGCTGCCGCTGCCGCCGTTGCCGGCGGGCGCGGTGCTGTACGCGCCCGCCGGCCTGACGCGCCGGCGCGGCGACGTGATCGCGCTGGCGCGCAGCGCCGGCACGGCGGCCGCGCAACTGGCCGACCGGATCGCCCGCAGTGCGCAGGCGCGGCTGATCATGATCGACGCCGCCGGAGACGCCGCGCAGTTGCAGCACGCGCTCGGGCGGCTGCACGAGCGGCTGATCGTCGCCCGCGCCGGTGCCTTCACCGACGACGACGACGCCGCGCAGTTGGCGGCGCTGCGGCGCGTGCCGGTGATCGTGGTGCCGGAGGATGCCGGCGCCTGACGTCGTGTCGCCGTGCTCGAGATCGACGGCGCCTGGGGCGAAGGCGGCGGACAACTGATCCGCACCGCGGTGGCACTGTCGGCGCTCGCGAGCACACCGATCCGCGTGCGCAACGTGCGCGCCGCGCGGCACCCACCCGGTCTGGCGCCGCAGCACCTCGCCGCCGTGCGCGCGGTGGCATCGCTGTGCGATGCCGCGACCTGCGGCGTCGAGTTGCGCGCGCCGCAGTTCGACTTCGCGCCGCAGACGATTCGCGCCGGTGAGTTCCGTTTCGATGTCGGCACCGCCGGCAGCGTCACGCTGGTCGCGCAGGCGCTGCTGCCCGTGCTCGCGCACGCGCCGGCACCGAGCCGCGTGACGCTGATCGGCGGCACCGACGTGCGCGCCGCGCCGCCGCTCGATCATTTCCGCCACGTGTTCCTCGCGCATCTGGCCGCGCTCGGCGTGCGTGTGCGCTGCGCGGCGCGGCGGCGCGGCTACTACCCGCGCGGCGGCGGCGAGATCGAACTCGAGGTCGCGCCGGCGCGGCCGCGCGCGCACCGGTTCCCTTCGGGCGCCGATTCGATCGCCGGCTGCGCTCACACCGATCAACTGCCCGCGCATGTCGCCGCGCGGATGGCCGAGTCCGCGCGCGCGCGGTTGCCGCGCGCCGCCCGGATCGCGCTCGAGGTCGGCGCGGAATCGGCGAGCCCGGGCGGCGCGATCACGTTGTGGACCGGCGGCCCCGCCGTGCTCGGCGCCGGCCGCGTCGCCGAACGCGGCGTGCGCGCGGAGACGCTGGGCGAGGCGGCCGGTGCGGAGCTCGCGGCCGATCTCGCCGTCGGCGCCGCGCTCGACCTCCACGCGGCCGACCAGCTTCTGCTCTGGCTCGCGCTCGCGCAAGGCGCGTCGGCCTTCACCGTGCGCGAAGTCACGCCGCACGCGCGCACCGCGATGTGGCTGATCGGGCAGTTCGTGCCGGTGCGGTTCGAAGTCGAAGCAGCTCCTCCGATTGCCCGAGTCCGAGTGCGGCCTGGCGAAGCTCGATAGAAGATGAGACCAGCAGCTCGTCGCCCCGACGCATGATTGCGTTGCTCGCGAGTCCAATATGCGCCCCCGCTTCGATGCCCGCCTGGTGAACGGGCCGTTCGGCGATCCGGGACTGTACGTCGACCTCCGGCACGCCAAGCGCGCGCTTTTGTTCGACCTCGGCGACAATGCGCCGCTGGCACCGCGGCATCTGCTGCGCGTCACGCACGCATTCGTGTCGCACACGCACATGGACCACTTCGTCGGGCTCGACCGTCTCGTGCGCATCTGCGTCGGGCGGCACACGGGCGTGCACTGCTTCGGCCCGCCGCGATTCGTCGCGCAGGTCGAACACAAGCTCGCCGCGTACACGTGGAACCTGGTGCACAACTACGAGCAGGAATTCACGCTGACCGCGACCGAAGTCGACGCCGACGGCGCCACGCGCAGCGCCCGCTTCCGCAGCGTCAATGCGTTCACGCGCGAGCCGCTCGCCGACGGCGACGCGCCCGCCGGCGTGCTGCTCGACGAGCCCGGCTTTCGCGTGCGCTGCGCGGCTCTCGACCACCGCACGCCGTGCCTGGGCTTCGCCCTTGAGGAAGCCACGCACGTGAACGTATGGAAGGACCGGCTTGCCGACCTCGGCCTGCGCACCGGGCCCTGGCTGGCGACTGCCAAGCAGGCGATCCTCGAAGGCCGGCCCGATGACGAGATCGTCACCGCGCGCTGGCGCGACGGCGGCGACTGGACCGAGCGGCCGGTCGCGCTCGGCGACCTGAAGCGCGAGGCGATCCGCTGCGTGCCGGGGGCGAAGATCGCGTACATCACCGACGTCGTCCATCATGCCGACAACGAACGCCGCATCGTCGCGCTCGCCGGCGGCGCCACGCAGCTCTACATCGAGGCGGTGTTCCTCGACGCCGACGGCGCGCACGCGCAACGCAAGCAGCACCTGACCGCGCGCCAGGCCGGACGGATCGCGCGCCTGTGCGGCGCGCGCGACGTGACTCCGTTCCACTTCTCGCCGCGCTACACCGGCCGCGAAGCGGAGCTGCTGGCCGAACTGCAGGACGAATTGCAATGAACACCGAGCTGCGCTTGTTCCTGTGCGGCGACGTGATGCTCGGCCGCGGGATCGACCAGATCCAGCGCCATCGCAGCGACCCGCGCCTGTATGAGGGTTACGTCACCTCGGCGCTCGGCTATGTGGAACTCGCCGAGCGCGCAAGCGGCCCGATCCCGCGCGCTGTTGCCCCCGACTACGTGTGGGGCGATGTGCTCGTTGAACTGGACCGCGTGCAGCCGCATGCGCGGATCATCAACCTCGAAACGTCCGTCACCACGAGCGACGACGCGTGGCCGAGCAAGGGCATCCACTACCGGATGCACCCGGGCAACGTCGACATCCTCACTTCGGCCGCGGTCGACTGCTGCGCGCTGGCGAACAACCACGTGCTCGACTGGGGCCGCGCGGGACTCGCCGAGACGCTCACTGCGCTGCGCGCCGCGGGCATCCGCACCGCGGGCGCCGGCCGCGATGCCGACGAGGCCGCACAGGCGGCGATCCTCGACGCCGGCGCCGGCGGACGCGTGCTGGTGTTCGCATTCGCGACGCTCGACTGCGGCACCGCGCGCGACTGGGCCGCGACCGACGCACGCGCCGGCATCGCGCTGCTGCCTGAGTTGACCGACGCGGAGTTGGATGCGATCGCCGCGCGCGTGCGCGCCGTCAAGCGGCCCGGCGATGTCGCGGTCGCGTCGATCCACTGGGGCGGCAACTGGGGCTACACGGTGCCCACAAGGCAGCGCGCCTTCGCGCACGCGCTGATCGAGCAGGCGCAGATCGACGTCGTGCACGGCCACTCGTCGCACCACCCGAAGGGCATCGAAGTGCACCGCGGCCGGTTGATCCTGTACGGCTGCGGCGATTTCATCAACGACTACGAAGGCATTGGCGGCTACGAATCGTTCCGCGCCGAACTGGGGGCGATGTACCTCGCCACGCTCGACGCGGCCAGCGGCGCGCTGAAGCAACTCGGGCTGGTGCCCACCCGCGTGCAGCGCTTCCGCGTCGGCCGCGCGCCGGCCGAGGACGCGCGCTGGCTGGCGGCCACGCTCGACCGCGAGAGCCGGCGCTTTGGCGCCGGCATCGAGTCCGGCACCGGCACGCTGCGCCTGAGGTGGTGAGGGCCGGGCCGCCGACTTCGCGCCGACGCGGAAGTGGTCGATTCCGGCGTTGCCCGGCTAGACTGCGCCACCGCGCGTCGGTCCGCCACGCCATGCGCGGACGCGAGGCCGCGACATGACCCTGCACTGGATGCCGGCGCAGCCGGGGGACGCGCTGTCCGACGTCGATACGCCGGCGCTGATCCTCGACCTCGACCGCTTCGAGACCAACCTCGCGCGCATGATGGACGCGGCGCGCGACGCGGGCGTGCGCGTGCGGCCGCACGCGAAGAGCCACAAGTCGCTGCAGATCGCACACCGGCAGATCGATGCCGGCGCGGTCGGCCTGTGCTGCCAGAAGGTCGGCGAGGCCGAGGTGTTCCTCGCCGGCGGCATCAAGGACGTGCTGATCACCAACGAGATCGTCGGCGAGCGCAAGATGCGGCGGCTGGCGCAACTGGCCGGCATGTTCGCGCCGGCGCGCGTCGGCGTGTGCATCGACGACGCGTCGATCCTGCGCCAGCTCGCGGTGATCTGCGACGAGGAAGGCGCCTACGTCGACGTCTACATCGAGGTCGACGTCGGCCAGAACCGCGCCGGCGTGCAGGACGCCGCCGCCGCGGTCGAGCTGGCGCGCGAGACGATCACCTATCCGAGCCTGACGCTGATGGGACTGCAGGCCTATGCCGGCGGCGCGCAGCACCGGCGCGGCGTGCCCGAGCGCAAGGCGGCGGCGATGCTGGCCGCGCAGCGCGCGCGCGAGGTGCGCAACGCGCTGCGCGCCGAGGGGCTGCCGTGCGAGATCGTCACCGGCGGCGGCACCGGCACCTTCATGTACGAGGCGTGGAGCGACGTCTACACCGAGATTCAGCCCGGCTCGTTCGCGCTGATGGACTACGACTACGCGCGCAACGAGTCCGACCCCGACGTGCCGCAATTCGAGCACGCGCTGTTCGTGCTGGCCACCGTGATGAGCCTGCGCGGCGACCGCGCCACTCTCGACGCGGGGCTGAAGGCGTTCTCGACCGATTCCGGCCCGGCGCAGCCGGCGTTCGAAGGCTGGCGCGTGCACGGCGTGTCCGACGAGCACACGGTGCTCACGCGCGTCGACGACGAAGGGCCGTCGATCTACCTTGGCGCCAAGGCGCTGCTGATCCCCGGCCATTGCGACCCGACGGTGAACCTGCACGACTGGATCGTCGCCGTGCGCAAGAACCGGGTCGAGGACGTGTGGTGCGTCGATGCGAGGGGGGCGGTGTTCTGATCCGTGATCCGTGATCCGTGATCCGTGATCCGTGATCCGTGATCCGTGATCAGTGATCCGTGATCGGTGATCCGTGATCGGTGATCCGTGATCGTCGCGCGATGCCCTGAGGCGGGGAGGGCCTGGGGATGCAATTCGTTCATCAAGCGGTTGGCCTCGCCGGCCTGCTGTTGCTGTGCTGGCTGGTGTCGGAGGACCGCCGTCGCGTCGCGTGGCGTCCGGTCGCCGCCGGCGTCGTGCTCGCGTTCGTGCTGGCGGCGGCGCTGCTGAAGCTGCCGCTACTGCGGCAGGTGCTCGACGCGCTCAACGAGGGCGTTAACGCGCTGGCGCACGCGACCGAAACCGGCACGTCGTTCGTGTTCGGCTACCTCGGCGGGGCGCCGCTGCCGTTCGCCGAGACGCACGCGGGCGCGAGCTTCATCCTCGCGTTTCGCGCGCTGCCGCTCGTGCTCGTGGTGGCGGCGCTGTCGGCGCTGCTGTTCCACTGGCGCGTGCTGCCGGCGATCGTGCACGGCTTCGCCTGGCTGCTGCAGCGGACGATGGGCATCGGCGGCGCGGTCGGCGTCTCGGCCGCGGCCAACGTGTTCGTCGGCATGGTCGAGGCGCCGCTGGTGATCCGGCCGTACCTGGCGCGGCTGTCGCGCGGCGAGCTTTTCATCGTGATGAACTGCGGCATGGCGACGATCGCCGGCACCGTGCTCGTGCTGTACGCCACCGTGCTCGCGCGCGCGGTGCCCGAAGCGCTGTCGCATCTGCTGATCGCGTCGATCGTCGCCACGCCGGCGGCGATCGCGGTGGCCGCGCTGATGGTTCCGCTCACGGCCGGCGACGCCGAACGGATACGAATCCAACGCGAGGACGCCAACAGCATCGCCGCCATCACGCGCGGCACGTTCGCGGGGCTGCAACTGCTGCTCAACATCGTCGCGATGCTGGTCGTCTTCGTCGCGCTGGTCGCGCTCGCCAACGCGATCCTCGGCGCGTTGCCTGCGGTCGCGGGCGCGCCGCTGACGCTAGAGCGGATGCTGGGCTGGTTGTTCGCTCCGCTCGCCTGGCTGATCGGCATCCCGTGGAGCGAATCGATCACCGCCGGCGCCCTGCTCGGCAAGAAGACCGTGCTCAATGAACTGATCGCCTATCTCGATCTGGCCCAGTTGCCCGCGGACGCGATGTCGACGCGCAGCCGCGTCCTGATGACCTACGCGCTGTGCGGCTTCGCCAACTTCGGCAGCCTCGGCATCATGCTCGGCGGCATGAGCGCGATGCTGCCGCCCGAGCGCCACGGCGAACTCGCGCAACTCGGCGCCAAGTCGATCGCCGCGGGCCTGCTCGCGACCTGTGTCACTGCGGCGCTGGTCGGATTCATGGTCTGACGCAGGTCGAGCAGTCGCCGGTGACCCGCTGCCGGGATCGCCGTTCCGATCGCGCCGGTTCGCGTGGCCGGCGTCCCGCTGCCAGCAAGCCTTTGGGAGCGCAGGCACGCCGCCCGCAGCAGTCACACGGTTCGTGTACATCGCGTGAATTTCCGACGACCTGGGCGGCGCTGTCCGGCCCCGGGTTCGGATCGCGTTCTTACCTGCAGCCCGGCCGACCCGGGCGGTACCCCCACCTCTTTCACTACAGGGACCATTCCGATGAAACCCTCCGTGCTTTCGATCTGCGCCGCCGCGGCCGCCCTGGCGTGCGCCGCACCGGCCGTCCGCGCCGCCGATGCGTGCAAGAACGTGAAATTCAACGTCACCAACAATCACTTCGAGCAGCGCGACATCGAGATCCGCAGCGTGAAATTCCGCAACCCGCACAACGACGGCAAGGTACAGTCCGAGGATGTGAAGAACGAAGTCTGCAAGTACGGGGCGACCTGCACCACCAACGGCGACAACCTCGCCAACGCCGACAAGGTCGACCTGTACGACATCCAGGTCGTGTTCCGCTACCGCGAGCACGACGGCGGCTGGTCGAAGGAGTTCATCACCCAGCCCTTCACGCCGAACATCCGCAAGTGCCACGAAGGCAAGCAGTACGGCCCGATCGTGGTCAAGGACTCGGCCTGAACTCAAAGCGGGCCGCGTTGCGCGGCCTGCACCGCGAATACGGGGGCGCAGATGAGCGCAATCTACGGGGAACGGATCGCCGGATTGGCGATCGACGGCCGCCCGTTGAAAGCCGGCGTGTTCAACGAACACGACGTGCGCGCCGCGGCGGGGGTGACGCTCGCGCTCGGCGCGGTGGCGTTCGTTCACGCGTACTTCGCCAAGGAGTACGCGCCGATCAAGCTGGTCACGGCGTTTTTCTTCTTCGAGTTCCTCGTGCGCGTGATCGCCGGGATCAGGTACAGCCCGGTGGGATTGTTCGCCCGCTGGCTCGCGTCGCGCCAGCCGCCGCACTGGGTGTCGGCCAAGCCGAAGCGCTTCGCCTGGACGCTGGGTCTCGTGCTGTCCCTTGCCATGGCGATCATCACCAACGCCGACATGCGCGGCGCGCTGCCGCTGTCGATCTGCCTGCTCTGCATGACGCTGATGTGGCTCGAAGCGGTGCTCGGGCTGTGCCTCGGCTGCGAGATCTACGGGCTGCTGGTCCGGCGCGGCTGGATCGCGCGCGACGAGTCGTTCGAGGTGTGCGCCGCCGGCGCCTGCGCCGTGCAGCCGATGGAAGTACACGGGGCAAAGCGATGAGTTCGGCGCAACGGCCGAGGATCACAGCTCCGCGATGAACTCGCGCACGTGCCGCTCGAACTCGGCGGGGGCCTCGATCGCGCTCAGGTGCGCCACCTTCGGAATCACGACGAGCTTTGCGCGCAGCCTTTCCGCGATCGCCTGCGCGAACGCCACCGGCGTTCCCTGGTCGAGCTCGCCGGCGATCACGAGCGCGGGCAGCTTCAACTGCGTCAGCAGGTCGAGCGTGTCGACTTCGCGCACGGCAAAGCAGCAGCCGAGATAGCCGGCGCTGTCGGTCGACAGCAGCCGGCGGCGAAAGCGCTCGACCGTCGCCGCGTGCGTGGCGCGGAACGCGTCACTGAAGTAGCGCGACAGCACCATGTCGGCGATCGCGGTCATGCCGCCGGCGCGCACGGCGTCGATCCGCTGCTGCCACATCGGAGCCGCCGCCTCCGGATAGCGGCCGGTCGAGTTCGCGATCACCAGCGCCTTCACCCGCGCGGGGTGGCGCAGCGCGAGTTCCTGCCCGACCATGCCGCCCATCGACAAACCGATCCAGATCACCGGTCCGGCGTCGATCTCGGCGAGCAGGCGCTGCGCATCGTCGCCGAGCTGCGCCATCGTGTACGGCCCGTCGGGCGCTGCCGAGCCGCCGTGGCCGCGGTGGTCGTACGCGATCACGCGGTGCTCGCGCGCGAGCGCGTTGGCGAGCGCATCCCACATCGAAAGATCGCAGCCGAGCGCGTGGCTGAGCACGATCGTGTGACGTGGATTGCGCGGCGCGCGTACGGTGTAGTGCAGCGCCGGCGCGCTGGACGTGCGCGCCGCGCGTCCCACGCCCGGATGCGCGGCGGCGAGCACGTCGGCGGGCTCAGGCGCGCGGCCGATTTCGCGCAGCACTCTCTGCGCGTGGGTGAACGCGGTGTTGGCGGCCGGCACGCCGGCGTAGATCGCGGCCTGCATCAGCACTTCCTTCACCTCGTCGGGCGAAAGCGCGGTGGCGCCGCCGGTCAGCGCCGCGCGCAGGTGCAGCTCGAACTCTTCCCAGCGGCCGAGCGCGCAGGTGATCGCCAGCACGATCACGCGGCGCGTCCTCGGATCGAGGCCGGGACGGCCCCAGATCTCGTGCCACGCGTAGCGCGAGATCAGATTCTGGAACTCGGCGCTGAAGTCGTTCGCGTTGGCGAGCGAGCGGTCGACCCACGCGTCGCCGAGGATCGCGCGCCGGTTGGCGAGCCCGCGCTCGAGATCGTCGTCGTAGCTGTCCCGGCTCATCGCTGTTGGCTCCTTATGACGCAGGTAGATCAGATCCGGCGCGATCGGCACCCCGCGAGAACGCGTTCGACAAGGAGTTGCGCGAGTCCGGTTGCGGATTGCGGATCGAACAGGCGGTCGAGCTGTTCCGGCGCGAGATGGACCGTGACCTCGGGCGTGGCCGCGAGCACGTCGCGCAGCGCGCGCTGCTGCGCGATCGCGCTGCGCGCGCACGATTCGACCAGCCGATGCGCGGCGGGCTTGCCGATCTTCTGCGCCAGCGCCATCGTCACCGCCTCCGCGTAGATCAGCCCGTGCGTGGCTTCGAGGTTCGCGCGCATCCGCTGCGCATCGACCTCGAGGCCTTCGAGCGCGACGCGCATGTGATGCAGCGCTGCGCCGGCGAGCAGGCAGATCTGCGGCAGCGTGTCCCATTCGGCGTGCCAGTCGCCGAAGCCGCGCTCGTGCTGCTGCGCCATCGCGCCGAGCATCGTCGCCACCAGATTCGGCACGCGGGCGGCGGCGGCGAGCGCGAGCGCGCAGCCCACCGGGTTGCGCTTGTGCGGCATCGTCGATGAAGCGCCCTTGCCTGCCGCCGCGGGCTCGAACGCCTCCGCGACCTCGGTCTGCATCAGCGATGCAAGGTCGCGCGCGATCTTGCCCAGCGTTCCGGTCAGGATTCCGAGCGTCGCCGCCGCTTCGGCAAAGCGGTCGCGCTGCGTGTGCCACGGCATCTCGGGCAGCGCGAGTCCGAGTTCGTCGGCCAGCGCCTGCGCGACCGCGATTCCGCGCTCTCCGAGCGCTGCCAGCGTGCCGGCCGCCCCGCCGAACTGCAGCACGTACAGGCGCGGCGCGAGCTGCGCCAGCCGCTGCCGGTCGCGCTCGAGCGCCGCGAGCCAGCCGGCCGCCTTCAGGCCGAACGTGATCGGGGTGGCATGCTGCAGCCATGTGCGGCCCGCCATCGGCGTGGCCTTGTATCGCTCGGCGAGCGCGGCGAGCGCGTGCGCCAGCGCATCGGCATCGGCCTCGATCAGCGGCAGCGCGCGCCGCAGCTGCAGCACGGTGCCGGTGTCGATCGCGTCCTGGCTGGTCGCGCCCCAGTGCACGTAGTGCGCCGCATCCGCGTCGGCCGCTTCGACCGCGCGCGTCAGTTGCCTGACCAGCGGGATCGCGCGGTTGCCCGCTGAGACCGACTGCCGCGCGAGTTCGTCGAGGTCGATCGACTGCGCGTCGCACGCGGCGGCGATCGCCGCCGCGGCCGATGCCGGGATCAAGCCGCACTTTGCCTGCGCGGTGGCGAGCGCACGCTCGAAGTCGAGCATCGCCTGCACGCGCGCGCGTTCCGAAAACGTCGCGCGCAGCTCGCCAGTCGTGAAGAGATCGAGCACGCTCAGATATCGAAGAACACCGTTTCTTGCTCGCCCTGGATCACGATGTCGAAGCGATACGCGTCGCCGTCGCCGCGCGCGATCAGCGTCGGCCGCCGCGCGGCCGGCACCTGCGCCAGCACCGGGTCGTCGGCGTTCGACGCTTCGCCGGCGAAATAGATGCGTGTGACGAGCCGCTTCAGGATGCCACGCGCGAACACCGACACGTTGATGTGCGGCGCCTGCAGCTTTCCGCCCGCCGGCACGCGGCCGGGCTTGATGGTGCGGAAGCGGAAGCGGCCCGTCTCGTCGGTCGGCACGCGGCCGAAACCGCGGAAGCCCGCTTCGAGCGGCCGATCGCGCGTGTCGTCCGGATGCGCGTAGCGGCCGTGCGCGTCGGCCTGCCACAGCTCGATCACGCCGTCGGTGACCGGCTGGCCGTTGCCGTCGACGAGCGCACCTTCGATCGCGATGCGCTCGCCCGCCACGCCTTCGCCCGCAAGGTCGTCCGTGTTCAGCCAGGTCATGCCGATCGACAGATACGGGCCGACGGTCTGCCAGGGAGTCGCGTAGAGCATCGGTCTTCTCCTATTCGCCCGGCGCGCGGTACTCGAGCGGCGTGCCTTCGCGCCCGCGCAGCACGATGTCGAACTCGAACGCGTGCGCGAAGTCGGGCACCGTCCGCGCCCAGTCGAAGCGGGCGATCAGCCGGTTGCGCGCATTCGCGTCCGGCGTCGAGTTGAAGATCGGATCGAACGGCAGCATGTCGTCGCCGTGAAAGTACATCTGCGTGACCAGCCGCTGCGCGTACGCGTTGCCGAACAGGGAGAAGTGAATGTGCGCGGGCCGCCACGCGTTGTAATGGTTGGCCCACGGATACGAGCCGGGCCGGATCGTGAGAAACGCGTAGCGGCCCTCGTCGTCGGTCAGCGTGCGGCCTTCGCCGATGAAATTCGGATCGAGCGGCGCGTTCCACTGATCGCGCTTGTGCCGGTAGCGGCCGGCCGCGTTGGCCTGCCAGACCTCGATCAGCGCGTTGCGCACCGGGCGGCCGTTCTCGTCGAGCACGCGGCCGTGCACGACGATGCGCTGGCCGAGCGGCGCGCCGCTGCCGTGCGCGGTCAGGTCGCTCATGTCGCCAAACTTGCCCTTGCCGATCCGCTCCTTGCCGAAGATCGGACCGGTGACCTCCGAAAGCGTCTGCGTCAGCGCGACCAGCGGCTGGCGCGGCGAGCGCAGCACGCTCGATGCGTAGGGTTCGAAGCAGTCGGGCGGCTGCGTGTGCGGAAACGGCCGCCGGTAGGACGCGATGTCGTTCATCGTCAGACGCGCTCGATGATCAGCGCGATGCCCTGCCCGACGCCGATGCACATCGTGCACAATGCGTAGCGGCCGCCGCTGCGGGCGAGTTGATACATCGCGGTCGTCACCAGCCGCGCGCCGCTGGCGCCGAGCGGATGACCGAGCGCGATCGCGCCGCCGTTCGGGTTCACGTGCGCGGCATCGTCGGGCAGGCCCAGATCGCGCGTGACCGCGAGCGCCTGCGCAGCGAACGCTTCGTTCAGTTCGATCACGTCCATCTGCGCGAGCTTGAGGTTCGCCCGCTCCAGCACCTTGCGTGTCGCCGGCGCGGGGCCGAAGCCCATGATCCGCGGCGCCACGCCCGCCACCGCCGCCGCGATCACGCGCGCCTTCGGCGTCAGGCCGTGCTTGCGCGCGGCGGCCTCGTTCGCGAGCAGCAGCGCGCACGCGCCGTCGTTGACGCCCGAGGCATTGCCCGCGGTCACCGTGCCGTCGGGCTTGACCACGCCCTTCAGCTTCGCCAGCGCCTCCAGCGTCGTCGCGCGCGGATGCTCGTCGCGGTTGACGACGATCGCCTCGCCCTTTTTCTGCGGGATCGTCACCGGCACGATCTCCTGCGCCATGCGGCCCGAAGCGATCGCGGCGAGCGCGCGCTGCTGGCTGCGCAGCGCGAACGCGTCCTGGTCGGCGCGCGCGACCTTGAACTGCGCGGCGACGTTCTCCGCCGTCTCCGGCATCGAGTCGATGCCGTACCTTTCCTTCATCCTCGGGTTGACGAAGCGCCAGCCGATCGTCGTGTCGTACACCGCGTTGGCGCGCGAGAACGCGGCATCGGCCTTCGGCATCACGAACGGCGCGCGCGACATGCTTTCCACGCCGCCCGCGATCGCGAGCGCCGCCTCGCCGCTCTTCACCGCGCGCGCGGCGGTCGCCACCGCATCGAGGCTCGATCCGCACAGCCGGTTCACCGTCGACCCCGGCACCTCCTGCGGCAGCCCCGCGAGCAGCAGCGCCATGCGGCCGACATTGCGGTTGTCCTCGCCGGCCTGGTTGGCGCAGCCGTAGATCACGTCGTCGACCGCACCCCAGTCGACCGTGGCGTTGCGCTCGATCAGCGCCTTGAGCGGAATCGCCGCCAGATCGTCGGTGCGCACCGAAGACAGGCTGCCGGCATAGCGGCCGATCGGCGTGCGGATCGCATCGCAGATGAAGGCTTGTTCCATGTCACATCCTTTCAATGACAAGCGCGGCCCGTGCCACCGCATCGCCCCATCAGCGCCGCGTGAACAGCCGCCGGAAGAATGCCTTCAACAGGCTCCAGAAGCTGAAGGTCGCGGGCGGCGGCAGCATCCGCGACAGGTCGGCGTCGACGTGCAGTTGCGTCGCTTCCAGTTCGGCGCGCGCGCGTGCGCGCAGGCGCGCGTCGAACGCCTCGAAGAACTTGTCGGCCATCGCGCCGGCCGCGGCATCGACCAGGCGCGAGCCCACCTGTGCCAGCTTGCCGCCGACGTGCACGTTGGCCGCGTAGGTCAGGCGCGTTCCCGCGCCTTCGTCGGCGAGCGTGACACGCACGTCGCCGCGCGCGAAGCCCGCCGCGCCGCCGGAGCTGTCGAACTTCATCGTGTAGCCGTTGGGCGCGTCGATGTTGGCCAGTTCGACCGCGCCCTTGAAGCGCGACTGCACCGGGCCGATCGCGGCGTTCATCGCCACCTCGTACCTGTTCTCGCCGATCGCGGCGAAGCTCTCGCAGCCCGGCACGCACATCTTCAGCATCTCGATGTCGTTCAGGGCCGTCCACGCGGTCATGCGGTCGGCCGTCAGTACCTGTTCACCCCTCAGCTCCACTGCTCCTTCTCCCGTGTTCTTGGTCTTGGTTGCGCCAGCGTTCGCGCCAGCTCGTGCAGGCTGTCGATATTGTGCACGGGAAGAAACGCGCCGACATGCGGCAGCATCGCGCGAATTCCCCGCGCCTTTGGCTCGAAGGCGTCGTAGCGCAGCAGCGGGTTGAGCCACACCAGGCGCCGGCACGACTTCGACAGCCGCTCCATCTCGCGCGCCAGCAGCTCCGTGTCGCCGTGCTCCAGCCCGTCGGTGACCAGCAGCACGGTCGGGTTGCCCGAAAGCACGCGCCGCGCCCAGTGCAGGTTGAAGTCGTGCACCGCCTGCGCGATGCGCGTGCCGCCCGACCAGTCGTCGACCGCCTGCACCACCGCGGCCACCGCGAGGTCCGGGTCGCGCGACGCGAGCTGGCGCGTTATCGGCGTCAGGCGCGTGCCGAACACGAACGCCTGCGTGCGGTGCTCGGAACCGCTGCCGATGCCGACCAGCGCGTGCAGGAAGTGCAGGAACATGCGCGAGTAGCGGCTCATCGAGCCGGATATGTCGACGATGACCACCAGCGGCTCGGCGCGCGTGCGGCGTGTGCGGCGCGGCAGCTCGGCGATGTCGCCGCCGTGGCGCGCGGCGTCGCGCAGCAGCCGGCGCAGGTCGATCCTGGCACCGCGCTGCGACGGCGCGTAACGGCGCGTGACGAGCTGCGCGAAGAACGGCCGCATCTCGTGCAGCATCTTCTTGGCCGCGTTCCACTCGGCGGTCGTCATCGTGTCGAAGTCGGCCTTGCGCAGCAGCTCGCGCTCCGACCACGTCAGGTGCGCATCGGCCTCGATACGTTCCTCCGCGCGCGGCTGCGGCGGCTGCGGGCTGTCCTTGAACAGCGCCTCGCCGAGCCGCCGGTTCTCCGGCGGCGGCGGCGCGCCGGCCTTCTGTTTCACTTCCGGCAGCAGCAGCCGCAGCATCTGGCCGAGCAGGTCCGGGTCCTTCCAGAAGATATGAAACGCCTGGTCGAACAGCAGCCGGTGCTCGGCCCGATCGATCAGGCACGCGGCCAGCGTCGCGTGGAAGTCCTGCCGCGATTCGATCCCCGCCACCCGCAGCGCCTGCAGCGCGAGCAGCGCGCGATCGGTGCCGACCGGCAGGCCGGCGCTGCGCAGCACGCGCGCGAAGTGCACCACGTTCTCGGCCAAGCGGCCGGGCAGGCTGTCGACGGCGGAGGCGGGCAGCATGGCGCCGGATTCAGGCGGAGTCGCGCCGCGCACGCGCAGCCTCGCCCAGCCACGGCGCCGCGCGCACGGCGAGCTGCGCGATCGACGGCGAGGCGAGCACGCGATGCTCGTTGACGAACAGTTCGTGGTTGCGCTCGACCTCGTTCAGCCGGTACACGTAGTTGGCCATGATGCCGAACGAGCGCTCCATGCCGTGCGGCGACGTGTCGCCCATCCAGTTCAGCCGCTCCAGCACCGCGCCGTTGCCGAGGTGGAAGCGCGCGACCGCGTCGTACGGCTCGGCGCCGTCGCGCAACTGCGTCAGGTAGTAGGCGGCGGCCGGCATCAGCAGCGACTCGGCGCCTGCGGGCGCGTCGCCGCGGTGCCAGTCGGGCGCGTCGAGGCGCTCGAACAGCGCGCGCCACGCTTCGCCCTGCGCGCCGCTGGTCAGGCGCTCGCGCTGCCCCAGCAGCCAGCCGCGCAGGCGCGGGATCGGCGACAGCGTGGCGAAGCGGCGGATGTTCGGCAGTTCCGCGCGCAGCTCGGTGGCGACCTGCTTGATCAGGAAATTGCCGAACGAGACGCCGCGCAGCCCTTCCTGGCAGTTGGTGACCGAGTAGAACACCGCGCAGTTGGCGCGATCGGGCGCGACCACCTCCGTGCGGATGTCGAGCAGCGGCTGCACCTTCGCGCTGATGCCGCGCGTGAGCGCCACCTCGATGAAGATCAGCGGCTCGTGCGCGAGCTGCGGGTGGAAGAACGCGAAGCAGCGGCGGTCGGCCGCGAGCCGGCGCCGCAGGTCGTCCCAGCCCTGGATCTGGTGCACGGCTTCGTACTCGATCAGCTTCTCCAGCACGATCGCCGACGTGCGCCAGTCGATCCGCTCGAGCGTGAGAAAGCCGCGGTTGAACCACGAGCGCAGCAGATGGCGCAGGTCGTCGTCGATCACGCGCCAGCGGGGGTGCTGCGGCAGCCCGCGCAGGACGAGCTGCCGCATCCTGACCAGCGCCGCGGTGCCGCCGGGCGCCATGTTCAGGCGCCGGAACAGCTCCTGCCGCACCGGCTCGACCACTTCCTGCAGGTGCAGCAGGTTGGGAGGCGACGGGTCCTCGCTGTAGCTGCGCGCGGCTTCGAGCACCTGCGCCGGCGCCGGGGAGAATTCGCGCGCGAGCGCGTCGAAGAAGCGTTCGCGCGCGCCGTCGTCGAGCGCGAGATACGATGCCAGCGTCGAGCGCGCTGCCGCCGCGCTCGACGCCTCGCCGCGCTCGCGGATCAGCTTGCGGCAGCGGCCGATCGCCTCGCGCACCGAATGCACGTGCGACGCCGAGAATCGCTTCATCGCGCTTCCCGCCGTGCGGCGGGGCGATCGATCCAGTAGCCGGCCAGCACCAGCAGCCATTGCGCCTGGCCGACCCATGCGATCGCCTGCACCGACGGCGGCGGCGGCCCGAACAGGTTGGCGAGGTAGATCAGCACGAGCACGAACGCCAGCGCCGCGAGCGGCGCGCGCCGCGCACCCGGCGTGGCGCGCAGGAACAGCAGCAAGCCGGACGCGAAGATTCCCAATTCGACGATCAGCGTGGCGACCGGCGAGCGCCACAGCCCGAAGCCGATCGCCCAGTGGCTGCCCGGCATCAGCATCAGGTCGGGCCGGTGCACGATCGCGTCGAGCAGCCAGTGGCTCGCCACCAGCCCGGCGAGCACCAGCGCGGCGCGGCGTTCGCGCCGGTATGCGAAGTGCGCGCCGCCGAGCAGCAGCGCCCACACGCCGACCGCGAGCAGGCTGTGCGACCACGGGTAATGGCTGAACACGATCGGCGTGACGCCGGAAAGCGACGGATCGATGCGCGCCCGCTCGACGCCGGCGAGCAGCAGCACCGGCCACACCAGATCGATCAGCACCGACGCGAGGAACAGCGTGCCGAGGGAGGTACGCGGCGCGAGCTTCTTCGCCGCCAGCGCAATGCCGTAGTGGCCGAGGAACATCGGGCGCGACGGCTCAGGCTGCCACTTCGGCGCGCACCTTCTCGACCAGCCGCGCCGCCTCGGTGCCCCGCATGCGGGCGATGTCGTCCTGGTATTTCAGCAGCACGCCGAGCGTGTTGTTGACCGTTTCGGGTTCAAGAACCACCGCGTCGAGCGCGAGCAGCGCGCGCGACCATTCGATCGTCTCGCTGACGCCCGGCAGCTTGTACAGATCGATCTGCCGCAGCGACTGCACGAAGGCGACGATCTGCTTCGACAGCGCCTGCCTCGCGTCGGGCACCTTGCGGCGGACGATCGCGAGCTCGCGCGCCGCGTCCGGATAATCGACCCAGTGATAGATGCAGCGGCGCTTGACCGCGTCGTGGATCTCGCGCGTGCGGTTGGACGTGATCACCACCACCGGCGGAACGTCGGCGCGCACAGTGCGCCACTCGGGGATCGTGATCTGGAAGTCGGACAGCACTTCGAGCAGGTAGGCCTCGAACGGCTCGTCGGTGCGGTCCAGCTCGTCGATCAGCAACACCGGGGGCACCGGGTGCGGCAGCAGCGCCCGCAGCAGCGGCCGCTCGATCAGAAAGCGCCCGGTGAAAAGTCCCGCCGCCACCTGCTCGCGCGCCTCGTGCGTCGCTTCCGCCAGCCGGATCTCCAGCATCTGGCGCGCGTAGTTCCACTCGTACGCGGCGGCGTTCACGTCGAGGCCCTCGTAGCACTGCAGCCGGATCAGCTCGGCGCCAAGCCCGGACGCGAGCACCTTGGCGATCTCGGTCTTGCCGGTGCCGGGCTCGCCTTCGAGGAACAGCGGCCGGGCGAGCTTGAGCGCGAGGAAGACCGCGGTGGCGAGCTGGCGGTCGGCGACGTAGTCCTGATCGGCGAGCAGCGCGGCGGCGGCGTCGATCGATGCGAGTTCGGCGGGGTTCATGGGCGTCGGTCGCGGTGGGCCGACGCGAGATTACTCGAATCGACCCTCACCGGTCCCGTCGCCCGCGGCGGCCTCAGCGCTGGATCGTGCAGGTCCTGCCCGGCTGCGTGGCTTCGCGCAGCCACGCGATCAGGTCCGCGCGCTCGCGCGCGTCGGTCACTCCGGCGTAGGTCATCGCGGTGCCCGGCACGGCGCGTGGCGGGTCGCGCAGGAAGCGGTCGAGCGTGCGCTCGTTCCACACGATGCCCGACGCCTTCATCGCGTCCGAGTAGCCGGTGTACCCGGGCGCCGTGCCCGCGCGCCGCCCGAACAGCCCGCAGTGCTGCGGGCCGGTGCGGTTGCCTTCGATCGAGTGGCACGCGGCGCAGCGCGAATAGATCTCCTCGCCGTGCTCAAGCGCAGCCGCGGTCGCCGCCCACGCGCCGGCGCTGGCGACGGCGAGCAGAGCGGCCAGCGCGCGGACAATGCTCATGCCACGAACGACACCGGCACCACGGGCGTCTCTCCGAGCGCGTGCCGCAGCACCGCCCAGTGCATCGCCTCGTCGCCGAGGATGCTGGCGGCGACCTTGGCGAGTTCGCGATCGCCGAACAGCGGCACCGCGCCCAGGTACGCGGACACCGCGCCCTTCTCAAGCCCGGCAGCGAAGCGCAGCACGTCGGCCTGCGTCTTCAGTTTCTCGACCGGGAACCTGTAGTCCTTGCGTTCTTCGATTGCCTTGCCGCCGAGCTTGACCACCGTCGCTTCAATCGCCTCGGCGTGCGCCTTGTGATGGCCCTGGAACTCGCGCGCCAGCGTCAGCGCGTCGCCTTTGAGCAGTCCGCTGTCGGCGCCGACCTGGTAGGCGGCCACGGCCTCGTATTCGGCGCCGAGCGCCGTGTTCAGGATGCGCACGTCGCCCGCGTGGTCGGCGTTCTTGCCCTTCGTTGCGGCGAGCGCATCGCGGCCGCCGAGCAGCGCGACCGCGGCGGCCGACAGCGTGAATCCGGTGGTCGTCAGCGCGCGCCGGCGCGCCAGTGACAGGGCGTGCGCGGGCACGCCGAATTGCGTTCTCATTTCAGCTCCTTGGAAGAAGTGGGGAAACGGCGGGCGGCGGACGCCGCCGCCGCTAGCCGGGCCTAAGCAGCGTGCGTCGCGCGAGCTCGGCCAGCACATGCGCGACGACGGCGTCGCAGCGCGCGCCGTCGAACGCGAACACCTGCGGAATCTGCCCTTCGACCTGCGCGCCGATCGCGTCGCGCAGCAGCGCGCGCGACCGCAGGAAGCGCGTCTTGACCACGTCGGCGCTCACGTCGAGCGCGCGCGCGGTGTCCTCGACCGACATCTCCTGCACCGCGCGCAGCATGAAAACGCTGCGGTAAAGCGGCGGCAGCCGGTCGATCGCCCGCTCGAGCAGCGCGCGCATCTCCGCGCGCTGCGCGGCGGGTTCCGGCGCTTCGTGTTCGGGCATGGAAAATGGCATCTGCGACTCGTCGGCGGATTCGGATTCGTGATCGGCCAGCGGTTCGGTCGGGCGACGGCGACGGCGCAGATCGAGCGCGACGTTCAGCGCGATGCGCGTGAGCCACGTCGCCAGCCGCGCCTCGCCGCGAAACGTATCGAGGCGCAGGAACGCGTTGAGCCACGCATCCTGTACGGCGTCCTGCGCGTCGGCATCGCTGTCGAGCACACCGCGCACCGCACGGAACAGCAGCCGGTTGTGGCGCCGCATGATCAGCTCGAACGCGGCCGCGCGGCCGTCACGCGCCAGATCGGCCAGCGCGGTGTCGGAAGCGGTGGCGGTCGATGCGGCGGGGTCGGTGGCGTTCATGTCGTTCTCGCGTGTCTGTCATTGGACGACAGGCGAAGGAGAAAGGTGACGGATGGGCCGGCGCGGCGTAGGGGTAATGGGCGCGTGCCGCTCTCCCGCGATGAGAGGGGCGTCAAAGCGTGCGCTGAACGGAGGCGAGCGCGGCTTCGAGGATGTCGAGCGCGTTCATCATCTGTTGTTCGGTCGTGATCAGCGGCGGCGTCAGCGTCAGCACGTTGCCCATCGTGGTCTTGAACGAAAGGCCGTTGGAAAGCGCCTCGTACAGCACCGCCTCGGCGGCGTCGGCGGCGGGCGTCTTCGCGTCGCGATCGGATACGAGCTCGATGCCAATCAGGAAACCGCGCCCGCGCACGTCGCCGACCAGCGGATAGCGGTCGCGCCAGCCTTCGAGCCGCTCGAGCGCGCGGGCGCCCACGCGCGCGGCGTGGTCGATCAGGCCCTCTTCCTCGATCACGCGCAGCGTCGCGAGCGCCGCGCGGCTCGTGACCGGATTCTTTTCGTGCGTGTAGTGGCCGAACGCGTAGGCGCCCGCCACGTCGAGCTCGGGCCGCGCGATCACCGCCGCGATCGGCAGCACGCCGCCGCCGAGCGCCTTGCCGAGCACGAGGAGGTCGGGCTCGACCGCGTCGTGCTGGCACGAGAACCAGCGCCCCGTCTTGCCCAGCCCGGTCGGGATCTCGTCGAACACCAGCAACGTGCCGTGCGCGTGACACGCGTCGCGCACCGCCTGCCAGTAGCCGGGCGGCGGCAGATACGGCACCGCGCGCGCGGGCTCGGCGATCACCGCGGCGACATCGCCCTCGCGCTCGAGCACGTAGCGCACCATCGCCGCGCACGCGAGCTTGCAGCGGTCGAGATATGGCCGGCCGCGTTCGTCGGTCGCGTGCCCGTACGCGCAGCGATAGCAGCCGAACGGCGCGACGTGCTCGGTGCCCGGCAGCAGCGGGCCGATCGGTCCCGCGCGGAACAGCGACTCGCCGCCGACGCTGGACGCGCCCAGCCCGGCACCGTGAAACGCATCCCAGAACGACAGCGTCTTGAAGCGGCCGGTGGCGGCACGCGCAATCTTGATCGCAACCTCGACCGCGTCGGAGCCGCCGGTGGTAAAGAGCACCTTCGACCGTTCCCCCGGCGCGATCTGCGCGAGTTTCTCCGCCAGCTCCACCGCGGGCTCGCAAGCATAGCGTCGCGGCGCGAACGAAAGCTTCTGCAACTGGTCGCCGATCGCGGCCAGCACGCGCGGATGCGCGTAGCCGACGTGGTGCACATTGTTGCCGTGGAAGTCCATGTAGCGGCGGCCGGCGAAATCCTCGATCCAGATCCCCTCCGCCCTGCGGAGGCCGTTCAGGCACGGCGTCGACACCGACTGGTGCAGGAACGCGCGGCTGTCGCGCTCGAGCAGTGCGCGCGTGGCCGCGTCCAGGTGCGCGGCCTGCCACTGCGCGCGGCGGGTCGACAGGTTGACGTCGCCTTCGGACTGGGTCGGTGCGGTGTGCTTATGGTTCGGCATTTCTCCCTCGGCTTCGGCGCTCGGCCCCATAGCGTAGCTTCTGCGCGCAGGTTTCGAGCGCCCGGGCGCGTGCTACGTTTGCCGCATTCGGAAGTCGTGGAGAAATCGTAGCGAGCGCCGCGAGGTTGCGCCGAGGGCGAAGGCGGGGTTTCGCGAAGCGCACGCTTCGCGCCGCCGCAGCCGGCCGCGCCTGCATGCGCGGCCGTGGACGGGACGCGTACGGAGTCGTACGCTGAGCACGGCAGGCGCAAGATCGGGGCGCGCAGTAGATTTATGCACGGCTTCTCACTCGCGAGGCCCGCCATGCGCAACAGGTCAAGCATCCGTTTCGCCGTCCTTTTCGGGCTCGCCGCACTGGCGTCCTGCGGCGGCGGCAGCGACAGCGGCAGCAGCCGCACCGCGGCGCTGAACTGGTTCACCACCTGCGGCGACCCGGTCTGCGGCGGCTATCGCGGACCCTTCCCGGGCGTGCCGCCGTGCTCGACGGAAAAAGCGGGTGACCTGTGCACGGTCGCGAATGCCGAGTGCGACCTGAAGGACTCGTGCAACACGCGCCTGCGCTGTTCCGACGCCGACCCGAAGCAGCAGCCCGGCGGCTGCCCGATCTCGCGCGCCGCGTTCAAGCGCGACATCCGCTACCTCGACGACGCGCAGCGCGCACAGCTCTGGCGCGAACTGCAGGCGCTGAAGCTCGCCACCTACCGCTACAAGGACGCCGGCCCGGCCGGCGCGCCGCGGCTCGGCTTCCTGATCGACGACGTGCAGCGCAGCGGCGGCAGCCTCGCGACGCTGGCGCTAGACGCCGAGCGCGATCAGGTCGACCTGTACGGCTACGTCAGCATGGCGGTCGCGGCGCTGCAGGTGCAGTCACAGCAGATCGAAGCGCTGCGGCAGGAGGTTCGTCAACTGCGGCAGGACCTCGCCCGGCGCGACCCGTCTGCGGACAATGGGCGTCCGAAGAGGAACTGAGTACCGTGCAAGCGCGAAGCGACGAATCCGCATCGTCGGCCGCACGAACTGACGTGTGCTTCACATCGACCCCTGCGCCGACCGACGCGACCGCCGTCACGTTCCTTTTCTCCGACATCGAAGGCAGCACGCGGCTGTGGGAGCAGGAGCCGCAACGGATGCGGCCCGCACTCGCGCGCCATGATGCGCTGTCGCGCGCGCTGGTCGAGCAGCACGGCGGCACGGTGGTGAAGATGACCGGCGACGGCGTGCACGCAGCGTTCGGCGATCCGCTCGCGGCGCTCGCCGCGGCGGTCGATCTGCAGCTCGCGCTCGCGCAACCGGATCCCGAAGGCGGACTCGCGCTGAAAGTGCGTTGCGGGCTGCACCTGGGCGCGGACGAGCGCCGCGACGGCGATTTCTACGGCCCGGCGGTCAACCGCGCGGCGCGCATCATGAGCGCTGCCCACGGCGGGCAGATCCTGCTGTCGCAGGCGGTGGCCGAGGGCGTGCGACCGCGCTTGCCCGCGGACGTATCGCTGCGGGATCTCGGCGCGGTGCGGCTGCGCGACCTGGCGAATCCGGAACGCGTGTTCCAGATCGTGCATCCGCGGCTGCGCGCGGACTTTCCCGCGCTGCGCTCACTCGAAGCCACGCCGAACAACCTTGCGCAGCAACTCAATTCGTTCATCGGCCGCGAGCGCGAGCTGCAGGAAATCCGGCATCTGATCGCGTTCAACCGGCTGGTGACGCTGCTCGGCATGGGCGGCATCGGCAAGTCGCGGTTGTCGGTGCAGCTCGGCGCGGAGCTGCTGGACGAATTTTCCGACGGCGTTTGGCTGGTCGAGCTCGCACCGCTCGCGGACCCGCGCATGGTGGCGCAGGCGACGGCCTCCGTGCTCGGCGTAAAGGAGAGCGCCGGCGGCGACGTCGCCGATGCGCTCGCGAGCTTCGTGCGCGACCGGCACCTGCTGCTGATCCTCGACAACTGCGAGCACCTTCTGCACGCGAGCGCCGCGCTCGCCAAGCAGTTGCTGCAGGCCGGCCCGAACGTGAAAGTGCTCGCCACCAGCCGCGACTATCTGCAGGTCGCGGGCGAAGCCGCGTACCACGTGCCGCCGCTGTCGGCGCCCGATCCGCGGCAGCCGAACGCGCCGGAAGCGCTCGCGCAGCACGCGGCGGTGCAGCTCTTCGTCGATCGCGCGCGCGCGGCGCAGCCGTCGTTCCGCGTCGATGTGCGCAACGCCCCCGCGGTCGCGCAGATCTGCCATCGGCTGGACGGTATTCCGCTCGCGCTGGAACTGGCCGCCGCCCGCACCCGCGCGCTGTCGGTCGAGGCGATCGCGGCGCGGCTGAACGATCGCTTCAGGCTGCTCGTCACCGGCGACCGCACGGTGCTGCCGCGCCAGCGCACGCTGCGCGCGCTGATCGACTGGAGCTACGACCTGCTGCCCGCGCCGGAACGCGCGCTGTTCGAGCGCCTCGCGGTCTTCGCCGGCGGCTTCACCCTCGATGCCGCCGAGGCGGTGGCCGCGTTCGGCGACGTGGCGCAGGCCGACGTGCTCGACCTGCTGGCGCACCTGGTCGAGAAGTCGCTGGTGCAGATGGAGGCCGGCGGCGCGCGCTACCGGATGCTGGAGACGGTGCGCGAATACGCGCGCGAGAAGCTGGGGGCGACCGGCGACGCGGCGCCGGCGCGCGACCGGCACCTGCTCTATTTCGTCGACTTCGCCGAGCGCGCACGGCCCGAGTTGCGCGGGCCCGATCAAGGCGCGTGGTTGCGGCGGATCGACCTGGAACTGGAGAACATCCTCGCCGCGCACGCATTCAGCCAGGCCACGGAGGGTCGCGGCACCCTGCAGTGGCGCCTGGTCGAAGCGTTGCGCGTCTACTGGATCAATCGCGGGCTGCTGTCGCTCGGATTGCGGCTGAACGTGAACCTGCTGGAGCGCGACGATCCGCCGCTGTCCGACGCCGATCGCTGCCGGACGTTGTTCGGCGCGGGGCAGATTTGCTATCTGATGGGCAACTATCGACGTGCGAGGACGTACCTGAGCGACTGCCTCGAGGTTGCCAATGCGATCGGCGATTCCAAGGTCGCCGCCGGCGTGCTGCAGCCGCTCGGCATGGCCTGTCTGGCTGAAGGCGACTACGGCGCGGCGCGAGTACATCTGGAGCACGCGCTGGCGCTGGCGCGCGAGCGCGGGGACAAGCGAGAGACCGTGGGAGCGCTCAACGCGGTGGCGATGCTGTATCGATTGCAGCAGCGCCTGGACCAAGCCGAGCCGCTGTATGCCGAGGCGCTCGACTTGGCGCGCGCGATGAGCCACCGGGAGTACACGGCAACGGTCCTTCTCAACCTTGCGATGGTCGCAATCGGCCGCGGCCGGCTCGATGAAGCGAGCAATATGCTGCGCGAGGTCGTGACCATAGCAGCGGAAACCGACGCGAAGCCACTCGTGCAGAGCACACTGGAGGTATGCGCGGGGCTGGCCGCCGGGCGCGAGGACTGGGCACACGCTGCGCGCTTTTTCGGCATCGCGGAGGCGCACCACAAGGAGACCGGCCTCTCGCGCGATCCAGCCGATGAGGGCTTCCTCAATCCGCTCATTGCGCTTGCGCGCAGCACACTTGGTGCGCAGCAGTTCGACGCCGGCATGGCGTCGGGTCGCGCGGTTACGACTCGCGGTGCGCTGAGCGAGGCGGGCAAGTGGCTGGCGGGCGCGCCACCGACCGCCTGACTACCACTGCCCGTTGATGATCGGCGGATCGCGCTCGATCAGCCGATCGCCGTCGCGTACCCGGAGCGTGTACTTGTACACGCCCGGCCGCGTGTTGCGGTTCAGACAGGTGAACTCCAGCCCATCCTTCAGCACGCGACACTCGACGATCTCGGTCTGGTTCGGATTGAGCGCCACCGCCTCCGCGCGGCCGCCCTGGGCGCGCAGCACGCGGTCGATCACCTCGCCCTCGATGACGATGCCGTTGGGCGGGAAGCGCAGTTTCGACTCCTGCGGCAGCCGCCACGTGATCGGGACATTCCTTTCGTCCGTGCGGAAGTAGAGAACGTCCTGGTTCAGCGCGATGCGGCCGTCGCGCACGGTGACCTGCGGATTGCTTCTGACTTCGAGCCGGGGGACCGGATTGAAGATGGCGCAGCCCGCCATCAGGACGGGCAGCATTCCGGCAACGACGAGCGCGCGCTTCATGTTTTTCTCCTGGCAATGCCGAACGCGGCCGATCGTACCGGACCGCGCGTAATGCGCTCAGCCGCGCAGCGATGCGGGAATCCCACGTTCGCGCGTGGCGTTACGTCCGTCATCACCGAAGGTCGAGCGGTCGTCGCGGCGACCGACGGCCCTCGCTCCAACAGGTCCGCAACACTCCGGCAGACAGCAAGCTTGCGCGCGCGTCACGCCGGCGGGCGCGGCGGCGCCGTTCAAGCATGCGCCTGCAGCCGATCCGCCGCCTGGCATCGATGCCGTCCTTCGCCTGCGCCACACCGGCCGCAATCCAGCCGCGCGTGACCGGGGCGAGCGAGGCGGCGGTACATGCTATCCGCCGCCGCGGTGCATCGCGCGGTCCAGCCGCTGCAGCAGCGCCTGTTGCTGAGCGCGGCTGCCGGAAAGGAAACGGTAGGTGACGAGCAGTGTTGGCAGACGCAGCAAGGCGATGCGGCGCTCCGGCCCGACCAATGCCTCGATTTCGAGTTGCACCGCGCCGGTGTCGATGCGGTAGTGCGGCGCCGCGCCCACAATGCAGCCCGCGGCCGCGCTCCTCAACGCCGAATCGAATTCCGCGATCGTGCCGGTCACGTCGCGGGCGATGACGAACGGCGGTGCCGCTTCGGGGCGCTGCGAAGTCACTCGCTTCAGCCGCCGGCGATGGGCGGCCATATCGCGACCGTGTCGCCGTCCCGCAGCGCGGTCGAGTCGCGCGCCGCCGGGGCGACATAGACGCCATTGACGAGGACCAGATGCGTCAGCCGCGGCGGCAGGTTGCAGCGATCGATCAAGGCGCCGACGGTCGCGTCGTCGCCCAGTTCGACCTGAACCCGGTTGTTCCGCGCGTCGGGCGGCAGGTAGTCGGACAGCATCGCGTACAGCTTCAGGGTGACATTCATGACGCGATGCTACCGGCGACTGCGAGACCGCCGCCGACCCCTCAGTGTGTGATGGAGATCGGCTGGCTGCGCGCAACGTACGCCTCGACGAAGCGCCCGGGCGTGGCGAGCAGCGTGTCCTTCCACCCGCCCAGCCGGGTACGGTTCTGGATCAGGCCGCGCAGCACGCCGACGTGCTGCGTCAGCCCGATCGCGGTCGCTCCGACCAGAACGTCGCGTTCGAACTGCAGGCTCAGATAGCGATATGCCCGGTCGTCGACCTGTTCGACCCCGTCGCCGCCCGGCACGCCACTCCATTGCCCGAACGACGTCGAGATCAGTCCGAGGGTGTCGAGCACGTTGATCGCCATCGCGCCCTGGCTCTGCGTCGGCCGCCCGAGCATGTTGAGCGCAGCCACGCGCGCCTGATCGACCGCGTTCGGCTGAATCGCATTCACCAATCCTCTGGCGGTGCCGAACTCGGCCGCTTCGACGACATCGCCGGCGCCGAAGACTTCGGGCACCGACGTACGCATCGAGTTGTCGACCAGCACGCCTTGGCCGATCTTCACGCGCGAGCCCTGCAGGAAGTCGGTGTTCGGTCGCACGCCGGCCGAAGCGATGATGAGATCGGTCTCGATCATGTCGCCGGTCGAAAGATGTGCCTGCAACGGCGCGCCGGCGTCGATGCGGCTGACCTTCGCGCCGGTGATCACGCGCACCCCCTTGCCCTCCACCCAGCGGCGGATCATGGTGCCGGCCCTCGGCGTCATCATCCGCGGCACCATGCGGTCACCCATTTCGACGACGGTCAGCTGCACGCCGCGCTCGGCCAGCGCCTCCATGATGATGCAGCCGATGAACCCAGCGCCGACCTGCAGCACGCGCTTGCCCTTGCCGGCCTTCTGCGCGATCGCGCGCGCATCCTCGAGCGTCCAGCACGTGTGAACGCCGGGCGCATCGATGCCCGGCACGGCGGGCCTGATCGGATGTGATCCGGTGGCGATCAACAGGCGGTCGTAGGACAGGGATCGGCCGCCGTCCAGCGCCACCGTGCGCGCCTGGTCATCGAGGCGGACCGCCTTGCCCTGCAGCAGCTGAATGTTCAGCCGCGTGTAGTGGTCCGCATCCTTGCGCAGGTAGGTACCCTGCTCGCCGATGTGGCCCATCAGCAGATAAGGAATCGCCATGCGCGAATACGGCGGCTCGCGCTCGGCTCCGACCATTAGGATCTCGTCGCGCGGCGCGAGCTGGCGCAGCGTTTCGGCGGCCACGACGCCCGCCGGACCGTTGCCGAGAATGACATGTCTCATGTGGCACCGAGAGGAAACGGGGCGCCGTCAGCGCCCCGAAGGGTTGAGATCCGGACAGCGCGCCGGCGCAATCACCGGTGCGCGCTGGCAATCCGGTTACAGGCCCAGACGCGTGAGCGTTTCGCGTCTGGGCACGCCCTGCGCGTCCCAGCCTCGCAGCTCGTAGTACTCCGGCAGCATCTTGTCCAGTCCGTTGACGAGCCCCTTTGCAGGACCGGTCTTGGCCGGCTCCTCTTTGAGGCGCGGCGGCAGGTCGTCGTCCTTCCTGGTCAGTCCGGCCTTGAGGTTGAATTGCTTCTCGAGATTCCAGATGCGCTCGCCCACCAGGTTCAGCTTGTCGAGCGACCAGTCGCCGTCGCAGGCCGCTGCCAGCTGGGGCTGCACGTCCGCCAAGGTCCACGCAAACGACGTGAAGATGCAAATGCCCGCCGCGTCGAACACGGCCGTCGCATCCTGAAACGCCTTGACCAGCGCCGGCTTGCCTTCGGTCGTCAGCGGATCGGTCTTGACCGGAACGCCGAGGATCTCGGAGGCGACCGTGTACGACCTCAGGTGGCAGGCGCCGCGATTCGACGTCGCGTAGGTCAGTCCCATGCCCTGGATGCCGCGCGCGTCGTAAGCGGGGAACTCCTGACCCTTCACGCTCATCGACAGTTCGGGCTTGCCGTACTTCGCGCACAGCCGTTTCGAGCCCAGTCCGATTTCCTTGCCGAACCCCTGGCCCAGCGCGGTCATCTTCACCAGTTCGACCAGCGCCTGGGCCGAGCCGAACGGCGCCTCGAGGCCGAGCTGCTCCTTCTTCAGCACGCCGGTCTCGTAGAGCTCCATCACCGCGCCGACCGTGGCGCCGAAGGAAATCGGATCCATGCCCTCTTCGTTGCAGATGATGTTGGCAAACGTCAGCGCCTCGAGATCGCTGACGCCGTTGGCCGCTCCGAGCGCCCACGCCGCCTCGTATTCGAGTCCCCCGGTCGCGCCCCAGTACTTCGGACTGTTGGCGACCGAGAAGTGGGTCTTGTCGATCTGCGAAATGCGCCCGCAAGCGATCGTGCAGCCGAAGCACGCCGCGTTGGTGACGAGATTGGCCTTGCCGTCGGTCGGGCGCTTCTCGCGCATGGCCTCGGCGGAGATCTTGCCCGCTCCCTCGAACTGCACATCGCGGTGATTGCGCGTCGGCAGCGCGCCGACTTCGTTGATCACGTTCATCAGCACCTGCGTTCCGTACGTGGGCAGGCCCTGGCCGGTGACCGCATTATCGGCGAGCACCTTCTTCTTCTCGGTGGTGACCTTGAGGAATTCCTTGAAGTCCTTGATGCCGCCCACGCCCTTCGTGCCGCGGATCGCGACCGCCTTCAGGTTCTTCGAGCCCATGACGGCGCCGACGCCGGAACGGCCCGCGGCGCGATGCAGATCGTTGACCACGCACGAAAACAGCACGCCGTTCTCGCCGGCGCGCCCGATGGAGGAGATGCGGATCTGCGGATCCTGATGGCTCTTCTTGATGATCTCCTCGGTGTCCCAGGTCGACTTGCCCCACAGGTGCGCGGCGTCGCGCAGCTCCGCCTTGTCGTTTTCGAGCCACAGGTACACGGGTTTCGGCGACTTGCCTTCGAAGATGATCATGTCCCAGCCCGCGCACTTCATCTCGGCGCCGAAGAATCCGCCGGAGTTGGAGCAGGCGATCGCGCCGGTGAGCGGTCCCTTGGTGACGACCGTGTAGCGGCCGCCCGTGGAAGCCATCGTCCCCGTCAGCGGACCGGTGGCCATGATCAGCTTGTTGCCCGGCGCGAGCGCATCGACCTTCGGATCGATCTCCTCGAACAGGTACTTGGTCGCCAGCCCGCGCGAGCCGAGATATTCGTCGGCCCATTTCATGTTCAACGGCTCCGACTTGCAGGTGCCGGCGGTCAGGTCAACGCGCAGAATCTTTCTCGTCCATCCCATCGTCGTCTCCTCACATGACCGCTGTGTTGGCACGCGCGGCCCACTGCCGCATCTTGTCGAGCCCGGTCCAGTCGGCGTCGACGTAGGTGATCGCACCCGTCGGGCACGCAGCGGCGCAGGCCGGGTCACCGCCGCACAAGTCGCACTTCTGCACCTTGCCGGTGTCAGCCACGTAGTTGATGGTGCCGAACGGGCAGGCGATCGTGCACACCTTGCAGCCGACGCAGGTCGCCTCGAGCACGATCTTGGCGCCGGTGGCAGCGTCGACCTTGATCGCCTCCACCGGGCAGGCGGACATGCACCAGGCTTCGGCGCACTGGGTACACGTGTAGGGCACCTTGCGGCCTTCGTGTTCGAAGTTGAACACCTTGATGCGCGATTTCGCAGGGTTGAATGCCCCGGTGTTCTCGTAGGAGCACGCCATCTCGCATTGCAGACAGCCCGTACACTTCTTCGGGTCGAGATACAGGGACTTCATCATGAGTCGATACTCCTCCATCGCTGAATGGTGTTGTTGTCGGAGTGCCGCGTGACATGGAGCCCGGCCACGCAGGGGCAACGCCAAAAGGCAGCGCGAAGTCTATGCTTTCGGAAGGCTCTGCGCATACCCCCAACTATGTCCTGTCTGGTACGCGGCGGCCCCGACGCACCCGCTCGCGCGTCCGGCACGGCCACGGTGAGGTCCGCTGCAATCCCCACGGCGGAGGGCGGGTCGGCCGGCGCAGCGGATTTCGCCCGGGAACCGCTGGCGCGTGTTGCTGAAGTGCGCTTCGGCAGAACGGCCCATCCAGCGGGGCCGCGCGATTGCTTCATCGCGCCCGCGCAGAACCGCAGCGGCGGGTGCGCCGGGGACCCTGTGCCCGTGCAAGTGCTCCGGGGATGCATTTAGCCGAGGCGCGCAATGGACGACCGGCAACTGACGCGCTACAGCCGCCATATCCTGCTGCCGCAGATCGACATCTCGGGTCAGGAGCGGCTGCTCGCCGGAAGCGTCCTGCTGATCGGCGCCGGCGGCCTGGGCGCGCCGGCGGCGCTGTACCTGGCCGCCGCCGGCGTGGGCCGACTGACCATCTGCGACGGCGACCGCGTCGACCTCACCAATCTGCAGCGGCAGGTGATCCACCGCGAAGCGGGAATCGGTCTGAACAAGGCCGAATCGGCGTGTCGCGCCCTTGCGCAGATCAACCCCGATTGCCGCGTGCGGGCGATCCCGCAAAGGGTGACGCGCGATGATCTGCGGCGGCTGGCGCTCGACTGCGACGTGCTGGTCGACGCCAGCGACAACTTTGCCACCCGCCACGCCGCCAACGCAGTGTGCGTCGAACTCGGCAAGCCGCTGGTCAGCGGAGCGGCGATCCGTTTCTCCGGACAGATTGCGGTGTTCGATCGCAGGCGCGCCGGCGCAGCGTGCTACGAGTGCCTGATCCCCGCAGGCACCGAAGCAGGCGACGATGCGTGCGCAGTGATGGGCGTGTTCGCGCCGCTGACGGGCGTGATCGGCACGCTGCAGGCCGCCGAGGCGATCCGGCTGCTCGCGGGCCTGCCCGGCGCGGTCGACGGCGAACTCGTGTTGTTCGACATTCTCAGCATGGACTTCACCCGCGTTGCGGTAGCGCGCGATCCGAACTGCCCGGTGTGCGGGCGTCAGTGATCGACGCGCTGGCGGCGGATGCCCAGCACGTCGCGCAGGTCCATGTGCCGAAAGCTCGCCGGCGCATGTGACAGCACCGACGACCAGGCGACGATGATCCAGAAGAGCGGCGGCGCCGCCGCCGGATCGAGCGTCAACCACACGACCAGCGCGAGCTTGGCGATCTGCCCCGCGCCTGCGAGCTGAAACGCGTGCGCGCTGGACTTCCACTGATCGAGCGTGAACAGCAGCGCGCCGGAGACGAGCAGCGCGCCGCCGACTCCCGCGACGGATACGTAGTGCGGCGACCCGAGCAGCGCCGCGCCGAACAGGATCACCGCTGCGAGGTGCAGCGTGCGCGCGGCGATGCCGAGCCAGCGCCAGGCGCGCGGCAGCGTACGCGTGGTCCTGTCAATTCGATGCGGACGGTTGCGGGGCACGCGCCCTTATAGCCGACGGGGCCGCGCATTGCCATTCGGTCGACTTCACCGGTCGCCGCGGTCCAACGTGTCGCGCGTTCGGTTGCTGGCCGCGCGCGGGTAGCGAGGGCGGTTCGGCGGCGATGGTCACTGCCGGCCTTCCTCGTCGGCGTCGTTGCGTGCCTGGCCGCGCAGCACCGCCGAGGCGTGCGCGCCGGACACGGTGCGCTCGCGGTTTTCCGGCGTGCGCAGCGTGCCGGGAAAATACATGGCGGTCAGGCTCTTCGAGTGCACCGGCGAATCGGACTGCGAGTTGCCGTAGCGGCGCCAGTCGCGCACCCAGAAGATGTCGTCGGCGAGCTCCAGAAGGCCGATCGTCTCGCGGTCGCCGATCAGGATCCCTTGCACGCGCAGCCCCTGCTCGGCCTTGCAGCGCGCCAGCCGGTCGGCCAGCTCGCGCGTGGCGCCGAACTCGCCGTCCGAGGCGATCAGCAGGTCCGCCTGCCGCATCGCTTCGTCCTGCACGAGGTCGAGGCTGCGCGCCAGCGGACCGCAGATGTCGGTGCCGCCGCGGAACGTCTGGCCGAGGAATTCGGCCAGGTCGTCGATGCCCTGCATGTCCAGGCCGAGCCTGCGTTCGACGATCTCGTCGGGGCCGCTGAACGCGAACAGGTGGCAGGCGCGTCGCTGCGCGTGGGCGGTGCGCACGGCTTCGAGCACGGTCGCCTTGGCCACCGCTTCGGCGCCCCCCTGCATCGAGCCCGACGTATCGACGCACAGGATGATCGGCCCCAGCTCCAGGCGCCGCTGCGGCTCGAGGCGCCGGCTCGGACGCCACACGGGCACCGGCTCGAACACGTCTTCCTCGAGACGGTCGTCGTCCTCGTACGTGAGCAGCGTGCGCTCGGCGCGGCGCGCATGCCATACCAGACGCAGGCGCGGATGGCCGAGCAGCATCGCCTCGGCGGGCAGCATGCGCGCGACCCGGCCCGAGCGCTCGATGCCGCGCGTCGCGCCCGGCAACTGCGGAATGCGCACACTGCGCGTGCGCGGCACCGGCGCCTCGGCGCGCTCGCGGTGCGGTGCGCTGTTGCGGCGGGCCGGGTCGGGCTCGTCGGTCGCGTGCGCGCGGCCGAGGCGGCGGATGATGCGCACGAGTTCGGGCAGACGCTCCAGCAGCCGGCGGATGCGCACCACTTCCTGCCAGCTCGCACCCGACCGCAGCCCGCGCAGCAGGTCCCAGCGCGTGTGCTTCGGCAGGTCGCCGAACACGTCCATCAGTTCGTCGAGCGCGCCGCAGCGGTCCTTCCAGTCGCGGCTGAACTCCTCGATTGCCATCGCCAACGCATCGGCGGCGCTCGCGCCGCGATCGAGGTAGTCGACGATGAGATCGCTGTGCAGCAGCAGGCTTTGCAGCACCGAGTCGGCCAGTTCCGGCCGCTGTTCACTGTAGCGCGGCAGCTCAAGCGCCGCGATGGCACGCGCGAATCCTTCGGCGATCACCGGTTGCGGCCAGGCCCACGACGCGGCGGGCGGCAGCGATGCGCGCGTCAGCGCCAGCCGCAGCCCCAGCAGCGTCTGCAAACGTGCGACGAGGGCGCCTTGCGAGTGGGTCAGCGCGCCGAGCCAGACGGTGCGCGGCAGTGCGTCGAGCGTGGCGAGCTCGGCCTCGCTGCGCTCGAACAGCAGCGGCGTCGGCGCCTGCGCCGGTTTCACTCGACCAGCGTTTCGTGCTCGACCGGCTCCGGCACCTGGCCCGGATCCTGCGGCAGGCGCGGCAAGGCGGCGAAACCGGCGCGTGCCTGCCGGGCGCGCCGCTGCAGCCCAGCCAGAAGCTCGGCGGTGTGCGCGAGGTTTTCCTGCGCGCGCTGGGCGAACGCGGGCTCGAGCCACAGTGCATCGCGCGCGTGCGCGTCGAGGTCGGCGCGCTGGGCGCAGACCTCGTCGACGTAGCGGGCGAGGCGCGCCAGCAGGTCGTCGATCTGTGCCAGCCGCGCCGCGATGTGGCACGCGCCGTAGCGGCGCCGGCGCGTGTAGGTCATGCGCGCAGCCAACGCGCCGCCCTTGGCGTCGCCGATCTCGCCGGCGAGCGCCTGCGCCGCCGCGGCGCCGGCAAAGCGCAGGCGGCCCGATTCGTCGTAATCGAGATCGTTGGCGTTGCGCTCGATCTCGAGCTGCGCTTCGAACGCCTCGACCACGCGCGTCAGCCGCGGCGGCGAAACGGCCTCGCGCACGCCGAGCCGCGCCGCCAGCCATTCGCCTACGCGCGCCTGTCCCGGCGCATCGGGCGCCGTGCACGCGGGCAGCAACGCCAGATCCCACAGGCTCACGCGGTCGCGCCCCTCGGTTGCCGCCGCCACCTTGAGCAGGCTGACGATCTTCACCCAGCGCCGGTCGGAGACGTACACGCTCTGTCCGGCCAGGAACGCGCGCAATTCCGCGATCACCGCGGCCACCGGCGCGGGCAGTGCCACCGCAGCCGCGGCAGCGCCGATCGCAGTGCATTCGGCGTCGTCAAGCGCCTCGAGGCCGGCCGTTTCCTGCGCGGCGCCGCGTTCGAGCAACGTGCGGAACCCGGCGTCGCTTACCGGCACCACCGGTATACGCAGCAGGAAGCGATCAAAGAACGCTTCCGCCACCTCGCCCTCGGGCACGGCGTTGGTGGCACCGATCAGGCTGATGAGCGGGCAGCGCTGGCGCCCGGCGCCGTTGTCGAACAGGCGTTCATTGAGCAGCGTCAGCAACGCGTTGAGGATCGCGCTGTTGGCCTTGAACACCTCGTCGACGAACGCAATCGACGCGTCGGGCAGGAAGCCCGCCGTCAGGCGCTCATAGCGATCCTCCTCCAGCGCACGGATCGACAGCGGACCGAACAGCTCCTCGGGCACGGTGAAGCGCGTCAGCAGGCGCTCGAAGTAGCGCGCATCGCGAAACGCGAAATGCAGCCGCCGCGCAAGCTCGCTCTTGGCGGTGCCGGGCGGGCCGATCAGCAGCGTGTGCTCGCGCGCCAGCGCCGCGAGCACCGCCAGCCGCACCACGGTGCGGCGTTCGACCAGGTCGGACTCGAGCGCCGCGAGCAGGCGCGCCAGGCGCGCACGGCTGACAGCGGGCGACGATGGGTGGGTCGGCGTACTCATCGGCGGCGGTGCATGCGGATCATGATGCCGCGCGAAGTCGCGGCATGAAACGCAGCGTAACGCGCTCGGAGGTCAACCGGGCCTGCGCGCGCTTGATCCTGCGCAAAATCCGGCCCCCACGTTCACCAATGCCGCGACCGGCTCCGGGGAACACACGCGCGCGGCGGCGCGGCTGCAGGACCCAGGCGACCGCACTCGAAGCCCGCGCGAGTCACGGCGTGACCGGGCGCCGGCCGTGTGGCTGCGAACGGACACCGGCCGTGGCGTCTACCCCGCTGCCGCAACAGCGCGCCTTGCCAGCACCGGGATCAGGTGCGCGCGGTACTCGGCGCTGCCGTGCAGGTCGCTATTCAAACCGCCGGCGGGCACGCTGACACGGTCGCAGCTTTCGGGCGCCCACTTCGCCCCGAGCCGGTCCTCCAGGTCCGGGATACGGAACACGCACGGTCCCGCGCCCGTCACCGCGACGCGCACGCCGCTCGCGGCCCTGGCAACGAACACGCCGACGATCGCGAAACGCGACGCCGGCTGCCTGAACTTCACGTAGGCCGCCCTCTCCGGCACCGGGAAAGTGACCGCGGTGATCAGCTCGCCGGGGTTGAGCGCCGTGTCGTACAGCCCCTTGAAGAACTCGTCGGCGACGATCTTGCGCGCGTTGGTGTGGATGGTCGCGTTCAGGCCGAGCACCGCGGCCGGATAGTCGGCCGCGGGATCGTTGTTCGCGATCGAGCCGCCGATCGTGCCGCGATTGCGCACCGCGCGGTCGCCGATGCCGTAGGCGAGCGCTGCGAGCGCCGGGATCAGCCGCTGGATGTCGGCCGACGCGGCCACCTGCGCGTGCGTGGTCATCGCAGCGATCGTGATCGCGTTGGCTTCGACGCCGATGCCGCAGAGTTGCGCAATGCCTGCCAGGTCGATGAATCCCGCCGGCGCCGCGAGCCCGAGCTTGATCGACGGCAGCGTCGACTGGCCGCCGGCGAGCACCTTGTCGTCCGGGTGCGAGGTCATCAACTTGACCGCTTCGGCCACCGAGGTGGGGCGGTGATAGTGCAGTTCTTCCATCGCGTCCTCCTCAGTGCCGGGCCGCCTGAATCGCCTTCCACACGTTGTACGGGCTCGCGGGCATCGGCACGTCGCGGATCCCCATGTGCCACAACGCATCGGTCACCGCGTTCATCACGGCGGCCGGCGCGCCGATCGCCCCCGCCTCGCCGCAGCCCTTGACGCCAAGCGGGTTGTGCGTGCACGGCGTGCCCTTGACGGTGTCGACCACCAGCGTGGGCAGGTCGTCGGCCCTGGGCAGCGCGTAGTCCATGTAGCTGCCGGTGACGAGCTGGCCGTCCTCGTTGTAGCGACAGCCTTCGAGCAGCGCCTGGCCGATCCCCTGCGCGATGCCGCCGTGCACCTGCCCCTCGACGATCATCGGGTTGATCACGTTGCCGAAGTCATCCGACGCGGTGAAGCGGTCGATTCGCACCTGCCCGGTGGCCGGATCGACCTCGACCTCGCACACGTATGAGCCGGCCGGATAGGTGAAGTTGGTCGGGTCGTAGAAGGCGTTCTCGTTCAGCCCGGGCTCGAGCTTGTCGAGCGGGTAGTTGTGCGGCACGTACGCGGCGAGCGCGATCTCGGCGAACGCCTTCTTGCGGTCGGTGCCGGCCACGCGGAACTCGCCGTTCGCGAACTCGATGTCGCCTTCGGCTGCCTCGAGCAGGTGTGCGGCGATCTTCCTGCCCTTGGCGATGATCTTGTCGACCGCCTTGACGATCGCGCTTCCGCCGACCGCCAGCGAGCGGCTGCCGTACGTGCCCATGCCGAACAGGATCTTGCCGGTGTCGCCGTGCTGGATGTCGACGTCGTCCAGCCCGATGCCGAGCTTGTCGGCAACGACCTGCGCGAAGGTGGTCTCGTGCCCCTGCCCGTGCGAATGCGACCCGGTGAAGATCGTCACCTTGCCGGTCGGGTGCACGCGCACCTCGCCCGCCTCGTACAGGCCCGCGCGCGCGCCGAGCGCACCGGCGATGTTGCTGGGCGCGATCCCGCACGCCTCGATGTAGCAGGCGAAGCCCATGCCGCGCAGCAGGCCCTTGTTCTCGCTCGCCGCCTTGCGCGCGGCGTAGCCCTTGACGTCGGCCGCTTCGAGCACGCGCTCGAGCGTGGACTCGTAGTTGCCGGTATCGTAGGTGAGCCCGACCGGCGTGGCGTACGGGAAGCTGCGGATGAAGTTCCTGCGCCGCAGTTCGATCGGGTCCATCTTCAGTTCGCGCGCCGCGGTCTCTACGATGCGTTCGACCACATAGGTCGCCTCAGGCCGCCCGGCGCCGCGATACGCATCGACCGGCGCGGTGTTGGTGAACACACCCTGCACTTCGGCGTAGATCGCGGGCGTCGTGTACTGGCCCGCCAGCAGCGTCGCGTACAGGATGGTCGGCACGCTGGACGCGAACGTCGATAGGTAGGCACCGAGGTTGGCGGTCGTGCGCACGCGCAGCGCCAGGAACTTGCCGTCCTTGTCGGTGGCGAGTTCGGCCTTCGTCACGTGGTCGCGGCCGTGCGCGTCGGCGAGGAAGCTCTCGGTGCGCTCGGCGGTCCACTTGATCGGGCGGCCGATCTTCTTGCTCGCCCACACCAGCGCGGTCTCCTCCGCGTACAGGAAGATCTTGGAGCCGAAGCCGCCGCCCACGTCGGGCGCGATCACGCGCAGCTTGTGCTCGGGAATGCCGAGCACGAACGCCGCCATCAGCAGCCGCTCGACGTGCGGGTTCTGGCTCGTGACGTACAGGGTGTAGGAGTCGTCGTGGCGCGTGTACACCGCGTTGGCGGCCCTGGGTTCGATCGCGTTCGGGATCAGCCGGTTGTTGACGAGTTCAAGCGTGGTCGCGTGCGCGGCCTTGGCGAACGCGGCGTCGGTCGCGGCCTTGTCGCCGCAGCCCCACGTGTAGCAGACGTTGTCCGGCGCCGCGTCGTGCACGGCGGTCTTGTTCTTCGCTGCCGTGGCGGTGTCGGCCACCGCGTCGAGCACCTCGTAGTCGACGTCGATCAGGTTGGCGGCGGCCTTCGCCTGCGCGGCCGTCTCCGCCACGACCAGCGCGACCTGGTCGCCGACGTAGCGCACCTTGTCGTCGGCCAGCACCGGGTGCCTGGGCTCTTTCATCGGCGTGCCGTCGAGGGACGTGATCAGCCAGCCGCACGGCAGCCCGCCGAGGTTGGAGAAATCCCTGCCGGTAAAGATGCCGAGCACGCCGGGCGCGCGCGCCGCCGTCGCGGTGCTGATCGAACGGATCCGCGCGTGCGCATGCGGACTGCGCAGAAAGTAGCCGTACGTCTGGTTCGGCAGCATGACGTCGTCGGTGTACTGCCCGGCGCCGGTCAGGAAGCGGTAGTCCTCCTTGCGTTCGACCGCGCTGCCGATGAAACCTGCTTTCGGGTCATTCATGTGCGGTCCCCTGTGTCGGGTGTCGTTCCCGCGCCGGCGGGAACCCGGCGGTTCGAACCATCTCCGGCTTCCCGCTTTCGCGGCAGTGACACGGCCTCATCTGCCCTCATTTGCCCATGGCGGCCGCGCCCTGCAGCACGGCCTTGACGATGTTCTGGTAGCCGGTGCAGCGGCAGAAGTTGCCCTCCAGCCCCGCGCGCACGTCACGCTCGTCTGCGTGCGGGTGGTGCGTCACGAGATCGATCGCGCTCATCACCATGCCCGGCGTGCAGAAGCCGCACTGCAGCCCGTGGCAGGACTTGAACGCAGCCTGCATTGGATGCATCGAGCCGTCGGCCGGCGTAATGCCCTCGATCGTGGTCACCTCCGCGTCCTGTACCTGCGCGGCGAGCACATTGCACGCCTTGGCCGCGCGGCCGTTGACGAGAACCGTGCAGGCGCCGCACTGGCCGGTGTCGCAGCCAACGTGCGTGCCTGTCAGCCGCAGTTGCTCGCGCAGAAAGGCGACGAGCAGTGTGTCGGGCGCAACGGTGGTGGCGATGACCTTGCCGTTGACCCGCAGTGAAAGCGAAACCGCCATGTTGACTCCTTGAACCGAATGCCCGCCGCGATGCCTGCTGCGCGCCGTGCAGAACACTCCCGGTGCGAGGTCGTGCAATGTACTTCCTGCCCTCTTGGACCGCCCAACGGCGCGGTCAATCACCACGCATTCAGGCGATCACGATGCCAACGGCGGCCGGGTCAGGGTGGGCGAACACCCGTGGAGCCGAGAAGCACATGGCCGTGCGCTGTCGCCAGCACTGCGGCGGTGCTCGCGCGGTCGGCCCGCACCGACGGCTGAAAGCTCGCGCCGCCGTCGCGGCTCGCCAGCGTGACGCCGTTCAGCCCCGCGATCACGATCGAGCCGTCCGCCAGTTGCGCGCCGCCGGCGAGCGACTGGTCGGTGCCGGTCGCGACCACGGTCCATGTGCGGCCGTCGTCGGTGCTCCGCAGCACCGTGCCGCCCATGCCCCACAGCAGCAGCGACCGGTCGGCGAGCGCGATGCCGCCCCAGATCGAGCCCTTGTACGGCAGCGTGATCGGCTCGAAGGTCTCCCCGCCATTATCGGAGCGGAACACGACCCCGCTTTCGGCGGCGATCAGCACCAGCCGCCCGCGCGCGACGATCTGGTTCAGGTGCCGCTCGCCGAGTTCGCCGGCCGCGATCTCGAACTGCTTCCAGGTGGCGCCGCCGTCGCTGCTGCGCGCGGCGTAGCCGTACGGGCCGACCACGAGGCCATGCGTGTCGTCGCTGAACCAGACTGAGAACAGCGCGTCCTTGCCGCCGATGCGGCCCGACAGCAGCGTCCAGTTCTCCCCGCCGTCGCGCGTGCCGATCACGATGCCGCCGTGGCCAACCGCCCAGCCGGTGCGCTCGTCGATGAACGCCACCGATGTCAGCGTCGTGCGCGTCGGAACGAGCTTCGCCTGGCGCCAGTTCGCGCCGTCGTCGTCGGACAGCAGCACGTGGCCGTATTCGCCGACGGCAACGAGCCGGGATCCCGCGCGCGTGCCGGCCAGCAGCAGGTTCGACGTCGCGAGCCTCGACGGGCGCGCGTTGCCGCCGCCAGGTGTTGAAGCTGCGGCCGCCCTGGGCGCCGGATCCGCCGCGTGAACGAGCGCGACGGCCGCGATCGCGAGCGCCAGCGCCAGCCATGGCGAGAGCAGTCGGCGCGCCATGTCAGTGCGCCATCAGCGGCCGCTTGACCGGGCCGCGCCTCGGGATCAGCGCATCGATCACCACCGCCAGCGCCGGCAGCAGCGTGATCGCCATCACCATGTTGATCATGAACATGAACGCGAGCAGCAGCCCCATGTCGGCCTGGAACTTCAGGTCCGAGAAGCCCCACGTCGCCACCCCGATCGACAGCGTGATCGCGGTGAAGATCGTCGCGTTGCCGGTCTCCAGCAGCGCGTTCTTGAACGCCGGCTCGATCGGCATGGCGTCGGCCAGATAGGTCTGCAGCCGGTTGTAGATGTAGAACGCATAGTCGACACCGATGCCGACCGCCAGCACCATCACCGGCAGCGTGGCGACCGTCAGGCCGATGTCGAGCACCTTCATGAACCAGTAGCCGAGAAAGGTCGCCAGCGTGAGCGGCACGCAGCAGGCGATCATCGCGCGCCAGTCGCGGTAGGTGATCAGCACCAGCAGCAGGATCGTTCCGTACACATACAGCATCATCGGCAGTTCCGTGTGCTCGAGCACCTCGTTGGTGGCGGCCTGCACGCCGGCGTTGCCGCTGGCGAGCCGCACCTTGACCGTGTCGTTGACGTTCTCCTGCCGGTAGCGTTTGGCCGCGTCGACGACCGCCTTCAGCGTGACCGCCTTGTGGTCGGCGAGGCTGACGTTGATCGGCAGCACCGAACAGCGCGGGTCGTACAGACCGCTGCCCTCGCCGGCCAGGCCGATGAAACTCGCCATCGAGCGCGCGTCGCGCGGCAGCGCCTGCCACTTCGGGTTGCCCTCGTTGAAGCCCGAGGCGCCGATCTTGACCAGCGCCGACAGGCTCGCCACACCGATCACGCCCGGCACGTTGGTCATCACCCACGACAGGTCGTCGACGTACGCCATGCGCGAAAACTCGTAGCAGCCGTCGGGCGGCATCTCGAGCACCAGCGTGAAGACGTCCAGGCCGAGGCCGAACTTTTCGACGATCGCGACCGCGTCGCGGTTGTAGCGCGAGTCTTCGCGCAGTTCCGGCGCGCCGGGCTTCAGGTATCCGACATGCCGGTCGCTCGACTGCCACACGGCGACCGCGAACAGCAGCACCGCCGCGCCCGTGACGGCGAACGCGACGTGCCGCTCGGCGACGCGGTCGAGCCGCTTCATCCAGCCTTCGCGCTGCAGCCGCAGCGCGGTGACGCGCTTGACGTAGTCGGGGCCGAAGCGGAAGAACGACGCCACCACCGGCAGCATCACGAGGTTGGTGACGATCTTGTACGCCACCCCGATCGACGCGGTCAGCGACAGCTCGCGGATCATCGGAATCGGCACCAGGTACAGCGTGGCGAAGCCGACGAACGCGGTGACCAGCGCCATCGTTCCCGGCACCAGCAGGCCGCGGAAGCTGGAGCGCGCGGCATCGGCGCCCGACATGCCGCCGCAGATCGAGCGCGAGATGTAGTTGACCTGCTGCACGCCATGCGACACGCCGATCGCAAACACCAGGAACGGCACCAGCACCGCGAGCGGATCGAGCCCGTAGCCGAGCAGCCGCAACGTGCCGAACTGCCACACCAGCGACACCAGCGAGCACAGCAGCGCGGCGACGGTGAACGCGACCGAGCGGCAGTACCAGTAGACCGCCGCCGCGGTCAGCACGAACGCGAGCGCGAAGAAGCGCAGCACGCTCGCGGCGCCGTCGGCGATGTCGCTGATCTGCTTGGCGAAGCCGATCACCTGGATCTTCGTGTCGGCGTCCTCGAACTTCGCGCGCAGGTCGGTGTCGATGCGGCGGCCCAGTTCGATGTAGTCGGTCTTCTGGCGCGTCTTCGGGTCGTAGTCGAGCAGATCCGCGATCACCATCGTCGCGGTCGCGTCGTTGGCGACCAGGCTGCCGACATAGCCGCCCTGTATCGCGTTGTCGCGGATGCGCGCCACCTGCGCGTCGGTCAGGTTCTCGGCGGTCACGTTGCCGCCGATCACGTCCATGCCCTTGAAGCCCTCCTCGGTGATCTGCAGCACGCGCGTGTTCGGTGTCCACAGCGAACTGACCGTCCGGCGGTCGATGCCGGGCATGTACAGCACCGCCTCGGTGACTTCGTTGAGCTTGCGCAGCGCGGCAACGTTCCACACGTCGCCCTTGGTGCGCGCCACCGCGATCATCAGCCGGTTGGCGCCGAACACCTGGTCGCGGTACTGGAAGAACGTGTCGGTGTACTCGTGGCCGGTCGGCAGTTGCTTGTCGAAGCCGGCCTCCATCCTGAGCTGCAGCGCGAAGCAGCCGAGCCCGAGCGTCAGCAGCGCGAGCAGCACGAGCGTGGCGACGCGGTGACGAAAGATCACCGCCTCGAGGCGGCGGACGACGAGTTCGATCATGCGGCGTTCGCGTTCGTCGCGCCGGGGCGACGGGACCGCACCGCGTCAACCGCCCGCTCGAACCGCTCAGAACGAATACGACACGCTCGCGGAGAAGAAGCTGCGGTCGCGGATCGCGTTGGTGAGCCCGCCACCGAAGAAGCGCGAGAAGCCGATCTGCCCGCGCCACACGCTGTCGATGTCGTAGTTGACGCCGAGGAACAGCGACTTGCGCCCCTTGACGAACGGCAGCGTGTTGGGCGAGATGCCGGTGACGTCGTGCGTGAAGTCGATCTGCGGCGTCAGGTTCACGCCGCTGCCGAACGCGTGCGGATAGGTGAGGCCGACCTCGATCACGTAGCCGGCCGAGGTCTTGGTCGGGATCTCGTAGCTGGGGAAGATCAGGTACGGAATCTTCGACGGGTCGAGGCTCGGGTAGTGGGTGACCGCGGCTTCCGCCAGCACGTAGCCCTCGGCCGCGCCCAGCCCTTTCATCACCGCGCCCAGCGGCGAGTTGACCTCGATGAAGTAGAAGCCGGTCAGGTGCGCCTGGTACTTCTTCTCGTCGACGAAACCGCGCACGGTCACGCGGCCGTTCGGATCGACGGTCTTGGTCGCGCCCGGCGTCTGCGCATCGAAGATGCTGTACGGGCCGGTCGCCGGCACCGACGGATCGATGCCGACCGAGTCGCGCGGCCGGTACGACAACTCGCCGCCGACCGCCACCGGGCCGACCTTGGTGTTGAACGACACGCCGAAGAGGTCCTTGTCCTTGCCGAACTCGTTGTAGTAGCCGGCCGCGAGCACGTTGGCGTTGGCGTAGGTCGGGTTGTTCGGATCGGTGAACAGCGTCGTGAACGGCAGCTTGTCGTGGTAGCGGATGTAGTACAGCGCGAACTCGGCGTCCATGCCGCGCGGCTTGCCGCGCAGCGCCAGCCCGTACTGGCGTCCGGCGGGGGGCTTCTTGTCGCCCTCGAACGGAATCACGTTGATGCCGGGCTGGATCCGGTCGCCGATGTCGCCGCACGGCGTCGGCGGCAGGCACAGCCCGAACGGCGTAAGCAGCGACGACGGAATGAACGCGGGCCGCTGTCCCTTGCCGATCACGTCGGCGGTCGAGAAAAACGTGCCGACCGGATCGAACTGAAAGCCGTTCCACGTGAACTGGTAGTAGCCCTCGAGGTTCAGTCCCTGCGTCAGCCCCGTGTTCAGGTACAGCATCGGCGCGGGCCGGAAGATCTCCTTCAACTGCGTTCCCGGCGTGTGGTACTTGCGCAGATCGAGGGCATTGATCGAGTTGACGCCACCGATGATGAACACGTCCTCGCCCCAGCTGATCACCTGATTGCCGAGCTTGATCGTCGCCGGCTGGTTGTCGATCAGCTTCAGATCCTTCGACAGCCACAGGTCGAGCAGCGTGATGTTGTGCTGCGCGAGGTTCTTCGCGTCGCCCGAGAGCTCCGTGCGGCGCGTGTCATCGACCTTGGCGTCGTACACCCAGGTTGCGCGCGCGAGCGCCTTCCAGCCGCTGCCCCACTTGAATCCGAGGTCGTGCGTGCCCTTCAGCGCCAGCGACGTGATGTCGCCGCGCTTGTAGTTCAGGTTGCCGTCGTCGCCGTTCAGGAAGTTGAAGTCCGGGTTCGAGAACGCCGGATCCATCGCGCCGGCCACGCGGCCGCCGATCGCGCCGGTGGTCGGCACCGAGCCGCCGTTGTCGTTGCCGATGTTGGTGACCGACGGGTTCTGCAGGCGCACCTGCGCGCCGAGCGAGATCGTCGTCTCGAAGTCGACCTGCACGCCGCCTTCGGTCTCGAAGCGGAACGCACCTGCCGGCGCGGCCATCAGCGCCAGCGCAGCGCCGGCGGCGCCCGCGATCAGCGTCAGCGACCGTTCGCCGGCCGCGCGTTGTTTTCCGTTGTGCCTGTTCATCTGTCCCCTCCTCCGGCCGCGGCGCGATCAGCGCCCGCCCACGCGGCGCAGTTCGTCGGCGTTGAACTTGTTCGGATCGATCCGGCCCTCGCGGCCGGCCAGCCAGTCGACCTTTCCCTCCTGGGGCATGTTGTCGGCCATGTAGCGGCCGACGTTCAGGTCATAGCTGATGTAACCCTGGAACACGCACGCGGGCAGCTCCCACGCGGTGTACGGATACGCCTCCATCGCGCGCCAGATCTTGCCCTGCGCGTCGTACAGATCCTCGACCAGCATGATCCAGGTGTCCTCGTCGAGGTACATGACGCGCTTCGGAAACAGGTGCCGCTGCCCCTGCTTGACCGTGGCCTCGATCTTCCATACCCGGTGCAGCTCGTAGCGCATCAGGTCGCGCTTCGGATACTCGGCGCCGAAGATGTCCTTGAACTTGCGCGACGTGTCGTTGAACCTGAACGTGTTGTACGGCACCAGCAGCTCCTGCTTGCCGACGATCTTCCAGTCGTACCGGTCCATCGGCCCCGAATACATCAGGTACTGGTCGACCATCAGCAGGTTCTCGTAGCCCGGCACCGGGTTGTCGTACGAGAAGGTCGGCGAGCGCCGCACGCGGCGCTGCCCGGGAAAGTACAGCCACGCCTCGCTTTCCTTGTTCAGGTAATAGTTGATCAGGATGATCTCGCCGACGCGCGCCGCCGGCGACACGACCTCGTTGAGCACCTTGAACTCGATGCCCTGGGCCTCCTCGAGGCTCTTGGCCTTCTGGTCGCCGAACAGCGTCTGCGTCCACTGGTCCTGCACCAGCGGCACGAAGTCTCCCCCCTTCGGATTGGAGAAGATCGTCGCGTAGCGCTCGATGCGGCCGGCGCCGACCCAGTGCAGCTTGTGGTTCCACACCGCCTCGGCGCCGTTCTTCGGCAGCGGGAACGGCACGCCGGCGGGCGTCGCTTTCTCGATCTCAAAGCCGTTGGCCGCGAGCTTTGAGCCGGTCGCGTTCTGCGCCGTGCGCTCGTAGACGAAGTCCGGATACCCGCACGAGCGCCGCGTCGGGTACACCGGCATCGTGTAGCCCTTCAGCGTCTTGAGCAGCGCCATCTGCCCTTCGCTCAGGTGCGCCTTGTACTTGTCGGCGTTGGATGCATCGACCGTATACAGCGGCTTGTCGGCCGCGTACGGATCGGGGCGCGGCTGGCCCGGCTTCCAGCCCGCCGGCGCCTTCAGGTCGCCGCCGGTCCACGCCGGAATCGTGCCGTCCTTGCTGCCGGCGCGTTCGGCGCCGACCGGCGTGAGATCCTGCTTCAGCCGCGCCGCGTCCTGCGCCGCCGCGCCGCCCGCGAACGCGAGCAGCAGCGCACAGGCGACTGTCGATGCCGCGCCGCGCGCGTACTTGCAGGCCGAACTGGTTTCATCGCTCATCGCACTTCCCTCCACCCTGATGTGCAGTTGGTTCTAATTGACCGGAAATCCCTGCCGCTGCAGATCCGCCGTCACCTGGCGCCGCAGTTCGTCGACCGCGGCCGGGACCTGCGCCCGCAACTGGCGCACTTCGCTTTCGCTGTAGGGCACGAACGATGCCGGGATCTGCGCGGGACTGAAGGTCGTCAGCATCCAGTTCAGCAGCAGCGCCAGCTCGGCATTCGACAGCGGCGAATTGGCCGAGCCAGGAACCTGCACGAGGAATGCGCGCCCACCCGGCGAATTCAGGAAGTAGCCGAGCTGCGCGCGCATGTCGGGAATGCCGACCCCCGGGCTGCCGCTGCCGTCGAGCTGATGGCAGCCGGCGCAGAACTGGATGTAGTTCTGGCGTGAGCGGTCCGGCGCCGCGACGGCCGCGTTCGCCAACGCGAGCATGAGAAGCGAGAGAATCGACCGGCCCACGCTCAGCCTCCGAGCAGGCTGCGCCGCAGCCGCAGCGTTTCGTTCGGGTTCGGCCGGCCGCGGCGCGCGGCGGCGACGTCGCTCGGCAAGATGCGCTCTTCCGGCGCGCCGTTCAGCCCGCGCACGACGTAGTTCAGCGCCGCGCCGATCTCCTCGTCCGAAAGCTGCGGCATCGCCGGCATCGCGCCGACGAAGGTCTGCCCGGACAACGTGATCGGCCCCGCGAGCCCGCCCACCACCACGCGCGCCAAGTACTCGTTGGCACGCGGCGACGCGAGATGCTTGGTCAATGCGTTCGCCAAGGCAGGCGCCAAGCCCGGCACGCCCGAGCCGTCGGGTTGATGGCACGCCGCGCAGTGCTGCTTGAACAGCGCTTCGCCGTTCAGCGCGGCGAGCGCCGGCGCGCCGAGACCGATGCCTCCGATCAGTGCACAGTGCATGGCAACGCGGGTGATCCGGACCATCGCTCGTTTCAGCTCCTGCGCGGCTCGGCAATGCCGACCGCCGCGGCGACCGTGCAGTGGTACATGTTGGTGCCGTTGGCCATGCACCAGTTGATGTCGTTGTGCACGCCCATCCGGTAGCCGGGCCGCTCGCCCTCGTTGCCGTTGCACAGACACCGCCCGCACGCGGTCACGCCGCAGCAGTCGTTGTAGCTGATCAGGTAGTCCTTGCCGTCGACCGCGCTGCGACAGGTGCCGATCCATGTCACCTTCGACGGTTCGGTGCCGGGCGGGCATTGCGAGATCGAGCCGCCGCAGCACGTGCACAGGAACCCGTCCAGCGCGCAGTAGCGCCAGTAGTCGCAATCGACGTCGGTCTTCTGCGGTTTGGCCCGCCCCTCCGCGGCGCGCGCGGAGCGGTCGAACGGCAGCACCGGCAGCACGAACGCGGCACCCACCAGCGTGCGGCCGACACCGACCAGCAAGCTGCGCCGCGACGTGTCCTGCGCCACCTTGCGCACGCGCTTCTCGACCGCGCGATCGAACCATTGCATCAGCATGACTGCCTCCGGGCCCTCAGCCCCTTTGTCTGACCAGTTCCTGCACCGAGCCCACGCCCAGCTCGCTGGCGTTGAACAGGCTTTCGATCTGCTCGCGCGAATTGACCAGTCCCTTCGCTCGCACATGACCCGTCTCGTCCAGCAGCACCGCGTACGGCAGCTTGCCGACGCGGAACGCCATGCCCAGATCGCGGCTCAGCACGTAGGGAAAATCGGCGAGGTCCTGGCGCGCGACGAACGCCTGGTGCTCGGCGAGATCACCGTCGCTGGCGAGCACGACGTCAAGCCATCTGCCTTCGGCGTCGCGGATGCTGCGCAGGATCGGCAGCAGCTTCTTGCACACCGGGCAGGTCGGCGACAGGAAGAACAGCAGCGTGCTGGCACGCGCAGGCACGCCGAGCTCGACCGCGCGGCCGTCGAGCGCGCGCAGGCTTAGCGCCGGCGCCGCCGCGCCCACGGCCGGGCCCGCGTCGAGTGTCAGCGCGCCCATCGGCGCGACGCGCTCGTACAGGATGCCGACCTGCCGCGCCAGCGCGATGACCGCGACCAGCAGCGCCAGCACCACTAGCCATAGCACGACGTTCGAAATCGCCAGCGCTTCGGTCATTTCGCATTTCCTCCCGCCGGCCGGCGCAGCGATTGCAGGCGCGGCGCGTTGGCACCGAGCTGATTGAAGAACACGTACAGCGCCAGCAGCGCCAGCGTGCCGGCGACCGCCGTGAATGCATCGAGCCACGTCATGTCGCGCGCGCTGCCGTCCACCGCGCCGATCGCTGCCAGCAGCGCGAGCACCGCATTGCGCACCACCAGCCACCACGACAGCGTCTGCCGGCCGCTCGCGCCGCCGCAGCCGCAGTCGACGTCGCGCCGGCCGCGCGCGAGGTTGAGCGCGATCGCCAGCGAAAAGATCGACATCAGCCCGATAGCAGTGAGCGCGCCGGTGGCGCGCAGCGCCGGCCACAACAGCAGCCCGGCGGTCGCGATTTCGGCCAGCGGCAGCAGCAGCGCGAACCCGCGCGTCGCCGCACCCGCCGGCAGCACGCGGTAGTTCTCGACGATGGCCTCGAACAGTTCCCGGTCGCGCAGCTTGTCGATCGCGCCCAGCAGCAGGATCAGCGCGACCGCCGCGCCGCACGCGCGCGCGATCACGGCATCGAGGGCGAGCACGTCGAGCGGCATGTTCACTGGACCTCGATCAGCGTGGCCGAATCGCCCATCGGCGCCAGTTGTTCCTTGCGCAGGCGCGGCGCGCCCTGCACGTCCCACGACACGAGCGCGTTCCTGGCGCCGTCGATGCCGAACAGCAGCGGCTTGTCGCCGCGCGTGACCGCCAGCGCGATCGACATCGAACCCGGCACGCGCGCGACGCGCGACTTCTTCGCCAGGTCGAAGACCCAGATCTCGCGCGCCGGCTCCTTGTGGCTGCCTTCCCTGCCGTTCGGGTGCATGCCGACGTAGAGCCGCCCGCGCTTCGCATCCAGCGCGAGCGGCTGGTAGCCGCCGGGACGCCAGTTCTTCTTGGCGTCTGCGCCCTGCACCAGCCGCCACGGCGCGCCGAAGCTCGGCTGGTCGCCGGCCAGGTTCACCGAATGCACCATGCCCTTGAACGAGACGAAGTGCACGCGGTCGCCGTCGTATTCGGCGTGGATGAAGATCGGGTCGTTGTCGGCATCGAAGAACTTCGGCACGCGGCGCTGCGAGGCGACCTTGCCCTCGGCGTCGAGCGTGACGGTCAGCAGCGAGCCGTCGCCGCAGATCGCGGTGAAGCGCGCCGGCTCAGACGGCACGGTCAGCAGCGCCCAGCACCCCGGCGTCGGGATCTCGACCACGAACTTCCTCGCCTTGAGATCCACCACGCTGACCGAGGTCGCCGGCGTGGCGTTCTGCACGAACAGCCAGCGCCCGTCGGCGGACGCACGCACGTAGCCGCGATACGGCAGCGCCTGCGCGTGCTTCGCGGGAATCGGCACCTCGCCCGTCAGCTTCAGCGTGGTCGCGTCGTAGATGTCGACCTGGTCGACGCGCTCGCCGCGATTCAGGCGCGTGAAATAGGTGGTCGCGACGTACAGCTCCTTGCGATCGGGCGAGAGGGTGAAATTGCCGGCCAGCGCCGTGGCGACCATGCCCTCGTATTTCATGGTCCGGCCGTTGAGGATGTGCAGCTTGCCGTCGATGATGTGCGTGATCGCCACGTCCGCGACATACACGCGATCGGGCGTGGCCGGCGGCAGCGTGGCGACGCCGACGGTCTCGACGCCGTCGCCCGACTGCGCGGCGAGCGGCGTCGAAGCGATCGACAGCGCCGCCGCCAGTGCCGCGCCGAGCAAGTGCGAACGGCAGACTGCGGCGCGGCGCTGTGCGCCAAAAATGAACTTCACCATGTTGTCTCCTGATCATGGGCGCGCGCGCAGTGCGTCGTGCGCCCACCCCACTGCCGGCAACGCGCTCGATCTTCTTCTGTTCCGCGCCCGGACGATCGCGACAAGTTAGCCTGCTTCGATCGGATGCTGTTATCCCGGATCGGCAAATGCGCGTCTCTTATCCAGGTCAAGGATTTCGCGAAAGCAACATGCGCCGCTTGACGACGCGCTATGAGCCGGTTGCTGCGGCGCACTTTGCATACGGGTCTTTACGCACGGCGACGGCCCTGCACCTCCCTGTCGTTCCCGCCCCCGATACAGGCACTCGGGGGCAGGCTCCAGCGGGAACCCAGTGGCTTTTCGTCGAACGACACTCGATCCCCGCTTGCGCGGGGATGACGCACCCGTGTCAAGGAAACGTCAAACGCTTACCGAGCGCTCACTAGGCCGTCGCCGAGGGCTTCAATCCGAGCTCGCGCATCATCGCCTCGCGCATCAGGAATTTCTGCGGCTTGCCGGTCACGGTGACGGGCAGATCCTGCACGAAGCGGATGTAGCGCGGCACCTTGTAGTGCGCGATCTGGTCGCGGCAGAAGTCGCGGATCTCTTCTTCCGTGCAGGTGACGCCCGGCTTGGTGACGATCCACGCGGCGAGCTCTTCGCCGTAGCGCTCGTCGGGCACGCCGAACACCTGCACGGTGGCCACCTTCGGATGGCGGAACAGGAACTCCTCGACCTCGCGCGGATAGACGTTCTCGCCGCCGCGGATCACCAAGTCCTTCACCCGGCCGACGATGTTGCAGTAGCCGTCCGCATCGATCGTCGCGAGGTCGCCGGTGTGCATCCAGCCGTCGCGCACCGCCTCGCGCGTGCGTTTCTCGTCCTCCCAGTAGCCGAGCATCACCGAGTAGCCGCGCGTGGCGAGCTCGCCCTTCTTGCCGACCGGGACGATGCGTCCTTCGGCGTCGATGATCTTCACTTCGAGGTGCGGCAGCACGCGCCCCACGGTCGTCACACGCTTTTCGATCGGATCGTCGGTCGCGCTCTGGAACGACACCGGGCT
>JAKOQB010000155.1 GCA_029778535.1 Pseudomonadota bacterium | reverse complement strand
GGTCGTCACACGCTTTTCGATCGGATCGTCGGTCGCGCTCTGGAACGACACCGGGCTGGTTTCGGTCATGCCGTAGGCGATCGTCACCTCGTGCATGTGCATGTCGCTCTGCACGCGCCGCATCACCTCGATCGGGCACGGCGCGCCGGCCATGATGCCGGTGCGCAGCGAACCGAGGTCGAACTGCTTGAAGTCCGGATGCTCGAGCTCGGCGATGAACATCGTCGGCACGCCGTGCAGCGCCGTGCACTTCTCCGCCTGCACCGCGGCCAACGTGGCACGCGGTTCGAACCCTTCGCCCGGGAACACCATCTTGGCGCCGCTCACCACGCAGACCAGCACCGACAGCACCATGCCGAAGCAGTGATACAGCGGCACGGGAATGCACAGGCTGTCGCGTTCGGTCAAGCGCATGCACTGCGCGATCGCCAGCGCGTTGTTGACGATGTTGTGATGCGTGAGCGTCGCGCCCTTCGGCGCGCCGGTCGTGCCGCTGGTGAACTGAATGTTGATCGGCTCGCGGCAGTTCAATGAGTCCGCCGGCGGCAGGTCGGCGACATGCGCCGCGCCCATCTCCCTCAGGCGGCTCCAGTTCAGCATGCCGGGTGTCACTGCGTCGCCCAGCCGCACCACCTTTTCGAGCCGCGGCAGTTTGGCGCCGGCACTGCCGCCGAAGCCGAGCGCCTGCAGCATGCCGAGGTAGTCACTCGACTTGAAGGCCGCCGCGGTCACGAGCACGCGCACGCCGGCCTTGTTCAGCGCGTACTCGAGCTCGGCCAGGCGATACGCGGGATTGACGTTGACCAGGATCGCGCCGATGCGCGCGGTGGCGAACTGCGTCACCAGCCATTCGGCGCGGTTCGGCGACCAGATGCCGACGCGGTCGCCTTTGCGCACGCCGAGCTGCCAAAAACCGGCTGCGGCGCGCTCGACCTCCTGCAGCAACTGCGACCACGTCCAGCGGATCCCCTGTTCGAGGAACACCGCCGCGTCCCGCTGCGGCCACTGCCGTGCCGCCGCGGCGAGGACATCATGCACCGTCTGCTCGGACAGCGGCACGTCGGTCGCGCCGCGAACCAGCGACATGCGATCGACCGGTACTCTTGGGAGTATCTTGCTCACGGACCTTCTCCAGTGTTGCACAGCCGTGCGCCGCCCGCGCGAGAGGCCGTCAGGCTAGCGGCGAACCGCGGCGGGCCGTTATCCCGCTTCGGCAATCGCCGCCCTGCGCGGTTCCCGCCGCGCAACGCTTCGGCGCCATCCGATTGCCGGGACCGCACCGGATGCAGCACAATGGCCGGCAAACGAGCAGGGCACCGCGTGCGACCGTCGCCTGCGGATGCCTGCAGGGAGACATCGCCATGACCGTTGCCAGCGAGACCGGGACTGCCGCTGCGGCGGCCTGCCGCCCGCCCCCCGAGTTTGCGTTTACGCGCAGCGAGAGCCACGACGCTGACGAAGCGGCGCAGCGCCTGCACGCCTGGGACCAGGTCTACCGGCAACTCGCGCCCGGGCGCTTCGAGGGTCTGACGACCGACCTGTGGTTCGAATCGATGCAGGTGTTCCGCGAGCGCAGCAACCGCCGCATCTATCAGGCCGGGCGCGCGTGGCCGGGCTCGGTCACCTTCGGCATTCCGCTGGCGATGGAAGGCACGGCGCGCTTCTGCGGCCAGCCGATGGATCTGGACTCGATGCTGGTGCTCGGTTCGTGCGGAGAGCTGGATTTCCTGACCTCGCCGACGCTGGACATCGTCGGCATCTCCATGCCGCAGGCGAAGCTCGCTTCGCTCGGCGCCGCGCGCGCGGCGTTCGAATCCGAGTACGGGCGCGCGCCGAATCGGCTGGTGCGGATGAACCCGCCGGTGGCCGCCCGCGTGCGCGCGCTCGCGCAGTCGCTGTTCGACACCATCGAGGCCGACCCGCAGCGGCTGTCCTCGGCCAGCGTGCGCGAACAGATCCGCGACGACGTGATGGAAGGCCTTGCCGCGGCAGCGCACGATTCGGTCGCGCAGCAGCCCATGCACGCGGAGCGCCACGCCAACCAGCGCGCGATCGTGCAGCGCGCGACCGAGTACGTGCTGGCGCACACCGATGAGCCGATCTTCGTCGAGCGCCTGTGCGAAGTCATCGGCGTCTCGCGCCGCAGCCTGCAGTACGCGTTCGAGCACGTGCTCGGCACGTCGCCGGTCGAGTATCTGCGCGCCGCGCGCCTGCACGGCGTGCGCCGCGAGCTGAAGTCCACGTCACGCAGGGTCGCGACGATCCAGGACATCGCCGCGCGCTGGGGCTTCTGGCATCTGGGCCACTTCACCACGCACTACCGGCAACTGTTCGGTTGCCGCCCGTCCGAAACGCCGCGGCCGGCATAGGGAGGACGCCGCATATTCAGGCGGCCGTCATAAGAGCTCCGCGCCGCTGTGCCTCGACCCGCTCAACGTAGCCGCAAACTCGTTCCAGTGCGCGCGCCGTGATGCCGGCGTACGCGCAGCCATACCGCCACCCGCCGTGCTCCTCGGCACGCCGGACGTGGCGCACGAACAAGTCCGTCGTGAAGCCGCCTTCCTTGCCCAGGTTGAAACTGCAGTTGAGCAGCCGCTCGCCGAGCGCAAATCGGTCTTCGGCGCATCCCAGCAGCGCGACCCCGCCGATTCCGATGTCGAGCACGACCAGTCGCTGCTGGGAAGGCAGATTGGTTTCCCCGCGCACGGTGCATTGCAGCGGACGGATGCGGGGCGGCCTGGTGCGATCGTGGGCGCGCCGCTGAATGCGCACGATCCCGGCCGGCATGACGGCCCGAACGCCGACACCGAGCGAGGTGTCGACGCGACCCATCACCTTCGAGTCGAACTGCAGCTTCACGCCGCGCATTGAGGCGATCGCCGTCACTTTGCTTGCGATCAAAAGTATCCGCTGCTCGATATCGGTCACGGGGACCAGGATCAGCCCGTCAGCGGCGGGCAGGACCTCGCCGATCCTCGCTCCGGCCGGGGATGCGCTTCCTTCGACGAAGCAGGTCAGTACGGCCTTGACGCGACGAAGCTGCGTGAGCAGCTCGACGATTTCTTGGCGCGATGTCAGAAGGTTCCGTACCAGCGGCTGCGTTGTCGCGTGTAGCGGCGGTGAAAGCTTCCGCATCATTCCTCTCCCTGGGACCGCGCGGTCTACGCAGGATTGCTTCGACCCCGCCGATCGACGGCAAGATGTCGGCCGCGGCAATGTACAGCCCCGGAACAATGGCCGGATCAAGAACGGGCTGCACCAAATGGCTTACCAGGTCATGCCGACTCATGAGTCGGCACGCGACACCGTCGGGCCGGCGCTCGGGCGCGTTGTCACCATCAGCCGTCCCCCGCGGGCTGAGGGCTTCGAGCGGCAAATGAAGAGGATTCTCAGAGGTCGACGACGGCTGAGGGAATGCACGGCCCGGCGCGCTTCGAGTTCAGCAAGCACCTGAGAGACGGCGATTCGCTGAGGGCAGAAGTCCCTCTGATCGGTGGCGGCACCGGTTTCGCGATCACCGCTCGCGGACACATCCTCACCAGGTATCACCCGGTCATGTCCGAGATCGGCATCCGCCGGCGTGCGGCAGTCCGTATCAACGTCGAAGCACCGTGCCGAAGGCTCAGGGTCCAGATCGCCGATCCGACTTCATACTGCGCATTGCACGCACAGATCAATGCGCGACAGTCACCACCACGACAGCGGGCGCCGTCCCAAGGCGCAGTCGTCAGCCGGCATGAGATGCTTCGATGGCGATCGACGACCAGCGCTATTTCGTTCGAGATCCTGCGCTCGGCGGCTGAAGTGGATTTGCCGATCCCTGCCGCGCCCACGTTGGCATGAAGATCAAGGTCGACGACAACATCCCCTTCCGTGCTGTTGTCGTGCTACGCGGCGCCGGACATGATGTTCTAACCGTCGCCGAGGAGGGGTTGACGATCCGCCCGGGCACGGACATCTGGTCTGCGGCTCGTCGTGAAGGGCGCTTCCTCATCACGCAGACATCGACTTTTCAGACATGCGTCGGTTTCGACCAGGTACGCATCGCGGACTGCTCGTCGTCCGCTTACGCGAGCCGTGAGCGGTTGCCCTTGCTGGTCGAGTCGGCGCTGATCTGCGAGCAACATCTCGACGTGTTGCGCTTCCTTCGTGATGCTGCGAAAGGGGAAGGTGGCGGTCTTCAAGGCCGTCGCGCTGGGTGATCGTCGTTGCGCTGAAGTGGATCGAAGCCATCGGCGGCGACGAAAATTCCGCAAGTCCGCTCGTCGGTCGCGCGCGTCCGCTCGCGCACACCGTGGCATCGAAGCGAGGCAACGCGTTGTCGGTCGACTTTACAGACGGAATCCGTGCGCGTGCTTCGCCGCGCCAAGTCATTGATTCGCGGTGCGTGCGCGGCGCTGGCACAGCGATTGCAGGTCATCGGGTTGCCCGGGACGTAATTTCCCTCGGCGCGCGTCGACGAAAGAGCGACGCGGACCACAATGCCAGCACACGGGGTCACCACATGTTGAAGATCGTCTACTACCGGCTGATGCGCACCTACTACGAACTCGCGCTGACGAACGTCGGCTTCGCGCATCCCGACAGCGGCTACCTGATCGTCGCGATCCAGCACCATCGCCTGATGGAAGAGCGTTGCTACGCGACGGCGTGACGACGGCCGCGCGCGTGTTCTTCCTCTGATTCTTCATCGCGGCATCGGTCACCGCGCCGGCCGGCGCGACGGCACACGCCGCACCAATCGAACCGATGAAATGCAAGAGCCCGGTCGAAGCCGGGCTCTTGCATTGGTGCGATCGACCCGCGGCGGGACCGGCGCGGCGTGCCGCTGCGACCGATCAGTTCAGCGCGGGCGCGGTAACGGTCACGTGTTCGAGCGCGACGATCCGCGCGGTGTCGGTCGCGAGCGCCGGCTGCATCGACAGCACGGTGGCACCGAGCACCACGGTGCTCATGAAGATCGAGAACAGGAAGCCGGCGATGCGGGTGCGGTTGCTGGTCGGGTTCATGGTTCGGTCCTTTCGTTGCCGTTGTTCGTTGCGTTGGACCGAACTGTAGGCAGCGTGCCGGCGGCTCGCGAGCGGATTGCGACCGGCCGCAGAAAACGCGGCATGAACCGCAAGCACGGTTTCGTCGCGCGCCGGGGCGACTGCGCAGTTCATCCCGGTTTTTCGCCGTTTCGTCGCGCCTGGCGGCAGTTCAGCCACGGGCGCGCTTGATCCAGGTTAACGGGCGTCGTTTCCGCGCCGGATCTGGCGCATCAACGGGTGGCGCCGGCTTCCTAGACTGCGAGCGTCGCCCCGCGTGGAGTGCTCGTGAACCTCGGCCGCCGGTTGCTCGCCTGCGCACTCGCGCTGTGGGGCGCCAGTTTCACCCTGCTCGATGCGCGCGCGGCCGATGATGCACCGATGGAGGTCTTCGTCCGCGAGGGCTGCCCGCATTGCGCGCAGGCCGAGGCGTTCGTCGACCGTCTGGGCAAGGAGCAAGCCGGACTGCAGATCGTCGTCCGCGATGTGCAGAAGGATCCGGCCGCGCTGCAACGTTTGCAGCAGATCGCGCGCGAACTCGGCACCGGCGACGTGCGCGTGCCGGCGATTTACGTGCGCGGCCAGCTGATCGTCGGCTACTCCGCGCAGGCCGGTACCGACCGCCTGATCCGCGCCGCGCTCGCGGGCCGCGATGCCCGGGGCACGACAGCGTCCGGATCCTGCGCCGCCGAAGACGATCTCGCATGCCGGCCGCCCGCCACCGAGGCGGAGCGCTTCGAGGTCGACTTCCTCGGCCGCACGCTGACGCTCGAACGGATCGGCCTGCCGTCCTTCACGCTCGCGATCGGTCTGCTCGACGGTTTCAATCCGTGCTCGATGTGGGTGCTGCTGCTGATGATCTCGCTGCTCGCGCCCTTGAACGATCGCGCGCGCATGCTGGCGATCGCCGGCACTTTCGTCGCGGTGCAGGGCGTGGCGTACTTCGCGTTCCTGGCGGCGTGGCTGAACCTGTTCCTGCTGATCGGGCTGTCGCGCGCGTCGCAACTGGCGATCGCGGCGATCGCGATCGCGGCCGGGCTGATCCACCTGAAGGATTTCGTCTCCTTCGGCCGCGGCATATCGCTGTCGATACCGGAGCGCGCCAAGCCCGGCATCTACCAGCGCATGCGCGCGATCCTCAACGCGCGCAACATGACCGCGGCGCTGATCGGCACCGTGATTCTCGGCTTGCTGGTGCAGATCGTCGAGGTCATGTGCACGTCGGGCTTTCCCGCGCTGTTCACGCGCATCCTGACGCTGCAGCCGCTCGACCGCGCGGCCTACTACGGCTACCTGATGCTCTACATCGCGGCGTACATGCTCGACGATCTGATCGTGCTCGGCACCGGCGTCGTGATGCTCAGCCGCCATCGCCTGCAGGAACGCGAGGGGCGCTGGCTGAAGCTCGCGAGCGGCGTGGTGATGATCGGGCTCGGCGTGTATCTGATCGTCGCGCGATAGCTAATCGATTTCGATCACCACGTTGCCGACCGCGCGCCCGCTTTCGACCAGCTCGTGCGCTTCGGCGATCTGATCGAGCGGCAGGCGCGCCGCGATGTTGTGCTGCAGCCGCCCGGCCTGCAGCCACGACGTGAGCTGCGCGATCGCCGCCGCGCGGTCGGCCGGCGTCAGGTTGTAGACGATGAAGAAGCGCACGCGCACGTTGCGGACGATCGCCTGGTAGAACGGCACCGCGACCTCGGGCTTGCCGCTGCCGTAGACGACGATGTCGCCCTCGGCCTTCACGATCGCCAGGTCGGTTGCCACGTTGGCCGCGAAGTCGACTTCGATCACGCGATCGACGCCGGCATCGGCGGTCGCCTCCCTCACGCGCGCGACCACGTCGTCGCTGCGGTAGTCGAGCACGAGATCGGCGCCCGCCTGCTGCGCCAGCAACGCCTTGTGCGCGTTGCTGACCGTCGCGATCACGCGCTGCGCGCCGTGAAGACGCGCCATCTGCACCGCGTAGTGACCGACCGCGCCGGCGCCGCCCGCGACCAGCACCGTCTTGCCGGCCACGCCGCCGTCCATCCGCACCGCGTGCAGCGCGGTCAACGCGGGAATGCCCAGGCACGCGCCGACGTCAAACGGCACGTTCGCGGGCAGCGGCACCGCCTGCGCGGCGGGCAGCGTCACATGCTGCGCGGCGGTGCCGGACGGACGCTGCCAGGCTGCGTTCCAGGTCCAGACCCGCTCGCCGATGCGCGCACCGTCCACCCCCTCGCCCACCGCGTCGATCACGCCGGCGCCGTCGCTGTGCGGAACGATGCGCGGGAACGGCAGCAGCGTGGAACGCAATCCCGCGCGCGACTTCACGTCCGAAGGATTCACCCCCGAGGTCGCGAGCTTGACCCGCACTTCGCCCGCCGCCGGCGTCGGCGTCGGCAGCTCGCCGAGTTGCAGCACCTTGCGGGCGGCACCCGTGCGCTCGTAGCAGGCAGCACGCATCGATTGGTCTCCGCGGTCGCGCGCAACGGCGCGTCGCCGCTGCGGTCGCGACTGATTCTCGCACCCGCCGGATCGGAGCAGAACGCTTGAACCGGCCGCACCCGAGACGCGACTCACGACGCAAATCGCCGAAAAGCGCCCGAAAGTCGGCCGGCGCTCAGTACCGCCGGCGCGCTGCCGAACTGCAGGGGTGTGTCGACGGCGCCACGCCGCCCTGCGGCGCACTCGCTTGACCGGAGGCTGCCATGCCACGCGACACCGCCTATCCCAGCACGTCGACCGTGCAGTCGAGGATGCCGGTCGCCTCCATGCTGCGGCCGGTCGAATCCGCCGCGGCGGTCTGGGCCGCGGCGCGGCGCGAATTCGGCGTCGGAAACCTCGAACAGATGCCGCTGCGCGCGCGCATGCTCGACGTTCTCGAACACCTGCAGCGCGGCCACCTGCTCGCGCTGATGGGCACGACGGTGCCGGCCGTGTGGCTCGACGGGCGAGCCGACATCGCGCTGCTCGCCGGCGTGCTGTTCTGCTGCGGCTATGTCGAGATCGCCGGACGGCATCGCGACAACGCGAACATCGTCTATTTCACGCTGTCGCCGCTGGGCGCGCGCAAGCTGCGCGAAGGCCGTGCGTGGTGGCGCTCGCTGACGCCGCTGCAGCGGCTGAAAGTCCGGCTGTTCGGATGACGGCGATGTTCCGCAGCGACGTTTCGCCGCCGCTCGAGCGGATGCTCGACTTCGCGCTCGAGGCGACCTCGATCGCGCTGCTGCCGATGAACCTCGGCGCGTGGGCCACACTTGCGTGGATCCGCTGGATCGAAGCGGCCGCCCGCCGGCAGGTCAGCGGCCCGCCATTGGACAAGGCGCGCGATAACGCGTAGCCTTCGCCCCGCTCTCGTTTAAGTCTCGTCAGTCCTTCGGTTCCCGGCGTCGGCCCGCTTCACGGCCGCACCTCAGTTCCCCGGTTTACGTACTTGATCGTTTGCACGTCGGCCGCCATTGCGGCGGTCGGTGTTTCCCTATCCAACTTTCAAGGATGTTTACATGGCACAAGGTACCGTCAAATGGTTCAACGAATCCAAGGGCTTCGGCTTCATCACGCCTGAGGACGGCGGCAAGGACCTGTTCGCGCACTACTCGTCGATCCAGAGCAACGGCTTCAAGACGCTGCAGGAAGGCCAGCGCGTCGAATTCGTCGTCGCACCGGGCGCCAAGGGCCCACAGGCCACGCAGATCAAAGTGATCTGACGGGCGGGCGCTGGACAGAGAAACCGCCACCTCGCGTGGCGGTTTTTCTTCTTGCAGACTTGCACCGGCCCGACCTTTCCAGGAGCCTCCATGGCAAAGCCCAACTACTCGTTCGAAAAGCGTCAGCGCGAACTGGCAAGGAAGAAGAAGCAGGAAGCCAAGCGCGAGCGCAAGGCCCATCGGACGGAACCGGAGAAGACGGTTCCGCCGGCCGAGGAAACCACGGCGCCGCCGGCGCCCAGCGAACAGTCGTAGTCACGGCAGTCGATCGAGCGCGGCGCGCGCTTCGAGCGCGCGCACACGAAACGCGCAACCGTCGAGGTGGTCGTTGACGAGCCCCATCGCCTGCATGAACGCGTACACGGTGGTCGGCCCGACGAAGCTCCAGCCGCGGTGTTTCAGGTCGCGACTGAGCGCGATCGCCTCCGGCGCCGTCGTCATCCCACGCAGCGTGTCCCAGTCGAGTCGCGCCGGACGCGTGGCCACGTCCGGCTCGAAGCTCCAGAAGTAGGCGGCCAGCGAGCCGAACTCGCCGGCCAGGTCGCACGCGCGGCGCGCGTTGTTGAGCGTCGATTCGATCTTGCCGCGGTGGCGGACGATGCCGGCATCGTCAAGCAGCCGTGCGACATCGACGGCGCCGAAGCGCGCCACCCGTTCGAAATCGAAATCCGCGAACGCGCGGCGGAACGCGGCGCGCTTGCGCAGGATCGTGAGCCAGCTCAACCCCGACTGGAATCCCTCGAGGCAGATCTTCTCGAACAGGCGCCGATCGTCATCGACCGGGAACCCCCATTCGCGGTCGTGGTAGTCGATGTAGTCGGCGGCGGACGCGCACCAGATGCAGCGCGACAGCCCATCGTCGCCGACCGCGAGGCCGTCGTCGTTACCTTTCATCAGCCGCTCCTTCGCAACGCGTCAACCCGCAGCCGCACGCCGAGCACGACCAGCGCCGCGGCAGCGGTCGCGAGCAGGTGCTTCAGCGTATGCCCGCTGACGAACCCGACCGCGGCCAGCAACTGAGCGTCGCGCAGCTCGGCGAACTTGGCGAGCACATAGCAGCCGATCGCCGCCGCGAACGCGATGCGCTCGACGCGCGGCGCGCGCCGGATCGCCTGCCACAGCGGCACCAGCACCAGCGGCGCCGTCTGCAGCAGTACGTACGGGCGCAGGTCGCCGGCGCCGCGCAGTTCGGTCGCATACCACCACAGCACGGCGCCGATCGCGGCCAGCGCGAGCAGCACTGACAACGTCCGCCCGTGGACGTAACCGTGCGTGTCGGCGTAGACGCCCGCGAGCAGGCCGGCACAGGCGAGCGCGATCGGCAGGCGGTCGAACAGCAGGCGGAAGTTGTCCGGCGCGAGGTGATACCAGGACGACCCGAACGCCGTCAGCAGCAGCGCGGCGAGGAACAGCGCCCAGCCGGGCCAGCCGAACGCCAGCGCCGGCTCGTGCCGCCGTGGTGCCAGCGTTGCCCAGCCCCACAGCGCAACCGCGGCGAAGCCGAGGTTCGACAGCACGTCCGGCGCATTCGGCAGCCCGGGCAGGCCGCGCGCGTCGGCGAAGCGATGGTAGTCGGGCCACTGCACGATCGGGCCGTGCAGCGCCAGCACGATCACGGCAGCGATGATCAGCAGCGGGGGCAGCAGGTGCAGCCGTTTCATCTCGATCTCTCGCGTTGATGATGGGGCGGCGACCTTGCACGCAGGCGCGCGTCGCGCCAACCGCGCCGACGCGAGTCGCGGGAGCGGCCACCGCGAGTCGCGCGGGGAGATACGCCCAACCGCGATGGGCGCGGCGGCTGGCGCACCCAAGCACGGTAAACGATGGCAAGATCGCGGGCCATTTGTGGGCGATCCACCGTTCGAATGCGGAGCAACGACGCGATGACCCCCCTGTCACGCGATCAACCGCTGCAGCCGGCGACCAGCGGGCTGGTGGTCGCGGTCGTGCTGTTCTGCCTGCTGATCGTCGCGTCAATGTGGATCGGCGTTCAGTACGTGACGGCGCGCGAGCGCGCGCACCGGATCGCGGAGACCATGCGGGAAAGCGCCAACCTCGCGCGCGTGCTGGAGGAGCATACGATCCGCACGCTCGCCTATGTCGACGAACTGACGCTGCTGGTCAAGGAACGCTACGAGCGCGAAGGCACGCGGCTCGATCTGCCGGCGCTGTTTGGCGCGCTGAAGGTGCCGAAGGCGCTGGTGCACAACGCGGTGATCACCGACGAGTCGGGTCAAATCGTGCTCGGCTCGCACGGCGCGCCGCCGACCTGGCTCGGCGACCGCGAGCACGTGCGCGTGCACGAGCGCGGCGACAGCGGCCGAATCTTCATCGGCAAACCGGTGCTGGCGCGCGTCAACGGCCGCTGGTCGATCGTCGTCACGCGTCGCGCGAACAAGCCCGACGGATCGCTGCTGGGCGTGGTCGGACTCGCGATCGATCCTTACTATTTCTCCGACCTGTACCAGGACGTCGACCTCGGCCGCGACGGCGTGGTGTCGCTGGTCGGCAACGACGGCGTGATCCGTGCGCGGCTGCCGCGCGGGCATCCGCGCGGCACCGGCGCCGACATCAGCGATACGACGTTGTTCCAGCGCGTCCGGGCCACACCCGCCGGTTCATTCGTCGGTGGCGGCGCCGGCGACGACGTCGAGCGCATCTTCTCGTATCGCGCGGTGCGCGACTACCCGCTGATCGTGGTGGTCGGCACGTCGCTGCGCGAATCGCTGGCGCCGATCGCGGACCAGCGGCGCACGTACCAGATGCTCGCCGGCGCGTTGACGCTGGTGCTGGCGGCGCTGGCGTATGCGCTGGTGCACCTGGTGCGGCGGCGCGATCACGCCGAAGCAGCCGCGCGCCGTTACCTGGACGAACTGCACCGCAAGGCCAACCAGCTCGAGGCGGCGCGCGCCGAGGCCGAGGCCGGCTCGCGCGCCAAGTCGCAGTTCCTGGCGACGATGAGCCACGAGATCCGCACGCCGATGAACGGCGTGATGGGCATGCTCGAGCTGCTGCAGCGCTCGCGCCTCGAACCGGAACAAGAGAAGTTCGCGCGGGTCGCGTACGACTCGGCCGCGGGACTGCTGCGCGTGCTCAACGACGTGCTCGACTTCTCGCGCATGGAGGCCGGGCGCCTGACGCTGGACAACGCGCCGTTCGATCCGCGCACGCCGCTTTCCGATGTCGCCGCGCTGTTCGGCGAGGCCGCGCGCGCCAAGGGCGTCGAACTGCGGCTGCAGATCGCCGATGACGTGCCGCAAGCCGTGATCGGCGACGCCGGCCGGCTGCGCCAGGTGCTGACGAACCTGGTCAGCAACGCGCTGAAGTTCACGTCGAGCGGCGCGATCGACGCGCGCCTGTCGCGCGTGCCGCACGACCCGCCGGACATCGCCGCGTGCCGGCTGCGCTTCGAGGTCAGCGACACCGGCATCGGCCTCAGTGAAGAAGAGCAGCAGCGCGTGTTCGCGCCGTTCACGCAGGCCGATGCGTCGACCACGCGCCGCTATGGCGGCACCGGGCTCGGGCTGGCGATCTGCAAGCACCTGGTCGAGCTGATGGACGGCGCGATCGGCGTGCACAGCGCGCGCGCGCGCGGATCGACGTTCTGGTTCGAGCTGACGCTGCAGGACGCGACCGAGCGCCGCGCCGCCGCCCCCGCACCCACGCCGCGGCAGGCGGCGGCCGGCTGACGGCGGGTAGCATTCGCGCGTGCCGTCCGATCAAGACCTGCCGCGCCCCGCTTCGCTGCGCGATCTCTTCATCACTTTCACCCTGCTCGCGCTGCAGGGCTTCGGCGGCGTGCTCGCGATCGCGCAGCGCGTGCTGTGCGAGCAGAAGCGCTGGCTGACGCCGTCGCAGTTCGTCGAGGTGCTGGCACTGGCACAGGTGCTGCCGGGTCCGAACGTGTGCAACGTCGCGTTGATGGTCGGCGACCGCTTCTTCGGCTGGCGCGGCGCCTTCGCGGCGCTGGCCGGCATGATGGCGGCGCCGCTCGTGATCGTGCTCGCGATCACGGCGCTGTACGCGCACTACGCGGTTCATCCGGCGGTCGCGGGCGCGCTGCGCGGCATGGGCGCGGTGGCGGCGGGCCTGATCGTCGGCACCGCGCTGCGGCTGGCGGCGGCGCTGCGAACCAACCCGATGGGCGTGCCGGCGTGCACGGGTTTCGCGGCCGCGGCGTTCGTCGCGGTGGCGCTGCTGCGCTGGCCTCTGGTGTGGGTGCTGCTCGCGCTCGGCGCGATCGCCTGCGGCGTGGCGTGGTGGCGCCTCGGCGCCGCAGCGCAGAGGCGATGATCGCAACGCTGCCGCCCGCGGACCTGGCCGCGCTGTTCGGCCATTTCCTGCTGCTGTCGCTGCTGTCGATCGGCGGCGCGATCGTGGTCGCGCCCGACATGTATCGCGTGATGGTGACGCAGATGGGGTTGCTGACCGATGCGCAGTTCACCGCGTCGATCGCGATCGCGCAGGCATCGCCGGGACCGAACGTGCTGTTCGTCGCGGTGATGGGCTACCAGGCGGCGGGGCTGGTCGGCGCGGCGGTCACGCTGTTCGGCATCCTGCTGCCGTCGACCACGCTGGCGTTCGTCGCGGCCCGCTGGGGTCAAGCGCGGCGCGAACTGCGCGCCGTGCGCGCGTTCAATGCCGGCTTGGCGCCGATCGTGATCGCGCTGCTGGTCGCAACCGGCTGGATCCTGAGCGCGCAGACCCCCGGCTGGAAACACCTGCTGCTGACGATCCCCGCCGCGCTGCTGGTGTGGCGCACGCGCATCCACCTGCTGTGGCTGATCGCCGCCGGCGGAATCATTGGCATGCTCGGCTGGATCTGACGCCGGTCCACAGTCCGGCGACGATCAGCGCGAGCCCGAGCAGCAGCCACGGCGTCACCGCTTCGCCGAGCCGTGCGATCCGCTGCAACGAGACCAATGGCACGAACGGCGCCAGGCACGCCAATGCGATCGCATGGCGCAGCAGCGCGAGCGCGGCCGGCGTCGTCGCGCCGATCACGAAGCGGGTGGCGACGATCGCGGCGCCGACCTGCACGCCGACCGCGGCCGCCGCGACCGCGGGTAGCGCGCATCAGCGCAGCAACAGTTCCCAGTACTGCCCCACCAGATCGTGGCCGAAGCTCGCGTGCTTCTCCTCGCGCACGAGGCGGAATCCGAAGCGCTCGTAGATGTGGCGCGCCGCGACCAGCACGTCATTGGTCCACAGCGTGAGCTTGTGATAACCCGCCGCGCGCGCGAAGCGGATGCATTCGGCGACCAGCGCGCTGCCCAGCCCCGAACCGCGCGCGGCCGGCTCGACCAGCAGCAGCCTGAGCTTCGCCACCCGCCGGTTCTGCGCGACGCAGAACACCGAGCCCAACGGTACGCCGTCGCGTTCGGCGATCCAGCACTGCTCGCGCCGCGGATCGAAGTGGCGCAGGAACTTCGCGGCGATTTCGGCCACCAGCGCCTCGAAGGTCGGGTCCCAGCCGTACTCCTCGAAATACAGCGCGCCGTGCCGCGACACCACCCAGCCGACGTCGCCGGGGCGATGCGGCCGCAGCAGGTACGGCGCGATGCGCTCGTCGCCGCTGCCGAGCAGCGACTCGACGGTACGCAGCGCCTGCAGCAACTGCCGCCGCTCGCCGGGCGCCAGCCGCGTCAGCTCGGCGGCGACCTCGTCATGCGCGCGCCGATCCAGCGGCGCGAACGCGCGCGCGCCGCGCTTGGTCAGCGCGAGCTGCCGGCGGCGGCGATCGGTGGTCGACACCTGGCGCGCGATCAACCCGCGCCGCCGGAAACCCGCCAGCAGGCGGCTGACGTAGCCCGCGTCGAGGTTCAGCGTGCGCGCCAGGTCGCCCGCGGTCGCTTCGCCGCGGTGCGCCAGCTCCCACAGCAGCCGCACCTCGGCGAGCGAAAACGGACTGTCGAGCAGCCCTTCGTCGAGCACGCCGATCCGCTGCGTGTAGAAGCGGTTGAAGGCGCGCACCCGCGCCACGTCGCGCTCGAGATCGCGGTCGGCCATGGCGCCGACTTTCGCGCCGATCGTTGCCATTGTCAACGATCTGGTTGCCAGAACTCAGGTACAGGATAATGCGCGCCATGCGCGGGACAACCCGGTGAATCGCGGCATCCTGTACGCGCTCGGCGCCTACGCGCTGTGGGGCGTGGTGCCGCTGTACTTCAGGGCGCTCGCGGGCGTACCGGCGCCGCAGATCCTGGCGCACCGGATGGCGTGGTCGCTGGCGGTGTGCGCGCTGCTGCTGCTCGCGCTGCGGCGCTGGCAATGGCTGGGCGACCTGGCGCGGCAGCCGCGCGTGCTGGCGGCGTTCGGCACCAGCGCGCTGCTGGTCACCGCCAACTGGGGCCTGTACATCTGGGCGGTCACGGCCGGCCACGTGATCGACGCCAGCCTCGGCTACTACATGAACCCGCTGGTGAACGTGATCATCGGCGCGCTGGTGCTGCACGAGCGGCTGCGCCGCCCGCAGTGGACCGCGGTGGCGATCGCCGCCGCCGGCGTCGCGTGGCTGACCTGGAACGCCGGCCAGCTGCCGTGGATCGGACTGGGGCTCGCGCTGACCTGGGGCGCGTACGGACTGCTGCGCAAGACCGCCGCGCTGGGCGCGATCGAGGGCCTCGCGCTCGAAACCGCGCTGCTGTTCCCGTTCGCGCTCGGCTACCTGTTCCTGCTCGCGGCGCAGGGCGAAAGCGCGTTCGTATCCGGCTCCGATGCCACGCGCTGGCTCCTCGCGGCCGCGGGCCCGGTCACCGCCACACCGCTGCTGCTGTTTGCTGCCGCCGCACGGCGCATGGCGTTCGCCCACCTGGGAATCCTGCAGTACCTGTCGCCGACGCTGCAGCTCGCGCTCGGCGTGTGGGTGTTCCACGAACCCTTTGCCGCCTCGAAGCTTGCCGGCTATGCGCTGATCTGGAGCGCGCTGGCGATCTTCGCGCTCGACGGACTGTGGCGGCTGCGGCAGCCGAAGCAGAAGGCCGCGGCGCCACAGAGCCGCGATTGACGAAGAGCGCGCCGCGCGCGATGCTGCGTGCCCCGCTCGTCGAGCGCCAATCAGGAGGCGCCATGAGGAACCGAGAGCTTGTCGCCTAGTCGGCCGCTGCTGCGCTGACCCGGTTCGTTCGAACCCGCCGCCTTCCGCGGCCGACATTTCCCTGCCGTTGACTCCGCGCGGCCGATGCCGCTCGGCCCGCCTGCGCGCTCGCCGCGCGCGGCGCCCACAGCCCCGGAAAGAGTTCGAACGCAATGAACGATCCGCTCTTCGATCGGCTGCGGCCGATCGGCTTCAACCCGGCCATCGCGCAGCGCGTCGCCGCGCTCGGCGTCGATGGCGTACCGATGCGCGTGACCGAGGTGCAGCGTGAATCGGTGCTGCTTCACGACGGCATCGACGAGCACTTCGCGCGGCCGCTGCCGGGCCTGCTGCGGGTGCTGGCCGTCGAGCGCCTGTCGCTGGCGACCGGCGACTGGGTCGTCGCCCGCCGCGACCCACACGGCGCGTGGTGGGTGCACGTGCGCGTCGAACCGTTGACCTCCCTTGCGCGCCGCCACGACGACGGTACGCGGCAGGCGCTGGTCAGCAACGTCGACACTGCGCTGCTGCTGATGGGGCTCGACGGCGACTTCAGTCCGCGCCGCATCGAGCGCTACCTGGCGCTGGTGCAGGCGGCCGGCGTAGGGCCGGCCGTCGTGCTGACCAAGCGCGACCTCGTCGCCGATGCAGACGCGGCGTACGAGCGGCTGCGCGAACGGCTGCCGCGCGCGGTCGCGCTGCACGCCGTCGATGCGCGCAACCCGGCGGTCCGCGACGAACTGCGGCCGTACCTCGACGCCGGCCAGACGGTCGTGCTGCTCGGCTCGTCCGGTGCCGGCAAGTCGACGCTGACCAACACGCTTCTGGGCGCGGCGGTACAGGCCGCCGGCGGCGTGCGCGCCGACGACGGCCGCGGCCGCCACACGACGCGCGCGCGCACGCTGCTGCCGATCGCCGGCGGCGCCTGCCTGATCGATACGCCGGGATTGCGCGGGCTGCGGCTCGACCTGGACCAGGCCGCGATCGACGCAAGCTTCGGCGACATCGCGCAGGCCGCCGCAGGCTGCCGCTTCCGCGACTGCACGCACGGCGACGAGCCGGGCTGCGTGGTGCGCGAACTGATCGCGCCCGACCGGCTGAAGAACTACCGCAAGCTGCAGCGCGAAGCGCGCCGCGACGCGCTGACGTTCCTCGAGCGGCGCGAGCAGCGCGCGCTGTGGAAGGCGCGCTCGCGCGCGGCGCAGGCGCGGATGAAGGCGAAGCGCGGCCCCTGACCCAAAAAAATGCCGCGTGGGGTGCACGCGGCGAGGTCGGGGAGAACACAGATGAAGATGGTTGCAGACGATGCGTGGTGGTCTCCGGGGCCGGGCTTGGAGGACGGAGCTCCGGGCGGCCGCTGCGCATTCGTCTGCAGGGCTTCAAGGTAACGCTGCGCTGCGCGCCTGTCTTTCATGCATGCGTATTAGGCCGACCGGAACCGACTGTCGGCGCGCGCCGCGCCGCGGCGTAGACTGCGCAGCCTCTTCGATCCTTCGCTCGGCCACCGATGGATACGCTTGCCTCTTCGCGCTCCGAAATCCGCGCCCGCATCGACGCGCTGCGCGCCGCAATGCAGGACGAATCGATCGCCGCCTGGCTGGTGCCGTCGGCCGATCCGCATCTTTCCGAATACCTGCCGGAGCGCTGGCAGGGACGCGCGTGGCTGTCGGGCTTCACCGGCTCGGTCGGCACGCTGATCGTCGTGGCGGATTTCGCCGGGCTGTGGGTCGACAGCCGCTACTGGGTGCAGGCCGAGGCGCAGATCGCCGGCACCGGCATCACCGTAATGCGCGTCAGTTCCGCCACCGGCACCGCGTACGTCGACTGGCTCGCCGAGCACGTGCCGGCGGGCGCGACCGTCGGCGTCGACGGCGCGGTGCTGTCGCTGGCGCAGGCGCGCGCGCTCGAGGAGAGGTTGACGCCGCGCGGCGTGAAGCTGCGCACCGACATCGACCTGCTGGACCGCGTGTGGCGCGACCGCCCGCCGTTGCCGCAAGTCGCAGTGCGCGAACACGCGCGCGAGTACGCACCGGTGGCGCGTGCCGACAAGCTCGCCGCCGTGCGGGCGCAGATGCAGGCGGCCGGCGCCGACTGGCATCTGATCTCGACGCTGGACGACATCGCGTGGCTGTTCAATCTGCGCGGCGCCGACGTTTCGTACAACCCGGTGTTCGTCGCGCACGCGCTGATCGGGCGCGAGCGCGCCACACTGTTCGTCGGCGAAGGCAAGGTGCCGGCCGCGCTGGCCGACCGGCTCGAAGGCGAAGGCGTGGACGTGCGGCCCTATGAGTGGACCGCCTCCGCGCTCGCCAACCTGCCGCGCAACGCGGCGCTGCTGATCGACCCGAAGCGCGTCACGTTCGGCCTGCGCGCGCAGGTGCCGCCGCACGTGCGCATCGTCGAGACGCTGAATCCGTCGACGCTCGCCAAGAGCCGCAAGACCGACGCCGAAGTCGCGCACATCCGCCGCGCGATGGAGGAGGACGGCGCGGCGCTCGCCGAATTTTTCGCCTGGCTCGAGCAGGCGCTGGCGCGCGGCGAGCGCATCACGGAACTGACGATCGACGAGCGCATCACCGGCGCGCGCTCGAAGCGACCCGGTTTCGTCTCGCCGAGCTTTTCCACCATCGCCGGCTTCAACGCCAACGGCGCGCTGCCGCACTATCGCGCGACCGAAGAATCGCATGCGGTGATCAGCGACGGCGGCACGACCGGCAACGGGCTGCTGCTGATCGACTCCGGCGCGCAGTACGACTACGGCACCACCGACGTCACGCGCGTGGTGCCGATCGGAACCACGACCGTTGAGCAGCGGCGCGACTGCACGCTGGTCCTCAAGGGAATGATTCAACTGTCGATGGCCGTGTTTCCGCGCGGCACGAAGTCGCCGCTGCTCGACACGCTGGCGCGCGCGCCGATCTGGGCCGGCGGTGCCGATTACGGCCACGGCACCGGGCACGGCGTCGGCTACGCGCTGAACGTGCACGAGGGCCCGCACGGCATCTCGCCGCACCTGCCGCCGGAGCCGGCGACCGCGATGGAGCCGGGCATGATCACCAGCAATGAGCCGGGCATCTACCGCCCCGGCCGCTGGGGCGTACGGATCGAGAACCTGGTGCTGAACGTGCCCGCGCATACCGGCGAGTTCGGCGAGTTCCTGAAGTTCGAGACGCTGACGCTCGCCCCGATCGACACGCGCTGCGTCGAGCGCGCGCTGCTGCGCGACGACGAGGCCGCGTGGCTGAACGCGTATCACGCCGAGGTGAAGCGGCGGCTCGCGCCGCGCGTGGCCGGCGACGCGCTCGCATGGCTCGAGCGGCGCACACGGCCGGTCTGATCGATCCTGCGTCGCCCGACGCCTCGCCGGCGCGACGCGCAAGCGCGTGGCGCATCACCGTGCGCAGGGCCGAGAAGGTGCGGCTGCCCTGCCGGTTCGCGCTCTGAGCTACGATGAACCGAAGCGGCGGCCCGAGACATGAAGCCCAGAGCGATCCTGCCCCTCCTTGCCATCATCGTCGCTTTCGCGGTCGCTGCCGCGTGGTGGTACCAGCGCAACGACAACGTCCCCGCCAACACCCTGCAACTGCACGGCAACGTCGACATCCGGCAGGTCGAGCTGGCCTTCAACGGCGCCGAGCGCATCGCGCAGGTGCTGGTGCGAGAGGGCGATCGGGTCAGGAAGGACCAGCTCCTGGCGGTGCTCGATACCGAACGGCTGAAGTCGGGCGTCGCTCAGGCCGAAGCGCAGGTCGCCGCGCAGCGGCAGGTCGTGGCGCGGCTCGTCGCCGGCTCGCGGCCGCAGGAGATCCGCAAGGCGCAGGCCGACGTGCAGGCAGCCCGGGTCGATCTGCGCAACGCGCGCGCGACCCACGAACGCGACCAGGAACTGGCCGCCAGGCGCTTTATCTCGCAGCAGCAGGCGGACAATTCGCGCGCGGCGGCCGATGCCGCGCAGGCGCGCTTCAACGCCGCGCAGGAAGGTCTGCGCCTTCTGGAAGCCGGCTCGCGCAAGGAGGATATCGCGGCCGCGCGGGCCACCCTCGCGGCGTACGAGGCCGCGCTTGCACTCGCGCAGCGCAACCTCGCCGACGCCAGCCTGCGCGCGCCGGTGGACGGCGTGGTGGAGAACCGCATCCTCGAGCCGGGCGACATGGCGTCACCGCAGAAGGCCGTTCTCACGCTCGCGCTGACCGACCCGTTGTGGGTGCGCGCCTACGTCTCCGAGGTCGATCTCGGCAAGATCCGCACCGGCGCGCGTGCCGAGATCACCACCGACAGCTTTCCCGGCAAGCGCTACCGCGGCTGGATCGGCTTCATCTCGCCCACGGCCGAGTTCACGCCCAAGTCGGTGGAGACGCGCGAAGTCCGCACCGCGCTGGTGTACCAGGTGCGCGCATTCGTGTGCGCGCATTCGGACGAGCTGCGGCTCGGCATGCCGGCCACCGTCACGGTGCAACTGGATCAGCCGCCGCCCGCCGCGAACGCCGATCCGTGCCGGAACGGGCCGTGAATCGGCGTTCGGTTCCCGCGCGACCGAATTCCTGCGGATGAACGCTTCCGAAGCGGTGCCGGTGGCGCTCGAAACGAAATCGCTTTCCAAGCGATTTGTCGCCGGCGGGCGCGAAGTGCAGGCGCTGCGCGACGTGAGCTTTCGGGTCCGCCACGGAATCGTGACGGGACTGGTGGGACCGGACGGCGCCGGCAAGACGACGCTGATGCGTCTGGCGGCCGGCCTGCTGGTCCCCGCGTCGGGAAGCATCACCGTGCTCGGCATGGATGCGAGCCGCGATTCGCTGCGCGTGCAATCGGCGCTGGGCTACATGCCGCAGCGCTTCGGACTGTACGAGGACCTGAGCGTGCAGGAGAACCTCGACCTGTACGCCGACCTGCAGGGCGTGCCGCGCCAGGAGCGGCGGGATCGCTACGCGGAACTGATGCGCATGACGGGGCTCGAGCGGTTCATGCAACGGCTCGCGGGTCGGCTGTCCGGAGGCATGAAACAGAAACTCGGGCTGGCCTGCACGCTGGTACGCGCGCCGCGCCTGCTGCTGCTCGACGAGCCCACCGTCGGCGTCGATCCGGTCTCGCGGCGCGAACTGTGGGCGATCGTCGACCGCCTGGTGCGCGACGAAGGCATGAGCGTGCTGCTGTCCACCGCCTACCTCGACGAAGCCGAACGCTGCGACGACGTCGTGCTGCTGCACGACGGCAGCGTACTCGCCGCGGGCGAGCCCGCGGCGCTGACCGCGCGCATGCAGGGCCGAGCGTATGCGTTGACGGCGCCTGGAGCGAACAAGCGCGACGTGCTGGCGCGCGCATCGGCGTTGCCGGGCGTGATCGACGGCGTGATCCAGGCGGATCACGTGCGTCTCGTGACCGAGCAGGCGCAGGCGCCCGACATCGGCGCCCTGCTTGCCGCGTTTCCGGGGGCGCGCATCGAACCCGTGCCGCCGCGCTTCGAAGACGGCTTCGTCGCTCTGCTGCGGGCGGCGCGACCCGCACCCGCGGCGGCGCCGGGCGCGAGCGAGACGATCGCGGCGGAAACGAACGCCGGCGAGGTGATGATCGAAGTGCACGACGTCAAGCGGCGCTTCGGCGACTTCTACGCCGTCGACGGCGTTTCGTTCGACGTGCATCGGGGCGAAGTGTTCGGCTTGCTCGGCCCCAACGGGGCGGGCAAGTCGACGACGTTTCGCATGCTGTGCGGCCTGCTGCCGGCATCCGCCGGCACGTTACGCGTGGCCGGCGTCGATCTGCGGCGCGCTGCCTCGGCGGCGCGCGGTCGCATCGGCTACATGTCGCAGAAGTTCTCGCTGTACGGAAACCTCGGCGTGCGCCAGAACCTCGACTTCTTCGCCCGCGTCTACGGGCTCGCCGGCCGTCGCCGCAGCGAACGGATCGAGTGGGCACTGGGCGAATTCGAACTGGCCGCGTACGCCGAATCGATCAGCGCCGATCTGCCGCTCGGCTACAAGCAGCGGCTGGCGCTGGCGTGCGCGCTGATGCACGAGCCGGACATACTTTTCCTCGACGAGCCCACGTCCGGCGTCGATCCGCTCGCGCGCCGCGAGTTCTGGGGACGGATCAACGCGCTCGCGCGCGCGCAGGTCACCGTGCTGGTGACCACGCATTTCATGGAAGAGGCCGAATACTGCGATCGGCTCGCGATCCTCGCCTCCGGCCGCCTGCTGGCGGTCGGCGCGCCGGGAGAGATCAAGGCCGCGCAAGCCGTGCCGCAGGCCGGGATCACGATGGAGGACGCTTTCATCCGCCTGATCGAAACCTCCGAACAGCGGACAGGGCAGCCATGAACCAGCCCGCGCCCGAGTCACCCTCCTCGCGCTCCCGACGCGGCGGCGTGGCGATGCGGCTCGCCGGCCTGGTGCGCAAGGAATTCCTGCAGGTGATCCGCGACCCGAGCAGCATCGCGATCGCATTCATCATGCCCGTGGCGCTGCTGCTGCTGTTCGGCTACGGCGTGTCGCTCGACTCCGATCACGTGCCGGTGGCGATCGTGATCGAGGATCCCGGCGCGGACGCGGCCGACTTCGCCGCCGCGCTCGACGGCTCGCGCTACTTCGTGCCGATCCGCCTCGCGCGCATGGCCACCGCGGTCGAGGCGTTGCTCGACGGCCGCGTCGACGCCATCGTTCACCTGCGCGCGGATTTCGCAGCACGGCTGCGGCGGCCCGACGGCGCGCCGATCCAGGTGCTGATCAACGGCGTCAACGCCAACTCGGCAAACATCGTGCAAGGCTACGTGGAGGGCGCGTGGTCGAACTGGCTCGCGCAGCGCGCACTCAGGCAGGGCGTCGAACTGCAGGTGCCGGTCAGCGTCGAGGCGCGGGTGTGGTTCAACAGCGAGCTGAGAAGCCGCAACTATCTGGTGCCCGGACTCGTCGTGGTGATCATGACGCTGATCGGCGCGCTGCTGACCTCGATGGTGATGGCGCGCGAATGGGAGCGCGGCACGATGGAAGCGCTGCTGGTCACGCCGGTGGGCGTCAGCGAGATCCTGCTCGGCAAGCTGATTCCGTACTTCCTGCTCGGCACCGGCGGCATGCTTCTTTCCGTGGCGATGGCGGTGGGACTGTTCGAGGTGCCGCTGCGAGGGTCGTTCTGGCTGCTGTTCCTGACCGCGTCGCTGTTCCTGTTCGTCGCGCTCGGCATGGGACTGCTGATCTCCGCCGTGGCCAGGAACCAGTTCGTCGCCGGGCAGGTCGCGCTGATCGTGACGTTCCTGCCCGCGTTCCTGCTGTCGGGGTTCATCTTCGACATCGGCAGCATGCCCGCGGTGGTGCAGGTGATTACGCATCTGGTGGCCGGCCGCTACTTCGTCGCGATCGTCAACACGCTGTTCCTCGCCGGCAATCTCGCTTCGGTGATCGTGCCCAATGCCGCCGCGCTGGCGCTGATGGCGGTGATCTTCCTCGGCCTGACCTGGCGCAAGACCCGCAAGCGCCTGGAGTAGCCGCATGTGGCAGCGGATCGTCGCGCTGATGCGCAAGGAGTTTCTCGCGGTCCTGAAGGACCGCAGGAGCCGCTTCGTCTTGATCCTGCCGCCGCTGATCCAGTTGCTGGTGTTCGGCTACGCCGCCACCTTCGACCTGAACAACGTCGCCTATGCGGTCTACGACGAGGACAAGGGCGCGGCCGCGCGGCAACTGGCCGCGGCGTTGCGCGGCGCCGATCGGTTCCGCGAGGTGGCGACGATCACCTCGGCCGGCGAGATCGCACCGCTGGTGGCGGGGCGGCGCGTGATGGTGGTGGTGCACTTCGGCCCGCAGTTCACGCGCCACCTGATGCTCGGCAAGCCGGCGCCGCTGCAGGTGATCGTCGACGGGCGCAATTCCAACAGCGCGCTGATCGCGCTGAACTACGTGCGCCGCATCGTCAACGGATTCAACGAGGACTGGGTCACGGCGCACAACCTGACGCAGCCGCCGGCGCGGCTGCAGACGCGCGCCTGGTTCAATCCGAACCTGGAGAGCCGCTGGTTCTTCATTCCCGGCCTTACCGGCGTGATCACGCTGCTGGTCGCGATGCTCGTCACCGCGCTTTCGGTGGCGCGCGAGCGCGAGCAGGGCACGTTCGATCAGTTGCTGGTGACGCCGCTGCGCCCGGTCGAGATCCTGATCGGCAAGGCGCTGCCGGGCTTCATCATCGGCTTCCTCGAAGCCACCGTGATCATCCTCGCCGCGACGCTGTGGTTCGACATCCCGCTGCGGGGCAGCCTGGTCGTGCTGTACGTCGGGGTCGCGCTGTTCCTGCTGTCGGCGGTCGGGGTCGGGTTGATGGTGTCGTCGCTCGCCGTCACGCAGCAGCAGGGCCTGCTCGGCGCGTTCCTGTTCATGGTGCCCGCGATCATCCTGTCCGGTTTCGCCACGCCGATCGCGAACATGCCGCAGGTCGTGCAGTGGATCACGCTGCTCGATCCGCTGCGCTACTTCCTCGTCATCCTGCGCAAGGTGTTCCTCGAGGGCGTGTCGTTCGACGTGCTGCTGCCGCAGATGTGGCCGATGGCGGTGATCGGCGTCGTTTCGCTCGCCTGTGCGGGGTGGCTGTTCCGCCACCGCATGTACTGAGGCGCAGGCCTGCTACACTGCGTTCACGCGGCATGTGACCAGCGCCGTCGGTCCCCGATCGACGTGTTTTTGCCGCCGTCAATCCTGACGGGGCCGACGAGAAGTACCGGCTCCACCTGATTACCCCGTTTGTCTGCAATCGGCTGGTCGATGAACGCTGTGGCGCAATGCGCCCGTGCGGCAGGCCGACCACCGAAAGAAGACATGAAATTCGCAAGCCTTGGCTTGTCCGACGCCCTCGTGCGCGCGACGAGCGATGTCGGCTACACCGAGCCGACCCCCATTCAACTGCAGGCGATTCCCGCCGTGCTCGCGGGCCGCGACGTGATGGCCGGCGCACAGACCGGCACCGGCAAGACCGCCGGCTTCGTGCTGCCGATCCTGCAGCGGCTGGCCGCCACACCGGTCAGCGGCCGGCGCCCGATCCGCGCGCTGATCCTAACGCCGACGCGCGAGCTCGCCGCGCAGGTCGAGGAGAGCGTGCGCGTCTACGGCAAGCACGTGCCGCTGAAATCGACCGTCGTCTTCGGCGGCGTGTCGATCAATCCGCAGTTCGCCGCGCTGAAGAGCGGTGTGGACGTGCTGGTGGCCACACCCGGCCGCCTGCTCGACCACCACGGCCAGCGCACCGTGGACCTGTCGCACGTCGAAGTGCTGGTGCTCGACGAAGCCGATCGCATGCTCGACATGGGCTTCCTGCCCGACATCAAGCGCGTGCTGGCGGCGCTGCCGCGCAAGCGGCAGAACCTGCTGTTCTCGGCGACGTTCTCCGACGAGATCCGCGGTCTCGCGCAGGGGCTGCTGCACGACCCGCTGATGATCCAGGTCGCCCAGCGCAACAGCACGGTCGAGACGGTGGCGCAGAAGGTGCTGCCGGTCGAAGGCAAGCAGAAGGCCGCGCTGCTGCTGCACCTGGTGCGCGAACACAACTGGTACCAGGTGCTGGTGTTCACGCGCACCAAGCACGGCGCCAATCGCCTCGCCACGCAGCTCGACAAGCACGGCGTGCCGGCGCTCGCGATCCACGGCAACAAGAGCCAAAACGCGCGCACGCGCGCGCTGGCCGAGTTCAAGAGCGGCAAGCTGCAGGTGCTGGTCGCCACCGACATCGCCGCGCGCGGGCTCGACATCGACAACCTGCCGCACGTGGTGAACTTCGACCTGCCGCACGTGCCTGAGGATTACGTGCACCGCATCGGCCGCACCGGCCGCGCCGGCGCCAGTGGCGAGGCAATTTCGCTGGTTGCGCCGGAAGAGCGCGACCTGCTGCGCGACATCGAGCGCCTGATCCGCAGGCAGCTGCCGCGCGAGGTGGTGACCGGCTTCGCGCCGCTCACCGCGCCGGCCGACGCCGAACGCGCACCGCGGCCGGCCCATGGGCCGCGACCGCCGCGCAACGCCAACGCGCAGCCGCCGCGGCATGCGGCCGCCCGCCCTGCGGCACCGCAGCCCAAGCACAAGCGCGCCGACGGCGAACCCGCGCACCACGCCGCTCATCCCGCGCCGCGGCCGCGACGGCCGGAATCGCAATCGCTGGCGCGCGTGCATCTGCCGCCGGGCTGGCCCGGCGCGAAGCGCGGTTAAGCGCGATCCTCACTGAGGAACACGCGATGCTGATCTACGTCGCCGATCCGATGTGTTCTTGGTGCTACGGCTTCGCGCCCGAGCTGCAGGCGCTGCTCGACGCGTTCCCGGAGCAGGAACTGCGCCTCGTGATGGGCGGCTTGCGCGCGTACAGCACGCGGCCGATGGACGCGACGCTGCGCGCAGCGCTCGCGCAGCACTGGACCGAGGTCGAGCGCGCCAGCGGCCGGCCGTTCGACCGCGCGCTGCTGGCGCGCCAGGACTTCGTCTACGACACCGAGCCCGCGTGCCGCGCCGTCGTCACTGTGCGCAGCACCGAGCCCGAGCTCGCGTGGCCGATGCTGCGCGCGATCCAGCACGCGTTCTATGCCCAGGGCCGCGACGTCACGCGCGCCGAGGTGCTGGCGGCGATCCACGCCGAGGTCGCGGGGCGTTCGTCCGACGAATTCCTGCAGGCGCTGCAAGGCGAATCGATGAGGCAGGCCACGCGCGCCGACTTCCAGCTCGCGCGCGAGTGGGAGGTGCAGGGCTTCCCGACGCTATTCGCCGAGCGTTCCGGTCACTACGCGCTGCTCGCGCGCGGCTACACGAAGGCGAACGAACTGATCGAACGCGCGCGCGCGTTCTTCAGTGCCGCAGGTCGATCACCCTGACGCGCACGCGCCGCTCCTTGCCGTCACGGTTGACGGTCAGCTCGGCGGTGTTGTCTATGCCGACGCGGTCAAGCGCGGCGGCGAACTCCGACAGCGTCTCGACGCGCCGGCCGTCGACCGCGACGATCACGTCGCCCGGATCGCCGCTTTGGCGATTGAGCGGCCGCAATCCGGCTTCCGCCGCGGGCGTGCCGCGCGAGATCTGATCGATCACCACGCCGGCGATGCCCGCGCGCGCGACCAGATCGGGACGCACCGGAACGATGCCGATGCCGGGCAGCGGCGCGCGGCCGCGCGCGATCAACGCGGGCACGATGCGGTTGACGAGGTCGACCGGAATGGCGAAACCGACGCCGGCGGAACTGCCGCTCGCCGAGCGGATCGCGGAGTTCACGCCGATCAGCCGACCGGCACTGTCGAGCAGCGGGCCGCCCGAGTTACCGGGGTTGATCGCGGCGTCGGTCTGGATCACGCCAGCCACTTCGCGATAGCCCTCGATCGTCGGCAGCTCGCGGTCGAGCGCGCTGACGATGCCCTGCGTCAGCGTGCGCTGCAGGCCGAACGGGTTGCCGATCGCGTACACCGATTGGCCGATCTTCAGGTCGCGCGAGGTGCCGAGCGGAATCGGCCGCAGGTTCTTCGGCACGTGCGCGAGCCGCACCACCGCGAGGTCGTATTCGGGCGCCACGCCGACGGGTTTGGCCTCGATCGGCGCGCCGGCATCGAGCTGCACGAACACGCGCCGCGCGCCTTCGACCACGTGATAATTGGTCACCACGTGGCCCGCGCTGTCCCACACGAAGCCGCTGCCCGCGCCCTGCCCGACTTCGGCGGTGAACAAGCCGGTGCGCTGCACGACCTCGGTGGTGATGTACGCGACCGACGGCGCCGCCGCTTCGAACAGATTGACGACCGACTGTTCGCTCGCGGCGAGCGGCCCGCGCGGCGCGATCGCGCGCGGCTCTGCGCGCGGCGGATTCTGGGCCAGCACCAGCGCCGACGACGCGCCGAAGAGCGCCAGCAGCAGCAGAGCGATCCGCGCCGTGCGCGATCCAAACCGAATTGTCATGTGCCCCTCTCCTTGCTGCAGTCGACCGGAAGACAGACCCCGGCCGCCGAGATGGGTTCCTGCGCCGGTTTTTTCAACCCGCGCCGCGGTTGCGCTACGCTTTCGCGCCAGGGAGCCCGCATGGATCCGCTCGACTACACGATCGAACACAACGCCGCCGCCAACCGCTTCGAATCGCGCATCGACGGCTGGCTGTGCCACTGCGACTACTTGCTGGTCGACGGCGTGATGCACCTCGTCCACACCGAGGTCGCGCCGGCGCTCGAAGGGCGCGGCATCGCCGCGGCGCTGGTGCGCGCGGCGCTCGCGTGGGCGCAGGCGCAGGGACTGAAGGTGCTGCCGCGCTGCTCCTACGTGCGTGCGTACATGCAGCGCCACCCGGAAACGAGCGCGCTGCGCGCGCAGTGAAAGCGAGGGGGCGATGATCGATCGACGTCTGCTGCTGTCCGCGTGTGTGTCCAGCGTCCTGGCCGCGTGCGGCGGCAGCGCAGGCGGCGGCGCGCAACCACCCGGAATCGTCTTCGTCGATCCGCCCGTGACCGCGCGGGTGTCGGGTCCGCTGACGACCGACGCGGCGTGCGCGTTGCTGCCCAGGGCCGGCGACTTGTATCCCAACGCGAAAGTCGAGCCGCAGGTCGCGGTGAATCCCGGCAATCCGGCGAACCTCGTCGGCGCGTGGCAGCAGAACCGCTGGTCGGGCGGCGGCGCGCAGGCGGTCGTGGCCGCGGCGTCGTTCGACGGCGGCCAGACCTGGACTCGATCGACCGCGCCGTTTTCGATCTGCACCGGCGGCGCGGCCGTCAACGGCGGCGACTTCGAACGCGCGACCGACCCATGGGTGACGATCGCGCCCGACGGCGCGGTGTACTGGATGGCGCTGACCGTGACCGGCGGCGCCGCGTTCACGACCGGCTCCGCAAGCGCGATGCGGGTGGCGCGTTCGCCTGATGGCGGCCGCACGTGGGAACGGCCGATCACGCTGATCCGCGACGGCGCGACCGCGTTCAACGACAAGAACACGATCACCGCCGATCCGACCGATGCAAGGTTCGTCTACGCGGTGTGGGACCGTCTTCAGGGCGCGACCTGGGGACCGACATGGTTTGCGCGCACCACCGATGGAGGTGCGTCGTGGGAGCCCGCTCGCGTCCTGTACGACGGCGGCTCGACGGTGCAGACGCTGGGTAACGTGATCGCGGTGCCGCCGAACGGAACGCTGGTCAATGTCTTCTCTCGCATCACGACCCAGTCGAACAACGCGCTCAGCGCCGAAGTGACCGTGGTGCGCTCAGTCGACAAGGGCGTTAACTGGTCCGCGCCGATCAAGATCGCGGACAACCTGGCGGGCGGTGCGCGCGATCCCGATCCGGGCGGACTGGCGATCCGCGACGGATCGTTGCTCCCGCAGGTCGCCGCCGCGCCGAACGGCGATCTGTACGTGGTGTGGCAGGACGGCCGCTTCGTCAGCGGCGTCGACGGCATCGCGTTCGCGCGCTCGACCGACGGCGGGCTCACGTGGTCGGCGCCGGTGCAGATCAACGCGGTGCCGAACGTGCAGGCGTTCACGCCGCAGGTGAGCGTGCTCACCGACGGCACGATCGGCGTGACGTACTTCGATCTGCGCAGCAACACGCCCGATCTGAACACGCTGCCGGCCGAGCAATGGCTGACGCGCTCGCGCGACGGCGGCAACACGTGGCGCGAGACGCGCGTGGCCGGCCCGTTCGATCTGGCGATCGCGCCGAATGCGCGCGGGCTGTTTCTCGGCGACTATCAGGGACTCGCGGCCACCGGCAGCCGCTTCGTCTCGTTCTTCGCGCAGACGACGCGCGCGCCGGTGCCGAATCCGTCCGACGTCTATGCGCTTGCGGTCACGCCGGTTGCGCAGGCACAGGCCGCAGCGGGCACCTCGCGCGCGTATCGCGCGCAGCCCGCCGGCGCGCCGCCCACCGACGCAATGCGCGCGCGCGCCAGCACGAACATCGTTCGCGTGCTCGAGCGTCGCGTGCCGGGATGGTCCGATCGGATGAGGTCGTCGCCGTCGCGCTGAGTCGGCGCGTCATGCGCGCCGCGATCGTCGGCTGTGAGCGCCCGCACATCTCGCGCCGCTGGCAAGCGCGGCGATTACGGAGGAACCTGACACCATTGCTTCGATGGGTGGTGCCATCGAACGGGTTGTCTCCTCCACCTCCTCCTATGGTGGTTCGGGCCCGCCAGGATTCGCTCCCGCGGGCCTTTTCTTTGTCCTTTCTATCCCGGCATCGAATAGGTGATCACCGACAGGCTCGCACCCTGCGGATCCTGGATCACCGCCATGCGGCCGACGCCGGGGACTTCCCACGGCGCCATCACCACCTTGCCACCAAGCGCTTCGACCTGCTTGACCGTCGAATCGACGTCTCGCACCGTCACATACACGCCCCACATCGGCGGCATGCCCGCGGCACCGGCGGGGATCTTCATCATGCCGCCCACCGACGTGTCGCCGACCTGGAACGTCGTGTACGCGCCGTCGGGCATGGGCATCTCCTTGCTGCCCCAGCCGAACAGCTTGCTGTAGAACTCGCGCGCCGCGGCGGGGTCGCTCGTCATCAGCTCGGACCAACTGAACGCACCGTGCGACTTGTACACATCCATGACGGACCTCCTTTCAAGGTGCAGATTGTGATCATCGCGCGCGGCCAGCGTTCCGTCGCGCGCCACCGCGCGAATGCGCGCGTTGCGCGATGGGCAACTGCGCGATAATCGCGCCCTCTCCCGTTTCGTCGTTCGCTCAAATCGATGCAGACTGCCGGCGATCGCTTCGTCGATCTGTCGCTGCGTATCCTCACGCTCGTGGTCGGCGCGGTGCTGCTCGCCTGTCTGGGACTGCTGCTGTATCGCTGGTCGGCCCCGGCCACGCCCACGCCCGCCATCACCATCGTGCCGGTGACGCCGAAGTCGAACCGGCCGGCAACCGCGGCCGCGCCCGTGAACGACAGCGCGCCGGCACCCGAGGTGATGATGGCGCCGGGAAAGATGTTCGAGTGCGTCGTCAATGGCCGCAAGCTGTTCTCCGACCGGCCCTGCGCGGAAGCGGCCGGCGCGAAAAAGTAGCCGGCGGCGCCGTAACAACTGGACAAACACTGCCGCGCCGCGCGGTCGGCGGCATCGCCGCGCGGACGTTGTTCGGAGCAGGGTTCAGCCGAATCCGCCACTCGGAGCAGACATGATGAAGAAACTCGCGTTCCTCACCGCCGCCGTGCTCACCACGGCCGCGCTGCCGCTCGGCGCCGCGCAGGCGCAGCAGGTTTCGGTCCGGATCGACACCCCCGACATCGGCATCCGCATCGGCACGCCGTACCCGCCGGTGTACGGTCCTCCGGTCTATGCACCTGTCTATGCGCCGCCGCCGGTGGTCGTTGCGCCGGCCCCCGTTTACTACCCCGCGCCGCGTTACGTCGTCGCGCCGCCGCCGCGCGTGATCGTCCCTGCGCCGGTCGTGTATGGCGCACGGTGGTACGGCCCGCGCTGGCACGGGCATGGGCGCTGGAAACACCACCGCGACTGGGACTGAGCTGAACTCCCGCAATTGCGCCGTCCGCCGCTCTGGAGCGAGTCGTTGCGCCGTGTTTAAATCGGCGACGCAATCGACCGGGGCGCGGGAATGAGAACGGACGGCAGGGAAAGCGACAACGTTGAAGATCGCCGCGGCGAAAACGCGGGCGGCCGCGGTTTGCCGATCGGAGGGCGCGGCCTCGGCGTCGGCACGATCGTGATCGCGCTGATCGCGTCGTATTTCGTCGGCGTCGATCCGCGCGTCGTAGTGAACGTTCTCGGAGGCATCGACTCGGGCGTGCCGACGCAATCGAACGTGCCGAGCGGGCCGGCGCCGCAACCGCGGGACGAAATCGGCCGCTTCATGGCGATCGTGCTGGCCGACACCGAGGATACCTGGGGCGCGTTGTTCAAGCAGGTCGGGGGCGACTACCGACCACCGAAGCTGGTGCTGTTCACGAACGCGTTTCCGACCGCGTGCGGCACGGGCCGGTCGGCCGCGGGACCGTTCTACTGCCCGCAGGATCGCAAGGTCTACCTCGACACGTCGTTCTTCGATCTTCTGGCGCAGCGCCTCGGTGCCGCCGGCGATTTCGCGCAGGCTTACGTGATCGCGCACGAGGTCGGGCATCACGTGCAGAACCAGCTCGGCATCATCGAAAGGACCGCGCAACTGCGCGGCCGGATGGTCGAGGCGCAGTACAACCAGCTCTTAGTGCGCGTCGAGCTGCAGGCCGACTGCTTCGCCGGCATCTGGGCGCATCACGCCGATCGCTCGCGGCGCATCCTCGAAGCAGGCGATCTGGAAGAGGCGCTGCGCGCCGCCAGCCGCATCGGCGACGACGTGCTGCAGAAGCAGGCCCAGGGTTACGCGGTGCCGGAAACGTTCACGCACGGCACCTCGGAGCAGCGCGTGCGCTGGTTTCGCGCCGGCTACGAGAACGGCAGCATGAAGGCGTGCGACACCTTCGAGGCGCGCGCCCTGTAGCCCCCGTTCAGGGCATCTGAATCTTGCCGCGCCCGCCGCCGAGGCCCGGCGGCACGCCGCCCGGACCGAAGCCGCCCTGCCCCGGCAGCACCAGCCCCGACGCGGCCTCGCGGCGCATCTCCTGCAGCTCGCGCACGGCGCGCTCGATCGCGACTTTGGCCGCTGCGCCGTAACCGTTCACCGCTTCGGCCAGCGTCCTGGCCTCGATGTCGAAATTGATCGGCAGCGGGCCCATGTTGGTCATCATCTGCGCCTCGCCGGTGTAGGCCGTTGCGCGCGCCGGATCGGCCGAGCCGTCCGGCTTGATCGGCACCATCATGCGAATCGTGCCGATCTTGCGATCGGTGATGATCTCCTCGCGCCACAGGTCGTCGACGTCCATGCGCACGTCGCGGGGGGAAGTGTTGTCAGCCATCGGTCAATCCTTTCCGGCACGCAGCATAGCGCCGCTATGATCATTTGACAGACATGGGGGCGACATGACGTTATTCGAGTGGCTGGCCGCCGTGTGCGGCGAACTGGACTGGCACGTGATGCGCGCGCACGACATGCTCGACGACACGCGCTGGTCGGACATGTTCGAGCAGGGCCTGACGCCGGCGCAGGCGGCGCAAGCGGCGCGGCGCGACAGGTTGGCGTAGGCGCGTCGCGCGATGCCCGAGCTGCCGGACCTAACGATCTACCTCGAGCATCTCGACCGCCTGCTCGACGGCGCGCGGCTTGAACGCATCACGGTGCTCAATCCGTTCGTGCTGCGCACGGTGGAACCGAAGCCCGCCGCGTTCGAAAGCAAGCGCTTCGTCGGCACGGCTCGGATCGGCAAGCGGATGGTGCTGTCTTTCGAGACAGAACTGCACGCGGTCATCCACCTGATGGTCGCCGGCCGGCTGCGCTGGCTGCTGCCGGGTCGGAAGCCGCCGGCGCGGATCACGCTCGCGACCTTCGCGTTCGCACCGGGCACGCTCGCGTTCACCGAGGCCGGAAGCAAGCGCCGCGCGTCGCTGCATCTCGCCCGCGGCACGGCCGCGCTTGCCGCGTTCGACCCTGGCGGTATCGAGCCGCTGGCGATGAGCGCGGACGAATTCGGCTCGCGCATGATGCAGTCGAACCACACGCTGAAGCGCGCGCTGACCGACCCGCACCTCTTCGCCGGCATCGGCAACGCGTACTCCGACGAGATCCTGCACCGCGCCCGGCTGTCGCCGATCGCGCTGACGCGGTCGCTCGACGCGGATGGGATCGCGCGCCTGTACGCCGCGGTCCGCGCTGTGCTGACGGAATGGACCGAGCGCCTGCGCGCCGGCAGCCGCGATTCATTTCCGGAAGACGTCACCGCGTTTCGGCCGGCAATGGCGGTGCACGGCAAGTTCGGCCAGCCGTGCCCCGCCTGTGGCGCGCCGGTGCAGCGGATCGTGTACGCCGACAACGAGACCAACTACTGCGCGCGCTGCCAGACCGGTGGCCGGATCCTCGCCGACCGCGCGCTGTCGCGGCTGCTCAAGTCGAGCTGGCTGAAGTCGATCGACGAATTAGGCTAGCGGTAGAGACACGCGGAAGATGCTGCCGCCGCCACCGCGCGGCAGGCACTCGACGCGGCCGCCGTGCTGCTCGGCGATGGTGCGCACGAGCGCGAGGCCGAGCCCGACGCCGCCGGCCGACTCCACTGCGCCGCGCGCACGATAGAACGGCTCGAAGATCCGTTCCCGCTCGTTGGCATCGATGCCCGGCCCCCGATCGCACACATCGAGCACCGCGGTTCGGTTCACGCCGAGCTTCACTTCGATCGGCGCACCGTCGCCGTAGCGGCGCGCGTTGTCCAGCAGGTTGCGCACCAGCCGGTGCAGCAGGCGCGGCGAACCGTGCACCGCGACCGGCTGCGCATCGAGCTGCGCGCCGCTGCGCGCGCATTCCTCCGCCACCAGCGCGGTGAGGTCGACCCGCTCGAACTCGGCGCGCGCGTCGGTGGCGTCGAGCCGGCTGGCGAGCAGGATCTCGTCGATCAACGCGTCGAGCTCGGCGATGTCGCGCGTGAGTTCCTGCTTGACCTCGGGCCGCGCGTCGGCGCCGAGCATTTCGGCCGCCATCCGCACCCGCGCCAGCGGCGAACGCAGCTCGTGCGATGCGTTGGCAAGCAACGACCGGTGCGACTGCACCAGATGCTCGATCCGCTCCGCCGCCGCGTTGAAGCGCGTGGCGAGCTGCGCGATCTCGTCGTGACCTTCGACCTGCACGCGCGCGGCGAGATCGCCCTGCCCGAGCCGATCGACGCCGCTCTGCAACCGCTCCAGCCGCCGCGTGATACGGCGCGCGACCGGATACGCGCCGATGCCGACCGCGACCGCCAGCAGCAGCAGCGTCGACATCAGTCCGAACGGCGGCGGCGGCGGGCGCGCGCCGTGCCGGCGCGTGACCAGCGTGCGGCCGTCCGGCAGCCTCAACGCGAAGGCCGGGCCGCGACGCGTCGCCAGCCAGCCTTCATCGCCGGGGGCCTCGTGCAGGTCGGGCGCGGTGGCACCGATCGGCGCGCCGTCAGCGCCGAAGAGCGCCAGATCGGCGCGCAGCCTCTGGTGCCACGCAAAGAGCGCGGCGCGTTGTTCGTCGAGCGGCGCGCTCGCGGGCGGCAGCAGCGTGGCGGCGATCTCGGCCCACGCGCGCACGCTGGAGCCAAACGTGCGCTCACCGAGCACACGCCACGCCAGCCCCGCGAGCAGCGTGAACGCGATCAGGCTGGCGAGCACGGTGAACCAGATGCGCCAGTACAGGCGATGGCGATGGCGCATCAGTCTTGAATCTTCGCGAACACGTAGCCCGCGCCGCGCACGGTGATGATGCGTTTCGGCTGGCGCGGATCGTCCTCGATCAGCGCGCGCAGCCGCGCGATGTGCACGTCGACCGAGCGGTCGAACGCATCCGGTGCCGCGCCGCGCACCCATTGCATCAGCTGCTCGCGCGACACCACGCGGCCCGCGTGCTCGGCGAGCGCCAGCAACAGGTCGAACTGGTGCGAGGTGGTCGCGCGCAGCTCGCCATTGACGCGCACCAGCCGCGCGCCGCGATCGATCTCCAGCCGGCCGAAGCGCAGCACCGGCTCGCCCGGCCCGGTGCGGCGCCGGCGCAGCAGCGCGCGCACGCGCGCCAGCAGTTCGCGCGGCTCGAACGGCTTGGGCAGGTAGTCGTCGGCGCCCATCTCCAGGCCGATCACGCGGTCGAGCGGATCGCCCTTCGCGGTCAGCATCAGGATCGGCACCGCGGCGCTGTCGTCCGACCGGGCGCGGATGCGGCGGCACAGCTCGAGCCCGTCCGCACCGGGCAGCATCAGGTCGAGGATCACGAGATCGACGTCGGCGCCGAGCTGCGCCAGCCCATGCGCGCCGTCGGCGGCGAGCGCGACCTCGATCCCGTGGCCGCGCAGATAGTCGCGCACCATCGCCGCCAGGCGCGCGTCGTCGTCGATCAAAAGCAGCTTCGGCACGCCGCTATTGTGATGCGTGCGCGCCGCCGATCGCGATCAGCCTGCCGGCCCGCCGTGGCGCGCCTGCCAGCGTTGCGCGAGCTTGGCGCGCTGATCGGGCGTCAGCACCTCGGCCGCGTCTTCGATCGCCTGCAGCAGGCGGCGGCTGACGGTGTCGCCGAGTTGCATCTGCTGCACGCGCAGCGCCTCGAGCTGCGCGCGGTCGATGGTCGGCGCCGCCAGCAGCGCGATCGACTTGCGGCGCGCTTCGAAGTGGGATTTGCGCAGCGGCGCCAGATCGGTCGCGGCCTGCTTCGCGATCGCGCTGATGCGGTTCTTCTGCTCCTGCGTGGCGTCGACGTCGGCGAGCGCGAATGCGACCATCGCGTCCAGGCGCTTGCCCATCGCCTCGGGGTCCATTCCGGCACCGAAGCCGCGTCCCATGAAGCCATGGTGGTGGCCACCCGGGCCGAACGCCTGCGCGCGCTCGTGCCAGCCCGCGCCCAGCGCGGCGATCGTGGCCACCGATGCGGCACCAAGGCCCGCCAGCGTCCAGCGGCGCGCGCGGCTCTTCGGTGCGGCATTCGGGGATTCGGATTTCATCTGCTCGTCGCTCATGTCAGTCCCTTTCGATCGCTGGGCGCGCCAGTGCGCCCACGGGCGGCACTGTGCCCGCGCGCGGTTTCGCCTGAATGTGCGCTGTGTAAAGTTGTGTAAACGACCGCGAGGCAGCCGGACTACTTGCCCGACATCGCCTGCGCCTGCTTGATGCCGCCCTGGGCCATCGCGACGAACGGGCTGTCGGCCGGGGCCGTTTTCACGACCTTCTCCCAGTAGCGGATCGCGGCGGAGAAGTCCTTGCGCTCGAACGCGGCGCTGCCGGCGAGCGACAGCGCCTTCACATTGTTCGGATCGAGCTTCAGCGCCTTGTCCACCAGCGACTGCGGTTCGCCCGCGAACGAGCGGTTGTGCGTCATCGCCAGAGCATCGGCGAAATCCGCAAGCAGCACCGGGTCGTCGCCCTTCTGCGCGACCGCCTTGCGGAACGCGGGCACCGCCTCCGCATGCTTGCCGCCGACCGCGTACGAGCGCGCGAGCATGGCCCAGCCGTCGGGATCGTCCGGATGATCCTTCAGCCGCGCCGCGAGCTTGTCGATCATCAGCGCGATCTGATCCGACGCCGTCGAGTGCGCGCCGGGCATCGCGCCGTCGGTGCCCGCCGACGCCGCCGCGCCCGTTGTCGCGGCCGGGCCCGCGGTGGCCGACGCCGTCGCGGGCACGGACGGGCTGCGCAGCCACAGGTAGGTGGCGAACACCGCAACGAAGACCGCGGCCGACAGCGCGATCAGCGACAGCAGCAGCCACGGTCTGGCCGTTTCGCGCGCCGCGGGTTCTGCCATCACGCGCGCGACGATCTCGCCTTCGAGCGTCTTGCGCGCTTGCGCGTACGCATCGCCTTCGACCGCGCCGCGCCGGTGCAGGTCGTCCAGATCCGCCAGCTTGCGGCGCAGCGCCGCCAGTTCGACATCCATCGTGCGTCCCACGGACCGATCCTCCTGACCCGCCTTACAGCTCGAAGCGCGCGCCGAGCGAGTAGTTCACGCGCGTCGACGAATCATGCGTCGTCGTGCTCCGGGTCGGATCGTTCGGATCGGGGGTGACGCGCGTGCCGCGGCCGATCTCGTAGGTCAGGTTCGACTCCAGCGCCCAGCGCTTGAAGCCGCGATACGTGATCCGCAGCCCCGGCGTCCAGCGCCGGTTGGTACCGCCGGTGTTGTTGCTGTCGTGGTAGTACTGCACCGAAGGCTCGAACTGCCAGGTGTCGAACAGGATGGACGAATTGTTGTACGCCATCAGGAAGCCGTTGAGCATCGGGCTGGAGATCCGGCTCGTCGACAGCACCTGCGTGTCGCGCTCCGAGTACAGGTTCAGCCCGATCACCTGTGCGCTGTACGTGTAGATGTTGCCTGACGCCGGCCGGCCGGTCTCGAAGCCGGCGACTTCGGGCACCGGCGGAATCTCGCCGATATTCGTGAGCTGCACGCTGCCCGCGATTTGCCAGTTCTTCGTCAGCGGCTTGGTCACGCCGAGCTGCGCCTGCGTGATGTCGGGCGTGATGCGCTTGATCTGCTCGCGCAGCGCTTCGAGCGTGGTCGTCGCCAGCCGATCCTGGATGCGACGGTACAGTGTCCCCGACGCGTCGGTGAACGTCAGCGCGTTGCCGAGCGACAGCACGGTCAGCGCGCGCCGGTCGTACAGCGCGTTGAACACCGTGCCGTCGTCCCTGATCAGCGTGCCCTGGATCGTGGCGATGTTCACTCCCTTGATCAGCGTGTCGTAGTCGAACTGCGAGAACACCGACGCGCCGCCCTTGAAGTAGCGCATTTCAAGGCCGACCGCGCGGCGGTCGATCTCGCTGTCGATCATCTGCTGGATGCCGTAGACGCCGACGCCGAAATTCGGAATCAGCCCCTCCGAGTCGAGCGACAGACCGCCGAACTTGCGATTCGATTCGAAGAATTTGTCCGTCGGCACGCCGGCCACGCCGCCGAACTTAAGCTTCGGCCGCAGGTAGTAGTTCGCGCTGAGGCCGTCGAAGCGGCTGATCACGCCGCCCCCGGTCGGCGACTGCCGGCCGAGGCGGACGCCGTACCCGCCCGCCAGCGACCGGTAATCGAAGTACAGCGCGGACAGCCGGTTCTTGCTCTTGTCCGGCCGCTCCAGATCCTTGGTGTACGAGTCGCGCATCACGATGCGCATGTCGTCGTCGGGTCCACGCTGGCGCCAGTTCAGATCGACGTCGCTCAGCACCTGGCGCGTCTTTTCGGAGGTGAACAGCGGATCACCCGCCACCTGCGGCAGTCCGCTGATCGGCGAATCCTGGAAGTCCTGGCTACGCAGCCGCGCATTGCCGCCGTAGTAGTACAGCGACGCCGATCCGGCGACGATCGTTTCCTTCGCGGGCGCGGGTCGGGCCGCAACGCCCGGTGCAGGCGCGGGCGGCGGCAGCGCGGCGAGTTCACGCCGCACGCGGTCGCTGCCTTCGCCCTGGGGGTACAGCTTCAGGTACGTCTCGAACTCGCTGCGAGCGCGCGCGGTCTCTCCCATGCGCAGCCGCGTCATGCCGATCAGTTCCTGCGCTTCGCGCGTGCTCTGGTTCGGCGGCAGGTTCAGCAGTTCGTTCAGCGCCTGCAGCGCGGCGGGGTAATTCTTTGCCGCGTACGCCTGCTTCGCCGTCGCCAGCAGTGCGCTCGCCGACGATTCGACCTCCGCGGGAGCGGGCGGTCTGGCTTCGGCCAGCGTCGGGGGCGCGGCTGCGGGAGGCGCAGCGGGTGGCGCCGGCGCCGCGGCCGGCGGGATCACGGGCGGCACCGCAGGCACGGCGACCGGCGGCGCCGGAGGCACGCGCGGCGCAGGTGGCACTGCCGCCGGAGGTGGCGCCGCGGGCGCGGCGGCGACCGGCGCGGGGGCGGGCGCCGGTGCAAGCGCGACGATCGCGGCCTGCGGGAAGCGCGCCAACTGCGCCAGCGCCCTTTCCGCCTGTTCGCGGGTTGCGAAGTAACCGAGGTTGATCTCGTAGCGTGTCCTTCCGTCGACCACGCGCTGGCTGGTGAAGACCTCGTAGTTCTGCAGCGACGACGGCACCGACTGCGTCATCTCCGGTTTCGGATCGGGCGACGACACCAGCGTGATCACGAAGCGACGCTCGGCTGTCGGGAATATCGAGCCGAGCGCAGCATCGACCTTTGCGCCCTGCCCCTCCAGCACGATTTCGATCGTGCGGTTGCCCTGCCCGGCACGGGCGCGCGCCTTGATCGGCTCGGCGAAGCGCAGCACCAATCGGCGATTGCGCTCGCCGCTTTCCACCTCGTCGGCGATGCGCAGGATCGGCAGGCCCTGCGGCGCGCCGAGCCGCTGACCCTCGCTGGCGCGCAACTGCGAATTGAACGCCGAGACGAGCGAATACGAAACGAACAGCAGGTCGTTGGATCGCGTCGTCAGCGCGCGCACGAACTGGACCTCGGTGGTGAACCGCACCTGGATCACCGCGTCCGCCCCTTCGCGCCGAACGTCGATCGAATCGACCACCTGCGCGTACGCGCCGACCGACGCGCTCATCAGCGCAGCCGCGATCAAGTTTCTTCTGATGTGCATGTTCGCTTTCCAGCTTCTTCGATGCGTGGCCGGTCCCCCGCCGCCGCGCCGCCCGTGTTCACGGGCGCGCGCGCAACTCTCGCCGCTCGATCATCCCCACTTCGTGTACGGCGTCCCCTTCGTCCCCAGCGGGCGGTGGCAGCCCGATTGCGAACAATCGGTCGCCGTGGGCGATTTGTGCGTGAGCGACTTCTTCTCCATGCTGCCCAGATAGCTGGTACCGGACTGGTGACATGCCTTGCACCAGCCGGCGCCGTTACCCTGGCTGTTATTGTGGTTCATCACCATAGAGCCCCAGCTCGCGGTGCTGGTGTGACACGCGTTACAGTCCATCGACGCGCCGTTGAGCAACTGCACCTCGGGGATGTGATTGATCGGCTTGCCGGTCGCGTTCATGTAGGCGCCGGTGTGGCAGGTCTTGCAGCCCGTGCTCACCGTGAAGTAGGTGTGGAACCTGCCGTTCGCCCAGGACGTGAAGCTGCCGCGGTGGCACGCGTCGCAGTTCGCGGTCGCCGAAGCCGCCACGGTCTGATACGGGATGTGGTTGGTCGGCTTGCCATCGGCGGGCGGATAGCCTCCCGTATGGCAGGTCGCGCACTGACCCGTCACCGGCACCTGCGTGTGATTCCACTTGGTGGGTGTCCAGCGCGCCGGAGCGACGTTGTGGCACAGATAGCAGTTGGCCGTCGTCGGGATGTGCGTTGCGGACTTGCCGCTGGCCGAGACGCCGTGGCACTGCGCGCAGTTGGTCGCCGCGGTGAACGTGCTGTGATCGACGCTCGCCGAGGCCCAGCTCGTGGTCGACTTGTGGCAGCTTTCGCAGTTGCCGGTCACGTTTGCATGCGTGGCGGTGTTCGGCTTGCCCACGGCGTTCATGTAGGCGCCGGTGTGGCAGCTGAAGCAGCCGGT
>JAKOQB010000154.1 GCA_029778535.1 Pseudomonadota bacterium | reverse complement strand
GTGAACTACCTCAAGCGCGACGACGTCGCGGGCACCTGGGTCGCCAGCCACTTCGAGTGGCAGATCAAGACCTTCTGGTACGGCCTGGCCGGCGCGGTCGTATCGTGGCTGCTGATGATCGTGCTGATCGGCTTCCCGCTGCTGCTGGCCGTGGGAGTCTGGGTCATCTACCGCATCGTCAAGGGCTGGCTCGCGTTGGCCGACGGCAACCCGGTGGACGCGTCGAAGCTCCTCTGAGGGGGCCGCAGGCCCTCAGAGCCCGGCCAGGTACTGCGCCAGGTTGTCGATGTCGGCGTCGCTCAGCGTGCTCGCGACGCTCGTCATGTTGCCGGCGTCATTGGTGCGCTTGCGCGCCTTGAAGTCGGACAGCTGCTTGACCACGTACGCGTAGTTCTGGCCGGCCACGCGCGGAATCTCGTTCTGTCCCGAGAAGCCGCCCAGGTGGCACATCGTGCACAGCGTCTCGTCGGCCTTGGCCTTGCCGAGCTTCGCTTTCGCGGGGTCGACCTTGAGCGGTTGCGGCTGGGGCTTCTGCTTCGCGAACCAGTCGGCGATCGCGCGCATCTCGTCGCGGCTCAGGCCCGCGGCCATCGGCGACATCTGCGGATCGCTGCGCCGCCCCTCCTGGAAGTCCTTCAGTTGCAGGTCGATGTAGCGCGCGGTCTGGCCGGCCAGGATCGGGTAGAGCGGCTGCGTGGAGTTGCCGTTCTGGCCGTGGCAGGCGGTGCAGGCCTGCGCCTTCGGCGGCGGCGCGTCGGCCTGGGCGTGGGCCACCACGGTGGCCACCGCCAGGCCGACGGCGCAGAACGACGCGACGAGGGCCTTTGCCGTCACGGTAGCGCGAACACGAAGACCGAATTGCCGCGCTTGAAGTCGAGCTGCGTGTTGCCGCCGGCGGCCACCGCGACGTACTGCTTGCCGCCGACCATGTACGACACCGCAGGGGCGTTCACGCCGGCGCCGCACTGGTATTCCCACAGCTTCTTGCCGGTCTTCGCGTCGAACGCGCGGAACAGCCCGTTGCCTTCGCCGTTGAACACCAGGTCGCCGGCGGTGGCGAGCACGCCGCCGATCAGCGGCTGCTCGGTGTCGAACTTCCACGCGACCTTGCCGGTGTCGACGTTGACCGCGGCGAGCCGGCCCCACTGCTTCTCGCCCGGGATCACCTTGAAGGCGCCGCCCAGCCACAGCTTGCCGCCGGGATACTTGGCCTCCTCGACGTGGTAGGTCATCGGCTGGTGCAGGTTGGCCGCGTAGACGAGCCGGTGCTTCGCGTTGAGCGCCATCGGGCTCCACTCGACGCCGCCGTTGGCGCCGGGCAGCATGCGCGCGCCTTCCTTGGTCGGCAGCACCCACATGTTCTCCTGCGGCACCATCGCCTGGCTGAAGCGGATCAGCTCGCCGGTGGCGCGGTCGTGCACGTAGACGTGGCCGGTCTTGCCGCCGTGGATCGCGACCTTGCGCATCTTGCCGGCCTTGTCGCGCGCCTCGGTGAGGATGACCGGCGAGACGGCGTCGAGGTCCCAGACGTCGTGCGCGACGTATTGGTAGTGCCACTTGTACGCGCCGGTCTTCAGGTCGACCGCGACGATCGAGTCGGTGTAGAGGTTGTCCCCGGGGCGCTCGGCGCCGTAGAGGTCGGGACTCGGGTTGCCGACGACGAAGAAGACGGTGCCTGTCTGGCGATCGACTGCGGGCGCCATCCAGACGCCGCCGCCCAGCGTCTTGTAGAAGTCGCCGCCCTTGTCGGCGAGCTGCTTCTTCTCGGCCGCGATGTCGCGCAGCATGTTGCGGCCGGTCGCGTCGTTGACGGCCCAGACGCCTTCGTGGCCCTTCTCGGGAATCGTGTTGAAGGTCCAGACCAGCTTGCCGTCGTTGGCGTCGAACGCCTTCACGAAGCCGCGGATGCCGTATTCGCCGCCGTTGGTGCCGATCAGCACCATCCCGTCGACCGCCACCGGCGCCATCGTCTCGGAGTAGCCGAGCTCGGGGTCGGCGATCTGGGTTTCCCAGAGCAACTTGCCGGACTTCGCGTCGAGCGCGACCAGCTTGGCGTCGAGCGTGCCCATGAACAGGCGGTCGCCCATCACCGCCACGCCGCGGTTGTTCGGCCCGCAGCAGTAGGTGGTGACCGGCCCCATCTTGTGCTTGTAGTGCCAGTACTCCTTGCCGGTCGTCGCGTCGATCGCGTAGACGTGGTTGTAGGAGGTGGTCAGGTACATGATGCCGTCGACGACGATGGGCGCGGTCTCCATCGACTCGAGCACGGCGGTCTGGAACACGAACGCGGGCTTGAGCTTCGCGACGTTCTTCGTGTTGATCTGCGACGCCGGGTAGTAGCGCGTCTGCGTGTAGTCGCCGTTGGAATGCAGGAAGTTGGAGCTGTCCTTCGCGGCGCCGTCGAGCCGGGACTGCGCGACCGAGATGGATTTCGGGACCGGGCTGCCGGTCACCGAGGCCTGGCCCGAGATCTCTGCCTGGGCTCGTGCACCCGATGCGACGGTGGCGAGCGCGGCCGTACAGACAAGCGGGATGAGCAGGCGCGCAATGCGCCGCGTCGTGTTCATGGAAGCCTCCTCGAGAGCCGTTCGTTGTTCGAGATCGACTCCGCGCCGTGGGCGCGGGAAGGCAACGTGGAGGGCTCGGCGCTCCGCTCAGCCAGACCGGCAGGGCTGCGCGGGGAGGTCGGGTCGCGCGTTCCTCGCTGGCGAGAATACCCGGAAAATGATTAGATGAAAACGGTGCGACGGCCGCCGCCGCGGTGGCCGCCGGTGTCGACGAATTGCCGTGAGAGGTGCCTCATGTATACCTTTCGGTGGTCGATGGCGGGCTTTGCGTCGTGGCTCTCCGCCTGGGGCCTCGTGGCGTGCGTGGCGGCCTCGCCGGCATCTGCCCAGGCGCCGACCAACCCGAACCTGAACGCACAGTTGCTGGTCGCGGCGCGACAGGCCGACGCGGCGCGCGTCGAGCGTGCACTGGCGCAGGGCGCGGCGCCCAATTCGCGCAACCGGCTGGGCAAGACGGCGCTGCTGATGGCGGCCGAGAAGGGTGACCTCGCGCTCGCCGAGCGACTGCTCGCTGCCGGCTCCGACGTGAACCTCGCCGCGATCAACGGCGTGACGCCGCTGATGGCGGCGTGCTACGGCGGCAACGCGTCGCTGGTCAGGCGGCTGCTGGCGGCCGGCGCGAAGATCGACCCGGTCGACCGGATGCACAAGCCGGCAATCGTCTATGCGGCCGGTCAAGGCCACGCCGAGGCGCTCGACGCACTGATCGCCGCGGGCGTGGACGTCAACGCGGCCCACGAGCACAGCCTCACGGCGCTGATGTGGGCCGCCGGGCAGGGCCACGCCGACGCGGTGCGACTGCTGCTCGCGCGCGGCGCCCGACTGGACATGCGCGACGACCGCGGGCTGACCGCCGCGGACATCGCGCGGCAGACCGGGCATCCCGACCTGCTGCCGTTGCTCGTCGCGCGCTGAGGCCCGGGCGCGGCGGTTCGGTCGAAGCGGCTCAGTCGAAGCGGTACTGCACGCCGATCCACGCGCCGCGCGGCGCGGCATAGCCGCGAAACTGTTCGGCGCGCGCGCCCGCCGCGTCGAAGGTCTGGCCCGGGCCGGTGAAGAAGTTCTCGCCGAGGACGCCGAAATTCGCGTAGCGCCGGTCGAACACGTTGTCGATGCGCGCGAACAGCGACAGCCGGGCGTCGATCCGGTAGCGCAGGTCGAGGTTCACCACCGCGTACCCGGGAAGGCGCCCGTTCGCGTCGAGGTTGTTCTCGTCGCCTCGCGCCTGCACGCCGCTGGCGAAGAGCGCGCCGATGCCGCCGCTCCATCGCGGACCGGCTTCAACGTCGACGCGCAGCTTCATCGAATGGCGCGGAATGCCGGGAATGCGGTCGCCGCGTCGTACGACGATCGCGCCGCTGGCGTCGGCCGTCGAATTCGCCGGACTGTTCTCGGCAAATCCGGTGCGATACGTCGCGTCGACGAGGCTGTAGTGCGCGCTCAGCACGACGGGGCCGAGCCGCTTGCGCGCGCCCAGTTCCAGGCCCTGCCGGCGCGTCACGCCCACGTTCTGGAAGAAGCCGGCGTTGATGGCCGCGCCGCCGCTGCTCAGGAACTGCAGATCGTCGTGCAGGTCGGTGCGGAAGATCGCGAAGCTCCAGCTCGTGCCGGTGGCCGGCCTTCCCCGGGCCCCGAACTCGAAGGTCTTCGATACGACGGGTCGCAGCGGCGGATCGGCCAGGAAGTTGTTCGGCAGCTTGCACGGCGCGCTCGGGTCGGCGCAGGTGAGCTCGATCGCGGTGGGCGCGCGCATCCCTTCGTTGTAGCTGCCATAGGCGGTCAGCGCCGGCGCGGGGCTGTAGCTCAGGCCGACCGCCGGATTGAAGCGCCGGAAGCGGTGCGAGCCGTTCAGTTGCGGCGCGGTACCCGTGCGGTCGGCGATGCGTACGTCGGCGCGGTTGAAGCGGCCGGCGAGCGTCAGCGTCCAGCGCTCGTCGAGTTCGAGCGCGTTCGAGAAGTACGCGCCGTCGTAGCGTGTCCGGGTGTCGGCGTCGGTGTCGGGCGCGAACGGGCCGAGCGCAGTCGTGCTTCGGTCGGGCGCGAAGTCCGCAGGCTGCGTCGCGCTCGCGTAGCGCGCTCGGCCGTCGTCGACGCTCAGGCCGAGCGTGAGCCGGTTGGTTCGCGCGGCCAGCGTGCCGGTGTGCGCGAGCTGCACGGCGAACCCCGTGCCGCGCTGGTCGATGGTCGACGAGTCGTTGACCGCGGGCGTGGCACCGGTGGAGGCGTCGTCGATGCCGACGTTGCTGCTGAAGTTGCGGTTCTCGAAGTGCCGTCGGTAGATCAACCCGCTCAACAGCAGCGCCGGCGATAGCTGGTGGCTGCCGCGCAGCGTCACGAACTCGCTGCGGTTCGCGTTCGCGTCGGGAAACGTGTAGGGCTCGCGGATGTCCGCGAAGCTCGTCGGCAGCGTCTGCGTGCCTTCGAGCCGGTTGCTGGCTCCGCCCACCGAGAGCTCGAGGTCGGTGGCGCCTTCGCGCCAGCCGAGCTTGGCGAATGCGCGCCGCACCAGGCTGGAGTTGTGGCGCGCCCAGCCTTCGTCGGAGACGAAGTCGCCCGCCGCGAAGAGGTCCCAGGCGCCGCTGCGGGCGCCGGTCTCGAACTCCATCGCACGCCGGCCGAACGAGCCGGCCGACGCGGTGACCGAGCCGCCCGGACGGTCCGGGTACTCGAGTCGGCCGCGCTTGGTGTAGATCGCGACTGCGCCGCCCAGCGTGTTCAGGCCGAACACCGGATTCGAGCCGGGGATCAGCTGCACCGTCGAGATCGCCGACGGCGGGATCAGGTCCCAATTGACGCTGTCGCCGAACGATTCGTTGATCCGCACGCCGTCGAGGAACACCGACAGGCCCTGCGGCGTGCCGAGCACCGGAGACGCCGTGAAGCCGCGGAAGATCAGGTCGGCCTGGTACGGATTGCCCTGGGCCGCGTTCAGGGTGACGCTGCCGGCGTTGCGCTCGAGGAAGCCGGCCACGTCGTGCGCGTCCTGCGCCGCGAAGTCCTCGCTCGGAAAGATCTGCGCATTGGCCGGCAGCCTGCGCAGCAGCACCGCCGAGCCTGGAAGCAGCGTCGTGCCGACGACTTCCACCTTGGGCATCGACGGCGCTTCCGGCGATCCGGGCGTCTCGCCGGCCAGCGTGAAGCCGGATCCGGCGAGCGCGGCCAGCGCCGTGCAGATCGCCCGCGACTTTGCGCGCAGCGGCCGCGCGGCCGTCGCCCGGGCAGGCATCGCCGGAGCGGCAGTCGGGCAGCTCGGCATGGCATCTCCGCGGCGCGATGCGGCAGCCCGGAGCGTCAGCGGATGGCCACGCCCCAGGGCAGCTTGCCCACCGCAATGTCGGCGATCCGCGCTGCGCGCGCGGTGTCGATCACCGATACGCTGCCCGAACGCCCGCAGGCGACGTAGAGCTTGCGGCCATCCGGCGTCAGCGCCATGTTCCACGGGCGCTGGCCGACGGGAATCGTCGACGTCACGACGTTGCGCGCCGTGTCGATGACCGAGACGCTCGCGTCGCCGCCGTTGGACACGTAGACGCGCGATCCGTCGGGGTGCACCGCGATGCCGTTGCTGCGCTTGCCCGCCTTGACTTTCGCGACGATCGCGTAGGAAGCCGTGTCGATCACGTAGACCTCGTCGGCGTTCTCGGCCGCGACGTAGGCGCGGCGGCCGTCCGGCGCGAAGCCGATGCCGCGCGGCCGCGCGCCCACCGGAACCTGCGCGACCTGCGCGCGGCGGACAACGTCGATGACGTCGACCGCGTCGCCTTCCTCGGCGCTGACGAACACGTGCGCCCCGTCGGGCGCGAACACCGCGTGCTCGGGGTTCTTTCCGCGCACCTGCACGACGAACGCCTTGCGGCCCGTGCCGGTGTCGACGAAGGCCACGTCGTTGCTCTCCTCGACGGCGGCTGCCACCCAGCGCCCGTCGGGCGAGATGCCCACGCCCTCGGGCGATTCGCCGAGCGCGACTTCCCCCGAGGCCTTGCGGTTCACCAGGTCGACGACGACCAGCCGGTTGCCGGGTTGATCGCTGACGTAGGCGACGCGGCCGTCGGTCGTGACGACGGTGCCGCGCGGCTTCTTCCCGACCGGAATCTCGGCCAGCACCTGGTCGGTCGCGGTGTCGATGACGCTCAGCGTGCCCGAGCCTTCGTTGGGGACGTAGGCGAACGGGGCGGCGAGCGCAGCGACGGGCACGCACAGCATCAGCAGGCCGCAGCGGACGAGCGACATGTCGATTCCCCTTGCGGCGCAGCGAGCGCCGCCTCAGCGTCCGGGACCGTGACCGCGCGACGGCGCCGGCCACATCCGCGAGAACACGCCGTCGCGATCGACGAGGGCGTGCTTGAGCGCGCCCAGGACGTGCGCCACGACGAGCGCGACGAGCAGGTAGGCGGCCGCGTCGTGCAGGCCGTTGAGCACTTCGTAGATGCGGGGCAGGTCGGGGCCCCACGGCGGCAGGAAGACGCCGAAGAACTTCACGCCGTGCTTGCTGAAGTTCGACGCGACGTAGCCGGAGACCGGCGTGACGATCATGCAGGCGTAGAGCAATCGATGGTTCAGCGCCGCGGCGCGGCGCTGCCAGCGCGCCATCGTCTCCGGCCAGTCGGGCGGCGGATGGCGCAGGCGCCAGCCGAGCCGGACGACGACCAGCACCGCGAGCACGATCCCGATCGACTTGTGCAGGTTGACGACCATGCCGCGCGAAGGCGTTCCGCGCGGCGCGATGTCGTCGAGCAGCACGCCGAACACGACCTGGCCAATCAGCGCCAGGCCGACCAGCCAGTGCAGCAGGATCGCGAACCGCCCGTATCGTTGCACCTGCGTGTCCGGGATGCCGGGATGGCCGGACAGGCTATCGCAGATGCGCGCCAGAGCACAACCTACATCAGCACGATGTCGTACTGCTCCTGCAGGTACAGCGTCTCGACCTGCAGCGCGATCCGCTTGCCGATCAGGTCGCCCAGCGCGGCCAGAGGCTGCGCCTCTTCTTCGAGGAACAGGTCGATCACGTCCTGCGACGCGACGATGCGGAACTCGCGCGGGTTGAACTGCCGCGCCTCGCGCTGGATCTCGCGCAGGATCTCGTAGCACACCGTGCGGGCCGTCTTGACCTGCCCCTTGCCTTCGCAGGTGGGGCACGGCTCGAGAAGCAGGTGGGCGAGCGATTCGCGGGTGCGTTTGCGGGTCATCTCGACCAGGCCGAGGGAGGTGAAGCCGTTGACGCTCGACTTGGTGCGATCGCGGGCGAGGGCCTTGCGCAGCTCCTGCAGCACCTGCTCGCGGTGCTCGCTGCCGGCCATGTCGATGAAGTCGACGATGATGATGCCGCCGAGATTGCGAACGCGCAGCTGGCGCGCGATCGCGTGCGCGGCCTCGAGGTTGGTGCGGAAGATCGTGTCGTCGAAATTGCGCCCGCCGATGTAGCCGCCGGTGTTGACGTCGATCGTCGTCATCGCCTCGGTCTGGTCGATGATCAGGTAACCGCCGGACTTCAGGTCGACGCGTCGTGAGAGCGCCTTGGCGATCTCGCCCTCGACGCCGTGCAGTTCGAACAGCGGGCGCTCGCCGCTGTACTGGCGCAACCGGCCCGCCATCGCCGGCATGTAGGTGCGGGCGAACTCCGACAGCTCGGCCAGCGCCTCGGGCGAATCGACGAGGATGGCCGCGGTGGCGTCGCCGGCGATGTCGCGCAGCACGCGCTGGCCGAGGCTGAGCTCCTGGTAGAGCAGCGCCGGCGCGGACTCGCGGCGGCTGCCGTCGAGGATCTGCCGCCAGCGCCGCCGCAGGTAGGCGATGTCGGCTTCGAGCTCGGCTTCGCCGGCTTCGTCGGCCGAGGTCCGGATGATGAAGCCGCCCTTCTCGTCGGCCGGCAGCAGCTTCTGCAGCCGGCTGCGCAGCAGCTGGCGCTCGGCCTCGTCCTCGATGCGCTGCGACACGCCGATGTGCGGATCCTGGGGCAGGTAGACGAGGAGCCGCCCGGCGATGCTGATCTGCGTGGACAGCCGCGCGCCCTTGGTGCCCAGGGGGTCCTTGATGACCTGCACCAGCAGCGGCTGGCCCTCGAACAGCAGCTTCTCGATCGGTGCGGGGTGGCCGCCGTTGGCCGAGCCGCTGCGCGACTGCCAGAGATCTGCCACGTGCAGGAACGCCGCGCGTTCCAGGCCGATGTCGATGAACGCCGATTGCATGCCCGGCAGCACGCGCGACACCTTGCCCAGGCAGACGTTGCCGACCAGCCCGCGGGTGGCCGCGCGCTCGATGTGCAGCTCCTGGGTCGCACCCTGCTGGACGACCGCGACCCGCGTCTCGTGCGCGGTGTGGTTGACGAGGATCTCTTCGGTCATCGCGGGGTCTGGCCGGCCCCGCGCAGCAGCCGGGACGTCTCGTACAGCGGGAGGCCCATGATACCGGACTGGCTGCCGTCGATCCGGCGCACGTGGCGCGCCGCGTCGCCCTGGATCGCGTAGGCGCCGGCCTTGTCCATCGGCTCGCCGCTGGCGACGTAGGCGTCGATCCAGGCCGG
>JAKOQB010000153.1 GCA_029778535.1 Pseudomonadota bacterium | reverse complement strand
TCGAGCTTGCAGCCGTTGCCGATCACGGTGTCCTCGAGCGCGCCGCGGTCGATCGTGCAGTTCGCGCCGATCTCGACCGCGTCGCCGATGACGACCCCGCCCAGCTGCGGGATCTTCTCCCAGCCCTGCGGACCGGCGGCGAAGCCGAAGCCGTCGGCGCCGATCACCGTGCCCGCGAAGACGGTGCAGCCGTTGCCGAGCACGCAATCGTGCTCGACCGTGACCCGCGGGTGCAGCCGGCTGCCGGTGCCGACCTGGCTGCCGGCGCCGATCGAGACGCCGGCCCCCAGCACCACGCCGTCGCCGATCCGGGCGCCCTCGCCGATCGCCACGAACGGACCGATGCTGACGTCGCGGCCGAGCATCGCGCCCGATGCGACGGCCGCGCTCGGGTGCACGCCGGGCGCGATCGGGCGCGCCAGCAGCACCGCCATGTCGCGCGCGATCACGCCGAACGCGCGGTGCGCGTCCTCGACCTCGATCAGCGCACTGCCCGGGGGAACGTCGCCGGCCAGCGCCGGCGGAGCCAGCACCGCGCCGGCGCGCGTGCCGCGGGCCTGTGCCGCGTGGCGCGGCGAAGCCAGGAAGCCCAGCTCGTCGGGACCCGCCGTGGCCAGGCTCGCCAGCGCGTGAATCCGTCGCTCGGGGTCGCCGCGGCGCAAGCTTGCGCCGAGCCGGCGCGCCAGGTCCGCGATCGTCAGTCCGTCGGCGAGGCGGCGCATCGCGGACGCCCCGTCAAGGTGCCGCCGCCACCGGGAGCCGGGGGCGCGCGTACACTACTGCTTGCCGTTGCCGAGCGCGCGCAGCACCTTGTCGGTGATGTCGATGCGCGGGCTCGCGAACACCGCTTCCTGCAGGATCACGTCGTACTTCTCCTGCTCGGCGATCTGCTTGATCACGCGGTTCGCCTTGTCGATGACCTGCGAGAGCTCCTCGTTGCGCCGCTGGTTCAGGTCTTCGCGGAACTCGCGCTGCTTGCGCTGGTAGTCTTTCTCGGATTC
>JAKOQB010000152.1 GCA_029778535.1 Pseudomonadota bacterium | reverse complement strand
GCGCTCGGCGGCGCGCACCGCGAACAGGCGATGCGGATTCGGCTTGCCCCTCACAGCACCCCCTCGCGCAGCAGTTGATGCACCACCGGAAACAGCAGGATCGCGAAGGTGCCCGGAAAGATGCAGAGCACGAGCGGAAAGAGCATCTTCACCGGCGCCTCCATCGCGAGACGCTCGGCGCGCAGGAAGCGCTCGTTGCGTCGCTGCTCGGCCTGCGCGCGAAGGATCGGCGCGAGGCTCGCGCCCTGCCGCTCCGCGGCGACCAGCGTCGCTACCAGCGTGGACACCGCAGGCAGCGCCAGCCGCGCGGCCAGCGCGTGCAGGGCTTCGTGACGGGGCTGACCGGCGTGGATATCGCGCAGCGCTCGCTGCCATTCGTCGCGCAGCGGCCCCGGCGGCCCGTGCCGAGCCGCCTGCCCCAGCGCCGCGCCGAGGTTGAGCCCCGCCTCGATCGACAGCGTGATCAGGTCGAGGTCGTGCGGAAGGCGGCGCAGCACGGCGTCGCGTCGCCGGGCCGCGCGATCGCGCAGCGCGATGCGCGGCAGCATCGCGCCGAGCACTGCCGCCGGCACCACGGTCCACGCCGAAACCGCGCCGCTGCCCAACGCTCCCAGCGCGACGGCGCACCCGGCCAACGTCGCCGCCGCGGCCTGCGCCGCGACGACGTGCTCCGCGGCCATCGCGCGATCGAGGCCGGCACGTCCGAGCAGCTCGCGAAGCCGCTCGCGCTGCTGCGCACCCACCCAGGGGCCCGTTGCATGAGCGAGCCGGCGAAGGAGCGGCCACGCGGCCCGCCAGGCCAGAGGCAAGGGCGCCGGCCGCGCCCGCTCGGCAGGAAGCGCCGCCGCCCACGCTCCGGACGCCGCGGCGACCAGCGCTACCGCCGCGACGAACATCGCGGCCAACGACATCACCAACCATGCGCTCACCGGATCGTCTCCCTCAGACGTCGATCGAGACGATCCGGCGAATCAGCACGACGCCGATTGCCTGCAGCGCGACCACCGCCGCCGAGACGACCCATCCCTGCCAGGTGTCGATGAGCGCGCGCATCGCGGTCGGCTCGACCAGGAACAGCAACGCGGCGAGCACGGCGGGCAGCGCGCCCATCACCCACGCCTGCAGGCGACCTTGGGCGGTGAGCGCGCGGATCTTGCCCTCGATGGCCAGCTTGCGACGCGTGGCATCGGCCAGCGACTCGAGCGTCGCCGCCATGCTGCCGCCGGCTTCGGCGCCGATCCGCAATGCGGACGCGAACAGCGTCGTCTCCTCGATCGGCACGCGGCGCGCGAGCCCGGCGAGCGCGTCGTCGAGCACGACCCCGAGGCGCTGCTCGCGCAGCAGCAGGCCGAGTTCCTGTCGCGCGGGCAGCCCGATCTCGGCGGCAGCCTGCGCGAGCGCCTGCCCCAGGCCGCTGCCGGCGCGCAACCCACCCGCCACCAGCATCAGCAGGTCGGGCATCTGCTGGCGAAACGCTTCGAGGCGACGGCGCCGCAGCCGCCTCAGGGCCAGCGAGGGCATCGCGCCGGCCGCCAGCGCGACGAGCAGCGCGACCTGCCACCGGCCGCTCGAGGCCCAGGCAGCGAGCGTGGCCAGAAGAGCGAGCAGGTGCTGCAGCGCGAACAGCCGGGACGGGTCGACGAACAGGAACGACTCGCGCATCCGCGCTCCGACGGCACGCTCGAAGCGTTCGCGATGCTGCCGTGCATATCGATGGCCAACCAGCGTGCCGAGCGCGAGCAGCGCCGCCGCGCCGGCGAAGACCGCGGCCAGCACCGGCCACAGCGGGAACGACGGCGCCGCGCTCACGTCGGCCCCCGGAAGATCGACAGGTCGGGCTCGAAGCCCTCGTCGCGCAGCGCCTCGTAGAACTGCGGCACGTTGTTGCAGCCGACGAAGCGCCCGCTGCTCCCGTCGGCCGATGCGCGCCGGTCGAAGCGGAACAGCGGCTGCATCAGTACGCGCTGCCCTTCGAGCCCGGTGAACTCGACGATCTCGACCACCCGCCGGCGCCCGTCGGCCATCCGCGCCTGGTGCACGACGACGTCGATCGCAGCCGCGATCTGCTCGCGAATCGCCAGTACCGGCATCTCGACGTCGGCCATCAGGACCATGGTCTCGAGTCGTGAAACCACGTCGCGCGGGCTGTTGGCATGCACGGTGGTGAGCGACCCGTCGTGGCCGGTGTTCATCGCCTGCAGCATGTCGATCGCCTCGCCGCCGCGACATTCGCCGACCACGATGCGATCGGGGCGCATGCGCAACGAGCTGCGCACCAGGTCGCGGATCGTGACCTGGCCGCGACCCTCGGCGTTTGCCGGCCGCCCTTCGAGGCTTACGCGATGCGCGTGCGCCAGCCTCAGCTCGGCGGCGTCCTCGATCGTGACGACGCGCTCACCCGGGGGAATGAGGTTCGACAGCAGGTTCAGCAGCGTCGTCTTGCCCGTTCCGGTGCCGCCGGAGACGACGATGTTGCGGCGCGCGCGAACGCAGACCGCGAGGAAGTCGAGCATCGCCTGCGACAGCGAGCCGATTCTGACCAGGTCCTGCGGCCCGTACAGGCGATGGTTGAAGCGGCGGATCGTGATCGCCGGGCCGCGGATCGCCAGCGGCCCGATGACCGCATTCACGCGAGAGCCGTCGGGCAGGCGCGCGTCGACCATCGGCGAGCCTTCGTCGACCCGCCGCCCCACCGGCGTGACGATGCGGTCGATCGTCGCGCGCACCGCGTCCTCGCCGGTGAAGGCGGCCTGCGCGCGCTCGAGGCGCCCGTCGCG
>JAKOQB010000151.1 GCA_029778535.1 Pseudomonadota bacterium | reverse complement strand
ATGTTCCAGACGGCGGTCGCGATGTTCGCGCGCGCGGGCTACCGGCACCTGGGCCTGGACCACTTCGCGCTCGAGGACGACGAGCTCTCGGTCGCGCAGCGCGAGGGGCGCCTGCACCGAAACTTCCAGGGCTACTGCTCGCACGACGCCGGCGACCTGATCGCGCTGGGTGTCTCGTCGATCTCCTCCGTCGGCGACGTCTACGCGCAGAACGACAAGCTGCTCGACGGCTACTACCGGCGCATCGAGCGCGGTGAACTGCCGGCCGTGCGCGGCATCGTGCTCGACGCCGACGACTTCGTTCGCCGCGACGCGATCAACGCGCTGATGAGCGAATTCAGGCTCGACTGGGCGGAGCTCGACGCGCGCCGCGGCATCGACAGCCGCCGCTGGCTCGCGGAGTCGATCGAGGCGCTCGCGCCACTGGCCGACGCCGGCGTCGTGCGCATCGACGAACGCGGCGTCGAGGTTACGCCCCGCGGCCGGCTGCTGGTGCGCGCAGTCGCGATGGCCTTCGATCGCCATCTCGCCCGCTCCTCCAGCGGCGCCTCGTACTCCCGGATCGCCTGATCCGGGCAGCACGCCCGCCCGGGCCTCATCACACTACGATCGTTCACGCGTGAGCCCTCGATGCCCCGACTTCCCTACGTTCCAGCCGACCTGACCGAGCCGCAGGCGATCGTCGCCGCAGTGCGCGCGCGCCGCGGCGGCACGCTGCTGAACCTCGACCGCATGCTGCTGCACAGCCCCGAGATGGCGGCGGGCTGGAACGCCTACCTCGGCGCGATCCGCACGCAACTGCGCCTGTCGCCGAAGCTGCGCGAACTCGCGATGTGCGTGGTCGCCGTGCTCAACCGCGCCGACTACGAGTTCGGCCATCACGCGCCCGAGTTCCTGAAGGCAGGCGGCACGCCGGCGCAGCTCGATGCGCTGCGCGACCCGCAGCGCGCGCAAGCGAACGACGCGCTGTTCGACGCGACCGAGCGCGCCGCGCTCGCGGTGGCCGTCGAGATGACCCTCTCGGTGAACGTGTCCGACGCGAGCTTCGAGGCGTTGGCCCGGGCACTGCCGCCGCGCGAGCTGGTCGAGTTCGTCGGCACCGTCGCGACCTACAACATGGTGTCGCGCTTCCTCGTGGCCCTGGGGGTCGAGCCCGAATAGCGCAAGGCGCCTGGCGAGGCGGCGATTAGTGCGCCGCCTCCAGCGCCGCCGTGGAATCCGCTCGACAAAGCCGTCGCGATCGGTTATTGTTCGCCGGCATTCAGTTCAAGTAGATCATCTTTGCGTGTCAAGCCTGCCTGCCTCCGCGCAGCGCGTCTCGAATACCTGGTTGTGCCTCTTGATTCGTCTGCCGCCGCGGCGGGTTCGCCCGCGGTGTATGTCCTAACGCGTAACGAATGGAGCGCAACATGAGCAATCGAGTGACCGGCGT
>JAKOQB010000020.1 GCA_029778535.1 Pseudomonadota bacterium | reverse complement strand
GAACAGGATCAGCGCGAAGTCCGGCAGGATCAGCAGCGCGTTGGCGAGCATGGTGAGGCGCGAGTTTCCCCGATCCGGCGCGTTTGGCTGCGCTGCGCGAGCCGCCTATAATCCGCGCCTCGCTGCTGCTGTAGCTCAGTTGGTAGAGCAACTGATTCGTAATCAGTAGGTCGGTGGTTCGAGTCCACTCAGCAGCACCAGCGCGCGTCGCCCGAGCGAGGCATCAGTAGCTCGCCCGCCTGAACGGCCCGAGCCCCGCGCGCATACACCACCACTTCCACTTGCTGATCGCGTGAAACGGCCGCGTGGCGCCGGTCGCGTCGTGCTGCGCGCGGCCGCGCACCAGCGCGAGCGTGATCGAGCGGGCCGCGTCGGCGTTGGCGGTGCAGCGCCAGTTGCGGCCGTCGGTGATGTCGCAGTCGGTGAACTTGCCCGAGGGTTCGGACACGCCCACGCGCCAGAACAGCACCTCCTTGCGCTTCTTCAGCGCGCGGAAGCGGTAGCGGTAGCCGGGTGCGAGGCGGCCCGAGCAGACATTGCCGTTCCACTGGCCATCCTCGCAGGTGACGGTGTAGATCGTGTGCTCGCCCTGCAGCGAGACGAAGTCGTCGGCCCAGGCGACGATGACCAGCACGATCGCCACGAGCGCCAGAGTCCAGCGCGTCTGACTGTTCATCGCTTCTGCCCGTCCGGATCAGCGTCGGCCAGCGCGTCGGCCACCGTCGGCCAGCGCAGCCTCACCTTCAGCTCGCGCTTGATGCGGTCGTTCCGCAGCCGCCGCGATTCGCTCATGAACGAATACATCGTCGCCGATACCGCGCGCTTCAGATCGTCGCGCGGCAGCCGCGGCGGCCGCGGCAGTCCGAAGCGGTCGGCGACGAGATCGAAGTACTCGCCCATCTTCAGTTGCGAATCGTCGACCGCGTGGTACACGCGCGCCTTGCTGCCGCGATGAAGCGCGGCGATCGCGATGCGCGCGAGGTCGTCGGCGTGGATGTGGTTGGTGTGCACGTCCTCGTCCGCCGTCAGCGCCGGCGTGCCGGCGCGCAGCCGCTCGAGCGGCAACCGGTCGTGCGCGTAGATGCCGGGCACGCGCAGCACGCGCGCACCGGCGGCGCGCACGATGCGCTCGGCATCGACGCGGCGCAGCGCACGTTGGTTGACCGGCGCGACCGGCGCGGTCTCGTCGATCCATTCGCCCGCGCGATCGCCATACACACCGGTGGTACTTATGTAGACGAGCCTGCGCACGGCACGCAGCGCGCAAAGCAGATGCCGCGTGCGCGGATCGCGCGTTCCCTGGTTCGGCGGTGGCGCGAGGTCAATCACGCGCGCGCCGAACGCGGCGATGCGCGCCAGCGAACGCCGATCGTCGAGATCGCCGACGATCGGCAGCGTGCCCGCGGCGCGCAGTTCGGCGCGGCGCGCGGGGGACGACGTAAGCGCGACGATGCGATAGCGCGCCCGCAGCCGTGCGACAATCCGCAGGCCGATGTCGCCGCAGCCGACGATCAGCAGGCGCGGCGCCCCGAAGATGCGCCCGCGCGAGCGCTGTTCCGCGGGCGATTGTTTTTCCATCGTTCGATTCTATGAGCTTCAGGATCACCGTCCGGCCCTCCGGCCGCGAGTTCAACGTCGAGGAAGGCGAGACCATCCTCGCCGCTGCGCTCAGAAGCGGCGTGGGCTTGCCCTACGGATGTCACAGCGGCGCGTGCGGCACCTGCAAGGCGCAGGGCCTCGAAGGTGAATGGGTGCAGGGCCCGCATTCGTCGTCCGCCTTGTCGGCCGAGGAGCAGGGCAAGCGCAAGCTGCTGGTGTGCTGCAGCCGGCCGCTGACGGACGTGGTGATCGAGGCGCGCATCCTGACCGGCTTCGGCGACATCCCGATCCGCAAGATGCCGTGTCGGATCGCGGGCATCGAGCGCGTCGCACCCGATGTCGCGATCGTGTCGCTGCAGTTGCCCGCCAACGAGCGGCTGCAGTATCGCGCCGGTCAGTATCTCGAGTTCATCCTCAAGGACGGCACGCGCCGCAGCTACTCGATCGCCACAGCGCCGCATGCGGACGAGAAGCTCACGCTGCACATCCGCCACATGCCGGGCGGCGTGTTCACCGACGCGCTGTTCGGCGTGCGCGAGCCGGCGGTCAAGGAGCGCGACATTATGCGCATCGAGGCGCCGCTCGGCACCTTCTTCCTGCGCGAGGACAACGCGCGGCCGATCGTGCTGCTCGCGAGCGGCACCGGGTTCGCGCCGATCAAGGCGATCGCCGAGCACATCTTCCACAAGCGGCTCAACCATGACGAGCCGGACCAGCCCGCGCGCCCGGTCGTGCTCTACTGGGGCTGCCGCGCAAGGCGCGACCTGTACCTGCCGCGGCTTCCCGAGCAATGGGCGCGCGAGGAGCCGAACTTCAGCTACGTGCCCGTACTGTCGGACGCCACACCGGAGGACGCGTGGACCGGCCGCACGGGCTTCGTCCACCGCGCGGTGATGGAGGATCTGCCGGATCTGTCCGCGCATCAGGTCTATGCATGCGGCGCGCCGGTGATGGTCGACGCCGCGCGGCGCGACTTCACGACGAAGTGCGGGCTGCCCGAGGACCAGTTCTTCGCCGACGCGTTCACGTCGCAAGCTGATCTCGCGCAGGGTTGAGGTAGACTGCGCGCCATGAAATATTCGATGAACCGACGTGCGCGACGTCATGCGGAATTCCGCAGGGGAGCGCGCGCGTAGGACACGTCACCGGAAACGGTTGACCCAACGAAGGCCGCGAACCCCGCGGCCTTTTGTTTTCCAGGAGCCGAAGATGAAGATCGACCAGAACCAAGCCCTCACCCCCGCCCCTCTCCCGCTGATGCGGGCGAGGGGAGACGATGGCGCTGCGCGCTTCGATACGAGTGCCCTGATGGAAGTTGCGGCGCGCCCGCCACTGGTCTTCGTCGAGGGGCGAGGCTCGTGGCTCGTCGATCACGCGGGCCGGCGCTATCTCGACTTCGTGCAGGGCTGGGCGGTCAATGCGCTCGGACACTGCCCACGCGAGATCGGCGACGCGCTCGCCGCGCAATCGCAGCGGCTGGTTTCGCCGAGTCCGGCCTTCTTCAACGACGCGGCGATCCGGCTCGCGCAGCGGCTGGCGGAACTGTCCGGGCTGCAGCGCGTGTTCCTCGCTTCGAGCGGCGCGGAGGCGAACGAAGGCGCGATCAAGCTGGCGCGCAAGTTCGGATCAGTCCACCGCGGCGGCGCGTTCGAGATCGTCACCCTCGCCGACGGTTTTCACGGCCGCACTCTGGCGACGATGGCAGCGAGCGGCAAGGCGGGCTGGGATCAGTTGTTCGAGCCGAAGGTGCCGGGCTTTCCGAAGGCACGTCTGAACGATCTGGACTCGGTGCGCGCTTGCATCGGACCGACAACGGTCGCGGTGATGCTCGAGCCGATCCAGGGCGAGGCGGGCGTGGTGCCGGCGAGCGCGGAGTTCCTGCGCGCCCTGCGTGCGCTGTGCGACGAGCGCGGGCTGCTGCTGATCCTCGACGAGGTGCAGACCGGCGTCGGCCGCACCGGCACGCTGTTCGCGTTCGAGCAGGCGGGCGTCGTGCCGGACATCATGACGCTCGGCAAGGGATTGGGCGGCGGTGTGCCGCTCGCTGCGCTGCTGGCGAAGGAGGAGGTCGCGTGCTTCGCGCACGGCGACCAGGGCGGCACCTACTGCGGCAACCCGCTGATGGCAGCGGTCGGAACCGCGGTGCTCGACACCGTCGCGCAGCCGGAATTCCTGGCCGGCGTGGTCGAGCGCGGCGCGCATCTGCACCGGCATCTGCAGCGGCTGAGCGAAGAGCACCGACTCGCCGGCGAGCGCGGCGCCGGGCTGCTGCGCGCGCTAGATCTCGGCCGCCCGGTTGCGCCGGCGGTCGTCGCAGCCGCGCGTGAACTGCAGCCCGAGGGACTGCTGCTGAACGCGCCGCGCCCGCAGCTGCTGCGCTTCATGCCGGCGCTGAACGTGGCGTTTGACGAGATCGACCGCATGGCGGCGCAACTCGACCGGGTGCTGCATGACATCTGAAACCGAACCTTTGCTGCGGGACGGGCACAATTGCACGCAGCACTCGGGAGAACGGGACATGACCAAGGCGACGATCTACATCGACGGCGAACACGGCACCACCGGGCTCGAGATCCGCGAGCGGCTGGCGGGCCGCGGCGACATAGAACTCGTCAGCGTGCCGCGCGAGAAGGCGAAGGACGCGCAAACGAAGCGCGAAATCGTCAACGGCGTCGACCTCGTGATCCTGTGTCTGCCGGACGACGCCGCGCGCGAGACGGTGCGGCTGATCACCAACTCTGCCACGGCCGTGATCGACGCCAGCACCGCGCACCGCACCGCGGCCGGGTGGATCTACGGCTTCCCCGAGCTGACACGCACGCAGCGCGCGGCGATCGCGGGGGCGAGACGCGTGTCGAATCCCGGCTGCTATCCGACCGGCTTTCTCGCGCTGGTGCGCCCGCTGCGCGAGCACGGCGTGCTGCCGGAGGATTTCCCGGTCACCGTGCACGCGGTGTCGGGCTACACCGGTGGCGGGCGCAGGATGATCGAGTCCTACGAGAAACCGGCCGCGGGCGCGCCACCGGCCAACTTCGGCGCCTACGGGTTGACGTTGAAGCACAAGCACGTCGACGAGATGCGCTGGCACGGACTGTTGAAACGCGCGCCGGTGTTCGCGCCGTCGGTCGGCAACTTCCGGCGCGGCATGCTGGTCAGCGTGCCGCTGCACCTGTCCGCGCTGCCGCGGGTACCGAGCGGCGTGGATCTGCACACGATCCTTGCCGAGCACTTCGCCGGCGAGCGCTTTGTCACGGTGCGGCCGCTGAACGATCTGTCCGCCGCGCGCGACGGGGCGTATCTGGAGCCGGAGGCGCTGAACTCTACCAACCGGCTGGAACTCTTCGTGTTCGCGAACGACAGCGCGCAGCAGGCGTTGCTGGTGGCGCGGCTCGACAACCTCGGCAAGGGCGCGAGCGGCGCCGCGGTGCAGAACATGAACCTGATGCTCGGGCTGCCGGAAGCGGCGGGGCTGCAATGACCTGGTACCAGCCGCGCCAGTTCGTCGTCACCGAGCGCGCGCACCTGCTCGCGGTGCTGCGCGCGCATCCGTTTGCCACGCTCGTGTCTGTGCGCGACGGCGCGCCCGCGTTCACCCATCTGCCGCTGCAAGCGGAGGAATCGCCCGGCGGATTGCGGCTGCTCGGCCACGTCGCGCACGCCAACCCGCACTGGTCGACGTGGCGCGACGGCGACGAAGTGACCGCGATCTTCCATGGACCGAACGCATACGTGGCCCCGGCGTGGTATGCGACGCGCGAGGCGGTGCCGACCTGGAACTACATCGTCGTGCACGCGCGCGGGCCGATCCGCGTCACGCACGACAGCGAGGCGAAGGAGAAGATCCTCAAGGCGCTGATCGATCGCCACGACCCGCCGTACCGCGCGCAGTGGGACGAGCTCGGCGAGGAGTTCCGGGAGAAGATGAAGCGCGGCATCGTCGGCCTGACGATCGAGGTGGCGCAGCTCGAAGGCAAGTTCAAGCTAAGCCAGAACCGCGCGCCGGAGGACCGGGCCGCCGTGCGCGCGCGGCATGCGCAGGGCGATGCGCAGGCGCGGCTGCTGGCGGAGTGGATGAAGCGGCTGGGTGGCTGATACGCGACCGCCTCATCCCCGCGCAAGCGAGAACGACACGGAGCAGCCGGCGGTTGGTGTCATGCCTGCGCAAGCGGGCATCCAGCCATCGCAACGCCAGCCTGGGTTCGCGCTTACGCGGGAACGATACGTGTGCCGACGGTCAGTCGGCCGCCGTCGCCTCCAGCCCGTTGTCGAAGTGCAGCCGCATCAGCCTTGCCGCGGCGCGCGCGTCGCGACTTTCGAGCGCGGCCATCAGCTCCCGGTGCTCCTGCAGTGAACGGCCGATCCGTCCCTGCTTGAACAGCGAGTGGTGGCGGTTCAGCTTCATCACCTTGCGCAGGTCGGCCACGATCTGCCGCCGCCAGCGATTGCCGGCCGCTTCGAGCAGCTTCATGTGGAACTGCTCATTGGCGGCGAAGAAGGCGTCGCGATTCCGGATCTGCTTCTCCAGCCGCTCGTGCAGCGCGCGCAGCTCGGCCAGCTGTGCGTCCGTCGCGCGGCGCGCGACCTCGCCGGCGGCATCGCTCTCCAGCAGCGCAAGCAGGTGATAGACCTGCGCCACGTCGTCGCGCGACATCTCGGTCACGTAGGCGCCGCGCCGTACCTTCATCGTCACCAGCCCCTCGACCGCGAGCACCTTCAGCGCCTCGCGCAGCGGCGTGCGGCTGATGCCGTACGCGGCGGCGAGCTTCTGCTCGTCGATCCAGCTGCCGGGTTCCAGCTCGCGGTCGAAGATCTGCTGCCGCAGCCGGTCGGCCACGTCCTGGTACAGCGCGCGCGGTGCGAGACCCTGACGGGCGGGGGCGGCCGTGGCAGCGACGGGCATCGGTGGCGTCAGCGCGGAGTCAGGAATTTGTATTCATAATTATGCATCATGTATGATCGCTGGCAAGCTGCGCGTGGCGTCGGCGCGGCGCGCTAGCGTTACGGCGCCGCCGGCTTCAGGAGACCGATGATGTCGAAGACCCCCGAATTTGCGCGCGCCACGCTCGAGCAGTGGGCGCAGGCGGCGGCGAAGTCCGCGCCCGGCGGCCGCCTCGAGGCGCTGAACTGGGTGACGCCCGAGGGCATCACGGTGAAGCCGCTGTACACGGCGGCCGATACGCACGCGCTGCCGTACGCGGACACGCTGCCCGGCTTCGAGCCCTTTCTGCGCGGGCCGCAGGCGACCATGTACGCGGTGCGGCCGTGGACGATTCGCCAGTACGCCGGCTTCTCGACCGCGGAGGAGTCGAACGCCTTCTACCGCCGCACGCTCGCCGGCGGCGGGCAGGGCGTGTCGGTCGCCTTCGATCTGGCCACCCATCGCGGCTACGACTCGGACCATCCGCGCGTGGTGGGCGACGTCGGCAAGGCCGGCGTGGCGATCGACAGCGTCGAGGACATGAAGATCCTGTTCGACGGCATCCCGCTCGACAAGGTGAGCGTGTCGATGACGATGAACGGCGCGGTGCTGCCCGTGCTGGCGGGGTACGTCGTCGCGGCGGAAGAGCAGGGCGTGGCGCAGGACAAGTTGAGCGGGACCATCCAGAACGACATCCTGAAGGAGTTCATGGTCCGCAACACGTACATCTATCCGCCCGAGCCGTCGATGCGGATCGTCGCCGACATCATCGAGTACACGGCGCGCAACATGCCGAAGTTCAACTCAATTTCCATCTCCGGCTACCACATGCAGGAGGCGGGCGCCAATCAGGCACTCGAACTGGCGTTCACGCTCGCCGACGGCAAGGAGTACGTGCAAACGGCGCTGGCGCGCGGGCTCGACGTCGACGACTTCGCCGGGCGGCTGTCGTTCTTCTGGGCGATCGGGATGAACTTCTATCTCGAGATCGCCAAGATGCGCGCCGCGCGCCTGTTGTGGTGCCGGATCATGAAAGGCTTCGGCGCCAAGAACCCCAAGAGCCTGATGTTGCGCACGCACTGCCAGACGTCGGGCTGGTCCCTGACCGAGCAGGATCCGTACAACAATGTCGTGCGCACGACGATCGAGGCGATGGCCGCGGTGTTCGGCGGCACGCAGAGCCTGCATACGAATTCATTCGACGAGGCGATCGCGCTGCCGAGCGACTTCTCCGCCCGCATCGCCCGCAACACGCAGCTCATCCTGCAGGAGGAGACGCACATCACGAACGTTATCGACCCGTGGGCCGGCAGCTACATGATGGAGACGCTGACCCAGGAAATGGCCGACAAGGCGTGGTCGATCATCGAGGAGGTCGACGCGCAGGGCGGCATGACGCGCGCGGTCGCCTCCGGCTGGGCGAAGCTGAAGATCGAGGCCAGCGCCGCCGAGAAGCAGGCGCGCATCGACTCGGGCCGCGACGTGATCGTCGGCGTCAACAAGTACCGGCTCGACGAAGAGGGGACGGTCGACATCCTCGAGGTCGACAACCACGCGGTGCGGGAGAACCAGATCGCGCGGCTCGCGAAGATCAAGGCCGCGCGCGACGGCACGAAGGTCGATGCGGCGCTGGCGGCGCTGACCGAATGCGCGCGCACGGGCAAGGGCAACCTGCTCGATCTGTCGATCCAGGCGATCCGCGCACGCGCGACGGTGGGAGAAGTGAGCAGCGCGCTCGAAGCGGTGTTCGGCCGCCACCGCGCCGACATCCAGAAAGTGACGGGGGTGTATGCGATGGCGTATCAGGATGCCGAGGATGCGGCCGCGGAGTGGAACAAGCTGAAGGCGGAGATCGCCGCATTCGCCGATCGGCACGGCCGGCGGCCGCGCGTGATGGTCGCCAAGCTCGGCCAGGACGGCCACGACCGCGGCTCGAAGGTGATCGCCACCGCGTACGCGGACCTCGGCTTCGACGTCGACATCGGGCCGCTGTTCCAGACGCCGGAGGAATGCGCGCGCCAGGCGATCGAGAACGACGTGCACGCGATCGGCGTGTCGACGCTCGCCGCGGGCCACAAGACGCTGGTGCCAGCGATCATCGCGGAGCTGAAGAAGCAGGGCGCCGACGACATCGCGGTGTTCGTCGGCGGCGTGATCCCGAAGCAGGACTACGACTTCCTGTTCGCCGCGGGCGTGAAGGGGATCTTCGGCCCCGGCACCCCGATCCCCGTCAGCGCGCGCGAGGTGCTGGCGCAGATCAGCAAGGCGATCGAAGGCAAGCACTGAAATGACGGCGCGAGCAAGCCGCTTCGCCCCGGCGAAGGCCGGGGCCCAATTCCGAGTCGAAACATTGGGTCCCGGCCCCGGATCAAGTCCGGGGCAGGCTCTGCGCCGGGACGACGAACAGCGCCTTCGTTGCGCATTGGCGCTGCGAACGGCGGCCGACCGCTCGCGGATTCATCGCTGAGGCGCGCGTGCTGTCCACCGCAGATCAGGCGCTGGTCGACCAGGTGCTCGGCGCACCCGGTCCCGCGCAGCGGCGCGCGCTCGCCAAGACGATCACGCTGCTGGAATCGACGCGCGCCGATCATCGCGCGCGCGCCGATGCGGTGCTCAACGCGCTGCTGCCTCACAGCGGCAAGTCGTTCCGGCTCGGCGTCTCGGGCGTGCCGGGCGTGGGCAAGTCGACCTTCATCGAGGCGCTTGGCCTGTATCTGATCGAGCGCGGGCATCGCGTGGCGGTGCTGGCGGTCGATCCGTCGTCGAGCGTGTCGGGCGGCTCGATCCTCGGCGACAAGACGCGGATGGAGCGGCTGTCGGTCGATCCGCGCGCGTTCATCCGCCCCAGCCCCGCCGGCGGCACGCTCGGCGGCGTGGCGGAGAAGACGCGCGAGGCGATGCTCGTGTGCGAGGCGGCCGGTCACGACATCGTGATCGTCGAGACGGTCGGCGTCGGGCAGAGCGAAACCGCGGTCGCCGGCATGACCGACATGTTCGTGCTGATGCAGCTGCCGAACGCGGGCGACGACCTGCAGGCGATCAAGAAAGGCGTGACGGAGCTGGCGGATCTCGTGGTGATCAACAAGGCCGATCTCGACCAGGCGGCCGCGACACGCGCGCAGGCGCAGATCACGTCGGCGCTGCGGATCTTCGGGCTGCACGGCAATCCGGAACGAACGCCCTTCGATACCTCAGGGCGAACGGAGAAGGCCGGGCAGCCGGAAGTCATGCAGATCAGCGCACTGAATGCCGACGGCATCGACCGCTTCTGGGCGGCGGTCGAGCGCTTCCGCGAGCAGCAGACCGCCGGCGGTGCCTTCTCCGCGCGGCGCCATGCGCAGGACCAGGCGTGGATGTGGGAACACATCGACGCGGCGCTCAAGCATCGCTTCCGCAGCCATCCGCGGGTGAAGGCGGCCCTGCCGGAGCTGTCGGAACAGGTCGGACAAGGCCGCATCGCCGCATCGGCCGCGGCGCGCCGGCTGCTCGACCTGATGGACTGATCGCAATCGACGAGGAGACGACGCCGTGCAGGAAATCATCGAACAACTGGAGAAGAAGCGCGCCGCGGCACGCCTCGGCGGCGGGCAGAAGCGCATCGATGCGCAGCATGCGAAGGGCAAGCTCACCGCGCGCGAGCGCATCGAGCTGCTGCTCGACGAAGGCTCGTTCGAGGAATGGGACATGTTCGTCGAGCACCGCTGCGTCGATTTCGGCATGGCCGAGCAGAGGATCCCGGGCGACGGCGTGGTGACCGGCTACGGCACCATCAACGGCCGCATGGTGTTCGTGTTCAGCCAGGACTTCACCGTCTTCGGCGGCGCGCTGTCGGAGGCGCACGCGGAAAAGATCTGCAAGGTCATGGACCACGCGATGAAGGTCGGCGTGCCGGTGATCGGCCTGAACGACTCGGGCGGCGCGCGCATCCAGGAGGGCGTGGCGTCGCTCGCCGGCTACGCGGACGTGTTCCAGCGCAACGTGATGGCGTCGGGCGTGATTCCGCAGATCAGCATGATCATGGGCCCGTGCGCGGGCGGCGCGGTGTACAGCCCGGCGATGACCGACTTCATCTTCATGGTCAAGGACAGCGCGTACATGTTCGTGACCGGCCCGGAGGTGGTGAAGACCGTCACCCACGAGGAGGTGACCGCGGAGGAACTCGGCGGCGCGGTGTCGCACTCCACGCGCTCGGGCGTGGCGGACCTGGCGTTCGAGAACGACGTCGAGGCGTTGCTGATGCTGCGGCGGCTGTACAACTACCTGCCGCTGAACAACCGGGAAAGGCCGCCGGTGCGCAGGACCGACGATCCGGCCGATCGGATGGACCTGTCGCTCGACACGCTGGTGCCCTCGAACCCGAACAAGCCGTATGACATGAAGGAGCTGATCATCAAGACGGTCGACGATCGCGACTTCTTCGAGATCGCGCCCGATTACGCGAAGAACATCATCGTCGGCTTCGCGCGCATGGACGGGCACACGGTCGGCATCGTCGCCAACCAGCCGCTGGTGCTGGCGGGTTGCCTCGACATCAGGAGCTCGATCAAGGCGGCGCGCTTCGTGCGCTTCTGCGACGCGTTCAACATCCCGGTGATCACCTTCGTCGACGTGCCCGGCTTTCTGCCCGGCACCGCGCAGGAATACGGCGGCATCATCAAGCACGGCGCCAAGCTGCTGTTCGCGTTCGCGGAGTGCACGGTGCCGAAGGTTACGGTGATCACGCGCAAGGCGTACGGCGGCGCCTACGACGTGATGAGTTCCAAGCACCTGCGCGGCGACGTCAACCTCGCGTGGCCGAACGCGGAGATCGCGGTGATGGGGCCGAAGGGCGCGGTGGAGATCATCTTCCGCGAGGACAAGAACGATCCGGACAAGCTCGCCGCGCGCGAGACCGAATACAAGGAGCGCTTCGCCAACCCGTTCGTCGCGGGCAGCCGGGGCTTCATCGACGACGTGATCCAGCCGCACGAGACGCGCAAGCGCATCTGCCGTTCGCTGGCGATGCTGCACAACAAGAAGCTGGAGAACCCGTGGCGCAAGCACGGGAACATTCCGCTGTAGGCGCCCGGGGAGACGACATGTTCAGCAAGATACTGATCGCGAATCGGGGTGAAATCGCCTGCCGCGTGATCAAGACCGCGAAGAGGATGGGCATCGGGACGGTCGCGGTGTATTCGGAGGCCGACCGCGACGCGCTGCACGTCGAGATGGCCGACGAAGCGGTGCCGATCGGCGGCGCGCCGAGCCGCGAGTCGTACCTGGTGATGGACAAGATCATCGCTGCGTGCAAGCAGACCGGCGCGCAGGCGGTGCACCCGGGCTACGGCTTCCTGTCGGAGAACGAGGAGTTCGCGCGCCGCGTCGAGGAGGACGGCATCGTCTTCATCGGTCCCAAGCACTACTCGATCGCGGCGATGGGCGACAAGATCGCGTCGAAGAAGCTCGCGCTGGAGGCGAAGGTCAACGTGATCCCGGGCCACAACGCGGCGATCGAGACACCCGAGCAGGCGGTCGAGATCGCGCGCGGCATCGGCTACCCGGTGATGATCAAGGCCAGCGCCGGCGGCGGCGGCAAGGGATTGCGCGTGGCCTTCAGCGACCGCGAGGCGTTCGAAGGCTACACGTCGTGCCGCAACGAGGCGCGCGCCGCCTTCGGCGACGACCGCGTGTTCGTCGAGAAGTACGTCGAGGAGCCGCGCCACATCGAGATCCAGGTGCTCGGCGACGCGCACGGCAACTACGTCTACCTGTGGGAGCGCGAATGCTCGATCCAGCGCCGCCACCAGAAGGTGATCGAGGAGGCGCCGTCGCCGTTCATCTCCGAGTCGACACGCAAGGCGATGGGCGAGCAGGCGGTGGCGCTGGCGCGCGCGGTCAGGTACCAGAGCGCGGGCACGGTCGAGTTCGTGGTCGGCCGCGACCAGAGCTTCTACTTCCTCGAGATGAACACCCGGCTGCAGGTCGAGCACCCGGTGACCGAGTGCATCACGGGGCTCGACCTGGTCGAGCTGATGCTGCGCGTGGCGGCCGGCGAGGCGCTGCCGTTCAAGCAGCCGGACGTGAAGCGCAACGGCTGGGCGATGGAGTGCCGGATCAATGCCGAGGATCCGCTGCGCGGCTTCCTGCCGTCGACCGGACGTCTGGTCGAGTTCCAGCCGCCGGAGTGCACGATCTTCGCCGCCGGCGCGCCGGCCAACACGGGCGTGCGCGTCGACACCGGCGTGTACGAGGGCGGCGAGATCCCGATCTACTACGACTCTATGATCGCCAAGCTGATCGTGCACGGCACCGATCGCCGCGATGCGATCGAGCGCATGCGCGAGGCGCTGAACGCGTTCGTGATCCGCGGCGTCGGCTCCAACATCGCGTTCCAGGCCGCGCTGCTCAACCATCCGCAGTTCGTCGCCGGCCAGTTCAATACCGGCTTCATCGCGCAGTACTTTCCGCGCGGCTTCAAGGGGGTGGAACCGAGCGCGGCCAACACCGAGGCACTGCTCGCGGTCGCCGCGGTCGTGCACCGGCGCATGCGCGAACGCGCGGTGCGCATCACCGGCCAGCTGCCGGGGCACGAAGTCAGGCCGCCAGCGCAGTTCGTCGTGCGGCTGGGCGACACCTCGAACACGGTCAGCGTCGCGCCGTTCGAGGGCGGCTACAAGGTCATTTGCGACGGCCGCACGCACACACTGACCACGGACTGGCGGCTGCGCGATACGCGCTTCTCCGGGCGGCTTGACGGCAGGCCGATCGTGCTGCAGGTCGATCGCGTCGGTCTGCGCTACCGGCTCACGCACAACGGCGTGCAGCTCGAGGCGCAGGTCCTGTCGCCGCGCGCCGACGAACTGCTGCGCAAGATGCCGGTGAAGGCGCCGCCCGACATGAGTGCATTCCTGCTCTCGCCGATGCCCGGGCTGCTGGTCGATCTGGCGGTTGCGCCCGGGCAGGAAGTCAAGGCCGGCCAGCGGCTCGCGGTGATCGAGGCGATGAAGATGGAAAACGTCCTGTACGCGCCCGCCGATACCGTGGTCGACCAGGTGCTGGCACAGAAGGGCGACAGCCTCGCGGTCGACCAGCCGATCGTGCGCTTCCGGGCGGCGGCATGAACACGGCGGCGCGCCCGTTCAAGGTGCTGGGCATCCAGCAGATCGCGATCGGCGGCCTCGACAAGGCGCGGCTGAACGCGCTGTGGGTCGACGTGCTCGGACTGAAAGTCAAGGGCAACTTCCGCTCCGAGCGCGAGAACGTCGACGAGGACATCTGCGCGCTCGGGGCGGGCGCTAGCGAGGTCGAGGTCGACCTGATGCAGCCGCTCGATCCGGACAAGAAGCCGGCGGTGCACGCCACCCCGCTCAATCACGTCGGGCTGTGGGTCGACGATCTGCCGGCCGCCGTGGCGTGGATGACTGCGCGCGGCGTGCGATTCGCGCCCGGCGGCATCCGCAAGGGTGCCGCCGGCTACGACATCTGCTTCATCCACCCGAAGGCGAACCACGAGTTTCCCATCGGCGGCGAAGGCGTTCTGATCGAGCTCGTGCAGGCGCCACCGGAGGTGGTTCGGGCGCTGGCGGGCGGGTGATTTTCGTTGTCCGTTGTCCGTTGCTCGTCGAGCGTGCGCGGCCGGCAGTCAACGGACAACGAGCAACGGACAACGGACAACGATCACGCCGCTTCGCCGAGATACGCCTCCCGCACCTTGGCGTCGTGCAGCAGGTCCGCGGCCGGGCCGGTCAGCGAGATCAGGCCGGAGTCCATCACGTAGGCGCGGTTCGCGGCCTCCAGCGCGAGGCGCGCGTTCTGTTCGACCAGCAGCACGGGGATCTTCTGTGCCGACACGCTGCGCACGACCTCGAAGATCTTTTCCACCATCAGCGGCGACAGGCCCATTGACGGCTCGTCCATCAGCAGCAGTTTCGGCCGGCTCATCAGCGCGCGCGCCATCGCCAGCATCTGCTGCTCGCCGCCGGACAGCGTGCCGGCAAGCTGCTTCGCGCGTTCGCGCAGGCGCGGAAAAGTCTCGAACATGCGCTCAATGTCGGCCTTGATCTCGGCCGCGTCGTCGCGCGCGAACGCGCCCATCTGCAGGTTCTCCGTGACCGTCATGCGCGCGAACACGCCGCGGCCCTCTGGCACCATCGCCAGCCCGCGCGTCAGAAGCTGGTACGGTGCCAGCCCGCGCGTCGGCTGACCCATGTACTCGATGTTGCCGCTCCACGCCTGCGTGCCGGTGATCGCCTTCAGCGTGGTCGTCTTGCCGGCGCCGTTGGCGCCGATCAGCGTGACCAGTTCGCCGGCGCGCACTTCGAGATCGACGCCCTTGACGGCCTGTATGCCTCCGTAGGCGACCTTGAGCCCTGCGATCTTGAGAACGACTTCGCTCATGCTGCTTCCTGCCCCGCGGCCGGCTTTTGCGCGCCGCCCAGGTAGGCCTCGATCACGGCCGGATTGCGTTGCACGTCGGCCGGCGTGCCTTCGGCGATGACCTTGCCGTAGTCGAGCACGGTCACGCGGTCGCACAGGCCCATCACCAGCTTCACGTCGTGTTCGATCAGCAGGATCGTCGCGCCGTCCTTGCGTATGTTCGACAGCAGGCCGCGCAGCGCCATTTTTTCGGTCGCGTTCATGCCGGCGGCGGGTTCGTCGAGCGCGAGCAGCTTGGGATCGGTGGCGAGCGCGCGCGCGATCTCGAGCCGGCGCTGATCGCCGTAGGCGAGCGTGCGCGCCTGGAAGTCCGCGTACTTGCGGATGCCGACGTACTCGAGCAGTTCGAGCGCGCGTTTCTTGATCGCCGCCTCTTCCGCGCGCTCGCCGCGCGTGCGCAGCACCGCGCCGAAGAAGGTGGCCTTGGTGCGCACGTGGCGGCCGACCATCACGTTCTCCAGCGCGGTCATCTCGGGAAACAGGCGGATGTTCTGGAACGTGCGCGCGATGCCGGCTTCGGCGACCTTGTGCGGCTCGCTCGGCGAATACGGCTTGCCGTCGAGCTCGAACGTGCCCGAGTCGGGCTGGTACAGCCCGGTGATCACGTTGAAGAACGTCGTCTTGCCGGCGCCGTTGGGGCCGATCAGTCCGTAGATCTGCGCGCGCGTGATCGTGATGCCGACGTCGGACAGCGCCTGCAGCCCGCCGAAGCGTTTGTTGACACCCTGGACCTTGAGGATCGTGTCGGTCATCTTGATCGCGCGGCGCTCGAAGCTCCCCTCTCGTTCAATGAGAGGGGCGGGGGAGAGGACGGGCTCTTCATCGCGCGATTCCGCTCAGGCGGCCTGTGGCTTGCCCGGCCGCGCGGCCGGATTCACGCCGTGCTCGGGCGCCGGCCACAGGCCCTTGGGCCGGTACAGCATGATGATCACCATCGCCAGGCCGTACAGCAGCATGCGCAGCACCTCGGCATCGACCAGCACCTTCCCGAACAGCTGCTCCTGCACCGGAACCACCGTGTGCCGCAGCAGTTCGGGGAACATCGACAGCAGCACCGCGCCGAGGATCACCCCCGGGATGTGGCCGAGCCCGCCGAGCACGACCATCGCCAGCACAATGATCGACTCCATCAGCGAGAACGACTCCGGCGATACGAAGCCCTGGAACGCGGCGAACATCGTGCCCGACACGCCGCCGAACGTGGCGCCCAGCGAGAACGCCAGCAGCTTGATGTTGCGCACGTTCACGCCCATCGCCTTGGCGGCGATGTCGTCCTCGCGGATCGCCATCCACGCGCGCCCCAGCCGCGAGTCCTGCAGCCGGATGCAGATCACGATCGCGACGATCGTCAGCACCAGGAACAGGTAGTAGTACATGTACACCGACGGCAGCGGCAGGCCGAACAGCGACTGCGTCTTGGCGAAATTGACGCCGAAGATCCTGACCGGATCGATCAGCGTGATGCCCTGCGGGCCGTTGGTGAAGTTCAGCGGCGCGTTCAGGTTGTTCAGGAAGATGCGGATGATCTCGCCGAAGCCGAGGGTGACGATCGCGAGATAGTCGCCGCGCAGCTTCAGCACCGGTGCGCCCAGCACCACGCCGAAGAAGGCGGCAATCGCGGCGCCGAGCGGGATCACCAGCCACACCGAGTTGTGGAATCCTTGCGGAAACATTGCCGCCAGCGCCTCGAAGTTGCTGGTCAGGTGCGGCGACGCGAGCAGTGCGTACATATAAGCGCCGACCGCGTAAAAGGCGATGTAGCCCAGATCGAGCAGGCCGGCGAAACCGACCACGATGTTCAGCCCGAGCGCCAGCATCACATACAGCAACGCGAACGCGAGCGCGCGCACCCAGGCGTTGCCGAAATAGCCGGCCGCGAACGGCAGCACGACCAGCACCGCCGCCACCACGAACGTCGCCGCGAAGGCGGCCATCGGCTTGTCGCGCAGGCTGGGGAAGAAGAGCGTCATGGTCAGGCCCTTACGCGCGATCGGCCACGCGTTCGCCGAGCAGCCCCGACGGCCGCAAGATCAGCACCATGCACAGTACGATGAACGCGAACACGTCCTGGTAGTTCGAACCGAAGACGCCGCCGGTCAGCTGGCCGATGTAGCCGGCGCCGAGCGCCTCGATCAGGCCGAGCAGGATGCCGCCCAGCATCGCGCCCGGGATGTTGCCGATGCCGCCCAACACTGCCGCGGTGAACGCCTTCAGCCCGGGGATGAACCCCATGTAGAAGTGCACGACCGAGTAGGTCGCGGCGATCATCACGCCGGCCACCGCCGCCAGCGCCGCGCCGATCGCGAAGGTCAGCGCGATCACGTAGTTCGGATTCACCCCCATCAACCCGGCCACGCGCGGGTTCTCGGCGGTGGCGCGCATCGCGCGGCCCAGCTTGGTGCGGTTCACCAACAGCATCAGTCCGAGCATGATCACGGCCGACAGCGCGATCACCAGCAGCTTGGTGACCGTCACGGTCGCGCCGAGGAAGCTGAGCGGATCCGACGGCAGCAGCGACGGGAAGGTCAGGTAGTTGCGGCCCCAGATCATCATCGCCAGCGTCTGCAGCGTGATCGACACGCCGATCGCCGTGATCAGCGGCGCAAGGCGCGGCGCGTTGCGCAGCGGCCGGTACGCGACGCGCTCGATGATCAGGCTCACGATCACGCACACGGGAATCGCCACCGCGGTTCCGGCGACCAGCAGCAGCCAGCCCGGCGCGTCGGGAAAGTGCGCCTTCAGCAGCATGATCGTCGACAGCGCGGTCATCGCCCCGATCATCAGCACCTCGCCGTGCGCGAAGTTGATCAGGTTCAGGATCCCGTACACCATCGTGTAGCCGAGCGCGATCAGCGAATACAGGCTGCCCAGCACCAGGCCGTTCAGAATCTGCTGGATAAACGTGTCCATGGGCCCCTTCCGCCGCGATCGATCCCGGTGCGGGTCGCGCGACCGCGCATCGTATCAAGACGGGGTGCAGTCACGCACCCTTTCAGAAAAAGAAACGGCACCCACGGGTGCCGCTTCCCATCGCTGCGGGAGACTCAGCGCGAGGTCGAGAGGTACTCGAGCTTGCCGTTCTTGACCTTGAACATCGAGATGGCGCCGTTCTTGATGTCGCCCTTCTCGTCGAACTGGATCTGGCCGGTCAGGCCGGCGTAGTTGGTGGCCGGCATCGCCGCGGTGATCGACGCGCGGTCGGCCTTGCCGGCGCGCTTGATCGCATCGGCGATCACGTACACGGCGTCGTAGCTGTACGGCGAGTAGACCTGCACGTCGGTACCGAACTTGGCCTTGTACTTGGTCTTGAACTCCTCGCCCTTGGCCAGCTTTTCGACCGCCTCGCCCGCCATCGAGCAGGTCAGGATGTCGGCCGCGTTGCCCGCCAGCTTGATGAACTCGGGCGAGCACACGCCGTCGCCGGCCAGCAGATGCGCCTTGATGCCGAGCTGCTTCATCTGCTTGGCCATCGGGCCCGCGGTGGCGTCCATGCCGCCGTACATCACGACGTCGGGTTTGGTGGCACGGATCTTGGTCAGGATCGCGTTGAAGTCGGTCGTCTTGTCGGTGGCGAACTCGCGCGCGACGACCTTCAGACCCTTTTCCTTCGCGACCTTCTCGACCACGTCCGCCAGCCCCTGGCCGTAGGCGGTGCGGTCGTCGACGATCGCGATCGTCTTGGCTTTCATCTCGCTGGCCGCGTAGTTCGCCAGCACCGCGCCCTGCTGGTTGTCGTTGGCGACCACGCGGAACGTGGTCTTGAAGCCCTGCTCGGTCAGCTTCGGATTGGTGGCCGACGGCGAGATCTGCGTCATGCCGGCGTCGGCGTAGATCTTCGACGCCGGGATCGAGGTGCCCGAGTTCAGGTGGCCGACGACGGCGACCGCACCCGAGTCGACGATCTTCTGCGCGGCGATCGTGCCTTCCTTCGGGTCGGCCTTGTCGTCTTCGGCGACGAGTTCGAGCTTGTAGGTCGTGTCGCCCGCCTTGATGCCGCCGGCGGCGTTGATCTCGTCGATCGCCATCCTGGCGCCGTTCTCGTTGTCCTTGCCAAGGTGCGCGATCGCGCCGGTCAGCGGCGCGACATGGCCGATCTTGACCACCGTTTCAGCCGGTGCAGCGGCCTTGGCCATTTCCTTCTTGGCCGGCTCTTCCTTCTTGCCGCAGGCCGTCAGGGCAACCGCGGCCGCGATCGCGAGCGGTGCCAGCTTGATCATCTTCGTCATGAAACCTTCTCCTTGACGCTTGTCGAGTCACGAAACCCGCTCGGAGTTCTGCGACCGGCGATGCGGGCTCGGCCGGCCGCGAAAGCGCGGGATTGTACGCGCGGTGCTCTGCGTCGCAATGCGGCGTGGTGTTCGAACGCAACGCGGCGCCGCGGCGTCCCGTTGCGATTGACGCGCGTTTCGAGTCCGACTACTTGATCGTCAGCACCCACTTGGCCAGCGTCTGCGCGTCGGCCTCGCTGACCTGCGGATTGGCGGGCATGGGCACCTGGCCCCAGACGCCGACGCCGCCCTCGCGGATCTTCTTGGCCAGCCTCGCCACCGCGTCCTTGTCGTTGGCGTACTTGGCCGCGACATCTTTGTATGCGGGGCCGACCAGTTTCTTGTCCAGCGCGTGGCAGGCCAGGCAGTTCTTGGCCTTGGCCAGCTCCATATTGGCGAAAGCCGAGCTGCTGGCGAGGGCGAGTCCGGCGGCGACTACATAGGCAAGCTGTTTCATCGAGGGGCTCCGTACAGTGCACTGAGGGGTCATCGGTTGATCTGCGAGTCTAACGGCTCAGCCTTACGGACGTTGACCCGCGCGCGGCGGCCCGGACTATAGTTGAGCCGGCTTTCACATTGCCGACCGCGCCAGATGTGGCTCCTGATCGTCGCCTTCCTGCTGCTCGCGCTGAAGCTGATCGGCTTCCCGTCCCAGATGGAGGAGCTGTCATGGTGGTGGGTCGCGGCTCCGTTCGCGGCGGCGTTCATCTGGTTTGAGTTCGTCGAGCGCCACCTCGGCCTCGACAAGAAGAAGGCGTTCGACGAACTTCAGAAGGCCAAGGAAAAGCGCATCAAGGAGGCGCTCGAACGCAACCGTCATTCGCGCGTGCGCCGCTGACCGCGGCGCGCCGCTAGAACAGCTTCTCGTCGGTGATCGCGCCCTTGCTCGCGGTCGACACCAGCTTCGCGAACTTGGCCAGCACGCCCTTGGTGTAACGCGGCGCCGGCTGCTTCCACGCGGCACGCCGGCGCGCCAGTTCCTCGTCCGGCACGTTCAGCTGCAGCAGCAGCTTGTGCGCGTCGATCGTGATCGGGTCGCCTTCCTTGATCAGCGCGATGTTGCCACCCACAAACGCCTCCGGCGCCACGTGGCCGACGACCATGCCCCAGGTGCCGCCGGAAAAGCGGCCGTCGGTGATCAACCCGACGCTTTCGCCCAGCCCCTTGCCGATGATCGCCGACGTCGGGCTCAACATCTCGCGCATGCCCGGGCCGCCCTTCGGGCCCTCGTAGCGGATCACGACGACGTCGCCGGCCTTGATCCGGTCGGCGAGGATCGCCTCCATCGCCGCCTCCTCGGAATCGAACACGCGTGCCGGCCCGGTGATCACCGGGTTCTTCAGCCCGGTGACCTTGGCGACACAGCCCTCCGGCGCGAGGTTGCCCTTCAGGATCGCCAGATGCCCCTGCGCATACATGGGTTTCGCGAAGGGACGGATCACGTCCTGGCCGGCCCTCGGCTCGGCCGGCACGTCGGCCAGCATCTCGGCCATCGTCTTGCCGGTGATCGTCATGCAGTCGCCGTGCAGAAGCCCATTGACGAGCAGGGTCTTCAGCACCTGCGGGATGCCGCCCGCCGCGTGCACGTCGGTCGCGACGTACCTGCCGGACGGCTTCAGGTCGCACAGCACCGGCACCTTGCGGCGGATGCGCTCGAAGTCGTCGATCGTCCATTCGACGCCGGCGGCCGCTGCGATCGCCAGATAGTGCAGCACCGCGTTGGTGCTGCCGCCGACCGCCATCACGAGGCTGATCGCGTTCTCGATCGACTTGCGCGTGATGATGTCGCGCGGCCGCAGGTTGTTCTTGACGGCGTCGATCAGCACGCGCGCCGCCTCCGCCGTCGAGTCGACCTTCTCCTGGTCCGGGTTGGCCTGGGTCGACGAATACAGCAGCGACATGCCGAGCGCTTCGAACGACGAGCTCATCGTGTTGGCGGTGTACATGCCGCCGCACGAGCCCGACCCCGGAATGCAGCGCCGCTCGATCTCCTTGAAGTCGGTTTCGTTCAGCCGTCCGGCGGTGAATTCGCCCACCGCCTCGAACGCGGAAACGATCGTCAGGTCCTTGCCCTTGTAATGGCCCGGCTTGACCGTGCCGCCGTACACGAAGATCGCCGGCACGTTGCAGCGGGCGATCGCCATCACGCCGCCCGGCATGTTCTTGTCGCAGCCGCCGATCACGACCACGCCGTCCATCCACTGGCCGTTCACGCAGGTCTCGATGCAGTCGGCGATCACCTCGCGGCTGACCAGCGAGTACTTCATGCCCTCGGTGCCCATGGCGATGCCGTCGGACACGGTCGGCGTGCCGAACACCTGCGCGTTCGCATTGCATCGGGCGATCTCGGCGACGGCGGCATCGGCCAGTCGTTGCAGGCCCGAATTGCACGGGGTGATCGTCGAATGCGCGTTGGCCACGCCGATCATCGGCTTGTCGAAGTCGGCGTCCTTGTAGCCCATCGCGTAGTACATCGCGCGGTTGGCCGAGCGCGCCACGCCCTGCGTGACGTGTTTGGAGCGTTCGTTGTAGGGCATAGGATTCAGGATCGAGGACTGAGGATCGAGCGAACCGAAGGGAGCCGGGCGCATCCGATACTATCGCAGCCCGCCGGCCGTGGCGGGAGCGCCCCACGGGACTCGATCCTGAATCCTCAATCCTCGATCCTCGATCCTCGATCCTCAAGTGCCTCTAGTCCACCCCAACTTCGACCCCATCGCCTTCAGCATCGGACCGCTGGCGGTGCGCTGGTACGGTCTGATGTACCTGGTCGGATTCGTGCTCTTCATGCTGCTCGGGCGCTATCGCACGCGGGACGCGTGGCGCGGCATGACCAGGCAGGACGTCGACGACCTGCTGTTCTACGGTGTGCTCGGCGTGATCCTCGGCGGCCGGCTCGGCTACGTGCTGTTCTACAAGCCGGCGTACTACTTCGCGCATCCGCTCGAGGCGCTGATGATCTGGCACGGCGGCATGGCGTCGCACGGCGGCATCATCGGCGTGATCATCGTGATGTGGCTGTTCGCGAGGAGCCGCGGCAAGCCGTTCTTCCAGGTCGCCGATTTCGTCGCGCCGCTGGTGCCGCTCGGGCTGGCGGCGGGCCGGATCGGCAACTTCATCAACGGCGAGCTGTGGGGTCGGCCGGCGGATCCGAAGGTGTGGCCGTGGGCGATGATCTTTCCGCAGGCCGGCGACAACGTGCCGCGCCACCCTTCGCAGCTGTACCAGTTCGCGCTCGAAGGCGTGCTGCTGTTCGTGATCCTTTGGCTGCTGTCGCGGCGCCCGCGCCCGCGCGGCGTGGTGGCCAGCGCGTTCCTGATCGGCTACGGGGTGCTGCGCTTCATCGCCGAGTTCGCGCGCGAGCCGGACAGCTTCCTCGGCTTTCTCGCGCTGCACCTGACGATGGGGCAGTGGCTGTCGATCCCGATGGTTGTGATCGGTGCCGGAATGATGGTCTACTTCGCCCGTCAGCGTACGGCGCCGACACCGGACGCGACGCCCAAGACAGACAAGAAGCGAAGCAAGGAGACCCGATGAAACGCCGTTCGATCATTCTCGCCGCGGGCGCTTCCGCGCTGGCGGCCCCATTCGTCGCTTCCGCCCAGGGCTGGCCCGCCAAGCCGGTCACCTTCATCGTGCCGTTCCCGCCCGGCGGCGGCACCGACGCCTTTGCGCGCCCGCTTTCCGCGCAGCTCACCAAGCAGCTCGCCCGCCAGGTCATCATCGACAATCGCGGCGGCGCCGGGGGCACTGTCGGCGCATCGGTGGCGGCCAAGGCGCAGCCCGACGGCTACACGTTCTTCATCGGCGCGGTGCACCACGCGATCGCGCCGAGCTTCTATCCCAAGCTCGATTACGACATCGAGCGCGACCTCGTGCCGCTGACGCCGATCGCCAGCCCGCCGCAGGTGATCGTGGTCAATCCGGGCCGCGTACCTTCGACCGACCTGAAATCTCTGCTCGAGCTGCTGCGCAAGAACCCCGGCAAGTACAACTATGCGTCCGCCGGCAACGGCACGTCGCACCACCTGGCCGGCGAACTGTTCAAGCAGCAGACCAAGACCTTCGTCGTGCACATCCCGTATCGCGGCGCCGGGCCGGCGCTGCAGGATCTGATCGCCGGCAACGTCGACATGATGTTCGACGGCCTCGGCTCGTCGGCGCAGCACATTCGCGCCGGCCGCATCCGCGCGCTCGCGGTCGCGGCGCCGAAGCGATCGGCCGGCGCGCCGGACGTGCCGACCACGGTCGAGGCGGGGCTGCCCGATTACCAGGTGTCGACGTGGTACGGCATCTGGGGTGTGAAGGGCACGCCGAAGGACATCCTCGACCGCATGCACGCCGCCGTCGTGAAGGCGTTGCAGACGCCGGAGCTGCGCGAGATCTGGGCCAGCCAGGGATCGGAGCCGCAGACGATGAGCCAGGCCGATTTCTCCCGCTTCCTGAACGCGGAGATCAAGCGCTGGGCGCAGGTGGCGAAGACTTCCGGAGCCAAACTCGACTGATCGCGTGAAGAACGAAAATCTCTATGCGCTGATCGAAGCGCGGCTGCCGCGCGATCCGGCAGCCGCCTGCATCGAGACGGCCGACGGGCTCGTCTACTCGTGGCGCGATCTGCACTTCGCGTCGGCGCGCATCGCTGGCTGGCTCGCGTCGCTCAACCTTCCGCGCGACGCGCGCGTGCTGGTGCAGGTGGAGAAATCGCCCGAGGCGCTGATGCTGTACCTGGCCACGCTGCGCGCGGGCCTTGTCTACGTGCCGCTGAACACCGCGTACCTGCAGGCCGAGCTCGAATACTTCTTCGGCGACGCGCAGCCCTCGGTCGTGGTCTGCACGCCGGCGCGCGAACGCGAGTTCGCGGCGCTCGCGGGCGCCGCCGGCAGTTCGCACGTGCAGACGCTCGGCGAGAGGCGCGACGGTTCGCTGCTGGAGGCGGCGGCGCCGTTTGCCGACTCGTTCCCGACCGTGCCGCGCGCCGCCGGCGATCTGGCCGCGATCCTGTACACGTCGGGCACCACCGGGCGCAGCAAGGGCGCGATGCTGTCGCACGGCAACCTCGCGTCCAACGCGCTGGTGCTCGACGAGTTCTGGGGCTTCAAGGAGGAACGCGAAGCCGGCGGCCACGACGTGCTGCTGCATGCGCTGCCGCTGTTTCACGTGCACGGCCTGTTCGTCGCGTCGCACGCGGCGTTGCTCGCGGGCGCGCAGATGATCTTCCTGCCGAAATTCGATCCGAAGCAGGTGCTGCGGTACCTGCCGCGATCGACCGTGATGATGGGCGTGCCGACCTATTACACGCGGCTGCTCGCGGAGCCGTCGTTCGACCGGCATGTGTGCCGCAACATGCGCCTTTTCATCTCCGGTTCCGCGCCGCTGCTGGCGGAGACCTTCGAGGAATTCCGCCGCCGCAGCGGTCATACGATCCTCGAGCGCTACGGCATGTCGGAGACGATCATGCTGACGTCGAACCCGTACTTCGGCACGCCGCGCGACCGCATCGGCGGCACGGTCGGCGTGCCGCTGCCGGGGGTGGCGGTGCGCGTGGTGCGCGACGACGGCTCCCGCTGCGCGACGGGCGAGATCGGCAACGTGCAGGTCCGGGGACCGAACGTTTTCTCCGGCTACTGGCGCATGCCGGAGAAGACTGCCGAGGAGTTCACCGCCGACGGCTTCTTCAGGACCGGCGACGTCGGCCACTTCGGCCCGTCGAACCCGGAGGAGCGCAAGCCCGCCAACTACCTGACGCTGGTCGGCCGCTCGAAAGACCTGATCATCTCCGGCGGCTACAACGTGTACCCGAAGGAGATCGAGGGCTACATCGACGAGATGGCCGGCGTGGTCGAGTCGGCGGTGATCGGCCTGCCGCATCCGGATTTCGGCGAGGCGGTCGCCGCGGTCGTCGTCGCGCAGGCGGGCGCGGCGGTCGACGGCGACGCGATCATCGCGAAACTCAAGGCGAAGATCGCCAACTTCAAGGTGCCCAAGCGCGTGTGGGTCGTGTCCGACCTGCCGCGCAACACGATGGGCAAGGTGCAGAAGAACCTGCTGCGCGAACGCTACCGCGACGCGTTCGCGCGCAGCACGACCTGAAGACTCACGCGCCGCCGCCGGTGCGCGCACGCCGGCGCGCGGTGGCGAGCGCCGGAACGATCAGCACGATGAGCGCCGCCAGCGTCAGCGTGGCGACCAGCGGCTGCGACACGAAGATCGCGAGGCTGCCCTGCGACAGCAGCATCGACTGGCGGAACGCGTCCTCTGCGCGGTCGCCGAGCACCAGCGCCAGCACCAGCGGCGCCAGCGGATATTTGAGCTTACGCAGCACGTAGCCGAGCACGCCGAAGCCGAGCATCAGGTACACGTCGAACATCGCGCTGTGAACGGTGTACGCGCCGATCGCGCAGATCACGATGATCGCCGGCCCGATGATCGAGAACGGAATGCGCAGGATCGCCGCGAACGCCGGCACGAACGCCAGCACGATCGCCAGCCCCACCACGTTGCCGAGGTACATGCTGGCGATCAGCCCCCACACGAAGTCCTTCTGCTCGACGAACAGCAGCGGCCCCGGCTGCAGGCCCCAGATCAACAGGCCCCCGAGCAGGACGGCGGCGGTGGGCGACCCCGGCACGCCGAGCGCCAGCATCGGCAGCAGCGCACTGGTGCCGGCCGCGTGCGCGGCGGTCTCAGGCGCGACCACGCCCTCGATGCGGCCCTTGCCGAAGCCCTCGGCCTCGCGCCCCAGCCGGCGCGCCATCCCGTAGGCCATGAACGATGCCGGCGTCGCGCCGCCCGGAACGATGCCCATCAGGCAGCCGATCGCGCAGCTTCTAAGCGAAGTCATCCAGTAGCGCGGCAGTTCCTTCCACGTATTCCACACCACGCGCAGGTCGAGCTTCGCGTTCTTGCCGCGAAATGCGAGGTCTTCCTCGATCGACTGCAGGATCTCGGCGATTCCGAACAGCCCGATCACCGCGATCAGGAAGTCGAAGCCCTTCAGCAGCACTTCGGTGCCGAACGTCATCCGCAACTGCCCGGTCACGGTGTCGAGCCCGACCGCGGCGAGCGCGAAGCCGATGCACATCGCGATCAGCGTCTTGGCCGCGGCGCCGCGGTTCATGCCCACGAACGCGCAGAAGGTCAGCAGGTACACCGCGAAGAACTCCGGTGGCCCGAATTTCAGCGCGAACTGCGCGACCAGCGGCGACAGCGCGGTGATCAGCAGCACCGCGAACAGCGCCCCGACGAAGCTCGACGTGAAGGCCGCGGTCAGGGCCTGTCCTGCGCGTCCCTGCTGCGCGAGCGGGTAGCCGTCGAACGTGGTGGCGACCGACCACGGCTCGCCGGGGATGTTGAACAGGATCGACGTGATCGCGCCGCCGAACAGCGCACCCCAGTAGATGCAGGTCAGCATGATGATCGCCGACGTCGGGTTCATCGAAAACGTCAGCGGCAGCAGGATCGCCACGCCGTTGGCGCCGCCGAGTCCGGGCAGCACGCCGATGATCACGCCGAGCACGATGCCGATCAGCATCAGAACGAGGTTGAACGGAGTCAGCGCAACCTGGAACCCCTGCAGCAGCGAAGTGAGTTCGGCCATCGCGAATCTCAGTTGAGTCCGAGCCACGCCTCAAGCGGCCCCTTCGGCAGCGGCGTCTTGAACCAGACCTCGAACATCAGGAACAGCGCCAGCGGCAGTCCGAACGAAACCGCCGCAGTGGTCCAGACGCGGTGATCGCCGTGGCGCGCCATGAACCACGCCATGAAGACGAACGATGCGACGTAGATGCCGAGCGGCGCGATCGCGATCGCGTACAGCGCGGCGGGTACCAGCAGCGCGAGGATCTGCCTGAGCTGCGCGCGGGTGACGAAGGTGTCGTCGCCCTTGGGCCGGTTGCGCCACGTCGTCCAGAACGTCCACGCGCTGGCGGCGCAGATCACGAGCCCGATGTAGAAGGGAAAGTAGCCGGCCTGCGGGCCGTCATCGGCCCAGCGCGCGCCGAGCCGCCAGCTGTCGGCGACCACGAGAGCACCGAACGCGAACGCGAGCGTGGCGACCGCCAGTTCGACGGTGCGGTACGTGGTGGCGGCCGGCGAGCTGCTTTCGGGGGCTTCGGGTTGTTCGTTCATGCGAGGTTCGGCACGGGCCGAAACAGCGCAGCGGGGCAGCGCGTGCCCGCTGCGCGACAAGTCTTCGTCAGGAAAGTCGTGGCAGGCGCCGCCTATTGCCTACTACTTGGCGAGGAAACCCGCCTCCTGCATCAGTTGCCGATGCCGCTGCTCCTCCTTCGCCAGCCAGGCGCGGAACGGCTCGCCTTCGAGCGTGGTGGTGTTGAATGCGCCGCGCTCGAGGAACTCCTTCCACTCGGGCGTGGCGCGCACCTTCTTCAGCAGCTCGACGTAGTAGGCGACCTGATCGGGTTTGACGTCGGGCGCCATGAAGATCCCGCGCAGCATCAGATAGTCGACGTCGAGCCCGGACTGCTTGCACGGCGGGATGTCGTTCCAGCTCATGTCGGCGGTGACCTTGGCCTTGTACGGCATCCGTTCGTTGTCGAACACGCACAGCGGCCGCAACTGGCCGCCGCGCCATTGCGCGACCGCCTCGATCGGGTTGTTGACGCTGGAGTCGATGTGCTTGCCGACGAGCTGCACCGCGACGTCGCCGCCGCCCTTGAACGGCACGTAGATGAACTTCACGCCAGCCTGCTTCTCGATCGCCGCGGTGATGATCTGGTCTTCCTGCTTGGAGCCCGTGCCGCCCATCTTCATCTTGCTGGGGCCGGCCGCCTTCACCGCGCCGATGTAGTCCTGCGCGGTCTTGTACGGCGTCTCGGCGTTGACCCACAGCACGAACTGGTCGAGCGCCATCATCGTCACCGGCGTCAGGTCCTTCCAGTTGAACGGCACCCCGGTGGCCAGCGGCGTGGTGAACAGGTTCGACAGCGTGATGATGATCTTGTGCGGATCGCCCTTCGCGCCCTTGACCTCGAGGAAGCCTTCCGCGCCCGCGCCGCCGCCCTTGTTGACGACGACCATCGGCTGCTTCATCAGGTTGTGCTTGGCGATCACGCTCTGGACAAAGCGCGCCATCTGGTCCGCGCCGCCGCCGGTGCCGGCCGGCACGATGAACTCGACCGTCCTGGCCGGCTCCCACGCGGCGGCGAGCGGCGTCACCGAAAGCGCAGCCATAGCGGCGATCACCGGTACCGCGCAACGCAGCGCGCGGCTCATGAACTGGCCCAACGGGTGCATTGGTTCCTCTCCTCTCGGGTAGTTGTTCAGCGCATCACTTCTGCCATCGTCGCTATTATCTGTGCGAACCCGGATTCGTAACTACCACTTCGGAATAGGTCCGACATAACCCCGGGTTGCAGGTCTTCAGGGCGGCCGCGTCATGCTTTGGATTCGCTTCGAGCGGTCCGGAACCATCGGCTTTGGGCAGTTGCAGGGCGAACTCGTCGTCGAGCACGGCGGCGACCTGTTCGCCGGTCCGGTCGCGACCGGACGCACGTGGCGGCTGGACGGGGTCCGGCTGCGGCCGCCGTGCGTGCCCGGCAAGTTCATCGGGCTGTGGAACAACTTCCGCGCCAGCGCCGCGAAGCAGAACCTCGCGCTGCCCGCGGAACCGCTGTACTTCATCAAGCCGTCGACGAGCTTTGCCACGACCGGCGAAGCGATCCGAGCGCCGGCCGGCTACGACGGCAAGGTCGTGTTCGAAGGCGAACTCGGCGTGGTGATCGGCCGCCGCGGCCGCGACATCGCGCCGGAGCACGCCGCCGCGCACATCTTCGGCTACACGGTCGTCAACGACGTGACCGCGATCGACGTGATCCACCGGGACGCATCGTTCGCGCAATGGACGCGCGCCAAGGGCTGCGACGGATTCGGTGTCTTCGGCCCCGCGATCGCGACCGGACTCGATCCGCAGACGCTCGTGGTGCGCGCCCGGCTGGAAGGCCGCGAGCGCCAGAACTATCCGGTCAGCGACGCGATCTTCTCGCCCGCTGAAGTCGTGGCGCGCATCTCGCGCGACATGACGCTCGAGCCCGGCGACCTGATCGCGATCGGCACCTCGCTCGGCGTGGCGCCGATGCGCGCAGGCATGACGATCGAGGTCGAGATCGAAGGCATCGGCAAGCTGGTGAATCGTTACGAGGGCGTGCAGGGGGACAAGGAGTGAAGCTTTGCGTGGTCGGCGCCGGCGCGATCGGCGGCTACCTTGCGGTCAGGCTCGCCAGGGTGTGCGAGGAAGTCAGCGTCGTGATCCGCGGCGCCAATCTCGCGGCGGTGCGCGCGCACGGGATGAAGCTGCTGATCGAAGGCCGCGAGGAGGTGGCGCAACTGCGAGCCACCGATCGCATGGCCGAGCTGGGCGTGCAGGATGTGGTGATCCTCGGCATGAAGGCGCATCAGCTCGCGCCGGTGATTCCGGAACTCGCGCCGCTGGTCGGGCCGCAGACGCTGGTGGTGACTGCGCAGAACGGCATTCCGTGGTGGTACTTCTTCAAGCACGGCGGGCCCTACGAGGGGCGACGCATCGAGGCGGTCGATCCGGGCGGCGTGATCTCGAACGCACTGCCGGTCGAGCGCACGATCGGCTGCATCGTCTACCCCGCGTGCGAGCTGGAAGCGCCGGGCGTGATCCGCCATATCGAGGGCAACCGCTTTTCCCTCGGCGAGCTCGATGGCGCCGACACCGAGCGCGTGCGGCTGCTCTCGCGGCGCTTTCGCGACGCCGGATTCAAGTCCCCGGTCGTGTCCGACATCCGCGCCGAGATCTGGCTCAAGCTGTGGGGCAACCTGAGCTTCAACCCGATCAGCGCGCTGACGCACGCGACGCTGGAAGACATCTGCCGCTTCCCGGAAACGCGCGCGCTCGCTTCAGCGATGATGACCGAGGCGCAGGCGATCGGCACCAGGCTCGGCGTGCCCTTCAAGGTGAGCCTGGAGAAGCGCATCGCCGGCGCCGAAGCGGTCGGCGCGCACAAGACCTCGATGCTGCAGGATGTCGAGAACGGCCGCGTGCTCGAACTGGACGCGCTGGTGAAGAGCGTGATCGAGCTGGGCCGCATCACCGACACGCCGACGCCGACCATCGACCATGTCTATGCGCTCGCCGCGCTGCTGGCGCAGACCCTGGCCAGGCAGAAGGGCCGGCTGCGCATCACGACCGCGTAGGCCATTGAAGTCGAAGCCGTTGTCCGTGAACCCCGCGTGCGCAAGCTGGATGGACAACTAACAACGAACAACGAACAACGAACAACGAACAACCGGCAACAGGAACTACTCGCCGATCACGAAAGGAAGACCATGCAACGCCAGTCGACGCTGCGCGCGCTGCTTGCCGCCGGCGAAGCCAACCACATCGCGCTCGGCGCACCCGGCGGCAAGCCGCTCACCTACGGCGCGTTCCGCGCGCACGTCGAGCGCATCGTCGGCAGACTGAACGCGCTCGGCGTCGGCCGCAACGACCGCGTCGCGATCGTGCTGCCGAACGGGCCCGAAATGGCGAGCGCATTCGTCAGCGTGGCTGCCGGCGCGGCCGCGTGCCCGCTGAATCCCGCGTACCGCGCCGACGAGTTCGAGTTCTATCTGTCCGACCTCAAGGCCAAGGCGCTGCTGGTCGAGCAGGGCAGCCAATCGCCCGCGCTGGAGGTCGCGCGCAGGCTCGGCGTGCGTGTGCTCGAACTCGCGCCGACCGACGAGGGCAGCGGCGCGTTCACGCTGGAGCCGACCGACAACGCGGCCAACGCGCCGGCCGCGAGCGGCGGCTTCGCTCAGGCGGGCGACGTGGCGCTGATCCTGCACACGTCCGGCACCACGTCGCGACCGAAGATCGTGCCGCTGACGCATGCCAACGTCTGCGCGTCGGCCTACAACATCGTCGACACGCTGAAGCTGACACTGGCGGACCGGGAACTGTCGATCATGCCGCTGTTCCACATCCACGGCCTGATCGCGGGGCTGCTGGCGCCGCTGGCGGCCGGCTCGACGATCTTCTGCTCGCCGGGATTCAACGCGCTGAAGTTCTTCGCGTGGATGGCCGAGTGCAAACCGACCTGGTACACGGCGGTGCCGACGATGCACCAGGCGATCCTCGGCCGCGCCGGCCACAACAAGGAGATCATCGCCGCCAATCCGCTGCGCTTCCTGCGCTCGTCGAGCTCGTCGATTCCGCCGCAGGTGATCGCGGAACTGGAGGCGATCTTCAATGCGCCGCTGATCGAGGCGTACGGGATGACCGAGGCATCGCACCAGATGGCGAGCAATCCACTGCCGCCCGCCGCGCGCAAGCCGGGCACGGTCGGCCGCGCCGCCGGGCCGGAGATCGCGATCATGGACGAGGGGGGCAAGCTGCTGCCCGCCGGCGCGACCGGCGAGATCGTGATCCGCGGACCGAACGTCACCGCCGGCTACGAGAACAACCCGAAGGCGAACGCCGAGGCGTTCACGAACGGATGGTTCCGCACCGGCGACCAGGGCACGATGGACGCTGAAGGATATATCTCGATCACCGGGCGCCTGAAGGAGATCATCAACCGTGGCGGGGAGAAGATCTCGCCGCGCGAGGTCGACGAGGTGCTGATGGACCACCCGGCCGTGGCGCAGGTGGTGACGTTCGCGATCCCGCACGACAAGCTCGGCGAGGACGTCGGCGCAGTGGTGGTGTTGCGCGAGGGAAAGTCGGCGACCGAGCGCGAGCTGCGCGAATTCGTCGGCAAGCGGCTGGCCGACTACAAGGTGCCGCGCAAGATTCTTTTCATGGACGAGATCCCGAAGGGCGCCACCGGCAAGCTGCAGCGGATCGGGCTGGCGCGGAAGCTGGGGCTGGCTTGAGCTGAACGCGACTGCGCGCCCCCGCGGCGGGGGCGCAGTCGTGGCGGTCAGATCAGCAGCATGTGAGTTTCCGTTCTTCCCGTGGACGCGAGTGTGCGCGTGGGCGGACCCGGAACACACGTGAAAATTCGACAGCCGCGGTCCCGCGAACGCGGGCAACGCGCTCCTACCAGCGCGGCGGCGGCTTGCGGTGGATGGTGATCTGGCGGTCGACCACCGTGATGTAGCCGCCGGCGGTCAGGTCCTTGAAGATGCGGCTGACCATGTCGCGCGACGCGCCGACCCGCTCGGCGATGTCCTGTTGCGTCATCCGCTCCGGCACCACCAGCCGGCCGTCGGGCTGCTCCTGCGCGATCGACAGCAGCAGGCGCGCGACGCGGCCGTAGACGTCCATCAGTGCAAGGTTCTTCACGTTGTCGGTGGCGATGCGCGCGCGCTCGATCAGCGTCGAGATCAGCGTCATCGCGACATCCGGATTGGCGGCGATCGCCGCGCGCAACGCGTCGCGCGTGACCATCGAGCACACGGTCGGCTCCACCGCCGCCACCGACGCCGAGCGCGGCCTGCCGTCGAGCGCCATCTCGCCGATGTAGTCGCCGGGGCCATGGAAGTCGAGCACCATGTCGCGGCCGTCGCGATCCGACACGTAGACCTTGACCTTGCCGCTCAGGATCACGAACAGCGAGTCGCCCTTGTCGCCTTCCTGGATGATGTTCGCGCCGGCCGCGTAGCTGCGCGTCACGCCGCGCAACGCGAGTTCGCGCACCATCGGATCGCGGATCTTCTGCAGCGCTGCGCGGTTGGGGTCGATCGCCATCGTGTCGCTCTATCCGGTCGTGCGGCCGGGCGCCATTATGCGGCGCTCCACGCGCCGTACGACTTGTACAGCATGTAGCCGGCCAGCGCATAGAGCAGGCACGCAAAGATGCGCGACAGCCGCCTCGTATCGGTCGCGTGCGCCACGCGCGCGCCCAGCGGCGCGGTCAGCACGCTGCCGGCGACGATCGCCAGCAGCGCGGGCATGTATATGAAGCCGAGCGATCCGGCCGGCAGCCGCGGCTCGGCCCAGCCGGCGATCACGTAGCCGACCGCGCCCGCGGCAGCGATCGGAAAGCCGAGCGCCGCCGAGGTCGCCACCGCCTTGTGGATCGTCACGTTGCAGCGGACCATGAACGGGATCGAGATGAAACCACCGCCGGCGCCGACGATGCTCGACGCCAGCCCGATCGCGCCGCCCATGCCGAACATGCCGGCGGGCGGCGGCAGTTCGCGCTGCGGCTTGGGCTTACGCCCGATCAGCATCTGCGTGGCGGAGAAGCCGACGAACAGTGCAAACAGCAGCGCGATCCACGCGGTCGGCAGCCGCCCCGCGAGCTGCGCGCCGATCAGCGAGCCCAACAGGATCCCCGGCGCCAGGAACTGCACGATGCGCCACTGCACGGCGCCGCGCCGATGGTGCGCGCGCACCGACGACACCGACGTGAACAGGATCGTCGCCAGCGAGGTGGCGATCGCCATGTGCACGATGTGCTCGGCCGGGAAGTGCTGCGCGGTGAACAACATAGTCAGGAACGGCACCATCAGCATGCCGCCGCCGACGCCGAGCAGCCCCGCGACGAAGCCGGTCGCCGAACCGAGCGCCAGCAGCGCGGCGAGCAGCGGCCAGTGCATCAGCGGGATCTGGCGAGCCGCGTGGTGATGAAGCGCCATTGGGCTGCGGTCACCGGCGTGATCGACAGCCGGTTGCCGCGCTTCAGCACCACCATGTCGGCGAGTTCCTGCGCGGCGCGCAGTTCGGCCAGCGTGATCAGCCGCGTCTTGCGCAGCGCGCGCACGTCGACGTGGACCCAGCGCGGAGCTTCGGGGCTGGATTTCGGATCGTAGTACTCGCTCTTCGGATCGAATTGCGTGGCGTCTGGGTACGCCGCGCGCGCAACCTCGGCGATGCCGGCGATGCCCGGCTCGGCGCAGCCGGAGTGATAGAACAGCACGCCGTCGCCGACCTTCATGTCGTCGCGCATGTAGTTGCGCGCCTGGTAGTTGCGCACGCCGGTCCATGGCACGGTCGAGTCCTTCGCCGCGAGCGCATCGTCGATCGAGCACTCGTCGGGCTCGGATTTCATCAACCAGTAGCGCACCGAGGGCTCTTAAAGAAGCAAGTGCGCGGTCCGACGAAATCGGACCGCGCACCCGAACGTATATCCCCGCGCATGCCGCCCGGCCTGTGTCCTGAACCATCGGTTCAGGGTGGTCGCTGTCCACGCCGCTTAGGTTCAGCAGACGCGTGCCGATCGCACTACGACGCGAGCCCAGCAACCTTGCGCATTGCGCATCGGTTCAAGGAACTCAAGGCCTTTGCGCGAACACCGCAGGGAGCCCGAATCTTAGAACAGCTTCTCCTGCGGCGCGAGCATCTCATCGGCGACTTCGTTCAATTGTTTCAGCCGCCGCCGCAGCTCGCCCATCGACACGCCGCCGGAGGCCTTGGCCGCGAAGAGTTCCTGCGCCAGTTGCAGCGCGGCCATCACCGCGACGCGGTCCGCGCCCATCACCTTGCCGGTGTCGCGAATCGCGGTCATCTTCATGTCGACATAGCGCGCGCACGCGATCAGGTCATCGCGCTCTTCCGGTGCGCAGGCGACGCGATACTCGCGGCCGAAGATCGTCAGGGTGAGCTGCTGTTCGGTCGCCAATCGGTCCTCCCGCTCAGGGGCTGGCGCTCGACGTCGACTCTGCGCTCTTCTCGGGCGGCGGCAGCCGCGCGAGCAGCGCGTCGATGCGCTCCATCGCGCCGGCCACGCGGCCGCGCAGCGTGTCGAGCTCGACGTTGGCGGTCGCCAGTTGCGTGCGCAACCGCTGGTTTTCCTCGCGCAGCGCGCGCATGCGGCCGGCGAGTTCGGCCATCTTCGAGGTCAGCCCATCGAGGTCTTCGAGCATGCGGAAATGGTAGCACCGGCACGCTGATAAACTGGCGCTGCCTTCGGTGCCTCGGCGCTCATGCGTCGAGGTGAAACGGGAAACAGGGATGCGGCTCGGATGATCGGGTCGCGACAACCTGTGCTGCCCCCGCAACGGTAAGCAGATGCCGGCGAATCGACGCCGGTGCGCTTCACGATCAACCACTGCGCGGTCGTCGCACGCGCGGGAAGGTGTGAAGCGGCTCTGCAGCCCGGAGACCGGCCGTGGGCCTCGCCTCCGACCGCGCATTGCCTGCGTCGGGGGCGTGCCGGTGGACCTGCTACGGGGAGGTGGCGGTGCGGGCATCGCACCTTCCTCGTGCCGGTCCGGTTGTCGTTTTCCCGGCGGTGGGCCGGATCGAGATCGAGGAAGCCATGCAATTGCATCACGTCGCACCGGCCGCAGCCGCGGCGCTATTCGTCGTTTCCGCATCCCCTTCGTTCGCGCAGACCGCGCAGCAGTCGCTCGGGCCGGTCGTCGTCAGCGCCGCGCGCATCGAGCAGCCGCTCGCCGACGCGCTGCCGAACACCAGCGTGATCACGCGCGCCGACATCGAACTCAGCCAGGCGCCCGATCTGCTGACGCTTCTGGCGCGGCTGCCGGGCGTGGAGGTCGCGCAACTGGGCGGCATCGGCAGCCAGACCGGCATCTTCCTGCGCGGCGGCGACACGCGCCACGTGCTGGTGCTGATCGACGGCGTGCCGATGAACAACCTCAACTTCTCGCTCGCGTCGCTCGACCAGATCATGGCGGCGCAGGTCGAGCGCGTGGAGATCGTGCGCGGCAACGTGAGCAGCCTGTACGGCTCGCAGGCAGTGGGTGGCGCGATCCTGGTGTTCACGCGCGCCGACGGCAGCGGCATCGACGCGCGCGCCGGCATCGGCTCACGCGGCACCACCGAGCTGCAGGGCGGTGCGCGCGGCGGCGCCGGGGGCTGGCGCTACGGCGTCGCGTTGTCGGGGCTGCACACCGACGGCTTCAATCAACTGAACCAGACCGAGCGGCCCGGCACCAATCCCGACCGCGACGGCTATCGCAACGAGAGCGCGTCGGCGCGACTCAGCTACGCGTGGGCCCAGGACCAGTCGGTCAGCCTGCACGGCCTGCGCACGCGCGGGCGGCTGCAGTACGACAGCGAGTTCGGCCCGGCCACGCAGGCCGACGAGTCGGTGCAGACGATCGAAACCTTCGGCGCGGTGGCGCGCAACCGCCTCGCGCCGCGCTGGGTCTCGCAACTCTCGATCGGCCGGCTGCGCGACGCGCTCGATGCGCGCGTGACGGCGTTTCCGTACTTCGTCACCAGCACCGGCACACAACTCGCATGGCAGAACGAGATCGACCTCGACCGGTGGAAAGCCACGCTCGCCGCCGAGCGGCTGCGGCAGACGATCGACAGCGATACGACCTACAACGTGTCCGAGCGCACGGTGAACACGCTGCGTGCGGGGCTGCTCGGCAATCTGGGCGCGCATCAGCTGCAACTGAACGCGCGCCGCGACGATTACTCCGACTTCGGCGTCGCCAGCACCGGCTACGTCGGCTACGGCTACGCGGTGACGAACGCGCTGAAGCTCGTCGCCAGCGCATCGAACGCGTTCAACGCGCCGACGTTCAACGATCTCTTCTATCCGTTCGGCGGCAATCCGAACCTGAGGCCGGAGCGCATGCGCTCGGTCGAAGCGGGCGTGCAGTATCGCGCCGGTGCAACCGCCGCGCGGCTGCAGCTCTTCCGCACCCGCTATCGCGACCTGATCGGGTTCGACGCAGCGTTCAACCGCGTCAACATCGGCCGCGCCACGACGCAGGGTGCGGAGTTCTCGCTCGACACGGTGTTCGGCGGTTGGCGCGCGCGGTTCGCGGCCACGCTGCAGGACGCGACCGACGACGCCACCGGCGAGCGCCTGATCCGGCGCGCGCGCGCTTTCGGCAACGTGCAGGTGTCGCGCACGTTCGGCGTCTTCGATCTGCAGGCGAACCTGCACGCGAGCGGCGACCGGCGCGATCGCGCGCTCGGCGCCGATCGGCTCCTCGGCGGCTACGCAGTGCTGGACCTCGCCGCGCGCTGGCGCATGCAGCGCGACCTGCTGCTGGCGCTGCGCGTGGACAATGCCTTCGACCACACGTTCGAGAACGCCTACGGCTACCGCGGCACGCCGCGCGGCGTGTTCGGCGCCATTGAAGTGAACCTATGAAGAATGACGCCGGCGCGGCCGGCTCTGGCTGCCGCTTCGCGGCCTGTGACGGCGACTGCATCGCCCATTGCGCGCACGGTGCGCGCCATGAGAGGCGCTGCTTCATGGGCGTGGCGCGCCGTCATGGCGGGCGCGGCCCGCGTCACCGGTCGTGATCTCGATGAGAACCGGCGCCGCCCCGACCCTGATTGCGCTGGCGTTGGCCGGCGTGGCCAGCGTCGTGGCCGCGCTCGCGATCGGCAGCGTGCGCGTGCCGGCGCACGACCTGTGGTCGGCGCTGCTCGGCACCAGCGACGCGTCGTTCACGGCGATCGTGCTCGACCTGCGGCTGCCGCGCGCGCTGTCCGCATTCGCCACCGGCGCGCTGCTCGCGCTGTCGGGCGCGATCCTGCAGGCGCTGCTGCGCAACCCGCTCGCCGACCCGTACGTGCTCGGCGTGTCGGGCGGCGCGGCGGTCGCGGCGCTGGTCGCGCTCGCGCTCGGCGCGGGCGTGCTCGGCATGCAGCTCGCCAGCATCGCCGGCGCGGCGGCGACGATGGCGCTGCTGTTCGTGTTCGCGCGCCGCGGACTCTTTTCGCGTTCCGCGAGCCACGCCGCGCGTGCCGAAGACGGCACCACACACGTGCTGCTGACCGGCGTGATGATCGCCGCGTTCTGCGCGGCGGCGCTCTCCCTGCTGCTGTCGCTCGCGCCCGACGGCCGCCTGCGCACGATGGTGTTCTGGCTGCTCGGCGACCTGGGCGGCGCAACCAGCCTGCCGGCGGCCGCGATCGCGCTCGCGCTGCTGGTGGTCGCGCTGGTGGTCGCGGAACGACTCGCCGCGCCGCTGAACTTGCTGCTGCGCGGCGACGTGCAAGCGTTCACGCAGGGGGTCGATGTCGAGCGCACGCGGCGCGCGCTCGTGATCGTCGCCGCGCTCGCGACCGGTGCGGCGGTGACGCTCGCCGGCGCGATCGGCTTCGTCGGCTTCGTCGCGCCGCACCTGATGCGGCGCCTGATCGGCAACGATCAGCGCGCGCTGCTGCCCGCGGCCGCGCTCGCCGGCGGCGTGCTCGTCGTCGTCGCCGACACCGTCGCGCGCACGGCTGCCGCGCCGCTGCAGATCCCTGTCGGCGTGCTGACGGCGATGATCGGCGTGCCGCTGTTTCTTTGGCTGCTGCGCACGCGATGAACACGCTGCTTGCATGCCGCGACGTCGACCTGCGCGCGGGCCGGCGCGAACTCGTGCGCGCGCTGTCGCTCACGATCGAAGCCGGCCAGCGCTGGGTCGTTCTGGGCCCGAACGGCGCCGGAAAATCCACGCTGCTCGCTGCGCTTGCGGGCGTGCGCGCGCCGAACGCCGGCGAGATCCGCCTCGCGGGCCGCGCGCTCGATGACTGGAGCGTGGAAGCGATGGCGGAACACAGAGCGCTCGTCACCGACCGCTGGCACGACCCGTTCTCCGCCAGCGTGCTCGACACCGTGCTGACCGCGCGCTACAGATTGGGAGCCGAAGACGACGCCGGCGTGCAGGCCGCGCGCGCGTGGCTGGCCGAATTCGACTGCGCCCAACTGACCGATCACGACGTGACCAGCCTGTCGCGCGGCGAGCGGCAGCGCGTGGCGATCGCCACCGCGCTGGCGCAGGACACGCCGCTGGTGCTGCTCGACGAGCCGATCGCGCACCAGGACCCGCGCCATCAGGGGTTGGTGCTCGACCGCCTCGCGCGCGCGCCGCGCAGGACGCTTGTCGCCTCGCTGCACGACATGAACGCCGCCGCGCGCTTCGCCACCCACGCGCTGCTGCTGACCGGGCGCGGCGAGTGGTTCGCCGGCGCGGCGGCAGACATGCTGAGCGCGCGGAGGCTGTCGGCGCTGTTCGAGACCGACGTGGCCACGATGGCAACGCCCGAAGGCGCGAAGGTGTTCGCCATCGGCGCGTGAGCGGTTCTGCCCCGCGGTCGGAGCGCATTAAGGGGCCGGGTAGCGGCTGTACGGCCCTGGTTTCAGCAACCGGTCCGCGAGAGCGCAAAGGCAACGGCCGACCCGCTGCTGGCTTTCAGATTCGCCGGAAGCTGTCGTTCTGCGAAATCGATAGCGAACGCTCAACGTTTGGGCTCACCTGCGGGCGCCAGACCGCGCAGCGGGCTGGCGAACGTCAGGTGGAGCGAAGGGTTAGGCCGCATTGCTCTGCTGCCCCGCGCGCTCGGCCTCACGCTCTCCTAGAGAAGGCAGCTCGACGCCAGCGACCAGATCGTCGCCGGCTTTGGTAACGAGGGCCATGTTCTGCGTGACGAGCTCTGCATTCACGCGATCCCGAGTGAGCTGCCGATGGCTCGCAGCGGCGAAGTAGGCGCGGTTGAAGGACTCTCTCGCCGCTGCAGTAAGGTAAAGACAGTTCTTGTCCCACCACTCCTGACACTCAAGGACGATCTGGTGGACGTTGTCGGAGTGCACGTTACGCAAGAGCCGCCGCCAAAGCGTGAATGCCTCTTGGTGTGCAGCGAGGCGACGCTCAACGGCCGCAAGGCGCAGTTGATGTTGACCGCGCAGTTGCTCCAGGACAAGCGCGCTTTGGTGTTCGATCGCAGCTAGACGCTCGGTGTAGTTGGCCTTGACACTCTCGATCTTGGACGTGATATCGGCAATGTCTTCCTTTGTGGCAACGTTCTTGCCCTTCTCTTGGGAGTAGGACGTCAGCGAGCGCCACAACAAGACTGCGACGCCAACTACGATGAACCAAAGGAGAGTTTCCATGACGTGCACAGTGAAGAGATGAATGCGGCCTAACGAACGAATAGTGTTTATCGGCCGCCGCGACGGCGATGGGCGAAGGCACGAGTGTTGCACGGCGGCGGATAAACCTCGTTGGACTGAACCGCGGCTCGGTGCGAGCGCGGCGGCGGTGATGGGCAGTGTAAGGTTCAGCGATCTGTTTGCGCTATGCGCGCGGGCGCCGGCACGGTGCGCCGAGTCCGCCGCGGCGGATGCTGCGGCATCGGTGCGCGTTGACCGATGCGCTTGGCCCGT
>JAKOQB010000019.1 GCA_029778535.1 Pseudomonadota bacterium | reverse complement strand
GGCGGCTCGATCATCAGCAGCATGTACGGCATCACGGTCCTCCGACTCGCGCGCGCGGATGGGTCGATCTTACGCCAGCGGCCGCACCGCCGGCAGCCGATCGGCGATGATCGCAACCGATGGACACCCCGGTCATCCTGTTTGGCGCCTTCGACCGGCACAACTTCGGCGACATGCTGTTCCCGCACGTCGCCGCCGCACTTCTGCCCGACCGCGAGCCGATCTTCGCCGGGCTCGCCGAGCGCGACCTGCGGGCCGAGGGCGGCCATCGGGTCGAGGCGCTTTCGACGGTTGCGGATCGTCTCGGCGAGCGCCCTGCCACACTGATCCACGTCGGCGGCGAGATCCTCACCTGCGACGCATGGCAGGCGGCCGTCATGCTGACGCCGCCCGGCGAGGCGCAGCGGATCGTCGCCAGCCTCGACGGACGGCCGCGCGAGCAGCGCGAGTGGGCAGCGCAGAGGCTCGGCACCGACGCGCGCGCGCCGTACGCGACGGCGGTGCGCGCCGCGTTTCGCGGGCCGCTGCGCGTCGCCTACCTCGCGGTCGGCGGCGTCGAGCTCGACGCCTGCGACGGCGAGTTCCGCGCGGAAGTGCTGGCGGCGCTCGCCGGCGCCGACGACGTCAGCGTGCGCGACCGGCAGACCCAGGCTCGGCTGCAGGCCGCCGGCATCGCGGCGAGACTCGCGCCCGACCCTGCGGTGATGGTCGCCGAGCTGTTCGGCGCGACGATGCGCGCGCGTGCCGGCCACGGCGAGGTCGCGCGCGTGCGCGACGCGCTCCCGCAGGGCTACCTCGCCGTGCAGTTTAGCGCCGACTTCGGCGACGACGACACGCTGTCGCGGCTGGCCGCGCAACTCGACCGCGCCTGCGCATCGACCGGGCTCGGCGTCGCGCTGTTTCGGGCCGGCGCGGCGCCGTGGCACGACGAGCTCGACGCGCTGCAACGCGTCGCGGCGCGGATGCGCGGCGGCACGGCGCAGGTCTTCGAGTCGCTCGACCTCCGGGACATCTGCGCGCTCGTCGCCGCCGCCCGCGGCTACTGCGGCAGCAGCCTGCACGGCCGGATCGTCGCGATGGCGTTCGCGCTGCCGCGCGTGAACCTGCGGCATCCGTCGGCGCGAGCGCGCACCGGCAAGCAGGCCGCGTTCGCGTCGACGTGGGATCTCGCCGAGATGCCATCGGTCGTCGACGTCGACAACGCGGCGGCCGCGATCGAGCGGGCCCTCACCGCAGACCCGGCGCGGCTCGCGCACGCGGCCGCGCAACTGGCCGCGCGCTTCCGCGAAGCGTTCGCCGCGATGCGCGCGCGCCTCGGCTGAGCCGGCCCCGCGCGCGCGAAGCGCGTCGTTCGCCCGCGCGGGCGAAGTACGTCGGCCGCCCGCGCGCGAAGTGCGTCATCATCGCGCATGCCCGCCGCGCCCCCGCTACACCGACGCATCGCCCGCCCGCTTCGCTGGCTGTTGCCCGAGGGCGCCGACCCCGCGGCGCTGCCGCTGCTGCTCGCGCGCGCGTTGCGCGCGTTCGCCGACGGCTACGTCGCCGTGCTGCTGCCGGCGTACCTGCTGGCGCTCGGGATGGGCACGCTCGAGGTCGGCGTGCTCAGCACGGCGACGATGCTCGGCTCGGCGCTCGCCACGCTCGCGGTCGGCGCCTGGGGCTACCGCTTCGCGCGAACGCAGCTGCTGCGCGCCGCCGCGCTGCTCATGCTCGCCACCGGCATCGGCTTCGCGTCGATGTCCTCGTTCTGGCCGCTGCTGGTGGTGGCGTTCGTCGGCACGCTGAATCCGAGCTCCGGCGATGTCAGCGTGTTCCTGCCACTGGAGCAGGCGTCGCTCGCCGGCGCGGCCCGCGGCGACGCGCGCACGGCGCTGTTCGCGCGCTACAGCGTGACCGGGGCGCTGTGCGCTGCCGTCGGCGCGCTCGCGTCGGCCGCCCCCGACTGGTTCGCCGGCCATCTCGGCGTGGCGCGCCTCGACGCGCTGCGCGCGATGTTCGTCGCCTACGGCGCGCTCGGCGCGCTGGTCTGGTGGCTGTACCGACGCGCACCGCTGCGCGCCGACGAGGCTTCAGCGCCCGCCGCGCCGCTCGGGCCCTCGCGCGCGGTCGTCGTGCGGCTCGCGGCGTTGTTCAGCCTCGACTCGTTCGCCAGCGGCCTCGTCGTGAACGCGCTGCTGTCGCTGTGGCTGTTCGAGCGGTACGGGCTGAGCCTCGCCCAGGCCGGCCAGTTCTTCTTCTGGGCCGGACTGTTGAGCGCGACCTCGCAGCTCGCCGCGCCGGCGGTCGCGCGCCGGATCGGGCTGCTGAACACGATGGTCTTCACGCACATCCCGGCCAACGTCTGCCTGGCGCTGGCCGCGTTCGCCCCGAGCATGCCGATCGCGCTCGCGCTGCTGCTCACGCGCAGCGCGCTGTCGCAGATGGACGTGCCGCCGCGCACCGCGTACGTGATGGCGATCGTGACGCCCGCCGAACGCGCCGCGGCCGCGAGCTTCACCGCAGTGCCGCGCAGCCTGGCCGCGGCGGTCAGCCCTTCGCTGACCGGCGCGCTGATCGCCGCCGGCTGGCTGTCGGTGCCGCTGCTTGCGAGCGGAGTGCTGAAGCTGGTCTACGACGTGACCTTGTGGCGCGCGTTTCGCGCGCATCCGCCGCGCGAGCATTGAGCCGGCGCCGGCCGCGCCGCCGCGCTCGCGCGAGCCCGACGCTGCGTCAGGCCACCGCGCGCCGCGCGCGCAGCGCGTCGATCTCGGCGCGCTCGTAGCCGAGACCTTCGAGCAGTTCCTGCGTGTGCGCGCCGAATCGCGGCGGGTCGAGCCTCACCGGCAGGCGCGCGCCCTGCAGGGCCACGGGCAGCAGCGTCGTCTTCACCGACTGCCCGGCCTTGTCGCCGTCGGGCAGCACGACGTCGGCGAGGCCTCCGGTCGCCTGCAGGTGCGGGTCGTCGTAGAGGTCCTCGGGCTTGCGGATCGGCGCGAACGGCAACCCGGCCTGCTCGAACAGC
>JAKOQB010000150.1 GCA_029778535.1 Pseudomonadota bacterium | reverse complement strand
TCGAGAACCTGACGCTGACCGGAACCAGCGGCATCAGCGGCACCGGCAACGCGCTCGACAACGTGTTGACCGGCAACAGCGGCGCCAACACGTTGACCGGCAGCGCCGGCAACGACACGCTCGACGGCGGCGCCGGCAACGACACGATGCTCGGCGGCGCGGGCGACGACACGTATGTCGTCAACGCCACCGGAGATGTCGTCACGGAGAACGCGAACGAGGGCGCCGACACCGTTCAGAGCTCGGTCACCTGGACGCTCGGCGCCAACCTCGAGAACCTGACGCTGACCGGCACCGGCGCCATCAGCGGCACCGGCAACGCATTGGACAACGTGCTCACCGGCAACAGCGGCGCCAACACCTTGACGGGTGGCGCAGGCAACGACACCTACTATGTCGGGACCGGTGACATCGTGTCCGAGCAGGCCGGCGGCGGCACCGACACCGTCGTCTCGTCTGTCACCTGGACGCTGGCCTCCAACGTCGAAGTTCTGACGCTCGCCGGCACTGCGGCCATCAACGGCACCGGCAACACGCTCGACAACTACCTGCGCGGAAACTCCGCCAACAACACCCTGAACGGCAGCGGCGGCAACGACGTGCTGCAGGGACTGGCCGGCAACGACACCTTGACCGACACCGGCGGCAAGAACGCGCTCGACGGCGGCGACGGCACCGATACCCTCACCGGCGGCACCGCGAGCGACTTCCTTGCCGGCGGCGCGGGCAACGACACGCTCACCCTCGGCGGCGGCGCCGACATCGTCGCCTTCAACCGCGGCCACGGCGCCGATGCGATCAATGCGCCCACGACCGGCGCAGGCCTGAACGAGACCAACGACACGCTGTCGCTGGGCGGCGTGCGCTATGCGGATCTGCGGCTGGCGCGCTCGGGCAACGACCTGTACGTGAAAGTCGCCGGCACGACCGATGCGGTGCGGTTCGTCAACTGGTACGCGGCCGCCGGCAACCGCACCACCACCACGCTGCAGATGGTCGTCGACTCGACCTCCGACTACGACGGGACCAGCACCGATCAACTGGTCAACCGCCGGGTTGCGCGGCTGAACTTCACCACGCTGGTCAACGCCTTCAACACCGTCTACAACGGCAACCCGTCGATCGGCGACTGGGCGATTCCGACGGCGACATTGAACTCCGCCTTCATCGCCGGAGCCGACACGCAGGCGTTGGGCGGCGATCTCGCGTACCGCTACGGGCGCGACGGCAATCTCAGCGCGCTCGACTATGCGACCGCCACGGCGGTGCTCGGCAACGCCGGCTTCGCCACTGGGGTGCAGGCCTTCAGCGCCAACCCGACCACGGGCGGGGTTCGACTGCTCGGCGTCGGAACGGCGAATGCGGCGACCGCGCAGGGCGCATCGAATGCCGCAGAGGCGACGACGACGGCCGATGCAGGCATCGAAGCCCGACTCGCGACCAAGCGGATTCCGAGCGCGATTCAGCGGTATGCGGATCAGTGGTTTGCCGACATCGGCGCCACGACCGATCACGTCCCCTACGTAACGCAGGAGGCGTTGACCGCGGCGGCTGACATCGGTGATGCGCAGCGTTTCGCAGGCACGACGCCATTGCCGGAAATGGATGCGTCCGCAGATGCGACGTACGTTCCGGACACCGAAGCCGTGCGCAGCCGCTGGCGCGCGGTCGACGCTGCGATCGCGCTGCTCGCGCGGCACGCGGCGCCGGTCCTGGGCGGCGAGGCGTTCGAAGCGGGATCGTCATTGACCGAGACGCTCGCGCCGAGCAGCTTCCTGACGTCGACGGCGGCGCGGCCGCGGCAACCCGTGGTTCGGAGCGCAGCGTTCTGACGCACGTCTGCCGTGCCGCTCCGCGTGCCGAGATCGCGGGCCATCGCGGATCGGCTCTGCCCGACAAAAAAGGGGGCGCCCGCGGCGCCCCTTGTCTTGTTGCCCTGAACGCTGTTACTGGACCTTCGCCTTGCTGCGCAGGCCCTCGATGAAGGCCTGAATGCGCTGCTGCTGCAACGATTCGCGCACCTGCTGCTGCACCTGTGCCAGCGGCGGGAATTGCGTGTCGCGCACGTCGTCGAGCCGGATCACGTGCCAGCCGAACTGGGTCTGTACGGGCGTCTCCGTGTACTTGCCCTTTTCGAGCTTGACCATCGCGTCCGAGAAGGGCTTCACGTAGGCGTCGGGGCCGGCCCAGTCGAGGTCGCCGCCGCGCGCGGCGGAGCCGGTGTCCTTCGACTTCTTGGCCAGCTCCTCGAACTTCGCGCCCTTGTTCAGTTGCTCGATGATCGCCTTGGCCTCGTCTTCCTTCTCGACCAGGATGTGGCGCGCCTTGTACTCCTTGCCGCCCTGCGCCGCCTTCTGCTTGTCGTATTCGGCCTGCACCTGCGCGTCGGTGATCGGGTTCTTGGTCAGCTCGTCGCGCAGCAGCGCCTGCGCGACCACGTTCTGCCGCTGCAGCTCGAGCTGGAACTTGACGTCGGCGCGCTCGGGGATGCCGCGCTTGGCGGCTTCCTGCAGCACGATCTCGCGCTGCACGAGTTCATCCTTGATGCGCTTGCGCAGCTCGGGGCTGTCTTTCTGGCCCTGCTGCACAAACTGCTGTACCCAGGCGTCCTCCTTCGACTTGGGAATCGGCTTGTTGTTGACGACGGCGATGTTCTGCGCAAGGACGGAGGTAGCCGCCAACGCAGATGCCGTAAAGGCAAGAATTCGCAACATGTTCGTGCTTCCGAAAGGTGTTCCGAGAAGTTAAGGGCGGCGCGCTATGACTCGTCCGGCGCCAACAGGGTCAACGACAGCGCATGAATTTCGCGCTGCATGAGATCGTGCAGGGCATCATACACGAGGCGATGGCGCGCCATGCGCGGCAAACCGGTAAACCGTTCGCTCACGATGCGCACGCGATAGTGGCCGCCGCCGCTCTTCGCGCCCTCGTGGCCGGCGTGCAGCGCGCTGTCGTCGTCGATCGCAAGTTCGCGCGGCGCGAGCTGCTGCAGACGTGCGCGGATGCGCTCCACCGTGCCTTCAGGCATCCGGCGCCTCCTTGATGTGGCGCGACAGCCAGACGCCGACGCCGAGCGTGAACACGAGCGTCAGTCCCATCAGGCCGAACAGCTTGAAGTTCACCCACGTGTCGGTCGGGAACGTGAACGCGACCCACAGGTTCAGCACGCCGACACCCACGAAGAACGCGACCCACGCCCACAGCAGCTTCTCCCACGCGGGCGGCGGCAGGTCGATCTGCTCGCGCAGCAGCGCGTGGATGAAGTTGCGCTTCCACCCCAGCCGTCCCACTGCCAGGATCACTGCGAACAGCGCGTACAGGATGGTCGGCTTCCACTTGATGAAGGTCTCGTCGTGCAGCCAGATCGTGGCACCCCCGAACACGATGATCACCGCGACGCTGAGCCACAGCATCGTGTCGACCTTGCGCCCGCGCGCGATCAGCCAGCCGACCTGCGCGATCGACGCGACGATCGCGACGGCGGTGGCGATCAGGATCGGCGCCTGGTCGGCGGGAATCGCGCCGTCGGCGACGAAGACACCGAGATAGCTCGACGCCAGCGCCGCGGCCTGCGTCGGGAACGACGAGCCGAGCTTGTACGCGACAAAGAACAGGATGACGGGGAAGAGGTCGAACAGGAACTTCAAGCGGCGCCTTTCAGCAGGGGTTCAGGACGAGCACGACAGGTGCAACCCGCCTGCCCACTCGGGCGGCCGCGCGGCGTAGGACTCGAACCCGGGCTGCTCGTCGAACGGGCGCTGCAGGCAGGCGAGCAGCCGCTCGACCTCGCCGAAGTCGCGTGCGCCATCGTCGCCGCGCGCCTTGCGGATCGCGATCTCGGCCAGGTGATTGCGCAGCACGTACTTCGGGTTCACGCGGTTCATCCGCGCGGCGCGTTCGGCGTCGATGCTTTTCTCCCGCTTCAGCCGCGCGCGGTAGTCGCCGGCCCACGCGTCGAACGCCGCGCGATCGACGAAGAGGTCCCGCACCGGTGCATCGTCCCGCTGCGCGGACGCGTCGACGCGCAGCCGCGACAGGGCGCGCCAGAAGATCGTCCAGTCGGTGCGGTTGCGGTCGAGCAGCACGATCAGACGCTCGACAAGGTCGTCGTCGCCGGGCTCGCTCGTCGCCAGCCCCAGCTTGGCGTGGAATAGCTCGTCCATCGCCTGCGCGAACTCGTCCTTGTAGGTTTCGAGCGCGGCCTGGGTCGCCTCGACGTCCTCGATCAGCGGGATCAGTGCCTGTCCGAGGCAGTACAGGTTCCACTCGCCGATCTGCGGCTGCATGTGGTACGCGTAGCGGCCGTTCTCGTCGGAGTGGTTGCAGACGTGCGCGGCGCTGAAGCCGTCGATGAACTGGAACGGGCCGTAGTCGATGGTCAGCCCGAGGATCGACATGTTGTCGCTGTTCATCACGCCGTGACAGAAGCCCACGCCCTGCCATTGCGCGATCAGCCGCGCGGTGCGGCGCGCGACCTCGGCGAGCAGCGCCAGGTACGGCTGCTTTGCCTCGCGGCAGACGGGGAAGAACGCGTCGATCACGTAGTCGGCCAGCATGCGCAGGTCGCCCTGATGTTCGTTTGCGTGATCCTTCCAGAAGAAGAACTCGAACGAGCCGAAGCGCACGAAGCTCGGCGCCATGCGCGTGACCACGGCGGCGGTCTCCACCGTCTCGCGGAACACCGGTTCGTCGGCGCCGACGACGGCGAGCGCGCGCGTGGTGGGGATGCCCAGGCCGTGCATCGCCTCCGAGCACAGGAACTCGCGGATCGACGAGCGCAGCACCGCGCGCCCGTCGCCCATGCGCGAATAGGGCGTCTTGCCGCAACCCTTGAGCTGCAGCTCCCACACCCGGCCGTCGGCGCCGGCCACCCCGCCGAGCAGCAGCGCGCGGCCGTCGCCGAGCTGCGGCACGTAGACGCCGAACTGGTGGCCCGAATACACTGCGGCGAGCGGGTCGGCGCCCGGCAGCGGCCGGTTGCCGGCGAAGGCCGCGACGAACTCGGGTCGCTGCGCCTGCGCGGGATCGAGCCCGATCAGCGCCGCGGCGGCGGGTGAAAACCCGACCAGGTAAGGATCGGCCAGCGGTGTCGCCGGCTGGCGGGTGTAGAAATGGGGCGGCAGCCGGCTGAAACCGTTGTCCCACGCCAGGTCGTCGAGCGCGCAGGCAGCGAGCGGGGCGGTGAACGGGGGCGGGGGCAGCGGGAAGTTCAATCAGGGCTCCGTAGGGACTCGGATTCTAGCGAGCGCCGCTTGTACACTCGCCGCCCGTAACCAGGGCACACCAGAGGAGACTCGTCATGCTCAAGGGCCTGATGATGGACACGCCGCTGGCGATCTCGGCGCTGATCAAGCATGCCGACCGCCATCACGGCGACGCGCAGATCGTGTCGCGCCGGGTCGAGGGCGACATCCACCGCTGCACCTATCGCGACCTGCACCGCCGCGCGCGGCAGATGGCCAATGCGCTCGGCACGCTCGGCGTGCAGACGAGCGAGCGCGTCGCCACGCTGGCGTGGAACGGCTACCGGCACATGGAGCTGTACTTCGCGGTGTCCGGTTCCGGCGCGGTGCTGCACACGATCAATCCGCGCCTGCATCCGGAGCAGATCGCGTGGATCGTCAATCATGCGGAAGACAAGGTGCTGTGTTTCGACATCACGTTCCTGCCGATCATCGAGGCGATCGCCGCGCACTGCGGCACGGTGAAGACCTGGGTCGCGATGATCGACAAGGACAGGATGCCGCCATCGAAGGTCAGCCTGACCTGCTACGAGGATCTGATCAACGCGAACTCCGACCGCTACGAGTGGCCGGAGTTCGACGAGAACCTCGCCTCGTCGCTGTGCTACACGTCGGGCACGACCGGCAATCCGAAGGGCGTGCTGTACAGCCATCGCTCGACGCTGCTGCACACCTATGCGGCGGCGCTGCCGGATGCGCTGAACATGTCGGCGCGCGACGCGATCCTGCCGGTGGTGCCGATGTTCCACGTCAACGCCTGGGGTCTGCCGTACGTGGCCGCGATGACCGGCGCCAAGGTCGTGTTCCCCGGCGCCGCGCTCGACGGCAAGTCGCTGCACGATCTGTTCGAGGCCGAGCGCGTCACCGTGTCGGCCGGCGTGCCGACCGTGTGGCAGGGGCTGCTGACCTACATGGAAGCGAACCACCTCAAATTCTCGACCATGAACCGCACGGTGATCGGCGGCTCCGCCTGTCCGCCGGCGATGCTGCGGCTGTTCCAGGAGAAGTACGGCGTCAACGTGCTGCACGCGTGGGGCATGACCGAGATGAGCCCGCTCGGCACCGCGTGCACGCTGAAGAACAAGCACCTGGATCTGTCGCCCGAACAGCGGCTGGCCGTGCAGTACAAGCAGGGCCGCGTGATCTTCGGCGTCGACATGAAGATCGTCGGCGACGACGGCGGCGACCTGCCGTGGGACGGCAAGGCGTTCGGCGATCTGCTGGTGCGCGGCCCGTGGGTGCTGCGCAAGTACTTCAAGGAGGAGAACGTCGATCCGCTGCGCGACGGCTGGTTTCCGACCGGCGACGTGTCGACGATCGATCCCGACGGCTACATGCAGATCACCGACCGCAGCAAGGACGTGATCAAGTCCGGCGGCGAGTGGATCAGCTCGATCGACATCGAGAACGTCGCGGTGTCGCACCCGGCGGTGGCGATGGCCGCGTGCATTTCGGCCAGGCACCCGAAATGGGACGAGCGCCCGCTGCTGGTCGTCGTCCGCAAGCCGAACGCGCAGGTCACGAAAGAGGAACTGCTGAAACACTACGAAGGCAAGATCGCCAAGTGGCAGATCCCCGACGACGTGGTGTTCGTCGACAGCATTCCGCTCGGCGCCACCGGCAAGATGCTGAAGAACCGGCTGCGCGAGCAGTTCAAGGACTACAGGCTGCCGAGCGCCTGAGGCGCTTTACGCTGCAAAACGCGTTCAGTATTCTCCGGCACGACAACGGCCGTACGGCGCAAGAAGAGAGGAGACACCATGATGCGCAACATTGCGAGGCATGTACTTGCCGCGACCGCGGCGATCCTGATCGGTTCCGGGGCGCTGGCGCAGGGCAAGGGCGAGCAGACGGTGAAGGTCGCATTCATCGATCCGCTGTCCGGGCTGATGGGCCCGGTCGGCAGCAACATCCTGCGCAGCTACCAGTTCATCGTCGACATGGCCAACAAGGAGCAGTGGGCCAGGGGCTACAAGTTCGAGGTCGTGCCGTTCGACAACAAGCTCAGTCCGCAGGAAAGCCTGAACGCGCTGAAGCTGGCGATCGACCAGGACATCCGCTACATCGTGCAGGGCAATGGCTCGAGCGTGGCGCTGGCGCTGTCCGATGCGGTGTCGAAGCACAACGAGCGCAACCCCGGCAAGGAAGTGCTGTTCCTGAACTACGCCGCGGTCGACCCGGACCTGACCAACAGCAAGTGCAGCTTCTGGCACTTTCGCTTCGACGCCAACTCCGACATGAAGATGGAGGCGCTGACCTCCTACATGGCCAAGCAGAAGGACATCAAGAACGTCTACCTGATCAACCAGGACTACGCGTTCGGCCACCAGGTGCGGCGCGCGGCGCGCGAGTACCTTGCGCGCAAGCGGCCCGACGTGAAGATCGTCGGCGACGACCTGCATCCGCTGGCGCGCGTGACCGATTTTTCGCCTTATGTGGCAAAGATGAAGGCGGCGAACACCGACACGGTGATCACCGGCAACTGGGGCTCCGACCTGTCGCTGCTGATCAAGGCGGCGAAGGATGCCGGCCTGAACGCCAATTTCTTCACCTATTACGCGACGACGACCGGCGTGCCGACGGCGATGGGAGCCAGCGGCGTCGGCCGCGTCCACTACGTCGCCTACTGGAACCTGAACGGCGATCCGTTCGACAAGGCGGGCCTGGGCGAGAAGATCTTCGTCGACTTCAAGAAGCGCTTCAACGAGGACTACTACACTCTCGCCACCTACAACGTGATCCGCACGCTGGCCGAGGCGATCAACAAGGCGAAGTCGCCCGACCCCGTGAAGGTGGCGTTCGCGATGGAAGGCCTGAAGTTCAACAGCATCAACGGCGAGATCGAGATGCGCGCGGCCGATCATCAGCTGCAGCAGCCGCTGTGGATCGCGAGCTGGCAGAAGGCGGGCACCAAGGATGTGAAGTACGACTCCGAGAACACCGGCTACGGCTGGCGCACCGACGAGCTGCTGCCGGCCTACGTGGCAGCGCAGCCGACCAGCTGCCAGATGAAGCGCCCGGGCAAAGCGGGGTGAGGCGGATCGGCGACAAACGACCGGCCCATCGCGGCCGGTCTTTTTTTCGGCGCCGCGCGTGTTCCTCCCGTGTGATTCCCGCGCAAGCGGGAATCCCGAGGGCGGTTGCCACACCGCTGGATGCCCGCTTGCGCGGGCATGACACCGTCGCGCAATGACCCTCGAACTCGCACTGATCTCGCTGCTCAACGGCATCAGCTACGGGCTGCTGCTGTTCATGCTGGCCTCGGGACTGACGCTGATCTTCTCGATGATGGGCGTGCTGAATTTCGCCCACGCGAGTTTCTACATGCTTGGCGCGTACTTCGGCTATCAGTTGTCGCAGTGGTTCGGCTTCTGGCCCGCGCTCGTGATCGCGCCGGTGGTTGTCGGCGTGCTCGGCGCGCTGGTCGAGCGCTGGGGTCTGCGCCGCGTGCACAAGTGGGGGCACGTGCCGGAACTGCTGTTCACCTTCGGCCTGTCGTTCATCATCGTCGAACTGGTGCAGGTCATTTGGGGCCGGCCGCCGGTTCCGAACGCGCTGCCGCCCGAATTGCAGGGCACGCTGTTCACGATCTTCTCCACCAATTTCCCGCTGTCGCGCGGGTTCATCATGCTGGTGGCGGTCCTGATGCTCGTCGCGCTATGGCTGGTGATCACGCGCTCGCGCATCGGGCTGGTGATCCAGGCGGCGCTGACGAACCCGCAGCAGGTCGAAGCGCTCGGCCACAACGTGCCGCGCGTGTTCATGCTCGTGTTCGGCGCCGGCTCCGCGCTTGCCGGCCTGGCCGGGGTGATCGGAGGCGCCGTCTACGTCACGGAGCCCGCCATGGCGTCGACCGCAGGCGCGATCATCTTCGTGGTGATCGTCGTCGGCGGCATGGGATCGCTGTCGGGCGCGTTTATCGCATCGCTGCTGATCGGCCTGATCGATTCCTTCGCCAAGGTCATCGACGATTCGCTGGTCGACGGACTGGCCGCGCTCGGCGTATCGATCACGCCGCAGACGCCGTTGTACAGCGTGTGGACGCTGAAGGTGTCGCAGGTCGCTCCCGTGCTGCCGTTCCTGCTGCTGGTGATCGTGCTGATCGTGCGGCCGAAAGGCCTGCTCGGCACGCGCGAGGACTGATGGGGTCCGAGATCCGGCGCGACGCAGCCCGGCCCGAGGCGACGGAACCGATCCTGCGTTATCGGCCGCTCAACCTCGGCCGCTGGGTGATCTGGGGGCTGACGGCCGTGCTGTTCCTGTGCATGCCGCTGATCTTCCAGTCGGGATACGCGCGCACGCTGCTGTCGCAGATGGGCATCCTGATCATCTTCGCGCTGTCGTACAACATGCTGCTCGGACAGGGCGGCATGCTCAGCTTCGGCCACGCGGTGTATTCCGGTCTGGGCGCGTACTTCGCGATCCACGCGATGAACCTGATCGGCGACGGTCGACTGAGCCTGCCGGTGTCGCTGCTGCCGCTGGTCGGCGGGCTGGCGGGCCTCGCCTTCGGCATCGTGTTCGGCTATGTCACGACGAAGAAGGCAGGCACGCCGTTCGCGATGATCACGCTCGGGCTCGGCGAGCTGGTCTTCTCGTGCTCGCTGATGTTCCCGGCATTCTTCGGCGGCGAGGGCGGCATCAGCGGCAATCGCACGGCGGGCGCGCCGCTCCTCGGCGTCGCGGGATGGACGCTGGGCCCGCAGATCCAGGTTTACTACCTGATCGCGCTCTGGTGCTTCCTGTGCATGGTGGCGATGTATGCCTACACGCACACGCCGCTGGGACGCATCGCCAACGCGGTGCGCGACAACCCCGAGCGGGCCGAGTTCATCGGTTACAACACGCAGCGTGTGCGCTGGTTCGTGCTGATCCTGTCGGCGTTCTTCGCCGGCATCGCCGGTGGGCTGTCGGCGATCAACTTCGAGATCGTGACCGCGGAGAACGTCAGTGCGGTTCGTTCCGGCGGGGTGCTGCTGGCCGCGTTCATCGGCGGCGTTGCGTTCTTCTTCGGGCCGATCCTGGGCGCGGTCGTGTTCACGCTGTTCGCGGTCGCGCTGTCGGAGTTCACCAAGGCCTGGCAGCTCTATCTCGGCGTGTTCTTCGTGCTGCTGGTGATGTACGCGCCCGGCGGGCTGTCGAGCCTGGTCCTGATGAACCTGCGCGTGCTGAAGTTCCGCAAGTTCAAGCGCCTCGCCGATCCGTACGTCGGCGTGATTCTGTCGGCGCTGGCGCTGACGCTCGGGTGCGTGATGCTGATCGAGATGATCTACCACCACACGCTCGACGTTGCCCTGGGCCCGCGCATCCGGCTGTTCGGTTTCCCCGTCTACACGGATCGCGCCGAGAGCTGGGCATTCGCGGTCAGCGTTCTCGTCGGCGGCGCGCTGGCGTTCGAATATGCGCGGCGCCGATTCAGGAGCGTGTGGGACGAGATCCAGGTCGAGATCGAGGACTGGATCCGCGACAACCCGGAGGACACGTGACCGTCGCGGCGCTCGAGCTCGTCGATCTCAGGAAGAGCTTCGGCAAGACCGAGATCATCCGCGGCGTGAATCTGACGGTGCCCGCGGGCGAGCGGCACGCGATCATCGGGCCCAACGGCGCCGGCAAGTCGACGCTGTTCAACCTGATCAGCGGCCGCTTTCCGGCCAGCGGCGGGACGATCCGCCTGAACGGTACCGACGTCACCGGCCGCAAGCCGTTCCAGATCAACCGGCTCGGGCTGTCGCGCAGCTTCCAGATCACCAACATCTTCCATCGGCTGTCGGTGTTCGAGAACCTGCGCTGCGCGGTGCTGTGGCCGCTCGGCTACCGCTATTCGTTCTGGCACAACCTGAACAGGCTGGGCGACGCGGAGGACCGTGCCGAGGCGATCCTGACGCGCATCGGCCTGCGCCGCCGGCGCAACATCGCCGCGGGCCTGCTGACCTACGCCGAGCAGCGCGCGCTCGAGATCGGCATCACGATCGCCGGCGACGCCAGCGTGATCCTGCTCGACGAGCCGACCGCCGGAATGAGCCGCAGCGAGACCGCCAATGCGGTTGCGCTGATCCGCGACGTCACGCACGGCAAGACGCTGATGATGGTCGAGCACGACATGAGCGTCGTGTTCGGGCTGGCGGACCGCATCTCGGTCGTCGTCTACGGCGAGATCATCGCCACCGGCGCTCCCGCCGAGATCCGCGCCAACGCGAAGGTGAAGGAGGCGTACCTTGGGCAGCATGCGTGAACTGCGGAAGGGCAATTTGAACCACAGAGGCACAGAGGCACAGAGGAAGAACAGAGCAGGTTGGCTCTGTGTCTCTGTGCCTCTGTGGTGAAACGGCTGTTTGCGATGCTCGAAGTCAGAAACCTGCAGGCGTTCTACGGCAAGAGCCACGTACTGCACGGCGTGGATCTGGACGTCGGCCAGGGCGAGATCGTCAGCCTGCTCGGCCGCAACGGCGTGGGCCGGTCTACCACCGCGAAGGCGATCATGGGCATGGTCGACTGCACGGGGACGGTGCGCTTCAATGGGCGCGACCTGACGCGGCTGAAGACCTACCAGATCGCACACGCCGGCATCGGCTACGTGCCGGAGAGCCGCGACATCTTTCCGACGCTGACGGTCGAAGAGAACCTCAAGCTCGGCCTGAAGGGCACGCGACCGGGACGCTGGAGCTACGCCGACTGCTACCGGCTGTTCCCGCGGCTGGCGGAGCGCGTGCGCACGCAGGCCGGCGTGCTGTCGGGCGGCGAGCAGCAGATGCTGACGCTGGCGCGCACGATGATGGGCGACCCGGAGCTCGTCATCATCGACGAGCCCACCGAGGGGCTGGCGCCCAAGCTGGTGGAACTGGTCGCCAAATTCCTGCGCGAGCTGAAGGACAAGGGCGTGTCGATCCTGCTGATCGAGCAGAAGCTGACGATTGCGCTGGCGATCTCGCAGCGGCTGTACGTGATGGGGCACGGCCACATGGTGTTCGACGGCACCCCGGATACGCTGAAGGCGAACAAGCTGATCCGGCAAGAGTGGCTGGAGGTGTGAACGCTGCGCACCGGCGTGATTTGCGCACCGCACGCCGCGCTGCTAAAAACCGGTGCGCGCCTGGCGTGCTGAACCAAGGGGGAAGAAAAGGTGAAGGTCTGGGTGGAGGTCCGGGACGATGTCGCCGTATTGCAGATCGACAATCCGCCGGTCAACGGCCTGAGCCACGCGACGCGCAACGGGCTGCGCGCGGGGCTGCAGCATGCGCTCGACAATCCGCGCGTGGCGGCGATCGTGATCACCGGCACCGGGACGGTGTTCTCCGGCGGCGCGGACATCAAGGAATTCAACACCCCCGCCGCGCTGGCAGAGCCCAATCTGCTGCAGGTGATCGACGCGGTCGAGGGCTCGTACAAGCCGGTGATCGCGGCGATCAACGGCGTGTGCATGGGCGGCGGGCTCGAACTGGCGCTCGCCTGCCATTACCGGGTGGCGACGCCGAACGCGTCGATGGCGCTGCCCGAGGTCAAGCTCGGACTGATCCCCGGCGCCGGAGGAACGCAGCGGCTGCCGCGCGCGGTCGGCGCTGACAAGGCGCTGCGCATGATCGCCAGCGGCGCACCGATCGGCGCCGACGATGCGCTCAAGTCCGGGCTGGTCGAGCGCGTGGTGCCCAATACGACGTTCCAGGGCGTGCTCGACTTCGCGCACGAGGTCGCCGATGCGATGCCGCTGCCGAAGCTGCGCAACAAGGCCGTGCAACTGCCGGCGGGAATCGACGCGGCGTCCTTTTTCGCCGGCGCGCGCGTGCAGGTCGGGCGTGAGGCGCGCGGGCTGACCGCACCGCTGAAGTGTGTGGACGCGGTCGAGGCCGCGGTGCTCAAACCCTTCGACGAGGGGCTGGCGTTCGAGCGGCAGACCTTCGTCGAGCTGGTGCAGTCGCGCGAGTCGAAGGCGCTGCGGCACGCGTTCTTCGCCGAGCGCGAGGCCGGCAAGATCCCCGACGTCCCCGAAGGCACGCCGACGCGTCCGATCAACACCGCCGCGATCATCGGCTGCGGCACGATGGGCAGCGGCATCGCGATGAGCTTCGCCAACGCCGGCATTCCGGTCACGGTGATGGAGATGAGCCAGGCCGCGCTCGACAAGGGGCTGGCCACTTGTCGCGCCCACTGGGAGTCGACCGCGCGCAAGGGCCGCATGTCGATGGAGGAGGTCGAGCGCCGCATGGCGCTGCTGAGGCCGACATTGAACATCGAGGACCTGAAGGACGCCGACCTCGTGATCGAGGCGGTGTTCGAGGACCTCGCGGTCAAGCAGGACCTGTTCCGCCGGCTCGATCGGGTGATGAAGCCGGGCGCGATCCTGGCGACCAACACGTCGACGCTCGACGTCGACGCGATCGCCGCGGTCACGCGGCGGCCGCAGGACGTGCTCGGCACGCACTTCTTCAGCCCGGCCAACGTGATGCGGCTGCTCGAAGTCGTGCGCGCCAGGCGCACCGGCAAGGACGTGCTGGCCAGCGTGATGAAGCTCGCGCGGCGGCTGAAGAAGGTCGCGGTCGTTTCCGGCGTGTGCGACGGCTTCATCGGCAACCGGATGCTCGAGCAGTACATCCGCCAGTCACTGTTCCTGGTCGACGAGGGCGCGAGCCCGCAGAAGATCGATGCGGCGCTCGCCAAGTTCGGCATGGCGATGGGGCCGTTCGCGATGTACGACATGGCGGGCATGGACATCGGCTACGCGATCCGGCAGCGGCGCTACGCCGAGAAGCCGCACATCACCTACTCGCGCATCGGCGACCGCGTGGTCGAACTCGGCCGGCTCGGGCAGAAGACCGGCAAGGGCTGGTACCGCTACGAACCCGGCAGCCGCACGCCGATTCCGGACCCGGAGATCGACGCGCTGATCGATTCGTACCGCAAGGAGATCGGCATCAGGCCGCGCGCCATCTCGGACGAGGAGATCGTGCAGCGCTGCGTCTTTGCGCTCGTCAACGAAGGCGCGCGCATCCTCGACGAAGGAATCGCGCAGCGAGCGAGCGACATCGACGTCGTCTATCTCGCCGGCTACGGCTTTCCGGCCGCGACCGGCGGGCCGATGTTCTACGCGCAGACGGTCGGCTTCGACAAGGTGATCAAGACAATGGAGCGCTTTGCCGGCAACGGGCACGCGGACCCGGCGTTCTGGAACCCGGCGCCGCGTCTGCGGCGCGCGGCCGTCGAAGGACATTGGTGACCGCGCCTTGATCGAACGCCGCCTGCTCAGTTTCTTGCTTTACGACTGGCTCGATGCCGGCGCGCTGACCCGGCGCGCGCGCTACGCCGAGCACTCGCGCGAGACGTTCGACGCCGCGCTCGAAGCCGCGGCGCAGCTCGCCGCGCGCGAGTTCGCGCCGCATAACCGCGCGGCGGACCTGAACGAGCCGCGCCTCATCGACGAGCGCGTGCACCTGATCCCCGAGATCAAGCGCGCGCTCGACGCGTTCATCGCCGGCGGCTTCATGGCCGCGGCGGCCGACGCCGAATTCGGCGGCATGCAGCTACCGGCGCTGATCGAGAAGGCGTGCTTCGCGCAGTTCGACGCCGCCAACGTCGCCACCGCTGCCTACGCGATGCTCACCATCGGCAACGCGAACCTGCTGCTCGCGCACGCAACGCGCGCGCAGATCGACGCGTTCGCGCGGCCGCAGCTCGCGGGCCGCTACTTCGGCACGATGTGCCTGTCGGAGCCGCAGGCGGGCTCATCGCTTTCGGACATCCGCACGCGCGCGGTGTCCGACGGCGATTCTCCGTTCGGTCCGCGCTACCGGGTGTTCGGCACCAAGATGTGGATCTCGGGCGGCGAGCACGAACTGGCCGCGGACATCGTGCACCTGGTGCTGGCGAAGGTTCCCGGGTCGGACGGCACGCTCCCGCCCGGGGTGAAGGGGATTTCGCTCTTCATCGTGCCGCGCGTGCTGGTGCAGCCGGACGGCACGCTCGGCGAGCGCAACGACGTCGTGCTCGCGGGCCTGAACCACAAGATGGGCTATCGCGGCACCGTCAACACGCTGCTCAATTTCGGCGAGCGCAGGTTCAAACCCGAAGGACGCGCCGGCGCGATCGGCTATCGCGTCGGCGCCGAAGGGCAGGGGCTCGCGCTGATGTTCCACATGATGAACGAGGCGCGCATCGGCGTCGGCCTCGGCGCAACGATGCTCGGCTAAGCCGGCTATCGCGCATCGCTCGACTATGCGCGCCAGCGGCCGCAGGGCCGGCCGATCGGGCCCGCGGGCAAGGACCCGTCCGCGCCGCAGGTGCCGATCGTCGAACACGCCGACGTGCGCCGCATGCTGCTGGCGCAGAAGGCCTGCGTCGAAGGCGCGCTGGCGCTGAACCTGTACTGCGCGCGTCTGGTCGACGAGGAGAAGACCGGCGCGAGCGAGGAGGAACGCAAGCGCGCCACGCTGCTGCTCGACATGCTGACGCCGATCGCGAAGAGCTGGCCGTCGCAGTGGTGTCTCGAAGCGAACAGCCTCGCAATCCAGATACTGGGCGGCTACGGCTACACGCGCGATTTTCCGGTCGAGCAGTACTGGCGCGACAACCGCCTGAACATGATCCACGAGGGCACGCACGGCATCCAGGCGCTCGACCTGCTCGGGCGCAAGGTCGTGATGAAGGATGGCGCCGGACTGCGGCTCCTCGGCGCGACGATCGCCGCGACGCTCGAGCGCGCCCTGGCCGCGCACCACCCGGATACGCGGCGCTTCGGCGGGGAATTGAAGGCGGCGGTGCAGCGCATCGAACAGGCGACGCGCCAACTGTGGTCCCTCGGCAACCCGGAGGCCACGCTCGCGCACGCGACGCCGTACCTGCAGGCGTTCGGCCACGTGGTGCTCGCCTGGATATGGCTCGAACTGAGCCTCGCCGCCTCGCGCGTTTACACGCCGGCCGACGACGATTTCCTGCACGGCATCTGGCACGCGTGCCGCTATTTCTACGTGCACGAGCTGCCGCAGATCGCGGTCTGGCTCGGCCCGGCCGAGGCGGGTGATTCGACCTTGTTCGATACGCGCGACGCGTGGATGTAGGCAGTTTGCTAACGTCTTGCGCCGGTGTCATGCCCGCGGACGCGGGCATCCAGCCGGTGTGGCTTGTGCTCTGGATTCCCGCTTGCGCGGGAATGACACGCGACTGGCTCCAGAATCCGGAGGATCCCATGTCCATCCGCCAACTCTTCGACCTCACCGGTCGCACCGCGCTCATCACCGGCGGCTCGCGCGGGCTCGGGCTGCAGATCGCCGAGGCGCTCGGCGAGATGGGCGCTCGCCTCGTGCTGTCGGCGCGCAAGGCCGACGAGCTGGAGGCGGCGGCCGCGCTGCTGAAGGCGAGCGGCGTCGATGCGAGCTGGATCGCCGCCGATGCGGCGCAGCCCGATGACCTCGCGCGGCTGGTCGACGGGACGCTGGCGCGGCTCGGCCACGTCGACATCCTGATCAACAACGCCGGCGCGACCTGGGGTGCGCCGGCGGAGGATCATCCGCTCGACGCCTGGGACAAGGTGATGAACCTGAACGTGCGCGGCACGTTCCTGCTGACGCAGGCGATCGGCAAGCGCTCGATGATCCCGCGCCGCTCCGGCCGCATCGTGATCATCGCTTCGATCGCCGGGCTGCGCGGCAATGCGCCGGGGACGATGAAGACGCTCGCCTACAACACCAGCAAGGGCGCGCTGGTGAATTTCACCCGCGCGCTGGCGGGTGAGTGGGGCCCGTACGGGATCACGGTCAACGCGCTCGCGCCGGGCTTCTTCCCGTCCAAGATGACGCGCGGCGTGCTGCAGCAGTTCGGCACCGACAAGCTCGCCGAGCGCGCACCGCTGGCACGGATCGGCGCAGAGGAGGACCTCAAAGGCGCGGCGCTGCTGTTCGCGTCCGACGCCGGCCGCCACATCACCGGCCAGATCCTCGCGATCGACGGCGGCGTTACGGCGGTCTGAACGCCGATGCGGACCCGACCGCGAGGCCGAGCTGCGCGACGCGCCGCGCCATCTGGTCGCCAGGGCACTGGGCACGATCAAGTTCCTCAACCGGCGCGACGCCGCCACAAGACTGTAGGGAACGATGAACGACTTCAACGACAAGGTCGCCGTGATCACCGGCGCGGCCAGCGGCTTTGGGCGCGAATTCGCGCGCACGGCGCATCGCCTCGGCATGCGGCTGGTGCTGGCCGACGTCGAGCGCGACGCGCTCGAGGCCACCACGAGGGAACTGCGCTTCGCCGGCGCGCGCGTGATCAGCGAAGTGATCGACGTCGCCGACGACGAGCAGGTCAAGGCGCTCGCCGACCGCACGTTTGCCGAGTACGGCGCTGCGCACCTGCTGTTCAACAACGCCGGCGTCGGCGGGGGCGGGGGCTTGCTGTGGGAAAGCGACGCGCGCGACTGGCGCTGGGTGCTCGGCGTCAACCTGATGGGCGTGGTGCACGGCATCCGCCACTTCGCGCCCAGGATGATCGCCGACAACGCGCGCGGCGAGCCCGGCCATATCGTCAACACCGCGTCGATCGCCGGTCTGCTGTGCCCGCCGCTGATGGGCGTGTACAACGTGTCCAAACACGCGGTGGTCGCGCTGACCGAGACGCTGCATCACGACCTGCTGCTTTCGAAGTCGACGATCGGCGTGTCGGTCCTGTGCCCGGCGTTCGTGCCGACCGGAATCGCGCACTCGCACCGCAACCGACCGGCCGAGCTGGCGCCGGGCCTGCCGCCGACTGCGTCGCAGCGCATGGCGCAGGCCGCGTCGGAAAAGGCGGTGTCGTCGGGAAAAATGACGGCCGCCGAGGTCGCGCAGATGACCTTCGACGCGATCCGCGCCAATCGGTTCTACGTGTTCACCCACCCGAAGATCATGACCGCGGTCGAAGCGCGCTTCGCCTCGATCCTCGGCGGCGGCGCGCCGGCGGACCCGTACGCATCCAATCCGTCGGCGCGGCCCGGCGCCTGACGCGGGTGAACCGGAGCCGCGCGCGGCGGTCGAAGCGCCTCATGCCGCGCCGATCAGATCAATCCGGGTGAGGGGATCCATGCTGATACTCAGTCGCTTGTTGTTCATCCTCGCACTGCTGGCCGCGCCGGCAGCCGGCGCTCAAACCGCGCTGCCCAGCGGCGTGCAGCGCACGGTCGAGTTCGAAGGCATCACCGAATACCGGCTCGACAACGGGCTGCGCGTGCTGCTGTATCCGGACGCATCGAAGCCGACGATCACGGTCAACGTCACCTATCTGGTCGGCTCGCGCATGGAGAGCTACGGCGAGACCGGCATGGCGCACCTGCTCGAGCACCTGATGTTCAAGGGCACGCCGAAGAATCCGATGATCTGGGAGCAGTACAAGAAGCGCGGCTTCCAGATCAACGGCACCACCAGCTACGACCGCACCAACTACTTCGAGGTGTTCAACGCCGGCGACGAGGATCTGCGCTGGGCGCTCGAGACCGAAGCCGACCGCATGGTCAATTCCTTCATAGCGAAGAAGGACCTCGACACCGAGATGACGGTGGTGCGCAACGAGTACGAGATGGGCGAGAACGATCCGGGCAACGTGCTCATCAAGCGCCTGACGGCGGTGATGTACGACTGGCACAACTACGGCCACCCGGCGATCGGCAACCGCAGCGACATCGAGCACGTCGCGATCGAAAACCTGCAGGCGTTCTATCGCACCTGGTATCAGCCCGACAACGCGGTGCTGCTGATCGCCGGCAAGTTCGAACCGGCGAAGGCGCTGCAGTGGGTCGTGCAGTACTTCGGGGCGATCCCCAGGCCCACGCGCAAGCTGCCGCCGTTCTGGACGGTCGAACCGACGCAGGACGGCAACCGCGAGGTGATCGTGCGGCGCAAGGGCGACGTGCAACTGGTCGTCGTCGCCTACCACGGCCCGGCGGCGCTGCACCCCGACAAACGTGCGCTCGATTTCGCCGTGCAGGTGCTGAGCGCGACACCGACCGGAAGGCTGCACAAGGAACTGGTCGAAACCGGAATGGCCGCGCAGGTCTTCGGCTTCGGCTGGACCACGCACGATCCGGGCTTCATCGGATTCGGCGCGGTGGTGCGCAAGGGACAGCCGCTCGAACCCGTACGCAACAAGCTGATCGAGATCGTCGAGAACAGCCTTCGGCGGACAGCGCCCACCGCAGAGGAGATGGATCGTGTGCGACGGCAGGCGGAAACCGAGGCCGAGCGCACGCTGAACGATCCGCAGGCGATCGGCGTGCGGCTGTCCGAGTACATGGCGGTGGGCGACTGGCGACTGTTCTTCCAGTTCCGCAACGCGATGCAGTCGGTGCCGTCGGCCGCCGTGCAGCAGGTGGCGCAGCAGTACTTCAGGCGCGACAACCGCACCGTCGGGCTGTTCATCCCCGACGACAACCCGCAGCGAACCGACGTGCCGGCGCCGCCGCCACTGGCGCAGGTGCTGAAGGACCTGAAGCCGCGCGCGGAGGCGGCGGCCGGCGAGGCATTCGATCCGACACCCGCGAATATCGACGCGCGCACGCGGCGCGCAAGGATCGGCGATCTGGCGCTGGCGCTGCTGCCGAAGCAGAATCGCGGGCAGACGGTCAGCGTCAGCATGAACTTCCAGTTCGGCGACGTGAAGTCGCTGTTCGGACGCGAGGCGGCCGCGCAGCTCACCAATGCGATGCTGACGCGTGGAACCAGCAAGTTCAACCGCCAGCAGATCGCCGACGAACGCACGCGCCTGAAGCTTCAGGGCGGGCTGCTGTCGTTCCGCACCGACCGCGCGCACCTTGTCGAGGCGCTGCGCTTTACCGGGCACCTGCTGCGCGATTCGACCTTCCCCGCCGCCGAGTTCGAGCAGCTCAAGCGCGAAGTGCTGGTCGAGGCGGAGGAATCGAAAAACGATCCCGACCAGCAGGCGTTCGAGCTGCTGCGGCGGCAGTTCAACACCTACCCGAAAGGCGACCCGCGCTACGTGTACTCGACCGACGAGTGGATCGACGCGGTCAAGAACGCAACGCTCGACGACGTCAAGGCGTTCCATCGCGAGTTCTTCGGCACGGCGCGCGGCGAGATCGCGCTGGTCGGCGATTTCGACGCGGCCGAAGTCGAGAAGACGCTGCGCGACGACTTCGCGGGCTGGAAGTCGAAGGCACCGTACGCGCGGATCGTGCGCGACTACGCGGACATCAAGGGCCGGCGCTTGGCGGTCAACACGCCGGACAAGGAGAACGCGGTGTACCGCGCGCGCATCGCGCTGAAGATGCGCGACGACGATCCGCAGTATCCGGCGCTGCTGCTCGCCAACTACATGTTCGGCGGCTCGGGCGGCGGCGGCAACCGGTTGTGGAACCGGGTGCGGGAGAAGGAAGGACTGAGCTATTCGATCGGCACCGGCGTGAACGTCGATCCGTTCTCGGACGCGGGCACGATCGGCTTCGTCGCGATCGCCGCGCCGCAGAACATCGACCGCGTCGAGCAGTCGATCCGCGACGAGCTCGAGCACACGCGCCGCGACGGCTTCTCCCCGGAGGAGCTGGACAATGCGCGGCGCGGGCTGCTGCGCGATCGCGAACTGGCGCGCGCGCAGGACGGGGCACTGGCCGGCACCTGGGTGCGGCTGCTCGATGCCGACCGCACGTTCGCCCACGAGCGCCAGCTCGAGGACCGCATCCGCGCGGTGTCGCTCGACGACGTCAACGCCGCGTTTCGCAAGTACTTCGCGGTCGATCGGATGGTGGCCGTGATCGGCGGCGATGCCGCCAAGGGCGCGAAATAGGAGATTCGCCGTGGCCTACGAGGACTTCCGGCACCGGGTCGCGCTGCGCGTGCGCTGGGCCGAGGCCGACATGCAGGGCGTGGTCTTCAACGGCCACTACCTGACCTACTGCGACGTGTGCCTGACCGAATACTGGCGCGCGATCGGGCTGCGCTATCCGGACGACTTTCTGAAGCTCGGCTCCGACACCTACGCGCGCAAGATCACGATCGAGTACCACGCGCCGGCGCGGTATGACGACGAACTGGAGGTCTGCGGCCGCACCGCGCGCCTCGGGCGCAGCAGCCTAGGCTTTGCGATCGGCATCTTCCGCCGTGGCGAGCCGGGGAAGTCGCTGATCGATGCCGAGCTCGTCTACGTGAATGTCGACCCGGCCACCAGGCGCCCGGCGCCGTGGCCGGCGGCGATGCGCGAGGCGATGCGAGGCTTTGAACGGATCGCGCCGATCGAAGCCGGCGCGCGCTGAAGTGCGGGTCGCCGACGTTCGCATCGACCTTGGCGACTGGGAGCGCCAGCGCGGCGAGGCGGTGCCGATCCGCCGGGCCGTGTTCGTCGACGAGCAGAAAGTTCCGGCCGAGCTCGAGATCGACGAGTGGGACCCGCGCTCGCTGCACGCGCTGGCACGCGACGAAACGGGGCGCGCGGTCGGCACTGCGCGCCTGCTGCCCGACGGCCACATCGGCCGCATCGCGGTGCTGCGCGCGGCGCGCGGCACGGGCGTGGGCACCGCGCTGGTCGAAGCGATGCTGCAGGCTGCGCGCAAACGCGGCCTGACCGAAGCGGCGCTCAGCGCGCAGACGCATGCGGTCGCGTTCTACCGCAGGCTGGGCTTTGCGGAGGAGGGCGAACCGTACGACGACGCCGGCATTGCGCACATCGCGATGCGGCGCCGGCTGTAGCGGTTCGGCGACTATTTGCCGCGCGGGCCGCCGAGGGGCGTCGACACGCGCTGGCCGGCGCCGATCGTGAACTCGAATGCGCGGTCGGTGTGCTTGTCGGGCGACGCCGGGTCGAACGTGCGCTCGACAAAATTGGCCACGCCGTCGGCGCGCACCGTCAGCACCGTGGTCGAGCGGGTACCGTAGCCGTTGGCGCGGATCTGCACCGCGGACAGCGCGCGTTCCCATTCCAGCGGCACGCCGGTCGAAGGCAGTTCGCGGTCGAGCGCGACCGAGCGGTCGGCCATCATCGCCAGCAGCGCCTCGACGCTGACCTTCTGCGCGATCTGGGTGGCAAAGCGGCTCACCGTGCGCGTGACCTTCGGCCACGGCGAGTCAAGGAACGCGTTCGACAGCCCGTACACGCCCGGCCGCAGCACGGTGGTTTCGGCGGTCAGGCGATTTGAGTAGTAGTGCAGCTCCGCCGGCTGCCGCGCACCCTGGTCGAGCGGATCGCCGACCAGCAGATTGAAGCCGTTGAACACCTGCGCGCGCGGCGCCAGATCGCGCAGCCATTCGCCGATCGGCTCGTGCGACTGCAGCGAGGCGAGCACGACCGCGCCGCGCGACGGCGCGTGCGGGTTGCGCTCGGTCGGCGAACGCACGTTGGTCAGCAGGCAGAAGCGGCCGCGGCGATTGATGCCGAACCAGGCGCCGCCGGCCTCCTCGTCACGCCCAGCGAGCAGCGAGACGTTCTGTCCCCACCACGCGGCCGCACGCGTGCTACGCGCGTAGAACTCGTCGCGATTGGCCGCCACCACGAGCGGATACTCGGGGTGCGATTGCCACGCGAACACCGCCAGGCACATTCAGAATTCCTCGAAGCGCTCGATGCGCCGCTGCGCCAGCGCCGGCAGGCCGGCGCCGGCCACGGCCGCCGCAAGTTTCGCCGCGAACGCGCGCGGATCGGCGATGCGATCGTACTGTTCCATCAGCGTCATTGTCTGCGCATCGTCTTCAACTCGGCGAAGCAGGCGGCCGTGCACCGCAGTCGTCGCGGCCAGCGCGTCCTGCATCGCGCGCACGCGCGCCGCGGTCTCGGCCGCCTGCGTGCGCGGCAACTTGTAATAGACGTACCAGTGCTGCATGTTGTTCCGTCCCCGCCGCCGTCCTCACGCGGTAACGTCGACCAGAGCATACGGCAGCGGTCGCGGCGCAAGCCGCGGCCCCGACGAACTGTCGAGGTGCAGCGTGCCGGCGGCGCGCTCGACCGGGCACTCGAACAGCAGGTCCATGCCGCCCTGCGGGGCCGTCGCGGCCATCACGATCGTGCCGATCGGCTCCGCGACGCCGTCCGCATACACGTCTGCACCGGCGCGGGCGATGCCGTCGGTGTGCGCGATCTGCATCCGCCGCCGCAGCTTGCCGAGGTACTGGCTGCGAGCGACCACTTCCTGCCCGGGGTAACAGCCCTTCCTGAAGTTCACTCCGCCGAGCACTTCGAGGTTGATCATCTGCGGCACAAATCTCTCCTGGGTCGCCGCGAAGACACCCGGAATCGCGGCATCGATCTGCGTCCACCAGTACAGGCCGCTCGGCACCTGCTTGAGCCGCGCGCACGCTTCGAGCGCCGGATTCGTCGCGCCGGTGCGCGCCAGCAGCAGGAAGCGTTCTTTCACCTGAGGCGCGGCCGGCAGCCGCGCCAGGCGCGATCCGTCCGACAGCACGCGTGCCTGGCCCGCTTGCGGCACAGCGCCGATCGCGGCGAGCGCCCGCGCGGCACCGGGGCCGACGATCGCGATCGAACGCCAGTCGCCGCTCGCATCGCGCAGCTTCGCCTTGGCGCGCAGCACGAACATCGACAGCCGCTTCATTACCGCGGGCAGGATCTCGCGCGGCAATTGCAGATAGACCGATTCGGCATCGCGCCAGTTGTCGATCACCGCGTACAGCCGCCCCTTCGCCGAGCAGTAGCCGTTCAGCTGTATGCGCTCGGCGTCGAGACCCGCGACGTCGTTGGTCAGCTGCGCGTGCAGGAAGCTCACCGCGTCGGGGCCTTCGACCGCGATCACGCCGAGTTCGTCGAGCTGCGCCGCCACCGGCTCGCGCAGGCACTCTGCGACTTCTTCGCGCGGCAGAAGCCACGTACCGGCAGGCGCGGGTGCGGTGGTTGGATCGTCGGCCATGTCGTTCAGACTGCGGCGGGCGCTGCGCGTTCGTGTCGGATGAAAAAGTATCATAGGACGATCCGCCGATCGATTCGTCCTCACGGTGTCGCTGCCTCGCCGGTTTATCGTCGTCTTCGTCATGCTGCTGCTCGCGGCGGCCGGCGCGGTGGCGTGGTTCGCGCAGGTGTACCAGCGTCCGCTCGTGCTGAGCGCTGAGCGCGTCGAATTCCGGATCGCGCCCGGCGCCTCGGCGCGCACGATCGCGCGCCAGTTGCAGGCCGCCGGGATCGAGCTGAACGAGACCGCGTTCGTGCTTGCCGCGCGCTACGAAAAGATCACGCAGTCGCTGCGCGCGGGACGCTACGAGATCCTGCGTGGCGCCACGCTCGGGCAACTGCTGGCCAAGCTGCGCAACGGCGACACGATGCGCGAACGGATCACCGTGATCGAGGGCTGGACGCTGCGCGACTTGCGCGCCGCGCTGTCGGCGAACCCGGACCTGAAGCAGGACAGCGCGTCGATGTCGGAGTCCCAGTTGCTGAAGGCGATCGGCGCGACCGAGCCGCGCGCCGAAGGCCTGTTCGCGCCCGACACCTATGTGTTCGACTCCGGCACCAGCGACCTCGACATCCTGCGCCGCGCCTATCGCGCGCAGGCGGCCATGCTGCAACGGGCGTGGGAAAGCCGCGCGCCCGGACTGCCGTATGTCTCGCCATATCAGGCGCTGATCATGGCGTCGATCGTCGAGAAGGAAACCGGGCAGGGGGGCGAGCGCGGCCGGATCGCCGGCGTCTTCGTCAATCGCCTGCAGCGCGGCATGCCGCTGCAGACCGACCCGACCGTCATCTACGGGCTGGGAGAGAAGTTCGACGGCAACCTGCGCAAGCGCGATCTGGTGACCGATAGCCCTTACAACACCTACCTGCGCGCCGGACTGCCGCCGACGCCGATCGCGCTGGCCGGCCGCGCGTCGATCGAAGCGGCGCTGCAGCCGGAGCGCACCCGCGAGCTGTACTTCGTCGCGCGTGGCGACGGAACGTCGGAATTTTCCGAGACGCTCGAACAACACAACCGCGCGGTGACGAAGTACCAGCTCGGCGGCCGGCGATGACCGCGCCCGGCCGGTTCATCACCTTCGAGGGCATCGACGGCGCGGGCAAGAGCACGCACATCGAGTTCGTGCGCGAACAACTCGCGCGCGCCGGCCGCGCGGTCGTGGTCACGCGCGAACCGGGCGGCACGCCGCTCGGCGAGCAGGTGCGCGAGCTGGTGCTGCGCCAGCCCATGAGCGCGCGAACCGAAACCCTGTTGATGTTCGCCGCGCGCAGTGAGCATCTGGAGCAGGTGATTCGTCCGGCGCTGGCGCAGGGCCGCTGGGTATTGTGCGACCGCTTCACCGATGCGACCTACGCCTACCAGTCGGGCGGGCGGCAACTGCCGGCGGCGCTAGTGGAATCGCTCGAGCGTTGGGTCCATCCGGACCTGCAGCCCGACCTGACCTTGCTGTTCGACCTCGATCCGTCGATCGCCGCCCGACGGCTCGCCGCGGCGCGCGCGGCGGACCGCTTCGAGTCCGAGCAGGCCGACTTCTTCGCCCGCGTGCGCGCCGCTTATCTGGCGCGCGCTGCGCAGCACCCGGACCGCTTCGTCGTGCTCGACGGCGCGGCGGCGATCGATTCGATTCGCCGCGACATCGGTGCGCGGCTCGCGCCATGGATTGCGAACTGACGCTGCCGCGCCGCCTGCCGTGGCACGACGGCACCTGGGCCGCGCTGCAGACGCTGAAGCAGCGCAACGTGCATGCGGTGCTGCTGCACGGCGCGCGCGGAATCGGCAAGAAGAGCCTCGGTTTCGATCTGGCACAGGCCGCGCTGTGCGAGCAGCCGCAGGCCGACGGCCGCGCGTGCAGGCAATGCACCGGCTGCGTGCTGATGGAGGCCGGCAGCCATCCGGACTTCCGCTTCGTGCTGCCGGCCGCGCTGGCCGCGCTGCGGCCCGGCCACGCGGTCGAGGGCGAAGACGACGAAGAGGCGCCGGCCGAGGCCGAGGAGCCCGACAAGCACAAGCGCGCCAGCCGCGAAATCCGCGTCGAACAGGTGCGTGCGCTGGCCGATTTCGCCACTGTCGCCACGCATCGCGGCGGCGGGCGCGTGATCCTGCTGGCACCGGCCGAAGCGCTGAACGCGGTGGCCGCGAATGCGCTGCTCAAGCTGCTCGAGGAGCCGCCCGATCGAACGCTGTTCATCCTTGTCACCGACGCGCTCGACGAACTGCCGCCGACGATCCGGTCGCGCTGCGTGCTGGTGCGGGTCGAGGCGCCGCAGCGGGCAGTCGCGCTCCAATGGCTGGCCGGGCAGGGCATCGAGGATCCCGAGGCAGCACTCGCGGCGGCCGGCGGCGCGCCGTTGGCCGCGCTCGAACTTGCCAAAGGAGCCGCGCTGGACCCTGAACTGCGAGCGCTGTTGCTCGATCTGCTCGAACGCGGCGATGACGCGGACGCCGCGGAAATCGCGCGGCGCATCCCGCGCGAAGTCCCGCTGGCTGCTTCGCTCGCGCTGCTGCAGCGCTGGTGCTGGGATCTGATCGGATGTCGCGCGTCGGGATCAGTTCGGTATCATCCGCGCCAACAGGCGAGCCTTGCGCGGTTGACAGGCAAGTCGGCGAGCGACGGCCTGTGGCGATGGTCGGACGCACTGGTCCAGGCACAGGCAAGCCGCGAACATCCGCTCAATGCCCGACTGGTGCTGGAGACGCTGCTGCTGCAGTATCGGGACTGCATGAACTCGACGCACTGAACCTCGGACGACGATCGATATGGCCACAGCATCGGGACCGGGCACCCTTGGCGGCAGCGCGGCGTCCGGCGCGGGCTCCGGCGGGCGTCCGGCGGTCCTGTCGCTGGCGATCAAGGAAAAGGCGGCGCTGTATGCCGCGTACATGCCGTACCTGAAGAACGGCGGCATCTTCGTTCCAACCAACAAGCCCTATCAGCTCGGCGACGAGGTCTACCTGATCCTGACGCTGATGGACGACCCGACCAAGCTGCCGATCGCAGGCCGCGTGGTGTGGATCAGTCCGCCGGGAGGCGGCCAGCGTCAGCCCGGCATCGGCGTGCATTTCCCTGGTGACGAGAGCGGCCACGCCGCGCGCAGCCGCATCGAGGACATCCTGGGAACGGCGCTGAAGTCCGCACGGCCGACACACACGATTTGACGCGCACTTGCGCGTTCGCGGCCGCGGGGACCGGGTGTTCATCGATTCGCATTGCCATCTGTCGTTTCCCGAACTCGCCGGCGACATCGACGGTGTGCTCGAACGGATGCGTGGCGCCGGTGTCGACGGCGCGCTCAATGTCTGCGTGACGCTGGAGGAATTCCCGGACGTCGCCCGGCTCGCGCAGGCCCATCCCAACTTGTGGGCTTCGGTCGGCGTTCATCCCGATTACCGTGAAGCCCGCGAGCCCGACGTGGCAACGTTGGTGGCGCTGGCGCGGCAACCGAGGGTCGTCGCGATCGGCGAAACGGGGCTCGATTACTTTCGCCTGAAGGAGCCGCTGGACTGGCAGCGCGAGCGCTTCCGGGTCCACATCCGGGCCGCGCGCGAGGCAGGGCTGCCGCTGATAATCCACACGCGCGCCGCCGCCGAGGACACCCTGAAAATCATGCGCGAGGAGCGCGCGAGCGACGTCGGCGGCGTGATGCATTGCTTCACCGAGTCAAGGCAGGTCGCCGAAGCGGCCCTCGATCTCGGCTTTCACATCTCGTTCTCTGGCATCGTGACCTTCAAGAACGCGCAGGATCTGCGCGAAGTGGCGGCTGCCGTGCCGCTCGAGCGCCTGCTGATCGAAACCGATGCGCCGTATCTGGCCCCGGTGCCGCACCGGGGCAGAACCAACGAGCCTGCGTATGTTGCATTCGTGGCAGAGGCAATCGCGAAGCTGAAAGGTCTTGACCGAAATCGCATCGGCATCGAGTCTTCGCGCGTTTTTCGTCGTCTATTCAATGTATAAGCGCGAGAACTTCGAGCGATATCCAGCAAACATTTAAGAAATCACTTGAAGTCGAGCCGATTGCGCATAATGTGCATTATGTTAATTATCGATAGTGAATGGCGTGCGACCTCGGTCAGATCCCAATCGAAACGGTTGCCGCCGGCGGGTACCCGAACCACGAAGCGTCGAACGCTGCTAATCGAACGCGAGCGGCCGCACGTGCTTGTGCGCGAAATCGAGGCCATCGCGACCGACTCGCTGATCGACATGAGCGGCGCGCGGGTTCGCGCGCCTCGTCGCGCAGTGCAGGCAGTGGCAGAGCGAGTTTGAACTGCGCGCACGCGCCCTGCTCGGCGTGCCCGTCGCTTCGTTCGTCCGGCGGCGCGCGAGCGTGGCGCTGGCGCGCGCCGATTCGATCGAGTTTGCGCGCGAGCACGTGCTGCAGGTGGCGGCGCGGGTATGTCCGCGGGCGGCGTGAGTCCGCGATCCGCGCATCGCGTCAACATTGCCGCACCCGGCTGTCGCTAGAATGCGGGCTCAGACGCGGAACGACGCGCGATCCAACATTCAACGACCCCGAACCGACAGGCGCTCGATGAAGATTCTGCTGGTTGACGACCACGCGTTGATCACCAACGCGATGACCACGCTGTTGCTCGATCTCGACCCGAAGACCGAAATCCACACCGCCGCCGATGCCGCCGGCGCCGAACGGCTGGTCGAACAGCACCCCGATGCGGATCTGATGCTGCTCGACCTCGGCTTGCCGGGGACGACCGGCACCAATCTGCTCGAGACTCTGGTCGGACGCGCGCCCGACCTGAAGATCCTCGTGCTGTCGGGGGTGCAGGACCAGCGCACGGTGATGCGCGTGCTGCAGCTCGGCGCCGCCGGCTTCCTGCCGAAATCGATGGCGACCGAGACGCTGATCAACGCGGTGCGGTTCGTGATGTCGGGCGGTGTATACATTCCCGCCGACCTGCTGGAGGACGCGACGCGCGGCGCTTCGATGTTGGGCCTACCGGAACGCGGCCGCGATATGCTCGGCCGGCCGACCACGGGTCGCGTTCAGCTGACCGAGCGCCAGGAACAGGTGCTGCAACTGCTGGCGCGCGGCTCGCCGATCAAGATCATCTGCCGCGAACTCGGCCTGAGCGAAGGCACGGTGAAGACGCACGTGACGGCGATTTATCGTGCCTTCGGCGCGTCGAACCGCACCGAAGCATTGCTCGCCGCGCGCCGCAACGGCTACGACGTCGGCTGACCGCGGGATCAGCCCGCCACGCTGCTGGCCTCGGTCGCCTGCCGCGCCATCAGCGGCAGCCCCGACACCAGCAGTCCGAGCGCACCCGCGATGCGGTTGTTTAGCACGATCGCGTTGGTCGGCTTCTGCAGCACGATCGGTTCCTCGACCCGGCTGCGCGCGATGATCGACGCCAGTTGCGGGCTGGCCTGCAGATAGCGCTGCAACGTGCGCTGGAACTCGGCCACGACCTCGATCCCCTGCACCGCCGTTAGCATCACGACCGGCACCGGGAAGCCGACGATCTCGCGCACGCGCACCACGGCCTCCACGCCGGAAATCGAATCGCGCAGGTTCTGGTCGGCGAGGATCAGATCAACCCGCTTGCACGATCTGAGATCCGCCACCAGCGCGTCGGTGAAACCTGTCGCGGCCACGACCTCCGCGCCCCATGAGCGCAGCAGGTTGCTCATGCTGTTCAGGATTTCCTCGTTGTCCTCGATCAGCACGATCGTGTGGCCGGTCAGCGACCGCAGCGACGCGTCCGTCAGCTCGTTGGCGCTGCGCACCGCGCGCCGCGGCGACGATGACAGCGGCACCTCGACGCGAAACACCGTTCCGGAGCCCGGCCGCGTTGTCACGATCAGCGGGTGTCCGAGTACCGAGCAGATGCGCTTGACGATCGACAGGCCGAGGCCGAAGCCGCTGGCGGCTTCGCCGCGCGAGCTTTCGCCGCGATAGAACTCCTCGAACACGCGGTCGAGTTCCTCCTTGCGGATGCCCGGGCCGGTGTCCCATACCTCGAGGCTGATCAGTCCGCCGCGCGGGCGCGCCGCCAGCAAAACGCCGCCGCGCATCGAGTAGCGCAGTGCGTTGCCGAGCAGGTTGCGCAGCACGCGCGCCAGCAGCACCGGATCGGATTCGACCGCGATGCCGGCATGCCGCACGCGCAGCGCGAGTCCTTTGCCCGCCGCCTGCGGCATGAATTCCTGCTCCAGCGCGGTGAACATCTCGTCGATCAGCACCTGCTGCACGCGCGGCTGGATCGCGCCCGCATCGAGCCGCGATATTTCCAGCAGCTCCTCGACCAGCTTGGACAGGGAATCGACCGCGCTCGACAGGTTCTTGACCAGCGGCTCCAGTGGCCCCTGCGCACGCTTCTTAAGCAGCGAGCAGTAGATGCCGATCGCCTGCAGCGGCTGCCGCAGGTCGTGGCTGGCGGCGGCGAAGAACTTGGTCTTCGAGCGGGTGGCGTCCTCGGCGGCGCGGCGCGCTTCGTCGGCCACGCGCTTTTCGTTCATCAGCTGCGCGACCAGCACTTCGTTCTCGTAGTTGTTCTTCACCGCCTCGAACATCGTTTCGCCGAAGTTACGGCCGAAGAACATCGTGAAGCCGAACACCGCCAGCACGACGATCGCGGCGGTGTAGTAGGCAGGTTCACCCTGCGCGACCATGCGCGCGATCAGCGGCAACAGCGCGGCCGGCAGGAACGCGAACAGCGCCGGGCGGTGTGTCGCATACAGGGTCAGCGAGCCGAACGCGACGCCGAGAATCACCGCGACCAGCACCAGCTGCTGCAGCGGCTCGCGCGGCGCGAAGAACAGCACCCCGGCCGCGCCCCACAGCACGCCGGCCAGCGCCGCGAGCGCGACCCAGCGGCTTGACCACAGCCGCACCTGATCGACCGCAGTCGCAGCAGCGCGGAACGCGCGCGCCACCCGCAGCCGCACCAGCGACTCGATGAGCATCGCGATGAACCACGCCAGCAGCACGTTGGGGTCGTGAGTCTTCCAGAACACCGCCACCAGGGCCACGCCGCCGACGATGCTGCCCAGCACCGATTGCGGCACCTGGCGATAAACGGACGCGATCACGCCGGCGAGGATCTTCTCTTGGCGCTGCTCGCGCGACTCGATCTCGATGCCGAAGCGGGTTATCGGGCCGACCATGGCCGGATGATAGGCGAGCCCGGCGCCGGAGCGAAGCGCGCCGCGCCTAGTTCAGCGTCGGGTGGCCGCTGAACGCGAGTTCGGCCGCGCCGTCGCGCACCACGAGCTTGGCGGCCGCGCCGACCGGCAGCGTCGCCTTGCGCGGCACGTGCCCGAACGGCAATCCGGTCACAACCGGGACCGGCACCGCCGCGCGCACGCGCGCGATCGCGGCGGCGAGGTCGTAGCCATCGTCATTCGGCATCGGCTTGACCGGATCGAACGCGCCGAGCACGATCGCACGCTGGCGCCCCAGCACGCCCGCGTGCGCGAGCTGCAACAGCATGCGCTCGATCGCGTAAGCGGCTTCATTGACGTCTTCGAGAAACAGGATGCCGCCGCGAACCCTCGGGAAATACGGTGTGGCGAGCAGCGCACAGACAAGCGCGAGATTGCCACCCCACAGCGTTCCCCGCACCGACAGATCGGGGCCTTCGGCCTCGAACGTCAGCGCATGGCGCCGGTTCTCGATCGTCGCGAAGAACTGATCGATCGTGTACCGGTCCGGCCTCTCCGCGGCGAAATCGGTCGCCGCCGGCCCCTGGAAGCTCACCGCACCCGTCTTCGCCAGCAGCGCGAGATTGAAGGCGGTGAAATCGCTATAGCCGACCAGGATGCGCCCTGCGCGCGCGATCGCCGCGAAGTCCAAGCGGTCGAGAATGCGCGACAGTCCATAGCCGCCGCGCGCGGCCAGCACAACGTCGAGCGAGCGATCGGTCGCGAACCGTTGCAGGTCGGAGGCGCGCAGGTCGTCGCAGCCGGCAAAGCGCATCTCGCGCGCGAACACGCTCTCGCCCGCCTGCACGCGCCAGCCGCGCCGCGCGAAAAAACGTGCCGCGCGGTCGGCGATGCGTCGGTGCGTAAGACAGCCGGAGGGCGCGACCAGTCCGATCGCGTGTGCGCGCATCGGCTCAGGTCGACTCGTCTTCATCGGCCGGCAGCGAACCGGCGCGCCGCAGTTCGCGCCTTTCGGCGAAGAAATCCGACAGCACCCCACCGCACGCCTGCGCCAACACGCCGCGGCGCACCTGCGCGTGGTGGTTCAGCTTCGGCTCGGCCATCAGATCGACCACGCTGCCGCAGGCGCCGGTCTTCGGATCGTCGGCGCCGTAGACCAGCCGCGCAATGCGCGCGTGCTGGATCGCGCCGGCGCACATCGCGCACGGCTCCAGCGTCACGTACAGCGTGCAATGGCTCAGCCGATAGTTGCCAAGCAGCTCGGCCGCGGCGCGGATCGCCTGGATCTCCGCGTGCGCGGTCGGATCGGAATTGCCGATCGGCTGATTGAACCCGGTCGCGAGCACCTGGCCGTCCTTGACGAGCACCGCGCCGACCGGCACTTCGCCGAGCGCCCACGCGTTGTTCGCTTGGTCGAGCGCCAGCCGCATGAAGACTTCGTCGTCGGGCTGCTCGATCGGCGGTGGCGCGCCTTCGATTTCTTCGACCGCGCCCTGCTCCAGCCACGCCTGCTTGCGCGCGGCCCGCGCCCGCCCTCGCGCACCGCGCGCCGCTAGCGCCCCGTCGCGCAGCTGCGTTGCGGTGAGACGGACCGCTGCCGCCGCCAACCAGTCGGGCAGCGTGCCGCGCCGATAGTCGGTGCCGCGATCCGAGCGATGGATGAAGCTGGTGTCCGCGAGCCAGCGCCGCAGTTCGACGTGATCGGTCGCGAGCATCGCGCCGGCAGAGGAAAGGAATTCCTTCAGGCGCTCGTTCGCCTCGCGCTCGGTCAGCAGTTGCCCGGCGGGAAAGAATAGCGCGGCCGACGCCAATACCAGTTCGAAATCGCGCGCGTCGCGCTGGCGCAGCGTGCTCAGATGCAGGCCGTCGCGCACCGCGAGCTGCGCCAGCCGCTCCAACCATCCGTCCTCGGAGATGCTCGCGGCGCCCTGCACGACGGCCACACTCCCGCTTGATTGTCAGACCGGCGCGCAGTTTACCTTTGCAGCGGCGCCGGCTCGGTCGAGTTGAGGTCGGTCGACGGCTACTTCAGATCCCCAGTCGCCGGCGAGCGTTGTCACGATGCCACCCGGACCGAGGCGCGCGGCGATCGGAGGCGCTGCCACAACGCCAGCCCCGGGGAGCGTCTTGGCAAGCAGCGCCTCCACGCTCGCCAGCCGGTGCCGCCATCTCCTTGACCTCCAGGGCCGAGACGTGAGCGACTTCGTCGGCGACATCGGCGCGCGAGATCCGTCGAACGAAACCGGTGCCGACGCTTTCGATCGTGTGCGCACCGGGCTCCCGGCCAACCAGGGCCGGCGACTCTTGAGGTTCGACCGCCACGATGCGGATGCCCGTGTTTCGGCGGCGCAGTCGAACGTCAGCGAGGCTCCCGCGCTGCCGCCGGTGTACTCGACCACGGCTCCGTCGACGGCCAATCCCCCGACCTCACGGTGCCCTCGACGAGAGAGCGCGCCAAGCGGCTCTTCATGGCGCCGGTCGGGTTGCGGCTCTCGAGCTTGACGAGCACGCGCGCGCAGCCGCACGGCACGACGCGGTGAAGCTCGCCCGGCGCCGTGTTGCCCACGGAGGCGAGGATGCCCGGCGCGACGATCATGAATCGATCGCCGCAAGCCGTCGCCGGGGGCGTGCGTCGATCGAGGATATGCTTGGACACGAGCTTGGCGGCGAACGACTGGATCGCGATCCTGCCGTCGCGGAAGATGAATGTGTCGGTGACCAGCTCGTACACTTTGTCCGCCGTCTCGGCCGTCCACAGAATGACGCCGTGGTCGCCCTCGACCGACAGATATGCTTCAGATGGAACGTCGCTCCGGGCGTTGCGAACTCAGCCAGCATCGCACGACGCCGGCACCAAACGCCTTAAGGCAATGCTGAACAAGTCCACCAAAGCGGAGGTGGCGCGTTACGAGTTGCTGGTTTGACGCAGCGGAGCCGTGCATGAGACAGCAGACCCTGGCCGTGGCGGCCGATCAAGGCGCCGGATTCGAGCAATACCGGCGGCCGACCAAGCGCGATCTGTTTTTGGCGACGATGCAGCAGATCGTGCCGTGGGCCGAGTTG
>JAKOQB010000149.1 GCA_029778535.1 Pseudomonadota bacterium | reverse complement strand
CCGATGATGCCGGGTCGTTGTGAGTCCCGTGCGTCTACCAGTTCCGCCATCCCGGCTGTGTTTCAACTGCGGCGCGGGATTTTGTCTCCGGCCGCTCGCTTCGCGAGCTTAACTTGCTTCGCAAGTTAGCCTGCGACGCAACGACCCGATGATGCCGGGTCGTTGTGAGTCCCGTGCGTCTATCCGTTCCGCCATCCCGGCACGGGTGCGCGATTATCGGCGAAAGCCGAAGCGCGACAAAGCCGGCGGCGCGTCCGGGTCGTGGCTAGCCGCAGCGGATGCTGACTACTTCCGAATGGCGCCGCTCCAGAGCGGCCGCGTAGCGGTCGTTCGGAGTGCCGGCCTACAGCGCGAAGTTATCTCGCTGGCGGTTGCTTCGCGAGGGCCAGGCCATCTTCAGTCAGTCGAACTGGTTCCTGCTTGCCGCGCGGGTTGGTGATGTAGCCCTTCTCATGCAACCGGTCCATGACCGCGAAATCGATTCGCTTCCAAACGCCGCCGTCTGCGAACTCACTTGCACCCGGAAGCGCCAGCACCATCTGGTCGATCTTGGGCTGGCTGTAGTTCATGTCGATGTTCGGCGAGGAGCAGCCAGATCGCTCTTCAACGCTCCGGTTCAGCGGCGCGCTTTCGCGCGGCCGCTGGAACTACGAGTTATGCGTGCTCAGTAGGGGTCCGGTTCATTTGCTGCCAGCGGGCCGCGAAGCCTGTGCTGACGCGGGTTTCGATCGATTCATGGGTGTCCGCGATTTGAGTTTCGGATGGCCGGTTTGCGATGCTCGCGGTTTTGAACGACCCGGGGTGACGCATGACGAGGGCAAGACGCTGTTCGCGCGGGCCATGGAGTTCGTGCCGGGAAGACCTTCGGACGAATCATCGAGCGACACAAGGGCGATACCGGCGTGCGCACGCTGGGCTGCGCCGATCATAGTGGCGGATGCGTTCGAAGCCGATCGGAAGCACGTGTTGCAGGAAGCGGCAGACGAATTCGGCCCGGTCGATGCGCCGCACCTTCTTGCCGCCGTGCCTTGCCACCGTGAGCTGACGCTCATTCCGCAGCAACGATCGCCTGTCCCGCGGCGCATCCGCCGCCGATCATGGGCGTCGCCGCCCCTGCGCCCCGGGGCCGGCGGGCATCAGGAATTCGCACTTGCGCCCAGCCCCGGGTACTTGCGCCCGTGGCACGCCGGGTTGGCGCAGAAGTTGCCGCCGTCGCGGCCGAAGTCGAGCTTGCCGTGGCAGGCCGAGCAGGTGTCGTCGATGCGCGTGTAGTGATCGCGCATGAAGTTCGGCGCCTCGTGGCTGGCCGGCGGCGCCAGGCCCGCCATCACCGTCGACGGCACCGATCCCTTGCCGCCTTCGACCCGCACCTGCGGCAGGTCGTGGCACATGGTGCACTGCAGGCGGATCGCCTCGCCCTTTTCGTTCAGGTGCTTGCCGTCGTGGCAGCGGAAGCAGCCCGGGAAATCCTTGTGCCCGGTGTGATTCGGAAACGCCTTCCAGCTCAGGTCCGGCCGCGTGAATGAACTCGCCAGCAGGATCCGCGTCATCGCTGCGGCGAACTTCTTCTCCTTTGCCTTCGCCTCGTCGGACTGAGCGTCCTTCGGCGCCGACTCGGCGATCAGCTTCTCGATCTTCGGCGCCAGGTCCTTCGGCTCGCCATAGAGTTTCGAAGCCCGCGCGATCAGCGCGACGGCGCGCGCCTTGATCGACGGCAGGCTGCGATCGATCTCGCCCAGCGCGATCGCCTGGTCGACCTCGTCCGCGGGATTCGGGAACGGATGGCCGACCTCGTTGTGGCAGTCGAAGCACTGCATTCGCCGCGGCGGATTCTTCTGCAGGTCCGCGGCCGAAGGCTTGGCCGTCGCGTCGACGTAGGTCGCGGTCGTGCCGTCCGCGCGCTTGACCTGCACCCAGGGAATCACGCGCCGCTGCGGATCGGGCGAATAGAACAGCACCTCGTTGTCGATGTGCCAGTGGATCGGGCGCGCCCTGTGTTCGCGTACCTCGCCGACCGCGGTGTGCAGCACGATGCGCGTCGCGCTTTCGGTGCTGGCGGCGTCGGTCGCGTAGTGCTTGAACACCGCCACGCTGTCGTACTGCCGCGCCTGCGGCCAGTGGCAGCCTTCGCAGTTCTCGCGCGCGGGCTGCAGCGTGGTCGCTACCAGCGGGCGCTGGTAGCCGACGATCATGCCCCACAGTTCCTTCGCGTGCTCGGGCTTCAGCGCAACCATGTGCAGGGTCGATACCCGGCCGATGTGGCACTCGACGCACTTGACGTTCGCGTGCACGGAGGTCGCATGCGCGCGGCTTTCCTCCGGGTGCACCGAATGGCAGACCGTGGCGCAGAACCGGTCGCTGTTGGAGTAATCCCACGCGACGATGCTGCCCGCGCCGAGCGCAACGAATGCGACGACGCCGACGATCAGCAAGGTGGCGACGCCGCGAACGGTCCAACGGTTGACGCTGTCGCTCATTTCGAAACCCGCCTCCATCCGATCAAGCCGAACGGACGCGCACACTAACACCGGCGCGCTCGATCCGGGTGCCGATCATCCGCGGCCGCAGGACTCCCCGCCCTGTGCGAGCAGCGGCAAGGGGTCGCGACGCCTCACGCGCAGTTGCGCGTCGTCGGCGCCTTGGCGCCTTCGAATCCGTGTGATGCGACCGAGCATCTGAAGCACCCGCAGAAGTTCCGGCCGCCGCGCAATTTCGGCAAGTCGATGACGGCTGGCGACAAATCCGCCGTGTGCCTGACCTGCCACGACGGCAACCGCAAGCTCGTGTTGCGGGATTCGGGCCGGCACAGCAAGAACGACGTGGTCTGCTCCGACTGCCACAGCCCGCACGGCTCGGTGGTGCCGAAGTTGCTGAACGAGAAGGTGCCGAATCGGTGCCGGGACTGCCATGACGGGTCGCGCGATCCGGGCGCGTACTGCGGCGGCAACCAGGGTTTCTTCGATCCCGCGCTCGGCAACGCAAAACGGCCGCGCGGCGCGGCGGAATGCTCAGCGCCGGTTCGCCACCAGCATCTTGCCGTCGGCTTCGGCCACGAGGTCGCCGTGCTGGTTCTCGCAGCGGGCGCGCATCACGACGATGCCGCCGTCGTGCGCCGGTTTGTCGAGGCGCTCGGTGATCGTCCACGTGGTCTTGAGCGTGTCGCCGGGGCGCACCGGCGCCTTGAAGCGGCAGTTGTGTTCCAGGTACGCGATCGCGGTGCCGTGAAAGTACATGCCCGCGGGCGCCGAAATCAGCGCGCTCGTGAACGGACCGTGCAGCACCCGGCCCCCGAGGCGCGACTTGGTCGCGTGCGCGTCGTCGACGTGCAGCGGATTGAAGTCGCCGAACAGGCCCGCGGCGAGTACGAGGTGTGTTTCGGTGACCGTAAGCGACGTGGCGAAGGCGTCGCCCACGCGGGTTTCGTCGAACCATTTTCCGGTGAACATCTTCTCCCCCAGGCCATCGCGGGCTCGAAATCACCGTCAGTATGCCGCGCGCGCACGAACGAGTATCCACGTGCGCGTGCCCCGATGCGCAGCACGCGGCCCCTCGCACAAAGATATGAGCGCGCCGCGACAGCGCGCTTGCGCGCGGTTCGGCGGCGCCGTTCTCCGCAGCGCGCCGTAGCGCCTGCCGTTTCGAACCTGCCGAAGCGCGCCCCGTCTGAACGGCGATGACGCTCGATCCCGTCCTGCTGTCGCGGCTACAGTTTGCGTTCATCATCGCGTTCCAATTCCTGCCACCCGCGTTCACGATCGGGCTCGCCGCCTGCATCGCCGTGCCCGAGGGCCTGTACCTCGGCACGCGGTGCGGGGTCTATCCGAGGATCTCGATCATCGGGACGCCGACCGACTTGCTCGCGGTCACCTTCAATCCGCCGTTCCCGCACCACTTCCAGCAAACCGTGGTCGCGGCCTTCCTGACGACCGCGTTCACGGTGATCGGCGTGGCCGCGCGGCTCCTGCGCCGCGGTTGCCATGTCGAAGACGCGCCCATTCCTGCGCGCGTGCGCGCCGCGCAGCGCGGCCTGCCGGAGTCGGTCGTGGCGCGCGCGCCAGGCACTCCTGCAGTATCGCGTGCATCTTGCCGCGCGAAATGCGGGAGTCGAGCCGCAGCGCGGCGAGGCCAGCCTCGAAGCGGTCGAGGTGATCGTCGAGGCGGAAGAACTTGCCCTGCCACACATGCGCGACGTCGTAGGTCGCGTCGGAATGCAGAAAACCCAAGTCGAAGATCGAGATCTGCGCGTCCTCGGACGCTACGAATCTGCGGTCGACGTCGGCGCAGCCTTGCATCTCGGGTCCGCCTGTTCCGCTGAAAGTCCGCGCAGCCGTTTGGGTCGCCATCTGCTGTCGACGGAATTTACAGCGCAGCCGCGGATCCCGGCGGCAGGGTACGCAATTTCGCAAAGAATCAATCCACTTTGAACGCGCGCACGGGTCTTGCTTCGGTTCCGTCCGGCGCGCTCCTGCGCCACGGGAGGGACCACGATGCGCATCACGCGACCGCTTTCCTGCACGCTGGCGCTGGCGGCAGTGCTGTACGCGCAGCTCTCGTTCGCCGCGATCATCTCGTACACCGCCAGCCTGAGCGGCGCGGCGGAGTCGCCGCCCAACGCCTCGCCCGGTACCGGCAGCCTGCTGCTGACGATCGACGACGTGCTGAACACGATGCGGGTGCAGGCCAGCTTTTCGGGGCTGACGGGGACGACGACCGCTGCACATATTCACTGCTGCACGGCTTCCTCCGGTGCAGGCAACGCCGGCGTCGCGACGCAGTTGCCGACTTTCACCGGATTCCCGCTGGGCGTGACGGCGGGCACCTACGACCGGACATTCGACCTGACGCTGGCGTCGAGCTGGAACCCGGCCTTCATCACCGCCAACGGCGGCACGACCGCCGGAGCGCAGGCGGCTCTGCTGGCCGGGCTCGCTTCCGGGCGGGCGTACTTCAACGTCCATACGTCGAAGTTCGGCGGCGGCGAAATCCGCGGCTTCCCGCAGGCCGTTGCCGAGCCGGCTTCGCTGCTGCTGGCGGCGGCCGCGATCGGCGCGCTGCTGCTGGCCCAGCGGCGCAGGTCGCGCGCGCAGCGGCGCGTCGCAGCCTAGATCTCGAGGTTGTCGATCAGCCGTGTGGTGCCGAGCTTCGCGGCCGAGAGCACGACCAGCGGTTCGCCGGCTTTGACTTCAGGCGGCGTCGGCGCCTTCAGGTCGCGCTGGCGGCACACCGATACGTAATCGACTTTCCAGCCGTGGCCGGCAAGTTCCCGTTGTGCTTCGGCTTCGATCGCGGTGACATCGTGCTCGCCGGCGCGCAGCCGGTCGCGCACGTGGTTGAGCACGCGGGCCATGCGCGGCGCTTCCTTGCGCTCGGCCGGGCTGAGAAACCGGTTGCGTGACGACATGGCCAGGCCGTCGGGGTCGCGCACTGTTTCGTGCGGAATGATCTCGGTCGGCAGCGCGAACTGGCGGCACATCTGCCGCACGATCATCAGTTGCTGATAGTCCTTCTTGCCGAACACCGCCACCTTCGGCTGCACGCAGGAAAAGAGCTTCAGCACCACGGTCGTCACGCCGACGAAGAAGCCGGGGCGGAAGTGGCCCTCCAGGATGTCGCCGAGGTCGTGCGGCGGCTGCACGCGGTATTCCTGCGGCTCCGGGTACATCTCCTTTTCGTTCGGCGCGAACAGGACGTAAACGAGATTCTGCTTCTGCAGCTTGTCGATGTCCTCGGCCAGCGTGCGCGGGTACTTGTCGAAATCCTCGTTCGGCCCGAACTGCAGCCGGTTCACGAAGATCGACGCCACCACCGGATCACCGTGCTGGTGCGCCATTTTCATCAGCGCCAGATGGGCATCGTGCAGGTTGCCCATCGTCGGAACGAAGGCGACGCGCAGCTGCCCGCGCAACTGGTCGCGCAACTCCTGAATGGTGTGGACGACTTTCATCTGCGCCTCCGCGCGGGTGCGGCACCGCCCTGCGCGCGGCGGATTCTATACGGCGGTGGCTCGTTCTCCGTCAACGACCAACGAATCACGGATCACGGATCACGATTCAGTAGGCGTGTTCCGGCCCCGGGAAAGTGCGCTGCTTGACCGCCGTCACGTAGGTCTCGATCGCGGCGCGGATGCTGGGTGCGCCGGCCATGAAGTTGCGCACGAAGCGCGGTTTCCTGCCGGGGTAGATGTCGAGCATGTCGTGCAGCACCAGCACCTGCCCGGCGCACATGTTGCCGGCGCCGATGCCGATGGTCGGGATCGACAGCAGCCGCGTCAGCTCGGTCGCCAGCAGCGCCGGCATCAGTTCGAGCACCACCATCGACGCGCCGGCGCTCTGCACCGCCAGCGCGTCGCGCTTCAGCTCCGCGGCGCTTTCCTCGCTCTTGCCCTGGATCCGGTAGCCGCCGAGCGCGTGCACCGACTGCGGCGTCAGCCCGAGGTGCGCGCACACCGGGATGCCGCGCTCGACCAGGAACGAAATCGTGGGCTGAAGCCACGCGCCGCCCTCGAGCTTGACCATCTGCGCGCCGGCCTGCATCAGCTTCACCGCCGAGTCGAGCGCTGTTTGCGGCGAGCCCTGGTAGCTGCCGAACGGCATGTCGGCGATCAGCCACGCGCTGCGCACCGCGTTGGCGACACAATGCGTGTGATACGCCATGTGCTCGAGCGTGACCGGCAGCGTGGAGCGCTCGCCCTGCATCACCATGCCGAGGGAATCGCCGACCAGCACGCAGTCGACGCCGCACGCGTCCAGCAGCGCGGCGAAGCTCGCGTCGTAGCAGGTCAGCATGGCGATCGGCTCGCCGCGCTCGTGCATCTCGCGCAGGCGCGGCAGCGTCATCGGCTTGCGCGCGGGGGCCGGGGCTTCGGTCGGGTGCGTGCTCATGCGAGGGTCGCTCCCACGTTGAAGTACTCGCGCCGCCCGCGCATTCGCTCGATGCGCGACAGCAGCAGCGCGAAATCGTCGTCGCTGTCGACCGGGTTCAGGTTTTCGGTGTTGACCGCCAGCACCGGCGCGGCGTCGTACCGGTGGAAGAAACGCGCGTAGCTGTCGCCCAGCGCGCGCAGGTAATCGCCGGTGATGCCGGCCTCGACCGGATTGCCGCGCCGGGCGACGCGCTCGATCAGCGTGTTGGCGTCGGCCTGCAGGTAGACGACCAGATCCGGCACCGGCGCCTGCGGCGCGAGCTGCGCGTGGATCCGCTCGTACAGCGCGAGCTCGTCGTCGCCGAGCGTCAGTTGCGCGAACAGCCGGTCCTTGTCGAGCAGGAAGTCGCCGATCACGTGCGCTTGGAACAGGTCGAGCTGGGCGAGTTCCGCCAGTTGTCGCGCGCGCTGGAACAGGAAGAAGAGCTGCGTCGGCAGCGCATAGCGCGCCCGATCGCGATAGAAGCGCTCCAGGAACGGATTGGCTTCCGGCTGCTCCAGCAGCAGCCGTGCGTTGACCTTGCGCGCCAGCTTGCGCGCAAGCGACGTCTTGCCGGCGCCGATCGGCCCTTCGATCACGATGTGGCGATAGCGCGCGGGCAGCACGGCAAGGCGAAGCGGGCGGGTGGGTCGGGCGGCCGCGTTCAGCGCGCCGCCCAGGGCGTGACGCGCTGGTCCGCCGCCGCGCGCAGATACCGGGCCGCCGGGCCGAGGCCCGGGATCTCGATCTCGGGCGCCAGATCGACCAGCGGCCGCAGCGCGAACGCGCGCTGATGCAGGCGCGGGTGCGGCAGCGCCAGCGGCGTCGACAGCAGGATCAGGTTGCCCATCAGCAGCAGGTCGAGGTCGACCTTGCGCGGCGCGTTGCGCTGCGCGTTGGGCATCCGCCGCTTGCGGCCGAGCATGATCTCCAGATCGAGCAGGTGCAGCAGCAGCGCGTACGGATCGTGCAGCGTATCGACCGCGACCACCGCGTTGATGAAGTCGGGGCCTTCGGCGTCGATCGGCGCGGAGCGGTAGAAGGGCGAGGCGGAGACGAAATCGCAGCGCTCGATCGAGCGGATCGCCTCGATCGCGGCGTGCGCGGTTTCCATCACGTCACCCTGGTTGGCGCCGAGGCCGATGTATGCGCGTCGCTTCACGTCTCCCCCACCGCCTGACTGTCGATCGTGCCGCCGGCTGCTACGCCGGCGGCGGGACGGCGACGGCCGCATGGCCGCGCCGGCGCCGCCGCCGCCGGCGCGCGACGCCGGCCGGCTGCAGGGCGCGCGCGCTCGCCACCAGTTGCTCGCGCTCCTCGGCCGGCGCGTGCATGAAGCGCGTCCACCAGTCGCCCAGCTCGGCCGGCGCCTCCTGCGCGGCGCAGCGCAGCAGCAGAAAATCATACCCGGCGCGCAGCCGCAGATGCTCGAGCAGCTTGTACGGCGCGCCGCCGTGGCGGCGCTCGAACCTGGGCTGCAGCATCCAGATCTCGCGCATGTCGGACGTGTAGCGGCGCTGGATCGCGAGCTTCTCCGTCTGCGCGTCCAGCACGTCGTCGATCGCCGCATCGAGCGCCGGGATGCGGTGCTCGCCGCGCGCCTCGCGTTCCTTCCAGCGCTTCAGCACCTCGTGCCACAGCAGCGTGGCGAACAGGAAACCCGGCGCGATGTGCTTGCCGGCTCGGACGCGCTCGTCGGTGCGCGACAGCGCCAGCATCACGAAGCGTTCGCCCTCGGGCTGCTCCAGGATCACGTCCAGCAGCGGCAGCAGGCCGTGGTGCAGTCCCTCGGCGCGCAGCCGCGTGATGCACGCGACCGAGTGCCCGCTGGTCAGCAGCTTCAGCATCTCGTCGAACACGCGCGCCGCCGGCACGTTTTCGATCAGCCCGGCCAGGCGCGCGATCGGCGCGCGCGTGGCTTCATCGATCTCGAAGCCGAGCTTGGCCGCGAAGCGCACCGCGCGCAGCATCCGCACCGGATCCTCGCGATAGCGCGCCTCCGGATCGCCGATCATGCGCAGCCGCTTGCGCCGCACGTCCTTCAATCCGTCGTGATAGTCGAGCAGCGTCTCGGTGGTCGGGTCGTAGTACATCGCATTGATCGTGAAGTCGCGGCGCGCCGCGTCCTCGTGCCGCTGGCCGAACACGTTGTCGGCTAGCACGCGGCCGTGCTCGTCGGTGGCGACCTCCTCGCCCACCGGAGCGCGGTACGTGGAGACCTCGATCGTTTCCGGCCCCATCATCACGTGCACGAGGCGAAAGCGGCGGCCGATGATGATCGCGCGCCGGAAATGCGACTTCACCTGCTCCGGCGTCGCGTTGGTCGCGACGTCGAAGTCCTTCGGCGCTACGCCCAGCAGCAGGTCGCGCACCGCGCCGCCGACGATGTACGCGTCGAAGCCCGCCTTCTGCAAGGTCTCGCACACGCGCACCGCCGAGCGCGACACCAGCGCGCGGTCGATCCGGTGGTCGGCGGCCGGATAGCGCTTCGGCTCCTTCTTCACGCGCGCGCTCTTGCGCGTGAACAGCGTCTGTACCCGTTCGACCAAGCGCTTGATCATCGGTCGGCGCAAGCGAACAGTTGCAGCGTCGGCCAGCCGCGCGCGGCCGCCACCGCGCGCAGCCGCGGTTCGGCGTTGGTCGCCACCGGGCGCTGCACGCGTTCGAGCAGCGGCAGGTCGTTGATCGAATCGCTGTAGAACACGCTGTCGTCGCAGGCGGCGAGCGAAAGCCCGCGCGCGGCGACGAACGCCTCGACCGCGCGTACCTTGCCGTGCTGGTGCGTGTGCGTGCCGACATAGCGGCCGGTGAAGCGGCCGTCGATTTCCTCCGGCTGCACCGCCAGCAGGTGCTCGAGGCCGAACGCGGCCGCGATCGGCCGGGTGACGAATGCGTTGGTGCCGGTCACCATCACCGCGACGAAGCCGTCGCGCCGGTGTGCGTCGATCAGCGTCTGCGCCTCCGGCCGCATGTGCGGCGCCACTTGTTCGCGCATGAAGCGCGCACGCCAGTGCTCGAGCTGCCCGCGTGGAAAGCGCGCCAGCAGCTCCATCTGGAAATCCTGATAGGCATCGGCGTCGAAGCGGTTCGCCGCGTAGCTTTCGGCGAAGGCGCGGATGCGCGCGCCGTAGCCTGCGGCATCGAGGCCGCCTTCCTGCACCAGGAAGTGCGACCACGTGTCCGCGCTGTCGATCGGCAGCAGCGTGCGGTCCAGATCGAACAGCGCCAGCTTCATCGTGCCGCGATTCTACGTGCGCCTTCAACGCGGCTGCGGCGCAAGCGCTTCCTTCGCAAGCTGCAGCGTCAGCGGCTTCTTGCACGCCAGTGCGCAGGCGTCGAGCGCGTCGAGCGCGGCCACCAGCGTGCGCATGTCGCGCGGCAGGTGCGTGAGCATCCAGCCGATCACGTCGGTCGGCAGCGTCACGCCGCGCGCGGTAGCATGCGCGGCGAGCGCTTCGGTCTTCTCCGCGTCGGTCAGCGCATGAATCTGATACGCCAGTCCCCACGCCAGGCGCGTGCGCAGGTCGTCGCGCAGCGCCAGTTGCGCGGGCGGCACGGGGCCTGCGATCACGCACGCGGCGTCGGCGCGCTCGCGCACCGCGTTCAGGCGGTTGAAGAGCGCGATCTGCGCGCCACCGTCGAGCGCGTCGACATCGTCGACCAGCGCCAGACCCGGCTGCTCGGGCGCGGTCACCGGCGACCAGGCATACGCGCGCGGGGCGGACGCGAGCGCCGTCAGCAGGTGCGTGCGCCCGCTGCCCGGCTCGCCCCACAGGTAGATGATCCGCTCGCGCGCGGCAAGGCGCGCGGCGCGGCGCAGCGCCGCGAGCGCCTCGGCATTGCGGCCCGGCACGAAGTTGTCGAGCGACGGCTGCAGCGGCTGCAGCAGGTCCAGCGCGAGCTGTCGCGCAGCGCCGCCGACTTCCAACTGCGGCGGCATGCTCACGCCTGGTTGCAGTACCCGCGCGCCGGCAGCGCGCCGCCGCCGCCGATCCACGGGCCGGTCTGCGCGCGCTGAGACGTGAGGAGCTTCATCGGCGGGAGTGTAGTCGGCAGCACGCCGTCGATCGACCTGAACGAGCGACGAAGATGAGAGAATCCGTCGCGCGTGCACCCACTGCCGCCGACTGCCCACTGCCGACTCACATGTCCCTCAACTACCAGCAAGCCGGCGTCGACTACGCGAAGATCGATCCGCTGAAGATCCTCGCGCAGCGGGCGGCCGCGGAAACGGCGGGCAACCTCGCGCGTCACGGCCTGACCGAAGTCGCGGCGTCGCGCGGCGAGTCGGCGTACGTGATCGACTGCGGCGATTTCCATCTGGCGTCGATCACCGAATGCCTCGGCACCAAGGCGCTGGTGGCGGACGCGATGCGGGCACTCATCGGCGTCGGCAGCGGCCGCACGTACTACGATCAGATCGCGCAGGACACGCTGGCGATGGCGATCAACGACCTCATCACGGTCGGCGCCACGCCGGTGGCGGTGCACGCCTACTGGGCCGCGGGCGGCAGCGACTGGTTCGACGACGCGGCGCGCGCGCGCGATCTGGTCGAGGGCTGGAAGGCCGCGTGCGATCGCTGCGGCGTGGCCTGGGGCGGCGGCGAGACACCCGCGCTCGCCGGCGTGATCGCCGAGGGCAGGATCGATCTGGCGGCCTCGTGCGTCGGCATCGTGCGGCCGAAATCGCGCCTGACGCTCGGAGACAAGCTCGCGGCGGGCGATGCGATCGTGCTGCTCGAATCGAGCGGCATCCACGCCAACGGCATTTCGCTCGCGCGCAAACTGGCCGGGCGATTGCCCGGCGGCTACGCGACGCGGCTGGCCGACGGCATGACATTCGGCGAAGCGCTGCTGGTGCCGACGCTGCTCTATTCGCCGGTGACGGAGGCGCTCGCCGCCGCGGGCATCGTGCCGCACTACTGCGCCAACATCACCGGCCACGGCTGGCGCAAGCTGATGCGCCATCCCGGTTCCTTCGCCTATCGCATTTCGAAGCTGCCGCCGGTGCCGCCGGTGCTCGCGTTCATGCAACGCGAGATCGGCGCCGACGCGCGCGAGGCCTACGGCAACCTGAACATGGGCGCCGGCTTTGCGCTGTACGTCGATGCGAGCGACGCGCAGCGCACTGTCGACATCGCCGCGCGCTGCGGCGTGCGTGCCCACGTCGCCGGCCGCGTCGAGGCGGGCGCGAAGCAGGTCGTGATCGAGCCGCTCGACCTCGAGTTCGGCGGCGACGACCTGCACGTGCGCGCCTGAGCATCGGGCGCGCCGCGCGTCGCAATCGACGCGCGAATTCTTACGCGCGCGTCATCGCATTCTTTTCTGATCGTCCCTGAAAGATTCGCCGCGTTGTCGTGACCAATCACGCAACGCAGCGCTGGCCGGGTGACGGCCGATCGGGGGACGCTCAAGCCACGGGCTCGTGAGAGCAGCTTCCTGTCGCTCCACCCGAATTCGCCGGCACGGGCTGGTGCTGCGACCGATGTCCGCGGCCGCGGTGGCCGCGGGAGTTCTCGACGAAGGAGAAATCGCGATGAGCACCAACCTGAAGCAACGTCCCCGCTGGCGCAAGCAGGCGCTGATCGGACTGATCGCCGGCGCCCTTTCATTCGCGGCGGGCGCCGCGCTGGCGGGCGAATGCCCGGCCGACAAGCGCGTCCCCGACGGGCAGGGTGCGAAGAATGCCGGGCACGCGGCCAAGGGCGTCACCGATGTCGTGATCAACACGCTCGACGTCGCGAACGAACCGAGCGTCCAGGTCAAGGGACGCCTGTTCCGCGGCCGCAAGCTCGAGATCCAGCCGGGCGGCATCGTTCCCTGGCACAGCCATGCCGATCGCCCCGCACTGCTGCTGATCGCCACCGGCGAGATCACCGAGCACGCGAGCACCTGCGCGGTGCCGATCGTGCACAAGGCGGGCGATGTCACCGCCGAAAAGGCGCCGACGTCGCACTGGTGGCAGAACCACGGCAAGACGCCGGTCGTGATCTGGGCGTTCGATCTGTTCCGCACCGAGGACAAGATGAACGAACACATGATGTGAGGCAGGAAGTCGGCAGTCGGCGGTCGGCAGTCGTTAGCGACTGCGCGGCTGCGGTGGCAGTGCGGCTGCCGACTGCCCACTGCCCACTGCCCACTGCCCACTGCCCACTGCCCACTGCCCACTGCCCACTGCCCACTGCCCACTGCCCACTGCCCACTGCCCACTGCCCACTGCCCACTGCCCACTGCCCACTGCCCACTGCCCACTGCCCACTGCCCACTGCCCACTGCCCACTGCCCACCGCCCACTGCCGACTGACCACTGCCGACTGCCATGTCTTCCCACACCGACGTGTGCGCGATCCCTGGCGCACCGCCCGACACTGCCGCGACCGCCTTGCTGCGCCGGCTGCTGATCGGCCTGACCGCGTTCCTGACGCTGGTGGATCTCTTCGCCACGCAGGCGATCCTGCCGTCGCTCGCGGCCGCGTACCGCGTCACGCCGGCCGCGATGGGCTTCGCGGTCAACGCCAGCACGATCGGCATGGCCATCTCGGGGCTGGTGGTCGCGTTCTTCAGCAGCCGGATCGATCGCCGGCGCGGCATCTTCGTCAGCCTGGCACTGCTTGCGATCCCCACCGCCCTGCTGGCGGTGGCGCCGGATCTGAAGGTGTTCACCGCGCTGCGCATCGCGCAGGGCTTGTGCATGTCCGCCGCGTTCACGCTGATGCTCGCGTATCTGGCCGAGCATTGCAGCGAGCGCGAGGTCGCCGCCGCGTTCGCCGCCTACATCACCGGCAACGTCGCGAGCAACCTGTTCGGCCGCCTGATGTCGGCGGCGCTGGCCGACACGCTCGGCATCGCCGGCAATTTCTACGTGTTCGCGGGGCTGAATCTGGCCGGCGCCGCGCTCGTCTACTTCACGCTGTCGCGCACGCCGTCGATGCTGATGCCGATCGCGGGCGCGCGCTCGCCGTGGTCGGTCTACGCGGAGCACCTGCGCAACCCGGCGCTGCGCGTCGCGTTCGCGCTCGGCTTCCTGATCCTGTTCGTGTTTCTCGGCGTGTTCACGTACGTGAACTTCGTGCTGCGGCGGCCGCCGCTCGAGCTCGCCCCGATGACGCTCGGCTTCGTCTACTTCGTGTTCGCGCCGCCGATGCTGACCACCCCGATCGCGGGCAAGCTGGTCGCGCGCTTCGGCGTGCGGCCCGCGTGTATCGGCGGGCTGGTGATCGCACTGCTCGGCCTGCCGCTGCTGGTGCTGCCGAGCCTGCCCGCGGTGCTGTCCGGCATGGTGCTGGTCGCCGCCGGTACGTTCTTCGCCCAGGCCACGACGACCGGCTTCGTCGGTCGTGCCGCGACCACTGACCGCGCCTCGGCCAACGGCATCTACCTCGCCAGCTATTTCCTCGGCGGTCTGGTTGGTGCCGCCGTGCTTGGCCAGGTCTTCGATGGTCCGGGCTGGGGCGCGGTCGTGGCCGGTGTGGCGATCGCACTTGGCACATCGATCCTGCTCGCCGCGCAACTGAAGCTGCCCGCGCACGCGGCCGCAACGCCGACGCACGCGCTGGCGTGACGGGAGCCGAGATGTCGGTGCGCGAATTCATCGAGATCTCAGGCACCGCGGCCGAAGTCGCCGGCGTGATGCTGATCGTCGGCGGCCTGCTGGTGGCGAGCGCGCGCTATCTGCTGCCGCGCGCGGGCGTACGCGCCGAGCGGCTCGCGCGCTATCGGCAGGACCTCGGCCGCGCGATCCTGCTCGGGCTCGAGGTGCTGGTCGCCGCCGACATCGTGCGCACGGTCGCGTTCACCCCGACGATGGAAAGCGTGCAGGTGCTGGCGGTGATCGTCGCGATCCGCACGTTTCTGAGCTGGAGCCTCGCGCTCGAGCTCGAAGGCCACTGGCCGTGGCAGCGCGCCGTGCGTGAATCCAACCCATCGTCAACCCATTGAGGAGGAACCCATGTTCAAGCAGATCATCCGCACCGCCATTGCCTTGCTGATCGCCGCCGGCGCGATCGCCGCGTCGCCCGCGCTCGCCGCCGACGACGGCCTCGTGCGCGTTAAGGCAATGCTGAACAAGTCCACCAAAGCGGAGGTGGCGCGTTACGAGTTGCTGGTTTGACGCAGCGGAGCCGTGCATGAGACAGCAGACCCTGGCCGTGGCGGCCGATCAAGGCGCCGGATTCGAGCAATACCGGCGGCCGACCAAGCGCGATCTGTTTTTGGCGACGATGCAGCAGATCGTGCCGTGGGCCGAGTTG
>JAKOQB010000148.1 GCA_029778535.1 Pseudomonadota bacterium | reverse complement strand
TGCGGCGAACGCGGCAACGAGATGGCCGGCGTGCTGGAGGAATTCCCGCAGCTCGAGGACCCGAGAACCGGCCGCCCGCTGAGGGAGCGCACGGTGATCATCGCCAACACGTCGACCATGCCGGTGGCGGCGCGCGTGGCGAGCATCTATTCCGCGGTCACGGTGGCCGAGTCTTTCCGCGACCAGGGGCTGCACGTCGCGCTGATGGCGGACTCGACGTCGCGCTGGGCCGAGGCGCTGCGCGAGGTGTCGGGCCGCTTCGGCGAATTGCCGGGTGAAGGCGGCTACCCGAATTACCTGTCGTCGCGGCTGGCGGATTTCTACGAGCGCGCGGCCAAGGTGCGCACGCTCGCGGGCGACATCGGCTCGGTCACGCTGCTCGGTTCGATCTCGCCGCCGTCGGGCGACTTCTCCGAGCCGGTGACCAGCCACACCAAGCGCTACGTGCGCAGCTTCTGGGCGCTGGACGCCAGGCGCGCGCAGGCGCGCTTCTATCCGGCGGTCAATCCGCTGCAGTCGTATTCGGAAGATTCGCTCGACATGGCGGTGTGGTGGCAGAACGTCTATTCGAGCGTGCCGACCGCACGCACGCGCGCCGCCAGCGGCGAGAACGAATGGCTCGAGCTGCGGCGCAAGTTCCTCACGCTGCTCGACGAGCAGGCGCGGCTCGAACGGATGGCGCGCATCATCGGCAAGGACGCGCTGCCGGCGCGGCAGCGGCTGGCACTGGCGTGCGCGGAACTCGTCAACGAGGCGTTCCTGCGCCAGTCGGCGTTCTCCCCGGTCGACCGCACCTGCAGCCCGCAGCGGCAGGCGTGCCTGATGCGGCTGCTGGCGCACTTCATCGAGCTGGCGCAGCACGCGCTCGCGCAGGGCGCCAGCCCCGAGGCGATCGCGCAGCTTGACGTCATGCGGCCGCTGGCGCGGATGAGCGAGGACATCGGCGAGGATGCTCTCGACCGGTTCGCCGCGCTCGAAGCGCGCGTCGAAGCGGCGTTCGCGTCGCTCGTGAATGCGGAGGCGGCCGGTGCGGTCTAATCGCTTGTCGTGGTCGCAGGCCCTCACCCCCAACCCTCTCCCGCTGATGCGGGCGAGGGGGCCTTTCTTCCCTCTCCCACATCAGTGGGAGAGGGACCGAGGGTGAGGGCAATGAAATCCCGCGTCACCGTCCATCAAGCGGCCGTGAAGATCGACGGCCCGCTGCTGTTCCTGCGGCGCACGCTCGAGATCGGGCTCGCCGAGGCGGTCGAGGTGCTCGACGCGCGGGGCCGCGCCCGGCTCGGCCGCGTCGCCGCGCTCGACGAGCGGTACGTGACGATCGAGCTGCTCGATTCGAGCGCGGGGCTGGGCCTCGGCGAGACCGTGGTGCGCTTCCTCGGCACGCCGATCGAATTCGGCGTCGGCCCCGGTGTGCTCGGCCGCGTGTTCAACGGCGTCGGCCAGGTCATCGACGGCGGCCCGCCCTTGGCGATCAAGAAGACGCTGCGCGTCGACGGGCTGCCGCTGAATCCGGTCGCGCGCGCCACGCCGCGCGCGTTCATCGAAACGGGCGTCAGTGCGATCGATCTGATGAACAGCCTGGTGCGCGGGCAGAAGCTGCCGATCTTTTCCGGCGGCGGGCTGCCGCACGACCGTATCGCGGTCGAGATCGCCGCACACGCGCGGCTGCCGGGCGCGGAGGCGAACGAATTCGCGATCGTGTTCTGCGGCATCGGCGTACCGTACACGACCGCCGACTACTTCCGCCGCTCGCTGGAACAAAGCGGCGCGCTCGAACGCGCCGCTCTGTTCCTGAACCTCGCCAGCGATTCGTCGACGCAGCGGCTGCTGACGCCGCGCTTCGCGCTGACCGCGGCCGAGTACCTCGCGTTCGAGGAAGGGTTGCACGTGCTGGTGATCGTCACCGATCTCACCAACTATTGCGAGGCGCTGCGCGAGGTCGCGGGTGCGAAGGGTGAAGTACCCGGGCGCAAGGGCTTTCCCGGCTACATGTATTCGGACCTCGCCACGCTGTACGAGCGCGCCGGCTGCGTGCACGGCGAGGACGGGAAGAAGACGGGAACCTTGACGCAGCTACCGATCCTGACGATGCCGAGCGACGACATCGGCCATCCGATCCCCGACCTGTCGGGCTACATCACCGAAGGACAGATCGTGCTGTCGCGCGAACTCGACCGCGCCGGCGTCTATCCGCCGATCAACGTGCTGCCGAGCCTGTCGCGACTGATGAAGGACGGCACCGGCAAGGGCTACACCCATCCCGATCATCCGGCGCTCGCGAGCCAGCTCTACGCCGCGTACGCGCGGGCGACGCAGGCGCGCGTGCTCGCCAGCGTGGTCGGCGAGGAAGGGCTGTCGGAGACCGACCGGCGCTACCTCGCGTTCGGCACCGAGTTCGAGCAGCGGCTGATCAATCAAGCGGATGCGCGCACGCTCGCTCAGAGCATGGAAGCCGGCTGGACGCTGCTGCGCGCGCTGCCGATGGCGGAGTTGACGCGACTGTCCGATGCCCAGATCGCCGAGCATCTGTCGCGCAGCGCCGTCTGAGCCAATGAGCGAGTTCACCCCGACGCGCAGCCTCGCGATCGCGCTTGCGGACGAGCGGCGCACGATGCGCGAGGGCTACGCGTTCCTCGACGAGAAGTGCCTGCTGCTGGCCGGCCGCATGCTCGGCGAAGTGCGGCGCTGGCGCGAGGCGCTGCGCGAACTCGCTGCGCTGCAGGCGCAAGCGCGCGCGCGGCTGGCCGCCGCGCTCGCGCGCCACGGGCTGAACGGACTGCAGGTGTATGCCGCCGCGGTAGCGAAGCAGCCGCTCGCGACCGAGCGCAACGATTTGCTCGGCGTCACGCTGCTCGACGTGCACGTCATCGGCGAGGCGCCCGCCGCGCCGCCCGCGGTGCATCCGTCGCCCGAAGCGGAAGCGTGTCGGCGTGCGTTCGCCGCAGTGATGGCGAAGCTGATCGAGCTGGCCGCCGTCTCCGGCAACCTCGCGCGCCTGTACGCCGAATACCGCAAGACCGTGCGCCGCGTGCGCGCGCTGCAGGACGTGCTGCTGCCCGAGCTGGAGCGTACGTTGAGCGAGATCGAGACGAGCCTCGAAGAACTCGAACAGGACGAGTACGGTTTCCTGCGCCGCGCGCTGCGGCAGGCCGATGCGGCCGCGTAGTCGAAATCGGCTGCGCAGAAAGGCCATCGCGTTGCAGCACACCGCTGTGCATCGCGGATGCGGGACGCGCCAACCGAGACGACATGATCCCGATCAAGGCGCTGCCGGTTCGAACGGCGTAGCAAGTGCAGTGCGGTCAGCCGATCGCTGCTTCATTCACTCTGGAGGTTGCCATGAGTGTGTGGATGCTCCTTGTCCTGGTAGCCCTTGCAGCCACCGTCTACTCGTTCGTCTGCGGCGTTTCGACCATGGCCGTCGACGGCGAGGTGCGCCACGTGTCCGGCGAGAAGTGGATGTTCCTGCGCGTCGGTTTCCAGGCGCTCACCGCCGCGCTGGTGCTGGTCGCTCTCGCGATGGAGTAGCCCGCCGCGCGCCGCGCTTCAACGCGCGGCCGGCGACGCGATCGAGTAGAAGGCGAAGCTCGCGGTCCACGCGACCGCGAGCGGCCACGCGATCGCGAGCAGCGTGAACGCGGCGCTTTTCGATTCGCGCCAGATCGTCGCCACGCTCGACAGGCACGGCGTGTAGATCAGCGTGAACAGCATGAAGCTCGCGCCCTGCTGCCACGTGAGGCGCTCTGCAAGCACGCGGCCCAGCTCGTCCTGCCCGGCGCCGTAGATCACCGCGAGCCCGCCGAGAACGATCTCCTTGGCGACGAAGCCGAACAGCAGCGCGATCGACAGGATCGCGTCGATGCCGATCGGCGCGAACACCGGCGCGACCCACGCCGCGAGCTGGCCGGCGAGCGTGTCCGCACTGGCGGGCGCGGCGTCGAACGGGTAGTGGGTGAGCCACCAGATCAGCAGCACGCCGCCGAGGATGAAGGCGCTTGCGCTCTCCAGAAAGTGGCGCGACGACTGCCAGCCCTGCGCCAGCAGGCTCCTGAGCGTCGGCACGCGGTACGGCGGCAGCTCGAGCACCAGCGGCTCGTCGCCGCTGAAGCGGCGCCGCCAGACGAGCGCGGTGCCGAACGCAACCGCGAAGCTCGCCGTGTAAAGCGCGAGCATCACGAACGGCGCCACCTCGCGCGTGAAGAAGGCGGCCGCCAGGAACACCAGCACCTGCAGGCGCGCCGAGCACAGCGAGAACGGGATGATCAGCATCGACAGCAGCCGCTGCCGCCGCGAGCGCAGCACGCGCGTGCCCATGATCGCCGGCACGTTGCAGCCCATGCCCATCAGCTGCATCACGAACGCGCGGCCGTCGAGCCCGAGCCGCGCCATCCAGCGGTCCATCAGGAAGGCGACCCGCACCAGGTAGCCGCTGTCCTCGACCACCGCCATCGCGATGAAGAACACCAGGATGATCGGCAGGAAGGTGACGACCGTACCGACGCCGTCGATCACGCCCTCGAGCACGAAACTTCTCAGCGGCGGCGCCGCGGCGGCGAGCGCGGGCTCGATCCACGTGCTCTTCGCCGCATCGATCAGCCACTGCAGGCCGTCCTGCAGCGGCAGGCCGATGCCGTAGACGATCTCGAACAGCAACAGCACCAGCACGAAGAACAGCGGAACGCCCCACACCGGGTGCAACAGCAGGCGGTCGACGCGATCGGTCAGCCGCGCCGGCAGCGCGTGCGCAACGTCGATCGCGGCCGCGGCGATGCGCGCGGCCTCTTCCTCGAAACGCGCGTCCTCGCGCGTGGCGGCGCCGGCATCGGTTGCTTCGAGTGCGGCGCTGCCGAGCAGCCTGCGCAATTCCTCCTGCACCGGCGCGATGCCGTGACCGTGCTTGGCGTCCACCAGATGCACCGGCGCCCGCAATGCGCGCGCGAGCTTCTCGCAGTCGATGCGGATGCCGAGCCGGCGCGCCTCGTCGGCCATGTTCAGCGCCACCACCAGCGGCCGGCCGAGCGCGCGCAGCTGCAGCAGCAGCGGCAGTTGTCGCTCCAGTTGCGCAGCGTTGACGACGACCAGCAGCGCGGTCAAGGGCTCCTGCGTGAGGAAGTGGCGCACAAGGCGCTCGTCCTCCCCCATGCCGTGCAGCGAATACATGCCGGGCAGGTCGACCAGCTCGACCATCGTCGCGCCCAGCAGCACGCGCGCGCGCAACAGGTCGACCGTCATGCCGGGCCAGTTGGCCACGCGCGCCTGCACGCCGCTCAGCCGATTGAACAGCGTCGACTTGCCCGTGTTCGGCATGCCGACCACGGCGATGCGCGGCCGCGGTCTTGGCGCGGGCACCGCGCTCATCGTTCCGCCTCGACATCGATCTGCGCGGCCTCGGCCGCGCGCAGCACGAGGTCTGTGTGATCGACCCGGACCTGCAGCGGCCCGCGCCCGCCGAGCCGGCGCACCACGCGGATCGTGCGGCCCGGCCGCACGCCGAGCGCGGCAAAGCGTTCGCGCAGCGCGAAGTCGCCGTTCACGCGCACAACGGTCGCGTGGTCCTCGGCCTTCAGCGCACACAGCGTGCAATCGGACATCGGCGTTGAATGAAAATTGTTCGTATTCAAGCGTAGCGAATCGCACACCGGCCATGTAATGCGCTGGATCAAAAACCCTGTCCTGCGGCGTAACGCTGCGCGTCACACCGTGGCACCGAAACGCCAACGTGATGCGCGCCCTTGACGCCGGGCAACGCCGGCGGGTCGCAGGCGCGTAAAAGCAGGACCGTTTGGTTACCTCGGAAAGGAGCAAGGCAATGAAGCAACGCTGTTCGCGGCCGCGGTCGTGCTCGGCCTGTCGACCGTCGGCGTCGCTCAGGCGCAGGACGCGGCGAAGCTCGCCAACGGTGCCGGCTGCATGAAGTGTCACGACGTCGAGAAGTAGAAAATGGGTGCGTCGTTCAAGTCGATCGCCGCGAAGTACAAGGGCAACAAGGACGCGGAGAAGTCGATCGTCGCCAGGCTGAAAGCGGGCGACGGCCATCCGAAGGTCGAAGCCTCCGAGGCCGATCTCGATGCGATCGTCAGATGAGTGCTCGCGATGTGAGCGATGCAGTAGCGCACCGTAAGAGCCGGCACGCGCCGGCTCTTTTTTTGTCGCGCCCGCGCACACGGTTCCGACCGCGTTGATACGCATCAACGCCGCGTGCACCTCGCATGCAACACTGCCGTCGTGCCGGCGGGGGCAAACCGCAACGAACCTCCCGCTCGCGACGTCACCCATCGGCAAGGCTGCAAACATGCATCCGCCTGCACTGAAGCGGCTGCTCCGCGTGCTCGGAGCGGCGCTGTTCGTCACGGCCGCCAACGTCGCGGCCGCCGCGCCGGAAAAGCCCGCGGCATCACCGAACGACACCTGTCTGATGTGCCACGCCGACATGGCGGCCAAGGGCAGCACGGGCAAGGCGATCGGCGTCGACAAGGCGAAATTCGCCACCAGCGTGCACGGGCAGATGCAGTTCAAGTGCACCGACTGCCACAGCGACGTGTCGATCGACAAACTGCCGCACGAGCCGAAGCTTAAGCCCGCCAACTGCGCGGCCTGCCACGAAGACCAAGTCAAGCTGTACCAGGCCACGGTGCACGGCAAGGCCAAGGCGAAGGGCAACTCGGTCGCGGCGACCTGCGGCGACTGCCACGGCACGCACGACATCCTGAAATCGAACAACTCCGCGTCGCGCACGAACTTCGCGAACATCGAGTCGACCTGCGGCGCCTGCCACGGCAACGACGCGCTGATCGCGAAGGCGAACCTGCCGGGCGGCAACATCCGCAGCCAGTATCACGACAGCGTGCACGGCCAGAAGACCAATGCCAAGGGCGGCGCCGCTTCGGGCGCGCCGACGTGCACGTCGTGCCACGGCACGCACAACATCCTGGCCAAGGCCGACCCGAAGAGCCGCACCGCGCACGATCACATCATGGACATGTGCGGCGGCTGCCATCAGCGCGTGCGCTCGAATTTCGGCCACAGCCTGCACGGGCAACTTAGGCAGACCGGCATGAGCGCGGCGCCCGACTGCGTCGACTGTCACAGCCCGCACCGGATCCAGCCGCACAATGCGACCCGCTTCCAGGTGCAGGTGATCAACGAATGCGGCAATTGCCACAAGGAGCAGATCGAGACCTACCGCGATACCTTCCACGGCCAGGTGACGCAGCTCGGCTTCACGCGCGTGGCCACCTGCGCGAGCTGCCACGGCTCGCACGAGATCCTGCCGGCGTCGATGCCGGCGTCGATGGTGTCGCCGGAGAACCGCGTGACGACGTGCCGCCAATGCCATCCGAACGCGAATGCGAACTTCGCGATGTATTCGCCGCACGGCAACGCGCACGACCGCGAGCGCTGGCCGCTGCTTTACTGGACGAAGAAGTTCATGGACTGGCTGCTGATCGGCGTGTTCGCTTTCTTCGGCATCCACACGACGCTCTGGTTCGTGCGCTCGCTGCGCGTGGTGCGCGCGCGCCGCGCCGGACGCCCGACCGATTGACGGAGGCACGCATGTCAAGCACGACGGTTACTGCAGCGCCTGCCGCCGCGCACGCGCATGGCGCCGCAGGGCGCTATTACCTGCGCTTCGGCCGCCTGGAGCGCGCGATGCACGCGGTGCTGATGCTGACCTTCGTCGGCTGCGCGCTCACCGGCGTGCCGCTGCTGTTCGCCGACGAGGACTGGGCGCGCGCGTTCGTGCGCTTCCTCGGCGGATTCCAGGCGGCCGGGCTGATCCACCGCGTGTGCGCGGCATTCATGATCGTGGTGTTCGTCGGCCACGTGCTGCACGTATTCATCCGCGCGTTCCGCAGCGGCGACATCCTCGCGATTCTGTGGGGACCGGATTCGATGGTGCCGCAGCCGCAGGACGGCATCGACATCTGGCGCCACGTCAAGTGGTTCCTGGGGCTGGGCCCGCGGCCGCAGTTCGACCGCTTTACCTACTGGGAGAAGTTCGACTACTGGGCGGTGTTCTGGGGGATGTTCATCATCGGCGGCTCGGGGCTGATGCTGTGGTTTCCGACCTTCTTCTCGATCCTGCTGCCGGGCTGGGTGTTCAACATCGCGACCATCGTGCACGGCGAGGAAGCGCTGCTGGCGGTCGGCTTCATCTTCACGATCCACTTCTTCAACGGGCACCTGCGGCCGGAGAAGTTCCCGATGGATCTCGTGATCTTCACCGGGCGCGTCCCCGAGCATGAAATGCGCGCCGAGCGCGCGAGCGAATACGCGCGGCTGGCCGCCGAAGGGCGCCTGACCGCGCAGCAGACCACGCCGCCGGCAAGATCGGCGGAGCTTTTCGGCCGCTGGGTCGGCGGCACCGCGCTCATCCTCGGTGTTCTGACCATCGTCATGATCTTCTACAGCGTGCTGCGGTAGAAGCTCTCCCTGACGCGGCGGACGCCGCGCACTGCGACGGAGACTACGTATGGACCAAGGTGTGCGGCGCTGGACCACGCGCGGCATCGCGACGATCCTGATCGTCGGCGCGATCGCCTTCATCGCGCTCGGCGCGGGCGGCATCGTCGCGTGGGAGTACTCGAACAGCGACCAGTTCTGCGCGACAACCTGCCACTCGGTGCATCCGGAGGAAATCCGCTCGCACCTAACCTCGTCGCACGCGAACGTCAAGTGCGTCGAGTGCCACATCGGCCGCATCTCGACGCTGCACATGATGGCGCTGAAGCCGGAGCACGCGAAGGAACTGTGGGGCATGATCGTCGGCTACGAGCGCCCGCTCACGTCGACCACGCTGCGCCCGTCGCGCCAGAACTGCGAAGGCTGCCACTGGCCGCAGGTCGAGCACCACGACAGCATCGCCGTCATCAAGCGCTATGCGACCGACGCCGACAGCACGGAGACGACGACCCGGCTCACCCTGCACACCGCGATGGGGGCGGTGCGCGAGAAGAAAGCGCGCGGCATCCACTGGCACATCGAGAACGACGTGCAGTTCATCGCCACCGACCCGCAGCGGCGCGCGATTCCGTGGGTGCAGGTCAAGACCGCCGACGGCAAGACGACGACTTATGTGGACGCGACCGCCAAGATCACGCCGGAAGAACTGAAGAAGTACACGCCGCGGCGGATGGAATGCTTCGACTGCCATAACCAGGTCGGGCATCCGCTGCAGAACCCGGTCAACCTGGTCGACGAGGCGATCGCGCTCGGCCGCATCGACCGCAGCCTGCCGTCGACCAAGGCGCGCGCGGTGACGCTGATCGAACAGGCGTCCAAGCTCGCCGGCATGCCGGATCAGCTCGCGCCGCAGATCGACAAGCTGATCGCGGAGTCAGCGCCGAAGGATCTGCCGGCCGACATGAAGGACAAGGAGGCGAAGTTCGAGAAGGAGATGAAGCGGATCCTGCTCGACAGTTCGTTCTCGCGCCCCGAGCTGTCCTGGAAGTCGTTCCCGAACCACACCGGTCACAACGATTTTCCCGGCTGCTTCCGCTGCCACGACGGCAAGCACCTGGACGAGAAGGGCGAGGCGATCCGGCTGCAGTGCACGCTGTGCCATGACCTGCCGCAGGTCAGGCGCGAGGGCGGCAAGGGTTCGGTCGCCTCGACCGTGATGGCCGGGCTGGCGCCGCCGTCGAGCCACGACGCGCCCAACTTCATGCGCGACCACCGCACGCGCTTCGATGACTCGTGCGCGATGTGCCACGGCAAGCAGCTCGAGTTCGGGCGGGACGGCGGCAACTTCTGCGCCAACCCGGCCTGCCACGGGCGCAAGTATCCGGGCGTGAGCTTGAGCGCCAAGCCCTGAGCGCCGTTTGTCCGTTCGCTCTGAGGTATCGAAGGGTCAGAACGACTTCGTCGTCGCGCCGCCGTCGCCGACCGCGAAGTAGCCGTAGCCGTTGGTCGTGATCGCGCGCAGCCCGGCGCCGCCGGTGGCGATCGCGCTCGTCCACGACTGGCCGTTGGCGCTGGTGAAAGCGTTGCCGGCGCGATCGATCGCGACGAAGCGGCTGATGTACGACACGCCGGCAAGCTCGCCCGCGCCCGCGATGGCGACGACCGACCAGGTCGCGCCGCCGTCGTTGCTGACGACCGCGGTTCCGTTGTCGGCCACCGCGACGAAGGTGTTGATCAGCACCGTGCCGCCGTTGCCGGCGCTGTTGTTGTTGCTGCCGTAGGCGATCGCGCGCAGATTGCCCGCGCCGGCGATCGTCTGCACGGTCCACGTGGAGCCGCCGTCGGTGCTGCTGGCGAGCGTGCCGCCGTCGCCGGCCGCGACGTAGCGCGAATTTCCGAACGTGATGCCGTGCAGGTTCGCGCTGGTGTTCGAGGTCAGCGCGTTCCAGGTGATGCCGTCGCTGCTCGACTGGATCGCGCCGCCGTCGCCGACCGTGACGAACGAACTGCCGACCACGACCAGTCCGCGCAGCGTCGGGCCGGCCGCGTCGGCGGCGCGGCCTACGTTCCAGGTGACGCTGCCGTCCGTGCTGTACAGCGAGGCGCCGCCCGCGCCGACCGCGACCGTGCGCATGTTCGGCGTGTCCGGCACGTTCGGACTGGCGGTGTAGTTGGCCACCGCATAAAGGTCGCCGCCGAAGCCGCTCGGTGCGGCGCGCCGCGTCCAGCTCGCGCCGGCGTCGCGGCTCGAGTAGATGACCGCGCCGGGACCGACCGCGGTCAGAACGCCGGTCGGCAATCCGTTGCGCGTGCAGGTGGTGATGACGCCGAAACCGACGCCGGTCAGGTCATCGCCGAGCGTCGCGCCCGCGGTCCATGCGACGCCGGCCGCGTGCGGCACCGCGCTGACCACCGGGCTGCCCGGCCCGCCCGCGTCCGAGCCGCTGCGGCTGTTCACCGTGAACCAGCGCTGCAACTCGTTGGTCTGGCCGCACAGCGTCAGCGGCGGCGTCACCTTGATGAACGCGGCGCCGCCGAGCAGGTTCAGCCAGTTCAGTGTCGTCAGCGACGGATCGAGCGCGGTGAACACCCAGTACTCGAGTCCGGAGGACGTGTCCCAGTTCATCTGGATCCAGCCGTCGCCCGATGTCGTCGTCACGTTGGCGGGCGGCGGCGCCGATCCGCCGTTGTTGCCGCCGCAGGCGACGAGCGCGGACGCCAGCACGACCGGCACACACCGGAAAAACCAGTTCTTCACGTCGATCCTCGGAACAGTTCGCGCCGACTCGCGCGAGCGCCGTCGCAAGGAAGTGCCGGCGCATTGCGAGCAGACTGCGGGTCGGGCCGCACCGTCGCGCGGCGGCGCGTACTTTATCACCGCATGCTGCACGCGCCGCGAGGCGCGCGCAGCGTGATCTCGATCACACCTGCTCTCGATCTGTAACCGCACGCCGCCATCGCAATGCGCGGTAACACCGCGGCGGCGCGATGCGCCTACCGTGACGGTGCGACACGACGCAAAGGAGAGTTCGATGAAAACCAGACGTACGATGATGGCCGCCGCGGTGGCGGCACTGCTCGCCGCAGTGGCGGTGCCCGCGTTTTCGCACGGCCCCGGCTACGGCCCCGGGATGGGAGCGCGGTCCGGCGCGTTCGGCGGCGCGCAGCCCGAGCGCGCCAAGGCGCGCATCGAGGCGCTGCGCAGCGATCTGAAGCTGACGCCGAACCAGACGGCGGCCTTCGACGCGTGGGCCGCGAAGGTGCAGACCGAGGCCGAGGCACGCGCGAAGCTGCGCACCGAGATGCAGAGCCGGTTCGGCGATCCGCAGGCGATGAGCGAGTTGCGCGTGACGATGGCCAGGCACAACGCGGAAGCCGCGCAGGAACTGCACACGTTGCGCACCAACCTGTACACCGTGCTGAGCGCCGAACAGAAGAAGGTGCTCGACGGCTACGGGCCGGGCGCGGGCATGGGGCCGCGCTACGGCGCCGGGTCTTGCGAGGGTCGCGTCCGGAGCAGCGTGTAGCGCTCGCGTGAACCAGCCTGATGTGCGCCGCGGCCAATACCGGACGTATTGGCAAGGCGCGCAACGACGCATGGCGGTGAACCGAGCGGTTTTTCGGCGACGAGTTTCTGATTCAGGACACTAGAAGTTCACGCGCAGCGATGCGCGCAGCGTCCGTGGCTCGGCAGGATGGACGTGACGGTCCGCGACCGGGTCGGTTTCGCCGTGCAGCCGCGACTCATAGAAGTATTCGATGTCGTTGACTCTGCGGTCGAACAGATTCAGCACATCGATCACGAGTTCGGCACGCTGCGCGATCCGGTAGCCGAGCCGGGCGTTGACCAGGGTCGAACTCGTCGAGCGAACGGAATCGTCTTCGACCAGCGGCCGGGGACCGAAGTAGCGCAGCCGCACGCCACCGAACCAGCGTCCCTTGCCGTCGAACGACAATCCCGCCGACGCCGTGCGCTCGATCGCGCCCGGAATCCGGTCGCCGGCCGGATCGCTGTCGCGGAACCGCGCGCGCGACCACGCCAGGTCCGCATCGACCGTGAGCCCCGGCCGCGGCGTCCAGAAATTGGCCCATTCGATGCCCTGCCGCCGGCTCGGTCGACTCGCTTCCGTCGTGCCGGCATCGCCCACGAACAACAGCTCCGAAGCCAGATCGAGTCGCCAGAACGCGAGCGCGGTCTGCAGGCCGGAAAATGGCACCGCGCGCACACCGAATTCCATGCCCCGCGCGCGGACCAGCGGATCGACCCGTGCGACCGGATGGCCGAACTCCGTGTCGCGCGGATCGGGGTTCACGCGAATCGTTGCGCCGCGCGCGTCGTTGGAATGAAAACCGTGGCCGTACGACACGAAGAATTCCGTTCGGTCGAAGGGCCCAAGCACGGCGGTGAACCGCGGCGTCACGATCGACGCGTTGCGCCGGCCGGAATTGTCCGCCGTGTCCGAGGACACGGAGAACGAATAGGCGTCGACGCGCACGCCCGCGATGGTGCGCAACCACCGCGCCGACTGAACTTCGGCCTCGCCATAGAGCGCAAACGAGCGCTGCGTCACTTCATCGACGCGGATCGGCGCGCGCCGTTGCCGCGCGGTGGTCAGGTACAGGCCGACGGCGTCGATGTTGTCCTGCCGGAACTTCGCGCCCAGGGTGAAATTCGCCGCCCGATCTCCGAGCGACGCAAGCCAGGTGCGGCTCGCCGCGCCGCCGAAGACAGTGCGCCGATCGGCCTGCTCGAACTGGTCCCCGTTGGCCGGGTCATCGAGAAAGTAGGTGAAATTGGAGAACAGGTTCAAGCGGTAGCGGAAGGCGTACCCGTTGGCCCGCGTGATGGCGTCGTCGGTGCGCGCCGCCCACTGCACCGACAGGGAAACGCGCGCAGTCGTTCCGCCCGTGGTCGGATCGAGCGTGCCGTAGCGGCCGATCAGGCCGCGGTCGAGCGCACGCTGCGCGACCTGATCGGTCGCGTCCCACCGTGCGCCGTAGGCCAGCAGCGTGACATCGAATCCGTCGACGTCGGTGCCCTGCGAGTAGCGGACGACCGCATTGGTCTTGCGCAGATTTTCCGCGACTTCCCACGGTCCGTCATTGCGCAAGCCCTCCGCTGCGATCAGCAGGGTGCCGTCGCCCAGCGGCGGCGACGCGGCGGCAAGAACGCGGCGGAACCCGCGCTGCCCGAGCCCTGCTTCGGCGAAACCCGCGTCGAGTCTGCGAACGTAATCGATGCTGGCGGCGCCGGCAGCCGCGAAGTCGCCCTGCTGCACCGAATACGGTCCCTTCCGATAGGCCACCTTGCCGACCAGTTCAGGGATCAGAAAGTTCAGATCGGTGTAACCCTGGCCGTGCGCATGCGTCGGCAGATTGACCGGCATGCCCGCGAGAAAGGTCGCGAAGTCGGTGCCGTGATCGAGATTGAAGCCGCGCAGGAAGTACTGGTTGGCCTTCCCGTCGCCGGAGTGTTGCGTGACGATCAACCCGGGCACGGTTTCCAGCACCTCGCCCGAACGCAGCCACGGTCGCGTGGCGATCTGTTCGCGCGTGACGGTGCCTTCGCTGGCCGAATCGGAAACTCCCAGCACGGCATCGCGCTGCGCGAACACCGACACCGTTTCGAGCGTCTGCGTGCCGCCGGCGACGGCCGCCGACGGCGCCGCCAGCAGGACGGCACGCACGATCAGCCAGCCTCGGCACACAGGCACGTCCTCGTTGGAATGTGCTGGATATACGGCGGTGTGAAGATTTCGGATTTCCTTGCAGTCACGCGCACGCCGGCGCCGCACCGGCGAGGTGCCGAATGGGCATGAGACTTCTGATCAGCCGAGGCGCGGGTCCGCGGCGCCCGCCGGCCGCAATGCGAGCAGGCGCGCGAGCAGGTAACTGAGCGCGATGACACCCACGACGACGGCGCCGAACGCGAGTTCATGGCCCTCGCTCCAGGCGTCGATCGCGGGCAGGGACATCTTGGCGATGCCGAAGGCGGCCACCAGCAGGCTCACGCCGGACACCGCGAGGCTCATCACGCGCGAGGCGATCAGCGCCAGCTCATCGGCGCGCGCAATCAGGCGCGAGATCCACAGTCCATTGATGCCGTCGGTCACCATCATGCCGGTCATGAACAGCAATGCCAGCATCAGCGCGTGCGCAACGCCGCCGAACTGCGCGGCTGTCATCGCGAACAGCGCCGCCTGACTGACCGTATCGAACGACAGCGCGAACAGCGCGCCGACCAGCGCCACCAGCGCCGGATGCTGCGCGCGATTCAGGCGCCCGAGCAACCGCCCCTTCAGCCCGACGGGCGCCACGATCGCGTGCCTCGGCGTGGCCAGCACTGCATGTAGATTCAGAATGCCGAGCGCCGCGAGGAAGACCAGCGAGATCCAGGCGCCGCTGGCTTCCAGCCACTGCGGCGCATCCCACCTCGCGCTCGCCAGCCCGACGCCGAACGCGATCGCGATCACGACCGCGCCGTGCCCGAGCGAGAACAGCAACCCGCAGTAGCGCGCCCATGAGCGGCGCGCGCGCGTGTTGATGCGCGTCAGACCGTCGATCGTCGCCAGGTGATCGGCGTCGAAACCGTGTTTCAGCCCGAGCAGGAAAACCAGCGCCGCAAGTGCGCTCCATTCGGTCGGCAGGTCGTGCATGGCAGGCGACTCCAAGGGTTCCAACACGTCGAGTATGAATAATTCGTGATTGTTCATATTCGTGCCTTGCGCCCGGTCAAACGTCCGCCGGCGGCACGGACCCGCTACCATTGCCTGCCCCATGCCGAAACGCCTGCTCGACGAACTGGCGCTCGACCCGCGCGCGCGCGTGATGCTGCTCGCCACGATCGTGCTGGCCACGCTCGTGATCCGCGCCGCCACGCTCGGCACCTACGTGCTGGCCGACACCACCGAGGCGCGCTACGGCGAGATCGCGCGCGTGATGCTGACGACCGGCAACTGGGTCACACCGCAGGAGGCGCCGGGGCATCCGTTCTGGGCCAAGCCGCCGCTATACGCGTGGCTGAGCGCCGCGTCGATGGCGCTGGCGGGCGTCAACGAGTTCGCGGCGCGGCTGCCGTCGTTCGTGTTCGCGCTCGGCACGCTGGCACTGGTGTTCGTGTGGGCGCGCGACGCCGGCGACGATTCGGAGTGGCTGGCGCGCGAGCGCGGGCTGATCGCCGCGGCGATCCTCGCGACCTCGGCGCTGTTCTACGCGTCGGCCGGCGCGGTGATGACCGATCCGTCACTCGCGTTCTGCTCGACCTGGATGATGGTCGCGTTCATGCAGTCGCTGCTGCGCGGCCGCACCGACCGGATGTGGCGCTGGGGCTTCTTCGTCGCCGCCGGCCTCGGCATGCTGGCCAAGGGACCGGTGGTGATGGTCTACGCCGGGCTTCCGATCGCGCTATGGACGCTCGCCACCGGGCGCGTGCGCGACGCGTGGCGCGCGCTGCCGTGGCTGCGCGGCACGCTGCTGTTCATCGCGATCTGGGCCCCGTGGTACGTCGCGGCGGAACTGCGCACGCCGGGCTTCCTCGACTATTTCCTGCTGGGCGAGCACGTGATGCGTTTCCTCGATCCCGGCTGGCGCGGCGACCTGTACGGCGCCGCGCACGCGCGGCCGCGCGGCTTCATCTGGCTGTTCCTGATCGGCGCGTTCGGCGTGTGGGCGCCGATCGTGATCGCGCTGCTGGTCTCCCGCGTGCGCGCGTCCGGCGTGCGCGTGCGGCTGCGCACGGCCGATCCGCAGTTCACGTACGCCTTGCTGTGCGCGGCGGTGCCGCTGCTGTTCTTCACCTTCGCGCGCAACATCATCTGGCCCTACGTGCTGCCGATGATGAGTCCGCTCGCGGTGCTGCTGGCGACCGCGTTCGAGCGCCGGCTGCCGGCGCCGGCATGGGCGCGCACCTTCCTGGTCGCGCTGCCGCTGGCGTGGGCGAGTCTCGCAGTCGGCTGGATCATCTGGGCGCCCTACGGCACCCGCGACCGCAGCACAGCGCCGCTGGTGCAAGCTTGGCGGCAGGAATCGGTCGCCGAGCCCGGCCCGCTCGCGTACTGGGGCGATCACGTGCCGCATTCGTTGCGCTTTTATTCGCGCGGCACGGCGACCGCGCTGACGGGAGCAACCGGTGTGCCGCCGCCGCGGGTGCCGATGTTCGTGATCGTCGAGCGCAAGCAGTTGCCCGAGGTCGGGCAATGGCTGGACTCGATGCAGCCGAACTACGACCTCGAACCGCTGGCCGGCAATGCGCGCTGGGTGCTGGCCGAGATCGAAGCCGCGCGCAAGCCGCGCTAGGGGACCGTTCTCAGTCGTGCGGCCGCAGGTGCGTGTGCGGCGCGCCCTGCCCGTGGCGATGCGCGCGCCCCGGCGCGACCGTCACCACGTTCAGCTGCCCGTGCCGCACGCCGCGCTCGGCGACCAGGCGATCGGCGAATGCCTGCACCTCGTCCAGGTGGCCGCGCAGGATCAGGCTCTCCATGCAGTGGTCATGATCCAGGTGCGCGTGCAGCGTCGACACGCACAGGTCGTGGTAATCGTGCTGCAGCTCGATCAGCCGATCGGCGAGATCGCGCTCGTGGTGGTTGTACACGTACGACAGGTTGGCCACGCAGTGCGCGTGCGGATCGCGCGTGCGGCGCAACGCTTCGAGTTCGCGCCGGATCAGGTCGCGCACCGCCTCGGAGCGGTTCTCATAGCCGCGCGCGGCGATCAGCACGTCAAACTCGCGCGCGAGCTCCTCGGACAGCGAGATGGTGAAGCGCTCCATGGTCAGCGCAGTTCGATCCAGTGGCCGGTCGGAGCGAGCGCGCGGCCGATCTCGACCGCCGGCACGCCGGCGGCCTGCAGTGCGGCCAGCGCGGCAGGCGCCTGCGCTTCGCCGACGAAGATCAGCAGTCCGCCCGAGGTCTGCGGGTCGTAGAAAAGGTCGAGCAGTTCCTCGTCGATGCCGGCGCCGGCCTCGACCCCGCTGCCGAAGTGCTCGCGGTTGCTCTTCATGCCCGCATTGCGATTGCGGCGCACGACCGCCTTGACGCCGTCGAAGAGCGGCACCTTGGCCGCCTCGAACGCGAGCGTCACGCCGCTCGCGTTGGCGACTTCCGATGCGTGTCCGATCAGACCGAAGCCGGTGATGTCGGTGCATGAGTGCACTCCCGACAGCTTGTCGATCGCCTCCGCCGCCGCCTTGTTCAGCGTGCGCATCGATTCGATCGCCTGCGCCACGAGCGCCTCGGGCGCGCGCTTGTTCTTGATCGCGGTGCCGATCACGCCGGTGCCGATCGGCTTGGTCAGCAGCACGCGGTCGCCGGCCTTCGCGCCCGCGTTGTGCAGGATGCGCGCGGGATCGATCGCGCCGGTCACCGCGTAGCCGAACTTGATCTCGGGGTCCTGCACCGTGTGGCCGCCGAGCAGCGCCACGCCGGCCTCACGCAGCTTGTCGTAGCCGCCGCGGAACACCGCGCCCGCGATCTCCTTGTCCAGCCCGTCCTTCGGAAAGCCCGCGATCGCCAGCGCGGTCAGCGGCCTGCCGCCCATGGCGTAGACGTCGGAGAGCGCATTGGCGGCCGCGATCTGGCCGTAGATATACGGGTCGTCGACGATTGGCGTGAAGAAGTCCACCGTCTGCACGAGCGCGGGCCCGCCTTCCCAGGCGTAAACGCCCGCGTCGTCCGAATGCCGGAAATCGACGAGAACGCGGGGGTCATGGTTGAGCGGAATGTCGCCCAGGACCTGGGCGAGCTCGCCGGCGGCGAGCTTGCTCGCTCAACCCGCGCAGGCGACCATTTCGGTCAGGCGCTTCTTGGCAAAGGGATTCATCGTCATTCCGTGATCGGCCACAGGGCCGAGGCGAACGTAGCACGGCAGGGGTGAGTCGCTCAAATCGGCCGGAGCTTTCCGCGATCGCGCGCGAAGTTGACCCTTGCGGACTCCTGCAATCACCGCGCCGCTATCGTGGTGTGAATACGCATTGATGCGAAGGAGGCCGCCATGCGCGCCATTGTCAGAGCGTGGATTGCGATCGCGCTGTTTGCCTGGTTGATGCCCGCAGTCGCGCAGGTGACAGCGCGGGTGGTCGACATCCCGACGCGCCCCGGCGTCACGCAGCGCATGTTCGTGCTGACGCCCAAAGAGCCGAAGGCGGCGGTGATCCTGTTCGCCGGCGGCCATGGCGGATTGCAGATCAACCCGGGCGGATCGTTCAAGTGGGGCGAAGGCAACTTCCTTGTGCGCACACGCCAGCTTTTCGCCGACCAGGGCCTGCTCGTCGCGGTGATCGACGCGCCGTCGGATCGGCAGTCACCGCCCTATCTGAGCGGCTTCCGGCAGACCGCGGAGCACGTCGCCGACGTCAAGGCGGTGATCGCGTGGTTGCGCGCGCAGGCCGCGGTGCCGGTGTGGCTGGTCGGCACCAGCCGCGGCACGCAGTCGTCCGCGTTCGTCGCGACCCAGCTCGAAGCACCCGACGCGCCGGACGGGCTGGTGCTGACCTCGACGATTCTCGCCGACGACAAGGGCCGGCCGGTCCCTGCGATGCCGCTCGCCCGGCTGAAACTTCCGGTGCTGGTGGTTCACCATGAACAGGACGGCTGCGTTCATTGCCGCTTCGGCGACATCCCCGCGCTGATGGGCAAGCTCGAGCATCTGCCGCGCAAGCAACTGCTGACCTTCAACGGCGGAAACAGCCGCGGCGATCCGTGCGAGGCGATGGCCTACCACGGCTTCAACGGGATCGAGCGCGAAGTCGTGGCGCAGATCGCGGCGTGGATCGTCGCCAGGTAGCACGCGGGCGCGCCGATTGACCCGGCCCAATGCACCCGTTCCGATGCGACATAAGATCCACTTGGGAAGGTAGGGAATGATGGAACGATGGGCGCACTCCCGATCCGCGATCGAGCGGTCCGCGCGTGGGGTGCGGCGCTGTCGGTGGCGATCGCGCTGCATGCGCTCGGAGCGGTCGCAAGTTCCGGGCCCGATGACATCGGCTGGCAGCGCTGCGCGGAGACGCGCGTCGTTGTCCGCGCCGCGGACCGAAGGGACGCCGACGACGCGTGCCAGGGCGCCCGGCGCCCGATCGACTTCTTCAACCGGCTGGAGCTGCGGGCCGACGAACCGATCATCGTCGAGATCGTGAGCGAACTGCCCGACATCGTCAGCCCGACCGCGGCCGGCGCATTTCTGAAGTCCGAGGGCCGCGTCCTGTTGCAGACGTACGAGAAGTTCAGGACCAACGGGACGTGGTTCGAGGTGCCGGTCGACCGGCGCCTGTATCAAAGCGCCGCGACGCACGAGATCGCGCATGCGCTCGCGCTCGACAATTTCCGCACGCCGGCGCCGACGATCGAGGCGATGGAATACATCGCCTACGTGACGCAGTTCGCGACGATGGAGGAGTCGCAGCGGCGCCAGGTGCTGGCCGCGATCCCCGGCGACGGATTCACCGACGAGGTCGAGATGTCAACGGTGATCTACATGCTGGCACCGATGCGGTTCGCCGCCGAGGCGTATCGCCACTATCTGAAGCCGGGCAACGGCGCGGTGTTCTTGCGCGCGGTCCTCTCCGGCGTGGCGCTCGGCGACTGACCGCGGCCGCTCCTCACTTCGACCGCGGCCCGGAAAGCTCGCGGTGGACCGCCAGGTGCCGCGGCGTCCACGCGTGCGGCACCTTGCGCACGAAGTGCGCGCGCGCGTAGTGGTAGCTGGGGTCGAAGCCGTAGAAGTTGCGGCGCATCCGTTCGAGTTCCTCCTCGCGATATCTGGCGAGCGGCTTGTCTGCCTCGTCGCGCGCGCGGCGTTCGCGCTTGGCGGCGATGCGTGACGCAAATGAAGCGTCGTTCGTCAGCGACTGTGCGCGCGCGATCACGGCTTCCATGAACGATGCGCGGTCGGCGTCGATCACCGCGTCGATCAGCCCGATCGACTGCGCCTGTGACGCGCCCACCGGCAGCCGATGCTCCATCACCGCGCGCGGCGCGCCGTGCTTGACCCGGCGCGGCAGCGTGTAGGTCCAGTATTCGGAGCCGTACAAGTTGCCCATGTTCTTGTAGTGCGGGTTCAGCAGCACGCCGCACCTCGCCCAAACCTCGTCGCACGCGAAGGCGAGGAAGCAGCCGCCGGCGCCCGCATTGCCCTGCAGCGCCGCGACGGTCAGCCGGTCGGTCGCCTCGATGATCGCGCGGCACACGTCGTCGATCGCCTCGATGTTGCGCATCGATTCGTCGGCCGGGCTGGCCGCGGCCTCGATCGCGTTCAGGTGGATGCCGTTGCTGAAGAAGTCCGGCCCGCCGGCGAGCACCAGCGCCCGCGTCGGCCGCGCCAGCGCCTGCTCGTACGCGGCGAGCAGCCGCTCGCATTGCGCGGTCGACATCGCGCCGTTGTAGAAGGAAAAGTGCAGCACGCCGACGACACCGTGCTCCTCGTAGCGGATGTCGTCGCCCTTGGCCGCGCTTTCCGGCAGCGCGGCGTGCTGCGCGGGGAATGCCAGCGCGACCGGCAACTTGAACGCGTCGTCCTGATCGACGTGCTTGCAGTGACCGATGCGCACCGCGCCGTCACGCGTGGCGCGCAGGATGCCGTCCCCGCTGCGGGCGACGATCGCGCCGGGTGCAGCAGCGACTCCCTCACCCCTGCCCTCTCCCGCTGATGCGGGAGAGGGAGTGACCTCGCCTGCATCGAAGAGATAACAGGACTCGCCGAACAGCTCGTCCCGCACGCCCGGCGCGCCGTCCGCAGCGCGGATCTTGCGCAGCACGGTATCGGTGTCGTCGCGCGCCCAGTCGATGCGGCGCGCGTCCTGCTGCATCAGCGGCCGCGCACGGCCGGCGACGCGCCGCGGCACGTACGTTCCCGACTGCACGCGTTCGAGCGCGACCAGTACCGCAGTCACCGCGGCGTCGGTGACTTCGTTGCGATACAGGCTCGACTTGCTCGCCGCACGCAGCGGAAAGTTCACGCTCGCCCACACCGGGCCCGCGTCCATTTCGGCCTCGGCCTGCAGCACGGTCACGCCCCATTCGTGCGCGCCGTCGAGGATCGCCCAGTCGAGCGCGCTCGGTCCGCGGTCGCCCATCGGCCCCGGATGCACGACCAGGCACACGTGGTTGCGCCACACGATCTCCGGGATCGCCCGCTTCATGAACGGCGCGACGATCACGTCCGGCGCGAACAGCCGCGCCGCCTCCTCCGTCACGCTGTCGGCGATGTCGAACTCGACGCTGACTTCGTGACCGCGCGCGGCCAGCTCGACGAACAGCCGCTGCGTCAGGCTGTTGAAGCTGCGCGTCAGAAGCAGGATGCGCATCGTTGTTACCCGCGCCGCGCGACCAGCAGCGGCGCCACCAGCATGACCAGCACGCCGAACAGCATCCACCGCCCCGCGAGCGGATTGAAGTCGCCGACGATGTAGGCGGTCGAATAGCCGATCACGAAATGCCCGAACAGGAACTCGAACGCAACCGTGGCGAGCGCCCACAGCGCGCCGATGCCGAGCAACTCGCGCCGCGAGGCGCCGTCGCGCCAGCGCCGCGTCAGCCACGCGATCGCCAGCACCAGCACAGCGCCGACCGGCACACCGATCTGGTTGGCGCGGTGCGTTCCGACCACCGGCACCAGGTACAGCGTGCGCAGCACGCCGTGCACGATCTCGACACCGATCATCAGCAGCCAGGCGAGGAAGGCTCTTGCGATCACATGAATTCGATCGGTCGCACCGGCGCAGCGCCGGCACCGGTGCAACGAGCGCGCGGCAGGACTTTCAATTCCCGTATCAGCAGATTCTCGGCAGCTGATCGCCGGTCAGCCAGTCGACGATGCGGCGGCCGCCGAAGCGCGTCTTCATCTGCACGAAGCGGTTGCGATCCTGGACCACCTCGCCGATCAATGCGGCCCCGGCGCCGAGCGGATGCGCGCGCATCGCGGCCAGCACGCGGTCGGCGTCATCGGCGGCGACGATCGCGACGAGTTTCCCCTCGTTGGCCACGTACAGCGGATCGAGGCCAAGGAACTCGCACGCCGCTTCGACCTGCGGCCGCACCGGGATCGCGGCCTCGTCGAGCAGCATGCCGACACCCGACTGCGCGGCGATCTCGTTCAGGGTCGTCGCAAGTCCGCCGCGCGTGGGATCGCGCAGGGCGCGCAGGCCACGTTTCGCGTCCGCGTCGAGCATCGCCGCGATCAGCGTGTGCAGCGCCGCGCTGTCGGACGAAATCTCGGTGGCGAACGCGAGCGACTCGCGCAGCGACATGATCGCCATCCCATGGTCGCCGATGCAGCCGGACAGCAGCACCTTGTCGCCCGGCCGCGCGCGGTCGCCGGACAGTTGCAGCCCATCCGGCACGACGCCGACTCCCGTCGTGGTGATGAACACGCCGTCGCCCTTGCCCTGCTCGACCACCTTGGTGTCGCCGGTGACGACCGGCACGCCGGCGGCGCGCGACGCCGCGGCCATCGAGTCGACGATCCGCTTGAGACTCTCGAGCGGAAAGCCTTCCTCCAGAATGAAGCTCGCCGCGAGGCAGACCGGCCGCGCGCCCATCACCGCCACGTCGTTGATCGTGCCGTGCACCGCGAGCGAGCCGATGTCGCCGCCGGGGAAGAAGAGCGGCGACACCACGTGGCTGTCGGTCGCCAGCACCACGCGCCCCGGCGGAAACGGAAGCGTCGCGCCGTCGTTGCCCTGCGCCAGATACTCGTTGTCGAACGCGGCGGCGAACAGCTGCTCGATCAACTGCGCCATCGCGCGCCCGCCGCTGCCGTGCGTGAGGTCGACGCGGCCGTGCTTGAGGTCCAGCGGCCGCACGTATCCGGATTTGACTGGCTTGTTCACGTGCCTGTCCATGTCAGTGGCGCCGGGCCGCCTCAAGCCACTGACACGCCCCCTCGGGAGGCGGCGAACGAAGTGAGCGTGGGGGCAGTGTCATTTCAGGCGGCCGTGGCGATCGGCACGTCCTTGAAGCGGCCGTACGTGTAATGCGCGGCGCACGCGCCTTCGCTCGACACCATGCACGAGCCCATCGGGTTCTCCGGCGTGCACACGGTGCCGAACAGCTTGCAGTCGCGCGGATGGCGGACGCCGCGCAGGATCGCGCCGCATTCGCACGCCTTGTTGTCGGCGACCTTCCTCGTTTCGAGCGCGAACTTGCGTTCCGCATCGAAGGCGGCAAACGGCGCGCGGATCGCCAGCGCCGAGTACGGCACCTCGCCCAGCCCGCGCCACTCGAAGCTGCGGCGCAGCTCGAACACTTCGCTCACCCGCTGCTGCGCCTTCAGATTGCCGTCGCGCGTGACGGCGCGCGTGAATTCGTTCTCGACCTCCGCGCGGCCGTCGTTGACCTGCCGCACCAGCATCAGGATCGCCTGCATCACGTCGAGCGGCTCGAAACCGGCGATCACGACCGGCTTGCGGTACTCCTCGGCGAAGTGCTCGTACGGCTGGCTGCCGATCACCGTGCTGACGTGCGCCGGTCCGATGAAACCGTCGATCGGCACCGTGCCGAGTTGCCGCACCTCCGGCGATTCCAGGATGTGCGTGATCGCCGCCGGCGTCAGCACGTGGTTGCACACCACGCTGAAGTTGGCGATCCCTTCGGCGGCGGCCTGCCGGATCGCGAGCGCGGTCGGCGGCGTGGTGGTTTCGAATCCGATCGCGAAGAACACGACTTCGCGCTGCGGATGGCGGCGCGCCAGTTCCAGCGCGTCGGCGGCGGAATAGACCATGCGCACGTCGCCTCCGCGCGCCTTGGCCTTCAGCAGCGACAGTCCGTCGGACGCCGGAACGCGCAGGCAGTCGCCGTAGGTGGCGACGATCGCCTTGTGCTCGAGCGCGAGCCGGATCGCCAGATCGATGCGCCCGATCGGCAGCACGCACACCGGGCAGCCGGGACCGTGGATCATCCGCACCGCGGCCGGCAGCAGGTCGCTGACGCCGTAGCGCGAGATCGCGTGCGTGTGCCCGCCGCAGAACTCCATGAAGTGATAGCGGCGCTGCGACCGGACCTCGGCGGCGATCCGGGCGGCGACCCTGCGCGCGATCGCGCCGTCGCGGAATTCGTCGATGTACTTCATGTACCCGGCCCTGCCTGCGCAAACAGCGCGAGCGTGCGCTCGGCCTCGTCGCGATCGAGCCGCGTCAGCGCGTAGCCGACGTGCAGGATCACGTAGTCGCCGACCTCGACGCCGTCGACCAGCGCGAGCGAGATTTCCTTGCGGATGCCGGCGAGATCGACAATCGCCAGATCGTCGGCCTTGATCTCGACCACGCGCACCGGGATCGCGAGGCACATGTCAGTACCGCCCGGCCGTCCGAAGGTACTGACACGCCCCGCCGGGGGGCAGCGAGCAGAGCGGGCGTGGGGGCTGTTTCATCCTAGCCTCCGACCGTCTGCAGCGCGACCCACGCCTGGCCGAGCGCGATGCCGCCGTCGTTGGGCGGCGCCTGCCGCGCCTCGAGTACGTCGAGCGCGCGCGCCTTCAGCAACCGCGCGAGCTGCCGCGACAGCACCGCGTTCATGAAGCAGCCGCCGCCCATCACGACGGTCGTGATGTCGGTCGCGCGCGACGCGGCCGCGACCCACCCGGCCAGCGCCGCCGCGAGCGTGCTGTGGAACAACGCCGCGCCGAATTCGGCGTCGCGTTCTTCGAGCAGGCGCGCGGCGAGCGGCAGCAAGTCGAGCGTGCCGTCGTCGATCCGATAGCCCTCGCTCGCCGGCACGACCACGCCGCGCTTGTGTGCCAGGCCTTCGAGCAGCATCGCGGCCTGCCCTTCGAAGTTCATCACCTCGCGCACGCCGAGCAGCGCGGCAGCGGCGTCGAACCAGCGCCCGGCGCTGGTCGTTCGCGGGCAGCGCAAGTCGCGCGCCAGCATGTCGGCGACCGCGCTCGCGGCGGGCTGGCGGGCGAAGCGCAGCGCGATCTCGTCGGTACGGCCAAGTTCGTGCAGCACCGCGGCGGCCATCCGCCACGGCTCGCGCGCGGCGCGATCGCCGCCGGGCAGCGGCAGCGCGCGCAGATGGCCGATGCGTTTGCATTCGGCGCCGTTGACGAGCAGCAGTTCGCCGCCCCACGCGTCGCCGCTGTCGAACTGGTCCGATATGCCGAGGCCGACACCGTCGAGCGCAAGCCCGAGCACCGGCGCCGCGACGCCATGCTCGGCCGCCACCGCGGCGATGTGCGCGTGATGGTGTTGCACGCCGATCGCCGGCACGTTCAGTTCCTGCGCCAGCCTGAGCGCGAGCCGCGTGCTGAAGAAGTCCGGATGCAGGTCGTGCGCGATCGCGACCGGCCGCGCCTCGAGCACGGCCTGCAGATGCGCGACCGCCTCTTCGAGCGCGACGCAGCTCGCCGCGTTTTCCAGATCGCCGATGTGCTGCGACAGGAACGCCTGGTCGCCGCGCGTCAGGCACGCGGTGTTCTTCAGATACGCGCCGGTCGCGAGCACGGCCGGACCCCCGCCCGGCAGCCGGATCGGCGCGGGGGTATAGCCGCGCGCGCGGCGGATGAAGGTTCGTGATCCTTGATCCGTGATCCGCGATCCGTTGGACGGTGCCACGCGCACCACGCTGTCATCGCAGCGCACGACGATATCGCGGTCGTGCATCGCGAAGACGTCGGCGATCGCGCCCAGGCGCGCGAGCGCTTCGTCGTTGCCGACCACCAGCGGCTCGCCGCCGGGGTTGGCGCTGGTCATCACCAGCGCGAGCGGCTGCGCCTGCGCGAGCCACGCGGTGCCGGCGGGTCGGCCGGCCGCCTCGTGGAACAGCAGGTAGTGCAGCGGCGTGTACGGCAGCATGCAGCCGAGCGTGGGCATGCCGGGCGCGACGCCGCGCAATGCGGACGCCGCCTCGGCGCGCGCCTCGAGCAGCACGATCGGGCGCGCGACCGATTCCAGCAGCGTCCGCGCGGCGGCGTCGACGCGCGCGTACCGCTCGATCGATGCGCTGTTGGCGAACATCAGTGCGAACGGCTTCTCGTCGCGCTGCTTGCGCGCGCGCAGCGCGGCCACCGTGTCGGCGCGATGCGCGTCGCACACGAGATGGAAGCCGCCCAGCCCCTTGAGCGCGACGATTTCGCCGCGCGCGAGGTGCGCCGCGACCGCCGCGATCACGTCGCCGCACTCGATGCGCGCACCATCGCGATCGACCAGCGACAGCCGCGGCCCGCACGCAGGGCAGGCGTTCGGCTGCGCATGGAAGCGCCGCTCGAGCGCGCCGTCGTATTCGCGCTGGCAGGCGGCGCACATGCGAAAGCGCGCCATGCTGGTGTGCGGCCGGTCGTACGGCAGCGCGCGCGTGAGGGTGAAGCGCGGGCCGCAGTGCGTGCAGTTGATGAACGGGTAGCGCCAGCGGCGGTCGGCGGGATCGAACAGTTCCGCGAGGCATGCGTCGCAGATCGCCGCGTCGGGAACGATGCCGGTGGTCACGTCGCCGTTGCGGCTCGCCTCGATGCGGAAGCCGGGCGCGAACGCGCTGGCGACCGCGTCGGGCAGGCGCGCGCACTCGATCGCGTCGATCCGCGCCAGCCGCGGCGCGCCGCTGCGCAGCCGCTGCTCGAAACGCGCGACCTGCGCGGGCTCGCCGCGCAGCGCGATCTCCACGCCCTGCCCGTCGTTGCGCACCCAGCCCTCCAGGTTCAGCTCGCGCGCGGTCCGGTACACGAACGGACGGAAACCGACGCCCTGCACCAGCCCGCGCACGCGGACATGGCGCTGGATCAGCGGCGCAGCCACGCGCGCGTCGATCATGGTTGCGCGGCCTTCGCCTCGAGTTCGGCGATGCGGCGCTTCAACGCCGCCACGTCGTCGCGCCGGCGCTCGCGCGCGGCTTCGGCTCCCCGTCGGACCCATTTCACCCACGCGTCCATGCCGTCACCGCGGGTGGCGGAGACTTCGATCACCTCGATGCCCGGCCGGATGCGGCGCGCGTACTCGATCGCGCGCCTGCGGTCGAAATTCACGTGCGGCGCCAGGTCGATCTTCGCCAGCAGCATCAGGCTCGAGGCGGCGAACATGTCGGGGTACTTCAGCGGCTTGTCCTCGCCCTCGGTCACCGACAGCACGACGACCTTGTGCGCCTCGCCGAGGTCGAACGCTGCCGGGCACACGAGATTGCCGACGTTCTCGATGAACAGCACCGAGTCGTCCGCAGGCGCGAGGTGCTCCAGCGCGTGCCCGACCTGATGCGCGTCGAGATGGCAGCCCTTGCCGGTGTTGATCTGAATCGCGCGCGCGCCGGCTTTACGGATCCGGTCAGCGTCGAAGCTGGTCTGCTGGTCGCCTTCGATCACCGCCACCGGCAACGCATCCGCGAGTCTGCGGATCGTCTCGACCAGCAGCGTGGTCTTGCCGGCGCCGGGGCTGGACACGAGGTTCAGCGCGAAGATGCCGTGCTCGCCGAGGTAGCGGCGGTTGTTCGCTGCCAGCGCGTTGTTCCGGCCGAGGATGTCGCGCTCGATCTGCACCATCCGCGCCGGCGTCAGGCCCGGTGCGTGCGAGTGCGCGGGTTCGTCGTGCGCATGCGAATGCACACTGCCGTCCGCATGCACGTGAGCGTGCTCGTGCTCATGCTCATGCGCGTGCTCGTGCGCGTGATGGCCTTCGATCCGTGTATCGCCGCTGCCGCAGCCGCAAGTCGTGCACATCTTCGTTCCTCAGACCACTTCCAGTTCCTTGACCCGAAGGTCCTCGCCGCCGCAGACCTGCAGCTGATAACTGCCGCACGTCGGGCAGGCGGCACCGCGTTCTTCGATCGCCACCGTGTCACCGCACCTCATGCACCACGCCCGTCCCGGCACGTCGACGATCTCGATTCGCGCGGCGTCGGCCACCGTGCCGCGCTTGACCACGTCGAAGGAGAAGCGCAGCGCTTCGGGTTCGACCGCGGCCAGCCGCCCGATTTCCAGCCATACCGTGCGCACGCCGGCGAACCCTTGCGCGCGCGCCGCGTCTTCGATCACGCCGAGCACGCCTTCGGCCAGGGACATTTCATGCATGGGCGAGCTCCAGCCGATGCGTGACGCACGGATCGAGCGCCTGCACCAGCCACTCGGCGCGGCGGCGCAGCTCGCGGTCGTTCAGCGCGCGCGTGTCGATCAGCCCGGCGGGCAGCGCGCCGCGCGGATGGAAGTTCCACTCGGTCGGCGCGACGATCCGGTAGCGCTTGACCTCGTCGTGCGCGAGGTCGACCACGTGCAGCAGCAGTCCGCGCGCGGTCTCGACCCAGCCGAGCCCGCGTCCGTCGGCCAGCTTGCGGTTGCCGGCGAGCGGCCTCGGCGCCGGCTGCCCGGCCGCCAGCCGCGCCAGTTCGGTCACGCGCGCCGCCAGCCGCGTGAGCACCGAGCGGCCGTACGAAGCGTTCAGCGCGGCGACCAGCGGATGCGCGGCGAGCCGCGCGATCGCGCCGGTCTCGCACGGCTTGCCGTCGAGGGTCGGCGCGCGCTCGAACTGCGCGTCGGCCTCCAGCGCGCCGAGCACGCGGCTGGCGGTCACCCCCTCGAACGCGGGCAGCAGCGGCACCGCGCGTGCGTCGCCCGGAGCGCCGCGCCGCGCGCCGTCGCGCTGCACGGCGCCGAGCATGCGTGCTGCCGGGGTGGCCGCCCGCGCGATCCAGATCTCGAAGGCCGGCACGTGCGCACCGTCGTACCAGGCGCCGCTCGCGCCGGCCAGCACCTCGCGCTCGACCACGGGGCCGATCGCGTCGGCGACCGGCGTGTCCTCGCCCGCCAGCGCGTCGCGCGCGCGCGCGAACGCGTCGCGCTGCGCCAGCCCGCCGGTGGCCTTGGGCCAGTCGATCAGCGCGTGCCACAGGTACTCGTGCGCCATCTCGGCCTCGATCGCGCGCGTGCGCTGCGCGCGCGCGGCCGCCGTCATCGCCGCGCCGCGCGCCGCCTCGACCGCCAGTTGCGCGGCGACCGCCTGCGAGCGGCCGCAGATGGTGAACACGCGCGGCACCAGCGCGACCGCGTCGTCGGCGGTGCGGCCGGCGAGCAGCTTGTCGGCCACCTGCGGTCGCGTCGATTCGATCGTCACCGCGGCGACGCGTTCGTCGCGCAACTGCACCCGGATCGCGAGCTCTCCCGCAAGGTCGCCGTTACTCATTTCGTCGCCTCTCCCCATCGGCCGCGCAGCACGTCGCGTCGCGACACGACTGGCGCGGGGGTGGGATTGTGCTCCGCCGGGCGGCCGCCTTCACGCACTGCGGGGTCGAACAGCGCCGCGAGCACCGCTTCCGCGGTAGCGCGCGCGACCTCCTGCGCGCCGAACTCGAACACCGGGGAGAACAGCGAGCAGCTCTGGAACTCGCCGCATTCCGCTTCGTGGCCGCCGATGAAATCGAACGCGCCGGCCGGGAATTCGTAGCGTGCCTCGCCGCGGACCGGCACCGAATTCCAGTGTTCCGGCGCGTCCGGCAGCAGCACGAGGTTCATGAACCACGGCGTGATCAGCACGCCGAGCCAGCGGCCGTCCCAGCGCCGGAAGCCCACCGCCTCGACGTGCAGCGCATCGTTGATGAACGGCAGATCGCGCATGCGCTGCGCGTGGATCGCGCGGAACGCCGCTTCCAGCCGCTGCGCGGGCGTGAACGGCACGCCGTCATTCATCGTCGAGCACCATGAACTGCGCTTGCTCGGCCGCGCAGTTCGGACAGGACCAGTGCGCGGGCAGGTCCGAAAACGGCGTGCCGGGCGCGATCTGCCACACCGGGTCGCCCAGCAGCGGGTCGTACACGTACCAGCAGATCCGGCACTCGAGCCGCGTGGCCGGCCCGATCCGCGCGCCGTCGTGCTGGCGTATGCCTTCGGGTCCCGCCATCGGCCACTCCGCGTCAGGCCGCGGACTCGGCGATCCAGTCGATCAGTTCGCGCAGCCGTTCTCGGCTGTCGGCCAGATCCTCGGCGGCGGCGAGCGCGACTTCGGGCACGCGCGTGATCTCGAGCGTGTTCAGGATCAGCGTCTGCATGCTGTTGAAGTACTGCACCCGCCACACGTTGCGCAGCCCGGTCGACGTGACGCGGCAGTTGCCGAAGCCGCGCGACAGGATCGCCACCGGCCCCGGCGGCACCGCCTGGTCGATCAACTGCGCGTCCTGCGGCGTCAGCGGCAGCAACGTCAGGTTGATCACGTGCGGCCGGCTGTTGGGCCGGAACGCGCGCATCTGCGCCGCGATCTCGGTCAGCAGCGCGGGCGCGTTCATCGTGCCGGCCGGCAGATCGCGGCGCTCGGCAATCGCGGCCGTCGCCGCGGACTGCGCGATTTCGATCGCCACCGGCGGAATTGCGCCCGCGTACAGATAGTCGTGCACGACGCCGCCCTCGCCGTCGTGATGGCGCTCGCGCCAAACGCCCGCGAACACGGTTTCCTGGATGCGGATGTCGTGCGCCGAGCCGTTGCGGCTCCGGATGCGCACGCTGACCTCGCCCTCGCCGAGCAGGTCGTCGAGCACCCGCAGCGCGCCGGGATGGAAGTCGGCGAGCTCGATGCGCGGCGCGCTGCCCGCGCCCATGCCGCCGACGAAGCGTGCGAGCAGGTCGCGCGCGGCGGCCATCGCCGCCGCCTCGGCGTTGTCCGGCACGCGCGGCATCGAGAACGTCGGCACGTCGCGCGGGATCGGCATGTAGCTGAAGCCGTCGTCCTGCGGCTGCGAACCGGAGCGCACGGGAATCGGAAAATCCTTCATCGTGGTCCCAGCGTCAATGACACGGATGCGAATCCTCCTGACCCGCGGCCTTGACCGCGATGCCGATCGACGGCGGCCGGCTCGGCTGCGCTTCGAGCAGGCCCTGCAGTTCCCCCACATAGTCCTGCCAGTCGCGCAGGCCCTCGATCGCGCCGACGTGCCTGCCGTCCTTCAACAGCACCAGCGCGGGCCAGCGGCGCAGGCCGTAGCGCGGCGCGATCGCGCGCGCCGCCGCCTGCAGCAGCACCGCGGTGCGAAAGCGGCCGGGAAACGCCTGCGCCAGCTCGGGGACGATCACCGCGAGGTCGAGCGTCTCGCGATACAGCACCGGGTCTTCGGTGAATACGACCAGCGCATGGCCGGACTGCGCCGCCCACGCGTCGAACTGCTCGGCCGCCAAGATCGGCGCGTCGAGCGACGACGACAGTCGCGCGATCAGCGGGTGCGCGGACGCGTTCACGGAACTACCCTCCGCGCTGCGCGCTGCGGGATGAGCGCCTGGGAGCGGCCGCACGCGCTCATGCTGATTTCCTCAGATGATCGGGCAGTTGCGGCTCGCGCCCGACCAGGTCGGCGAAGCGCGTGTCGATTGCCGCGCGATCGGACTCGTCGCGCAGCGCGGCGTCGAGCGCGTCGAGCGCGTCGAGCGTCTGCAGCGCCTCCTCTTCGCTCAGCACCCGGCGCGCGGCACCGTGAAACTCGAGCACCCAGGTGCCCGGCGGCAGTTCGCCCAGCAGCAGCACGTCGAGGTACTTGCGCACGCCGCGCGATTCGCACAGCGCGAACGTGCCGCGGCCATCGCCCTGCACGACCCGCATCGGCAGTCCGATGCACATCAGCTCGCCTCCCGCTCTCGTTGCTCCACCGCGCTGCGGATCGCGAGAAAGCGCGCATCGCCGACGCGGCAGGCGTCCCGTTCCGACGGCCGCAGCCGTTCGTACGCTTCGATGCCGAGCGACGCGTCGAACAGCCGCTCGCCCGGTGCCGATCGCCTGCGTGGTGCGAAGCCCCACACGGCGAGCTCTGCGGCGGCCAGTCCGACCGCGGCGGGCAGTTGCGCGCGCACGCATTCGCTCAGGCTGCCGCCGAAATCGGACAGCCGCTCCGGCTGCACGCCGATCAGCGTCAGCCGTGTGGGGAAGCGTCCCTGCAATTCGGCGATCGCCAGCAGCTCCTGGAAGCTCGACTGGTGCAGGCTCATCTTCGTGCCCGCCCACGCCGGCACCTCGTGCCCGCGCAGCACCTTCAGCGCACCCGGCGCGAGCCCGAAGTCGATCGCGTCGAACACCAGCACGTGGCGGTGACTGACGACGGGATCGAGCAGATTCAGCCCTTGCGTGCCGCCGTCGAGCAGCAGCGCATCGTCCACTTCAAACGCGTCGTTGAACGCCTCCAGCGCGCGCACGCCGAAGCCTTCGTCGGCCCACAGCAGATTGCCGATGCCGAGGACCAGCGCCTGCGCCGATGCGTTTTCCATGCGCGCTTGAACGGGAAGCGGACGATCGAGTGGTGGAACTGTTACGCGAGCCGTAACAGCTCACTTGAGCGCGACGTTACGTCTGCCGTGGCAATTCGCGTTGACCGATGTCAACGCGCGGCGAGCGCATCCGAATGTCCCCGCACGCCGATGCGGCTTGGCGACGCGAGGCCGATCGGATCAGACGTTCAACCGCTTGGCCGCCTCGTGCAGATCCCAGTCGGTCTGCAGCTGCATCCAGAACGCGGCGTCGTTGCCGAAGTAAATCGCCAGCCGCACCGCGGTGTCGGCGGTGATGCCGCGATGGCCGCGGATCAGTTCGTTGACGCGCCGGCGCGAGATGCCGAGCGCCTTGGCCAGCCCCTGCTGCGTGATGTGCAGCGGCTTCAGAAAGCGCGTTTCGAGGAAGTGCCCGGGGTGCACCGGCGTGCGGCGCGCGACGGGTCGCGTGCCCACGCGCGGCGCCAATACCGGGGCAGCGCGCCTGCGCTGCCCCGGCTTGGCCGCCATCTCCCTCTCCTCCCCGATCATGGTTTGGGCACCCGCCAGCCGTTGATCATCGTGCTGATCACGGTTTCCTTCGAGAACACGTCCTCGCGCACGACCATGTACATGTGCACGATCGCGAACACGATCAGGTACCACATGCCGAGGTGGTGCCAGGTGTGCACCGCCTGGCTGTCGCCGATCCACGGCATCACCCACGACGTGAACCAGCGGTGCGCCCAGCTTCCGGCGCCCGTGCCTTCGCCGTACAGCGCGAACCCGCTGCAGATCATGAACACCGTGCCCAGCACGTACATGAAGAACATCGCCGCCATCGCCAGCGGGTTGTGCCCCATATAACGGCCGCCCTCGCGCTTCATGAAGCCGTAGTACAGGCCCTGGTTGACCAGGCCGCGCCACCAGCTCGGCGAGAACAGCTTCAGCGGCACCAGGAAGATCTCGCGCGCGTACCGGTTGCCGACGAAGGCCCAGTAGATGCGCAGCGCGAAGAAGATCGCGAATATGTACCCGGCCGAGAAGTGGACGAAGCGGATGTAGCCCATCAGGAAGTGCTCAGACGCCTCGCCGCCCACCGACGGCAGCGGGCTGCCGATGAAGTAGCCCGTCACCGCCAGCGTGAACATCGCCACCACCATCACCCAGTGCCACAGGCGCACCGGGGCTTCCCACACATACACCGCGTGGGGCGTGCCGCTTCCGACTGCTGCCATGTGAACCTCCCTGTCAGCGCACCGTCACGCGGGTCAGTTCCTCGCCCTCGGGCGAGACCACGTGCGTGGCGCAAGCGAGGCACGGATCGAAGCTGTGGATGGTGCGCAGGATCTCGAGCGGCTGGTTCGGCACCGCCATCCTGGTGTTCAGCAGCGCCGCCTCGTATGCGCCGATCTGGTTCTTCGGATCGCGCGGCCCGGCGTTCCACGTGGTCGGCACGATGCACTGGTAGTTGTCGATCCTGGTGTTCTTGATCCGGATCCAGTGCCCGAGCGCGCCGCGCGGCGCCTCGCAGAATCCGGCGCCCTTGGCCTCGGCGGGCCAGGTGCGCGGCTCCCACTTGTCGACGTTGGCGGTCGCGAAGTTGCCGGCCTTCAGGTTCCCCACCAGCTTGTTGAAGAAGTGCTTCATCTTGCCGGCCGCCCACTGGCACTCCAGCCCGCGCGCCGCCGTGCGTCCAAGCGTGGAGAACAGCGCCGTGATCGGCACGTCGAGCTTCTTCAGCACCATGTCGACCGGCTCCTTGAACTCGGGCCGGCCCATCGCATAAGCGACCACGTAGCGCGCCAGAGGCCCCACTTCCATCGGCTGGCCTTTGTAGCGCGGCGACTTGATCCACGAGTACTTGGCGCTCTCGTCGACCGCCTCGATGTTCGTCTTGGTGCCTTTCGTTTCCTTGCCGAGCACGAAGTTCGGTTCGGTGACGCCCTCGAACGGATGCAGCCCCTTGCTCTCGTCCGGGTACTTGTACCAGCTGTGCGTCACGTACTCCTGGATCTGATTCAGGTCCTTTAGATCCACCGCCTGCACGTCCTTGAGATTGCCGCCGAGGATCGCGCCCCTGGGCATCATCAGGCTGTTGTTCGAGTCGTCGTTGGCGATGTCGGGGAAGTCGCCGTACGCGAGCAGGTTCTGGCTGCTGATCCCGCCGCCGATCGCGCCCCAGTCCTTGTAGAACGACGCGATCGCGAGCAGGTCTGGGATGTAGACCTTGTTGATGAACTCGTTGGTGTCGTCGATGATCTTCGCCACCATGTTCAACCGCTCCATGTTGACCGCGCCGACGGCACCGACGCCGTCGAGGTTGATCGAGCACGGCACGCCGCCGACCAGCCAGTTCGGATGCGGGTTCTTGCCGCCGAAGATGGTCTGGATCTTGACGATCTCCCGCTGAAAGTCGAGCGCCTCGAGGTAGTGGCCGACCGCCATCAGGTTCGCCTCCGGCGGCAGCTTGTACGCCGGGTGGCCCCAGTAGCCGTTGCGGAACGGGCCGAGCTGGCCGCTGTCGACGAACTTCTTCAGTTTGCCCGCGAG
>JAKOQB010000147.1 GCA_029778535.1 Pseudomonadota bacterium | reverse complement strand
GCACCGTTCATCGCGTTCGCGAGCGTCGTCGCGAGGCCCACCGCCACGGGGCCCATTGCCTGTACCGCCGGCGTGACGCCGACGTTCGGCGCCGTCCAGACGACGATGTCGTCGGCGCCGGCCGCCAGCAGCTGCGAGACCATCGTCACCGTGTCGGTGACGAAGCCGGCCACCGTCGACAGGATCGTCGCGAACGGATCGGCGCCCAGCGCGATCGCGGTCAGCGCGTCGCGCGCATTGTTTCCGCCGCCTGCGATCACGTAGAGCGCGTCGGACGGCGCGACGCCGCCGGCGCCCAGCAGGAACGCGTTCACCTGGTCGCTCAGGCTCGCCGGAAACGCCGGACCCCCTGCAGGGCCGGTCCGCGCGCCGCCGAACGCGAAGTCGGTGCCGCCCAGCAGCGACGGCGCGGCCGAGAGCCCGAAGTGACTGGCGAAGGTCTCGGCCCACACCGGCCCGTCGGTGTAGCGCCCCGACGCGTACGGCGCGGACGGGATGAAGGTGTTGTCGGCGATGGGCACCGCGGTCGGCGGCACGCCGAGCCCGGACAGCACGACGGCGTTGTTGCCCGAATCGCTCAGGCTGTCGCCGAACACGAACAGGCTCGAGAACAGCGCGGCGTGGGCCAGCGTGGAGCCGCCGGCGAGAATCAACGCGGCGGCGGCCATGCGCAGGCAGCGCGCCAGGCGCGACAGGCGGCTCGGGGACGAGAAGCGGATCAAGGCGGGTCTCCTGAAGGTCGGATCAAAGCCGGGGTTCTTTCTGATGCAAGAAACATTCCGCCGCGTGCAACCTGCTGATTATGCTGCGATTGCCGCGCGGTGCCGACACGCCACATGCAAGCCATGTAAGCTTTTCCGACAGCCGCGCCCGGTCATCCGGCCCGCGCGGCGGCGAAGGTCACGAACCAGTCGATCGACGCCGGATTCGCCATCGAATCGCGGTTCACCGACTTGTCGACCGGCTGCCCGAGCAGGATCTTCCGCACCGGCACCTCCAGCTTCTTGCCCGACATCGTGCGCGGCACCTCGGGAATCGCGTAGACCTCGTTGGGCACGTGCCGCGCCGACAAGCGCGTGCGCAGCGCATCGAGGATGCGCTGGCGCAGCGCGGGATCGACGCCGGTCTGCCCGCGCGCAGCCGACGCGCCGTCCTGCGCCGGGCCCTTCGCGCCGATGCCGGCGATCGTCGCGCCCGGCTCGCGCAGCACGACGAACAGCGCGAGGAACGACTCGCGCCCCAGGTACTCGAGGTCGACCACCAGCGAATCGGCCACCTCGTCGAACTCCTCGACGACGCGGTACAGCTCGCTGGTGCCCATGCGGATGCCGTATCGGTTGATCGTCGAGTCCGACCGCCCGTAGATGGTCGCAGTGACCGACTCCGGGCGCTGCGCGAGTTGCAGCCAGTCGCCGTGCCGCCAAACGTTCGGCGGCCCGGGGAAGACGTCGAAGTAGCTGTCGAAGTAGCGGCGACCGTCGGTGT
>JAKOQB010000146.1 GCA_029778535.1 Pseudomonadota bacterium | reverse complement strand
GCCGGGATGGTCGCCTGGCTGCTCTACCGCGACACTCCGTACGGCGTGCTGCTCGGCCTGACGATGACCCTTGCGATGGTGCTGAACCTGCTGGTGGGCGCGCTGATCGCGCTCGCCGTGCCGATCACGCTCGAGCGACTCGGCCGCGATCCCGCGATCGGATCGTCGGTGCTGCTGACGTTCAGCACCGACAGCATGGGGTTCCTGATCTTCCTGGGGCTGGCCACGTTGCTGTTCCGCTGAGCCGCCCGCGGGTCAGCGCTGGCAGAACACCGGCGTCGTGAACGCGCGCGCCACGTCGGCGACCTCGAAGTTCGACAGTGGCCGGGCGCCGGCCGGGCCCGTCGCGTAGCGCACGCCCTGCGCATCGAGCAGCGCCTTGACCGGCGCGAGCTTGACCGCGAAGTTGATGTTCTGCGGGATGTCGCCGGTCATCTGCGCGACGCGAAGCGCGTTGAGCTTGGCGACCACGACCCCGATCACCTGGCCGCGGCGGTCGAGCAGCGGCCCGCCGCTGTTGCCGGGCTGCACCGGCACGTCGATCTGCAGCTGCCCCGGGAGGTCGCGCAGGCCGGCGAGCGCCGTCACCATGCCGGCGCCGAGCTGGCCCGACGAAGACAGCATGCCTTGCAACGGGAAACCGTAGGTCAGCACAGCCTCGCCCTGGCGCGCATCGGACTCGGCGCGCAGCAGCGCGGCGTCGATGACCGGCGGCCCCTTGAGGAGCGCCAGGTCGTTCGTCGGGTCGGTCGCGACCACGGCGAGCGCCGCGCCGTCGCCGCGCACGAGCCGCTGGCAACCGTCGACGACGTGGCGGTTGGTGATCAGGTGGCCGTCGACGGTCACGTAGAAGCCGGTGCCGCTGGTGGCGCGTCGTTTCGCGGGCGCGGCATTGGCCGGCGCGCCGCCGTGCGGCGCCAGCGCGCCCCGGTCGAGCAGCGAGCCGGGCACCGGCTGCGGCGGCGGTGGAAGCGCGGCCGCGCCCTGCGCGCGCGCGGGCAGCGCGCAGCAGGCGATCGCACAGGCGAGCGCGGACGCGAGCAGCGACGGCTTCATCGGGCCAAGGATAGGCCAGTCGGCGACGCCCGGGTGCGAAACCCGTCACGCGCCGCGGCGCGCGCGGCGGTCAGGGCTCCGGCGACCGGCGTGCGGTCGCGCCCCGGAATCGGTGCACCAGCCACGCGGCGAGCACCGCGGCGGCGAGCGCCGCGGCGAAGGCCGCCGCGCGGGACGCGCCGGCGCCGAGGAGCGCTGGAAGGAAGAGGAAGAAGGCGGTGAAGCCGATCAGGCCGTTTGCGAAGCCGCGCAGCAGGTTGACGGTCGCGGGGTGGCCGTAGGCGGGCAGCGTGAAGCTGGGCAGGATGCTGCCGGTGATCGGAAACGCCAGCAGCAGGCCGCTGACGCGCGCCGGCAGCGTATCGGCGCCCAGGATGATGACCGCCGCGAGCGCCACGGCGGCGCCGACGCGCATTGCGATCTCGCCGCGCGGCACGTACACGCCTCCGGCCAGGCGCGGCGACCGCGGCATGATCGCCAGCGCGACGAAGGGGGCGGCGACGCCGGCCAGCCGCGGCAGCGGCCAGCCCGGCGCGGTGACGATCCACCCGACGGCCGCGAACGCGAGCGCCGCGCCCGCCAGGCACGCCCACCACGGCAGCCGGCGCGACAGCCACGCGAACGCGACGATGTGCGCGATCGCGGCCGGCACGCTGGCCAGCGTCGCCGCGCCGATCGCCGCGACCTGCATCGGGTCGAGGTCGATCAGCAAGCCTCCGATCACGGGCGCCGCGATCAGCGGCAGCCCCGACAGGACGCCCGAGATCGCGTGGCCGAAGCGGCGTGCCGCGAGCGATGCCAGCAGGATCGAGGCGGGGACGAGGGCGAGCTTGAGGATCAGGAGCATCGGCGAGGGACCGGCGCTGGCGGCCGACCGCGACGGTAGCACGACGCGTCATAATCGGTGCCGCGCTGGAGGGGGGATCATGGCCTGGCTCGTCACCAAGTACTTCGCGACCGCGGCGGTCGTCGTGCTCGTCTCCGAGCTCGCGCGGCGCACCGGCCGGCTCGGCGCGTTCGTCGGGGCCTTGCCGCTGGTGAGCCTGCTGGCACTGGTCTGGCTTCACCTGGAGAACCAGCCGCAGCAGAAGATCGCGGACCTCGCCTGGTACACGTTCTGGTACGTGGTGCCCACGCTGCCGATGTTCCTCGTCTTTCCCGCGCTGCTGCCGCGCATCGGTTTCTGGCCTGCGCTGGGTACCTGCGTCGTCGTCACGATCGTGAGCTTCGGCCTGTTCGCGCTGGTCGTGCGCCGCTTCGGGATCGAGCTCCTGTGACCGTGCGCGCGCCGCGTTCGGCCGCTTCGCGCGCGGGCCGCCCCGCCGGGCCGCGGCCTGCGCTGGACCGCCTGCGCCACGATCTTGCGCATGCCGACGCGATGGTGGCGCTGTCGGCGTTGGGCGCCGTCGCGGGGCTGGTCGTCGGCGTCCTGATCGTGGCGTTCCGGCTGGTCACCGAGAAGACGCTGGTCGTGGCGGGGCTGATGGACGACGCCGAGCGTTTCGAGGCACTTCCCTGGCCATGGCGGCTCGCGTTGCCGATTGCAGGGGGCCTCGCCGTCGGCCTGATCTTCCAGTGGGCGTCGGTGGGCTCGCGACAGGTCGGCCCCGCGCACGTGATGGCGCAACTGGCGAGCCAGGCCGGACGCATGCCCTGGCGAAACGCCGTGATGCAGTTCGTCGGCGGCGCGATCTCGATCGTCAGCGGGCATTCGGTCGGCCGCGAGGGACCGGTGATCCACGTCGGCGCCGCCAGCGCCAGCCTGTTCGGCCAGTGGCTGCGCCTGCCGAACAACAGCCTGCGCACGCTGGTGGCCTGCGGGGTGGCCGGGGCGATCGCCGCGTCGTTCAACACGCCGATCGCCGGCGTGGTGTTCGCGATGGAAGTGGTGCTGCTCGAATACACGCTGGTGGGGTTCGCGCCGGTGATCCTCGCGGCGGTCAGCGCGACGTCGCTGAGCCGGCTCGTCTATGGCGCCGATCCCGCCTTCGCGGTGCCCGAGCTTCAGCGCGCGTCGCTTCTCGACCTGCCGTGGATCGTCGTGCTCGGCGTCGCCGTCGGCTTCCTCGCCGCGGCCTACGTGGCTGGCACGCGGCGCCTCGATCAGCGCTCGCGCCACCTTCCGCTGTGGCTGCGAACGACGGCGGCCGGCGCGTTCACCGGGCTGTGCGCGCTCGCCGCGCCCGAGGTCATGGGCCTGGGTTACGACACGGTGCAACTGACGCTGCTGGGCGAGATCGGCCTGGCGGCGCTGGTCGTCATCGCGCTGCTGAAGCTGGCGGCGACGGTCGCCTGCGGCGGCCTCGGCCTGCCCGGCGGACTGATCGGTCCGATGGTCGTGATGGGCGCGACGGCGGGCGGTGCGTTGGGAATCGTCGGTCACTCGCTGGCGCCCGGCCTGGGCGCTTCGCCGGTCCTCTACGCGATGCTCGGGGTCGCCGCGATGATGGGGGCGAGCCTGCAGGCGCCGCTGGCGGCGCTGATGGCGATCCTCGAGCTCACCGGCCGTGCCGACGTGCTGCTGCCCGGCATGGCTGCGGTCATCCCTGCGCTGCTCGTGGCGCGCGCGGCATTCGGACAAGACCCGATCTTCGTCGCGATCCTGCGCGGCCGCGGCATCGACTACCGGTTCGACCCCGTCGCCGCGCTGCTCGATCGCACCGGGGTCGCCGCAGCGATGAACGGGCGCTTCGCGATCGTCGATTCTTCGTCGCCGCCGGCGCGATGGGAGGAGGCGCTGGCCTCGGATCCGGACTGGCTGTTGCTCGCCGACGGCGACTCGATCGGCGGGGTGCTGCGCCCGCAGGCGCTTGCCGACACCCGGCGTGCCGCAACCGCGGGCGAGGCCTTGCCGTTCGCCATCGTGTCGCTGCACGCGACGCTGGGCGAGGCGCTGCGCGGCCTCGACCAGGCGCAGACGCCGATCGGCCTGGTCTGCAGCGGCGACGCCGCACGACCCGGCGAGGTCTGCGGCGTCATCGAACGGCAGCAGATCGAGGCGGCGGTCGGCTACCGGGCTTGAGCGGCGCCTGCGGGGGCTGCTACTTCGAGTACTTGCGGAACTGCGGCTTGCGCTTCTCGAGAAACGCCTGCACGCCTTCGCGCGATTCCTCGGTGTCGTAGTAGAGCTTGAGCGCGTACATCCCCATGCCGGCGATGCCCGCCTGGTGCGCGGTGTCCATGTTGAACGAGCGCTTGGCGATCGCGAGCGCGGTCGGGCTCTTCTCCATGATCTCGTCGCACCACTTCTGCACCTCGGCGTCGAGCTGGTC
>JAKOQB010000018.1 GCA_029778535.1 Pseudomonadota bacterium | reverse complement strand
TCGAGCGCCATGCGCAGACGCAGGCGCAAGGCACCGATCAGCTGCCGCGCCAGACGAGCAACTGATTGTTCGCCGGCATCGCGTGATCGGCGACGAGCGCGAGGCCCTCGGCCCGCGCGAGTGCGTCGACGGCCTCGAAGTCGCGGATCCCGCTCGCGGGATCGCGGGCGCGCAGGCTCTCGTCGAACGCGGCATTGCTCGGGGTCGTGAACGCGCCGGCGTACCTGAAGGGGCCATAGACCGCGAGCGATCCCGGCCGCCGCAGCACGCGCCCGACGCCGGCAAAGAGCGCCTGCACCTCCGGCCACGCCATGATGTGGAGCGTATTCGCCGTGAATACGCCATCCGCGCCCTCGGCCGGCCAGCGCGACAGGCTGACATCGAGTTCAATGGGCACGGCGAGATTTGCGGGTCCTTCCCGCGCGCAGCGCTCGCGCAGGATCGGCAGCCAATCGGCGCGATCGCTCGGCTGCCAGCGCAGGTGGGACAGGGCGCGCGCAAAGAACACCGCGTGCTGTCCCGTCCCGCTGCCGATCTCGAGGACGAGCCGGGCCTGCGCAAACACCGGCGCGATCACCTCGAGGATAGGGCGCTTGTTGCGTTCGCTGGCGGGCGATTCCGGGGTAGGATGCAGAGGCACCGGCACAGGGGGGATCGCAGATGACATGGCTCGTGGTCGGACTCGTCGTGTTTCTCGGCGTGCACTCGGTCTCCATTATCGCGCCGGCCTGGCGTGATCGCACGGCCGCGCGGCTCGGCAACGCGTGGCGTGCGGTGTACTCGCTGCTGTCGATCGGCGGCTTCGTGCTGCTCATCTGGGGCTACGGGATCGCGCGTCAGGAGCCGGTGATTCTCTACCAGCCGACGCATTGGATGCGCAGCCTCACGGCACTGCTGATGCTGCCCGTGTTTCCGCTCCTCTTTGCGGCGTACCTCCCGGGCCGTATCAAGACGAAGATGAAGCATCCGATGCTCGTCGCGGTGAAGTTGTGGGCGTTCGCGCACCTGCTCGCCAACGGCACGCTCGCGGATGTCGTGCTGTTCGGCAGCTTGCTCGCGTGGGCCGTGTTCGACCGCATCTCGTTCAAGAAGCGCGTGCAGCGCGCGATTCCGTCGGCGCCGGCGGGAAAG
>JAKOQB010000017.1 GCA_029778535.1 Pseudomonadota bacterium | reverse complement strand
GGTGAGGAAGTCAGCCGAGGCCATAGTAGGTGCCGACATGGGCCGAAGGGGCGAACATGAAGGAACGCGAGTAGGCGGTGTGATCTCGATGAAACCGTTGAAGGCCGAAGCCCGCCGCGAGGGTGGGGCGCGAACAGAGGACGCCGGGCGGAACCTGGAGGGCGCTGTCTTGCGTGCACAGGCGAAGTCGGCGACACACCAGCGGACGAAAGCGGAGTTGGAGCGGGATACGACGCGACGACTCCAGTGTCTTTCATGAACCGCCGTATGCGGAACCGCACGTACGGTGGTGTGAGAGGGCGACGGGGGCGACCCCGTCCCCTACTCGATTACGCCGCGAGTACGACCGACTGAACCGATCGCCGCGCCGCTGCAACTGAGCAAGCAGTCAAGGTAGAGGAAACGACGCCATGCTCGCCAAGCTGATCTCCGCCATCGCCGCCGCAACGATCGCCTGTGCCGCCGCCGCGCAGGAGGTGCGCGTCTACGGATCCGACGAGCGCGTCGACCCGGGCGAGGTCGCGCGCATTCTCGACGGACAACACGAGGCGCCGCAGGTCAAGTACCGCTCGCTGCGGCTGCTCGACGACAAGGGCGCTACTGCGACTCCTGCCAAGCCGCACGCATCGGCGCTCGCACTGCCGGTGCAGTTCGCGTTCGACTCGGCGCAGATCCTGCCGTCGGCGCGGCCGCAGCTCGATGCGATCGCGAAGGGGATCCGCCTGCTCGCGCCCGCGAAGCCGGTGATGATCGAAGGCTATACCGACGCCGTCGGCAGCGAAGACTACAACCTCGATCTGTCGGTCCGGCGCGCACAGGCCGTCAAGCAGTATCTGGTGCGCGTGCACGGCATCGACGCGAGCCGGCTGAAGACGGTCGGCTTCGGCAAGGACCGCCTGCTCGATGCAAAGGACCCGTACGCCGCGGAGAATCGCCGCGTGCAGTTCCGCGGCGCGTAGCCGACGGCGGTGAGGAACACGGGGCGGTGCCTCCGCGCAGCCGCCCCAACGCGCGCCACGAAGCGTGGCGTGCGCCGCCTTTCATGCGTTGCGCGGCGGCACGCGCGCCAGCTCCGCGAGCTGCGCCTGATACGCGCGCAGGAAGGCGCGATTGAACAGCGTGTCGAAGTCGCCCTCGATCTCACGCAGGATGTCGGCGTACTGCTGACTGTAGAGCTCCCACAGCTTCGCCTTGCGCGCGGTCGGCAGCAGCTTGTTCCACAGCGCCGCCGGCGCGAGGCGCGGCGCGAGCGCCTCCGGATCGAAGCGCGCGAGCACCTCGTCCAGCGCGGCGCGCATGCCGGTGAGCATCGCCAGTTCGTGGGCGTGCAAGTCGCCGAAGGCGGCCCGCATCGCTTCCAGCGGCCGGCTGAAACCGGGCTGCGGAGGGCCGAGCAGATGCGCGAGCGCCGCGTCGGCGTCGGGCGAGAACTTCAGCGGATTGTTCTCCCGCGCCTTCAGCTCGGTCTGGTCGGCGCCGATCTCGCGCTTGGCGATCGTGCGCGCCGCCAGCAGCTCCAGCAGGCCGCCGACCGCGGCGCGCAGCAGTTCGCCGACCAGCTTCGCCTGTTGCGCGCGGGTGTTCGGGTCGCGCGGCATCGGCACCCCGAGCGCGGCGAAAAGATTCGCGCCGGCGTCGTCGGCCGCAGGCGCGACTCGCTCCGTTGCGACGTGCGCGCGCGTCCGCTCGCGTGGCGGACGGGCCGGCGCGGGGTGCGTCGACTCGCCGACGTCGAAGTCGATCGGCAGGGTCGTCTTGACCGTGTCGGGCGGACGTTGCACGGCCGGCTTCGGCTTGTGCGGCGCCGCCGGCGCCGGCTTTGAACTCGCCTTCGCGTCGAGCAGATCGCTGAACACGCTCGCCGCCGCCGCGCGCTCCTTACCCAGCAGATCGAGAGGGTCTTCGGCGGGTTTCTCCGCCGGCGGAGTCGGGTGCATCACCGAGGCCGTGGCAAGAGTTTCCTCTGGCACGTCCTCGACCCGCAGCAGGTACGGGCCGATCCGGATTTCGGATCCGGCGTCGAGCAGCGTTTCGACATCGGGCGCGAGCGGCTCGCCGTCGAGTTCGACCACCGCGTGCGAGCCGATCGGGCAGATGTAGTGCTGGCCGCTGCGGCAGGTGATCAGCACCTGCCGGCGCGAAATCGTCCTCTCGGGATCGGGCAGCACCAGGGTGCAGTCGGCGCCGCGGCCGATGTCGCCGACAACGTCGCCGAAGCGCGCCATCGGAGGCACGCCCAGCGAGAGGCGATCGAGCGGGATGCCCGCCCTGGACACGACCCGGATACCGATCATGCGCGCCGCACCAAACGGGAGAGGGTCCGGTTTTTATACACCGCCGCGACCGGGCGGGCACGCTGCGCCCGCGCCGCGCCTTGTCGAATCTTCAATTGACACCCCGTTCACGCGAAGCATAGATTGAGCGCCCGGTGCAATCGTCCGTTCGGATTGCATCCGTCGAGGAGGAACATCCCATGCTCCGTTCGGCGATTCTGGCTGTGACGCTGGCCTCGGCCGCGTGCTGCGCCTGGGCCACCGAAATCTCCGGCACGATCACGATCCTTGAGGGCGACGCCCTCGTCTATCGCGGCGCCGGTCGCGTGCAGGCGCAGGAAGGCGTGCGCATCATTCCCGGCGATCTGTTGGAGACTGGCGCCGGCGCGTTCGTGCAGATCGAGCTGCCGGACCAGTCGAGGATCGAACTCGGTCCGGCCGCGCGCATGCAGTTCGTGGCGCCCGGCGCGCGCGGCAAGGCGGACCGTTCGCTGTACGTTCTGGCGGGCTGGGGCAAGCTCACCTACGCGAAGCCCGACACCGGCCTCGACCTGCGCTCACCGTTGTTCGAGATCGCGGCCCACCCGGGTGTAATCGTGTTCGACGCGCGTCCGTCCGAAGCGATGCTGTTCATCGAGCGCGGCGACGCGCGGCTCGTCGAGCGGCCGCCCGGCGCCGGCGGCGCGCCGGTGCCGCTGAACGCCGGCGACTACTACAAGCGCAAGGCCGGCATGCGCGGCGTCGTCAATCCGCCGGAGGCGCGCGCGATGCTGGACAAGATGCCGCGCGCATTTCGCGATACGCTGCCATCGCGCCTGGAGAAGTTTCGCGGCCGCGACGTGAGGCCGAAGGAGATGCCGGGATTCAGCTACGCCGATGTCGAGGCGTGGCTGAGCGCGGAAGCGCCGATCCGGCGGCAGTTCGTGCAGCGCTGGCGCGTGAAGGCGCACGAGCCGGCGTTCCGCTCGGCGCTGATCGCGCACCTGGGCGCGCATCCCGAGTGGGATCCGATCCTGTTCCCCGAGAAGTACCTGCCGAAGGAAGCACAGACCCCGACTCCGGCGCTGGCCGGCCGGCCCGCTTCCACCCCTGCTGCGCGCTGACGGAGGATGAGATGAAGCTGCTGCTGAAGTTCAACATCGTGTTCCTGCTGGTCTTCGCCGCCGGGCTGGCCGCGATCGGTTACGTGTCGTGGACTCTGCTGCAGCAGAACGCGCGCGCGGAGATCGCGCAGTCGGCACGGTTGCTGATGGACACCGCGATCGCCACCCGCACTTACACGTCGTCGCAGATCAAGCCGCTGCTGGACACGCAGATGAAGTACACGTTCCTGCCGCAGTCGGTGCCCGCGTACTCGGCCACCGAGATCTTCAACGACCTGCGCAAGAAGCATGTTGAATACAGCTACAAGGAGGCGACACTGAATCCGACCAATCCGCGCGACCGCGCGGTCGAGTGGGAGGCCGACCTGATCACGCAGTTCCGCAACAACAAAGACCTTGCCGAATTGATCGGCGAGCGCGAGACGCCCACGGGCGGCTCGTACTACTTCGCGCGCCCGTTCCGCATCACCGACCCGGCCTGCCTGTACTGCCACAGCACGGTCGATGCGGCGCCGAAGACGATGGTCGAGCGCTACGGCCCCGCCAACGGGTTCGGCTGGCAGCTCAACGACGTCATCGGCGCGCAGCTCATCTCGGTGCCAACGCGCGTGCCGCTGGCGCGCGCGGCCGACGCGTTCAAGGTCTTCATGGGTTCGGTGGCGGGCGTGTTCATCGCCATCGGCATCGTGCTCAACCTGATGCTGTACTTCATCGTGATCCGGCCGGTCGCCAAACTGTCGCAGTTCGCCGACCGCGTCAGCCTGGGCGAACTCGAGATCGCCGAATTCAAGCGCGAGTCGCGCGACGAGATCGGCTTGCTGGCCCGCTCGATCGGCCGGATGCGGACGAGCATGGTGCAGGCGATGAAGATGCTCGAGGCCTGACCATCCGCATGACCACACCGCAGCGGCTCGGCAAGTATCCGATCACCGGCGTGCTCGGCAAGGGCGCGATGGGCGCCGTCTATCGCGGCTACGACCCGGTGATCAAGCGGCCGGTCGCGATCAAGACCATCCGCAAGGAGTTGATCGAGGAGGACGCCAAGGCCGAATCGCTCGCCAACCGTTTCCGCAAGGAGGCGCAGGCCGCCGGCGCACTGAATCATCCCGGCATCGTCGCGATCTACGAGTACGGCGAGGACGACGAGTACGCGTACATCGCGATGGAATGCGTGGAGGGCAATACGCTGCGCGACTATCTCGCGCGCGGTGCCACGTTCGACGAGCGCGACACCGTCAGCATCATGTCGCAACTGCTCGATGCGCTCGCCTTCGCGCACGGCCATGCGATCTGGCACCGCGATATCAAGCCGGCCAACATCATGATCATGGCCAACGGTCGGATCAAGCTGGCCGACTTCGGTGTGGCGCGCATCGAGTCGTCGGACCGCACGCAGGCGAGCGTGATCATGGGCACGCCGGGCTACATCGCGCCGGAACAGTATCTGGGCCAGACGTGCGACTGGCGCATGGACATCTTCTCCGCCGGCGTGCTGTTCTACCTGCTGCTCGCCGGGCAGGCGCCCTTCCGCGGCCGGCCGGAGGCGATCATGCACGACGTCTGCTACGCCGATCCCGAGCCGCCGTCCGCGGTCGATCCGCTGCACCGCTGGCCGAAATACGATCCGATCGCAACGCGCGCGCTGCAGAAAAAACCCGAGCAGCGATTCCAGAGCGCCGCCGAGTTCCGCTCCGCGATCCTCGCGGCCTACGCGCGCCCGGTGAGCGACGCGATCTCCGAGTCGACGATCATCGCCACCCGCGTACGGCCGGCGGCCGTCGAGCCGAGCGCATCCTCGGCGCCGAAGTCGACGCAGATCGCCGGCACCAGCTTGCCGCCGCCGACCGGCTGGGACCCGTCCGTGCTGGCGAAGATCGAGGTCGAGCTGGCGCGCTTCGTCGGGCCGGTGGCCAGGGTGATCGTGCGGCGCGCCGCGCGCGAACACGCGGACAAGCTCGCGCTGGTGGCGGTGGTCGGCCAGTCGATCGAGCGCATCGAGGATCGCGAGCGCTTCTGTCTCGCCACGACCGGCCAGCGCTCGGTCGCGCCGATCGCCGTCGCGGCCGGCGCCCCCACCAGCCCGACGCTGACCTCGGCGTCGGGGCCGGCGATGACGCCGCAGGACCTCGATCGTGCCACCCAATTGCTCACCGCATACATCGGACCGATCGCGCGCGTGGTCGCGAAGCGGGCGGCCGGCGAGGGCATCAGCCGGCGCGACTTCTACGCGCGGGTGGCGCAGTCGCTCGACAGCGAGGCGCAGCGCGAGCGCTTCCTGCGCGAGGCGGGCGTTCCCTGACCGGTGAATCGGGCGCCGCGGCCGCATCGGCGCGGACCGACCGCCAATGGGCATTGCGTCGAAACGTCGAATGAATCCCGCCGATCGCGTCCGCGCGCAGGGCCCCGAGCTGGCGCTGCTGAACCCGGACGCGGCCGCGCACGCCGCGGCGCCGGCGTCGAAGGCGGGCGTCGAACTGCAACGGCTGGTTGCCGGGATCAATCCGCTGCTCGGCGCCGCCAGCGTGCTGCTGGCACTGGTCGCGAAACTGCGCGCGACGACGATGCACTCGGACCCGCCGGGATTGCGGCGCCAGTTGCTCGCGCGCATCGAGGAGTTCGAAGCCAACGCGCGCGCCGCCGGCGTGCCGCGGCTGAAGATCGTCACCGCGCGCTACCTGTTGTGCTCGTTCATCGACGAGGCGATCACCGGCACGCCGTGGGGCTGGACCTGGAGCGGCCACACGCTGCTGCAGGAGTTTCACGACGAGCCCTGGGGCGGCGACAAGGCGTTCAAGCTGCTCGAGCGGATGGGTGAGGACGTCGCCGCGAATGCCGACGTGCTCGAGCTGTTCTACGTCTGCCTCGCGCTCGGGTTCGAGGGCCGCTACCGCGGCCAGCCCGACGGCCGCGCGCAGCTCGATGCGATCGCCGCGCGCCTGGTGCAGGTGCTGCGCCCGGACCTTGGCCGGCACGCGACGCGCGAGCTGTCGCTGCGCTGGGCGGGGGTCAAGGTGCCGGACCGCGCGCGCGCGGTGCTGCCGCTGTGGGTCGTGTTCGCAATCGGCGCCGTGATCGTGATCGCGGCGATCGTGGCGCTCAATGCCAGGCTCGATATGCAAGCCCGGCCGCTGTTCCGGCAGATCGTCGCGATCCCGGGCGCGTTGCGCAGCGATCTGCTCGACCAGGCGACCGCGGCCGCGCGCGCGCGGCTGGCGCCGCTGCTGCGCGCCGACCTCGCCGCCGGCGCGCTCGAGGTACGCGACGACGCGCTGCGTTCCGTCGTCGTCGTGCCGAGCGACGCGCTGTTCGCGACCGGCAGCGCCGAGATCGATCCGCGCCGGCTGGAACTGCTCGCGCGGGTCGCCGCAGCACTGGTCGGCCAACCCGGGCAGATCGCGGTGATCGGCCACACCGACGATCAGCTTCGCGGCTCGGTGCAGTTCCCGTCGAACTGGGAGCTGTCGCGCGCGCGCGCGAGCGCGGTGATGCAGGTGCTGGCGCAGCGCGGCGTGCCGGCCGACCGCATGCATGCCGAGGGCCGTGCCGATGCCGAGCCGCGCGAGCGCAGTGACACGGCGGCCGCGCGCGCGCGCAACCGGCGCATCGAGATCGTTCTCACGCTGCCGCGCCCCGAGCCATGAAGGACGTGCTGAAGGCGTTGCTGAGCCGGCCCGTGCTGGTCGCCGCAGGGCTCGTCGCGGCGAGCGCGCTGATCTGGTATCTCGGTCCGCTGCTCGCGCTCGGCGGATGGCGTCCGCTCGCGGCCGACGGGGCGCGCTGGCTCGCGATCACCGTCTTCAGCGCGCTGGCGGCATCGACCGTGGCGGCGCGCGGTGTGCGCAGTGCGCGCACCAATCGCCGGCTGCTCGACGGGCTGGTGGCCGCCGCGCCGGCGGTGGCCGCGCCGGGGGCGCACGAGATCGCGACGATCGGCCGGCGCTTCGAGGAGGCGGTCGCACTGCTGAAGACGTCGCGCCTCGGCGGGCGGCGCTCGGTCCTCGATGCGCTCGCCGGCCGGCCGTACCTGTACCAGTTGCCCTGGTACATCATCATCGGCGCGCCGGGGGCCGGCAAGACGACGGCGCTCGCCAACTCCGGCCTCGAATTCCCGCTTGCATCGAAGTTCGGCAAGCGCGGCATCCGCGGCGTCGGCGGCACGCGCAACTGCGACTGGTGGTTCACCAGCAACGCGGTGCTGATCGACACCGCCGGACGCTTCACCACGCAGGACAGCGACCCGGAGGCCGACCACGCCGCGTGGTCGGCGTTTCTCGATCTGCTGCGCCGGTATCGGCCGCGCCGCCCGGTCAACGGCGTACTGCTGACGATCAGCGTCAGCGACCTGCTCGGCGCGAGTCCCGAGGATCGGCGCGAGCACGTGCGCCGGCTGCGCGAGCGCGTTGACGAACTGGCAGCGCGTTTCGGCGCGGGGATTCCGATCTACGTGCTGATCACGAAGCTCGACCTGCTGGCGGGCTTCATGGAGTTCTTCGCCGACTTCGACAAGGACGAGCGCGCGCAGGTGTGGGGCGTGACGTTTCCGTATGGAAGCCAACCCGCGCAGCCCGATCCGCTCGCGCGCCTGTCGAGCGAACTGGTCGCGCTCGAGAAGCGGCTCGAAGAGCGCCTGCTCGAGCGGCTGCAAGGCGAGAGCGACCGCGAGCGCCGCGCGGCGATCTACGCGTTTCCGCAGCAGTGGCGCGTGCTGCGCGAGACATTGAACGACTTCCTGCTCGCCAGCTTCGGTGAGGCACAAGCGGCCGCGCGGCCGCTGGTGCGGGGCGTCTACTTCACCAGCGCAACGCAGGAAGGCACGCCGATGGACCGCGCGCTCGGCAGCCTCGCACGTTCGCTCGGACTGGCGAACCGCATCGTCGCGCCGGCGCGGCCCAGCGGCAAGACGTTCTTCGTCACGCGCCTGCTGCGCGACGTGGTGTTCGCCGAAGCGGGCCTGGCAGGCACCAACCTGCGCTGGCTGCGCGGACGCCGGCTGATCGAGTGGAGCGCGGTGGCGGCGACCGCGGTCGCGGTCGCGCTCGCGCTGGCCTTCGCGTGGCTTGGTTACCGCGACAACCAGCAGTACCTCGCGACCGTGCAGGCGCGCGTGGCGGAGCTGGAGCGCGGGGTCGCAACCGCGCGCGCCGCACCGTCGACCGATCTGCCCGCGCTGCTGCCGGTGCTGGACGCGTTGCCGTCGCTCGGCGCGCCGAACCCGGCGCAGGCGGGCGCAGCGTCGCTGCGCCGCTGGTTCGATCTGGGGCTCGATCAGAGCGCGAAGCTCGCGGCGGCGGGGCAGGATGCGTACCGCAGGCTGCTGCGCGACGCGCTGCTGCCGCGCATCGCCGTGCGGCTGCAGGAACGGCTGCGCGCCGGCGCGACCGATCGCATCGACACGATCTACGAAGCGCTGAAGGCCTATCTGATGCTGTTCGGCGGCCAGCACTTCGATCGCGCCGGGCTGCGGACTTCGCTGCGCGCCGACTGGGACCTGGCGCTGCCGGGCGCCGAGGGCGGCGACATCGGCGCGCAGCTGCGCCGGCATTTCGAACAACTGGTCGCCGGCGGCGAGGTCGGCGCGCCCGTGCTCGCCGATCAGCAGCTGATCGGGCGCGCGCGCGAGCTGGTCGCGCGCGTTCCGCTGGCGCAGCGCGTGTACACGCGGCTGAAGAGCGCCGAGCCGGAGGCCGGCGGCCGCTCCGACTTCACGCTCGAGGCCGTGGCCGGACCGGCGGCGCGCCAGGTGTTCGCGCGCGCGAGCGGCCGGCCGCTCGCGCAGGGCGTGCCGGCGCTGTACACGCGCGCGGCGTTTCAGCGGCTGGCGCGGCAGAGCGACGAGATCGTGCGCCAGCTCGCGGCGGAGTCGAGCTGGGTGCTTGGCACGGTCGCCGACGCGTCGGAGACGGACGTCAACGCGCGCGCGCGGCTGTATGCGCAGATCGAGCAGCAATACCTGGCCGACTACGCGCGCGCGTGGGACGAATTTTTGCGCGATCTGCGCATCGCGCCGACGACGACGCTGGCGCAAAGCGAGCAGGTTGCGCGCGTGCTGGCACGCACCGATTCGCCGCTGCTGCTGCTGCTCCGCGCCGCGGCGCGCGAACTGACGCTCGAGCCGCTCGCGCCCGCCGGTGCAGCGGCCGGATCGAACGCCGACGCGCCCGCCGAGCGGTTCGCCGCGCTGCGCCGCTTTGCGACTGGCGATTCGGCGCCGGTGCAGGACGTGCTGGCGCTGCTCGGCAAGCTGGCGGCGCAACTGGCGGCGATCGACGACGCCGTGCGGCGCAGGGTGGCCGCACCGGCGAGCGACGTGTTGCGCGAGATGGCGGCGCAGGCCGCACGCTCGCCCGAGCCGGTGCGGACGCTGCTGGCGCAGCTCGCGGCGGCCAGCACCGGCCAGATCTTCGCCGCGCAGCGCGATCGGATCGCGCAGCAATTGGCGAGCGAGGTCGGCGCGCCGTGCAGTCGGCTGCTGCAGGGCCGCTATCCGCTGGCGCGCGGCGGCAAGGAGGAAATCGCGCTGCCCGACTTCGCGCAGGCGTTCGCGGCGAAGGGGTGGATCGACGGGTTCTTCCAGAACCACCTTGCGCCGTATGTCGACACGTCGGCGCGCGCGTGGACGCTGCCGGCCGCGGGCGGTCGCGCGGACGCGGCGGCGACGCTGGCGCCGTTCCAGCAGGCACGCGCGATCCGCGATGCGTTTTTCCACGACGGCGGGCGCGCGTTCGGCGTGCGCCTCGATTTCAAGCTGCTCGAGCTCGACCCGGCCGCCAGCGGATTCGAACTGCAGGTGAACGGCCAGTCGCTGCGCTTCGCGCGCGACACGCGTGCCGCCCAGGCGCTGCAGTGGCCGGGCGTGGCGACCGATCCGGCCGCGCAGCGCGTGCGCATCGGCTTCACGACCGCGGCGTCGGGCACCGGCGGGCTGCACACGTTCGAAGGGGCGTGGGCGTTGTTCCGGCTGTTCGAGCGCGTGCGCGTCGAGCCGGGCGCGTCGCCCGATCGCGTGCAGGTCACCTTCGACATCGAAGGCCGACGCGCGCGCTTCGAGGTCAAGAGCGACACGCCGGTCAATCCGATCCGTTTGTCCGCGTTGGAGCAGTTTCAATGCCCGCAGAAGTTATGAACTCGGTGCCGGGCTGGTTCGGCAAGCTGCCAACCCTCGGCGACTTCGCGTCGCGCCGTCTGCCCGCGGCGTTCGTGCAGGGCTGGGACGAATGGCTGCAGCTCGGCCTGGCGAGCGTGCGCGAAACGGTCGGCGAGCAGTGGCTCGACCAGCCCGGCATCGGCCCGCGGCGCTTCTGGATCGGCGCCGGCGTGCTGGGCGCTGCAGGCTGGGCCGGCCTGCTGATTCCGAGCCGCGACCGCGTCGGCCGCCGCTTTCCGCTGACGATCGCTGCGGCACTGGCGCCGCGGGGCAGCCTCGCCTGCGCGCTCGCGTCACGCGCGTGGTTCGACGCGATCGACGCCGTCGCACAGCGCGCGGTGAGCGAGTCGGTGACCGTTGATCAGCTTGAACGCGAACTGGAGCGCGTTGCGACTTCGGTGCCGCTCGCGGAGGGTGGCGACGCCGCGGCGGATCGACTCGCCGCCGCGCTGCTGCGCGAGCTTGGCGGCGACGAGCGCAGCGCGCCGTGCAGCGTCTGGTGGCGCGACGATGCGCGCGAAATCTCCGCATTCGCCTGCGTGACCGCGCTGCCGCCGCCGTCCGCGTTCGCGTCATTGCTCGGCGCGCGGCATGGGTCGCCGGTACTTCGCGTCGGGCCGGCGTGAGGGAAAATCGGTGCGCCATGCGAGCGCTTGTACGCCTCCTCCTCGTCGCGTTGCTGGCCGCGCTGCCACCGGCGGCGCACGCGCAGTCGCGGACGCGCGGCATCGCCGTCGACGAGGAGCGCGTCGCGCTGGTGATCGGCAATGCGGCCTACAGGCCGTTCAACCCGCTCGACAACCCGGTCAACGACGCGCGCCTGATCGCCGCCGCTCTGCAGAAGGCGGGCTTCACGGTCGCCGAGTACGAGAACCTCGACCGCGCGGGACTGGTCAACGCGTTCCGCGACTTCGGCGACCGCCTGAACGAACGCACTGTGGCGGTGGTCTATTACGCCGGCCACGCGCTGCAACTGCGCGACAACAACTACCTGGTGCCGGTCGACGCAGAGATCCGCAGCGAGGACGAGATCCCGATCGCCGGTCTCGACATCGGCTTCGTGCTGGGTCGAATGTCGCAGGCGAAGAGCCGCGTCAACATCGTGATCCTCGACGCCTGCCGCAACAATCCGTTCGCGGGCCGCACCCGCGCGGCACAGGGGCTGGCGCAGATGGACGCGCCGCCGGGGACGCTGCTCGCCTATGCGACCGCGCCGGGCAAATTGGCCGAGGACGGCACCGGATCGAAAAACAGCCTGTACACCTCCTACCTCGCCAAGTTCATGCTGGCGCCGGGGCTGCCGATCGAAACGGTGTTCAAGCGGGTGCGCGAGGCGGTGATCCAGGCGACCAATCAGCAGCAGGTGCCGTGGGAGAGCTCGTCGCTGCTGGGCGAATTCGCATTCGTCCCCGGCCTTTCTGCGACCGCGATCGCCGACGCGAACCAGGAGGCCGCCGGCGAACTGGCATTCTGGAACAGCATCCAGGCATCGAAGCGCGCCGACGAATACCGCGCCTACCTGCGCCAATATCCGCGCGGCCGCTTTGCCGAGCTGGCGCAGGCGCGCGTTGCCGCCTTTGCGCGCGAATCGGCCGCGGCGAGCGCGGCGCGGCCGGACGCGCGGACCGATCCGATTGCGGCGCTGCTGGCGGCCCGGGGCGGCCGGCCCGAGTTGCTGCCGCACGCGGGCGACACGTGGCGCTATCGCGTGTCCGATCAGTTCCGCATCGGTGATCTTTTTCTCACTGCGACGGTGGCGGATGTGACCGAAGACGGCGTGGTCGAAACCTGGACCACGACCTCGGACGCCAAGGTGCGCTCGACCGTCGTTCCGCTCGGCGCAGGTTTTCATTCGCTGCCGGACTGGTCGCTGACGCCGCCCGAGTTCGCGCCCTACCTGCTGGCGGCCGGACTGCTGCGCGCGGGCGGCAAGCTCGGCGAGCAGCGGCGCAGTGTCGAGCGTGCCGTGGTCGCGCTGAAGGCGAGCGTCGAAGGCGAGGAGGACGTGGAAGTGGCCGCGGGGCGTTTTCGCGCGACGAAGATCGTGCTGCGCGGGCAGGCGCAGTCGCGCGGCGCCCAGCGCGGCGGCCCGATCACGGCCGAGTACGTGATCTGGTACGCGCCGGCCGTCAAGCGCTTTGTCAAGTACGCGGTGTCGACCCGCGTCGGCGGCGCGCTGCAGGAAGAGACGCTGTTCGAGCTGATGGACTACAAGCTCAACTGATCAGCGCCGCGGCGACGGTGTCGTCGGTGACGAGGTCGATGGGGATGAAGCTGCCGGCCGCACGCCGCCATCAGCGAACCGCCGCCGACTCCGGTCGCACCGACGGAAACCGACCGGTGCGCCTCCGACCATGAACTCGAACACGACGCGCCTTGCTCCGCGACGAACGACGTCGCGCAGGCCGACGGCCGCATGCGCTGCGCTGCGGATCGATTCGGCATCGCGCGTTGCGCGAGTGGCATGTCGCGCGTCCGCGCTTGTTGCGCGCGGTTGTGTCGATATAAGCAATCGTTCCGAAGAAGCGGCGCGACGGACACGACAATGCGGCATCCCCCTGGAGATGCAGCGATGCCGTTTGAAGCGCAGGTCGCGAGCGCGGCGCTCGAAGCAGCCGCCCCGCCGGAGCAGATCTTCGATCTGGCCACCGTGCGCCGGCTCGAACTCGATCTCGACTACGCCGGCGCGGTCACGCCGCCCGAGGCGTGGCAGCTCGTCGTCAGCCGCGCGGCCGCGCTGATCGACGTGCGCACCGCGGCAGAGTTCAAGTTCGTCGGCCGCGTGCCGCAGTCGGTCAACGTCGAATGGCGCGGCGAAGATCCGGCTCCGCGCGCGAAATTCATCGACGACCTGCGCCGGATCGCCGATCCGGATGCGCCGCTGCTGTTCCTGTGCCGCAGCGCCGTGCGCTCGGATGCCGCGGCCGCGGCGGCGACCGAAGCGGGCTTCACGCGCGTGTACAACGTGCTCGAAGGCTTCGAAGGTCAGCGCGACGCCGCGCAGCAGCGCGGCCACATCAATGGCTGGCGGCGAGCGGGGCTGCCGTGGATCCAGGACTGAATCCGGTAACGCGCGAGACGGCTGCAGCGCTGCGCGTCGCCCTTGAGGGCCGCGCCGCGGTCCGATCGCGGCCACGCAACTGCGCGCGCTGATCGAGCGCCATCGCGCCCCGGCTTTCGGCGTGCAGGCGCCGCGCCGCTTCTGCTCGCCAATCTCACACGGCTGCTCCTGCTGTCGCGGCGCTGAGCTGCAGTAAGCTCGCCTCGGTTGCCTTGATGGAGGCGGACTGCCGATGCGTGGGTTGATCATCCTGCTGCTCGCCGTGCTCGTCGCGCCCGCGCTCGCGCAGCGCGCGCCCGGCGCGCCGACCGCGGCCGAGACGCAGGCGCAGATCGTGCGGCTGCAGAGCGAACTGGCGAGGAACGACGACGCGCGCCGGCGCGTCGACGCCGAGCTGCGCAACCTCGAAAGCCGCATCAACGACCTGAAGCTCGAGCAGCAGCGGCTGCAGAACGAGCAGGTGCGGCTGCAGTCGGAGCTGCTGATCCTGCAGTCGCGCTAGGATGAAACAGCCGCCACGCTCGCTTTGCTCGCTGCCCCCCGAGGGGGCGCGTCAGTACCTTCGGGCGGCCGGGCGCTACTGACATGTGCGGCCGCTACGACCTGTCGGACAACCCCGCCGCGATCAAGGCGAAGTTTTCGGTGCCGCGCGTGCCCGAGTACGCGCCGAACCTCGACGTGCGGCCCACCCAGGTCAATCCGGTCGTGCGCCTCGACCGTGACGGCGCGCGCGAATGCGCGCTGGCGCGCTGGGGGCTGGTGCCGGTGTGGGCGAAGGACCTGAAGTTCGGCACCCGCTGCATCAATGCGCGCGCGGAGACGCTCGCCACCGCGCCGGCATTTCGCGCCGCGTATCGCAAGCGGCGCTGCCTGGTGCCGGTGAACGCGTTCTACGAATGGAGCGGCCCCGCAGGGCAGCGGGTCAAGTGGCGCATCGGACTGCGCGACGAGCCGCTGTTCGCGCTCGCCGGACTGTGGGAGTGGTGGAAGGATCCGGCGTCGGGCGAAGGCGTGGAGACCTACACGATCGTCACCACCGATGCTAACTCGCTGCTCGCGCCGATCCACGATCGCATGCCGGTGATCGTCGCACCCGATCGGTACGCGCTGTGGCTCGATCCGAACCAGGCGCCGGAGGCGCTGCTCGCGCCGTTCGCCGCCGACGCGCTGAAGGTCGAACGCGGCTAGTCCGCGGCCGCGTAGAGCAGCAGCGCCAGCGCGCCGCCGATCGTCGCAGGAATGCCGTAACGCTCGATCTTCGAGATCGAGTCGCCCGCGATCACTTCGACCGGCACCGTGGTCAGCTCCAGCACGCGATTGGTGACGGAGTCCTCGAGCATCCGCGTCAGCGAATTCTTGCGCGCGGTGCTCATTACGATGTGGTCGCAGCCCAGCCGCTTCGCGGTCGCGGTGATGTGCCGCGCCTTGTCGCCGACCTCGACGTGCACCGCGTACGGCACGCCCGCCGCGTCGAGCATCCGCCTGATCGGCGCGAGTGCCTTGGCGGCTTCGTCGCGGTGAAATGCCGCGCGGTCGCCGCGGCTGATGAACTGCGCGATGTGGCGCGAGAACGACGGCTGCACGTTCAGCAGGTGGATCTCGACCGCGGCGTCGCGGCGGAACCGGTCGATCACGTGTCGCACCGCGTGCAGCGAATTGCGGGAGCCATCGACCGGAACGAGGATCTTCGTCATGGCACTGCCTCCTCTCACTGCGCCATCGGGCGGCGCGCCGGCGGCGCGCAGTTGCGCAAACCGGGCCAGCCGCGCGGAGATGCGCGACTGCAGCCGGCGGTGATTCTTCACGAAGCCGGCCCACAGCACGCCGACCAGCGTGACCGCGTACAGCAGCGGCACGGTCAGCTTCGAGGCCTCGAACGAATCCTTCAGCATCGGCTCGGAGGTGATCATCTTGACCGCGGTGATCGCGAGCACCGCGGCGCCGAGATAGACGAAGGCGGGAAAGCGCTCGACGAAGCGCAGCAGCAGCGTACTGCCCCAGATCACCATCGGCACGCTGATCAGCAGGCCGAGCACGACCAGCAGGAAGCTGCCGTGCGCCGCGCCCGCGACCGCGAGCACGTTGTCCAGGCCCATCACCATGTCGGCGACCACGATCGTCCTGATCGCGCCCCAGAACGTGTCGGCCGCGGTCACGCCATGGCCGTTGCCGTTCTCCCCCTCGGGCAGAAGCAGCTTGTATGCGATCCACACCAGCATCGCGCCGCCGGCGGCAAGCAGGCCCGGGACGCGCAGCAGCCACACGACCAGGATCGTCATCGAGCTGCGCACCGCGATCGCGCCGACCGCGCCCCAGACGACCGCGCGCTTCTGCAGGTGCTTCGGCACGTTGCGCGCCGCCAGCGCGATCACGATCGCGTTGTCGCCCGCCAGCACCAGGTCGATGATGACGATTGCCGCCAGCGCGGACACGAATTCGAGCGTCAGAAACTCCACGCGACTGCCTTTCCCGTCTGCGAGCGCCCATCGAGGAGGCGAAACTTAACCCCGGCCGTGCCGCGAGGCAATTCGAATATGCTGTGGCAATCGTTCGAGAAAACCGAATGAGGCACGCCGCGTGGCCGCGCTGAACCTCAAGCATTTGCGCTACTTCTGGGTCGTTGCGAAGGCCGGCGGCATCGCGCGCGCCAGCGAGCGGCTGAACCTGACGCCGCAGACGATCAGCGGGCAGATCAGCCTGTTCGAGCGCACGCACGGCTACCGGCTGTTCACGCGCAACGGGCGCCGGCTCGAACTGACCGACGCCGGGCGCGTCGCGCTGAACTACGCCGAGGAAATATTCACCCTCGGCGACGAGCTCGAAGCCGTGCTGCGCAACCCCGCGAGCGGCCGGCCGCAGCCCTTCCGCGTCGGCGTCGCCGACGCGGTGGCGAAGGACATGGCCTACCGTCTGATCGAGCCGGCGATGCGGCTGGCGGACCCGACGCGCATCGTCTGCCGCGAAGGCAGGCTCGCGAGCCTGCTGGCCGACCTGTCGGTGCACCGGCTCGACCTCGTGATCGCCGACAGTCCGATGCCGGCGTCGATCAACGTCAAGGGATTCAGCCATCTGCTCGGCGAGAGCGCGCTGACGTTCTTCGCGACCGCGCCGCTGGCGCGCACGCTGAAGGGGCCGTTTCCGCGCCGCCTCGACGGCGCGCCGCTGCTGCTGCCGGGCGAGCAGGCAGCGGTGCGGCCGCGGCTGATGCGCTGGCTCGAGGCGCAGCGGATTCGGCCGCGGATCGTCGGCGAGTTCGACGACAGCGCGCTGCTGAAGGCGTTCGGGCGCGCGGGCGCCGGCGTGTTCGCCGCGCCGTCGGCGATCGCCGACGAGGTGCGCGGGCAGTACGGCGCGCTCGCGATCGGCCGCACCGATGCGGTGACCGAGGCGTTCTACGCGATCTCGATCGAGCGCCGGCTGACGCAGCCGGCCGTCGTCGCGATCACCTCGGCGGCGCGGCGGGACCTGTTCCGCAATAGCGGCCGTTCGCGTGCCGCGGGAGACTGACGGTGGGCAGCGCCGCCTTCAGCCGAACGGAGGTCTGCCGGCGCTCGATCCGGCGGATCCGCTCTTCAAGGTCGGCGCTGTCGGTCGTCTGGGACAGATCTGCCTCGACCTCATTGCGGCACGCGCGCTGCGCGGCGTCTTTCCAGTCACGAGGCCGGCTCGGCAAAGAAGTTGCGCAACGCCTCGCCGCGCCCCTGCTGCGAATCACCCGAAGGAAGCAAAATCGTGCTTGCGGATGTTTATGACCTGCCGCACCGTTTGGTTGGATGTGGATGTTGCGGCAGTGAAAGGCCGGGCGCTCAATCCGGCCCGCGCGGTCAACCGATGACGCGTCAGCGGCGCGCCGACGAGATCAGAGCCGCTGGATCCCAGCCGCCGCCAAGCGCCTTGTAGAGATCGACGAGCGCGACCTGCCGGTCGCGCAGCGCTGCAAGTCGCGCGCGCTCGGCGTCGAGCAGATTGCGTTGCGCGTCGAGCACGTCGAGGTAGCTCGAGTACCCGCTCTTCTGCCGCAGTTCGGCCAGCCGCAGCGCCTCGGCCACGCGCGCGCGGCGCTCGTCCTGCGCGACGAACGCGTCGCGCGCGCTGCGATGCGCGGCCAATGCATCGTGCACGTCGCGCAGCGCCGACTGCACCGCCTGCCGGTAGCCGATCGCGGCCTGCTCGCGCCGCGCGGTCGCGGCATCGACCTGCGCGCCGATGGTGTTGATGCCGAGGATCGGCTGCAGCAGGCCGGCGCCGATCGACCATATGCGCGCCGGGCTCCGCAGCAGGTCGGACAGCTCCGCGCTTTCGGCACCGAACCGGGCGGTCAGCGTCAGCGCCGGGTAGTACTGCGCGCGCGCCTCGGCGATACGCGCGTCGGCGGCGGCGAGTTGCGCCTCCGCCTGGCGCAGATCCGGGCGGCGCGCGAGCAGGTCGGACGGCAGTCCGGCGGGCACCTCCGGCGCGGTCGCGGCGGTGATTTCGGTGCCGCGCGCTATCTCGGGGCTGAACACGTATTTCGGGCTGCGGCCGACGAGGACCGCCAGCGCGGACTCGGACAGTGCGATCGCGCGCTGCACCGGCGGAATCGCCGCGGCGACCGCGGCGCGCTCGGCCTGCGCCAGCTTCAGGTCGTAGTCGCTCGCCACACCGGCGTCGAGACGCTGCTTCTGCAGCCGCACGTTGTCGTCGCGCGTCTTCAGCGTCGTGCGCGTCAGCTCGAGCTCGGCATCGTTCGCGCGCAGCGTGAAGTACGCGGTGGCCACCTGCGCGGCGAGCGCGATGCGCACGGTCTCGGCCGCGTACCGGCTCGCCAGCAGCGTCGATTGAGCCGCGTCGCGGCCGCGCGCGTACTTGCCCCACACGTCGACCTCGTAGGACGCGCGCAGCCCGCCGTTGAACGTGTTCGACGTGTGCGTGCCGGGGAACTGCGGTTCGGTCGCGGCGCTGATGCGGTTGCGGCTGGCGCCGAGTTCGGCATCGAGCGACGGAAAGAACGCTGCGCGCGCGAGCGCGAGGTTGGCGCGCGCCTCGTCGATGCGTGCGATCGCCGCGCGCAGGTCGAGGTTGTTCTGCAACGCTTCGTCGATCAACGCGCCGAGCTGCGCGTCGTTGAACTGCGTCCAGAAGCGGTCGATTCCCTGCGGCGCGGCTGCGGTCATCTGCGGCAGCTCGAGTGCGGGAGTCTTGAGATCGGGCGTCGTGCACGCGGCGAGCAGCAACGCTGCGGCGAGCGCCGCGAATCGATGGATCGCCGGAGACTCGGTGTCATTCCCGCGCAAGCGGGAATCCAGCGGCGTCAGCGCCGGCTGGATGCCCGTTTGCACGGGCATGACACGCTTGGCGCCGTTCACGCTAGACATCCCCCGCCCCCCTTGCCGACGAATGCGCGGCGATGTCGCGGATCCGCTTCGCATGCAGCGCGGCGGCGCGGCCTTCGCCGACCGCGATCTCGTCGCGCAGCTCCTCCCTCGTGCGCGGCTCGCCGAGCCGGCGCGTGGTGAGGAACTTGAAGAAGAACGGCACGAAGAAGATCGCCAGGAACGTGGCGGCGAGCATGCCGCCCATCACGCCGGTGCCCGCCGAAATGCGCGCGCCGGCGCCGGCGCCGTGCGCGAACGCCAGCGGCACCACGCCGAGGATGAACGCGAGCGAGGTCATGATGATCGGGCGAAAGCGCAGCCGCGCCGCTTCGATCGCCGCCGCCGAGGCGGAGAAACCCTCGGCCATCTTCTGCGACGCGAACTCGACGATCAGGATCGCGTTCTTCGCCGCCAGCCCCAGCAGCGTGACCAGCCCGATCTGGAAGTACACGTCGTTGGTGAGCCCGCGCAACCACACCGCGGCCAGCGCGCCGAAGGTGCCGAACGGCAGCGCCATCAGCACCGAGAACGGCAGCGACCAGCGTTCGTACTGCGCGGCGAGGATCAGGAACACCATGATCACCGCCATGCCGAGCGCGAGCGTCGAGGTGCCGCCGGAGCGCTTCTCCTGGAACGACACGCCGCCCCAGTCGAAGCTGAAATCCGACGGCAGCACTTCGGCCGCGACGCGCTCGACCTCGGCGATCGCCTGGCCGGAACTGACGCCGGGCGCGGCCTGGCCGATGATCTTCACCGCCGGCAGGTTGTTGAAGCGCTCCAGCACGTCGGGCCCGGACGAGTAGCGGATGCTGGCCAGCGCGCGCAGCGGCACCATGTCGCCGCGCTCGGAGCGCACCCACATCTGGCCGACGTCGTCGGGGCGGTTGCGGTAGCGCGGCTCGGCGCTCATCAGCACCTGCCAGGTGCGGCCGTACTTGTTGAAGTCGTTGATGTAGGCGCTGCCCATCGTCGCGGCGAGCGTGTCGAACACCGCGTCGATCGGCACGCCCAGCGTCTTGGCCTTCGCGCGATCGACCTCGACCGACAATTGCGGCACATTGGCGCGCCACAGCGTCTGCGCGCCGCCGAGGATCGGGTCCGAGTTCAGCTTGCCGAGCAACTGCTGCAGCACCTCGCCCAACTTCTGCGGTCCGCCCTCGCCGCGGTTCTGCAGGTACAGCTCGTAGCCGCCCGCGGTGCCCAGACCGAAGATCGCCGGCGGCGCGAACGCCAGCACCAGCCCTTCCTTGATGTGCGCGGTCTTCATGAAGAATTCGCCGACCAGCTGCGGCGTCGTCACCGTGCGCTCGTCCCACGGCTTCTGGGTGACGAAGATCGTCGCCGCGTTGTTGCGGAATCCGCCGCCGATGAAATCGAAGCCGGTGAACGCGACCACGTCCTCGTTGACCGGGTTCGACTTCAGGATCTTCACCACCTCGTCGACGACCTTGTCGGTCCGCTGCAGCGACGACGCGTCGGGCAGGATCACCGCGGCGATGAAGAAGCCCTGGTCCTCGTCCGGCACCAGCGACCCGGGCGTGATGCGCCACAGCCCGCCGGCGATCACGACCATGCCGCCGAACAACAGCAACGCGATCGCGCCGCGCCGGATCATCCAGATCACGCCGTCGGTATAGCGCGTGCGCGTGCGTGCGAACCATTTGTTGAACGCGTTGAAGAACCGCCCCGGCTGCCTGTGCTCCCGTTTCAGGATCAGCACGCACAGGCTCGGCGTCAGCGTAAGCGCAACCAGGCCCGAGATGCCGACCGCGATCGAGATCGTGATCGCGAACTGGCGGTACAGCTCGCCGGTCAGCCCGCCGAGGAACGCGATCGGCACGAACACCGCGATCAGCACCAGCACGATCGCGATCACCGGGCCGGTGACCTCGCGCATCGCCTCGATCGCGGCCTCGCGCGCGTTCATGTGCTCCTCGTGCATGATGCGCTCGATGTTCTCCAGCACGACGATCGCGTCGTCGACCACGATCCCGATCGCCAGCACCATGCCGAACAGGGTCAGCGTGTTGATCGAGTAGCCGAGCAGGTGCAGCCCGGCGAAGGTGCCGATCAGCGACACCGGCACCGCGATGATCGGGATCAGCGTGGCGCGCCAGTTCTGCAGGAAGAGATACACCACCGCGAGCACCAGCAGCATCGCCTCGCCGAGCGTCTTGACCACCTCGCGGATCGATACCTCGACGAAGCGCGTGGTGTCGTACGGGATCGCGTACGCGAGCCCCGGCGGGAAGCGCCTGGTCAGCTCCGCCACCGTCTGCTTGACATCGCCCGCAACCGCGAGCGCGTTGGCGCCCGGCTGCAGGAAGATGCCCATGAGCGTGGCGCGCTTGCCGTTGTAGCGGCCGATGAACTCGTAGTCCTTGGAGCCGAGCTCCACGCGCGCCACGTCGCGCAGGCGGACGGTCGAGCCGTCCGGGTTGGCGCGCACGATGATGTCCTCGAACTGCTGCGCGTCGGCGAGCCGGCCCTGCGTGGTGATCGTGTACACGAGGTCCTGCGCGCCGGCGTACGGCGCGGCACCGACCTTGCCGGCGGCGAACTGCGCGTTCTGCTCGTTCAGCGCGCGCGTGAGGTCCGCGGCGGTCAGCTTGAGCTGCGCGAGGCGGTCGGGCTGCAGCCAGATGCGCATCGCGTAGTCCTTGGCGCCGAAGATCTGCACGTTGGTCGTGCCCGGCACGCGCTTCATCTGGTCGAGCACGTTCAGCGTCACGTAGTTGGACGTGAACAGATCGTCGTAGCGGTCGTCCGGCGAAAAGAACGCGAGCACCTGCAGGAACGCCGAGGAGCCCTTCTCGACGGTCACGCCCTGGCGCCGCACTTCCTGCGGCAGGCGCGACTCGGCCTGCTTGACGCGGTTGTTCACGTTCAGCGCCGCCTGGTCGACGTTGGTGCCGATCTCGAACGTGACCTGGATCTGCACCACGCCGTTGGACGCCGAGTTCGAGCCCATGAAGAGCATCCCCTCGACGCCGTTGATCGCGTTTTCCAGCGGTGCGGCCACCGTCGATTCGAGCACCTGCGCGGAGGCGCCCGGATACACCGCCGTCACGGTGACCACCGGCGGCGCGATCTCCGGGTACTGCGCGATCGGCAGGATCCGCATCGCCGCCAGCCCGGCGAGCACGATAAAGATCGACAGCACCGCCGCGAAGATGGGGCGGTCGATGAAGAAGCGGGAGAACATTGATCGTGATCCGTGATCCGTGATCGGTGATCCGTCTTAGGTCGTCAGCGCGCCATCAATCGCCCGAAACCTGCAACAGGGAGAACGCGCAAAGTCTGGGGTCCAATCGGATCACGGATCACAGATCACAGATCACGGCTTTCCCACCACAATCGGCGCGCCGCCCGGTACCGGGAAGATCTTCGCCATGCCGTCGACGACGACCTTCTCACCCGGCTTCAGTCCCGATTCGACGATCCACTGGTTGCTGCCGTCGATTTCGACCCAGTCGCCGACGGTGACCGGTCGCGGCAGCGCGACGTCCTGTCCCTTGTCGGACTTGCCCGCGACGTAGACGAACTTGCCCTGCGGCCCCTCCATCACCGCGCGCTGCGGAACCAGTACCGCATTGGGCCGCGTCGCGCCCTCGACGATCACGCGCACGAACTGTCCGGGCTTCAGGGCCGCATCGCGGTTGGGAATCAGCGCACGCGCGTCGAACGAGCCGCTGGCGGAGTTGATGCGCGGATCGATGAATTCGAGCCGGCCCTTGCGCGGGAAGATCCCGCCGTCGGCCAGCCGTACGCTGATCTCGTAGCCCTTCTTCGCGTCGGGCGCGATCAGCGTGCCGTCGGCGACCTGCCGGTTGATGCGGAGTTGCTCGTTCTCGGCGATGCTGAAGTTCACGTACATCGGGTCGATCTGCGACACCGTCGTCAGCAGGCTGTCCTGACCCGGCGTGACGAGACTGCCTTCGGACTTCAGTGCGCGGCTCGCGAATCCCGCCACCGGCGCGGTGACCGTCGTGTACGACAGGTTCAGTTTCGCCTCCGTCAGCCGCGCTTGCGCCTGCTTGACCGCGGCCGCGCTCGTCTCCTCGTTCGACACCGCGTCGTCGTACTCGCGCCGGCTGATCGCGCTGTCGGCGACCAGCGACTGCAGCCGCTCCAGGTTGCGCTTGGCCTGCGCGTGCTGTGCCTGCGCCTGCGCGAGCGCGGCGGCCGCCTGCTCGGCCTGCGCCGCGTACGGCTTCGGATCGATCACGAAGAGCGTCTGGCCCGCCTTGACCGCGCCGCCCTCCTGATACGTGCGCTTCTCCAGGATGCCCTGCACGCGCGCGCGCACCTCGGCCTCCTTGCTGCCCGCGGTCTGGCCGACGTATTCGAAGCGCACCGGCACGGTGGTCGTCTTCACCTCCATCAGCGTGACCGGAGCCGGCGGAAAGCCGCCGAAGCCGCCGTGCTGCTGACCGCCGCTGCAGGCGGCGAGCAGTGCCGTGACCGTTGCGAGCGTAAGCAGCCGCAGCAAATGGCAGTGTCGTTTCATGGCGTGACGAAAGACGGTCGAGGTCGCGCACGGCGGTCGGCCGGCGCGAAGGCGCGAGCGTAATGGCTCAAGGGGCCGGATGGGCGGCGCGCGATCGCGAATTTACGTCAGCCGCAGCAACGCACGACTGCTTTTCCGTTACAGATGTAATAGTGGAGGCGCGCAACATTGCGAGTCGTCCGAGCAGCGAATGGAATTCTGCATGCGACTGAACTTCCTGGCCTGTGCAGCGCTGGCGCTGCTCGGCTGCGCGCCGCCGCACGTGCTCGCTCCGGGCCAGCTCGCGATCAACTACATCGAGATCTCGCCGCGCATCGCGACCTCGGGCACGCCGACGCGCGCGCAGTTCGAGCCGATCGCGCAGGCGGGCTACCAGGTCGTGATCAACCTGGCGCCGCCCGACGCGATGGGCAGCCATGCGGACGAAGCCGCGCTGGTCGCGCGGCACGGCATGCGCTATCACAACGTCCCGGTGAACTTCGCGCATCCGACGGCGGATGATTACGCGCAGTTTGCGGCGCTGATGCACCAGCATCGCGCCGAGCGCGTGCTCGTGCACTGCCAGGTCAACATGCGCGCGTCGTCGTTCGTGTTCCTGTACCGCGTGCTCGAACTGGGCGAGGACCCGGACCGCGTGTTCGATGCGGTGCTGCGCGTGTGGCAGCCGTCCGCGCAGTGGCGTGCCTTCATCAGGGACACGCTGGCCGCGCGACGCGCGCGGCTGCCGATGGCGCTGGAGCAGTAGCCGGCCGGCCGCGGATCCTGGTTGACGTTAACGTCAACGGCAGCTACCGTCGGTTTCCCGGGCCGCGATTGCCGCTGCCGCGCACGCGGTCCATGATTGCTGCCCCCGGCGCCTTCCGGAGCCCGACATGACCGACCTGTCCGAGATCAAGAAGCTCGCCACCTATCGCCCCGCGCACAAGGTTCGCTTCGTGACGGCGGCCGCTCTCTTCGACGGCCACGACGCCAGCATCAACATCATGCGGCGCATCCTGCAGAGCATGGGCGCGGAGGTGATCCACCTCGGCCACAACCGCTCGGTGGAGGAGATCGTCACCGCCGCGCTGCAGGAGGACGTGCAGGGCATCGCGGTCAGCAGCTACCAGGGCGGGCACGTCGAGTTCTTCAGGTACATGATCGACCTGCTGAAGCAGCGCGGCGGCGCGCACATCAAGGTCTTCGGCGGCGGCGGCGGCGTGATCGTGCCGGCCGAGATCAGGCAGCTGCACGACTACGGCGTGACGCGCATCTTCTCGCCCGAGGACGGGCAGAAGATGGGGCTTACCGGAATGATCGGGATGATGCTGGCGATGTGCGACGAGGACCTGTCGCCGCTGGCGCCGAAGAAGCTCGACGCGCTGCGCGACAAGGATC
>JAKOQB010000145.1 GCA_029778535.1 Pseudomonadota bacterium | reverse complement strand
GGTGAACCTGATAGTGCTGCGCCAACTCGGCCACCGTCTTGTCGCCAGCGATGGCCGCCAGCGCGACTCGCGCCTTGAACGCGGCGCTGTGATTCCTGCGGGCCTTCTTCATGCTCTGCTCCTCGGGGATCAGCCCCCTTTGCGGTTGACGGAGCAGTTCTATCACCTTAGGCGCTGTTCAAAAAAGCGTGACCATCTCTGATCACCGCGTTGCCCTGGCCAAGCGCGTCCTTCAGCGCCTGCCGGCGGCCGGGATCGGTTTCGAAGCCGTCGATCTTCTGGGCGGCGCCCGGAGTCTCGTTGGTGACGATCTCGAATCCCAACGCGCCCAGGGGACCGGCGTGCGGACCGAGGATGTCCGCGGCGAGCGTGCGCAGGTAATGGAGCAGGATCGACGTCTGCTCGTTCCAGTCGGCGTCGATCTGCACCCGCCCCTGCTGCATCAGCACGCGGCTGAAATGCTTCAGCGGATCGAAGGTGTCGCGCGTGAAATCGCCTTTCATCGTCCTCTCCTAGTCCGCAAACAGGATCCCTGCTTCCATGCCGGCCGGCGTGTACTCGTCGAGCCGCGCGCGCAGGTTCGCCTCGCGCTGCGGCTGGAACAGATCGTGGAAGGCGCCCATCTCGGATTCGTCGTTCGCCCCGCGCCTGATTTCCTCGGCGCAATCGGCGGCAAGCTGGCAATACGCGGCGTACCCGTAGCGCCGGCTGGTGAAACGCGGACGCACGCGCTGCTCTTCGCGCGCCCGCAGCCGGCTCTTCTCGGCCGCGCCGGGTGCCGGTTCGATCTCGTCGAGCGCAGCGATCACGAGATCCGGCTGACAGTGAAATCGTCGCGGCGTGCGCGAGCCGGACGGCACGTAGCAGAAGCGCATGCAGCCCTGCTGGCGCCGGCCGACCATCACATGGCTCATGAAGATCGAGTCCTCGGCGGCCGCGATCGCGTGCGCGTTGACCTCGCCGATCACCGTGCTGCGCAGGATCGTGAGCCGCGTAAACGCGAGCGGCAGGTTCGGCGCGCCGATCGCCTCGCGCGTCTCGCTGGTCGCGTCGACGATGCTGTCGCTGATCGTTATCTGCACCGGATCGGTCTGCACCTCGTCGGCGACGACCTGGATCGATCCGATGATGCTGTGGTCGATCACGATGCGAGCATTGGTGTTGATGAGCTCCAGGCTCGGTTCGTTCGGCCGTTTCGGCTCGCAGTCGCCTTCGACTCCCCAGCCGGGCACGAGGGTCGAATGGCGGATCGTGACGTCGCACAGGTCGCCTTGCTCCAGGGCCGCCGCGTCGCTGCGGTCGGGACCAGTCACCTGCATGCCGCGCCCGGTCACGATCAATCCGTCCAGCTTGAAGCGACTTGCCCGCTTGCCCGAGATTGCGAACGCGTCGGGCCGGTGCGCCATGTAGTCGAGCAGCCGGATCACCGGCCGTGTGCGCTCGGCAGCGCGGATCTGCAGGCTTTCGCCGGCCTCCAGCGCGATTGAAAGCGGCTCGCTGTAGACGGCGCTGTCCTGGATCTCGATCACCGCGGCGGCAAGCCGCGCCTTCTCGGCGCGCCATGTCGCCCTTGCCTCGTCACCCGCCGGCTCCGCGCCGAGCGCCTGCTGCTCGTTGCGCCACGCGGCCAGCGCCTCGTTGATGCTGTCGAACACGCCGCCGCCTGGAAGATCCTTGCTCACCCTGTAATAGGCGTAGGCGCCCGGCGCGGTCAGCGTGCGGCCGTATTCGCCGCCGCCCATGTCCTGGCTGAACGCATAGTGGTACGTGACCCAGACGCCGCGCTTGGGCAACTGGCCCGCCGGAAACACGATGCGGCCGCGCACGGGATCGGCCGCCAGCTCGCCGCGCGACGCGCGGTAGTGCCAGTCGGTCAGATCCGCGGGCACGACCTGCTCGCGCGGCACCGGCTGCGGCGCGCCCTTGACGGGCCAGTCGGGGGCATAGATCGCGAGGCTCCTGTTGGCGCCGTAGTAGTCGGCCGACGCGCGGGTTTTCAGAGGCCGCGTCGAAACACGCTCCTCCAGTGCCCGGCGCCGGATCGGCACCGGCAGGTTGATCTCTTCGGCGATGTGCGTCGGCTCCGCCTCGCGTTCGGGCTTCGCAAATAGCTGCGTGTCGTGGCCGAGCGCGCTGAACGTGAAGCAATGCGGGCCGATGCTTTCGACGCAATTGGCCGGCGCGTGCGTGACCGAATACGGCTTCAGGCGCCAGACGAAGACGCCGACGCTCGGGATGTCGTAGCGGCCGAGCGTGCGATGCGAGACGACGCGTCGCACGTCGACCGTGTGCGCGAGGCGCTCGAATGGTCCGTCGATCAGATCGAGCGCGTCGCCGTCGGCAAGGCTCGCCGTGCGGCCCCGGCTCATGCGCAGGTGATTGACGTGCTGCGCCCAGCCGAGCAGCGCATAGAACTCCACGGCGCGCGCGGGCCAGCCGGCGACGTCCTGCGCAAGTTGTTCCAGCAAGGCGAGCGTGCCCTTGCGCCGCCGATAGCCCAGCGTGTTCGCCAGTTCGCGGCGCGGGATGAGGATCTTGTTTCTGCCGCGACTCTGCTCGGTTTCGACGGAACCCGGATCGCCGGCCTCGTGCACCGGCCGATAGCCGATCAGATCGCCGATGTAGGGAACGACCCAGTCCGCGCAGGTTTCGATGAACCAGTTCTCGTAGAGCTGCGCAATGTCGTCCTCGACGACGTTGACCTGTTCGCCGATGACCCGCAGCAGCGCGCGCAACGGATAGCCCCGCTCCGCGTCGCGCGTCCGGTGGATGACCGGCAGCAGCTCGTACAGATAGTCGCGCGGACGGCTCATGCTTTGCGCTCCTGCAGGATCAGCGTGTCGGGAACCTCGGGCGCCAGGTAGGCCAGTTGCCCCGCCTCGATCCGGATGCGGTCGTTCAGCTTCAGACTTGCTGCCGCGGGCGCGTCGAACCCCTGCAGAAGCTGCCCATCCGAGATCGTGTCGAACACGTCGACGTCGACGTAGTCGACACCGGTCACGCCTTGCATGACCTCGATCGCCCTCGACAGCAACAGATCGTCGCCCAGCTCCAGCGTCTCGAAGCCGAACGCGTCGAGCATGGCGGCGCGGATCTTCGGCTCGACCGCGTCCCACAGGTAGTCGGCCAGCAGGTGGACGTTCGCGCTGACGACGAGCGCCAGCCGATCGCGCACCTTCAGTTCGATCGGCAGGTAAGGATCGCCGTAGCGACGCAGGGCGGAATTCAGGTTGCGATACAGATCGGATGTGACCTCGATCGGAATGTCCTCGACGCCTGCGATCGTCACGCGCACGAACTGGCGGCGGCCGTCGGTGATCCGCTCCGCGGCCGCCTTGCCGACGCCGCCGAAGGTGCGCGCGAAATCGGCGTAGTCCTGCGTGGACACCAGCCGGTCGAGCGCCAGGACCGCGAGCGGCGCGTTCCGGCGCGCCTGGTCGCGCGCCTCCTTGTCGGCACCGCCGGAGGCGCGGATCGGATTGATGACATCTTTCACGCCCAGCGGACGCGTGCTAAGCAGGCTGATCTGCCCTGCCCTGACGTTGCCCGGCTTGCCGATGCCGTTGCGATAGGTGGCCTTGACGTTCTCCTGGCCGGTCGGCAGGCGTGCGCCTTGCGCGCCGTTGCCGAACACCACCGTGGTCCTGGCGTCATCGTCGGTGCGCGTGATGAACGCGCGCTCGTTCGGCCCGAGCGCGACGAAGCTCGCGGCCTCATGCCACTTGACGTCATTGACGCGCACTTCCAGCGTGGTCTGGATGCCCGACACGGTCGGCGCCGAGACGTACGTCAGCGGCGGCTGCTTCAACGTGAATTGCTGCCAGGCCTGCGCGGCATCGCCGCCGCCGAGCGTTTCCTGGCGCGTCTCGCCGTGCGTTGCCTTGACCACGTTGCCGTGGACCTTCACGTTGTCGCGCTTGTATCGATACGCGAGCGGCTCGGCGAGCGTGATGAAGGTGTGGATCGTCTCGCCCGGCAGGCCAACGTCGTTCGCGTCCGCCCGCACCTTCTGTTCCACCGCCGCGAGCATGGCCAGTTCGGCCGCCTTGACCCCGGCCACCGGCTCGCCCGCGGCATCGACGACGTCGCTGCGTTCGCCGGCCACGATCACCCAGCGCCCCGGCTCCAGGTCCTCGTAGAGCGTGGCCAGCTCGATCTGGTCGGTGCCGACGTCGGCGGCGATCGGCTCTTCCGCAAGCTCCAGCTTCTCGGCTCCCGTGTACACACGCGTGGTGCGCACGGTGGCGAAGGGTTCATCGGGCGCATCCGCGATCCATTTGCTCGACGCCGGCAGATTCACCTGAACCGTCTTGCCGCCGATGCCGTAGGCGGCGAGCGAACGATGGATCAGGCCTTCGGCCCGGTTGACGATCAGCGTCGAGCCGTCGGACTTCTCGATCACGAACCGGGTGTCGGGCGCCAGGTCGTAGTCGTTGTCCAGAAAGAGTTCCTGCGGTTTGTGAAAGTCGCGGACCGCTGCGGCGGCTGCCCCAGGCGCCGGCGCGCTGAGGACGACGACACCGGTGCCGCCGCCTCTGGTCGGCTGGTTCCATGGATCGTCGATGTCCCACTCGTCGAATTCAGGCCGGCCGTTCACGAGGCCCGTTTGCCTGAGCGGCGCGTTGTGCCCGAAAGGCGCGGCCGACACGCGCAGCGCATGCGCCTCGATCCGTACCGTCTGCGACGGCGGCAGGTTCTTCCACGCCGTGTAGAACATCTTCTGCAGCGGAGGCTGCAGGGCCGCCAGCAGGCGGGGCACCGCGTCGGTCTTGGCGCCGAAGGCCGTCTCGACACTGCGCGCGAGCTGCCTGGCGCTCGCCGGCGGCACCGACGGGGCAACGGTCAGCGATTTGATCAAATTGGCCAGCACGCCCGGCCCCTCGGTGCCGCCCTTGGCCGCAGTCATCGCGACGCGCGAGCGGTCCGCTCGCTCGAGGTCCGCATGCGCGTTCGCCAGATCGGCGTGCAACGCCTCAACCCACGGCTCCAGGTTGGCGAAGTGCCGTTCCCGCGCCAGCTCGACTTCCTTCCTCAGCTCAGGCAACGCGGTCTCCAGATGGACAAGCAATGCCTGCGGATCGCCGTGCATGAACGACTCGATCCTCCCCAGCGTGTCGAGCACGCGCTTGGCCATCGCCGTGTCGGCCGAGACATCGAAGCGTTCGAGCCTGCGGTACTTGGCGATCAGCCGCTTGATGCCGGCGACGGCAACGGCGAAGGTATCCAGCGCACGCAACACCACGCGGGTCCGGTCGTTGACGCTGTCGACCGCGACGCTTTCGACGCGCAGGAACTGCGGTCCCTGTCCGTCGGCGAAGTCGAGCAGCAGCGGATCGTTCGCCTTGAGTTTGGTCGCCGTGCCCTTCAGGTACAGGCCGTTGGCGCGGATCGATGCGGCCGTCTGCGGCTGGGTGAGGCGGGGCTTCAGCTCGTTCCACTCGTAGCGCGCCACCAGCGGCTCGGCCGTCTCGAACGACTGCATCTGTTCGCCCGGCGCCGGGACGCTGTTCGCGCGTGCGCCGGCGGGGATCTCGACCGGCGCAGCGTCCTTCTCGATCGCATACGCGAGATAGACGCTGGCCGCGACTCCGGGTCGCAGCGCGTAGCCGATCAGCCGCGCCAGTTCGAGCACCGAGCGGCGCTCGGTGGCGGTGCGCAGGTAGCCCTCGTTGGCGATGCGCTCCTGGTAGAAGGTCAGCACGTCGCCGACCGTCGCCCAGGCATCCAGCAGCGCGATCGCCGCGTCGTTCTTCTCGCGGGTCCGCAGCGCGGCCAGTTCGGGAAAGTCCTGGCCCGAAAGCCGCGCCTGCATCGTCTCGAAGAACGTGGCGTGCGTGCCGACGCGGTAAGTTAGCCGGCTCAATCCCGGACGACTGGCGGTCGCCAGCGGCGTCAGCACGTTCGGACCCAGGCAGCAGTCGCACGGCAGCGTCATCGACCACCTCGCACGATCAGTTCGAGCTGTCCGTTCTCCGGAAAATCGGGATCGTTGTCGAGCTGCGCGATCTCCATCGCAGCCAGCGGCAGCACGCCGCTGTCGAGCGCGCCGCCGTCTGGCTCGTACAGGCGCTTCAGCCGAACGACCTTGACCGTCTCCACGCCGTCGACGGCCTTCGCGGCCGCGACGATCTGCGACAGACGAATGCCGCCGCCGAAGCTCAGGTTGTCGGGATGGAAGAAACCGAGCCGGCCATCGGCGAGCTGCCGGTTGCCGAAGACCTCGAGCAGCGCGGCCTTCACGTGGCCGCGCGCGTAACCCGGCAGCACGCAGATTTCCAGCGCCAGATCGAGCGGCACGTAGCGCGCCGCCACGACGTCGAGGTCATGGCCGATGCGGCGGTACTTGTACAGGTCGCCTTCGATTTCAGCCAGCAGTTCGGCCGCCGCCGCTTCGCCGCCGAGCGGATCGACCGCCACCCGCGCTTCGTACCAGCTCCCCATCCAGCGCAGTTCGCACGCGGCGCGCTGCAGTCGGGCGTTGTCCTGCGCCAGCTCGGCATAGTCGTCGGCCGTGATCGCGCGCAGCCGCGTGCCGCGAAATGCGTACGGCGCCAGCAGCTTGACCTCGGTGGTGGACTCGGGCTGTGTGCCTCCACGCGCGGGCAGCGGGTTGCGCGGCTTGACTTCGTCGGTGCTCAGCGTTCCCTGACGCAGCACGAGGTAGCTGATCGCCTCGCGCCCGACGTTGCCGGCCTGGCCGTTGCCGACGCGATAGACGGCCTGAAAGCGCGTGCCGGCCGCAGGCAACCGGCCCGATTCGCCGTCCCCGAAGCGCAGATGCCCGCGGCCGTCGTCGTCCATCTCGACGACGAAGTGCCGGTCGTCCGCGCCGCTTGCGAGCAGGTCGTATTGCGCGAGCCAGCGCGGGTCGCTCGCCTGCGCCGCCTCGCCGGCCGCAAGCTCAGCCAGCGACAACCGCGGCAGCGCACGGCGCGCGTCCTGGACCACCGCCGAAGTCGCGGGCGCGTCGACGGCGAGCGATGCGGCGAAAGTGAGCGGCGAGTACGCGAGCGCCGGGCGGAAAGGCGCGGGCACGCGCGCAACTTCGATGATCGCCCCGTCGCACGCGCATTCGCCCACCGCTTCCTTCTCGCCGACCGGGCCGAGCGGTTCATCGAGCGTGCGCCCATGGTCGACGAGCACGACGTTACCGCGCGCGACGCTGACGTCGCGAATCCAGCGGCAATCGGGCGCGGGCAGGCGCGCCGACAGGCAGAACGAAAACGGCAGCGCGTCTTCCGGCGCCCATTCGATCTCGAGCACCCGTTGGTCGAGCAGCGCATCGACCGACGGCGTCACCTTCGTCAGCCGCACCGCGTGACGTTTGGCAGGGTCGGCATCGGCGGCGTTGCCGGTCGTGGGTCCGAGCACTTCCTCGAAGATCAGCACGTCGCCGGGGCGCAGGTCGAGCGCGCGGTCCGGTGTGGCGACGTTCAGATCGATGCCGGCCCCGGTGTCTGCGAGCAGCGGCGGCGCCGACTCGCCCTCCGACTCGACGACGGCCTCGGCCTCGTCGAGCAGCGTGGCCCGCGTGGCGCCTTTGACCAGACAGCACTCGTTGTCGCCCCAGGTGTAGAAGCGGATCTCGCTGTGGGCGGCGTGGAAGGTCAGCGGCGCGTTTGCATCGGCCACGAGCGGCTCGAACACCTCGTAGCGGTCGCGCGGCACGAGTTCCAGATCCGGCTCGCGCACGATATTGCCGCTGGCCGCCTTGATGCCATCGAAGCCGGTGACGAAGTAGAAGTCCGCAGGCTTCAGCGGCGGCAGGTCGGTCCGGGTCCACACGGTCACCCAGGCGCGCGCGTTGTTGCCCTCGTGCATGCGGTAGTCGACCAGCCGCGCATGGCGCCGCACCGAGATGCGCCGGCGCGCGGTATCCAGGTAGGCCTCGGTCGCGACCGCGTCCTGGTAATAGCTCAGATGATCGCCGGCGTGCGCGAGCAGTTCGACCAGCGTGACGCCGATGTCGGGAACGTGGCGCTCCTGCCAGTCGGGCATGATGACCGCGAGCCGATCGAGCATCAGCGGGCGGAAGCTCGCGTAGTCCTTCGCCAGATAATTGATCTCGATCGGCGGAAACACCTGCGGCGGGCAGATTTCGCCGCTCTTGCAGTCGAGGTCGCTCGGGCAATCGACCTTGAAGCTGAAGTCGATGCACGCGTAGCGCGGATCGATCCCGGACAGCGGCCCGTAGACGACTTCGCCGCTTCCCGCCGCTTCTCCCTCCGGCACGACCTTCTCGACCAGACACAGCCGGTAGGTGGAGAAGTCGCCGAACCGGTCCACCGTGACGCGCAGGCAGTCGTCCAGCTCGGGATCGTGCGCGCGATCGATCTCGACCTTCAGCACCTCGATGCCGCGTATGCGCCGCCCGCCTTCGATGCGCACGTTGTCGACGGTCACCGTCTCCGGCACCTGGCCGAAGAAATGCACGCACAGCGAAAGCTGGTCCTCGGCGACTTCGACGAAGTCCATCCCGTTCCAGTCGGGATTGCCGAAGAGCTTCTTGCGCCGCTCTTCCAGCCGGCAGGCCAGTGGCGTCCTGTCCCTCATGCGGCGCCTCGCGCAAAGGTTTCGCGGCGCGTCTCGCCCGTCCTGCGCACCGCATAGGTCAGATCGACCGTCAGCCTCGCATCCTGGCTCGTGACCTCGAGCTGGCGCACCTCGATCACGTCGCCCAGCCAGCGGTCGAGCGCCGCCTGCAGCGTGAACTGCAGCGCCGCGGCCAGCTCGGGGCTGTTGGGCGCGAAGGCCATCTGCATCAGCCCGCTGCCGAAGTCCGGCCGGTTCACGCGCTCGCCGGGGCTGGTGAAGAGCAACTGCTCGATCATGTCGCGGATGTGATCGTCGTCGCCGGTCGCGGCGGTGCGGCCCGTGTCATCGAAGTGGAACGGATAGTCGATGTTCATTCCGGCCTCACATCGCCGAGACCCGCGGCTGAGTGGCGCTGATCAGCAGCGGCGTGCCGGTGGGAATGCAGGTGGCGATGCTGTCCTGGAGCAGCACCGGCTGGCCCATCGAGGTCACGCGCAGCGCCGCGGTGGTCCATTGCGCCGTCGCGCAGGGCGGCGCGCCCGAGCTCATGGCCGGAAACGTGCAGCCGGCGATCGAATACGTGCTGGCCATCGTCACGATCGGCTGACCCGACACGGTCACGCGCGGACTGACGGTGACCGGCGTGGCCATGCCCGCGTGCGCGCACATCACGACCGCTCCCGAATGAAGGATCAATCCTGGCATCAAATCACCTTCAGCGCGCCTTGATTGACATCGGTGATGCCGGTCAGATTGATCGTCGCCGCGGTGATCTCCACCTTCGGCGCGACGAGCGAGATGCCGGTCTGATTCACCATCAGCGTCGATGCGCCCGAGCGGATCAGGATCCCGCCCGCCGGCCCCGGCACGTCGCTGATGACGATTACGTTCTGACCCGCCGTCTGCAGCACGATGCTCGGCGACACCGGCAGCCCGGCAAGAGCCAGCGGCGGAATGTCGGACGTGGTGCCCCAGCGGCAGCCGACCCAGATCGGGTGATCGGGATCGCCCTGCTCGAACTCCACCCACACGCCGGCGCCAATTGGCGGCACGAGATAGACGCCCATCGGCGGCCCGGTCGGTCCGGCCAGCGGCACGCAGGGTTCGGCCCAGCTCGAGGGTGTCAGGCCGATCACGTCCGGCACCTGCACCAGCAGGCGTCCGAGTTGCAGCGGGTCGATGTTGTTGATGACCGTGCCGCGGTACTTGCCGAAGAAGCGTCTAGCCGGTTCACCATCACTCATGGCACTACCCTTGGCGTCAGCGAAATCAGACCGTCGCGCGACAGGCTGAAGCTCTGCTTGTATTCGCCGCGCTTGATGTTGTGGGTCACGCTCTGTACGTAGTACAGACCGTCGTAGGCGAGCCCGGCGCCGCGCACGCCGACCACTTGCCGCGAGCGCAGCGCGCGGCCGTAGCGCAGCACATCGAGCTGGCCGGAGCCGCTGATCGCATCCGAAGCGGTGAACACGATTCCCAGCGCCCGCGCCAGCGCCTGCGATGCGTTGAGCTTCGAAATGCTGTCGGGAAACTCGACCTTGGCCGGCGCGGTCAGGCGCGCGCCGAGCGGCGGCCGCAGGATGCTGATGTTGGGCACCGGAATCGGAATGGTGATCTTGCCGGTGACGGGATCAAAGATCGTGATCACCACCACCTTCTTCGCCAGGCCGTCGAGACTGAAGCTCAGCGACTCGACGTTGGTGTGCGCGTCCATGTTCACGTTCAGCGCCGGCTGCGGAATCGGCACGCGAATGTCCGGCCCCCAGTAGGCGACGCTCGCGCCCGGCGCGGGTCCGGGCTCGACGTAGAACACATAACCGTGCCGCTGCGCGAGCAGCTTGATGTACTGCAGATCGGTCCCCGTCTGCGCCGGGATGCGGCGCGTGGGGTCCGGCACGTCGGTGAAGATCGGCGGGATCACGGCCGGGATGACACCGAACACCGCGTACTTGGCGAGGATCAGGTTCACGCGCGCCACCTCGGGCATGCCCGGGTAGCGCATGAACGGCATCTCCACCACGTCCATCAGCACGCTGAGGTCTTCGCCGGTGATCGTGAGCGTCGACTCGCCGGGATCGTTCGAGGGCTGGATCTCCTGGCGCGTGACGACGCCGTCCATCAGAACGTTGGGCATGCCAGCCACGGTCACGACGACAATGACGCGCGCGAGCATCGGGTCGAAGTAGCCGGCCGCGAGCATCGTCTGCAGCGGCGACTTCTTGCTCACTGCAAACACGATCTGAAAGCCGCTGCGGTCGCGGCCGCTCGTCACCTGTACGCTCTTGATCGAGTCGATGACCGGCTGCGGCGCCGGCACGGGCACTGCCGGGCCGATCAGCAGCGTCAGGTGGATCCCCTTAAGCATTCGGCGTCCCCGGGATGCCCTCGGGCAGCGTGATGCGCAGGCGCCGGCCGACGGTCTCGGTCAGTTCGTCCGGCCGCAGCGCTCGGTTCGCGTCGCAGATGCGCCAGAACTGTTCCGGGTCGTCGAGGTAGCGCGCGGTGATGTTGTCGAGGCGCTCGCCCTGGCTGACCACGTGCTCCTGCAACAGCGCAAAGCGTTCGGGCTGCGGCACGAACCGGCGCTTGAGATAGACGATCACCCGGCCGTCGCGCTCTTCGAGCGTTGCGGTCTCGACGGAGAAATAGCGGCTGGCCGGCGAGAAGAGCAGGTTCATCATGGAATCCCAGTGATGCCGAGCGCGGACAGCGGTGCGCCTTGCGCCAGCCGCACCAGCTGCTCCTTGCCGCGCAGATACGCCATGAAGAGATTGCCGCCCTTGTGGCTGAAGCCAAGGTCGTTCACCGAAAGCACCCGCATGCCGAGGCTGATCTTGGCGCGAATCGGGTTCAGCGCCGCGTCGAACGCTTCTTCCGTGATGCTGAAATCGGTGAGCCGCACCGGCAGGATGCGCGTCTTGCTCCAGACGAAGAGCGTCAGCGGCGCTTCGGCCGGCGAGATCTCCAGCGTGCCGGCCTGCGCCAGCGCGTTGGCCGACTGCAGTTCACCGCTGCCGGGATAGACGATCGTCTCCAGCGCCGCGAGCTGCGGAAAGATGCCGAGCTGTGCGGTCGTGCGGTTGTTGTCGGGGAATTCGAGCTGATCGGTCGCGTCGATTTCAGCGTCGAGCTTGATCGACTCGTTCGGCGGGCCCTTCAGTCGCAACGCTTCGAGCCGATCGCCCTCGCCGCCTGCGGCCTGCATCTGCAGCGTGCGTGTGAGCGTGTCCGGGTTGTACTGAAGCGCGATGATCCGCAGCACGGCCGACGTGGTCGGATCGATCAGCACGATGCCACCCTTCAGGAGTCTCGGGGAGTTGGGAAACGTGCTCATGGGCATGTCAGCTCAGCCTGCGCGTCCCGCGTCAGCCGCCACGAGCCGGCTTCGGCAGCAGTTCACGCAGCCTTTGTCTGCGCGCTTCGAGCAGCGGTGCTGCCGCCAGCAGTTCCTCGATCTCGCGCCGGTCCCCCTCTGAATTCGAATACCGCTCGGAAAGCAGCAGTTCGAGGAAGCGCATCGCCCGCTCGTAGATCCGACGCAACTGGAACTGAACGTCGTAGTACCTCTCGTACTCCTTGCTGGCGGCCAGTGCCCGCTCGTAGCGTGCGCGCTCGGCCGGGTCCGGGATCGACGCGGGATCCACCTCGCCGGTGGAATAGACGATCCCGTGTGTCGCCGGGGGAGCGGCGCCCTTCGGCGGCAGCTTCTTCGGGTCCCAGTGCGGATCGATCTGTCGATCCAGTGCCGAAAGAAAGAGCAGTCGCCGCGCCAGCGCACGCTTGCGGCCCGCTTCATCTCCAAGCGGCAGATCGCGCTCGGTCGCTTCCACCCGATCCAGCGCCTGCTGCACCAGCGCAACAGAGGTGGCTCCGGTTCTTTGAACAGCGGAATCGAGAAATAAGGTGATGAACTGCGGTGCAGGGTTTTCCACGGTCGGCCGGTTCGGTCGCCTCGAACGAACCAGGAACCGGCCGGCGGTGGGAAACCCGTATTCGAAGTTCAGTTTACGCGGCCCTCCTTTCTCGCGTGGCCAGCGCCTCGAAGTACACCGCATCCGGC
>JAKOQB010000144.1 GCA_029778535.1 Pseudomonadota bacterium | reverse complement strand
TGCTCACGTTGTCCGAACTGCGCGCGAGCCTCGCCAAGCGCTTCAAGGCCGATCGCACCTGCCCGATGACGACCGGCATCTTCGCCGCGATCGTCGCCGGCGCCGTGAGCGAGGACATCGCCCGCCGCCGCAAGCCGCGCTGGCCGATCTGGCGCCTCGTGCGCGACGACGGAACGCTGAACCCGAACTGGCCGCTGAGCGGACGCTACAGGGCGGCGTTGCTCAGGGAAGAGGGCGTCCGCGTCACACGGACGAGCGTTGCTTGGAAGGCGCTTCCAGTCGAAACGACGAAGCAGCGCCCTTCGGGTCGCGTCGCAAAGTAATAATTGGGAATGCCGACGATGAAGGAGCGAGACCGCTCCCGGCCGGCACATCGAGCATCGATTCCAGCGCGTCAGCCCCAGCAGTGAATTCCCATCCCGCCGCCAACATAGGCAAGCTCGACAGATTGCAGTTCGACTAGAGCGCTTTGCTTCTCGGTCGTCTCTTCGGCCTGGACTTGTTCGATCGTTTGGGTCAGCGCGTTGTTCATAACTCCTCCAGCACAAGAAATCCAAATTAAATTCTTCGGTCGAAGCAATTAGCCCCAGCAGTGAATGCCCATTCCGCCGCCGACATAGGCGAGTTCGATGGCGTACAGTTCCTGAGTCGTTGCCTGCTCTTGCTTGGATTCGGTTTCAACGGCTTGCTGATCGCTTTGTTTCAGTGTTGCGAGTTCCATGATGCTTGCTCCCCTACAAATCAACGTTACGTCGAGATAGCCGAGTCTTGGTAGACATTGGCCGCGGCTCGTGATTAACTTACCTTCCATTCGTTGGCGCCATTCCGCAAACTCGGTACTGCCCCGCAAATGCAGGACTTCGCCTCTCAGCTCGCCGAGTTCGCCACTCGAGCAACTACCGCTAACGCGGAAGAGGCTCGCGGTTGGTTGGATGAGACATCCCGTGTTCTGAACGCGGCGCTTGCCAAGCCCGGCCCGCAGACACCAGTCGTGATCTCCAGCGTTTATTCGGCGCTGAAGAAACTGCCGACCGAGATTGCCACCAAGTCTCGCGTCGAGGCGCTGTTGTCCGTTGCGCAGTTTCTTTATCTCTCGGGTCAGCCTTTTGCAGGGATTGAGCCTGCATCCGACGCAGTGGCTGTCGCCCGCCACCTCGGCGATGCCGGCGAGCTTCGAAGGGCGCTTTCGTATCTGGGCAACATACTTTCGGATACCGGAAACCTCCCGGGCGCGATCGAGTGTTATGCAGAAGCGCTCGAAATCGCACATTCGAGGAATGACGTTTTCGGTGAAGCGAACGTATGGAATAACCTTGGGGTCGCGCTGATCTACGCAGCGCAGTACGCCGACGCGATCGGTTGCCTCGATCGCGCGATCTCCCTTGCAGAGGGCGATCCAAGGATTGCGACGGTTCGCATCAACGCGCTCGGCAATGTCGCATTGGCCTCTTTGCACTTGGAAGACTATGCGCGCGGCCTGCGATCGGCGAAGGCGGCTGTCGAGGCATCGGCCGACCCCAAGACGCCCACCGAGCTGCTCTCCCGCGTGCTGAGCGAAAGCTACTACACCCGTCTGCTGCTCGAAGTCGACAGCCTCGAACGCGCGAAGGAGCGTTGCGAACTGGCCAAGCGCTACGCCAAGGAGGCGAAATCCGAGCGCGCCGAGCTGATCGCCGCGCTGTCCGAAGGCCTGTACGAGGTCCACGCCGGCATGATCGATGTCGGCCTTTCGCGCCTGACGCAGGCGCTGGAGCGTGCGCGCATCCTGAAGTCCGCGCTGCGCGACGCGCTGGCGGCGATGGTCAAGGCGCACGAGGTCGCCGGCAAGCCGGACCTCGCTCTCGTCTATCTGCGCGAGCTGATGCTGCACATCAAGAAGGCGCAGCAGGACAACGCGTTGCGCCACCACCAGTTGCACATCGAGAAGCTGGAGCGGCAGCAGCAGGCCGCGGCATCGGCCGACGTCGTGATGGAACGCCGCGAGCAGCAACTGCGCGGCCAGTTCGCCGAACAGGTCGCGCAGCAGGAGCTGATGCGCTCGCGCATCGAGATGCTGGAGCGGCTGGCGGTGACGGCGGAGCTGCGCGACGACTCGACCGGCGAGCACTCGTACCGCGTCGGCAAGCTGGCGGCGCTGCTGGCGGCCGAGTTCGGCTGCGACGAGCAGACCTGCTTCATGATCGATCTGGCCGCACGGCTGCACGACATCGGCAAGATCGGCATTCCCGACGGCATCCTGCTGAAGCCCGACCGCCTGACCGACGCCGAGCGGCAGATCATGCAGACGCACACGACCGTCGGCGCGGAACTGCTGGCCCAGAGCAACATCCCGCACATGCAGATGGCGGAGGAGATCGCTCGCTTCCACCACGAGTGGTGGGACGGCTCGGGCTATCCGTTCGGCATCGGCGGCAGCGCGATCCCGATGGCGCCGCGGATCACCGCGCTGGCCGACGTGTTCGACGCACTGACGCACAAGCGGCCGTACAAGGAGCCGTGGCCGGTGGCGCGCGCGCTGGAAGAGATTGCCTACCTGAAGGGCCATCAGTTCGACCCGCAGCTGACCGACCTCTTCCTCGCGCTGATCCCGCGCCTGCAGCGCGAGCAGGGCGATCTCGACGAGTTCCTCGGCCGTTCGGCGCGCCAGTCGCCATTCATCCAGGCACGCGAGAAGATCGCCGCCACGCTGCGGCAGTTCAGCGGCCGCGGGATGGGCACGCGCCAGCGGTTCGACGCGCAGCGCTGAACGCGGCCCTCTTCAGACAGCGGATCGCGGTCCGTCGCACCGGCGCAGGCCGGTGACCAAGCTGACGCGCCAAAATTCGGTCCCGGCCCAGGATCAAGTCCGGGGCAGGCTCTGCGGCGGAACAAGGGTGCCGATCGATCTTCGCCGCGTCAGTGCGCCGGCCCCAGCGCGACCAGGCGATCGACCGCGCGCACCGTCTCCGGGCGGTGGCTGACGATCACCAGTCCCATGCCGAGGTGCTTCAGGCCCTCGGTGATTTCGCGCTCGCGGGCGAGGTCGAGCTGATCGAACGCCTCGTCAAGGAACAGCGCCTGGGGCCGGCGGTACAGCGCGCGCGCGAGGATCAGCCGCTGCTTCTGCCCGCCCGACAGCGCGATGCCCATGCTGCCGACGATCGTGTTGTACTGCATCGGCATCGCCTCGATGTCGTCGTGGATGCGCGCCAGCCGCGCGCACTCGCGCACGCGCTCGGCGTCGTGCTGCGGATCGAAGAAGCTGATGTTGTCCTCGATGGTGCCGACGAAGAGCTGATCGTCCTGCATCACCACGCCGATGCGGCCGCGGTAGGCGGCGCGATCCCAGTCGCGCGCGTCGCGTCCGGCGATGCGCAGCGTGCCCTCGGTGCGGTCGAGCAAGCCGACCAGGACCTTCACCAGCGTCGTCTTGCCTGATCCCGACGGGCCGACGATCGCGACCGTTTCGCCCGGGTGCAGAGAGAAGTTCACGCCGCGGAACACGTGGCCCTCCACGCCGTAGGCAAAGCCGAGGTCCTTGCCCTCGATCGCCAGCGGCGTCGCGGTCGGCTCGGCCGCGCCGGCGCGCACCGGTTCGGGCGTGGCGAGCGCGATGTCGGCGATGCGCTCGGCGTGCAGGTCGAGCATGCGGAACTCGATTGCCTTGTCGACCAGGTTGTTCACGCGCGTGAGGAACAGCAGCTTGAAGGCGAGGAAGCCGAACAGCATGCCGACCGAGAACTGGCCTTCGATCACCGAGAGCGCCGCGAGCCAGATCACCGCGACGTTCTCCAGCCCGAAGATCAGGCCGTTGGCGGCGCGATGCAGGATCGCGATGTTCTGCGCCTTGACGCCCGCATTGGTGTGCTCGACCACGAGGTTCTGGTAGGCTGAGCGGCGCTCGTTCTCGCGCAGATTGAGCTTGATCGCCAGCATGCCGCGCAGCGTCTCGATGAAGTGCGTGTTCGACTTGGCCTCGTGCACGATCTGCTCGTCCAGCGCGCGGCGCTGCGGGCCGTAGAACGCCCAGCGCACCAGGCCGTACAGGATCGCCGCCGCCAGCACGATCGACGACAGCACCGCGCTGTACCAGAACATCACCGCCAGCGTCAGGATCACCATCACGCCGTCGACGATGGTCTCCACGAAGGTCAGCGTCAGCGTCTTCTGGATCGCGTCGACGCTCTTGAAGCGCGCGAAGATGTCGCCGAGCTGCCGCTTCTCGAACCACGCCAGCGGCAGCTTCAGCAGCTGCCCGAACAGCGTGTCGAGCAGGCGCAGGTTCAGATGCGTCGACAGGTACACGCCGAGCCATGCGCGCACCGCGGTGACCGCGACCTGCATCACCACCAGCAGCGCGAAGCCGAGACCCAGCACGACCAGCAGGTCGAGATCGCGGCCGACGACCACGCGGTCGACGACCACCTGCACGAAGAACGGCGACGCGATCGCGAAGACTTCCAGCACCACCGACAGCAGCAGCACCTGCGCGATCGCGTTCTTCATGCCGGAAGCCACCGAAAGCAGCTGCCACGCGCTGATCTTCTCGCGCTCGTCGCGCTTGGCGAAGCCGGCCGCCGGCTGGATCTCCATCGCCACGCCGGTGTAGTGGCGCGAGGCTTCCGACAGCGCGAGCACGCGCTTGCCGCGCGCCGGGTCGTGCACGCGGATGCGGTTGCCGGCGACCTTCGTCAGCACGACGAAGTGGTTCATGTCCCAGTGCAGGATGGCAGGCAGCCGCAGCTGGCCGAGCGCCTCCAGCGGCGCCTGCACGCCGCGCGCGGACATGTTCATCGTCTGCGCGATCGCGGCGATGTGCTGCAGCGTGACGCCGCGCATCGAAGGCGAAAGGCGCAGCCGCATCGCCGACAGGTCGGTCCGGTAGCCGTGGAAGCTCGCGATCATCGCCACGCAGGCGATGCCGCACTCGGGCGCTTCGGACTGCAGAATCAGCGGGACGCGGCGTCCGAACACGTCAGCGGGCTCCGTCGCCCCGGCGGAGGCCGGGGCCCAAGTGCAGCGGAAATTGGGTCCCGGCCTTTGCCGGGACGACGAGTCCGTGCCATTCGTATGGTGACGCGACGTTCACCTCAACCTTTCCTTCAGTTGCAGCACCGGCTCGAACACCCACTCGAACACCGTGCGCCGCTCGAGCAGGATGTCGGCGTTGACCAGCATGCCGGGCCGAAGCTGAAATTCCTGGTTGCCCGCCGCGACCGACTGCCGGTCGAGCTTCACGTCGATCCGGTAGACCGGCTCCCTGGCGGTCATCGATCCCACCTTCTCGCCGGCCGACCACACGGTGCGGCTGATCTCCTCGACCTTGCCGTGGTACTGGCCGAAACGCTGGAACGGGAACGCCTCGTAGCGCAGCACGACGTCGTTGCCCGGCTGCACGAAGCCGATCGCGCGTGTCGGCACCAGCAGCTGCGCCTGCAGGCCGCTGCCCTTGGGCAGCAGCATCGCGATCGGCGCATCGGCCGCCACCGACGCGCCCTTGGACACCGCGATGTTGGTCACCACGCCGGCGATCGGCGCGCGGATGATCGTCTCGCGCTTCGCTTCCTCCTGCACCATGCTTTGCTGCAACTCGCTCTTCTGCCGGCCGAGCAGGTCGATCTGCTGGCTGGCGCGCGTGTCGATCGTCGGCAGCTCCGTTTCGGCGGCGCGCAGCTCGCGCTCCAGCCCCGCGCGATTGCGTTTCAGCGTCTCGAGCTTGACCTGCTGATCGAGCTGGTCGTTGCGCTTCTGCGTCAGCGCGGTGTCGGACACGAACCCTTCCTTCACCAGCTGCTGCGTGCGCTGGAAATCCTCGCGCGCCGAAGCAACGCGCGTCTGCTGCAGCCGGATCTCGACATCGCTCTGCGCGATCTCCTTGCGCAGGTCGGCGATACGGGTGCGGATCTGCTGCTGTTGCTGCGCGGCGAGCTGCAGCACGCGCTCCTTCTCCGCCTCGAGGTTGGTCGCGCGCTGCGACAGCTCGCGCTGCACGAGTTCGGCCGGCGTGGCGCCGGACGCGGTGCTGCGTTCCAGCGACAGGCGCGCGATCGGCGCGCCGGCCGCGACCTCGTCGCCCTCCTTGACCATCAGGTCCGCGACCGTGCCAATCTCCGGTGCCAGTATGCGCGCGGCGCCGGCGTCGAGCGCCAGGAATCCCTCGACGCGTTCGCGCCGCGTGTACTCGCCGAGGAACGCGAACGCGACCAGCGCGGCCGCAAACGCGATCGCCAGCAGCGTGAAGACCCACAGCGGCACCGGCCGTGCCAGCGACACCTCGCCCAGCAGCTTCTCGCGCTGTGCGTCGATGGCTTCCTGGCGGAAGAGCTTTCTCATACGTGAATCGTTCGCTGCGGCCCCGATCGGCGCGGCGCGATTATGCGGGAAGCAGCGCGCTCACGCGCCGGTCGCGGCGTATTCGCGCAACAGGTGGCCGACCAGCCGCAATACGCCGCGCGCCTCTCGCTCGGGCGCGAACAGCGTGCCGCGCTTCGCGCAGGCCCAGCGCAGTTGCGCGAGGAAGCGTGGCTCGCGCGCCGCGCGGACGACCAGCGTGCGCGCCGCGTCGACATCGCCCTCGGTGAACAGCCCCGCATACTGCACGCCCAGCAGTCCGGCGTTGCCGTCGATGCCGCTGCCGAGCACCGGCGTGTGCGACATCACCGCCTCGATCACCGCCTGCGCGCCGCCCTCCATGTTCGACGGATGCAGCAGCACGTGGCAGCGGCGGATCAGTTGCCGCGCCTGCGCGCGCGGCAGGTTGCCGAGCCAACGGTAGCGCGGATCGCGCGCCTGCACTTCGCGCGCGCGCGCGGCCAGCGCCGGATCAAGCCCGGCGCCGGCGTGATGGACGCGCACCCGCAGTTCGGCGGGCAGGGCCTCGAGCAGCCGCCACACGAAGCGCGGGTTCTTTTCCTCGCGCAGGTGGCCGACGACGGCGATGTGGAACGTGCGATGCGCCTTGCGCGCGGGCGCGAGCCGCCGCGCCGACTGCACGATCACGGTCGTCTTCTTTCGCACCCGGCGCGGCAGCCGCAGCGGCCCGCGCTCGTTCAGCACTACCAGCCGCGAGGCCAGTTCGAGCGAGCGCTGCGCGGACCGGTTGTTGGCGATGTCGCGGTACAGGTCGGTGCCGGTCAGCACCACGACCAGCGGCCGATCGGGATGCGCGGCGGCGAACTTGTGGATCGACTCCGCGGAGCGGCGCGCATGCAGCGCGATCAGGCAGTCGACGGGGCGCCCGTCCCAGCGGTCCGCGATCTCGACGCGGTAGCGCCGCCGCAGATAGCGCGCCCAGCGCGCCGCGGTATGCCAGTTGCCGGTGTTCGAAGCGGCCAGATACGGCGTGACGATCGCGATCCGCGCCCGGGGCATTGCACGAATTCTGCCAGCGGTCCGTCTTATGCCCGCGCAAGCGGGCAACCGGTAGGCGATGTCGGCAGCGCTGGATTCCCGCCCCCGATCGGAGCCGAGGGCAGGCTTGCGCGGGAATGACGACAACACATCGCGGCGTGCGACCTATTCACCCTTCACCGCCGCCAGCCCGAATGCGATCGCGCGGAAGCCGGCGTCGACGTAAGTGATCTCGCCGGTCATCCCCGAGGCCAGGTCGGACAGCAGAAACGCGGCGACGTTGCCGACCTCCTCGATCGTGACGTTGCGCCGCAGCGGCGCGTTCTGCTGGTTGAACTCGAGCATCTTGCCGAAGCCCTTGATGCCGCTGGCGGCAAGCGTCTTGATCGGACCGGCCGAGATGCCGTTGACGCGGATGCCCTTCGGACCAAGGTCGGCCGCGAGGTAGCGCACCGCGGCCTCCAGCGACGCCTTGGCCAGCCCCATCGTGTTGTAGTGGGGCACGACGCGGTCGGCGCCGAGATAGGTCAGCGTCACCAGCGCCGCGCGCCGTCCGGTCATCAGCGGCAGCATGGCCTTCGCCAGCGCCGGAAAGCTGTACGAAGAGATGTCGTGCGCGACGCGGAAGTTCTCGCGCGTCAGCCCGTCGAGAAAGTCGCCGCTGATCGCCTCGCGCGGCGCAAACCCGATCGAGTGCACCAGACCTTCGAGCCCGTCCCAGTGCGCCCGCAGTCCGTCGGCCAGCGACGCGATCTGCGCGTCGTCGCCGACATCGCACGCGAGTACGATCGAGGAGCCGAACTCCTGCGCGAACTCGCTCACCCGCTCCTTGAAGCGTTCGCCGACGTAGGTGAACGCGAGTTCGGCGCCCTCGCGCCGGCAGGCATGCGCAATGCCGTACGCGATCGAGCGATTCGACAGCAGCCCGGTGATCAGGATGCGCTTGCCGGCCAGGAATCCCATGGTCTTGTCGTCTGCTGCAGTTGCGGTCGGATGCGGATGCTACCGGCCCGGCCGTGCCGGCCGCGGCGTCAGCGCCGCCCGGCGTTCGCGACCTGCGTCTTCTTCCTGCTCGTGCCCGGATTGCCCGCCTTGTGCACGACCGCGGCCTTCTTCGGCGCGGCTCGGACCGCGACCATCAGGTTCAGCCGCTGGCCGGCGAAGAGACTCGGCGAGCGCAGCCGGTTCCACGCGACGATGTCGTCGGCCTGCACGTGCCAGCGCCGCGCCACCCCGCTCAGGGAGTCGCCGCGACGCACGCGATAGGTGATCCGGCGCAGATTCGGCTGTTCCGGCACCAGCGCGAACGACGCGTCGAGCTTTTCCGGCGCAATGTCGTCCATCGTTTCGTCGCGCGGGATCAGGATCGTCGAGCCGGACGCGATGCGGAACTTGGGCGGAATGCGGTTGGCTTCGCGCAGCGCCGACTCGCTGATGCCGGCGCGCTCGGCGACCTGCGCCAGCGTCTCGTTCGGCTTCAGCCCGTACGTGGTCCAGCTCGCCAGCGGCTGTCCGGTTGCCTCGAACGCGGCGAGGTTGCCGATGAACGTGTCGGCGCGGTCGGCGGGCAGCAGGATGCGCGATTGCCCGGCGCCGACCATCACCGGCCGATTGAACGACGGATTCAGCGATTCGAATTCCTCCACCGGCATCTCGGCCAGCCGCGCCGCCGTCACGATGTCCATGTCGCGCGTCTTGCGCACGACCGCGAAATACGGTTCGTTCTGGATCGCCGGCAGCGCGATCTCGTAGTCCTGCGGCGCGCGCACGATGTTCTTGATCGCCTGCAGCTTCGGCACGTAGTACTGCGTCTCGCGCGGCAGGCGCAGGCTGGCGTAGTTGACCGGCTTGTGCCGCGCCCGATTGCGCGCGATCGCCTTGGCTACGCAGCCTTCGCCGCAGTTGTAGGCCGCCAGCGCCAGATGCCAGTCGCCGAAATCGTTGTACAGCTTCTGCAGATAGTCGAGCGCCGCGCGCGTGGACTCGAGCACGTCGCGCCGCTCGTCCTTCCACAAGTTCTGCTCGAGCTGGTACAGCTTGCCGGTCGACGGGATGAATTGCCACAGGCCGGCGGCCTTCGCGTGCGATTCGGCCTCCGGCTGCATCGCGCTTTCGACGAACGGCAGCAGCGCGAGTTCGGTCGGCATGCCGCGCTTCTCGATCTCCTCGACGATGTGGAACAGATAGCGGCTGCCGCGACTCGCCATGCGGCCGATGTAGTCCGGTTGCGACGCGTACCAGCGCGTGCTGTTGGCGGCGAGCCGGCCGGTCAGCTCCGGCATCTTGAAGCCGCGCCGGATGCGTTCCCACAGATCGATCGACGTGTCGCCCGAGACCAGCGGCTCGACGCGCGCCGAATCGGCCGGGTGGTCCGATTCGAGCTTGCGCAGCAGTTGCCCCAGCGGGTCGGGCGTGGTGACCGTTGCGCTGGAGGTCGAGCTGATCACCGCCAGTTCGGTCGGCGGCAGGGAGGAATCCTCCGCTGTCGCCGCGAGCGGCGCGAGCAGGCACGCGGCAAGCGCGCAGGCCCGGGCGCGGAAGTCGAAACGCAGGATTCGGGGCAGCGCCATGCTGGACCTTGGATCGACCGCGTGAAAGGTCGGCGCAGTATATAGGCCGGCCTTCGGCCTGAGGGCGGTGCCCGCCATCGGTTCAGAACCGGTTCTTCCACGCCCGCAGCGCGGCAAACGTGGCCACCGTCGAAGCGGCGGCGCCGGGCGACTCGCGCTCGGCGCGCGCGCGCACCGCCGGCACGTCGCAGCGCAGGAACGGATTGGTCGCGCGCTCCTCGGCGATCGTCGACGGCAGCGTCGGTTTACCTTCGGCGCGCAGCGCCTCGCACGCACGCTTGCGGGCGGCGAGCTGTGCATTGTCGGGCTCCACCGCAAGCGCGAAGCGGATGTTGGCGAGCGTGTATTCGTGCGCGCAGTACACGCGCGTGGCGCCGGGCAGCGCCGCGAGCTTCGCCAGCGACTCGGTCATCTGCGCGGCGGTGCCTTCAAACAGCCGGCCGCAACCGCACGCGAACAGGGTATCGCCGCAGAAGAGTGCGCCGAGCGATTCCGAGTGATACGCGATGTGGCCGCTGGTGTGACCGGGCACGTCGAGCACGTTGAACGCATGGCCGAGCACCTCGATGCGATCACCGCCCTTCAGGCGCGTGCGCAGGCACGGAATCGATTCGGCCGCCGGGCCGAACACGCGCGCGCCGGTCGCGTTGACCAGCGCCTCGACGCCGCCGACGTGATCGCCGTGATGATGCGTGACTAGAATCGCGGTGAGCTGCAGGCCGGTCTGCGACAATCGGCGCGCGACCGGCGCGGCGTCGCCGGGATCGACGACGACGGCCGTGCGGCCGTCCGCCAGCCACCACACGTAGTTGTCGTCGTAGGCGGGGATCGGTTCGATCCGCAGGTCGGAAGCGGTGGCCAGGCTCATCGGAGAAACGGCGTGATGAAGCGGATCGAGGTGCACGGCGTGAAAGGCAAGTATGAACCTCGCCGCCGCCGCGGCCTCGTCCCGACAGATGACGCATGCGACGCATGAATGAGTAACGCGCGGTTCGTCCGACTGTCCGAATTCCTGCGCTCGCCGCCGGGACGCTACGTGCTGGCGTGGGAGCAGCGGCAGTTCGATGCGATGGTGGCCGACATCTTCGGCTACCACGCACTGCAGCTCGGGCTGCCGGAGATCGATGCGCTGCGCGAGAACCGGATGCCGCTGCGCTTCTGTGCATCGGACCGGCTGCTGGAGTCGCCGCCGGTGGCCGGCGGCCACACCCGGGTCGCGGTGGTCAACCGATTCGAGGAGCTGCCGTTCGAGACGCAGTCGATCGACCTCGTCGTGATGCCGCACGTGCTGGAGTTCGCGCAGGAGCCGCACCAGGTGCTGCGCGAAGTCGAGCGCGTTCTGGTGCCGGAAGGTCACGTGGTAATCAGCGGCTTCAACCCGGCCAGCCTGTGGGGACTGCGCCGGTACCTGTCGCGGCTCGGCATGGCGCCGTACCTGCCGCACGCGGGGCAGCTCATTTCGCTCGGCCGCGCGAAGGACTGGCTGAAGCTGCTGTCGTTCGAGGCCAACCGCGGCCGCTTTGGCTGCTATGCGCCGTGGGCGCGCAGCGACAAGTGGCTGGCGCGCTGGTCGTTCATCGAGAAGGCCGGCGACCGCTGGTGGCCGGTGCTCGGCTCCGTGTATATGGTCACCGCGATCAAGCGCGTGCGCGGCATGCGGCTCGTCGGCCCGGCGTGGAAGCGCAAGGAAGCGCCGCGGCCCGCGTTCGCGCCCGCTGCCACGCGCACGATCACGCCCACTGGCGATGCGTACAGCGTGCGCGTGACGCGCGCGCGCGACGCCGACAACGACGCGATGCCGGGCGCGGCGCAGGGCTAAGCAGTTGTTGCCGGGCCATCCAAAGTCAGTTACGCACCACGGCGGGGCGCGGAAGCCAAGCGGCCGGGGACGTTGATATGAGGCACGCGCGCAGCGTGAAGCTGGTCGAAGAAACCGCCGTGCCGACGCCGTCGGCGGGCGGCCCCGTGGTCGAGATCTACACCGACGGCGCGTGCAAGGGCAATCCCGGTCCCGGCGGCTGGGGGGCGTGGCTCAAGTCCGGTGTGCACGAGAAAGAACTGTTCGGCGGTGAAGCGGCGACGACCAACAACCGGATGGAACTGATCGCGGTGATCCGCGCGCTCGAATCGCTGAAGCGCCGCTCGCGCGTCGTACTGCACACCGATTCGCAATACGTGAAGCTCGGCGTCACCGAATGGCTGCCGATGTGGATCCGGCGCGGCTGGAAGACCGCCGGCAACAAGGCCGTGAAGAACGCCGACCTGTGGCGCGAACTCGCGCATCTGGCGAGCCGGCACGACATCGACTGGCGCTGGGTGCGCGGCCATGCCGGCGTGCCCGGCAACGAGCGCGCCGATGAACTCGCGAATCGCGGTGTGGAGGCCGCGCGCGCGGCATTGAAAGGCGCGTAGCGCTGCGCGTGACCGGTGCTAAATTCGCGGCACGGCACACTGCGCCGCTCGCTGCCGCGTTCCCTGATGCTCAAGCACAAGGTCGCCCACTGGGCGACAGCCGGATTGCTGGCCGCCGTCGCCGTCGCCTATCTTGCGCCGCGCTGGTTCGCAGCGTCGCCGCCTGCGCTCGATGCGGGCGCTAAGCCGGTCCCGGGTGGCAATGACGCCAAGGCGGCCAAGGATGCCGGCAAGGCAGCCGCTCCCGGCGGGCCGACACCGGTCGAAGTGGTCGAGGTCCGCCCGAGCGCGGTGCAGGAGGAACTACAGGCGGTCGGTTCGCTGCGCTCCAACGAGAGCGTGCTTCTGCGGCCCGAGGTCGCCGGCCGCATCGCGCAGATCGGCTTTCGCGACGGCGAGGCCGTGCGGCGCGGCCAACTGATCATCGCGCTCGATGCCGGCGTCAACGAGGCCGAGGTCGCGCAGGCGCGCGCCGAGCACGAACTGGCGCAGTCGAATCTGAAGCGCACCGAGGACCTGGCGCGCAAGAACTTCGTCAGCTCCAGCGCGCAGGAACAGGCCGCGTCGGCCGTGCAGGTCAGCGCGGCGAAGCTGAAGCTCGCCGAAGCGCGTCTGGCCAAGATGAAAATCGTCGCGCCGTTCGACGGCGTGGTCGGCATACGCAACGTCAGCGTCGGCGACTACGTGAAGGACGGCACGGATCTCGTCAACATCGAGGACGTCGGCACGCTGAAGGTCGACTTCCGCCTGCCCGAGCGCTCCTTCTCGCGGATCCGCCCAGGCCAGCCGGTCGAGGTCACCGCCGACGCGCTGCCGGACGAGAGGTTCCGCGGCGCGCTGGAGGCGATCAACCCGCGCATCGATGCGGCCGGCCGCTCGCTCGAAGTGCGCGCCAAGCTCGCCAATCTCGAACGGAAACTGCGGCCCGGCATGTTCGTGCGCGTGCGCGTGATCGTCGGCAGCCGCGCGGATGCGCTGCTGGTGCCGGAGGAGGCGATCGTTCCGCTTGGCGAGGACTTCTACGTGTTCCGCATCGAAAACGGCGCGGCCAAGCGCATCAAGGTAAAGACCGGCGTGCGGCGCGACGGCAAGGTCGAGATCGTCGAGGGCCTCGCGGCCGGCGACCAGGTCGTCACCGCCGGCATGCGGCTGGTGCGCGATGGGCAGCCGGTGCGAGTGTTGCAGTCGGGAGTCGGCAGTCGGCAATCGGCAGCGGGGCGCGCGCCCTCGGACGCCGGTGCCAAGAAGGCGCAGCCCTAGCGTTGCTGGTTGACGCGCCGGAGCACGCGACTACTCTTCTGCCGACCGCCGACTGACTACTGCCGACTGCGATGAGCCTCTTCGAAATCTGCATCCGCCGCCCGGTGCTGTCGACCGTGCTGTCGCTGCTGGTGCTCGTGATCGGGCTGATCTCGTATTCGCGGCTGGCGGTGCGCGAGTATCCGAAGATCGACGAGCCCGTCGTCAGCGTGCAGACCAAGTACCCCGGCGCGTCGGCCGAGGTGGTCGAGTCGCAGATCACCAAGGTGCTCGAGGATTCGCTGGCGGGCATCGAAGGCGTGGAGCTGATGACCTCCGCCAGCCGCGCCGAGACGAGCCAGATCAACGTGCGCTTCCGCATCACGCGCGATCCGGACTCGGCCGCCGCCGACGTGCGCGACAGGGTCGCGCGCGTGCGTGCGCGGCTGCCGGACGAAGTCGACGAGCCGGTGATCGCCAAGGTCGAGGCCGATTCGTTCCCGATCATCTGGATGGCGACGACCGCGGGCGGGCGCACGCCGCTGGAGGTGTCGGACTACCTCGCGCGCTACGTGAAGCCGCGGCTGTCGGTGCTGCCGGGCGCGGCCGACGTGTGGATCTTCGGCGAGCGCAAGATCTCGATGCGCATCAACGTCGACCGCGACCGCCTGGCCGGCTACCGGCTGGCGCCGCAGGACGTGGAAGACGCGCTGCGGCGGGGCAACGTCGAGCTGCCGTCGGGGCGGATCGAATCGACCGCGCGCGAGTTCTCGATCGTCGCCGCCACCGACGTCAGCACGCGCGGCGAGTTCGAGAACCTGATCGTCGCGCAGGTGGCGGGCTACCCGGTGCGGCTGCGCGACGTGGCCGATGTGCGCGTCGGCCCGGTCGAGGAGCGCGTGATCGCGCGCTTCAACGGCGAGCCGTCGATCAACATGGGACTGGTCAAGCAAGCCACCGGCAATCCGCTCGATCTGTCGCGCGCCGCGCGTGCCGAGATCGCCAAGATCAATGCGACGCTGCCGGAAGGTATGAAGATCACGGTCGCGTACGACTCGTCGGTGTTCATCGACCGCTCGATCGATTCGGTGTTCCGCACGGTGGCCGAAGCGGTCGGGCTGGTCGTGCTGGTGATCTTTTTCTTCCTGCGCAATTTGCGCGCCACGCTGATCCCGCTGGTGACGATCCCGCTGTCGCTGGTGGGCGCGTTCGCGCTGATGTACGTGTTCGGCTTCACGATCAACACGTTGACGCTGCTGGCGATGGTGCTGGCGATCGGCCTGGTGGTCGACGACGCGATCGTCGTGCTGGAGAACATCTACCGCAACATCGAGCACGGCATGCCGCGCGTGCAGGCGGCGGTCAAGGGCATCAAGGAGATCGGCTTTGCGGTGATGGCGATGACGCTGACGCTGACCGCGGTGTTCGCGCCGCTGGCGTTCGCGACCGGCCGCACCGGGCGGCTGTTCATCGAGTTCGCGCTGGCGCTCGCCGGCGCGGTGCTGGTGTCGGGCTTCGTCGCGCTGACGCTGTCGCCGATGATGTGCAGCAAGCTTTTGCGCCACGAGGACAAGCACGGCCGCGCGTTCCGGCTGATCGAGGGCTGGATCGAGGCCCTGACGGCCGGCTACGCGCGTTCGCTGGCGTGGGTGCTCGAGCGGCGCTGGCTGATCGTCGTCGTTTGGTTCGTGACCGCCGGCATCGCGGCGCTCGTCTTCATGCAGCTGCGCTCGGAGCTGGCGCCGCTGGAGGACCGCGCGGTGATCTTCGGCCGCCTGCAGTCGCCGCCGGGCGCCACCGTCGACTACACGTCCGAGCAGCTGCGCGCGGTGGAGAAGTACTACGAAACGATCCCGGAGAAGGCGGCCTACAACGCGATCGCCGGATTTCCGACGGTGGACTTCGGCAACGCGATCCTGCGGCTGAAGCCGTGGGAGGAGCGCACGCGCAAGCAGCAGGACATCGCGCGCGAGCTCAATGCCAAGTTCCAGCAGCTTCCGGGCGTGATCGGATTCGCGGTCAACCCGCCGTCGCTCGGCCAGTCGCCGCGGCAGTTGCCGATCGAGTACGTGATCATGTCGCAGGTGCCGTACGCGGAACTGGACCGCATCGTCACCCAGTTCATCGGCGAGATCGGCAAGACCGGCATCGTGCAGAACCCGCAGAGCGACCTGCGGCTGAACACGCCGGAACTCCGCGTCGAGGTCAACCGCGACAAGCTCGCCGACCTCGGCGTCCCGGTGGAGAACGTCGGCCGCACCCTGCAGACGATGCTCGGCGGCCGCCAGGTCACGCGCTTCAAGAAGGACGGCGAGCAGTACGACGTGATCGTGCAGGTGGCGCCGCGCGAACGCAGCCGACCGAACGACATCAGCGACATTTACGTGCGCGGCCGCGACGGCGCGATGGTGCAACTGGCCAACGTGGTGCGCGTGCAGGAGGGCGTGTCGCCGCAGTCGCTGAACCACTTCCAGCGGCTGCGGGCGGTGACGATCTCCGCTACGCTGGCGCCGGGCTATGCGCTCTCCGACGCGCTGAACATGATGGACGCGACCGCCAAGCGCGTGCTGCCGCAGACGGTGGCGACGGACCTCAATGGCGTGTCGCGCGAGTTCCGCGACGCGCGCGGCAGCATCTACCTGACCTTCGTGCTGGCGCTGATCTTCATCTACCTCGTGCTGTCGGCGCAGTTCGAGAGCTTCGCCGATCCGTTCGTGATCATGCTGTCGGTGCCGTTGTCGCTGGCGGGCGCGCTGCTGGCGCTATGGCTCGCGGGCGGAACGCTGAACATCTACAGCCAGATCGGGCTGATCACGCTGGTGGGGCTGATCACCAAGCACGGCATCCTGATCGTCGAGTTCGCCAATCAGCTGCAGGAGCGCGGCGAGCAACTGTTCGACGCGATCCGCCACGCGGCGGTGCTGCGGCTGCGGCCGATCCTGATGACGACCGGCGCGATGGTGCTGGGCGCGGTGCCGCTGGCGACGTCGCACGGTGCCGGTGCCGAGAGCCGCATCCAGATCGGCTGGGTGATCGTCGGCGGGCTCGCGTTCGGCACGCTGCTGACGCTGTACGTGGTGCCGACGATGTACACGATCATGGAGCAGGCGCTCGGCAAGTGGATGGGGTCGCATCACCATCACGAACTGCCCGCGGCCGAGGCAAGTCACACGCGCGCCGCCGAGTGATCATGAACCGGCAAGTCATCCTCGACACCGAAACCACCGGCCTCGAAGCGAAGGAAGGCCACCGCATCATCGAGGTCGGCTGCCTCGAGCTCGTCGGCCGGCGGCTGACCGAGCGCCGCCTGCACCACTACGTCAATCCCGAGCGCGACAGCGACGAAGGCGCGCTCGCGGTGCACGGCCTGTCGGGCGAATTCCTCGCCGACAAGCCGAAGTTCGGCGACATCGCGGGTGAGCTGATCGAGTTCGTGCGCGGCGCCGAGGTGATCATCCACAACGCCGCGTTCGACCTGGAATTCCTCGACGCCGAGCTGGCGCGGCTGAAGCTCGGCCGCTTCGAGGATTACTGCCGCGTCACCGACTCGCTCAAGCTCGCGCGCGAGCTGCACCCCGGCAAGCGCAACTCGCTCGACGCGTTGTGCGAGCGCTACGGCGTGTCCAACACGCAGCGCACGCTGCACGGCGCGCTGCTCGACGCCGGGCTGCTCGCGGACGTGTACCTGGCGATGACGCGCGGGCAGGACAGCCTGGTGATGGATCTGGCGCAATCGCACGTGCACGCCAGTGCGGGCGCGATCGACGCGTCGAAGCTGATCGTGCTCGCGGCCACGCCGGAGGAGATCGCCGCGCACGAAGCGGTGCTCGACGCGATCGAGAAGGAATCGAAGAGGCCCGCGGTGTGGCGCGCTGCGCCCGCCACCTGACCCTCAGCCCCGGCCGAGCGGCGTATGCCGTCCGGTCGCCCGCACCCCTGCCGTCCGATCAATTCCGCCGCCGTGTTTGGCGCGGCACGATGCCGTCGTGTCGCCCGATCGAGGCGACGCCAGGAACAGGAGATCCAAATGCTGAGCAACCGTGAAGTCATCGAACTGAAGTCGCACCTGGACCACGACGCGTTTGAAGTGCGTCACATGGCGCGCGCGATCGCGGCGCTATTCATCCTGGCCGTCGTCGCATCGATTGCCTTCGTATCGCACCCCGAGTCGTTCCCGGTCGCAGCCTCTGTTTCCGAGCCGCTGCAGGTTGAGCCGGGTGCGGCCGCGGCATCGGCCGACGTGCCGCCGGATTTGTCGCCCGCGGCTGCCGCGGCGGACGCGACGCCGCGCGAGAAAGGGCCGGCGGATCGGCCGGACGCCGAAGAACTGCAGTACGTGACGTACGGCGGCTGAAGAAGCGTCAACTTGGCGGCGGCTTCGGGTGTGTTCCATCCGCCGCCCCTCTTTCACTCGAAACGGGAGGAAGGTCGAATGAGATCTGCATGGATGCTTGCACTTGTCGCGTGTGGCAGCGCGTTCGGCGCACCGGCGGTGGTCGCCGATACGGCGTGCCCGTACTACGCGGTCGACATCGCCTCGTTTGCCACTTGCGATGGCGACCGCGTCGCACGCGCGGCGTCCGACACGCCCGATATCGAAGCTCCGGCGACTGAGGCCCGAGCGCAGCCGCAACCCCGCGCTGCACTCGCGCCGAACCCGCAGCGCGCTGAACGGCGTGCCGACGCGGCCCGCGCCCGACCGCGGCAACGTTAGTTCGCCCGCTCGCACCGCCATCGCTGCGCGGCGATCACGGCCTCCGTCCGGTTGCGCACCTCGAGCGCCCGGTAGATCGCAAGAAGATGCGCCTTGACCGTGCCCTCCGATAGCTGCAGTTCGCGCGCGATCAGCTTGTTCGGCAGGCCGCGCGCGAGGCAGCGCAGCACTTCGCGCTGCCGCGCTGTCAAATCGGACAGGCTCAGCGCTCGCGCCTGCTCCGCGCTGCCCGACTGCAACAGCCGCAGCGGCGCATAAGTCCCGCCCGCGAGCACCAGTGAAACCGCATGCAGCACCACTCGCGCCGGATCCGATTTCGGGATGTAGGCCGCAACGCCGAGCGCAATCAGCTTTCGTATCAGTGCCGGTTCTTCCTGCGCCGAGATCACAGCCAACGGCACGGACGGGTGACGCGCGCGCAGTGCCGCGACCCAGTTGATGTTGCCCGCGCCCGGCATCGTGAAGTCGAGCAGGGCCAGGTCGAAATCCTGCCCAACGTCAAGCAGCGTTTCCACTCCGCGTGCGCACGATGCCTCGTGCCATTCAATGTGACCGGCGAGCCCGGCCAGCGCGGAGCGCATCGCGACGCGGATCATCTCGTGATCGTCGGCGATCAGGATGCGCAACGCCGCATCCCGTGCGACCGGCGCGGTGCCTGGGGCATGCTCCGCGCCCGCGTAGGTGGGCATTTCGGATCTGACGTTCGCATCGAGCATCCATTCTCCTCACGCGCGGCCCGTCGCCTGAGCCGCTGCGACGCTGCGCGCAACTGTGCCGGCGGCCAAGCGCGCCGGCACCCTAGCGGCAGAGGGTTCTCGAACGCCAGAAGGCGAATAACATGTCGCGATATGAAAAAGAACGGTGCTGGCCTGGCGCACGTCCGCACGCTTTGCAGCACGGGGTTGCCGGCCGAGCAATTGATTCCGGCGCTGCTCGAAGCGCTGCACAGCGTGATCCCCTCGGCACGCAATCTTTTCGACTGGACTGACGCCGAAGGCAATCTGATCCGCTACTACTTCGAAGGTCCGATCGACCACGCGGTTGCGCGCCGCTACTTCGAGGAGTTTCACAACAAGCGTGAAGGCGAAGTGATGCCGCGCTTTCGGCAGGCGGTCACGGGCCGGGCGGTGATTCGCAGCGCGGCCGAGTTGAACCATGACGCCTTCTTCCGCTCGGCGCTGTACAACGAAATCTGGCGCCCGCAGCGCCTGCACACGCGCATCGAAGCGATCGTGCGCGGATTGCGCGGCGTGCCGCTCGGCTCGCTCGTGCTGTACCGGGAGAAGGCGGATCCGCCGTTCCGGCCGGCCGACGAGAAACTGCTGGAAGCGGTCGTGCCCTACGTCGCACGCGCTCTCGAGGGCGAAACCAGCCTGCCGCGAGACTTCATCGCGCGCCGCGATCGCCGCGCGGTGCTCAGCCTGTCGCCGGCCGGCAAGCTCCTCAATCTGTCGCAGGACGCGCAGAAGATGCTGCTGCTTTCGCATGGCGGCATCACGCCAGCCAGCGCCGGTCGCGAGCCGCTGGCGAGCGATTTTTCCATGCTGGTGATGATCGTTGACCAGGTCAATCGCAACCGCGAAACCTCGCGCTGCCAGGTCGGTTTCACGCTCGACAACGCGTGGGGGCGTTTTGTGTTCGAGGCCGAACCGCTGATGCCGGTCGGCGGCGCTGGCGCCGCCGAGATTCACGTGACGATCGAGCATCAGGAGCCGCGTGCGATGGCCTGGCATCGCGCGCTCGGCGCGCTGCCACTGTCTCCGGCGCAGCGCGAGGTGTGCGGATTGCTGCGCGCCGGACTGACGCAGCGCCAGGTCGCGGCCGCGCTGTCGGTCGCGCCGACCACGGTGGCCGACCACGTGCGCAAGATCTACGGCAAGCTGGATGTCAGTTCGGTGCAGGAACTGATCGCCCGCGTGGAGGAACTGACGCGCAGCACACCGCCGCCGGCGCCGCGATGAGCGATCTGGCACGCGTTGCCGCTCGCGATGCCAGCGTGCGCAGGAATCGGCCGGCGTGCGCGGCAGGCGCAACGTTGCTGGCGTTCCTTCTGATCCTCGCCGCGACCGGCGCGGGCGCTGCGACCCCGGGCCCGTTTCTGCTCCGACTCGATGCCGCGACACTCGATGCGGGCGCGACGGGCGCGCCCGCGCGGCAGCGATTGCCGCTTGCATGGCCGCTGCCTGCGGCCGGATCGCCAGTGGCGGACTTTTCCTTCGTCGTTCCGGACCGGCATGACGATCTTGCGGTCTTCGTCGAAACGACCTACCTGAATTTCGCCGCGTACCTGAACGGGAACGAGGTGTTCCGCACTGTCGGCGAGCATTCCGCGGCGACGGCTCCGCTGCGCGGATGGAAGCGCGCGCCGACGTTCCAGCTTCCGGACGAAGCGCTCAGGACGGGCGTGAACGAACTCGAGTTGCGCTTCATTCGCGGCGAGAACGATTCGTACGGTGGGCTGGGCCCGGTCTGGATCGGCGATGTAAACGAGATCGGACGCATCGACGCCTGGTACATGTTGCGCGACACGATCGCACCGATGGTGATCGCCGCCATCATCTTCACGCTCGGCCTGTTCGCGCTCGTGCTGGCGCGCGGCCAGGGCGATCGGACGACGTTCGTGCTTTTCGGCATCGGCGCGCTCGTCTGGGGCGTGCACACGGCGGCGGCGTTGCTACCGGTGCGCGTGCTGCCGCAGCCCCATTACGGTGCGTTCTTCAGTGCCGCGTACAGCTGGTTCGCGCTGCCGCTAAGCGTGTTCTGCGTGCGTTTCGCGCACACGCGCTGGATCGCGTTCGAGCGCGCCGCCGTGCTGCTCGCATTGGCGGCGCTGCCGGCGATGTACGTGGGTTACGGGGTCGGCGCCGCGGCGCTCGCGTCGACGCTGCTGCGGGCACTGTGCCTGGCGTTCGTCGTCGGCGCGCTGGCCGGCGTGGTGCGCCACGCGCTGGCGTCGCGCCGCCTCGATTCGTGGCTGCTTCTCGGTGCCGGCTTGGTAACGACCGGACTGTCGCTGTACGAGTTCGTCCTGGCTGAGCGCGGCGTGCTGCTGAAGGCGATCCTGGTTCCCTACGGGGGACTGACCTTTATCGTGCTGGCAGGCTGGATGCTGATCGAGCGCTTCCAGCGTACGTCAAAGGCGTTTGCGGACCTGAACCGCACCCTCGAGCGCCGCATTGGCGAAGCGAACGCCGAACTGCTGCGGCAGCTTGCCGAAGTGCGCGCAGCGCGCGAGGTGGCGGAGCAGGCGAGCATCGCCAAGTCGAAGTTCTTCGCCGCCGCGAGTCACGACCTGCGCCAGCCGCTGCATTCGCTCGGCCTGTTCGCCTCCGCGCTCGATGCGTACGTTGCGTCCGACGAAGGGCGCGAGCTGCGCCGGCGCATCGGCGCCTCGATCGAGGCGCTGGATGGCCTGTTCAACGAGTTGCTCGATCTGTCGCGGCTGGACGCCGGCGTCATCGAAAGCAAGCCGCAGCCGTTTGCGCTGCAGGAACTCTTTGACCGCCTTGAACTGCGCTTTGCCCGCGAAGCACAGGGCCGCGGGCTGAAGCTTCGCTTCGTGCCCTGCGGCCACGCGGTGCGCAGCGATCCGTTGCTGCTGGAGCGGATCCTGTCAAACCTGATCGCCAATGCGTTGCGCTACAGCGAACGCGGCGCTGTCCTTGTTGGCGCGCGCCGGCGCGGCGAACACGTCGCGATCGAGGTGCGCGACTCGGGCATCGGCATCGCCGCCTCGGAGCAGAACCGCATCTTCGACGAGTTCTATCAGCTCAACAATCCGGCGCGTGATCGGCGCAAGGGACTGGGTCTCGGCCTGGCGATCGTGCGCCGGCTCACCGCGCTGCTTGGGCACACGCTCGAGCTGAAGTCGGCGCCGGGTCACGGCAGCGTGTTCCGCCTGGTGTTGGCGCGCGCCGCTGCGGCGCAGGCGCAGAAGCCGCCGGCGCCGGCGGCGCCGTCGCTGCCGATGCAGGGCAGGTGCGTCCTGGTGATCGACGACGAAATCGAAATCCGCGACGCCTCGGTCGCACTGCTGGCTCGATGGGGCGTGCGGGCGATCGCTGCTTCCGATTCCGTAGAGCTCGGGCGCCTGCTCGATACGGGACTGAAGCCCGAAGCGGCGATCGTCGATCTGCGCCTGGGCAGCCCGATCGATGGTGTGGATGTCATCGCGCAACTGCGCGGGCGCTTCGGCGCGGCATTCCCGGCACTGCTGATTTCGGGCGACACCGGCGCGCGCGAGCTGTCGCGCGTGAAGGCCAGCGGGCTGCCCCTGCTGATCAAGCCCGTGCCGCCGGCACGCATGAAGGCGGCGCTGCACGCGTGCCTGGCGGGATCAACCTGAACCGAGCAGCGCGCGCAGCTCGCGCTTGAGCACCTTGCCGGCGGCGTTCTTCGGCAGCTCGTCCACGAACACATAGCGCTTCGGCCGCTTGAAGCGCGCGATGTGCCGCAGGCAATGCGCATCGAGTGCGGCCGCATCCACCTGCGCGCCGGCGCGCGCGACCACGACCGCGACGACTACCTCGCCCCAGTCCGCGTCGCGCTCGCCGATCACCGCGACCTCGGCCACGCCGGGGTGCGTCAGCAGCGCCTCCTCGACCTCGCGTGGATAGATGTTGCTGCCGCCCGAGATGATCAGGTCCTTGCTGCGGTCGACCAGCGTCAGGTAGCCGTGCGCGTCGAGGCGGCCGAGATCGCCGGTGTGCAGCCAGCCATTGGCTAGCGTCTTCGCGGTCGCCTCGGGATTGTTGAGATACCCGCGCATCACCGTGTCGCCGCGGACGACGACTTCGCCGATCTCGCCCGCCGCGAGCGGCCGGTCATCGTCGCCGAACACCGCGACCTCCACGCCCGTCTGCGCGCGGCCGACCGAGGCGAGCCGCTCCAGCCGCCGGCCGTCGTGGTCGTCGCAGTGGTCTGCGATCGGCAGCACGGTGATCGTCATCGGGCTTTCGCCCTGGCCGTAGATCTGCACGAGCTTGGGTCCGAAGCGCTCGAGCGCGCGCAGGCAATCGGCCACGTACATCGGCCCGCCGCCGTAGACGATCAGTTTCAGTCCCGAGGACTCACCGCGCAGCCCGTTGACCAGCCGCATCACCATCGTCGGCGCGGCGAAGAACTTCACGTTCGAAACCTGCGCCAGGATCTGGTCGATCTCGGCCACGTCGAAGCCGCGCGACGCGGGGACGAGCTGCGTGGCGCCGACCGCGACGTTGGGCAGGATGTACAGGCCCGAGCCGTGCGACATCGGCGCCGCGTGCAGCAGATGGTCGCCGGCGGCGGCGCGGTCGACGTCGGCGAGGTAATTGAGCGTCATCGCCAGCAGATTGCGGTGCGTGAGCATCACGCCCTTGGGCCGGCCGGTGGTGCCGCTGGTGTAGAAGAGCCACGCGCGCTCTTCGGCGGATACGTCGTGCAGCGCGGCCGGCTCCGAGTTCAGCAGTGCGCGGTAGTCGGCGCCGTCGACGTCGATGAAGGGAATTGCGCGCGCAATCGCGGCGGTATCGACGTCGTCGGTGACGAAGCACGCGCGCGCGCCGGCGTCGTCGAGGATGTAGGCGACTTCCGCCGCGTGCAGCTTGACGTTGATCGGGATCGCGCACGCGCCCGCCGCCCAGCACGCGTACAGCAGCTCCACGTACTGCGCGCAATTGCGCAGCGCGAGCGCGACGCGATCGCCGGGCGCCACGCGTAGACGCCCGCGCAGCGCGCGCGCGAGCCGCAGCACGCGCTGCGCCAGTTCGCCGTAGCCCAGCCGGCGGCGGTCGCGCTCGATCACCGCCGGTTGCGCCGGCAGGCGCGCGGCGGTGCGCAGCAGGGTGTGGGCCAGATTCATCGCGGCGAGTCTACGTCGGTTAGAATGCGCGCCTCTTGCGGGTGGTTAGCTCAGCGGTAGAGCACTGCCTTCACACGGCAGGGGTCACAGGTTCGAACCCTGTACCACCCACCAAGGTTATTCCGGACGCGGGGTTGGCGGGCGCGCTGGCAGATGGCATGAGCGCGCCGGAATCACTCTCGCGTTCGAACCGGCATCGCTGCGCGATGCGGTTCAACGCTCGGGCAGTGGCTTGGTCGTCAGACTCCAATGACAGTTCGCACGCGCATTGCACCGAGCCCGACCGGCATGCTGCACCTCGGCACCGCGCGCACGGCGCTGTTCTCCTGGGCCTATGCGCGCCACTTCGGCGGCCAGTTCATCCTGCGCATCGAGGACACGGATCGCGCGCGTTCGACCGAGGAAGCGGTGCGCGTCATCATGGATTCGATGCACTGGCTCGGCCTCGACTACGACGAGGGCCCGATCCGCCAGACCGAAAGACTGCCGCGCTACCGCGAGGTGATCGAACGGCTGCTGGCCGAGGGCAAGGCGTACCGGTGCTACGCGACCGTCGAGGAACTCGAAGCGATGCGTCAGCAGCAGATGGCGCGCAACGAGAAGCCGCGCTACGACGGCCGCTGGCGGCCGGAGAACGCACGCGGCAGGACGCCGCCGGCGGGCGTCAATGCGGTGATCCGCTTCCGCAATCCCGATGAAGGCGAGGTCGCGTGGAACGACCTCGTCAAGGGGCCGATCTCGGTCTCCAACACCGAGCTTGACGATCTCGTGATCGCGCGCGGCGCGGATCTGGTGCCGACCTACAACTTCGCGGTCGTGGTCGACGACATCGACATGCGCATCACGCACGTGCTCAGAGGCGACGATCACGTGAACAACACGCCGCGGCAGATCAACATCTACCACGCGCTCGGCGCGAGCCTGCCCGCGTTCGGCCACCTGCCGATGATCCTCGGCCCCGACGGGCAGAAGCTGTCCAAGCGCCACGGCGCGGTCAGCGTGCTGCAGTACGACGAGGACGGCTTCCTGCCCGAGGCGCTGTTCAACTACCTCGCTCGGCTCGGCTGGAGCCACGGTGATGCGGAGAAGTTCACGCGCGAACAGTTGATCGAGTGGTTCGATCTGGACCACGTGAACCGCGCGCCGGCGCAGTACAACCTCGACAAGCTGTTGTGGTTGAACGGCGAGTACCTCAAGGAAGCGGACGATGCACGGCTCGCGAAGCTGGTTGCGCCGCGCATCGCGCAACGCGGCGGCCGGGTCGCCGGCCCGGCGCTGGAAGCGGTGGTCGCGCTGCTCAAGCAGCGCGCGCGCACGCTGAACGAACTGGCGGACGAGGCGATGCTGTTCTACGGCCCGCACGGCGTGGACGCTGCGTTGCTGCGCCAGCACCTGACGGGCAAGAGCCTCGACGCGGTGCGCGCGTTCGCCGCACGCGCATCCGCCGTCGCGTGGGAGCGCGCCGCGCTGTCGGCGCTGCTCAAGCAACTGGTCGGCGAGTTCGGCCTCAGGATGCCGCAGCTTGCAGTTCCATTGCGCGTCGCGGTGACGGGACGCACGCAGACGCCGTCGATCGACGCGGTGCTCGAACTGATCGGCCGCGACGCGGTGCTCGAGCGGCTGCGCGACGCGTTGGCGCGCGCCGGCTCCTGAGCCGGTCGCAGTCGGCGTACGCAAATCGGCGCATTGCAGGCCGCCACGCACGGGGCCACCATGCAGCACTCGCACTCCACGGGAGGGATGCCATGCTTTCCGGAACCCAGGTCACTTGCATGCTGCCGGTCAAGGATCTCGCGCGCGCCCGGCGCTTCTACGAGCAGCAACTGCGGCTCGATCCGGTCGGCGCGAAGCAGGACGGCAAGTTCGTCTATCGCTGCGGCGGCACCGAGATCGCGCTCTTTCCCAGGCCCGAGGGAACGAAGGCGGAGCACACGGCGCTCAGTTTCCGCGTCGGCGACATCCGTGCCGAGATCGCGCAACTGAAGGCGCGCGGCGTCGTGTTCGACGATTACGACCTGCCGGACTTCAAGACGGTCGAGCACGTGTGCGTGCTCGGCTCGGAGAAGGCTGCCTGGTTCCGCGACCCGGAAGGCAACATCCTGTGCCTGCACGAGGACATCGGCTGACGCGCCATGTGCGCGCAGCGTTGGGATTGATTTGCCTGAGGTGACGGCATCGCTATAATGCGCGCCCGCTGCACTCAAGAGCGCGCGTGGGGGTATAGCTCAGCTGGGAGAGCGCTTGCATGGCATGCAAGAGGTCAGCGGTTCGATCCCGCTTACCTCCACCACCGATTGACTTCCCGCAGTCAGTCCCCTTCGTCTAGAGGCCTAGGACACCGCCCTTTCACGGCGATAACAGGGGTTCGAATCCCCTAGGGGACGCCAGTAAAAACAAGGGGTTAGCAATGGGCCAACCCCCTCTTTCCTTGCCCGTGTCTAGATCGTGTCTAGAAAGCGTCGCGCGAAAGGCCGTCGGTGGCCTCGCGCTGCCTGCGCAACGCTCGCGCGATTTCGCGCAGCAGTGATCGCGTTGCGCCCTTGTAGGCATTGCGTGCCGAGCGCGCTTTGCCCTCAAGCGTTCTCGGCCCCGTGGACTTTTCCCACGGGCGCCAGCGCTGGATCGCGCGCGCTTGTTGCGCCCGTCGGAGCGGAGTCCAACCGTTCGCCATGGCTGACTTCCAATAGCTCGTTTTGCCGGAAATCGGAGTTTCCCGCATACGCGTCGGCGCGTGTCGGCGCCGCAACGCCGTTGTTCACTTGCTGCTGCTGCGCGATGTTCGCCTGCCGCGCGTAGACGATCGGCGGATTCTTGATCGCCGCCAGCGTTTCGAGCGTTGCCCGACACTGGCTTTGCGCCTTCAGCGCGATCCGCATGAATGTGTCGAGGTGGTTTAGGTACTGCTCATTCACCGCCTTCCTCGATAGATTAGTGAAGATTGAATTCAAAGCCACAGCCTGCGAGATCAGCAGCGCCTCGGCCTCGCGCAGGTCGCCGCCTTGGACCGCGCTCACCTTTTCCTTGAGCAGCGCAACGGCTTCCGTCAGTGACAAATCGCCGAATGTGCTCCGGTCGAATTCAATCGCGACGGAGGCACCGGTCATCGCCGGCATTGCCGCAACCTCGGCGATCAGCTCGTCGCGCCGTTTGCCTGGCTGATCCTTCAACTCGATCAGGCGCGACTTGTCGTCCTTGCGCTTGCTGTCCATCATCGCCTCGAATATTTCGGAAACGGCCCGGTGCGGTACTGACAGAACCGACAGAAGCCCCTTTTGTCAGTTCTGTCAGTTCGCATCGGCCGTCTTTCCCGAATATTCACGCGCCGTGCGCAGCAATTCCGGATGCGCCCGGTAGCGCTCGGTCCAACGGCCGGCCGTCTGCTCCTGCTCGCGGCGCAGCCAGTCGAAATCCGCCAGCAGGTCGGCCGCCTTTTTCGCCTGCTCGGGCTGACTCAACCTCGCCCAGCCATTGCGGTACACGTCGCGCAGCCGGGAGCCGTCCGCCACTTCGCCGCGGCGGATACGTCTGAGCAGCTCGCGTGCTCCGTCAACGTCGGCCCGGATCACGCTCGCGTAGGCGCGCTGCGCGTGCGACTCGGCATATTCGGCCCAGCGGATCGCGCGGCTCGGCTGCCAGCTTGTCGGGACCGAGCACGGATAGCCGCACGCCGGCCAGTGCCAAACGTCCGATCAGGTCGCTTGCGCCCATCAGAAAACCTCCCGGCCGATTGCTTCAGACTCCCGAAGGTGCTCACTTTCCCCGAAGGTGCTCACATATTTTTCTTGAGCATCTTCGGCATCTTTGAGCACCTTCGGCAGAAACCAGGACCAACCGCCCGACATGCCGGCCTTCTCGGATTCGGCCCCGATACGCTTCTTCGCCCGCCGCAGGGTCGCCCAACTGATGCCGTTGGCGTCGGCCGCCCGCCTGACTTCGTTGGAGTCCATCGGCCCAGCCGCGAGCAGGTCGCGCAGCCAATCCGCAGCGTCGCGCTGTTCGCCTCCGGCGTCGGTGTCGATCTCGGCATCGGCCAGCAGCTCGCGCGCTGTGCCTTGCACGGACTCACCCCATAGCACGCGGGTCGCCTGCACGGTCGGATAGTTCGGCACCGCTACCACGTCGATCGAATACGCAAAGCCGCCGCCGTCCGGGCCGATGTTCGACTTCGCGCGCGCGAGCAATCGCCCCCCGCCTTGATCCTCAGGCTTCTTTGCCGCTGCGAGAACCACCCGCGCCAGCGCGCCGAATGCCAGGCTGCCGGTTACGCGCTCGACCGGATCGCGGCCGGCGGTGCCCTTGGTGAAGTGCGAGATTCCCAACAGTGCGCAGTCGATTTCCGCCGCCAGTTCGACCAACGGCGCCAGACCTTGGCGCACTTCCGCATTCTTGTGCGAGTCGCCCGCGATTGCGTTGACGATCGGATCAACGATCACGAGTCGCGGCGTGACACCCCCGCGCAGGGTGTCGAGCAATGGGGCAACGTCAGTCGAAGGGTTGAATGCGCGTCGTCCGTGTGCGTCGTGCACCGACGCGACAAAGTGCACGCGTTTCAGATCAGCGCCCATCGCTGCCAAGCGTGGCGCCAGCGTGTCGGCGGGATCATCCTCCCCGCTCCAGATCAACACATCGCCCAGATCGCAGCGCGCACCATCGGGAAAGCGTCCGCCGACGGTGAGCGTTGCAGCGAAGCCAAGAGCGAGCGTCGTCTTGCCGGTGCCAGGTGCTCCGGCGAGGATGTGCAGCTTGCCGCGCGCGAGCCAGCCTTCCCAAAGCCAGCGCACCGGCTCGATTTTCACTGCGTCGGCACGCAGCAGCTCGACACGCGGACCCATCCGCTCAGTCGCAGCGGTAGCCTCGCCGCCGGAAAGCCTCGGCACCGCCATCAGATCAACCGCTGTCGCGTTCGGGTGCGCTGCCAGGTAGTCGCACACGTCGCCGTGCTCCGGCAGCGCCAGCGCATCGATATCGACCATCTCGACCGTGCAACCCAACGCGCGCAGCTTTGCCGCCACGCGCTGCCCATGCTCGCGGCCCGGATCGTCGCGGTCCGCCCAGACGATCACGCGCCGGCCTTGCAACGGCGTGAAATCGGCCCTGTCATCCGACTGCGCGCTGCCTGCTGTCGTCGCCGGTGCTCCGAGTTTCGCCAGCGCGTCGGCGCACTTCTCGCCCTCGACAAAGAAGACCCAACGCTCACGATTGGCCGTCGCGATTTCGTGCAGCCGATACAGCGGCTTGAGCTTGTCGCCGAAGTCCGGCTCACCCAGTTCGTACACCATGCCGCGCACGCGCATTGGCCGCATCCACTTCGACCCGTCTGCTAATCGCGCGCGGATGCGCCAGTAGATCGCGCGGCCGTCGGCGTCGGTGTACTCGTGCAGGGCTGCGGGCGTGAACTCGCCCTTGATCACCGCTCGGGCAAGCCGGCGGGCAGCGAACTTCGGCGGGACCGGCGGGCCGTGCAGCGTCAGATGATCGGGAAGGTCGCACGGCTTCATCGGTCGCCTCCCCATGCTCCGAGTTCGCGTGCCGCGTCGGCAAAGCTCTTACCCGTGCGCAGCCGGTGGAAGGCCAGCACGTCGCCGCCGTGCGCGCCGCAGGCCATGCACCTGAACGCTCCGCTCTCCTCTTGCACGCTGTTAGTGGCGGCGCAAATCCGCGGATAAACGGCGGCGAGAGGTGCAGGCCGAGGCAGGCTGGCGTGCGGAAGCTGCCATGGGGGGTTAGCTCAGAACGGCGGGTCTACGTGGCCGCCGGAGGGCTGAGTCGTTGGCGCAGCCTCGTCGCGAAGGAACTGCACAATGTCTTGCCCGTACAGCAACCAGATGCGGCTGCGCATGACCTCGAACCAGTCGTAGGCGGCCAGCGCTTGCGCGGGCGACCAGTCGAGCGCGATGTCGACCTGGATATCTTCGATCGGCAAGTCGGCAGGCACGGACTCGCTGTGCATCACCGCTTGGCCTTGCGCCGTTTCTGTGCGCGGTGCTCGGCACGCTCGCGCGCTTCCTTCAGGCGATAGGACTCGCCCTCCAGGGCCACGATCTCGGCGTTGTGGATCAGCCGGTCGATCAACGAGACGACGCAGGCGGCGTTGGGGAAGACCTCGTGCCAGTCGGAGAACGTCTTGTTGGTCGTGAGCAGCGTGCTCTTGTTGCCGTAGCGGCGGTTGGTCAGCTCGAACAACAAGTCGGCGTGGCGGTTCGAGTAGGACAGGTATCCGACCTCGTCAATGCACAAGAGGTCGGCCGACGCGTAGTAGCGCAGCCGGCGGCGCAGCGCCGAGTCGCTGTCCAGTGCCGCCAAGTCGCCCAGCAGCTGGCCGGCACTCATGAACAACACCGTGTGGCCGTGCACGAGCGCCTGATGCGCGAGGTTGCGCGCCAGTGTCGATTTGCCGATGCCGTTGGGGCCGACCAGCACCACGTTGGTGGCCTCCTGCATGAACTGCAGCGTCATCAGCTCCTCGATGGCGGCCCGATCGCAGCGCTTGGGCCAAGTCCAGTCGAAGTCCACCAGGGGTTTGAACTGGCCGATGTGCGCGGCGGCCAGGCGCCGCTCCAGGCTGCGGCGGGCGCGCTCGTGCTCTTCCCAGTCGATGAGTTCGGCGAGCCATGGGGCCTTGGCCACCTCGGTCCAGTGAGCGAGCAGCCCGTGCAGGCGCAGGGCCTGGGCGCGTTGACGCAGCGGTTCAGTCGTCGTCATGGTGTGGCTCCGTCAGTTGGTCGTAGGGTTCGAGCCGGTGCGGGGCCACGGCGACGTCGCGCGCGGCGACGTACGCGGGCAGCGCCACCGCCACCGGCGGCGGTTCGCGGCGTGCTTCTCGGCGCCGCTCCAGCGCCAGCCGCACCGCATTCGGATGGGGCACGTCCTGCGCCAGCGCCGTTTCGATTGCGATCTGCAGTTCGGTCGCACCATAGCGATCCAGCAGGCGGCCGAGCGCGGCGGTGATCGAGCCCAGGTTATGGCCGCGTTCGGCGGCACGCGCGAGCAACGCGACACTGGCCGGCACCGCGTGCGCCAGCCGGTGCGTCGCTCGGTGCCGACGCGCGGCGCGTTTGGTTGTCACGAGGGCTTCGATGTGGGCCGGCAGCTCGATGCACGCACCCTTGTCGTAGCTGCGCGGGTGCTCGGCGAGTACGGTTGCGCCGTCGACGATGCGCACGCGTTCGGGCTCGGCCAGCACCACCAACAGCCGGCGCACGTGCGTATGCGGGATCGAGTAGTCGTTCAGATCAAAGCGCACGTACGGGGTCTTGGCAGCGGCGACCTCGACGCGCTCGATGACCGGAAACGCGTGCTCGGGCAACGCGAGCAACTGCGATTGCTCGTGTGCAAACGCTTGGCGCACGCGCAGGGCGGGTTCATCCGGACACGGCCGCTCGGCGGCCTGCCCCGCGCACCACGCCGCGGCCTGCGCGTTCAGATCGTCCAGATCGCGATACGTACGCGCGGCAAAGAAGGCGTCGCGTGCATAGCGAATCGCCCGCTCGACGCGCCCCTTCTCATTGCCGCGCGCCACCGCCACCGGGCGCGGCTCGAAGCGATGATGCGCAGCGAAGGCGAGCAACTCCGGATGAAACCGGATCGCATCACCCACGCGCTCGAGCACGGCGCTCTTCAAGTTGTCGTACAGGAGCACGCGCGGCACACCGGACCAGGCGGTAAAGGCGCCCACGTGACCGCGCAGGAAGTTCTGCAGACGCGCGCCGAGAAAGAAACGCAGGTAGATCGAGCGTGAGTAGCTCAGGACCATCACGAAGGCCATCAGCGCACGGCGCGCGCGACCGATCGCAAGATGGCCGAAGTGCGCCCAGTCCACCTGCGCTTGCTCCCCCGGAAGCGTGCGCAGCCGCAGATAGGCTTCTGCGGGCGGGCGCGGCCGGTGCAGCGATATGAGATGGCGGAAGTGGTCGGGCCGGCCGCGGTAGCCGCGTTCGACCACCATGGCGTACAGGCGGGCGGCGGTGAGCGTCGGGAACTTCTGCAGCGTCTCAAGGATGAAGGGCAGATACGGATCGATGGCGCTGGGGCGCGCCGGCGGACCCGGGCGCGGCAACCCCGCCTGGCGCAGCACGCGCGCCACGGTGCCGTGATGCACGTGCAGTTGGCGGGCGATCGTGTTCATGTGCCAGCGCTCGACGTGGTAGTAGCGCAGGATCTGCGCTTCGAGGTCGGGCGAAATCGTCATGGGGCGGGGCCTCGGCGATTCGAATGGCGGGCGCGATGCACGCAGTGATGGCGCAGAAAGCCGCTGCGCACCCACGGCGCGCAGCGCACCCCGCAGCGATGGCAATGCCAGTGCGGGCCCTTGACCTGCGCGGTGCTGTCGGCCACGGGTGCCTCCGCATCTTCGTCAGCCGCCAGTAAAGCAGCGCCGACGGTCGTGGCGGAACCCTGATGCGTCACTTTCTGTCGGCGCGCCCGATAGCGCTGCTGGCGCGCGGCGTGCGCAAACCGGCCGCGGCGGCTGGCTTGATAGCGGCGGGCCGCCGCGCGCTGGGCGTGGTCGCGGGCCTGTTTCGCGCAGCCAGCGCCGCAGTAGATCTGGCCGCGATCGCACCGGCTGCACAACGCAACTTGGGCGCGGCAACGCGCGCACAAAAACAGGCGGGCAGTGCCCTGCACACAGCGCTCCTCGGCTCATGCCGAAGAGCGCTGGACGAACCGGTGCCGCCGGTGAAATACTGCCCCGGCACGCGTGCACAGCGACGTGTGGGCGCGGCGTCGGTGACAACTGCCAGGTTGAAGGGCCGACCGCCGCGCTCGTTCTCTACGGCGGGGCGGTTTCTACCGCGCGTTCGACCGCCGTGTCATCTGCCGGATCGCTTCACGTCGCCCGAGAGGCTGCCGATGTCCCGCTCATTCGCGAGGCTCGGCCTGCGTAACAAGGATCACTGCGGGACAGTGCGAGGGGCTCTGCCCCCCGCGCCCCCCGCAAGACAGTCAAGAAAAAATCCGCAAGACAAAACTCCGCTTCGCGCTTCGCCGCCAAATATCCGCGGTTTCTGACCGCCATTCACACACGCGCAGGCTCGGCTGCTGGTCGTCGTGGAACGGGCACAGCGCAGAGCGCCAGGTGCCGCGACCATGCAACTGCAGGCCGATGCTGTCGAAGTAGGTCGGCGGAGTCGGCAGCCGATCGCGGATGAATCGGCCGTGTTTCATGAGTCGCCGAGGCCAAGAACGCGGATCAATAGTTCGGCATCCGCCGCGCTGATCAAGCCGGCTGTTACCAGGCTGACGATCAGGCCCTTGATGATCGAACGTGCGGCGTCCGGCAAGTCCGGCGCGGTCATCGCGCCCCTCACTCGCCGCGTTCGCGCAGTCGCGCTTCGATGTACGCCGAAATTTCTCGCTCATCCCATGCCGAGCCTCTGCCACCTAGTAGCTTGCATGGACGCGGAAATTTGCCGGCGCGGATTGCTCGATAGAGGGTCGGCTTCTTGATCGGGACACGCGCCAAGACCTCGGGCATGCGAAGCAGGCGCGGTACGCTGCGGGTCGTTTCGTTCATTGCAGCCTCCTAACGGACAGGTCCGCAACGATGATCGGCGAAAGTGTGAATGAATAGATGAGGACCAGTCTATTCATGTGAAGAACCGGGGCGCATCAATCCATTCACAACTGCGTCCGGCTTCGCACCATCAAAGGAGAAGGAGGACTCGAACCCAAGCTCTCGTGCGACATTCGCCACGTCGGAAACGCGAATCTCTCCCGCAGGGAGCATGCCCCTGTCGCGCCGACGCTGGCACTCGTCCCAAACAGCGATTCTCTCCTTCCACTTCTCGATCTCCTGGCGTTGAGCGCCGGGCAGTTTGTCGAGTTGGTAGTACCTCCGCCGAATCGCCTCGCCCTTCTTGTTAACGTCTGGCGATCTCCCCACAAAACCTTTCCAGGGCTCGCGTCGGGCGAGCCGCTTCGCTGCCAACGAAACATTGCCCCCGCACTTCTCAAGTTCTGTCGGCATTTCCATGCTCAGCAGCGCGTCGTGATAGGCCAACCATTTCGGACGCCCGCCTGCTTTCCTTGCTTCGCGGAAACCAGGGACATGCGCCAGAAGCAGCCGGGTGATTAAGTCGTAGGGATCGTCCGAATCGATTCCGTGGTGTTGCCTCAGCAGCTTCACGCGACGGCTGATTTCTTCTTGGCGCGCCGCGCTCTCCGCTTCGTAGCGCGGATCACTTCTGTTCGGCAGTGGCGGCAGAGGTCGCGCCAGGTCTCCCGTGTACCGCTTGGGCTTGTCCTTCTTGCGTTGCCGTTGTGCCATTCGCGCACCCTCGCACCCCTGGGTTGGGAGCCGCGCCAGGCCAGCAGGGTGACCGGCCTTTCGTCCCGTCGGACCAGGCGCGGCGTAAGACGTGCCGCGAGGCGCGGCGTACGCGGTTAAGCGGCTTTCCGCAGCTTCAGCTCGACGCCGATGCCGGCACGCGCCAGCATGTTCACCAGCGCATCGAGGCTGAACAGATCGATGCGGCCCTTCAGCAGCGCGTTCAGCCTCGGTTGCGTGATGCCGAGCATCCGCGCGGCCTCAGTCCGGGTCGTCCCGGCGTCGCGGACGTAGCGCTCGACCCGCATCATCAGCTCGCTGCGCAGGCGCAGGTTTGTCGCCTGTTCCGGCGCGAAGCCGATGTCGGCGAACACGCTGCCGCCCCGACGCGTGATCATGCAGTCCGCTCCTTCGCAAAACGGCGCAGCGTCGCCGGATGCTCGGCCGCTAACGCGATCAGCGTGCGCGCCGCGCCGCGTGGCTCGCGCCGGCCCTGCTCCCATTGCTGAAGCGTCCGCACCGACACACCGAGCAGCGCCGCGAATTCGGTCTGCGACATCGCCGCAGCCATCCGCGCCCGCGCGGCTGACACCTCACGCACGTTGCCGTCGGCGTCAGCTTTCCAGACTCGACCAATGCGGCCCGCCTTCACGTCGCGGATCGATTCCAGCAATTCGGCGTTCAGGTCGCGCCCGGCATCGCGCGCAACCGCTTTGCGCTCAGTCAATTTCGGCATCGTCGATCGCCTCCTTCAGTTTGCGCAGCGTCGCCGCCGCGATGTTTTCCTTCGCGCTCTTGGCGTACAGCGTCAGCAGCCAGATGCGCCCGCGGCGATCCTGCACGTAGTACAGGATGCGCAGCCCGCCGCGCTTGCCGGAACCGGCCCGCGCCCAGCGCAGCTTGCGCACACCACCCGAACCGGGCACCAGATCGCCGCCATCCGGCTTCCTCAGCAACTGGCGCTGCAGTTCGGCGTACTCGTCATCGTCGAGATAGTCCTCGCGGTACTTCGTGAACGCCGGAAGCTCGATGAACAGGTACATGCGCAATCCTACGCCAATGGCGCATGGTAATCAACGGGTCGATGCGCGATCCTCGGTAGCTTCGGCGTCGTGCATGGCCGTCCCGTGCAGCTTCGCGTACATCTCGGCCGTCGTGCGGCGGTCGGCTCGGTCAAGCCCAGTCACGCAGCACGCGCAAGCTGCGGTCGCAGCTCGGGCACGGTGGGCAGTGCGGGCGGCTTCTTGCCTTGTCTGCGCGCATCGCAGGCATCGGCCCACCACTGCATCATCGGCACCCGCTGTTCGTAGAAGTCCGTCCGCAGATACGCGGAGCGAACTTCGTTCGGGTCTTTGTGGTGAAGCTGCCGCTCGATCCATTCCGAGCGAAAGCCCGCCGTGTATAGCTCATCCGTCAGCAGCGAGCGCAGGCCGTGCGCCGTGACTTCGAACCCGAGCCGATGCAGCGTCATGCGCAGCGTGTTCTCGGCAAGGTAGCCGGCCTTTCCGGTGCCGGAGAAAACGAATGAATCCGGGCCGCGATCGGTGAGCCGGGCAAGCTGCCTGAGTATCGCGACTGCCTGACTCGGTAGCGGCACCGAATGTTCCTCCCGGCGCTTCATCCGCTCGGCCGGAACGGTCCAGCGCGCCGCTTGCAGGTCGATCTCGCGCCACCGCGCGCCACGCAGGGAAGCGTCGCGCAACCCCGTGTACAGCATCAGCAGCAGCGCGGCCCGCGTCGCGGCTGCGGTTCCGCTCTTGTCGAGTGCGTCGAGCATCGGCCCGAGCTGGTCCGCGCTCAGTGCCGCGTGGTGTCTGGTCTCCGGGCGCTTGGCCAGTGCCTTCGTCACGTCGCGCGCCGGGTTCGACGGCGCGCGCCGGCAGGTGCTGTGGCTCGCGCCCGACGGCCGCCTGCAGCAGGAACTGACCGCAAGCACGGTCGATCTCGGCCGGCCGGTCGCGGTCGCGAGCGATTCGGCGGCAGCACGCATCGTGATCGCCGATGCTCTGTACGGCCAAGTGCTCGAATTCCATCCGGCCGGGCGCGCGTGGCGCGTGGTGCCGGTGCGCGATGCCGCAGGCGCCGGTCCGACCGCGCTCGTCTCGATCGCGGCCGGTCCGCGCGGCTGGTACCTGCTCGACGCCGGATGTCGCTGCGTGCTGATCGTCGACCGCGACGGGCGCGTGCTCGGTCGCGAGGGTGTGGGCGAGCTGGCGCAGCCCACCGCGCTCGCGATCGACGCGAGCGAGCGCGCATTCGTCGCCGACCACGGCGCACAGGCGCTGCGCGTGTTCGCGCCCGGCCGCACGATGCAGACCTTCACCTATCGCCAGCTCGGCGTGGCCGAGTTCGCCGATCTGCGGATCGACGACGCGACGCTGGTCCTCGCCACCGGACCCGGCGCGCGCGTCGACGCGCGCCGCATCGTCGCGCGTGCGGCGGGAGCCACGCGCTGATGCGCGCGTTCGCCGCCGCCCTCGCGGTGCTGCTCGGCGCGTGCGCGACGCCCGAGCCGCGCCGCCTGCACTTCGGTGTCGACGAGGCGCCCGAGGGCAAGGGCCTCGTGTGGCCGCAGCCGCCCGAGGTGCCGCGCTATCTGTACGCCGGCGCGCTGACCGGCGAGGCCAACTTCGTGGCCGCCAACGGCAAGTCGGATGGCCGCGCGAAATCGTTCCTGCGCTGGCTGGTCGGACTCGACGGCGCGGCGCAACGGCCGGTCGTGCTGCAAAGGCCGGCCACGGGCTTGGTCGACGCTGCCGGTCGCATCTACGTCACCGATTCGAGCCGCCAGGGCGTGTACGTGTTCGACGCGCCGGCGGGCGAACTGACGGTGTGGGAGTACGCGGAGCCGAATCGCCGCTTCGTCGCGCCGTCGGGAATCGCGCGCCTGGCCGACGGCACGCTCGCGGTGGCCGATGCCGAACTCGGCGTGGTCGCGCGGCTCGATGCGAAGGGCACGCCGCTCGCGTCGATCGGCCGCGGGCTGCTGAAGCGCCCCACGGGCGTCGCTGCCGATGCGGCGACCGGACACCTGTTCGTCGCCGACACCTACGCGCACGACATCAAGGTGTTCGACGCCGCGGGCCGGCTGCTCGCGACCCTCGGTGGGCGCGGCGAGGCGCCGGGCGAATTCAACTATCCGACGTATCTGACATACGCGGCGGGCGAGTTGTACGTCGCCGACACGATGAACAGCCGCGTGCAGGTGCTCGATGCCGCCACCGGCGCGCCGCTGCGCGCGCTCGGCACGCGCGGGCTATTCGTCGGCAACCTGGTGCGGCCGAAAGGCGTGGCGGTCGACAGCGAGCGCAACGTCTACGTGGTCGAGAGCTATTACGACCATCTGCTGGTGTACGACCGCACCGGTCGCTTCCTTATGGGGTTCGGCGGCGTCGGCCAGGGCAGCGGCAAGTTCTACCTGCCGGCCGGCGTGTGGGTCGACGAACGCAACCGCGTGTTCGTCGCCGACATGTTCAACGGCCGCGTGATGGTGTTCCAGTTCCTCGGGGGCGGCGCCGATGGCGAGCCGTAGCGCGGTTGTGCTGCTCGCGCTCACGCTCGCCGGCGCGGCGCAGGCCGCGCGCGTGGCCGACGTGCGCAACACGCGCCACAACCTTTCTGCGGACGCGCCGGCGGCGAACACCGTGCGTGCCGCGAGCGAGACGCAGATCTGCGTGTTCTGCCACACGCCGCACCACGCCACGCCGGGCGCGGTGCCGCTGTGGAACCGCAAGCTGTCGGGTGCGACCTACACGCCGTACACGTCGTCGTCGCTCGACGCGGCCGCGATCCAGGGTTCGCTCGACCAGCCGGGCGGCTCGTCGAAGCTGTGCCTGTCGTGCCACGACGGCACGCTCGCGATCGGCAATGTGAACGTGCTGAACAACCAGGGCTCGACGACCGAGCAAGGCACCGTGTCGATCCCGATGCAGGGCACCGGCGCCGGCGGCGTGATGCCGCCGGGAGCGGGCAGCTCGACCGGCTACACGCGCGCGCTCGGCATCGATCTCACCAACGATCATCCGATCTCGCTCAACTACACGACTGCGCTCGCCGCGCGCGACGGCGAGCTGCGCCCCGTCGACGCGAATCAGAAATGGCCGCCGGGCAGCGGCACCGTGGTCGGCGTGCGATCGTCGGGCTATCGGCCGCAGCTTCCGCTCGAGCCGACCGGCGCGGGCGGCGTGGGGCAGGTGCAGTGCGCGACCTGCCACGACCCGCACCTGCGCGAGACCGACACCACCCAGGGCAACCAGAAATTCCTGCGCGTGAACCGCTTCCAGGAGTCGACGCCGGCCGCGACCCACAACGCGGCCACCGACATCATCTGCCTGTCGTGCCACGACAAGAACCAGGCGAGCGGCGTGTGGGCGTTCTCCGCGCACGCCAATCCGCAGGTCGCGACGCAGACGTACACGACCGCCGCCGCGCAGGTGCGTCAGTTCCCGGACGCGGTGAACAACGGCCAGAACCTGCCGGTGTGGAAGGCCGCGTGCCTGAACTGCCACGACACGCACACGGTGCAGGGCGCGCGCCGGCTGCTGCGCGACGCTACCGACAGCTCGAGTTCGCCGAAGTCCGGCGGCAACGCGGCGCTGGAAGAGGTCTGCTACTCGTGCCACACCGAGCTGGCGACGAGCGCGCTGTCGTCGGTGACGACGGTGCCCAACCTCCGCAGCGAGTTCCTGCTCGCGCGGCGGATGCCGATCACCAACGCCGACCAGGGCGTGGCGAGCGAGCCGCACGACATCAACGCCAGCTTCACCGATCCCGGCTTCGTCGACTGCAGCGGACCGAGCAACCGGTGCGGCGCCGATTTTCTCGAGCCGCGTTCGACCCTCGGCGCGGGCAACCTCGCCAACCGCCACGCCGAATGCACCGACTGCCACAATCCGCATCGCGTGATGAAGTTCCGCGACTTCCGCGGCAGTCCGCCCGGCAACCTCGCGGGCGCGCCCGATGCGGCCGGCACGCACGTGCACACCGACGCGGCCGGCTACACGCACACGAACCTGATTTCGGGCGTGCTGCGTGGCACGTGGGGCGTGGAGCCGGTGTACGGGTCGGCGTCGTTCCAGTCGTTGCCGACGTCGTTCATCGTCAAGCGCGGCGATCCGGGCGCGAGCATCGACACCAGCGTGACCGCGGGCTACGTGACGCGCGAGTACCAGATCTGCCTCAAATGCCACTCGAATTACGGCTACGACGACAACAACGTCTATCCGGTCGGCACGCGCCCCGATCTCGGCGCGCCCGGCACGCCGGCCGGCACCAACAACCTAACGCAGTACACGAACCAGGCGAAGGAATTCCAGGCGCCGGTCACGCACCGCGGGGAGACCTCGACGACGGACTCGGGCGCGGCGAGCGCCTACGCGACCAACAACCATCGCTCATGGCACCCGGTGATGGACTCGACCGGCCGCACCGGAACGATCCGCGGCAACGGCACCGACATCAGCAACCGCTGGAACCTGCCGTGGCGCAACGCCGTGGGCACGCAGACGATGTACTGCAGCGACTGCCATGGCGGCAACGTGACCGCGACGACAAGTGGAGCAACTGGAACCACGCCAAGGGCATCGGCGCGCCGTACGAGAAGGTCAAGGACGCGATTGCGTTCAAGAACGATCCGTCCAAGCAGTCCACGCACCACGCGCGGCAGAAGGAGGAGATGGGCCTGTCGAACGTCGACGTCGCGTACAACCCGAACTACATCGTCGCGATCGAGGTCGACCGCGACGGCATCGTGTGGGTCGGCACTTGGGGCGGCGGGCTCGGCCGCTTCGACGGGAAGAAGTGGACCAACTACACGACCGTCGAAGGCCTGCCGGGCAACCACGTGTTCATGCTGCACGTCGATCCGAAGGGACAGCTCTGGGTCGGCACCAACAACGGGCTGGCGAAGATGGCGGGCGGCAAGTTCGAGGTGCTGCGCACGGCCGACGGCCTGTTCGCAGACAACGTGTTCGCGATGACGACCGCCGCCGACGGCAGCCTGTGGGTCGGCAGCTACGGCGGCGTGGCGCACATCCGCAAACTCGCGGCGAAGCAGTGATGAAGACGATCCTCGCTTTCCTGTTGCTCGTGCTGACCGCGGGCGCCGTGCTCGCGCAGGGCGCGCAGTTCAGCGCGCTCGGCTACGTGGCGCCGGTGCCCAAGCAGTGGCAGGCGCAGCCGCCGGCCAGCAACTTCCGCCTCGCGCAGTACCGCGTGCCGGGCGCGGCCGGCGACGCCGAGTCGGTCGTGTTCCATTTCGGCAAGGGGCAGGGCGGCACCGTCGCTGCCAACATCCAGCGCTGGAAATCGCAGTTCGTCTCCGCCGACGGCAAGAGCGTCGAGCCGAAGACGCAGGTGCTGACGATCGATCAGTTGCCGGTGACGCTGGTCGAATTGAACGGCACCTACGCGCGCGGCGTCGGCACCGGCCCGCAGGGCGACGCGAAGCCGAACCAGACGCTGCTGGTCGCGGTGATCGAGGCGCCCGAGGGCAACGTCACGTTCCAGCTGCACGGCCCGCGCGAAACGGTGGCCGCGAACCGCAAGTCGTTCGAGGCGATGGTGCGCGGGTTTCGCAAGCAGCGCTGAGCGTCGAAGCGCAGATCGCCGCTGCGCGTTTACAGTGGGGCCTTGGCGCGATGCCGCCAGGGCTCATTGGATGAACTGCCTGGCCGTCTTGTCGTGCGCATCCGGTCGGCTGCGCCGTCGAATCCAACCGTTGGCCCGCGGGGTCCTGCCGTGTGTCGTTGCCGTCGCGCTCTTCGGTTGCGCCACTCGCGGACCGCAGACGCAGGTCATCGACGTCCTCGTCGAAGCGGACGACCCGGCCTGGGGCGGTCCGCTCCAATGCGAAGCGAGCAACTCTGCCGGACGCTGGCGTTTCGCGGCGCCGGGGGCCGTCACCGTGCTGTCCTCGAAATCGCCGCTGCAGATCAAGTGCACCACGCCGTCGGGCGAAACGACCGCGTCGAGTACGACGCCGTCGGGCCTCGGCCCCGCGGTGCGCGAGGACTCGCGCAAGGGCAGCGCGACGGGTGCCAAGGTCGGCACAAGCGCAGGCGTGGCGCTCGGAGTCGCCGCGGCGCCGGTGATGGGGCCGGCGTTTGCGGTGCTGCTTGCAGCCGGAAGCGCGATCAAGGGCGCCGAGATCGGCGGTCTCGTCGGCACGATCGCCTCGGGCAGCACAGTCAAATACCCCACCCGGATCCTGCTGCGGATCAGGGCGGCTACCCCCGGCGCGCAGTCCGGCGCAGCCGATTGAGATGACTGCGGTCAGCGCATCTCTACGCGCCGCGCCGCGACCGCAGCCTCGCTCCGGTCGCGGCGCGCTACAGCGCGGTCGCCGGCTCGTTCGCGCGCTCACTGCGCATGCGGAAGCGCTGCTCCAGCTTGCCCAGCTTCTCGGCGATGCCGGTGTATTCCAGCTCGCTCATCGGCAGCATCGCCGCGCCGAAGAAGCCCTGGCGACGCATCTCGAGCGATTTGTCGGCGGCGCGGCCGCGCACTGCGTCCCAGAACGGGTGCGCAAACGCATCGAGCGGCTCGGTCAGCTTGCCCTCGTGCAGCGCGAACGCTGCGCAACTGACCAGCGGCGGGCCGTCGAAGTAGCTGGTGCCGGTGTTCTGCGCGACCGGCATCAGCGGCATGTTGTGCGAGCCGCGCATGCCGCCGGCGACGAAATGCGCGGTCGCATACGGCGCGAGCACCTCGCCGGTGGCGGGGAAATTCATCTGCGTGCGCACGAGCAGCACCGGGTCGTCCTTGCCGGTGTACTTGCCGGCGATGTTGTGCAGGCGCGAGGTCGCGACCACTGCCGCCTGCTCGCCGGTGGCGCGCGACCACACCGATTCGACGACATACCGCTCCGGATCGCGCAGCAGCGTGGCGATGTCGTACAGGTTCTCGGGCGCGACCAGTTCGATCACGCGGTCGCCGGACGTCTCGTTGACATCCATGATCACGAAGCGGAAGCCGAGCGACATCTTCGGCGACAGGATCAGACCGGGTGTCGTCATCGGATCGGCGAACGCGAGGTACAGCGGCAGGTTGAACGCGCCCGGATCGGTCTTGTCGGCAGCGAAGAACAGGAACGGCTCGTTCGGACGCTCGTCGAACTCCATCTCGGCGACCGCCGGGCCCATGCCCTTGACGTTGCCCGAGAACGCATCCTTCAGCAGATCCTGCCCGGCGCCGTACAGCCCCTGCGTGCGCGCCACCCCGGTCCCCGTCAGGAACGCATCCCACGCGAGCTTGTGCACGCGCTCGGATCCGACGCCTTGCGCGTGCGTCATCAGGATCGCGATGTCGTCGCCGGTGTGCGAGATGAAGTGGTCGAGCGTCAACCCGCGACCGCGCTCGGCGATGTGCGCGCGGACCGCTTCCAGCAGGTGCTGCGACGGCGCGATATGGCCGCCGATCGAGCCGATGTCGGCCTTGATGACGGACAGAGTGATTTTCATATCGTCCTCCTTCAATCGGACGCGCCTTGGCACAAGGCCCGGCGTCTTGTGCGCCGACTATGAAGAACGCGGCGTCCGATTCCGTGACCCCTGTCAACTTCGCGGACGTCGCGGCGCAAACGGGGGACGCCGTCAGCGCGCGTCGGGCCGGATCTGTACGCGCACTTCGACCACCGATTCGCCCGCCGGCAGCGGCCACTCGAGCGTCAGCGTGGCCGACTGCATCACGCGCTCGAACCCCTGCTCGGATTGCGACACCGTGTGGTACGGGCGCGCGCTCACCCGCGCCGCCGGCGCGCACGAAACGACGAGCGCCCCCTGCATGAAGCGGTCGTCGAGCGTGAGGTTCGTGGTGGTCAGTTCAAGCGGCTGGCCGAAGCCGCCGCGGATCGCGCCGGCCGCGTCCACGTAGCGGCCGGCGAAGCCGTCGCAGCTCGGCAGCGCGAAGTCGAGCGTCGTTCGCAGCGCGCCGGGCCGCTCGGCCGTGACTTCGTAGCGCAGCGCCAGCGTTTCTTCTTGCAGCCGCACGCGCTTGACGATGGCAGGCTGCGCGCAGCGGAAGACCGCTTCGCCGTCGCCCGTTCCCGGGTCGAGGATGTAGCCGGCGATCGCCGTCGCGCCGCCTTCGCCTTCGATCCACGCGTCGACGAAGATGTCGCGCGCTGCGGCGTCGGGCTCGAGGTCGCGCGGGTCGATCGGATGGCGAAAGCTCACGCGGTCGTGCGCTGACGCGATGCCTTCGCCGGTATGCCGGCTGTCGCCGCCGCGGCGCGCCTTGTCATGGTAGTGCTCGAGGTGGCGGCGCAGCGTGTCGCCGAAATTCTGTGCCAGCGCGTACGCGTCGAGCTCGCGCACCGCCGCGCTGCCGTCGAGCCGCAGCACCGCCTGCGCGGCGCGGTTGCGCAGGAACAGTTCGTCGACGCCGTCGTGGTCGAGGTCGATGCATTCGCGCGCCGCGCGCGGCGCCAGCGCATCGAGGCGCGCTTCGAGCTCGAGCAGATGGCGCCACACGCTGCGGCGCAGGTGCGGCAGGTACAGGCCGCCGAACAGGCCGTGCCAGTACGCGTCGTTCGCCTGCGCGAAGTACAGCAGCTCGCGCAACGCCTCGGCGTCGGCGGCGGCAGCGCAGGCGCGCTGCAGCCGCGCCGACAGGTCGAGCATGCGCTTGTGCATCCAGTTCGCTTCCGGATAGCGCGAGAAGAAGTTGCGCCAGATGCCGCCGCGCAGGTAGCCCTTGCGGCGCGCGAAGCGGCCGGCCTCCTTTTCCTGCGCGAGCAGCGCGCCGTATTCGGCCGCTGCGGCGGCCGGCAGCGACCACTCGTTCATTTCGATGTAGCTGGTGGTCGGCAGATACACCACCCCGCGCGTGCGCGCCTGCGCGTGGTACTCGGCGAAGCTCAGCGTGCGCAGCACCGGCGAGACGAGCACCGCCTCGATGAAATCGCGCAGCCAGCGCCGCCCGTAGACCCATTCGTTCGTCTCCGGCCAGACGCCGAATTTTTCGATGTCGTCGAAGTACACCGCGGCCGGCAGCCCGTCGGGGCGCGCCAGCGATTCGAGGTACTGCACCGCCTCGCGTGCCGGCGCGAACGGGATCCGGTAGCGCAGCTCCTCGGAGATCGCGTACAGATCGAGTCGCCGCCCGTCTTCCTCGGTGGTGTAGTGGCCGTCGAGCTCGCCGGCGCGCTTGCCGGTGCACAGGAAGTGATAGTCGTCGACCAGCGCGTAGCGGACGCCGCTGTCCGCAAGCGCCGGCACCACGGTTGGCTCCCACACGCGCTCGGTCAGCCACGCGCCGCGCGGCCGCGCGCCGAAATCGCGTTCGAGGCGTCGTGCCATGCGTTCGAGCTGGCCGATGCGGTCGCGGTGCGGGATTGCGGCCAGCACCGGCTCGGTGTCGCCGGCGCCGAACATCTCGATCTGTCCGCGCGCCGCCATCGCGCGCAGCAGCGCGACGTCGTCCGGAAACTGTGCCGCCAACTGGTCGAGCAACGGCCCGCTGAAGTGCGCGGCGCAGTGAAACTGCGGATAGTCGGCCAGCGTGTGCAGAAACGGCGCATAGCAGTCGCGATGCGCCTGCTCGATCACCGCGGGAAAATTGCCGGCCGGCTGATGCGCGTGGACGCCGAACAGCAGCGCGAGCCGGGGGGTGGTCATGAACCCGCCCGGCGCATTGCGCCCGTGCCTTCTTGCGCGCCGCCGCCGCGGCTCAGCGGCCGCGCGAGGTTCTCCGGCACCGGCAGGTGCAGCAGCGCGTAAAGCTGCGCCAGGTTGTCGCGATACAGGCGATCGAACCCGGCGACCGCCTGCGCGGGGTTGTCGTCGCCGAACCACCAGAACCAGTCGGAGCTTTCGCACACGCCGAGCTGTCGCCCTGCGGCCGCGACCTCGCCGGGTGTCAGCCGTCCGCTCGCGACGGCCGTGTCATACGCCTGCTTGGCGGCGACGAGCAGGTCCCAGGCGGCGTTCTTGTCCGGCGCGCCGATCCACGTCGTCAGGTCGCCGTAGACCCAGCTGCCCGCGACCAGCGCCGGCAGCGAATCGACGTCCGCCGGCAAGTTCGGCTGGTGTTCGGCGATCCAGTCCCGATAGGTGCGCATCCGGATGCGCGGGTGATCGCCGAGCTTCTCGTACAGCGCGGACAGGAAGTAGTAGCCGTTGTAAGGGTAGTACTCCCATGCGTTCTCGCCGTCGAGGATCACGCTGACGACCGGCCTGCGGCCGTCCGGGCAGCCATGGGCGGCGATCTGCTCCAGTTCCTGCACGAAGTGGTCCGCCGCGTGCCCGCCGTCCCAGTTGCGATAGACGAACCCGATCAGGTCGGACAGGCGATCGTCGCGGAAGAAGCACAGTGTGTCGGCCAGCGGCCGCACGCGGTACGGGCGATACAGGCAGTCCTTCTCCACGCCGAGGTCGCGTCCGGCGCGGCGCAGGCTGTTGCGCAGCACCTGCTGTCCCGATGCGATCCAGGCGAGGCGCGCGCGGCCGGCCGCCTGCAGCAGTCCGTCGCTGACCGCGCCCTCGGCGGGCCACAGTCCCGTCGGCGCACGGCCGAAGCGGCGCGCGTGTTCCGCCAGCGCGGCGGCGATGTGCCAGTCGAGCCGCTCGGCACCGCCCGGATAGCGCGGCGACTGCGGCAGCGGCAGGTCGGGCCGCGCCTGGCGCGCGCAGCCGAAGTCGACCAGCAGCGGTCCGAGCGGGTGAAAGTACGGCGTCGTCGACAGCTCGACGCGGCCCGACTCCTCCAGCCGCCGGAAAGCCGCCGCCACCCGCGTGATCACGCGGCCGATCAGTTCGAGCAGCGCCTGCCGTTGCGTGAAAGTGAAGCCGCTGCCGAACGTCATCAGCTCCTTCACCAGCGCCGCTTCGCGGCGCACGAACTCGCCGGTCCACGACAGGTGGTACCAGGTCAGCAGGTCGTACAGGAAGCGGTCGGACAGATACCCGGCCGCGTCGTGCGTCTCGGCCGCTTGCGCGAGATCGCGCAAGCGCCGATACGGGGCGAACGGCGCGACCATGTGCGTGTGATTGGCGTGGAAGCACTGGTTCAGCACCAGCGCCCGCTCCTCGGCCGTGAACGGCACCGCGTCGCTGCGGCCGAGCAGCTGCAGCAGCGGATCGCGCAGGGTGCCCGCGGCGAACTGCTGCACGTAGTCGTCGAGCTGCTCGAGCAGGATCGGCACGAAGTTGACCACCGCGCGCGCGCGCGGCTGCGCTTCCAAGTGCGCGGCCATGTCCGAGTAGTCCTTCAGCGCATGCAGATAGACCCACGGCATGCGCGGCGTGCGCTCGGCGCCGACGCGATACTCGGGCTGGTGCATGTGCCACACCAGCACGAGATCGATGCCTTCTTGGCGCGCGCTCATGGAACCTGGTGAATCTCCTGCCCGAGCATCTGCGGCGTGATCAGCGTGACGCCGTGATCGGTGACGAGAAAGCGGCGCCGGTCGGCCTCACGATCGACGCCGACCTGCAGCCCGGCCGGCAGGCGGCAGCCTTTCTCCACCACCGCGCGCTTCAGTACCACATGGCGCGCCACGTCGACGTCGGGCAGCAGCACGGAGTCCTCGATCGTGCAATAGCTGTGCACGACCACGTTGGAGAACAGCAGCGAGCGCTTCACCGCCGAGCCGCTGATGATGCAGCCGCCGGAGACGATCGAGTCGATCGCGATGCCGCGCCGGTCATCATCGTCGAACACGAATTTGGCCGGCGGCAACTGTTCCTGGTGGGTCCAGATCGGCCACGCCGCGTCGTACAGATTCAGCTCGGGCGTGACGTGCACCAGGTCGAGGTTGGCCTCCCAGTACGCGTCGATCGTGCCGACGTCGCGCCAGTACGGGCGGTCACCGACCATGTTGACGCAGCTCGTCGTGAAACGGTGCGAGTACACGCGGTAACCGCGTTCGATCGCGTGCGGAATGACGTCCTTGCCGAAGTCGTGCGACGAAGTGCGCTGCCCCGCATCGCGGATCAGTTGTTCGTACAGGAACGGCGTGTTGAAGCAGTACACGCCCATGCTGACCAGCGCCGTGTCGGGCCGGTCGGGCAGCGGCCGCGGGTGCGCGGGCTTCTCCTGGAAGCCGATGATGCGCCCTTCAGCGTCGACCTGCATCACGCCGAAGGGGCGCGCTTCTTCCACCGGCAGCTCGAGGCACGCGATCGTCATGTCGGCGTTGCGCGCCACATGCTCGCCCAGCATCTTCGAGTAGTCCATCTTGTAGACGTGATCGCCGGCCAGCACCAGCACGAAGCGCGGCTCCTGCGTGCGCAGGATGTCGATGTTCTGGTAGACGGCGTCGGCGGTGCCCGCGTACCAGTGCGTGGTCACGCGCTGCTGCGCCGGCAGCAGCTCGACGAATTCGTTGAAGCGGCCGTCGAAGATCGACCAGCCGCGCTGCACGTGGCGGATCAGGCTCTGCGCCTTGTACTGCGTGCAGATGCCGATGCGGCGGATGCCGGAGTTCACGCAGTTCGACAGCGTGAAGTCGATGATGCGGAACTTGCCGGCGAACGGCAGCGCCGGCTTGGCGCGCCACTCCGACAGCGGCCCGAGCCGCTGGCCGCGTCCGCCCGCGAGCACGATCGCCATCGCCTCGTGCGCGAGGTTGGACCCCGGCGGGCCGGCGGGGTCGTTCTTATAAGGGCAGTAGCCGAGGTGCAGGCATTCGGCGTCGGTCATCGGGGTCCCCTCGATTCAGCGCGGGTCCGTTCGCGGAGAGCCTACCGCAACTCGGCGACCCGCCTTTGCAGGTAGTCTGGCGGCATTCGTTCGAATCGAGCTTGCGAAATGACATTGCGCGTGCTGTTTGCGGCATCCGAATGCGTGCCGCTGGTCAAGACCGGTGGACTGGCCGACGTGGCAGGCGCGCTGCCGGCTGCGCTGCGGCGGCTGAACCTCGACGTGCGCGTGCTGCTGCCCGGTTATCCGCCGGTGCTGGCCGCGCTGCGCGAGCGCCGCTTTCTCGCGCGCATCGAGCCGCTGGCGGAAGTGCCGGCGGCCGATCTGCTCGGCGCCGAACTCCCCGACGGCGTGCCGCTGTACGTGATCGACTGTCCGCCGCTTTTCGACCGCGCCGGCGGGCCGTATCAGGATGGCGGCAAGGACTGGCCCGACAACGCGCTGCGCTTCGCGCAGCTCGGACGGGTTGCCGCCTGGCTCGCGACTGAAGGTGGCGTCGGCTGGCGCGCCGACGTGCTGCATCTGAACGACTGGCACGCGGGGCTCGGCGCAGCGTACGTGCGCTTCTCGCCGCGGCCCGCGGCGCCGGTACTGTTCACGGTGCACAACCTCGCGTTCCAGGGATTGTTCGACGCGAGCTGGACCGCGCGGCTCGGACTGCCGCCCGCCGCCTGGTCGGTCGACGGTGTCGAGTTTCACGGCAAGCTGTCGTTCGTGAAGGCGGGCCTGCAATACGCCGACGCGATCACGACCGGCAGCCCGTCGTACGCGCGCGAGATCCAGACCGCACCGCTCGGCATGGGGCTCGAAGGGCTGCTGTTCGCGCGCCGCGCTGCGCTGCACGGCATCCTGAACGGCATCGACACGACGCTGTGGGACCCGAAGCGCGACCCGGCGCTCGCCGCGCCGTTCGACGCGGATTCGCTGTCGAACAAGAAGGCCAACAAGCGCGCGCTGCAGCGCCGCTTCGGCCTGCGCGAAGACGATGCGACGCCGCTCTTCGCGGTGGTCAGCCGGCTGACCGATCAGAAGGGCGTCGATCTGATCGTCGCGGTGGCGCAGGAGCTGATCGCCGCGCCGGCGCAGCTGGTCGTGGTCGGCACCGGCGAGCCGGTGATGGAAGCGGAATTCCGCGCGCTGGCGAAGAGTCACCCGCATGCGATCGGCGTTCACATCGGCTTCGACGAATCGCTCGCGCACCTGACCGAGGCCGGCGCCGACCTCTTTCTGATGCCGTCGCGCTTCGAACCGTGCGGTCTCAATCAGATGTACAGCCAGCGCTACGGCACGGTGCCGATCGTCGGCGCCACCGGCGGGCTGCTCGATTCGGTCGTCGACTGCAGCGACGCGACGCTCGCGGACGGCAGCGCGAGCGGATTGCACGTGCGTCCGATCGACGCGGCGGGACTGCGCAGCGCGATCGCGCGCGCGCTGGCGCTGTATCGGACGCCCGCGCAGTGGCAGCGGCTGCAGCGCGCCGGCATGGCGCGCGACTTCAGCTGGGACCGCGCGGCCTTCGAGTACGCGCGGCTGTACGCGCAGATCTCGGCCTGATCAGACCCACAGCATCAGCCCCAGTTCGAGCCGGTGCGCGAGCAGCGGATGGCGCGGAAACGCGCGGATACGGTATTCGAACCGGCCGCAGCGCTCCGGCACGAAGTTCAATTCGTAGCGCTGCATGCCCGAGGTGTCCGCGCGTCCGGTGGGTGACAGCAGCAGCGACTTGGCCTCGTTCGGCGCCGACGCGTGCGAGTCGTCGGCCAGCAGCGCTTCGACCACCATGTCGTCGGCCTTCAAGCCGTTCAGCGCCACGTCGACCGCCAGGTGCATTCCTTCGCCGTAGGCGAGCCGACGCGGCAGTTCCTCGACCCGGCGCAACTTGACCCCCGGCCAGCGCGCGTAGATGTGCTCCTTCCAGCGCGCCAGCTCGCGCGCGCGCGCGTGGCCTTCGGCGGCGACGCGCCGGCCCAGCTCGGCCGCCGGCCGGTAGAAGCGCGTCACGTACTCGGTCAGCATGCGCTCGGTGTTGAAGCGCGGCATCAGCGTGGCGATCGCCTCCTTGCCCATCGTGACCCAGCCCGGCGAATGGCCCATCGGGCCGCGGTCGTAATAGAGCGGAATCACCTGGTCCTGCAGGATCTCGTAGATCGAGCGCACCTCGCCGCGGTTGCGCGCGTCCTGGCTCTGGTCCTCGGGGATCGGCGTGATCGCCCAGCCGTTGCCGGGGGCGAAGCCCTCGTCCCACCAGCCGTCGCGGATCGACAGGTTCAGCACCCCGTTCATCGCCGCCTTCATGCCCGAGGTGCCGCACGCCTCGAGCGGATAGGTCGGATGGTTCAGCCACACGTCCACTCCCGAGGTGAGCCGCCGCGCCAGCCGCAGGTCGTAGCCTTCGACCAGCAGGATCTTGCCCTCGAAGCGCGGCATGCGGGCGATCTCGGCAATGCGCCGCATCAGGTCCTGCCCGGGCGTGTCGGCCGGGTGTGCCTTGCCGGCGAAGATGAACAGCAGCGGCCGCTGCGGATCGTTGACCAGCTCGTCGAGCAGGTCGAGCTGCTCGAACATCAGCGTGGCGCGCTTGTAGGTGGCGAAGCGGCGCGCGAAGCCGATCGTCAGCACGTTGGGATCGTTCGGATCGGCGCGCTTGAGCAGCCGATCCGCGTGCGCCTCGCTGCCGTGCGCGCGCCGCACCTGATGCCGGATCCGGTAGGCGACCAGTTGCAGCATCTGCGCCTTCAGGTACTGGCGTGCGCTCCAGAAGATGTGGTCGGGAATGTCGTGTACGCGCTGCCAGATCTCGGCGTCCGACAGGCGCTGCGTCCAGTCGGGACCGAGAAAGCGCTCGAAGATGTCGATCCACTCCGGCGCGAGAAAGGTCGGCGCGTGCACGCCGTTGGTCACGTACGCGATCGGGTTCTCCGACGGCGGCACCTGCGGCCACAGCTCGCGCAGCATCTGCGCGCTGACGCGCCCGTGGATGCGGCTGACGCCATTGCGGTGACGCGAGCCGCGCAGCGCGAGCGCGGTCATGTTGAAGTCGTGGCTGGCCGGCGTGCGGCCGAGCGCCAGCAACGCCTGGATGTCGATGCCCTGCGCGCGGCAGTAGCCGTCGAAGTAGCGGCGGATCATCTCCTCGGAGAAGTGGTCGTGGCCGGCGGGCACGGCCGTGTGCGTGGTGAAGACCGTGCTGGCGGCGACCGCCTCGAGCGCGGCGGCGAAATCGAGGCCGCCCTTCATGCATTCGCGCGCGCGTTCGAGCACGAGGAACGCGGCATGTCCCTCGTTGATGTGCCACACGGTCGGCCGCAGATTCAGCGCCGCCAGCGCGCGCACGCCGCCCATGCCGAGCACGATTTCCTGCTCGATCCGCGTGCCGCGATCGCCGCCGTACAGCCGGTGCGCGATGAAGCGGTCGTGCTCGCTGTTGCCCGGCAGGTCGGTGTCGAGCAGCACGAGCTTGACCCGCCCGACCTGCGCCAGCCAGACCTTGACCTGCACCGTGCGTTCGCCGACTTCGACCGGGATGTGCAGTTCCTGGCCGTCGGCCGCGCGTGCCGGCGCCACCGGCAGATCGTCGAAGTCGGCGTCGTGGTAGGTCGCGCGCTGATTGCCGTCGAGGTCGATCTCCTGCGTGAAGTAGCCCTGCCGGTACAGCAGGCCGACGCCGACGAAGGGCAGGCCGCTATCGGCCGCCGCCTTGCAGTGGTCGCCGGCGAGGATGCCGAGGCCCCCCGAATAGATAGGCAGGCTTTCGTGAAAGCCGAACTCGGCGCAGAAATAGGCGACCAGCTCGCCTTCGCCCAGCCAGTCGCCGTTCGCGCGCCGCGCCGGTCGCGCCAGATACGTGTCGTAGGACGATAGCACGCGGTTGTAGTGGGACAGATAGCCGGGATCCTCGGCCGCCGCCTCCAGACGCCGTTGATCGACCTGGTTCAGGAACGCCTTCGGGCTGTGTCCGCAGCTTTCCCACAGTCCCGGATCGAGGCGGGCAAACAGACCGCGCGCCGACAGATCCCAGCTGTAGTAGAGGTCGCCTGCCAGGTCGGCGAGCCGCGCCAGGCGCGGCGGCAGCGAAGGTCGGATCTCGAGGCAGAACCGCGTGCCGGGTTGTTCCATTGTGGTCTGGTCGCCAGCGTGTCGATCGATGCGGCTAGCTTACCGAACCTGCGCGCAGTCGCTGCGCGGCAAACGCCTCGGCGGCGCGCTGCAGGCCGCGTGCGGCGCGACGCCGCTCAGACGCGATCGCGGCTAGCGCGGCGCATCGCGCGCTTCGATCGCGCGGGCGAGGCGCGCCTGCGCGTCGGCCACGGCTTGCTCGAGCGCGCGCACGCGCTCCTCAAAGGCGGGCGAATGCCGCACCAGGCCCTTGCGCGCGGTGCCCATGAAATCGCCCTCGCGCGCCTCGCGTCCCTTTTCCAGATCGACTTTCGCCTTGGCGAGCGCGCGCTCGGCGGCGGCGACCGCGGCATCCAGCTGTTCTGCTTCCGCCGCGCGCCGGCGCAGGCGTTCGTCGACCGCGGCGGCTTCGCGCCGGCGCGACTCCGCCGCCGGCGCGGACGGCGCCGACTGCGGCGACGGTTCGACTTCGCGCTTTTCGAGAATCGTCGCGCCCGGCGGCGGCCGGTCGGTGAATGCGATCGAACCGTCCTTCAGCCGGACCTTGTAGATCGCGTCCGCGCTTGCGTTGCCGGCGACGAAAAAAGCCAGCAGGGCGGCGCAGATCGTCGGGCCCATCGCGCGCGGCATCGAGGTTCCTCTTGCTGATCGAATCGCTCAGCCGGCAACGTAGCTGCCGCGCGCGGCGAATGCAAGTGCGACGAATCGCCTAGCACAATTCGACGCAGGGCGGATCGCTAGAATCGCTCGCATGCCTGCGCCGTTCGTTCACCTTCGACTGCACTCGGAATTTTCGGTCGTCGATGGCCTGGTGCGGATCGAAGACGCGGTGCAGGCCGCGGTCGCCGACGGGCAGGGCGCACTGGCGCTGACCGACGGCGGCAACCTGTTCGGCGCGGTGCGCTTCTACAAGACGGCGCGCGCCAAGGGGGTGAAGCCGATCCTCGGTTGCGATCTCGCGGTCACGAACGATGGCGATCGCGATCATCCGCATCGGCTGCTGGTGCTCGTGCAGGACCAGGCCGGCTATCTGAATCTGTGCGAGCTGCTGTCGCGCGCGTACCTGGAGAACCAACACCGCAACCGCGCCGAGGTGCGCAGCGACTGGCTCGACGGCGCGGCGACGCGCGGGCTGATCGCGCTGTCGGGCGCGGCCGACGGCGAGGTCGGCGCGCAGCTGCTGGCGGGCAATCGCGCCGCCGCGCGCGCCGCCGCGCAGCGGCTCGCGGCGGCGTTTCCGAACCGCTTCTACCTCGAGCTGCAGCGCGCGGGGCGCAACGGCGACGACGCGTGCACGAGCGCGTCGCTCGCACTTGCGCTCGAACTCGCGTTGCCGGTGGTCGCCACACACCCGGTGCAGTTCGTCGATGCGTCCGAGTTCCGCGCGCACGAGGCGCGCGTTTGCATCGCCGAGGGCTACACGCTCGCCGATCCGCGCCGGCCGCGCCGCTTCACCGCGCAGCAGTACTTCAAGAGCGCGGCGGAGATGGCGGAACTGTTCCGCGACGTTCCGGCCGCGCTCGCGAACACGATCGAGATCGCGCGCCGCTGCAACCTGCAACTCGTGCTCGGCAAGCCGCGGCTGCCGGACTTTCCGACGCCGCCCGGCGTCACGCTCGACGAGCATTGCCGCAACCTCGCGCTCGAGGGCCTCGAGAGGCGGCTGCTGAAACTCTTTCCCGACGCCGCCGAGCGCGACCGCCAGCGGCCGGCGTATGTCGGGCGGCTCGAATGGGAGCTGGCGACGATCGCGAAGATGGGCTTCTCCGGCTATTTCCTGATCGTCGCCGACTTCATCAACTGGGCGAAGGAAAACGGGATCCCGGTCGGCCCCGGGCGCGGCTCGGGCGCGGGCTCGCTCGCCGCGTATTCGCTGAACATCACCGACCTCGATCCGCTGCGCTACGAGCTTCTGTTCGAGCGGTTCCTCAATCCCGAGCGCGTGTCGATGCCGGACTTCGACATCGACTTCTGCCAGGACAACCGCGACCGCGTGATCGATTACGTGAAGCGCAAGTACGGCGCGGCCGCGGTGAGCCAGATCGCCACCTTCGGCACGCTCGGCGCCAAGGCCGTGGTGCGCGATGTCGGCCGCGTGCTCGACCTGCCGTACACCAAGTGCGACACGCTGTCGAAGCTGATCCCGCACAACCCGGCCGACCCGTGGACCCTCGAGCGCGCGCTTGCCGAGGAGCCCGCGTTCGCCGAGGCGGTGAAGGCCGACGAGGAATACGCGGAACTGGTCGAGCTGTCGAAGCCGCTCGAAGGGCTGACGCGCAACGTCGGCATGCACGCGGGCGGCGTGCTGATCGCGCCCGGCAAGCTGACCGACTTCTGCCCGCTGTACTGCGCGCAAGGCGCACCGGACGCGGTGGTGAGCCAGTTCGACAAGGACGACGTCGAGGCGATCGGGCTGGTCAAGTTCGACTTCCTGGGCCTGACCACGCTGACGATCCTCGATCTCGCGCTGCGCTATGTAAAGCAGCTTGATCCAATGTCGACGCTGACGCTCGACGACCTGCCGCTCGACGACGCGAAGACCTACGAGGTGTTCCGCCGCGCCGACACGACCGCGGTGTTCCAGTTCGACTCGCAGGGCATGCGCGGCATGCTCAAGCGGGCGAAACCCTCCGTGCTCGAGGACCTGATCGCGCTGAACGCGCTGTATCGCCCGGGGCCGATGGACCTGATCCCCGAGTTCTGCGATCGCAAGCACGGCAAGAGGATCGAGTATCTCGACCCGCGGCTGGAGCCGATCCTCGGTCCGACCTATGGCGTCATGACGTATCAGGAGCACGTGATGACCATCGCGCAGGTCATCGGCGGCTACACGTTGGGCGGCGCCGACCTGCTGCGGCGGGCGATGGGCAAGAAGAAGCCCGAGGAGATGGCCCAGCAGCGCGAGATCTTTCTCAAGGGCGCGGTCGAGCGCGGCATGCCGGAGAACAAGGCGCAGCTCTTGTTCGACCAGATGGAGAAGTTCGCGGGCTACGGGTTCAACAAGAGCCATGCGGCCGCGTACGCGCTGGTCGCCTACCAGACCGCGTACTTCAAGGCGCACCATCCGGCCGCGTTCATGGCGGCCAACCTGTCCGCGCTGATGGGGGAAACCGACAGCGTAAAGGTGCTGGTCGAGGACAGCCGCGCGCTCGGCCTCACGATCGAAGCGCCGGACGTGAACCGCGGCACATACCGTTTCGAGCCGGTCGATGCGAAGACGATCCGCTACGGGCTGGGCGCGATCAAGGGCACGGGGCAGGGCGCGATCGAACATCTGCTCGCGGTGCGCGCAAGCGGGCGGTTCACGAGTCTGTTCGACTTCTGCGCGCGGGTCGATCGCCGCATCGTCAACCGGCGCGTGATCGAGGCGCTGGTGCGCGCCGGCGCGTTCGACGCGCTCGATGCTGATCGCGCGAAACTGCTGGCCAGCGTGGGCCGCGCGATGGAGGCGGCCGACCGCGCGGATGCGAGCGCCGGGCAGGCGAGCCTGTTCGGCGGCGCGATGGAGGCGGCCGCGGTCGAGTACGTGGCGGCGGCGCCGTGGAGCGAGCGCGAGCGGCTCGCCAACGAGAAGCTCGCGCTCGGCTATTACTTCAGCGGCCATCTGTTCAAGGAATACGAGGCCGAGGCGCGCCGGCTCGCGTCGCTGAAGCTCGCCGACGTGCGACCGGCGGCGGGTGGGCCGGGCATGCGCAGCGATCCGATCCGCATCGCCGGCATCATCGTGTCGGCACGCGCGCAGAACACGCGGCGCGGCCGCATCGGCGTGATCGTGCTCGACGACGCCACCGCGGCGATCGAGATCACCGTGTTCGCCGAACTGTTCGACCGCAAGCGCGCGCTGCTGAAGGAGGACACGCTGGTATTCGTCACCGGGCGCGTGCGCGCCGGCGACGGCGAGCGGCTGTCGGTGCTGGCCGACGAGATCATCGATCTGGCGGAGGCGCGCGCGCGCGCGCAGGCCGCGCTGCGGATCGAGGTCGATGGTGTCGCGAGCGTGGCGAAACTGAAGGACGCGCTGGTGCCGTATCGCGTGGCCAACGGCAACGGCGAGGGCAACGGCGGCTGCCGCGTGGTGCTGCACGTCGCCAACCGCGGCGGCTGCGCCGATCTGCGCCTGCCGGACGCCTGGCGCGTGCGCGGCGACGAGCGCCTGCTCGAGGAGCTGCGCGCGCAGCCGCGCGTGCGCGGCGTGGGTTTCAGTTACGGCTGATCCGCGCCATGTGCTGATGTGTCATTCCCGCGCAAGCGGGAATCCAGCTGGGTTCCCGCTTCCTCGGGAACGACGCTGCCGGGCACGTAGCGATTCAGCCCGGTCTCGGCGCGCGTGTCGCGCGAGCGGATCCGTTGCTGCAGCCGCTCCCAGTTCGCGCCTTCGCGCGCGCGATCGTTCTCGCGGTGCCACAGGTGCAGGAGCCCGGTGGCGAACGCGCCCTTCTTCAGCCCGACGCCGGCGTTGACCAGCCGCACCGCGAAGTCGGAATCCTCGTAGCCCCAGCCCCGGAAGCTTTCGTCGAAACCGTTGACGGCGGCCAGATCGCTACGCCACACCGCCATGTTGCAACCTCGCACGCGCGGCCAGCGCGTGCCGCCGATCCTGCGCAGCGGGCCGAGCGGCAGCCGCAGCAGCGGCAGCACGCGGTTGATGTCGCCGCGCCCGCGCGCGGCGAGCCATTGCGCGAGCGTCCAGCGGTGGATCGGCACCCGCTCCGCGAGCACGCGGCGCGTGAAGCCTTCCGAAAGCAGCAGCCGGTTGCCCGCCACCATCCAGCCCGGTTCGGCGAGCGCGCGGTGCCGGGCGACGAAGTCGGGCAGCGGCACGCAGTCGCCGTCGACGAAGATCAGGTACTCGCCGCGCGCCTGCGCGGCCGCTCGGTTGCGGATCGCCGCCAGCCGGAAGCCGGTGTCCTCGTGCCACACGTGCGCGATCGGGATCGGCGCGTTCGCCGCGATCGATTCGACCAGCGCGCGCGTGTCGTCGCGCGAGCCGTCGTCGGCGACCAGCAGTTCGAACTCGCGGTCGGTCTGCTGGCAGAAACCGGCGAGCACTGCGCGCAGCGCATCGGGGCGGTTGTAGGTGGCGACGATGACCGAGATCAGCATCCGTCGCTGTCGCCGCGGCGGCGCTTTTCCGCGAGCAGCATCGCCTTCACGTAGCGGTAGTACGAGCCTTCGGCATTGCTGACCGCGAGCATGAAGCCGTGCCTGCCGTCGAGGAAGCCGAGCTTGAAGACATACGTGCGCAGGAACGCCGCGATGCCGTGCACGATCGCAGTTGCGAGTCCGGGCGCCGCGCCGCGTTCGGCGAGCGTCTGCGCCGACGCCGACGAGTAGTGGTTGACCTTGTCGAGCACCGCTTCCATCGTGCGGAAACTGTAGTGGACCAGCGGCGCGGACAGGCGCCCGATCGAACCCTCGGTGACGAGCCGCTCGTGCACGCGCGCATCGGAGAAGCGCGCGGTACCGCGCCGGAACAGCCGCGCGCAGTGATCCGGCCACCAGCCGCCATGCCGCATGAAGCGGCCGACGTAGTACGAGCGGCGCGGCATTTCGTACACGTCGAAGCCCGGCGCGGCGAGCGCGCGCTCGATCTCCGCGCGCAGTTCGGGGCTGACGCGCTCGTCGGCGTCGAGCGACAGGACCCAGTCGCCGCGGCACGCTTCGACCGCGCGGTTCTTCTGCACGCCGAATCCGGGCCAGTCGGTTTCAATCACGCGCGCGCCGCGCGCGCGCGCGAGCGCAACCGTCGCGTCGGTGCTGCCGCTGTCGACGACCACGACCTCGTCCGCGAACGCGACGCTGGCGAGGCAGTCGGCGATGTTGTGCGCCTCGTTGCGGGTGATGATCGCCACCGACAGGCGCGGCGCCCGGTCCATCAGCGCGACCGGCATTCGAAACGGAACAGGATTTCGAGCGCGCGCGGCACCGCATCGACGTGCGAGACCAGTTTGCGCAGCATCGCGCGCGCCTCCTGGCTCCGGCCGGCGCGATACAGATTGGCCGCGTGCACGCCGCCATAGTGGCGCCACAGCGCGCGGTGCGTGCGCAAGATCGCCTGATGGCGCTGCCACAGCGATTCGGACGCCGCAACGTGGATCGCTGCCCTCGACGTGCGGCTCAGGCTCGCCCCGGCGTGTTCGTGGATCCGCACCAGCGGCTCGCGCACGAACAGCGGCCGCGCGCCGGCGGCGACCGCGCGCATCAAGAGATCGATGTCCTCCGACACGCCGAGCGATTCGTCGAAGCCGTCGAGCCGCCGCAGCGTCGCGGTGCGCAGCGCCAGCCCGCGCGACGCCGACGCGCGGCGCAGGAAGTCATTATCCGTGGCATCCGCGTCGAATGGCTCGGCGCGCGTGGTGCCATCCGCAAACACGCGCGTGACGCCGGTCATGCAGAACGACGCCGCCGGCTGCTGCTCGAAGGCGGACACGACCGCTTCGAGATACGCGGCCTCGTACTCGTCGTCGTCGTCGAGGAACGCGACCAGCGGCGCCGCTGCGAGCGCAATGCCGCGGTTGCGCGCCGCGGCCGCCCCCTGCGAAGTCGGATTGCGGTGCATGCGGATGCGCGTATCGGCGCCTTCGATCGCGGCGGTCGCGCCGGCGGCCGAGCCGTCGTCGATCACGATCCATTCCCAGTCGGTGCGCCGCTGCGCGAGCAGCGAGCGCAGCGCGCGCGGCAGCAGCGCCGGCCGGTCCCTGGTCGGCGTGACGACGCTCACCGCCGGTAGACTTGCGCGCTGTTCAGGCACGGTGGCTCTTCAGTTGCATCCGGATCCCGCGAATGCTATCCGATGGTGGCGTGCATGACCCGCGCGGTGACCGCGGCTGACGCTGCGCCGTCGCGGGAGGAGTTCCTTCGTACCGCCGCCCGCACTTGCGCGCTGATCGCATTGGTCGGCGCGTTCGCGAGCCCGATCGCAGCGAACTGGGGTGCGGCGCTGTTGCTGCTGGCGTTTGCGTTGCTGCCGACCGCGCGCGTGCGGCTGCGCTCGGTGCTGCGCGAACCGCTGCCGCGCGCGGCCCTGCTGTTCTTCGCGGTGATGGCGCTGTCGATGCTGTGGAGTGCGGCGTCGTGGTCGGAGCGGTTCGCGCACTTCTGGAGCTGGCGCACACTGCTCGCGCTGATCGTCGCGCTCGCCGTGTTCGACAGCCGCGCGTGGAAGTTGCGGCTCGTGCTGACGCTGGTCGCGGCGACGCTCGTCGGCGCGCTCGCAGCCTGGATCACCTGGGCGCTCGATTACCGCGTGTTTCCGATCCATCCTGCCGGCACCGTGCTGCGCAACGGCGTCACGCAGGGACTCGCGTTTGCAGTTGCCGCCTTCCTCGCAGTGGTCGCGGCGCTGTACGAAGACGGACTCGCTCGGCGGCTGCGCATCGCGCTCGTCAGTGCCGCCGTCGTGCTGGTCGCGAGCCTGTTCCTCGTGACCGCCGGCCGCAGCGCGCAGATCGGACTCGTGGTGATGGGTGCCGTGGCGGCGCTGCTGCTGCTGCAAGGCCGCGCGCGTCGCGTGGCACTGGTCGCGATTCCGGCCGCGTTCGCCGCGACCGTGCTGCTGGCGCCGATGGCGAGGGAGCGATTCGAGCTGGGCTGGAAGGAAGCCACGCACACGTCGAGGTCGGAAGACGGCGGCTCGGTCGGCTTTCGCCTGCTGCTGTGGCGCGAGACCGCGCGGCTGATTGCCGAACGCCCGCTGCTCGGCTACGGCAGCGGCGGCTTCGCGCCGGCGTACAACGCGCGCGTCACGCGCGAATACACCGACTGGCGGCGGCGCCAGGGCACCGATCCGCACAACCAGTACCTGTGGATCCAAGTGCGGGCCGGCGTGCTCGGCACGCTCGCATTCGCCTGGTTCCTCTTCGCCGCCGCGCGCCAGCGCGCACCGCAGCCATATCGCGCGGCCGCGCTGGCAATCCTCGCGATGTGGTGCACGACGAGTCTCGCCAACTCCCATTTTGAGAGCTTCAACGAAGGCCACATGATCGCGCTGCTGCTCGGCTGCCTGCTGGCGCGCGAGAGCGATCGCGCCGATCAGGCGGACAGCGCGCGTGCCACGGCGGCCTCGACCACGGCGTAATCCGGCCAGCCCTTCGCCGATCCGACCAGCGTCACGCGCGCGCCCCACGGCCGCGTCGCGGCCGGATCGGTGACGCCGAACACGCTGACCAGTCGTACGCCGACCGCGGCGGCGAGATGGCCCGAACCGCTGTCGTTGGCGACGACCAGCCGGCTGCCCGCCAGCAGCGCGGCAAAGGTGCCGACATCGGTTTCGGCGAGCAGCGTCGCGTTAGGGGTGGCCTTGAACACCGCGTCGCGCTCGCCGGGGCCGGGGCAGACGACGGCGTTCATCCCGCGCGCGCGCAGCGCGTCACACAGCGCGCCAAAGCCGCCCCACGCCTTGACCCTGCCACGGTGCAGGCCGACCGCGACCGGACACAGCACGACGTAATCGCCGCTGACGCCGGCGTCGTGCAGCAGTGCGCGCGCGCGTTGCCGGGCCGCGTCGGTGACGCGCAGCTCCAGTTCGCGCGGCAACGGCGGCGCGTTTGGCACCAGTTGCGCGGCGAGACGGTAGTAGTACTCGACCATGTGCACGCCGGCGTCGATGCGCGGCCGCGCGACCGCGCGCGCCAGCAGCAGCCGGCGCGCATCGGCCGCGTAGCCGATCGGCCGCAGCCCGGCGAGCCGGAACTCGAGCGCGGTGGAGAACGAATTCGTGAACAGCAGTCCGCGCCCGTCGGCATGCGCGGTGCGCCACCCGTGCAGCGCGCGCAGCCGCTCGCCGCGCTGGGCGGCGAGCGCGACCACCGGCCACGGATAGGCCGCGAACAGCGCCGGCGCCCAGCCGCGTCCGGCAAGCGCCAGTTCGTAGCCGTGGCCGGCCAGCAGGCGCAGCGCCGGCAGCGTCATGCACGCGTCACCGAGGTGATTGGGCAGGCGGACGATCAGGGACGGCATCGGTGGGAGTTGATCGCCTACACTACGCGCGGCCTGACCGCGCCGCATCGCGGCGCGATTCTAGGCCGCACATCGCAATGAACGATCCCTCCCTGCGACGCCCCGCGTTCTACGCCGATCCCGCCTTCCGCCGCATGCTGCGGCTGGTGCTGACGCACAGGGCGTGGCTGGCGATCGCGGTGGCGGCGATGCTGATCACCGCGGCCACCGAGGCGTCGATCCCGAAGCTCACCGGGCTGCTGCTCGACCAGGGCTTCTACCAGCGCAACGACCGGGCCGGGATCTGGATCCCGGCCGCGTTCGTCGGCGTGTTCATCGTGCGCGGCCTGTCGACCTTCGCCAGCAGCTACCTGCTGAACCACGTGTCGCAGTTCGTGCTGCTCGACCTGCGCGCGACGATGTTCGAGCGGCTGCTGCACTGGCCGCAGACGACGGTGGAGAACACGCCGTCGGGCATCGTGATCTCCAAGTTCATCAACGAGGCGAGCAACGCGCTCGCCCTCACCGCCGAGGTGATGACCACCGCGGTGCGCGATTCGCTGACAGTGCTCGCATTGCTGGCGGTGCTCGTCTACTACAACTGGCAGCTGACCGCGGTGATCCTGATCGTCGCGCCGCTGGTGGCGCTGGTGCTGCGCGCGTTCAGCGCGCGGCTGCGGCGGCTGAACCTGCAGAACCAGCAGATGCTGGGCGAGATGACGCGCGCGGTGCAGGAGGCGCACGAGGGCAGCCGCGTGATCAAGGTCTACGGCGGCTTCGGCTACGAGACCGAGCGCTTCGGCGCGATCAACAACAAGCTGCGCCGCTTCGCGATGAAGATGCAGGTCGCGTGGTCGGCGGCGTCGCCGCTGACGCAGATCATCGCCGCGATCGGGCTGGCGCTGGTGATCGGCACCGCGCTGTGGCAGGCGCGCGCGGCGAATTTCTCCGCCGGCGACTTCATGACGTTCCTGACCGCGGCGCTGCTGCTGCTGCAGCCGCTGCGGCACCTGGCGGGGCTCAATGGTCCGCTGGCGCGCATGCTGGCCGCGGCCGAAAGCGTGTTCGCGCAGGCCGACTCGGCGCAGGAGGCCGACACCGGCACGCGCACGCTCGAGCGCGCGGGCGGCGCCATCGAACTGCGCGCGGTCACGCACCAGTATCCCGGCACCGCGCACCCGGCGCTCACCGATTTTTCGCTCGCGGTGCGGCCGGGCGAGATGGTCGCGCTGGTCGGCGCCAGCGGCGCCGGCAAGACCACGGTGATCAACCTGATCCCGCGCTTCATCGATCCGACCGCGGGCAGGATCCTGATTGACGGCATCGACGTGCGCGAGTTGACGCTCGCGAGTTTGCGCCGGCAGATCGCGCTGGTGTCGCAGGACGTGGTGCTGTTCGACGACACGATCGCGGCCAACATCGCCTACGGCGCGGCGCGCGAAGCGTCTGCGGCCCAGATCCGCGCGGCGGCGGAGGCCGCGTACCTGCTGCCGCTGATCGACTCGCTGCCGCACGGGCTCGACACCCGCGTCGGCGAAGGCGCGGTCAAGCTGTCCGGCGGCCAGCGCCAGCGCCTTTCGATCGCGCGCGCGCTGCTGAAGAACGCGCCGATCCTGCTGCTCGACGAGGCTACGTCGGCGCTCGACTCGGAATCCGAGCGCTTCATCCAGGCCTCGCTCGAGCGGCTGCTGCGCGGGCGAACCACGATCGTCGTCGCGCACCGGCTGTCGACCATCGAGCGCGCCGACCGCATCGCGGTGCTCGAGGCCGGGCGCCTGGTCGAGATCGGCACGCACGCGCAACTGCTCGCGCGCGGCGGCCTGTATTCGAATCTGTACCGCATCCAGTTTGCAGCTCCCGCGGAGGTCACGACATGACTGCAGCCCCTCAACGAATCAGCCGTTATCCGGTGCCGGAACTGAAGGACCTGCCGGAGGACATCCGGGCCCGCATCCTCGCGGTGCAGGAGAAGTCGGGCTTCGTGCCCAACGTGTTCCTGACGCTGGCGCACCGGCCGGACGAGTTCCGCGCGTTCTTCGCCTATCACGACGCGCTGATGGAAAAGGACAGCGGCCTGACCAAGGCCGAGCGCGAGATGATCGTGGTGGCCACCAGCGGCGCCAACCAGTGCCATTACTGCGTGGTCGCGCACGGCGCGATTCTGCGCATCCGCGCGAAGAATCCGCGGCTGGCCGACCAGGTCGCGATCAACTACCGCAAGGCCGACATCACGCCGAGGCAGAAGGCGATGCTCGACTTCGCGCTCAAGGTCGCCAACGAGGCATACGCGATCGACGACGCGGACTTCGAAAGCCTGCGCGCGCACGGCTTCAGCGACGAGGACATCTGGGACATCGGCGCGGTGGCCGCGTTCTTCGCGCTGTCGAACCGCATGGCCAACATGATCGGCATGCGGCCGAACGACGAGTTCTATCTGCTCGGAAGGGTGCCGAAGAGCTGAGCTGGACGTGTCATTCCCGCGCAAGCGGGAATCCAGTGGGTCTCGCATCGTCTGGATGCCCGCGTTCGCGGGCATGGCACGGCCCGGCGACGGCGATCTGTGCCCGAGCTACATCAGCACGATGTCGTAGCGCTCCTGATGGTAGACGGTCTCGACCTGCATCGAGATCGGCTTGCCGATGAAGTCCGACAGCAGCGCCAGCGACTGCGATTCCTCCTCCAGGAACAGGTCGACCACGGTCTGCGAGGCCAGGATGCGGAACTCGCGTGTCTCGCCGAACTGGCGCGCCTCGCGCAGGATCTCGCGCAGGATCTCGTAGCACACGGTGCGCGCGGTCTTGATCTCGCCGCGCCCGCTGCAGGTGGGGCACGGCTCGCACAGGATGTGCGCGAGCGATTCGCGCGTGCGCTTGCGCGTCATCTCGACCAGGCCGAGCTGGGTAAAGCCGCTCACGGTCACGCGCGTGCGGTCGCGCGCCAGCGCCTTCTTGAACTCCGCCAGCACCGCGTCGCGGTGCTCGGTGCTGGCCATGTCGATGAAGTCGACCACGATGATGCCGCCCAGGTTGCGCAGCCTGAGCTGGCGCGCGATCGACTGCGACGCCTCGAGGTTGGTCTTGAAGATCGTGTCGTCGAAGTTGCGCGTGCCGACGTAGCCGCCGGTGTTGACGTCGATCGTCGTCATGGCCTCGGTCTGGTCGATGATCAGATAGCCGCCGCTCTTCAGGTCGACGCGGCGGCCGAGCGCCTTCTCGATCTCGTCGTCGATCTGGTACAGATCAAACAGCGGCCGCTCCCCCGCGTAGTGGGCGAGCTTGCCCGCGACCTTGGGCACATACTGGTTGGCGAACGCCTGCAGCGCGACGAAGTTCTCGCGCGAGTCGACCTGGATCGTCAGCGTCTGGTCGGTCACCACGTCGCGCAGTACGCGCTGCGACAGCGACAGCTCCTGGTACAGCAGCGCCGGCGCGGGTACCTGGATCGAAGCCTCGCGGATCTGGTTCCAGCGCTTGCGCAGGTACTCGGTGTCGGCCAGCAGTTCGGCCTCGGTCGCGTCCTCGGCGCTGGTGCGGATGATGTAGCCGCCACGCTCGTCCGGCGGCACCAGGCGCGCGAGCGTCTCGCGCAGGTGCGCGCGTTCGGTCTCGTCTTCGATCCGCTGCGACACGCCGATGTGCGGGTCCTGCGGCAGGTAGACCAGCGTGCGCCCGGCGAGGCTCACCTGCGTGGACAGGCGCGCGCCCTTGGTGCCGATCGGATCCTTGACCACCTGCACCAGCAGCGTGTCGCCCTCGCGCACCAGCCGCTCGATCGGCGGCGGGCGGTCGCCGTTGACCTGGCGAAACTCCCAGATGTCGGCCACGTGCAGGAACGCCGCGCGCTCCAGGCCGATGTCGACGAACGCCGACTGCATGCCGGGCAGCACGCGCGCCACGCGGCCGAGGTAGATGTTGCCGACCAGCCCGCGCATCGCGCTGCGTTCGACGTGCAGCTCCTGCACCACGCCCGCGATCAGCACGGCCACGCGCGTTTCCTGCGGGGTGATGTTGATGAGGATGTCTTCCATGACGATCGTTCGGACAAGGTGTACGCGACGCTGCGCGTCGCACGTGCACCTTGTCCGGAGAAGGTGGCGCGACCGCCTTGGGGCGGCCCGGCGTCGGCCGCGAAATGAACTGCAACGATACTAACCGACCGCGGCCGCAGTCAGAGCACCGGCATGCCGGCCTGCTTCAGCAGTTCCGCGGTCTCGGCGAGCGGCAGGCCCATCACGCCGGAGTAGCTGCCCTCGATGCGCTCGATGAAGATCGCGGCCATGCCCTGGATCGCGTAGCCGCCGGCCTTGTCGTACGGCTCGGCGGTGGCGCAGTAGCGGGTGATCTCGGCGTCGCTGATCTCGCGCATCCGCACGCGCGTGGCCGACGTGACGACGCTCACGCGCGGGGTGGTCATGCCGCCGAAGGCGAGCGCCACGGCGGTGCGCACCTCGTGCTCGCGGCCGGCCAGCCGGCGCAGCGACGCGGCCGCCTCGGTCGGGTTGGCGGGCTTGCCGAGCACGGCGTCGTCGACGATCACGATCGTGTCGGCCGCGAGCACGGGCTTCAGCAGCATCGAGCGCATCGTGAGCACGCGCAGCCCGAGTTCGGCCTTCGCGTGCGCAATGCGCTCGACGTACGCGGCGGCCGATTCGTCGGCGTGCTGGACCTCGTCGATGTCCGGGCCGCGCGGCTGCGCCAGCCGCAGCAGCAGCGGCTCGAACCGCACGCCGATCTGCTTCAGCAGGTCACGCCGGCGCGAGCTGCGGGAGGCGAGGTAGAGATCAGTCATGCGCGATGGTAGGGGTGCCCGGCCAGCAGCGACCAGGCGCGGTAGAGCTGCTCGATGAGCAGCACGCGCGCCAGCGCGTGCGGCAGCGTCAGGCTCGACAGCCGCAGCAGCACGCGCGCCGCGCGCTTGATTTCGGGGGCGAGCCCGTCGGGCCCGCCGATCAGGAACGTCACCGGCTCGGACGCGTCGCGCCACTTGCCGAGCTGCTCGGCGAAGCGGGCCGTGGTCCAGTCCTGGCCGCGCTCGTCGAGCGCGACCAAGACGGCGCCGGGCGGAATCGCCACGCGCAGCCGCTCGGCTTCCGCGGCGAGGATGCGCTCGAGCGGCTGGCCACTGCGCGTCTCGGCTCTGACTTCCCTGATCGTCACGGTGAACCCGGATGGAAACCGCTGGAGGAAATCGTCGATCGCCTCTTCGGCCCAGCGCGGCTGGCGCTGGCCGACGGCCACCACGGTGATTCTCACCGTCAAAGCGACCCGGCGGGATACCGCCGTCGGTCTAATGCGCGCGGGCTCGGACGGTTCACGCCGGCGCCGCCGAGCGGCGCGATTCGGCCGCGAGCTTCATCCGGACCGGCTTGCCGCCCCAGATTTCCTCCAGCCCGTAGTACTTGCGGATGGCGGGCTGCATCAGGTGCACGACCACGTCGCCGAGATCGACCAGCACCCATTCGCCGGCGTCGGTCCCTTCGACGCTGATCACCTGCCCGCCGGCGGCCTTGACCTTCTCCACCACGTTGGCCGCCAGCGCGCGCGTCTGCCGGTTCGAGGTGCCGCTGGCGACGATCACGCGGTCGAACAGATCCGACAGCTTGCTGGTGTTGAGCACGACGATGTCCTGCGCCTTCACGTCCTCCAGCGCGTCGACGACGAGGCGCTGCAGCTTGCGGATGTCCATGCTTTCAGCGGTAAAGGGAATGCGCGTGAATATAGTCGAGCACCGCGGCCGGAACGATCGCGGCCAGCCGCGCGTCGCGCGCGGGCGACTGCGGCGCGGCGAGCAGCGCGCGGATCTCGGTGGCCGACGCGTCGACCGGCGTCATGTCGATCTCGACGACCGCGCCGGCCGGCCGCTGCGTGATCGCGTCCGCGCGCGCCCAGTGCGAGTTGTAGTACTCCTGCAGCGGCCAGCTGAGCGTCAGCACCGCGTCGTTGCGGCGCGCGACCGCGAGGTGTGCGAACTCGAGCAGGCGCTGCCATTCGTGCCAGGTGTCGAGCCGCTGCATCTGGTCGCTGCCGATGATCAGCACCAGCGGCACGTCGGCACCGCGCGCGGCGCGCAGCGCGCGCAGCGTGTCGATCGTGTAGGTCGGGCCGCCGCGCTCGATCTCGTGCCGGTCGAGCGCGAAGCCCGGTTCGCCGCGAATCGCCAGCTCGACCATGCGCACCCGATGCGCGGCATCGGTCGCGACGTGCTTCTGCCACGGCTGCCCGGCCGGCACGAAGCGCACCTCGGCAAGCGCGAGCTGGCGCAACGCGTCGCGCGCGAGCTGCAGGTGCCCGACGTGAATCGGATCGAAGCTGCCGCCGAGCAGGCCGATCGGTGCCGGCATCAAGCCCAGTCCCGCGGGCGAAGGAAGTCGCTGTACAACCGCGCCTCCGGCGTGCCGGGCGCGGGGTGCCAGTCGTAGCGCCACTTCACCACCGGCGGCAGCGACATCAGGATCGATTCGGTGCGCCCGCCCGACTGCAGCCCGAACAGCGTGCCGCGGTCGTACACCAGGTTGAATTCGACGTAGCGGCCGCGCCGGTAGGCCTGGAAATCGCGCTCGCGCTCGCCGAACGGATGGTTCCAGCGTCGCTCGACGATCGGCACGTATGCCTCGAGGAAGGCGTCGCCGACCGCGCGCAGCATCTCGAAGCTGCGCTCGAATCCGAGCGCGTTGAAGTCGTCGAAGAAGATGCCGCCGACACCGCGCGGTTCGTTCCGGTGCTTGAGAAAGAAGTATTCGTCGCACCACTTCTTGAAGCGCGGATACAGGTCGGCGCCGAACGGCTGCAGCGCCGACTTGCACGTGGCGTGGAAGTGGCGCGCGTCTTCCTCGAAGCCGTAGTACGGCGTCAGGTCCATGCCGCCGCCGAACCACCAGACATCTTTGCTTCGCTCCGATGTCCGGCGGTTCGCCGCAAGGTCGGGCTCACCCTCGCCGCCCGCCCCCTCTCCCAGGGGAGAGGGGGTGTTATTCGGCGCGCGCGCGACGAAGAACCGCACATTCATGTGCACGGTGGGCACATACGGGTTGCGCGGGTGGAACACGAGCGACACGCCCATCGCCTCGAAGCCGCGGCCGGCCAGTTCGGGGCGGCCGGCGGAGGCCGACGGCGGCAACTGCGCGCCCTTGACGTGCGAGAAGCCGACGCCGCCGCGCTCGAGCAGGTTGCCGTTCTCGCACATGCGGGTCAGCCCGCCGCCGTCGAGCGGCGTGCCGCGCGGCTTCTCCCACACGTCGCGCACGAACGGTCGGCCGTCGAGCTGCACGAACTTCGCGACGATGCGCTCCTGCAGTCCGAGCAGGTATTCGCGCGCCGATTGCGAGTCGACGAATTCGCTCATGTCTTCAGGTGCCGGCCGATGAACCCGAGCACCGCGTCGTACCACGCGACGATGTTCTTCGGCTTCAGGATCCAGTGGTTCTCGTCCGGGAACAGCAGCAGTTCGCTCTGCACCCCGTGGTACTGCAGCGCTTCGAACAGGTTCAGCCCTTCGTTGACCGGGCAGCGGTAGTCGAGTTCGCCGTGGATGATCAAGACCGGCGTCTTCCAGTTGCGGATGTGGCGGATCGGCGCGAAACGGTCGAACTGCGCCATGTCCTCGTACGGATTCTCGCCGCCCATCTCCAGATACCACCACGCCGGATGATCGGTGGTGCCGGTGAACTGCGCCATCGTCACGATGCTGGCGTGCGTGACGAGGCACTTGAAGCGATCGGTCTGCGTGCCGATCCAGTTCGTCATGTAGCCGCCGAACGATCCGCCCATCGCCATCGTGCGCGCGGGGTCGATGTCGGGCCGCGCCACCAGCGCATCGGTGACCGCCATCAGGTCCCGGTAGCACTGGTCGCCCCACACGTTGCCCCAGATGCCCTGCACGAAGTCCTGTCCGAAGCCGGTCGATCCGCGCGGGTTCGGCAGCGCGACCGCGTAGCCCGCTGCCACCGCGAGCAGCGGGTTCCAGCGCCAGTGCCAGCCGTCGACGTCCATGCCGATAGGGCCGCCGTGGATCCACAGCGCGAGCGGCAGCCTGCCCGCCACGTCCTTCGGCTTGACGAGGAACGACTGGATCGGCGTGCCGTCGGTCGAGCGCGTCGTGAAGCTTTCGACCTCGGCCCACTCGGCGGCCGGCGTGAAGCCGGAAAGGCGCGCCAGCGGCTTCGGCATTGCGACCGGCTTCGGTTCGACGACGAAGCACTCGGGCGCGTCGAGTAGCGTCGAGCGAATGCCGACGATGCGACCGTCCGGCAGCACGTCGAGGTTCGAGTGCGCGCCGCCCGCCGCCCACGCGGTGATGCGCTCGACAGTGCCGTTGGCGGCGTCGATCGTGAACACGGGCGTGTGGCCCTCGTCGTCGGCGGTGGCGACGAGCTGCTTGCCGTCGTGGCTCCAGCGCGCGATGCTGGGCCAGCGATCCCAGTGTGCGGCGAGTTGCCGCATCTCGCCGCCGGCGACGTCGATGATCGTCGCCACCGGCCGCACCGCGAGCTTGGGGCTGCGCGTGCTGCGCGCGGTGGCGATGCGGTTGCCGTCGGGGGAGAACAGCGGTGCCTCGAAGTTGACGTGGTCCGCCTCGCCGTACACGCGCTGCGCCCTCGTCTCGAGGTCGATGACCAGCAGCGTGGTGTCGAGCTCGCGGTCCTTGCCCGGCGTCTGCCGCGTCACCACGACGCGCTTGCCGTCGGCCGACACGTCGAGCGCCGGCTCGATCGCGAATTCGCGCCGCGCCTCGGGCGTGAGGTCCACGCGCTCGCCGCCCGACGCGTCGTATGCGATCACGTGCGTGCAGGCGAGATCCGGGTTCTCGTGCAGCCAGTGATCCCAGTGCCGCACCGGCTGGCGCGTGAAGCGCCGCGCGCTCGGGCCGTCTTTGGCGCGCCGGGTTGCGACCTCGCGCTGCTGCTCGTGCGGCACGCCACTGATGACGGGTGCGAACAGCACCAGCCGGTCCGCGCTGCGCGCGAAGCGGAAGGCCTCGACGCCGAGCGGCTCGTCGGTCAACTGCTTCGGCTCGCCGCCCGTCGCCGGCAGCAGCCAGACCTGCATCCGCTTCTCCGCTTCCTCGTCCGCCTTGATCTCGTTCGGCTGCCGGTTCGACAGGAAGCCGAGCGAGCCGTCGCGGCGAAAGCATGGCGCGCTGTCCTTGCAGTCGCCGCGCGTCAGCTGCACGGCCGCACCGCCGTCGGTCGGCACGCGCCACAGATCACTGACGTACCTGGCGCCGTCGCGGTCGAGCCGCTGCACGACCACGGCGAGCCACGTGCCGTCGGGCGACGCGGCGATTTCGGAAACACGCTTCAGCTGGATGTGCTGCTCGACGGTGTAGGTCACGATGCACTCCCGCGCGTCGGGTTCGGCGCGCCCTGTCCGCGGCCGATCGCGCGATGGCCGATGTCGGTGCGGTACTGCGCACCGACGAACTTCACCTGCACGACCGCCTCGTACGCACGTCGCTGCGCGGCGCGCACGCTGTCGCCGAGCGCGGTCACGCACAGCACGCGGCCGCCGCTGGTGACAAGCGTGCCGTCGGCGGTGAGCGCGGTGCCGGCGTGAAAGGTCACGCAGTCCTCGGTATCGGCGGGCAGGCTGTGGATCACGTCGCCCTTGCGCGCAGCGTCGGGGTAGCCGGCGGCGGCGACCACGACGCCGAGCGCGCTGCGGCGGTCCCATTCGGCCTCGACGCGGTCGAGCGTGCCGTCGACCGCGTGTTCAAGCAGTTCGACCAGATCGCTCTTCAATCGCAGCAGGATCGGCTGTGTCTCCGGATCGCCCATCCGGCAGTTGAATTCCAGCGTGCGCGCATGGCCCGCGTCGTCGATCATCAGACCCGCGTACAGGAAGCCCGTGTAGACGATGCCGTCGGCCGCCATGCCCTGGATCGTCGGCACGATGATTTCTCGCATCACGCGCGCGTGCAGCGTCGGCGTGATCACCGGCGCCGGCGAGTACGCGCCCATGCCGCCGGTGTTCGGGCCCTGGTCGCCGTCGCGCAGGCGCTTGTGGTCCTGGCTGCTCGCCAGCGCCAGCACGTTGCGGCCGTCGCACATGACGATGAAGCTCGCTTCCTCGCCGGCAAGGAAGTCCTCGATCACCACGCGCGCACCGGCCGCGCCCATGCGGTGGTCGAGCAGCATCGCGTCGATCGCGGCGTGCGCCTCGGCGGGCGTGGCCGCGACGACCACGCCCTTGCCCGCGGCGAGCCCGTCGGCCTTGATCACGATCGGCGCGCCCTTGCGCTCGACATATGCATGTGCCGCCGCCGCGTCGGCGAAGGTCCGGTAGTCCGCGGTCGGAATGCCGTGGCGCTTCATGAAGGCCTTGGCGAAGTCCTTCGAGCTTTCCAGTTGCGCCGCCGCCTGCGTCGGCCCGAACACGCGCAGCCCGCGCGCTCGGAACGTGTCGACGACGCCCGCCGCCAGCGGCGCCTCGGGACCGACCACCGTCAGCGCAACGTCATGCTCGCGCGCGAAGTCGGCCAGCGCCTTGATATCGGTGAGCGCCACATTGGCGAGTCGTGCGTGCGGCCCGGTGTCGCGCGCGGTGCCGCCGTTGCCCGGCGCCACGAACACCGTCTGCACGCGCGGCGACTGCGCGATCTTCCACGCCAGCGCATGCTCGCGGCCGCCGGAGCCGATGACGAGGACTTTCATGGTCGTGATCCGTGATCGGTGACCCGTGATCCGTGGCCTGTCCGGCGCGAGATCGATTGTCGAAGTTTCGTCATTAGCTGGGCCACTTTTGTGCGTTGGTCCTGCAGCGCTCCAGGTTCATCAATCCAGTCGAGTGAGGCCGCAAGCTCGATCTGCGTATCAAGTTCGGCCAATGATCCAAGACTTACGCTAAGAAAGTGCGCAAATTCACGACTGGATTGCCGCGCCGCCCCCTCGGCAATGTTACTGGCGACGGAAACGACGGCGCGCCGTAGCTGCAGCGATAATCCGAATTCTTCGGCGCGCGGAAAGCGCTCCGTTGCCTTGTAGATCATCCGGGCAAGCGTCATCGCTTCCTGCCAGGCGAGAAGGTCGCGGTGCGTCTTCAAGACGGTGCTCGCAGCAGTCCTCACGGATCACGGATCACGGATCACGGATCACAGATCACGGATCACGGACAACGAACATCACGCCTCAATCGCCGCCGTCGTATACACCGCCTGGACGTCGTCCAGGTCGTCCAGCGCGTCGAGCAGCTTCTGCATCCGCTGGCCGTCCTCGCCCGTGAGCAGGGTCTCGGTGAGCGGCTTCATCGTCACCTCCGCGACCTCGGGCTTCAGTCCCGCCTTGGCGAGTGCCTCCTGAACGGCGCCGAAATCGGCCGGCGCGCAGATCACTTCGATCGAACCGTCCTCGTTGGTGGTCACGTCGTCGGCGCCGGCGTCGAGCGCGGCCTCCATGACTCTGTCTTCCGAGGTGCCGGGCGCGAAGACGAACTGGCCGCAGTGCCTGAAGTTGAACGCGACCGAGCCGTCGGTGCCGAGGTTGCCGCCGTTCTTGGACAGCGCGTGTCGGACATCCGCCACCGTGCGCGTGCGGTTGTCGGTCACGCAGTCGATCATGATCGCGGCGCCGCCGATGCCGTAACCCTCGTAGCGGATCTCCTCGAGGTTCTGGCCTTCGCCCTTGCCGGTGCCGCGCGCGATCGCGGCGTTGACCTTGTCCTTCGGCACGTTGGCCAGCCGTGCCTTGTCGAGCGCGAGCCGCAACCGGGCGTTCATCGCCGGATCGCCGCCGCCGTCGCGCGCCGCGATCTGCACTTCACGGATGACCTTGGTCCACAGCGATCCGCGCTTGGCGTCCTGGCGGTTCTTGCGATGCTGGATATTGGCCCATTTGGAATGGCCGGCCATGGTGTTTCCCAAGTCGGAGGAGGCACTGCGAGCGGGCGCGAATTCTATCAATCGTGATCCGTGATCCTTGATCCGACTCGCATGCGCTACGCTTGCGCGCAATCCGCAATCCGCAATCCGAGGCAACCATGGCCGACCCCCTGATCATCGCCCGAGCCGGAACCACCGAACTCGCGCTGCTGCCGGCGCTCGCCAATCGCCACGGCTGTATCACCGGCGCGACCGGCACCGGCAAGACCGTCACGCTGCAGAAGCTGGCGGAAAGCTTTTCCCGGATCGGCGTGCCGGTATTCATGGCCGACGTGAAGGGCGATCTGACCGGCATCGCAAAGCCGGGCGCGCTCACCGACAAGCTCAAGGCGCGCCTCGAGATGCTGAAGATCGAGGCGCCGAAGTGGGAAGGCTGTCCGGTCACGCTGTGGGACGTGTTCGGCGAGCAGGGTCATCCGGTGCGCGCGACGATCTCCGACATGGGGCCGCTGCTGCTGGCGCGCCTTCTGAATCTGAACGAGACGCAGGAAGGCGTGCTGGCGCTGGTGTTCAAGGTCGCCGACGACAACGGCCTGCTGCTACTGGACCTGAAGGACCTGCGCGCGCTGCTTGCATTCGTCGGCGATAACGCCGAGCAGTTCAAGACCCAGTACGGCAACGTGTCGGCGGCGTCGATCGGCGCGATCCAGCGCGGCCTGCTGCAGATCGAGCAGCAGGGCGGCGAGAAGTTCTTCGGCGAGCCGATGCTGAATGTCGAGGACCTGATGCAGACCGTGGACGGCGGCGGCGTGATCAACGTGCTCGCCGCGGACAAGCTGCTGCAGTCGCCGAAGCTTTACTCGACCTTCCTGCTGTGGCTGCTGTCGGATCTGTACGAGAAGCTGCCCGAGGTCGGCGACCGCGACAAACCCAAGCTGGTGTTCTTCTTCGACGAGGCGCACCTGCTGTTCGACGAGGCGCCCACGGCGCTGGTCGAGAAGGTCGAGCAGGTGGTGCGGCTGATCCGCTCCAAGGGGATCGGCGTGTATTTCTGCACGCAGAACCCGCTCGACATTCCGGACAAGGTGCTGGGCCAGCTCGGCAACCGCGTGCAGCACGCGCTGCGCGCGTTCACGCCGCGCGACCAGAAGGCGGTGGCGACCGCCGCCGGCACGATGCGGCCGAACCCCAAGCTCGACATCGGAAGCGCGATCACGGAACTCGCGGTCGGCGAGGCGCTGATCTCGTTCCTCGACCCGAAGGGATCGCCGACCGTCACCGAACGCGCATTCGTGCTGCCGCCGGCGAGCCAGATCGGCCCGATCACGCCCGACGAGCGCAGGCGGCTGATCGAAAGCTCGATCGTCGCCGGCCAGTACGAAAAAGCGGTCGATCGCGAGAGCGCGTTCGAGAAGCTGAAGGCACGCGCCGGAACCGGACAGCCGCTGCCGGGTGCAGCGCCCACGGGCGGCGCCGCAGCGCCGGCGCAGCAGGGCGGCGGAATCCTGGGCGGGCTCTCCGACATCCTGTTCGGTTCGACCGGCCCGCGCGGCGGCCGCCGCGAAGGGATGGTCGATTCGATGGCCAAGAGCGCCGCGCGCACTGTCGGCTCCGCCGTCGCGCGCGAGATGGTGCGCGGCGTGCTCGGCTCGCTGCTCGGCAGCGGGCGCCGGCGCTAGCGCGCGGCCAGTTCGCTCCAGTCGACGCCGCGCCGCTTGGCCATCGTCTGGCCGATCGCGGCCAGATCGCTCTTCTTCAGCAATCGCTTGAGGGCGGGCTCGATCACGGTCTCCTCGAGCTCCATGTGCGCCTGGTAACGACTGACGAAGAGCGCGATCGTCGCCTCGTCGAGCAGCGCCGCAGTGCCGGCTTCGATCTGTGTCAGCGGCTCGCGCAGCGACCGCCACAGCGACGACAGGTCGTGATGATCGGATTCGAGCGTGGCGATGGCGTCGGTCACCTGCTTCGCGTGCGCGGCATCGAGCTGGCCCGAGCGCTCGCGCAGCCGCACGAACAGGTCGATCTCCTCGTCGTCGTGATGGCGCGGCGCCGCTTCGTCGAAGTAGCGCAGGATCGACGTGGCGGTCGTCCGCGCATCGCCGTCGGCGCCGGTCGTGCGCACGTGCTCGGCCAGCCGCTGCAGCAGCCCGATCATGCGCCGCACGCGGCCGTGACAGGCGCGCCATAGTTCGAGCGGCTGATCGAAGCCCGCCGCCGGGGTGCTGAAGTCGACGAGGATGCGTGTCACTGCCGATGCTCCGCTGTTGGACGCTGCTGTGGATGGCAGCGATGATATCGGCGCGCCGGTCGGGCCGCATTGCATTGCGCAGCGCACGTTCGACGGAAGCTTGCGTTACGTCAAGCGCCTCGGGCGCGCGGATCGCTATCAATCCCACACTTGCGCGCAAGCGCGCCACGGTCCGGGATCGAAGTGTTCAACCAGCCTGTCAACAGCATCATGGAGCGGCGCAAGCTGCTGATCGCCACTTCGACGACGACCGTCCTGGCGGCGGCGAAGTCGATGGCCGACAAGAAGGTCGGCGCCATCCTCGTGGTCGACGATGAGCGCCTGGTCGGCATATTCACCGAGCGCGACGCGCTGTTTCGCGTGCTCGCACGCGGGCTGGCGCCGGCGACCACGATGGTCGGCGACGTGATGACGCGCGAGCCGAAGACGATCGCCCCGGGCAAGACGTTCGGCCACGCGATGCTGCTGATGCACGAGGGCGGTTTCCGCCACCTGCCGGTGGTCGACAACGGCAAGCCGGTCGGCATCGTCTCGGCGCGCGACGCGCTCGATCCCGAGCTGGAGGAGTTCGTCTTCGAGGAACGCCGCCGCAAGCAGTTGCAGGAGTCGCGTTAGCCCGTCAGCCGCAGTTCGGCCTCGGCCCGGCGCGGCGCCTCCGCCAGCGCCGCGCGCACCGCATCGTCGACCGTCTCCAGCCAGACGAACTCGAGCCCGCTGCGCGCCGATTCCGGCACTTCGCGCAGGTCCTTGCGGTTGCGCGCAGGCAGCAGCACGGTCGCAATGCCCGCGCGCTGGGCGGCGAGCACTTTTTCCTTGACGCCGCCCACCGGCAGGACCAGTCCGCGCAGGCTGATCTCGCCGGTCATCGCCACGTCGTGGCGCACCGGCCGGTCGCTGAACAGCGATGCCAGCGCAATGAACATCGCGACGCCCGCGCTCGGTCCGTCCTTCGGGATCGCGCCGGCGGGAACGTGCAGGTGCACGTCGACACCGTCGAACGCCGCCGCCGGGATGCGCAGCGCGATCGCGCGCGACTTCACCAGCGTCAGCGCCGCCTGCGCGCTTTCCTTCATCACGTCGCCCAGTTGCCCCGTCAGCAGCAGCTTGCCGCTGCCGGCGACGCGCGTGGCTTCGACGAACAGGATGTCGCCGCCGGCGGGCGTCCATGCCAGACCGGTGGCGACGCCCGGGATGCTCGCGACCAGTGCCGCCTCGTGCTCGAAGCGCGCCGGGCCGAGGATCGGATCGAGATCGGCGGCGTCGATCCGCACCGCGACATCCGCGCCTTCGGCGACCTTCGTCGCCGCGTGGCGCAGCACGCGACCGATCTCGCGTTCGAGCTGACGCACGCCGGCCTCGCGCGTGTAGCTCGCGATGATCGCGGCGAGCGCCGCGTCGGCGAGCTCGCACTGGCCCGCGCGCAGTCCGTTGGCAGCGCGCTGGCGCGGCACCAGGTAGCGCCGGGCGATCTCGAGCTTCTCCTCCGGCGTGTAGCCGGGCAGGTCGATCACTTCCATGCGGTCGCGCACCGGCGGCGGCACTTGGTCGATCACGTTGGCGGTGCAGATGAACACCACGCGCGACAGATCGAACGGCACGCCCAGGTAGTTGTCGCGGAAGGTCGAGTTCTGCTCCGGGTCGAGCACTTCGAGCAGTGCCGCCGCCGGATCGCCGTGGATGCTGGCCGACAGCTTGTCGACCTCATCGAGCATCATCACGCAGTTGCGGGCGCCCGCCTTGCGCAGCGCCTGGACGATGTTGCCCGGCAGCGCGCCTATGTAGGTGCGGCGATGGCCGCGGATCTCCGCTTCGTCGTGCACGCCGCCGAGCGCCACGCGCACGAACGGACGGCCGAGCGCGCGGGCGATGCTTTGCCCGAGCGACGTCTTGCCCACGCCCGGCGGGCCGACGAAGCACAGGATCGGCGCGCGCCCTTGCGGATTGAGCTTCTGCACGGCGAGAAACTCGACGATCCGCTGCTTCACCCGCTCCAGGCCGAAGTGATCCGCCTCCAGCACCGCGCGCGCGGCCGCCAGATCGATCGGCTTGTCTTCGGGCAGCTTCCACGGCAGCTCGGTCATCCATTCGAGCCAGGTGCGCAGCATCGAGTACTCGGCCGACTGCGATCCCATCGACTGCAGGCGGCGCAGCTCCTTGCGCGCCTGCGCCTCGGCCTCGGGCGTCATGCCGGCCTTCGCGATTGCCTCCTCGAGCTGCGCCAGGTCCTGGACGCCTTCGGTGTCCTCGCCGAGCTCCTTCTGGATCGTCTTCAACTGCTCGCGCAGCAGGAACTTGCGCTGCCGGTCGTCGATCTGTTCCTTGGTGCGCTCGCCGATCTCCTGCGACAGCCGCAGCACCTGGATGCGGTGCGCGAGCATTTCGAGCACCCGCTGCAGTCGATCCTCGATGCGGACGGTCTCCAGCAGCGCCTGCTTTTCGGCCGGCTCGGCGTCAATCAGGCTGGCGGTGATGTCCGCCAGCTGTCCCGGCGCGCGCGTGGCCTGCAGCGCTTGCGCCAGTTCCGCCGGCGCTCCCGGCAGCAGCGACAGAATTTCGAGCGCCTTGGCCTGCAATTGCACGCCGAGCGCCTCGGCCTCGGCCGAGATGCGGGCCGGTTCCTCGATCCGCTCGATGCGGGCGGCGAGGAACGGATGACCTTCGACCAGCTCCTTGATGCGGAAGCGCTGCACGCCCTGGCAGACGGCATGCCGCTGGTCGCCGGCCACGACGTGGTGCACGAGATTGGCGAGCGTCCCGATCGGGTACAGATCGTCGCCTGCGGGGTCGTCGACGCGCGGATCCTTCTGCAGCACGATGCCGAGCGGCGCCTTGGCCTGCAGCGCGTACTGCATGGCCGCGATCGACTTGGCGCGGCCGACCGAGATCGGCAGCAGCACGCTCGGAAAGAGCACGACGTTGCGCACCGGCACGATGGCGACGACGCCTTCGGGCAGCGGGGCTGGCGTGGATTCCATGATTACCTCCAAGCCCCTATCTGGCGGCCGATCGGGCGCAAAACAACTGGCATTCGAAATCCGTCGGGCGGCCCGAAGCTCCGGCCCGCCCGGCCGCAGGCGGCGTCCCGCCAGGAAGCGGCCGGTGCCCGCCGGACGCGCCCGTGCACGAGCGATTCGGCAACGCTGCTATTCGACCCGCAGTTGCGCGGCGGGCAGGCGCACCCGACCCGCGGCCGTGGTCACGTCGATGCGATCGGCGTCGATGCGAACGGCGCGCGCAACGGCGGGCAGCGGCACGACGGCCGCCAGGCGCCAAGCGCGCGCATCGAGCACCAGCAGGCGCGCCTGCGCCGCGTCCGGGATCAGAAACGCCAGCTTGCGGCGGTCCCACACCGTGCCGAGCTCGGGGCGCGGCGCGCCGCCGGTCGCGACGGATTCGATGCGCCGGCGCACGTCCAGATTCACCACCTGCAGCGTGCCGCCCGCGGCGGCGACGAAATACTCGTAGCGCGGCGCGAACAGAGCGTCCGTGGCGACGGCGTCGAGGACAATGCGTCGCACCGGCAGCGGCTCGCGCGCCGCCAGCCCTTCGCCCATCCGGTAGTCGTGCACCATGCCCTCGAACACCGGTTCGGCGTTCGCGCCGTACGGCAGCTCCCACGCCTCGGCGACGTCCGCCAGCAGAGCGACGAAGCTCGAGCGCGGCGGCGCGTCGAGCACGCGCGCCACGCGCGACTGCGTGCCGCCGCGGTCCGCGACCGCGATACGCCTGACGATCTCTCCGCTCGCCCCGTCGATCGCGAGCAGTTCGCGCGCAGCGTTGTCCGCGCGCAGGATCCAGCGCTGGTCCGACGAGCGCGCTTCGAGTTCGCCCGCGCCGGCGACGGCCGCCGCGAGCGCGAGCACGACAGCGATCGCTACATCGCCAGGATCCACTCCACCAGCTTCTTCGCGTCCGCGTCGGGCACCGCGGCGTTGGGCGGCATCGGCACCGGCCCCCAGACGCCCGAGCCGCCCTTCTTGACCTTGTCGGCGAGTTTCGCCACCGCGTCGGCCTGCCCCTTGTATTTCTTTGCCACGTCCTTGTAGGCCGGGCCGACCAGCTTCTTGTCGGCCGCGTGGCACGCCAGGCAGTTGTACTTCTTCGCCATCGCTTCGTCGGCGCGCGCCGCCGGCGCGGCGAGCAGGGCGCCCGCCGCGAGCAGGGCCAGTGGGGTGCGTACTTTCATCGTCTCTCCTGCCTCGATCAGTAGATGTCGTGTTGCGTGTTGTAGATGTTGAAGTGGCCGGTGGGCGTAATGAGCTTCGGATCCTTGATCACCGCCTTCAGTTTGAGCGTCTTGTCGTCGACCACGACCAGCGCCGACTGCTGGTTCTTCGCGCTCCACACCGAGAACCAGACCTCGTCGCCCGCCTTGTTGTACTCGGGCTGCACCACCCGCTTGGCGCCCTCGGTGACGCCCGCCCACTCGGCGATCGGCAGCACCTTGAAGCCGGCCTTCAGGTTCTTGATGTCGTACACCGCGACCGAACCGCTGATCTTCGGGTCCGGGTTCAGCGGCGTGTCGATGTACAGGTGCGTGCTCTTCGGGTGCGTCTTGATGAACAGGTTGCCCCCGCCCTGGCCGTCGAGCGTCTCGCACACCTTCCACGCGTAATCCTTGTGCTTCTTCGGGTCGGTGCCGATCAGCGAGATCTTCTCGCTGCCCAGGTGCCCGGTCGCCCACACCGGCCCGCACTTCGGATGTATGAAGTTCGCGCCGCGTCCCGGGTGCGGGATCTTGTCGACCTCGACGATCGCCTCGAGCTTGCCTTCCTTGGCGTCGACCACGCCGATCTTGTTGCTCTGATTGGCCGCCATCAGCACATAGCGGTGCGTCGAGTCCCAGCCGCCGTCGTGCAGGAAGCGCGCGGCCGGAATCTCGGTCACCGACAGGTTGCTGACGTCCTTGTAGTTGACCATCAGGATCTTGCCGGTCTCCTTCACGTTGACGACGAACTCCGGCTTGTAGTGCGAGGCGACGATCGCCGCCACGCGCGGCTCGGGGTGGTACTCCTGTGTGTCGACCGTCATTCCGCGCGTGGCGACGATCTTCAGCGGTTCGAGCGTGTCGCCCTTCATGATCACGTACTGCGGCGGCCAGTAGCTGCCGGCGATCGCGTACTTGTCCTCGTAGCCCTTGAACTTCGACGTGTCGACGCTGCGCGCTTCCAGTCCGACACGGATCTCGGCCACGTTGTCGGGCTTCTCCATCCACAGGTCGATCATGTTGATCTTGGCGTCGCGGCCGATCACGTACACGTAGCGGCCCGACGCGGACACGCGCGAGATGTGCACCGCGTAGCCGGTCTTCACGATATTGATGATCTTCTTCGTGTCGCCGTCGATCAGCGCCACCTCGCCGGTGTCGCGCAGCGTGGTCGAGAACAGGTTGTCGAGGTTGTAGTTGTTCATCTTCTTCGTCGGCCGCTGGCCGGGCGGCACGAGCACCTTCCACGTCGCCCTCATCTCCTTCATCCCGAACTCGGGCGGCATGGGCGGCGTCTGCTGCACGTAGCGCGCCATGAGGTCGACGTCGGCGTCGGACAGCTCACCCGACGTGCCCCAGTTGGGCATGCCCGCCGGCGAGCCGTACTTGATGAAGACCTTGAGATACTCGGTGCCCTTGTCGAGCGTGATGTCGGGCGTGAGCGGCTTGCCGGTCGCGCCCTTGCGCAGCACGCCGTGGCAGCCGGCGCAGCGCTCGAAGTAGATCTGGCGTGCCTTGCCGAACTCGGCCTCCGACATCTTCGGCGCTTTCGGGTTGACGTCCTGGTGCATCTGGACGCCTTCCAGCGGCGAGCTGCCCGCCTGGTAGCGGGTCTCGGCCTCGGTCGTCGGGTGCTTGCTCTCCTCCTTCTTCTCCTGCGTCCAAGCGGTGCCCGCGAGCGCGAGCGCGGCGGCGCCGGCGATGCCCAGCAGTCTCAGTTTCATTCATTCCTCCCCAAATGAGAATCGATGCGGCCAATCAGTCGCGCCACGGTAGGCAGTCCCCACCGCAAAGCCTTAATCTCGATCAATTCGACCTCCCGCGTGTTGATCCCCGGCATTCCTGCGCTAGAAGGTCGCGCGCAGCAGCACGCTCGCGTTGCGTCCCGGCTGCGTGTAGCGGTCGATCGTCGCACCCGGATTCGGTACGTTCCGCACGTCCGACCACAACCAGTATTTGCGGTCGGCGAGGTTGAAGACGCCCAGCGACAGCCGCGCGTGCGCGCCGAGCCGCAGCGACGCGGTCAGGTCGGCTACGGTGTACGACGGGGTGGCGAACAGCGTCGCCGCGCCGGCGTCGATGTCGGTCTTCGCGCGCGCGTGCGTGACGTGCAGCGCGGCGCCGAAATCGTCGCGCTCGAAACGCAGCCCGACCGTAGCGCGCGCCGGATCGATCGAATTCAGCGGCCGGTCGCGCGCGGTGTCGCTGCCGGTCGCGGTCGCCACCGCCCCCTGCAGCGCCCATTGCCGCGTCAGGCGCACCAGAGCCGTGGCCTCGGCGCCGTAGATGCGCGCGCGCGCGATGTTCTGCGACCGGAACGTTCCGGTGGCGCCGGGCACGCACGCGGGATCGGCCGGGCAGGGCAGCGGCGCGCGCGACACGATCAGATCCGTGTAGCGCGTGTCGAACGCGGTCAGCGTGAACTCGAAGCGGCCATATCGGCCGCGCACGCCAAGCTCCAGGCCGCGGCTCCTCTCGGCGCGCAGCGCGGGATTGGGCACGACCGCGTAGCCGGCGGGCAGGTTCGACAGCCCGATGTTGATGTCGGCCGCCGGCGGCGCGCGAAAGCCGGTCGACCATTGCGCCGACAGCGTGGTGCCCGCGGCGACGCGGAAGAGCGCGCCCAGCTTCGGCGACCACGCGGCGTCGGTCAGTTCCGCCACGCTGCGGCCCGGGTTGGTCGAGGCGAAGACCGGATCGATCCGTGGCTCGACGCGGAAGCGGTCGTAGCGCAGCGCGGGCACCAGCGTAAAGCGCCCGACTTCGATCTCGCTCTGCGCGAAGGCGCCGATCCGGTCGGTCGTCGACACGGGAAAGTCGCGCGTCGGCAGCGGTTCGCCGCCGACGATGTTCGTCACCGCGCCGGTGTTCAGATTGGTCTGATGGCCGTCGCGCCGCTCGTCGGTGTCGATGCGCGCGGCTTCCGCGCCAACGACCCAGCGGCCGAAGCGCTCGAACTCGCCGATCACGCTCGCGCCGTCTTCCTTCTGCGCGAAGCGGAACTGCACGTCGCGCTGGCAGCGCACGGTGCCGGGCGCGGACAGGCACACCGCGGTCGTGTTCGCGCGCACTTCGCTGGTGTCGTCGCGCGTTACCGCGCGCTGTGTGTACGCGGCGAGCCGCAGCCGATCCAGCGCCGCGATGCCGGCCAGGTCCGCGTCGGCGCTGGCGCGCTCGCGCACTGCCGCGTCGGCCGCAGTCAGACTCACCGTGCGGCTCGACTGCGGATTGAGCGACAGCACGTCGGTGTCGGCGCCGTCGGCGTGGCGCTCGAGCGTGAGCCGCACGCGGCTGCCCTGGTGCAACGGCAGCACCAGCTTGGCGAGCCAGTCCTCGCGGCCGGAGCGCTGCGGATTCGGCGTGGTGCGCGCGCTGCCGATCGCATCGTTGCTGCCCCGGTTGATCGTCGCGTGCGCGTCGATGCGCTGGTAGCCGATCAGCCCCTGCAGCGAACCGAAGTCGGCCGCGGCCGCAAGACCGCGCTGCCAGCCGCGGTTGGCCTGCGCGTAGCCGAGATCGCCGACCACGGCCGTGCGCGCGCGGCCGAGCAGGTCGCGCGGATCGACGGTGGAGAACGCGACCACGCCGGCGAGCGCATCGGAGCCGTACAGCGCGGAGCCCGGCCCGCGCAGGATCTCGACCCGCTGCAGCAGGCCGAGGTCGAGCTGGTTGCGCAGCGCGTTGGAGAAGCTGCCGACGCGATAGCCCTCCGGAAGCCGGATGCCGTCGACCAGCATCTGCACGCGGTTGCCGTCGAGCCCGCGGATGCTGATGTTGCCCAGCCCGAAGCGCGCCGGCGAATTCTCGATCGACACGCCCGGCTCGTAGCGCAGCAGGTCGCGCAGGTTGACCGCGACGTCGCGCTCGATGTCTTCGCGCGTGATCACGCTGACGGTCGGCGGCACGTCGGCGAGCGGCCGGCCGGCGCGGTGCGCGATGCCGACGATCTGCACCGGCTCCAGCGTCGCGGCGAGCTGCGCCTGCGCCGACGCGACGACCGCGGCCGCCAGCGCGGCGGCCGTGAAATGGCGCAGGTACGACGGCATTGCGATGCGGGCGAGTAGACTGAAACTGGCGCAGGTTACGCACGCGCGCGCGCTGCCCGGTTGACATGGCACAACGTCAGACGGACCGTGCGCGAAACGTTCGGGATACTCCCAAAGTGGTGCCGGCGTTGCGCGAACGAGGCAGGCGTGCGCCGTTACCCCTGCGGGTATGACCGGAATCAAGAATTTGCCGGCGCGCGCGGACAAGATTGCGCCGTTTTCGTTTTCTGAACCGTACCGATGGCCACGGCCCCGATCAGTGCCGAGACGTTTCTCGCCGCGATGCCGCTGTTCCGTGAACTCGAGCCCGCGCAGCGCGAGCGCATCGCCGAGCGCACCCGCATGCTGCGCTTGGCGCGCGGCGACACGCTGTTTCACCGCGGCGATCCGTGCCTCGGCATGCACCTGATCGTGCACGGCCAGGTCAAGCTGTCGTTCGTGTCGTCCACCGGGGTGGAGAAGGTGATCGAGTTCCTCGGCGCCGGGCAGAGCTTCGGCGAGGCGGTGATGTTTCTCGACACGCCGCACGTGGTGAACGCGCAGGCGCTGTCGGATTCGCTGCTGCTGTTCATCCCGAAGGAGGCGGTGTTCGAGCGGATCGAATGCGACGCGGGCTTCGCGCGCGGCATGCTGGCCGGGCTGGCGCGGCGCCTGCACCAGTTGGTCGCCGACGTCGAGGCGTTCTCAACCCGCTCCGGCACCGAGCGCGTGATCGGCTTCCTGCTGCGCGACTGCGCGATCGCGAACGAAGGCGCCGAATGCGGGCCGGTCGAGGTGGTGCTGCCGGTCGCCAAGGGCGTGATCGCGTCGCGGCTGAATCTGACCCAGGAACACTTCTCGCGCATCCTGCACGACCTGTCGGCCGCCGGGCTGATCGAGGTGCGCGGGCGCAACATCCACGTTCCCGATGCGCGCCGGCTGCGCGACTATGCGCCGTAGCTCTTGAACACCTCCGGCGCGCCGATCTCGATTTCGAAGTGCCCCCGGTCGGACTGCCGCGTGCGGTGCGCGTAGCCGTTGCGCTCGAGCACGCGGTACAGCGGAAACGGCTCGCGCTCGAGGATCAGCAGGATGCGCTGATCCGGCTGCAGCGCGCACAGCGCTTCCATCACCCGCTCGAACGGGGCCGGTGGCTCGAGTCCGCGCGCATCGATCACGATCATCAGGCGCCCTCCAATGAAGCCTTGCCGCCGGCGGCGAGCGCCGCCAGCGCGGCGACCAGCGCACCAGCGAGCGCCGCATGCAGCACCGCCAGCCAAAGCTGACTGTCGAACACGTACAGCGCCATGCCGGCCGCCACCACGGCACCGGCGTTCATCGACAACCGGCGTGCCGCACGCAATCCGCCGTGCGCGGCGCCGATTCCGATCGCGGCGAGCAGCAGCGCGATGCCGGCGAACGCGTGCGTGGTGACCAGCGGCTGACCTGCCTTCGGATCGCCGAGCAGTTCCTGCGCGCTGCCCGCGCGCGCCGGGTTCCACAGCGCTAGCGCGCCCGGTTGCCATGCCCGCTCGCACGCGGGCACGCACGCCGCGCCGGCCAGCCGCGCGCTGATCAGCGCGCCGCCGGCCGTCTGCGCGGCGAGCGCGAGCGTGAACGCGCCGACGACCGCGATGCGCGCGCGCCCGGCCGCCGGCGCCAGCAGCCACGCGAGCAGGCCGATCAGCGTCAGCCCGCCGAGCACGTTGGCTACCGTGACCGCCGGCAGCGGCGAGGGCGTATGGCGGCCGAGCCACGCCAGACCGGCGGTGACCGCCAGCAGCAGCAGCGTCGCCGCGCGCTCGCCGCGCGCGAACCGCCGCCAGCCCGCGACAGGAAGCGCCAGCGCCAGCAGCCCGAACACGGTCGCGGCGACGCGATGGATGGCGCGCAACGCGGCGGTCGTCGTCGCGTCGCTCTGCGCCTCGGCGGTGGCGGGCTGGCCGTAGCAGGCCGGCCACGGCGTGCACGAAAGGCCGTTGGCGGCCAGCCGCAGGCTGCTGCTCGCCGCGAGCACGACGAACGCGAGCGCCAGCGCCGCCCACAGCAGCGCGCGGATCACGCCGCCTCTCCGCGGCGCGAACGCGCTCGCGTGTCAACCTCTCCGCGGCGCGCAGACGCTCGCGTCGCGGCGTCCGGATTGGGCTTGAGCGCGCGCAACACGACGATCACGAACAGCAGCCCGCCGATCACCGCGATCAGCCCGCCGAGCCCCATCAGACCCATGCCGGCGATCTCGCCCGGCGTACGCAACACCTGCTCTGCGCCGGCAACCTTGCGCTGAACGCCGTAGCCGCCCGACCACACCAGCCCGACGATGTGCAGCAGTTGGCCGCCGCCGTAGACCCACGGCTGCCACGCCGCCGCGCGCGAGGCGGGCGCCGCGAACCCGAGCCGCGGCAACAGCGCGTAGATCAGCCCCATCAGCGCCAGCGTGACGCCGACGATCGAGCCGTGGTAGTGCGCCGGAATCCGCACGTCGGAGCCGCGGATCAGGAAGCCGATCAGTCCGCCGGCGGCGAACAGCAGCACCGATGCGATCAGCGCCGCGCGCAGCGGCTTGTCCTTCGCGTCGAGCGAGACCGAGCGCGACGCGAAAAGCGCGAGCGCGATCGCCGCGGTGACCGGCACGATCGCGAGCCCCCCGCCGAAACGCATCTGCCAGGTGAACAGGCGCTGGAACTCGACCGACGTCACGTCCCACGCGAGGTAGATCACCGGGGTGGCGAACACCGACGCCAGCCCGATCGCGAACAGCAGCGCCATCACGCGCGGGCTGAGCGGCACGCGCGCGCCGGTCAGCGATGCAAGCCACAGCCACGCGACCAGCATGATCAGGCTCCAGCAGAACTGCGCGACGTGTCCGGGTCCCCAGAACAGCATCTCGTAGTACGCCCTGGCCGGCAGCTCGCGCGGCACCGCGAACGCCGACCACGCCAGCGCGAGCAGCGCGACCGCCGCCGCGACCGCCGCGGTGTTCAACCCGAAGCGCAGCGCGCCTTCCGGCGCGAGCGCGGTGCCGACCTTGGCCGGCACCGCGAGCGCGCGCAGCGCGGTCAGGCCGAAGCCCGAGCCGACGATCACCAGCCCGGCGATGAACACGCTGCCGTCGAGCACAGGCACGTAGTTGGCCATCACCGGAAGCGCGTACTGCACGAACGGCGCCGCGGCGAGCGCAACGCTGCCCAGCAGCGCCAGCCCCCAGCCGATCCACGCCGCGCCGAGCCAGCGCTCGGTACCGGCGATGCTCCACAAGAGCCCCGCGCAACTGGCGAACCACACCAGCACCGACAGGTCGACGTGCACCACCAGCGCGACGCGGAAGAAGTCGACCCCGGGAAGCATGGCTCCGATCGCCGGCGTGCGCGCCGCCACCAGCAGCACCGAGAACACGCCCGCCGCGAGCAGCGCGCCGACCGCGAGCAGCAGCCACGCCGTCGCCAGTCGCCGACGCTCGCCGGCGTGCACGGCCAGGCCGTAGCGGTGCACGGCCGCCGCGCGCGCCACGGGCCACGCGCGCGCCTCGATCGCCGTCACAGGCTTCATCGGATCAGCACGCCTCCGCGCTCGGGATTGAAATCGATCAGCACGATCTGGCCCGGCGCGATCGCGACCCGTTCGCTCTTCTCGAACGTGTAGCCCTTCGCGCGCGCATCGTCGTTGACCTGAACCTTCAGCTCGTGCGTGCCCGCGGGCACCGGCAGCCGCCGGTAGCCGGCCGCGGCACCGTCCTTCGCCAGCCCGGCCGGCGGAAACGCCCTGTCGATCACCGCCACGCCGTCGAGCTCGACGCGCACGCGCACGGCCGAGCGCTCGCGCGGACACTCGGTCTGCGCGCGCATCTGCGGCGGCAGCCTGGCGAGCTCCTCCGGCGTGCGTTGCCGGCATTCGAAGCGCGGCTTGCCCGGCGCCATGAACGACAGCCGCAGCAGCCCTTCGTTCGGCGCCAGCAGCGAGAACGTCGGATGGGTCGAGAAGTAGCCGACGAACGCGGCGAATGCGCCGTACAGCAGCGCCTGCGCGGCGTAACGGATCGGACTAGGCCACGGCATCGATCGATTCCCGTTGCTGGTTGAGGGCTGCCTGAACGCGCGTCTCGTCGCCGCGCGCGGCGTCGATTTCCTGCACGCGCGGACCGCGCGCGCGCGGATGCAGGTGCGGTTCACGCGCGCCAGTCAGGCGCGCGTGCGTGAAAGCGGCGCCGAAGCGGAACGCGCACGCGTCCTCGGCGCAGCCGGCGAACAGCACCGCGCGCGCTCCCTTGCGCAACGCGTAGTCGGCGAACGACGGCGGCACCTGGCCAAGGCACGGCGCCGACAGTGCGATCACGTCGCGGCCGCCGAGCAAGTTCACGTCGGCGCCATGATCGCAGCCGAACACGACGGCGGCGCCGGGCCGGTGCACGAACGCCGCGTCGAGCCGGCGGCGCAGCGCGTCGATCGGACGCGCCGGCAGGTCGATGCCGGTCGCGAGCGTCGGCACGCGGCGGAACGGATCGGAGCGCGGACACGCGCCGACGCAGATGCCGCACGCCGCGCACAGCGCCGGATCGACGCGCGCGATCGATTTGAACCGCGCCGTGTCGCTGCGCGGCGTCATCACGACCGCACCGTACGGGCAGTCGTCGAAGCAGCGCGCGCAGCCGGTGCAGTTGGACGGATCGACCACGACCGGCGTGCGCGTCTCGCGCCGCGTCCACGGCAGCACGCCGAGCAGCAGCGCGACAGCGGCGACCGCGAGCCACGAAAGCGCGGGCGATGCGCCCTGCGCGAGCGCGAGCGGCGCCAGGTAGAACCAGTCGACCGGCACGTTCGCCGGCGCGCGCGCGAAGTCGGCCGGCGCGGTCGACAGCGCGGGCGCCACGAGCGCGAGTGCCACCAGCAGCACGGCGAAGGCGACGCCGCCGGCGCGCACCGGATTCACCCGCGGCCGCACCAGCCGCAGCAGGTGCACCCACAGGCCGAGCAGGATCAGCAGGCCCACGCCGATGTGCAGGAAGATCAGCAGAGAAAAGAGCCGATCCGAGATCGCATCGGCGGTGACGAAGTTGCGGATCAGCCTGTCGCCGAAGCCCGGCAACCAACCGACCCATTCGCCGATCGTGGTCGCGACGAACTGCGCGCGCGTATCGGCCGGCAGCCAGTAGCCGACCATGCCATCGGCAACCAGCAGGAGCACGAGCGGCACACCGGTCAGCCACGAGAACCAGCGGAAGCCGTGATAGCGGCCGTGCGCCCACTCGCGCGCCAGGTGCAGCAGCGTCACGGCCGCGAACGCATCGGCGCTGTAGCGGTGCAGCCCGCGCACGAGTCCGCCCAGCAGCGGCTCGCCCTTGAGCGCATCGATCGACGCGTGCGCGCCGAGCGCAGAGGTGTCGAACACCACGAACAGGTACGCGCCGCTGCCGAGCGCGACCCAGAACGACAGAAATGCCAGCGCGCCGAGCTGCCGCAGCGGATTCGCGCTTCCGAACGGCACGTCGAGCGCATGCTCGACGCGTTCGATCGCGCGCGCGGCGCGCCGCGGCGCCGGAAGCGGCGCCACGTTCGGTGCGAAGGCGAGCTGAACGTGCATGGTCGTGTGCGTCCGGCTGCGATCATGCGTTGCGCGCAGGGTGGCGCGCCTTGACCGCCATCAAGACGTACTGGAGGTGGTACGTCGTGCCCGCAGGTAGCGCCGCGACTCGCGGCCGATGAACCACGCCAGCACGCCCAGCGTGGTCAGGCCGGCGAAGATCTCGACGAACAGCGAGTAGTCGAATTTGTACTTGCCGCTGGCCGGGTCGTACACGGTGCAGTACAGCTTGACCTTGCGCCACACGTTCTCGATCGTGAGCGTGCGCGCGGCCTCGCCCGCGAGCGCCTCCTTCAGCGGACCGATGAACAGCGGCAGCTCGAACGCGTCGCCGTAGACCTGCGCGTGGATGCGGCCGCCGCCGTCGACGATCGTGGCCTGGATCAGGTGATCGAAGCCGGACGGCGTGGCGGTGACCGACATGCCGAAGCGCTGCAGCAGCGGCTCGACGTCGTCCGCGCGCGGCGCGAGAAACTCCCAGTTGTCCAGATCCACCCCCTGCTGGCGCGCGAACGCCGCCAGCGCCTCGGGCGTGTCGAAGGGCTGGTTGAAGCCGATCGACACCACGCGGAAGCTGTCGCGTCCGAGCGCGTCGCGCGCCGCCTGGGTCGCGCGCTTCAGGAACTGCGTGGTCGCCGGGCAGACCTGGAAGCAGCCGGTGTAGATGAAACTGACCACCAGCGGCCTGCCGCGGTAGTCGGCGAACTGAACGCTGCGGCCGCGGCGATCGGTGAAAGTCCAGTTCCCGGCATCGCGCCCGATCGCGGCCTGGCTCGCGCGCAGCGCGGCACCATCGCGATCTTCGGCGTGCGCCGCCGGCAGGGCGGCGAGGGCGATCAGGGCCAGCGCGCGCGCTGCGCTGCGGATCGCTTCAGCCCAGCAGCACGGCATCGGCCATCGCTCCCAGCAACAACAGCGATAGCTGCGCCAGCGAGGCAAGGAAGCAGCGGATCGCGGTCGCGCGCGTCGGATTGCGCGCGACCCGCAGCGCCGCGTACACGAACCACGCTCCGCCGAGCGCGGCGCAGGTCAGGTAGATGGCCCCCGGCCGCAGCCACGCCAGCACCAGCGACAGCAGCACCAGCGCGACCGCATGGCCGAGGATGGCGTACGCCGTCACGCGGTCGCCCTTGACCACGGGCAGCATCGGCACGCCGGCGGCCGCGTAGTCGTCGCGGCACACCATCGCGAGGCTCCAGAAGTGCGGCGGCGTCCACAGGAACAGAACGATCGCCAGCAGCCACGCCTCGGCAGACAGATCCGGCTGCACCGCGGCGGCGCCCGCGAGCACGGCGAAGCTGCCGGCCGCGCCGCCGATCACGATGTTCCACCACGTGCGCCGCTTCAGCCACACCGTGTAGACGATCGCGTAGGTGAACGCGCCGGCCAGCGTGTAAAGCGCTGCTGAGCTGTTCAGCCACATCCAGCTTACGGCGGTCGCGATGCCGACCAGCGCCGCGATCGCGGCGAGCCAGGCCGGCCCGCGCTGGAAGCGGCCCGACACGAACGGCCGGTTACGCGTGCGCTGCATGCGCGCGTCGACGTCGGTCTCGTAGTACTGATTGAACGCGCCGGCCGCGCCCGCCGACATCAGCACGGTCACGAACAGCAGCGCGAGCCGGGCGCCGGAGAGCGACGGCCCCGACTGGATCGCGGCGCCGGCCACCGCCGTCACCGCGATCACCAGCCCGATGCGCAGCTTCAGCAGCCCGAACAGCGCACGCGCCGTGGCGAGCGGCCGAGGTTGAGCCACTGTGGTCCCGTTCATAGGATCTGGGATCTACGATCCAGGATGTCGGATCGAGTGGGTACCGTGCCGCTCGATCCTCAATCCTCGCTCCTCGATCCTTCTCTCAGCTCAGCCCCCACACCGTCGACAGATACTTCCAGTTGACGAAGTAGTACAGCACGAACGCGCCGAGGAAGACGAGCGCGAACACGAACGTGCCCGGGGCGGCGAAGCCGGCGCTGCCGTGGCCCGTCAATGCGATCGACGGCATCCGCAGCACCGTGCCTTGGGTCGTGTAGGCGCCGGCGTCGAGCCTGCGGCCGAACAGCAGCGACCCCACGGTGATCACGATGTAGGCGATGCCGCCGACGATCGCGACCAGGCCGGAGATGGCGAAGATCGCGATCATCAGCCACGCGGTGCCGGGGAATTCGTACGGCAGCGACGCGCCCGCGAACGTGATGTCCCAGTGCCGGCGCGGCACGCCGAGCGTTCCGGCGCCCATCATCGCCAGGCAGAACACCGACATGCCGAGTCCGAACAGGTACGGCTGCCACTTCGCCAGGCCCGGCAGGATCATCTCGCGGTTGAACAGCGTCGGGATCAGGAAGTAGGTGATCGACATGAACGCGAGCGTGGTGCCGACCACGACGGTGGCGTGGAAGTGCCCCGGCACGTAGATCGTGTTGTGGATCAGCATGTTGAGCTGCTCGGTGCCCATCATCACGCCCGAGATGCCACCGAGGAAGCCGAAGCCCAGCAGCGAAATGAACATGCCGCTGAACACCGGGTTGCCCCACGGCGCCTTGCGGATCCATTCGAACAGGCCCTTGGTGAAGCCCTTCTCGCGCTGCGCCACTTCGATCGCCCCCGGCACCGTCAGGCCGTGGATCATCGACGCCAGCACCGCGAGGTACATCGCGTAGGAGGTGTTGAACACCTTCCACTCGGTGCCCAGGCCCGGGTCGGACAGCAGGTGGTGCGCGGAGGCGAGCTGCAGGAACAGGATGTACAGGCCGAAAGCGACGCGCGACACGCGCTCGCTCATCGGCTTGGCGCCGAACACGATCGCCGCGATCGCGTACCAGACCGCGACGTGCGCGCTGACGTTGATCTGCTGCGAGCTGTGGCCGAAGCCCCACCAGATCGTGCGGTACATCAGCGGGTCGATGTAGTGGATGTAGCCGACCGACCACAGGAAGGTCGGGATCAGGATGATCGCGCCGGAGGCGATCGTGAAGATCGCGATGATGCAGGCCGTCAGCGCACCGAAGGTCACCAGCGGGATCGATCCCTCGTAGGTCTTCTCGGCGCGCGCGACCACCAGCGTGCCAAGGAAGATGAAGCAGCCGATCAGCGCGCCGACCGCGAACAGGATCAGCCCGAGGTAGAACATCGGCGTGCCCGGCAGCGGCACGTACGACGTGAACATCACGGTCGAGTCGCCCTTGAACACGGCGACGTTGTTCATGATCGCGCCGACCAGCATCAGTATGAACGCCAGCCAGCCGATCCTCGGTGTCGCCAGCCGCGAGCGCAGCAGCGTCGACGAGCAGAAGTACAGGATCGCGATCTCGAAGAAGATGATCCAGAACGCCAGCATGTCCAGACCGTGCGCGGTCAGGACCATGTAGAAGTTCTCGGCGTCGATCAGGTGCACCGCCTGCCAGCGCGTCAGCACCACCAGCAGCGCCAGGATGCCGCCGACCAGCAGCGCGACCACCGCCGCGACCGCGTTGGCCTTGATCAGGTTCTCGGCCGACTTGTGGAACTGCAGCCCGGTGCGGGGGCAGACCCGAAACTGCGCAGCATTGCTTGCCATTTCCTCTCCCCCTTATTTCACGTACAGCTTCGACACCATCTTGTGGTGTCCGATGCCGCAGAACTCGTTGCACAGGATCGCGTAGGTGCCGGCGCGGTTCGGCGCGATCGTGACCACGTGTTCGTAGCCCGGCAGCACCTGGATGTTGATGTTCTCGGGCTGCAGCGAGAAGCCGTGCTGGTAGTCCATCGAGGTTAGGTGCAGGCGATAGGTCTTGCCCTGCTCGAGCTCGAGGATCGGCCACCACGCCCACAGGCGCGCGATCAGGTAGACATCGGAGCCGGCGGGCGGCTTGACCACCGGGATCTTCTCGTCGGTCTCCGTGCGCACCGTGAACTTGGCCACCATCTCCTCGGCGGCCTTCTGGTACAGCGCCGGCGTGACGCGGTAGGTCTCCGACGACAGGTTCTGCTTACCGTACACGTGCCAGTACGGCATCATGAAGAACATGATCAGGCACCAGGTGAAGGCCATGCCGATCCAGATGATCTCGACCTTGTCGATCGGCTGCTTCCACCAGACGCGTTGTCCAGGCGGTTGAATCGCGCTCATCGTTGTGGGTTCCGGAAGAAGGTTGGGGGAAGGGTGTCATTCCCGCCCCCGATTAAGGCACTCGGGGGCAGGCTCCAGCGGGAATCCAGTGACTGTTCGACGCCGGACCGGATCCCCGCTTTCGCGGGGATGACGCATCCGCAACCGTTCGCTGCGATGCTGCGCATCTGGCTCACGGGCGGATGCGTCACTTGGCCAGCGGGCTGATCGGGATGCCGACGATCTCCATTACGCCCCAGACGATGTAGAGCACCGTCGGCATCGCGACACCGAGAAACAGCAGCAGGAACGGGTTGTCGAGCATCAGCTGAAACGCTGGGACGCGCTCTTCCTTGTCGGCCGCCTTTTCCTCTTCCATGTATTGCCTCCGTGGTGGACGGGAGATCGCGCCCGCGACCGTCGCGGGGCTCCGTGGCCGGCGAAGTTACGCAGCGCGGCGCCGAAAGAAATTGATGCGCCTTAAGCAAACGGGAAGTCCGGCAGGGATGCTGCGATGCCCACAGATCGGCTGCGGGCATTGCCTCCGACCGCCGGTTCGATGATTCAAGTTAAACCGCGCACGCTGCGGCGCACGTAGCGTCGCGCGCTGGTCCGCTCTCAATCCATGTTTCGGTGATCAAGACCCTCCACGCCGCCGGCCAACGCGTCTTTCTGCAGGTCGAGCGCCTGTTCAACCGCGTGTTCGGCGACGCGCTCAATCCGCTGTACCACCTCGGCGCGATCAGCTATTTCATGTTCTGGGTCGTGGTCGCCAGCGGCTTCTACGTCTACGCGTTCTACGAGACCGGCGTGGACACCACCTTCGCGTCGGTCGAGCGGCTCACCCGCGCGCAGTGGTGGGCCGGCGGCGTGATGCGCAGCCTGCACCGCTACGCGTCCGACGCGATGGTGTTGACGATGCTGCTGCACTTCGCGCGCCACTTCTTCTTCGACCGCTACCGCGGCTTCCGCGCGTTCTCGTGGCTGACCGGCATCATCGTGCTGTGGCTGGTGTACGTGGCCGGCGTCAACGGCTACATGCTGCCCTGGGACCGGCTGGCGCAGTACACGGTGGTGACGACCTCGGAGTGGTTCGACGCGCTGCCGATCTTCCGCGGCCGCATGGCGCGCAACTTCATCCTGCCGGAGGCGATCAACGACCGCTTCTTTTCGCTGCTGCAGTTCCTGCACATCGGCATCCCGCTGGTCACGCTTGCGGCGCTGTGGGTGCACACGCAGCGCGTGCCGCGCGCGCGCACGCTGCCGCCGCGCGGGCTCGCGATCGGGCTCGCGGCGATGCTGCTCGTGCTGTCGTTCGTCAAGCCGGCGCTGTCGCAGGGCGCCGCCGACTTTCTCACCTGGCCGCAGAAGATCGAGCTCGACTGGTTCTACCTGACGGTCTATCCGCTCATCACGCGCGACCATGCTGATGCGCTGTGGATCGGCGTGGCCGCGGTCACGCTGCTGTTCGCGCTCGCGCCCTGGCTGCCGCCGGTCAAGCGCGGAGCGGTGCGCGCGTGGCAGCTCACCGTGCACCCCGGCAACCGGACGGTGCCGGTGCGCTCGGGCGAGACGCTGCTCGACGCCGGACTGCGCGGCAACGTCGCGCTGCCGTTCGACTGCCGCTCCGGTGGCTGCGGCATGTGCCGCGCGCACGTGCTGATCGGCGAGGTCGACCCCGGCGTCTACCAGCCGGGTGCGCTCAGTGCCGAGCAGCGCGCGCGCGGCGACGTGCTGCTGTGCTGCGCGCGCGCGCTGACCGACGTCGAGATCGAACTGGAGGAGGGTGCCGCCGCGCGCGAGGAGCCGCTGCCCGTGTATCACGCCAGCGTCGAGCGGCTGGAGCGCCTGGCGCCCGACGTGATGCTGGTCGCGCTACGGCTCGATCCGGGCAAGACGATCGCGTACGAAGCCGGCCAGTACGTGAACATCCTGCTCGAGGACGGCGCGCGGCGCGCGTATTCGTTCACCGAGCGGAGCGGAGCGACCGATCTCGTCGTGCTGCACGTGCGCCGCATCCAGAACGGCCGCTTCACGTCGTACGTGTTCGACAAGCTGCGCGTCGGCGACCGCATGCGCTTCGAAGGTCCGCTGGGTGCGACCGTGCTGCGCGACGGAGAGCGGCCGATCGTGTTCGTCGCCGGCGCCACCGGCTTCGCGCCGGTCAAGAGCCTGCTGGAGGAAGCGTTCGCGCGCGACATCCGCGCGCCCTTGTACCTGTACTGGGGCGTGCGCAAGCGGCGCGATCTGTACCTGGCGGACCTGCCCGCGCAGTGGGCGCGCGAGCACGCAAACTTCAAATTCGTACCGGTGCTGTCCGACGCCGGTCCCGAGGACGAATGGACCGGCCGCACCGGGCTCGTGCACGAGGCGCTGCTGGCGGATTTTCCCGATCTCGCCGGCCACCTCGTCTACGCGTGCGGCTCGATGCAGATGGTCGACCACGCGCGACCCGCGCTGCTGGCGCACGGGCTCGACGAGTCGTCGTGCCTGTCGGATGCGTTTACGCCGCAATCGGCGTGAACGGGCTCACGCGCCGACGATCTCGAACCGAACGTCGACGTTGCCACGCGTGGCGTGCGAGTACGGGCAGATCTGCTCGTGCGCTTCCTTCGCGAACGCCGCCAGTTCGCTCTGCGGCAGGCTCCTGTCCTCGACGCGCATCTTCACCGCCAGCCCGAAGCCACCGCCTTCGCGCGGGCCGATCGACACCGCGCAGGTGATCTTCGCCTTGCCGGCGTCCTTCTTCTTCTGCTTGGCGACGAAGTCGAGCGCGCCGCCGTAGCAGGCCGCGTAGCCGGCGGCGAACAGGTGCTGGGGGTGGCGCGGCCGGGCAGGCCGGAGCCGCCCATCTCCTTCGGCAGCGACAGATCTGCCTTGACGATGCCGTCGTCGGAGGCGGTGTGGCCGTTGCGGCCGCCGGTCGCGGTCGCGCTCGTCGTGTAAAGGGGACTGATCTTGTCCATCTGCAGACTCCTCGATTCATGTTGACCAAAAGGATTGCGGCACGCATCAATCTACGGACCGGATGCGCGATGGAAGGCGCGTTTGCGTCCCGCGAGTGCGGCAAGCGGCCTGCCATGAACAGGCGAGTCGGAGGGCGCTACAACCCGAGCAGCGGCGAGCGTGTCAGCGCCACGCTGACGATGTACGCGAAGGTCGCCAGCGCGGCGGCGAACGCGAGCGTACGTTGGCCGCGCGTGCGCCCGTACCGCAGCGCGATCGCGCCGAGCACGATGTAGACGACCAGCCCGATGATCTTCGTCATCAGCCACGGCTGCTGCGTCGGCACCAGGTGCGCGAGCACCGCCATCGTGATCGCGGAGGCGAGCAGCAGCGTATCGACGATGTGCGGTGCCACGCGCGCGAAGCGCGCCTTCAGCAGCGGCGAGCCGGCCAGCATCAGCAGCCCGCGCGCGAAGAAGCCGGCGCCGCTCGCGATTACGCAGCCGACGTGGATCGCCTTCAGCGTCGCGTACATCAGCGCGTTCAGCCGGGCCGGCCGTCGGGGCGCGGCCGCAGATAGATCAGCGCGCTGCGCACGGCCCACGGCAGCAGCGCCGCGCACCACAGCGCGATCGCGGCCGGCGTCAGCCACACCGACTGCGACGGAAACGCATCGACGCCCAGGCGCGCCAGCACTGCGGCCTGCAGCGTCCAGTACAGCAGCCACGTGAAGTCGTCGGCGACCAGCGCGCGGCCGCTGTGGCCGGCGGTCACGCGCGCGACCATCGCCAGCATCGTGGAGGCGAAGAAGCCCATCGTCAGCGCGTGCAGCGGCGCGAGCCCGAGCGATCCCTGCGGCAGGCCGGCCAGCAGCATCGCCGCGTTCCACGCGTACAGCGCCAGCGCGATGCCGAGCCACAGAAACCCGAGGTGCAGCATCGCCAGCAAGCGGTTGCGCAGGCTCTGCACCACGCCCCAGCGCCAGGCGACGAAGAACAGAAGCGCCGCGCCGGCGGCGTCGAACGCCACGCGCAGCGCGCTGAAGAACGGCGACGATCCAAGGATCGCGATCACCGGCAGCACGCCGTGCCCGGCCACGATCACGAGGAACGTCCACAGCAGCCACAGCGGCCGCCACGCATCGAGCAGCGGCACCACGTTGGCGGTGAAGAACGGGATCAGCCGGTGCGCGACCGTGACGAACACCGGCGCGACGAAGAACCAGATCGTCAGCATCTCGGCCGAGTGGATCCAGCGCTGATCGAGCTGCGCGGCGCCGGCCGCGAATACGAGGTGCGCGAGCGTTCCGAGCGTGAACGCCGCGAGCACCAGCCGCGCGTGCACCTGATCCCTGACGCGGCTGGCGCGGATCAGCCGGTAGAAGCGCGCGAGCAGCAAACTCCACGCGACGGCGAGCAGCAACGCGCCGATCGCGACCAGTTGCAGGCTCGCATGCGCGCCGATCAGCGCGAGCACGAACGCCGCGAGCGCGAGCAGGCCCGGCCTCAGCACGTCGCGCGCCGACGGCGCAGTCACGTTCAGCCACTTCGGTCCCGCGGTGAACAGGAACCCGAACATGAAGAAAGGCAGGAAAGCGTTGAGCATCAGCCAGCCGTGCAGCCACGCCGGCGGCAGTTCGAGCGTGGGCGGATGCCCCGTGGTGCGCGCGGCGATCTGTACCAGCCACCACAGCGACGCCGTACTCAGGCCGAGCATGCCGAAGAAGAAGTACAGCCGGTGCGGCGCGGCGAGCAGCCAGCGCAGCGAAGTCGTTGCAGCGGGGAAAAAGCGCTCCTCGACGAGCGGAAGCGCCGCTGCTCGTTTCCGTTCGCCCTGAGGTAACGAAGGGGCAACGAGCGCGGATTCGACCCTGCCCTGAGGTATCGAAGGGGCAGGATGCGCGGGTTCGGGCTTCGATACCTCAGCCCGAACGGCGTGGGAGTCGGGACGGGATTGCGATGCGCCTTGCGTCATTTCCGCGACGATTGTCGCAGGAACGCCGGCACCAAAGGCCCGATCGCGTCGAGGGTGTTCTTCAGCAGGAGTCCGAATTCGGTGTCGCCTTCGATCACGAGCGCGCGCTCGAAGAACAGCGTGTCGGCGTCCTCCTCGCCGCTGGCCATGCGCCAGAACGCGGAGGCGGTCGCGCTCACCCGCAGTGCGACCTCCGCTCTGCGCGGCGCGAGCGCGAAGCCGCGCGCGCCGAGCGCAAGCCGCATGCGCACGCCGAAGTCGCTGATGTGCACCTCGACGCAGCGGTTCGCGAGCGCCGCGCGCGCATCGGCGTCGAGCCGCCGCAACAGCACGCGATTGAGAACCTGCGCCAGCACGAACGACGGCGGCTCGATCGGCAGCCGTTCGATCAGCCGGCGCACCGCGTCGGGCGGGGCGGGCAGCGGCGGCAAGGTCGGGTTCACACGTGGCTCCATTCGAATCCGGGATGGCGGTGCGCATAGCCGTCGGCCGGCGCGCCGGGCAGTCCCAGCTCGATCAGTTCGGCAAGCGTGGCTTCCGCATCGGCGCCGCGATTGAACGCGCGGTCGAACGCGTCGATCACCCGCTCGAAGTGCTGCGCGATCGGCGACAGCCGCAGGCGCCGCACATTGGCTGCGAGCAGCGCGTCGCGCCACGGGATCAGGCACTGCACGCGCGCCGACTGCGTCTGCAGCCCGTTCAGCGTCAGGAAAGGTTCGCCTTCCTGCGTCTTCAGCACCAGTCCGTCCGGGTGATCGAGGCAGCGGAACTCGCACTCGTCGCGGTTGCGGCCGTAGTGGCGCGCGGTGAAGCAGCGCGCGGAGAACGCGAGCGGCATGCGGCCGAACGCGAACACCTCGGTCTCGAGCGGCGGCGTGCGCGTCGGTGGATTCACCGCCGCGATCGCGTCGAGCGGCAGCTCGAGCGGCGGCACCCAGCGCATCGCGCCCAACTGCGCGAACTCGTCGAGCGCCGGCGCGCTGTACACGTTGACGTGCGGGCCGATCACGAACGGCCGCCCGGCGATCGCCTGCGCGGCGGCGGTGTCGTTGGCTTCGACCAGGAATTCGCCGCTGTCGGTGAAGCGGTGCAGCGCGCGCAGCTCGGCTTCGGACTCGATCAGCGCCTGGCCGCTCAGCACGACTTCCTTGCCGGCGGACGCGAGGTCGCGCGCGAGCGAAATCCAGTCGTCGACCTTCATCTCGTGCCGGCGCGAGCAGACGATCTCGCCCAGATAGACCGTGTGCGCAGCCGATTCGGCCACGCGCGCGTAGAACTCGGTCAGCGCGCGGCGCGACCAGTAGTACAGCAGCGGGCCGACGCTGATGCGGAAGTGCGCGGTATCAAACATCGCTGCAAAGCTCGTGGGCAGGCGTCGTCCCGGCGCAGGCCGGGACCCAATTTGCGGTGCCGACAATTAGGCCCCGGCCTTCGCCGGGGCGACGATGGAAGCGGTTTATTTCCATGGCCGGCTGTAGGCTCCGAGCGTGTGCTGCTGGCCTTCGGCGAGCCGCCCGAGCGCTGCGGTCCACGCCGGCTGCGGCGAGAAGCGCGCCGGCTGCGCGTAGCAGGCGTCGATCGCCGCGCGCCACACGCGCGTTACCTGCTCGACGTACGCGGGGCTGCGCTGGCGCCCTTCGATCTTGATCGCGGCCACCCCGGCGGCCATCAGCTCGGGCAGGATCGGCAGCGTGTTCAGGCTCGTCGGCTCCTCGATCGCGTGGCCGACCTCGCCGTCGACTTCGAAGCGCCCTTTGCACACGGTCGGGTACGCGCGCGCCTCGTCGGGGGCGAAATGGTTGATCTGAATGCCGTTGAGGCGTGCATCGACGCTGTGGTCGGCGTTCTCGATCCAGCGCACGTGCGCCGCGGGCGAACAGGCGCCGAAGTTGTTCGGTGATTGCCCGGTCGCGTACGACGAGAGAATGCAGCGCCCCTCGACCATCACGCACAGGCTGCCGAAGCCGAACACCTCGATCTCGACCTTGGAGTTGCGGATCACGTGCGCGACCTGCGACAGCGTGAGCACGCGCGGCAGCACCGCGCGCTGGACGCCGTAGTGCGCGCGGTAGAACTCGATCGCCTCGTGGTTGGTCGCCGACGCCTGCACCGACAGGTGCAGCCGCAGGCCCGGGTGCGTGCGCGCCGCATACGCCATCACCGCGATGTCGGCCAGGATCAGCGCGTCGATGCCGAGGTCCGCGGCGACGTCGACCGCGCGCATCCAGGGGGAAGGGTCGCGCGCGTCGGCGAACGTGTTCAGCGCCATCAGCACCTTGCGCCCGCGTGTGTGCGCGTAGCGGATGCCCTCGCGCGTGGCGGACAGGTCGAAGTTCAGCCCGGCGAAGTTGCGCGCGTTGGTGGCGTCTTTGAGCCCCATGTAGACCGCGTCGGCGCCGGCATCGATCGCGACCGTCAGCGCGCGCAGCGAACCTGCCGGGCAGACCAGTTCCGGCTTGCGCAGCGCGGCGGCGGTCATGCGGCTACCCGCCGCGCTGCGCGCTTTGGGATGACCGCTTCGGAGCGGCTGTGCGCGGTCATGCGGCAACGGGTTCGGCCAGCAGCGCGCTGACCTTGTCGCTGACCTTCTGGCCCGCCGCGGCGATCTCCGCCAGAGGCTTGTCGAGCAGGAAAGCGATCAGCTCGCGCACCGAGCGGATCTGCGACCCGAACGGCAGCTTGCCCGCGCCGCGGAAGAACAGCCCGTGCTTCACGTCGCCGCGCAGCGCGGCGGCGAGCTGATTGTCGATGCAGAACTGGCCGAACTTGGCGATGCCGTCGCGCAGCCCGCATTGCGCCAGGCAGTCGAACGCCAGCGTGCAGCGCGACTTGCCGCGGCCGCGCTCGGCGACCTTGGCCTGCAGCTTCGATGCCAGGCTCAGATACCGCTCCAGCCACGGCGTCTTCACCGCGCGCGCCGGCAGGCCGGCGACGCTGACGAATTCGACGATGTCCTCCGGCTTCGCCTCCGCGAGCACGCGCTTGAATTCCGGATCCGCGTCGCCTTCCTGCGTGACGGCGAATGCGGTGCCGACCTGCACCGCGGCGGCGCCGAGCGCGAACAGCTCGCGCACGCGTTGCGGCGTGTTGATGCCGCCGGCGGGAATCAGCGGCACGCGTTCTTCCGCGCCCATCGCGCGCAAGAGCGCGCGCGCCTCGGGGATCACGTTCTCGAAGTCGAAGCGCGGATCGGCGAGGTCCTCGATCTTCGCCGCGCCGAGGTGGCCGCCGGCGAGCCTGGGATGCTCGATCACGATCGCGTCGGGCAGCCGTCCCTTGCGCTCCCATTTCTTCATGATCAGCGCGATGCCGCGCGCATCCGACAGGATCGGCACCAGCGCGACGCGCGGAAAGTCCGCGCACAGTTCCGGCAGGTCGAGCGGCAGCCCGGCGCCGACCACGACCGCGTCGATGCCGTTCTCGCACGCGCGGCGGATGTAGGGCGCGTATTCGGCCACCGCGCGCATCACGTTGACCGCGAGCAGGCCGCGCCCCTGCGCGATCTCGCGCGCGGCGCCGATCTCGCGTTCGAGCGCCTCGAGGTTCGCGGCATTGATCGCTTCCTTCGCGCCGGGGCCGAAGTGCTGGGCGCGCGCCATCAGGTCCGGATGGTGACGGCGCAGGTCGACCGACGACAGCGTGCCGACCGCGTTGCACGCCGCTACCGCGCCGGCGAGCCGGTGCGCTGACACGCCGACACCCATGCCGCCCTGGACGATCGGCAGAAGCTCGCGGCCGGCGAGGCTCAAGGCGGGCGGGTCGGTCGCGATCATGCGGCCACCTGCGCGAAACGCGCCACAGTCTTGCAGGAGCGATCAGGCATCGGAACCATGAAAGGTTGAGGCGGGCTGCGGTTCAAGCAAGCCCCGGCGCGGCGATCGCGCCCGACCACCGGCCACCGGCGTCGCGCGCCGGGCCGGACAAATAGTCGCGCGAGTGTGAACGCCAATGCGCCGGGATTCCTTGAGCCTCATCAAGCCGGACCGTCCCGATTCCCGATGACTGGACCGGAAATGTAAGTGTCGACGCGCTTTACATCTGGCGGGCGGGAGCGGCCTGGGCCCGCACCAAAGCATTGAGTTGCAAGGGTTCTCGCAGGCTGGCACGAGATGTGCATCGCATAGCCTGAAGGCGGTATCGCGACATGCATCGAGGCCTGCAGGAGGTGCTGATGAGGATCGACAAGCGAAACATCGGCGCCGGCTGGCTATTTGCGATTGCAGTGCTTGTCCTGGCGCTGTCGGCGGGCTCGGCCAAGGGGGCAACGCGGGGGTTGGAGCCTTGCGCCGACAGCGCCTTGAAGGCGGCGCCTTCCGTGCCTCAGCGCTGAGTGTCGGCGCGGCGCATCGACGGCGCAGGTCTTTCGGTTTTCACATGTTGGTGTTTCGCCCCGCGCGCCGCGCGGGGCGCCTTTTTTTATTGCCGCTCTCGTCGATCGTCCGAGACGAAGCGTGCCCGCCGCGCCCGCCGGCGTGATTCAGTGCGCGTGCGACTGCGCCTCGAGGCTTTCGTGCAGCAGCGCATGCGCGTAGTCGCGCAGCGCGACGCGCAGCCGGTGCTCGGCCAGGTGCGCGGCGATGCGCTCGGCGACCAATTGGTACGGCAGCGGCTCGCCCGGCACGCGGCGCGACACGCGCACGATGTGCAGGCCGAAGCGCGTTTCGACCGGCTGCGGCACGATGCCGGTGGCGCCGAACTCTTCCAGCGCCTGCCAGAACTCGGGCACGACCTGCTCGCGCGTCAGTTGCCCGAGATTGCCGCCGACCGCGGCCGACGGGCAGTTCGACCATTGTTTCGCGGCATCGGCGAAGTCGATCTCGCCGTGCTGGAGCAGCGCGAGCTTCTGCTGCGCGAAGTCGCGCAGCGCCGACCGATGCGCATCCTCGCGCGCGGCGAACAGGATGTGATCGGCCTCGATCAGTGCGCCGGCACGAAACGCGTCCGGATGCGCCGCGTGGAACGCGCGGCACTCTTCGTCCGTCGGCGGCTCGACATTCACCTCGCGTTCGAGCAGCGCATCGATGATCGCCTCCTCCGACTCGCCCGCGATGCCGAGCGCGCCGGCGCGCGCCAGCAGTCGGCCGCGGATCGCACGCAGGTTGACCGTCATCGCCGCGTCCGCACGACCTGGTAGGCGCGGCCGAGGTAGGCGAGCGCGCCGAACCCGCTCCAGATGTGCACCAGGCGGGAGAACGGGAACACCAGGAAGATCGTCATGCCGAGCAGCAAATGCAGCTTGAACACCGGCGCCACGTCGGCGACGTAAATGGCGGCGTCGGTCCGCAGCGTGACGATGTGCTGCGCCCAGGTCATCAGCTTGATCATCTCCGCGCCTTCGCGGTGCTGCCACGAGACCGTCAGCGAGAACAAGCCGAGCGCGAGCTGGATCGCGAGCAGCCACAGCACGACCCAGTCCATCGACGTCGTGGTGGCGCGGATGCGCGGCTCGGTGAAGCGCCGGTGCATCAGGATCAGGATTCCGATCAGCATCGTGAAGCCGAAGATGCCGCCGGCGACGATCGCCAGCATCTGCTTGGCCGGCGCCTCGACGCCGATCGCGTGCCAGACCGGGATCGGCGTCAGCAGGCCGAACAGGTGGCCGAAGAAGATGCCGAGGATGCCGATGTGGAACAGGTTCGACCCCAGCCGCAGCTGCCCGGTGCGCAGCATCTGGCTCGACTCCGAGCGCCACGTATACGGCTCGCGGTCGAAGCGAATCAGGCTGCCGATGAAGAAGATGGCGAGGCAGACGTACGGGTAGACACCGAACAGGAGGGTATTGAGCGAATTCATGCGGCTCTCCGATGGATTTGGATCGCTTGTTCGGCCGGCTGGCGCGGCGTGCCGCACGGCGCTTCGGCGCCGAGGAACGTGACCGGCGCGTCGACCCACGCGGCGTCGATCGCGGCAAACGTGGTGTCGTCCTCCACATCGCCGGGTTCGGTCGTCGCAACCTCGCCGGCGAGCGCCAGCAGCGCATCGAACGCGCCGGTGTACGCGCTGTCGCGCCGCGCGAGCGCGGCGCGGATCGACTGCAGGATGTGCGCGATCTCTGCCAGTTGCTCGCGCGCGCCGGCCGCGTCGAGCAGCGACACGTACTCGAGGAACGCCGGCAGGTAGTCGGGCAGCTGCTCGGTACTGAGCTCGAGACCGACCGCTCGGTACATCGTCAGCAGATCGACCATCGCCTGCCCGCGGTCGCGCGAATCGCCGTGCACGTGCTCGAACAGGTTCAGCGACGTCCGGCGGCCGCGATCGAAGGTCTCGATGTACGCCTCCTGCAGGTCGAGCAGGTCGCCGCCGCGCAGGTGCGCGAGCAGCGGCGCGACCGCGCGGGCCGTCGAATCGCCCAGCGACGAAAGCGCGGCCTCGACCTCGCCGAGGTTCGACTGCAACTGCTCGGACGGATAGTCGAGCAGTTCGGCGAGCGCCCGATAACCGACGTTCATGCCGCCTCCTTGATCGGGATGACCTTGCGCTTCGAACCGAACAGGCTCGGCTTGGCCTGGTTGCCGAACGTGAAGCCGCACGAGCCCTTCAGGTCGAACGCGTCTTCCGCGTATTCGCGGTGCGTGGTCGGGATCACGAAGCGATCCTCGTAGTTGGCGATCGCCATGATCCTGTACATGTCCTCGACCAGCGCCTGGTTGAGCCCAGCCTGCTGCAGAACTTCGGGACGGTCGACCCCGTCGACATGGCGACCGCGCATGAAGATGCGCATCGCCAGCATCCGCTCCAGCGCGCGCGCCACCGGCGCCTCGTCACCGGCGGTCAGCAGGTTCGCGAGGTACTTGAGCGGAATGCGCAGGCTCTTGACGTTCGGCAGCTCGCCGGTCCATTCGATCGCGCCGGCCTCGACGCGCGCCTGCACCGGCGACAGCGGCGGGATGTACCAGACCATCGGCAGCGTGCGGTACTCGGGGTGCAGCGGCAGCGCGACGCGCCAGTCGACCGCCATCTTGTACACGGGCGAGTTCTTCGCCGCGTCGAGCCACGCCTGCGGCACGCCGTCGCGCAGCGCCTGCGCGATCACCTCGGGATCGTTCGGGTCGAGGAAGATCGACAACTGCGCGTCGTACAGGTTCTTCTCGTTCTCCACCGCCGCGGCCTGCTCGATGCGGTCGGCGTCATAGAGCAGCACACCGAGGTAGCGGATGCGGCCGACGCAGGTCTCGGAGCAGACCGTGGGCTGGCCGGCCTCGATGCGCG
>JAKOQB010000016.1 GCA_029778535.1 Pseudomonadota bacterium | reverse complement strand
GGGCGCCTGCACGTGCGGGACCGCGACGGCCGAGACGGCTTCGCCGCGATGCGAGCGCACCAGCGCGCCGAAGTAGGCGTCGTCGAGCGACAGCGGGAATCGTGTCGCGAGCCGCTGCTCGCGCAGGCGATCGACAACGGCCAGCAGCAGCCGCGGCAGCACGACCGCGAGGCCCACGGTGACCGCGTACAGGTGGATCCAGGGTGCGGCGGGTTCGCCCGCCGACTCGGGATAGCGCATCGCCTCGAGCCGTGCAGTGTCGGGCAACGCGATGCCGGTGAGCCAGGACGCGGGGCCGAGCGCGAGCTCCAGGATCGCCTGCACCGCGGGTGCGCCGAGAAAGGTGCTCTCCCAGCCGGCGCGGAACTCCAGGCCGAGGCCGCGGACGTACAGGCCCGCGAGCGCGCCCAGGGCGAACGCGATCGCCCCGACGTGCAGCACGCGCGCAACGCGGGCCGCATTGAGCTTCGCGCTCGCGCGTGCCCAGTCGGCCGCGAAGCGGGCCAGCGGCGACGAGTCGCCGGCCGCTTCGGGCCGCAGGCCGGCGGCGTGCGCTGCGCGCGCGAGCAGGGCCGTGATCGCGCCCGGCTGCCGCGGCACGCCTCCGGCCAGCGACGCCACTGCGCGCGACGCGATCAGCGCGTAGACCGCGAGGTTCCAGGCGATCAGCGCGAGTTGGGGCGGCGCGAGCACGTTGATCCGGTGGCCTGCGCCGATCGCGTCGCTGGCGGCGCCGAGCGCAAAGGCGGCGAGCGCGAGTGCCCAGCCGACCCACGGTCGCCAGGCGAGTGCGCGCAGCGTGCGGCGCACGCGCGCGTCGCGGGTCGACAGCCGCTCCGCAGCCAGGCGCGCGCGCCGCGCGACGAACGCGTCGGCGCTCGCCCGCTCGCCCTCGACTTGGGCTGCGGCGCGCGTCGCCCAGTCGCGGTCGTCGTCGCCCCAGGACGGCTGCGGCGACGGGGTGGTTTCGAAGGCGCGCACGAGCAGCGCGTGGCGGACGTCGTTCTCGGTCATCGCGCGACGTCTCGATCAGCGATAGGCGGCACGGGCGCGTTCGAGCCGCGCGGCGATGCTGCGCCTGAGCGATTCGGGCTCGACGACCTCGACGTGCTCGCCGTGGCGCAGGATGTCCATTTCGAGCTCGGGCGTCGCGCCGTAAGGCACGCGCAGCTCGTAGCCGCCGTCGTCCAGGTCGATACCCTTCTGGTCCGGGTGCCAGATCTCGGCGCGCACCCAGCGCGCTGCGTCGGCCGAGAAGCGCAGCCTCGCCCAGGTGAGCTTGCGGCCGCGGTAGATGCCGTAGCCCGAGCCGAGCTGGCGATCGACCTCGGCCAGCGAGACGTCGTGCGCGCGCCGCTCGATCAGCCGGGCCTGTTCGGTCGCATCGAGGGCGAACACCCGAAGCGAGTTCGACCGATGACACCAGGCGTCCAGGTACCAGGCGTTGCGGTAGTGAACGAGCCTTTGCGGGGACAGCTCGCGCACGCTGCGCGCGTTGCGCGAGCGGGTGTAGTAGGCGATCTCGAGGCGCTTGCGCGAGACCAGCGCACTTCCGACGACCTCGAAGCAGCTGGGTGCGACCGGGCGGTTGTGCGCGGGAATCAGGCGAACCCGCTTCATGATCTCGTCGGCCGAGTGGCTGGCGGTGTCCATCAGCGACTTCAG
>JAKOQB010000143.1 GCA_029778535.1 Pseudomonadota bacterium | reverse complement strand
TGCGCGCCGGATCGACTTCGGTGATGCCGAGGCAGTAGCACACCGCGGAGTTGGCCGCCGAGCCGCGGCCCTGGCACAGGATGTTCTGGCTGCGCGCGAACTTGACGATGTCGTACACGGTGAGGAAGTACGGCTCGTAGCGCAGTTCTTCGATCAGCGCGAGCTCGTGCTCGATGATCGCGCGGACCTTGTCCGGCATGCCTTGCGGGTAACGCGTCTTCGCCCCGTCGTACGTCGCCTTGCGCAGCCAGGTGGCCGGCGTCTCGCCGGCGGGGACGATTTCCTCCGGGTACTCGTAGCGCAGCTCGTCGAGCGAGAACGTGCAGCGCTGCGCGATCGCCAGCGTCTCGGCCAGCAGTTCGGGCGGGTAGATGCGCGCGAGGCGATACAGCGGCCGCAGATAGCGCTCGGCGTTGGGCAGCAACTGCCGGCCGCATTGCGCCAGCGGCGTCTTCAGCCGCACCGCGGTCAATGCATCCTGCAGCTTCTTGCGCCGGCGCGCGTGCATGTGCACGTCGCCGGCGGCGACGAGCTGGATGCCGGTGTGCCGTGCGAGCGCCTGCAGTTGCGCCAGGTGCGCGGCGTCGTCGGGGCCGCGCGTCAGCTCGCAGGCGATCCAGCAGCGGTCGGGCAGCAGTGCCTTCAGCCAGCGCGCATGCTCGGCAGATGGCGTGGACGCCGGAACCAGAATGGCCAGCGTGTCGTTGAGCCAGTGCGCGTGCGCCTCGACGTCGGCGCGCGTCAGCCGATAGCTGCCCTTGACCGCCTGCCGGCGCGCCAGCGTGACCAGTTGGCTCAGGTTGCCGTAGCCCGCGCGCGTTGCTGCCAGCAGCACGAGCTTCGGGCCGTCGACGAGCTGAACTTCTGTGCCGTGGATCAGCCTGAAACCGCGCGCGGCGGCGTCGCTCTCGCGCAGCTCGGCGAGCGCCAGATGCGCGCGCACCGAACCCGCGAACGAGCATTCGTCGGTGATCGCCAGCCCCGCGTACTCTAGCACCAGCGCGCGCTCGACCAGCTCCTCCGGATGCGAGGCGCCGCGCAGGAACGAGAAGTTCGACGCGCAGTGCAGTTCGGCGTAGGAGACCTGCATGGGCGAACGGCGGCCGCGACGGCGCAGGCTCAGGCGGTCCAGTTCTCGACGCGCAACCCGGGCACGCGCTTGAACCCGCGCTCGTTGTTCGTCACCAGCGTCACGTCCAGCGCCAGTGCGTGCGCGGCGATCAGCAGGTCGAGTGGGCCGATCGGCCTGCCGCGGCGCTCGAGCTCGGCGCGCAGGCGCCCGTATGCGAACGCCGCAGTCTGATCGTATGGGGCGATCTGGAAAGCGGCGAGAAATGCGTCGAGCGCGTCGACATTCTTCTGTAAACCGCTCCTGGCGACCCCCCAGCTCAGCTCCGACACCACGATGCTGGACAACCCTACTGCGGAGAGTCGGTGATGCCGGAATCGCTCGGAAACCTGCGGTGGATGTCGCTTGATGAGGTAGACGCAGGTGTCCGTATCGAGGAAATATTTCATTCTTCGCGCTCGAACAGCGACTCGAGGCTCGGGCGATGCTGCTGCTCTTTGGGCTGATCGCGATCGGGGAAGGTCCCAGGCTCGAACATTTCGAGGGCGCGCAGCACATCGCCCCAGGTCTTCCTTTTGGGCAGCAGTACAACGGCTGCACCGACGCGCTTGATGTAGACCTCGTCCCCCTCGAAGCGATACTCCTTCGGCAGGCGCACGGCCTGGCTGCGGCCGGTCTTGAAGATCTTGGCGGTATCCATCGTTTGCTCCCTGGTATATGGCAACGATATGTATCCTAAGATCGGCTGCCGGTTCACGCGAAGAACCCGTGCAGGAACCACCCGCGCGGCGCGGCGAGTTCGCGATACACCCACAGCGTCTGCCCACACGGGTTGCGGGCGACGAAGTAGTCGCGGTGCACGCTCTTCCGGTGCGGCGTCCCGATGTCCCACCAGCCGGACTCGATGCGCTCCGGCCCGGCCACGAGCGCGAGCGGCCCGCCGTAGTCTGGGATTTCCTGCCGGCAGGCGAGCGGCTGCGGCTGTTCGACCAGCAGCAGCGGGCGCTGCGGCGTGGCCGGCGCCGGCTCATTGCGCTCGTTGGCGTCGACCGCGAGCGGCACGATGCGGTACCCGCGCTCGGGCCGATGGTCGTCGACGATCTGCAGCTGGAACACGCGCTCGGAACCCAGTCGCGCGTGCAGCGTTTCCGCCAGTTGCAGCCAGTCCGTTCCGCCGCTTCCGGCCGGCGGCAGCCACGACGCGTTGATCGCCGCGAAAAGATGCAGCCGCTCGACGCGCAGCGCGAGCGTGATCGCGGGCTGCGGCAGCCGCACGCGTGCCAGGCGCTCGGCGAGCAGCTTCGCCAGCCGCGCCGCATCGCGTTCGGGCGCCGCCAGTTGCAGCGCGATCCGCGTCGGCGCCTGCGGTTGCGCGCGGCGCGCGCTTTGGCGTGCACTGTGCTGCGCGGTGAAGACGAGTTCGGTCGCGCCCGCGCCGCGGCCGCGCAGGAAGCCCTCCAGCGAACGCAGCAGCCGGTGGGCGGGAAACATCAGCTGCGCGGCGTCGATCACGTCGGCCGGCAGTTCGATCTTTGCCTCGAAGAATTCGGGCGGCGCGAACAGCGGCTGCGGATCGGGCTCGCGTCCGAGCGCGCGGTCGAGGTCGGCGAGGAGCGGCGTGCCGAAGCGCTTCGCAAACGCAGCGCGCGGCAGCGCCAGCACGTCGCCGATCGTCGCCAGTCCCAGCGCGTGCAGCGTGTCCGTGGTGCGCTCGTCCCAATCGAGCGTTCGCAACGGCAGCGGCGCGAGCGCGCCATGCAGAGAGGCCGCTTCCAGCGGATCGCGCGCCGCGAGGCCGAGCGCGCGCGCGCGTGCGATCAGCCACGCCGCGCGCGGCGTGACCGCGCAGCCGAACGTCGCCGTGTAGCCGAGTGCGCGCAATCCATGCGCGATGCGTCGCTGCAGCGGCCTGCGGCCGCCGAACAGCATTTCGCTCGCGCCGGTCTCCAGCAGCAGCCCATCGTCCTGCACCGAAATCCGCGCGCTGAACTGATACGCCCAGCAACCCAGTTCGTGCAGCGCGTCGCGTTCGACCTCCGGCTTGCGCTCGATCGCGATCAGCGCGCGCGCGAGCGCCTGCGCGGCCGCGAGCTTCAACCCCGGCGCGATGCCGGCCGCGCGCGCGGCGTCATTGCAGAAGGCGACCAGTGGGCGTTGCGCGGGACCTTGGACGATCGCAATAGGTCCCGACTGCTCGACCGCGCGCGCCGCCAGTTGCAGCGGCAGCGCGGGCAGAACGATCGCGAGCCACAGCGGCGTTGCCATCCCGGTCGCGGCGCATCGGGCTATGCGCCCCAGATCATCTGTTCCGTGAAACCGAGCTCGGCGAAGTCGGCCGCGCGCAGAGGCGCTTCGTTGGAGCAGAAGAATTCGTCGAGCTGCGGCGGCGCGACCGGCGTGCCGGCGAGCATCGCGTGCGCCTGGCCGCGATGATGGATCTGGTGCTGGAACAGGTGCGCGAGGATGCGCGCCACGCGATCGGTGTACGCGCCGGCGCGGCGCGGCACCTGCACCGGACCGTCCAGTTGTGCGTCGGAGAGATTGGTGCACAGATCGATCAGCCGCCGGTCGACCGCGCGCTGCGCGGCCGCGAGTTCGGCGCAGGTGTCGAACGGCTCTTCCGGTTCGAAGAAGCGGCCGGGATCCGGATTGGGCGGCGCGCCGCGCGTGCTGCGCTCGAGCATGTCGACGTAATTCCAGTCGACGGTGACGTTATGGTTCAGCGTGGCCTTGATCGACGGAAAGAAGCTGGTGCGCGTGGCGACGAAATCGGCCTGCGACAGCTGCGCGCACGCCTTCAGCAACCGGTGGTTGGCCCACGCGTTGTTGCAGGCCATCGTCAGGAAATGATGCGCGAGGCTTGCCATCGGGTACCGCTCTCAGTGGCTGAAGACCGACTGCAACGACCAGCGGCGTGCCGGCAGCGCGGGCGCGCCATTGATGACGATGCGTTCCGGCACATCGGGCGGCGCCGGCGTCTGCATCTCGACGCGCGCCTCGTTCCAGTGCGCCGGATGCACCTGCAGCACCACCGGGTCCAGCAGCGGCCAGCCGCGGCGCTTCAGCACGGCGACGTGCAGTTTCCCCTCGGCGCATGCCAGCCGCAGGCGCAGCGACGCGGGCGAAGCCGCCTCGGCCGCGCGCGCCTCGCGCAGCAGGAACACCAGCGCGCGGCTCCGCTGCGCCAGCAAATGCAATCGGCGCAGCGAGCGAAAGTCGCCATCGCGCGAAGAGAACGCCGGCAGCCAGCCGATCAGCGCGCCCAGATGCGCGGCGCGCAGCGATTGCTCGAGCGCCCACAGGCTTTCGCGCGGCGTGGCGGGCTTGACGAAGATGCTGCGCGCGACCGCGATGCCGGCCTCGGCGAGCGCGGGCGGGTAGGGCAGGGCGCGCGCGCCGGGCGAATCGCACGGCAGCACCCACACGCAGGGACGATCGCGCGCCACGCGCGCCAGCGCCGGCGCGAGCAGCGACAGTTCACCCACGCCCTTTGCCTCGAGCAGCAGTTCGACCAACTGGCCTTGCGGCCAGCCGCCGCCGGGCAGTTCGGCGTCGAGCGCGGCGAAGCCGGTCGCGATCGATGGGGCGCCGTCGCGTGGCGCGATCTCGCTCGCCTGCCAGATCGGAGCCGCGCTTGAATTCAGAAGGGAAGCAAGGGCCGTGGCGGCACGCATGACGCCTCGAATAAGTGAACCGGGGAAAGGTTTCTGTGCGCTACACCGACGGCCGGATCACGCCCACCGCGATGCCTTCGATCGTCAGCGGCTCGCGCTTCAGGTCGACGATGATCGGCTTGTAGTCGGGGTTCTCGGCGATCAGTTCGGCGCGCGCGCCGCGCAGCTTCAGCCGCTTGACGGTGACGTCGTCGCCGAGCCGCGCCACCACGATCTGCCCCGACTGCGCCTGCGCCTGCTTGTGCACGGCGAGCCAGTCGCCGTCGAGGATGCCGGCGTCGCGCATGCTCATGCCGCGCACCTCGAGCAGGTAATCGGCGCGCGGCTTGAACGTGCGCGGATCGATGGCCGGGTGCTTCAGCACGTTCTCCTGCGCCAGGATCGGACTGCCGGCGGCCACCTTGCCCACCAGCGGCAAGCCGAATTCCTTGGCCGCCTCGCGCAGCGCATGCACCGCGTCCTTCACGCGGATGCCGCGCGAGGTGCCGGCTACCAGTTCGATCAGGCCCTTTCTTGCCAGCGCCTGCAGGTGCTGCTCGGCGGCGTTCAGCGAGCGGAAGCCGAACGCGCGCGCGATCTCCTCGCGCGTCGGCGGTGCGCCGTGCTCGATGAGCGCCTGCTGGATGAATTCCAGGATCTCGCTCTGGCGGGGAGTGAGCGGGGCGGGGGTGTCGGTGGCAGCCATCGTGTCTCTCCGTGCCGAGGTTGACTGTTAATTTATACAGTACTGAATGGAAATGCAAGTGCCGCGCGCAAGTTCGTCCGAATGCGGGTGCGAACACGCGCTTGTCGGTGCAATACCGCGTGATAAACTGCCCAGCCATCGAATTGACCGTCCTGGATTGACTTCGATTGCCGCAGGACGAGGCGCGTGAAGTCGACGCGACCCGCGGCAACCTCGGCCGGACGGTCCCGTGTTGCGAATCGTCTGTGACGGCGCAACGCAGGCAGGCACTGAACGGCGTCTGCGGCGCGGCCAGACCTCAACTACCGGGTAATGATTTGCCGGACCGATCGTCCGGACTTTGTGCTTGATGGCGCGCATTGGCAGGTCCGGCCGGCGCATCGCTGCGCGGCCCGCCGATGCGATCGCATTGATGACCTGCAACCATTTGAACGCGGAAGCATGAACACACAAGAGGCGAAGATCGTCCTCGAGACCGCATTGCTGACGGCGCAGCAGCCGCTGCCGATCGCGGAACTGCGCCAGCTGTTCGCCGATGAGCTGAACGCCGACACGCTGCGCGTGCTGCTGGACGAACTGAAGCGCGACTGGCAGGGCCGCGGCATCGAGCTGGTGGCACTGGCCTCGGGCTGGCGCTTCCAGAGCCGGCCGTCGATGCGGCCCTACCTCGACCGCCTCAATCCCGAAAAGCCCCCCAGGTATTCGCGCGCGGTGCTCGAGACGCTGGCGATCATCGCCTACCGGCAGCCCGTCACGCGCGGCGACATCGAGGAGATCCGCGGCGTGACCGTCTCCACGCAGGTGCTCAAGACGCTCGAGGAGCGCGGCTGGGTCGAGGTGATCGGCCACCGCGAGACGCCGGGCCGGCCCGCGCTGCTGGCCACCACGCGCGCGTTTCTCGACGACCTTGGCCTGCGTTCGCTCGAAGAACTGCCGGCGCTCGCCGCGGGCAATGAGTCAGCGGGGGCCGCCGAATTCGAACTTCAGTTCGCGGCCGCCGCCACGGCGGATCAGCCCGCCGCTCTCCTTCCCGAATCCGATGCGGACACCGCCACGGTGGCCGCCACTTCCGAAGCCCAGTCATGACGCACGCGATACGCCCTGTCGAAGACCAGGACAACACCGGCTCGCTGCCCGACGATTCCGTGGGAGGCAATGCCGCCCCGGCGACGCCGCCCACCGCGGGTGCCGCGGACGAAGGCGCGCCCGAGGGTGCGCGCGACACCGTCGATGCCGGGTCGGACGACCGCCCCCAACGCGGCGGGCGCGGACGCCGACGCCGCGGCAGGGGTCGTGGCCAACGCGCCGATGCCACGCCGCCGCAAGGCGAGTCCGTCGCCGCCGAAGCTGCCGCCCCTGCGCTGCCGCTGGTGGGCGAAGGCGACGACATCAACATGGCCGCGATGGCGGCCACGCCGCTGCCGCGCGACCTGCTCGAGCGCGGCCGCCGCGCCGCCAAGCAGGCGCTGAACGCGCAGTCGGAGAAGCTGCACAAGGTGCTGGCCGACGCCGGCATCGGCTCGCGCCGCGACATGGAAGAGCTGATCATCGCCGGGCGCGTTTCGGTCAACGGCGAGCCCGCGCACGTCGGCCAGCGCGTGATGCCCACCGACCAGGTGCGGGTGAACGGCAAGCCGCTGCAGTTGCGGCTCAGGGGCGCGGGGCGCCCGCCGCGCGTACTGCTGTATCACAAGCCGGCGGGCGAGATCGTGTCGCAGGACGATCCCGAGCATCGCCCCAGCGTGTTCGACAACCTGCCGAAGGTGTCGGGTGGGCGCTGGGTCGCGGTCGGGCGGCTCGACTTCAACACCGAGGGCCTGCTGATCTTCACCACCTCGGGCGAACTGGCGAACCGGCTGATGCACCCGCGCTACGAGGTCGAGCGCGAGTACGCGGTGCGCGTGTTCGGCCAGTGCAGCGACGAGCAGCGGCAGCGCCTGCTCGACGGCGTTCAGCTCGAGGACGGGGTGGCACGCTTCGCGCGAATCGACGACGCCGGCGGGCAGGGCGCGAACCACTGGTATCGCGTCGCGCTCAGCGAAGGCCGCAACCGCGAGGTGCGGCGCATGTTCGAGGCGGTCGGCCTCGAGGTGACCCGGCTGATCCGCACCCGCTTCGGCGCGGTGCAGCTGCCGCGCTCGCTGACGCGCGGCCGCTACCAGGAACTGTCGCCCGACTGGGTGCAGGCGTGGACGCATGACCTGGGCATTTCCGTCGATGAACTGCGGTCGCGCCCGCAGGGCCAGGGCGGGCCGGGCGGCCCGGGCGCCCGGCGCAACAAGCCGCAGCGGCAGGGACCGCCGCGCCAGCCCGATCCGATGACCAGCACGGTGAGCTACATCGCGGCCGGCACGCACCATGGCCGAGGCTACGGCGCCGGACGCGGGCAGGGCTTTGGTCAGGGCTACGGACCGGGCCAGGGGCCGATGCGTTCTCGTCGCGGCAAGCCGCGCGGCTTCGGTTAGAGCATTCTTCCCGGGCGCGAACTTGAGACCGACGCCTCGCGCCCCTATAATGCAAGCCTGTCGGAAAGGTCCGGTCATCGCAGTCCGATCGGCCCTCTGATCGCAGCGCGTACGGTTCCGGGATTTCGCGGTTCTTGCCGAACGCGCGGGCCTGTTGGAACGGAGGAATGGGCTTCATGCCCATTTTTTTTTGGATTTCGCCTCGGAGCGCGGCGGGAGATTGAAGTGAGCAGGGCAACGGCGGAATTGATTGCGTTGGTCGAGCGGACCGCCGAAGGGCTGGGCTACGAACTGGTCGACGTCGAGCGTCTCGGCGGCCTGCTGCGGGTGTCGATCGACACCCCGATGGGCATCCGCATCGACGACTGCGAGCGCCTGAGCCACCAGCTCACGCACCTGTTCGCCGTCGAGGGCGTTCATTACGAGCGGCTCGAGGTCTCCTCGCCGGGGCTCGACCGGCCGCTGCGACGGGCCGACGATTACCGGCGCTTCATCGGTGCGGAGGCGAATTTCCATCTGTTCGCGCCGGTCGATGGGCGCAAGCGCCTGCGCGGCCGTCTGCTGGAGGTGCGCGGCGCCGACGGACACGAGCAGATCGTGGTGCAGGTGAGCGAGGCGGCGGTGCCGCAGCCGCGCTCGCCGTCGAAGCGCAAGCCGGCGGCAAGGTCGGGCGAAGGGTCGCCGGCCGCGGCGCCGAAGGTAGTGGAGTTTGCATTGGCCGACGTCGATCGGGCGCGGCTGGTGCCGGAACTGGATTTCAGGAGTGGGCGATGAACGGAAGAGAAATTCTGCTGACGGTCGACGTGCTGGCGCGTGAGAAGAACGTGCCGCGCGACGTGGTGTTCGGCGCCCTCGAAGCCGCGCTCGCGGGCGCGACCAAGAAGCTGTTCGACGAGGAAGACGTGGATATCCGCGTGGCGGTCGATCGCGAGACCGGCGACTACGAGGCATTCCGCCGCTGGCTGGTGGTGCCCGACGAGGCCGGACTGCAGGAGCCCGGGCACCAGATCATCCTGTCGGAGGCGAAGGAGCAGATCCCCGACATCGAGGTCGATGAGTACATCGAGGAGGCGCTGCCGAAGCGCGAGGAAACCCTTGGCCGCCGCTTCGCGCAGGACACCAAGCAGGCGATCCTGCAGAAGATCCGCGACGCCGAGCGCGAGCAGTTGCTGACCGAGTTTCTGGCGCGCGGCGACGAGATCGTCAGCGGCACCGTCAAGCGGCTCGACAAGGGCGATCTGATCATCGAGGCCGGCAAGATCGAGGCGCGGCTGCCCAGGTCCGAGATGATCCCGAAGGAGAACCTGCGCGTCGGCGACCGCGTGCGCGCGTTCGTGGCCAAGATCGACCGCCAGGCGCGCGGCCCGCAGGTGATCCTGTCGCGCACGTCGCCGGAGTTCCTGAAGAAGCTGTTCGAGCTGGAAGTGCCCGAGATCGAACAGGGCCTGCTGCAGATCAAGTCGGCCGCGCGCGATCCGGGCGTGCGCGCCAAGATCGCCGTTTGGACCAACGATCGCCGCATCGATCCGATCGGCACCTGTGTGGGCATGCGCGGCTCGCGCGTGCAGGCGGTGACCAACGAACTGGCCGGCGAGCGGGTCGACATCGTGCTGTGGTCGGATGACCCGGCGCAATTCGTGATCGGCGCGCTGGCTCCGGCCAACGTGTCGTCGATCCTGGTCGACGAGGACAAGCACGCGATGGACGTGGTGGTCGACGAGGACAACCTCGCGATCGCGATCGGCCGCAGCGGCCAGAACGTGCGGCTGGCGAGCGAGCTGACCGGCTGGCAGATCAACATCATGACCGCCGACGAATCGGCGCAGAAGAAGGAATCCGAGCAGTCCAACGTGCGCGCGCTGTTCGTCGAGAAGCTCGACGTCGATGAGGAGGTCGCCAACATCCTGATCCAGGAAGGCTTCGCCACGCTGGAGGAGATCGCGTACGTGCCGGTGTCCGAGCTGCTGGAGATCGAGGCGTTCGACGAGGAAACGGTCGAGGAGCTGCGCAACCGCGCGCGCAATGCCTTGCTGACCGAGGCGATCGTACGCGAGGAGAACCTGGAGAAGGTCGACAAGTCGCTGCTCGAGCTCGATGGCATGGACAACGAGCTGGCCGCGAAGCTGGCGGCCAACAACCTGCACACGCGCGATGACCTCGCCGAGCTCGCGGTCGACGAGCTGACCGAGATGACCGGAATCGATGAGGAGCGCGCCAAGGTGCTGATCATGGCGGCGCGCGCGCACTGGTTCGCCTAGACAGGCAGCGGACCTGCCCGAAACAGAAGTTGAAGAGGACAACATGGCCAGCAATACCGTCGCCCAATTCGCCGCGGAGCTGAAGCTCCCGCCGCCGATGCTGCTCGAGCAGCTGCGTGCCGCCGGAGTGAACAAGGCCGCCGAGAACGACGTCCTGTCGGAAGACGACAAGGCGCGCCTGCTCGAATCGCTGCGCCGCGCGCACGGTGGCGAGGCGGCCGAAAAGCGCAAGATCACGCTGACGCGCAAGCAGACCTCCGAGATCAAGCAGGCCGACGCGACCGGAAAGGCGCGCACGATCCAGGTCGAGGTGCGCAAGAAACGCGTGTTCGTCAAGCGCGATGCCGAAAGCGAAGCGGAGGCCGTCGCGCCGGCGCCGGCGGCGCCGGTGATCGACGAAGCCGAGCTGCGCAAGCGCGAGGAAGAGGCGCGGCGCCAGGCCGAGCTCGCCGCGCGCCAGACGGCCGAGGCGCGCGAGCGCGCCGAGCGCGCGCAGCGCGAGGTGCTGGAGGCGCAGCGCAAGGAGGAGCAGGAGCTCGAAGCCGCGCGTGCGCGCGAGGCGAGCGCGCAGGCCGATCTCGAGCGCGTGAAGGCCGAGCAGGCCGCGGCCGACAAGGTTGCGAAGGAAGCGCAGCTCGCGCAGGAGCGCGCGCGCCGCAAGGCGGAGGAGGAGGTCGCCGCCATCAAGACCATGATGGCCGCACCGCGCAAGGTCGTGAAGGCACCGGCGGCCGAGGGCACGCTGCACAAGCCGGTGGCCAAGGTCGAGGCCAAGCCTGCCGAGGCGAAGAAGGAAGAGAAGAAGCCCGGCGTCAAGGAAGTCAAGTCGGGCAAGCTCGCGTCGTCGTGGTCCGAGGACGCCGCGAAGAAACGCGCGCTGAAGACGCGCGGCGACACCGGTGCGGCCGGCTGGCGCGGTCCGAAGGGGCGGCGTCCCGGGCGCGGCGAGGAAGAGCGCGCACCGATCGCGATGCCGAGCGAGCCGATCGTGCGCGATGTCTCGGTGCCCGAGACGATCACGGTTGCCGACCTCGCCCACAAGATGGCGGTCAAGGCTTCCGAGGTCATCAAGGTGCTGATGAAGATGGGCCAGATGGTGACCATCAACCAGGTGCTCGACCAGGAGACCGCGATGATCGTGGTCGAGGAGATGGGTCACAAGGCGCTCGCCGCCAAGCTCGACTCGCCCGAGGCACTGCTGGCGGAAACCGAGGCGGCGACCGTTTCGGAGGCGGTCGCCGAACCGCGCCCGCCGGTCGTCACGATCATGGGCCACGTCGACCACGGCAAGACGTCGCTGCTGGACTTCATCCGCCGCACCAAGGTCGCCGCGGGCGAGGCCGGTGGCATCACTCAGCACATCGGCGCCTATCACGTCGAGACGCCGCGCGGGATCATCACGTTCCTCGACACGCCCGGCCACGAGGCGTTCACCGCGATGCGCGCGCGCGGCGCCAAGGCGACCGACATCGTGATCCTGGTCGTCGCGGCCGATGACGGCGTCATGCCGCAGACCAAGGAGGCGATCGCGCACGCGAAAGCCGCGGGCGTTCCGATCGTCGTGGCGCTGAACAAGATCGACAAGCCGGAGGCCAATCCCGAGCGCGTGAAGCAGGAGCTGGTTGCCAACGAAGTCGTGCCGGAGGAATACGGCGGCGACTCCCCGTTCGTGCCGGTGTCGGCCAAGACCGGCCAGGGCGTGGACGAGCTGCTGGAGAACGTGCTGCTGCAGGCCGAGGTCAAGCAGCTCACTGCGGTGAAGGATGCCCCGGCCAAGGGCCTGATCATCGAATCCAAGCTCGACAAGGGCCGCGGCCCGGTCGCCACCGTGCTGGTGCAGGCAGGCACGCTGAAGCGCGGCGACGTTGTGCTCGCCGGCTCCGCGTTCGGCCGCGTGCGCGCGATGCTGGACGAAGCGGGCAAGAGCATCCCCGAGGCGGGGCCGTCGATCCCGGTCGAGATCCAGGGCCTGTCCGACGTGCCGGCCGCCGGCGACGAGCTGATCGTGCTCGGCGACGAGCGCAAGGCGCGCGAGATCGCGCTGTACCGGCAGGGCAAGTTCCGCGACACCAAGCTCGCCAAGCAGCAGGCGGCGAAGCTGGAGAACATGTTCGAATCGATGGGCGAGGGCGCCGCGCGCACGCTGCCGCTGATCATCAAAGCCGACGTGCAGGGCTCGCAGGAGGCGCTGGTGCACGCGCTGACGAAGCTGTCGACCGACGAGGTCAAGGTGCAGGTCGTGCACGCACAGGTGGGCGGCATCACGGAGAGCGACGTCAACCTCGCGCTGGCGAGCAAGGCCGTGATCATCGGCTTCAACGTGCGTGCCGACCAGTCGGCGCGCAAGCTCGCCGAAACGAACGGCATTCAGATCCGCTACTACAACATCATCTACGATGCGGTCGACGACGTGAAGGCGGCCTTGAGCGGCTTGCTGGCGCCGGAGCAGCGCGAGCAGGTGCTGGGGCTGGTCGAGATCCGCCAGATCTTCCGCGTGCCGAAGGTCGGCTCGGTCGCCGGCTGCATGGTGCTCGACGGCGTGGTCAAGCGCACCGCGCAGGCGCGCCTGCTGCGCGACAACGTGGTGATCTGGACGGGCGAGCTGGCGTCGCTGAAGCGCTTTAAGGACGACGTGCGCGAGGTCAAGGCCGGCTTCGAGTGCGGCCTGAGCCTGAAGGGCTACGACGACATCAAGGAAGGCGACCAGCTCGAAGTATTCGAGGTGCAGGAGGTCGCGCGGACGCTGTAATGCGCGAGCCGCATGAAGCCGTCGAAGAAACCCGCGCGCGGTGCGCGCATCGCCGACCAGATCCAGCGCGATCTGGGCGAGCTGATCCCGCGCGAGGTGCGCGATCCGCGCGTCGGGCTGGTGACTGTCAGCGGTGTCGAACTGACGCCGGACTACGCGCACGCGAAGGTGTTCTTCACCGTGATCGGCGGCGATCCGGAAGTCGCCGCGCACGGGCTGAACGCGGCCGCGGGGCACCTGCACAACCTGCTGTTCAAGCGGCTGCACATCCACACGGTGCCGCGGTTGCACTTCGTGCACGACACCAGCGTCGAGCGCGGCTTCGAGATCGACCGGCTGATCGACCGCGCGATCGGCAAGCCCGAACACCCGAACGAGTGAGCCGTGGCACGCACTTGCCGGGCTCAGTTGGCAAATGAGCCGGTCGATGGCGTGCTGCTGCTCGACAAGCCGAGCGGCATCACGTCCAACCTTGCGCTGCAGAAGGCGCGGCGGCTGCTGAATGCGGCCAAGGCGGGGCATACGGGCACGCTCGATCCGCTGGCGAGCGGCCTCTTGCCGCTGACTTTCGGCGAGGCGACCAAGTTCTCGGCCGACCTGCTCGACGCCGACAAGGCGTACGAGGCGACGCTGCAGTTCGGGGTGCGCACGTCGACCGGCGACGCCGAGGGCGAGGTGATCGAGACGCGCGCGGTCGCGGTCGCGCGCGGCGCCGTCGAGCAGGTGCTGGCGGGCCTTACCGGCACGATCGAGCAGGTGCCGCCGATGCATTCGGCGCTGAAGCACGAGGGCCGGCCACTGTACGCGCTGGCGCGCAAGGGCATCGAGGTCCAACGCGCGCCGCGGCAGGTGCGGATCGCTCGGCTGCGGCTGCTCGACTTCGACGGCGACCGCGCGCGCATCGAGGTCGAGTGCAGCAAGGGCACCTACGTGCGCGTGCTGGCGGAGGACATCGGCGCATCGCTCGGCTGCGGCGCGCACCTCGCTGCGCTGCGCAGGACGCGCGTCGGCGCGCTGACGCTCGAGCGCGCCGTGGACCTGGCCGCGCTCGAGCAAATGCCGCCGGCGGCGCGGCGCGGTTGGCTGCTGCCGGCCGATACGCTGCTGGCGTCGCTGGCACGGATCGAACTGAACGATGCCGACGCCGCGCGACTGCTGCACGGTCAGACGGTGGAAACGAACGCGGCGCCGTCGCCGCGCGTGCGCGTTTACGGTGCGGCGGGACTGCTCGGCGTGGCGTCGATCGGCGCCGATGGAATGCTCGCACCGCTGCGGCTGGTGCGGACCGGATGAACCACGAAAGCTGAAGATGCATAGAGCCTTGCGCAACATCGCGATCATCGCCCACGTCGACCACGGCAAGACCACGCTCGTGGACAAGCTGCTGCAGCAGAGCGGCACGTTCCGCGAGAACCAGCAGGTCGCGGAACGGGTGCTGGACAGCAACGACCTCGAACGCGAGCGCGGCATCACGATCCTCGCCAAGAACTGCGCGGTCGATTACGCCGGCACCCACATCAACATCGTCGACACCCCCGGGCACGCCGATTTCGGCGGCGAGGTCGAGCGCGTGCTGTCGATGGTCGACGGCGTGCTGCTGCTGGTCGACGCGGTCGCGGGGCCGCTGCCGCAGACGCGCTTCGTCACGCGCAAGGCGCTCGCGCTGGGGCTCAAACCGATCGTGGTGGTCAACAAGATCGACCGCCCGGGCGCGCGGCCGGACTACGTGGTCAACGCGACCTTCGACCTGTTCGACAAGCTCGGCGCGACCGAGGCGCAGCTCGACTTTCCGGTGATCTATGCCTCGGCGCTCGGCGGCTACGCGGGCACGCGTCCCGACGTGCGCGACGGCGACATGCGCGCGCTGTTCGATGCGATCCTCGAGTACGTGCCGCAGCGCGAGGACGATCCACTCGGGCCGCTGCAGCTGCAGATCTGTTCGCTCGACTATTCGAGCTACGTCGGCAAGATCGGCATCGGCCGCATCACGCGCGGCCGCATCCGCTCCGGGCAGGAAGTCGTCGTGCTTAACGGCCCGGATGCGGCGCCGATCAAGGGGCGCATCAACCAGGTGCTGAAGTTCAGAGGGCTGGAGCGCGAGCTGGTCGACGAGGCGCTGGCCGGCGACATCGTGCTGGTCAACGGCATCGACGAGATCGGCATCGGCTCGACGATCTGCCCGGTCGACGCGCCCGATGCGCTGCCGCTGCTGCGCGTCGACGAGCCGACGCTGGTGATGAACTTCTGCGTGAACACGTCGCCGCTGGCGGGCCGCGAGGGCAAGTACGTGACCAGCCGCCAACTGCGTGAACGGCTGGAGCGGGAGCTGAAGTCCAACGTCGCGATGCGGATGAAGGAGACCAGCGACGAGACCGTATTCGAGGTCGCCGGCCGCGGCGAGCTGCACCTGACGATCCTGATCGAGAACATGCGGCGCGAGGGCTACGAGCTGGCGGTATCACGCCCGCGCGTGCTGCTGAAGGACGTCGACGGCGTCAAACATGAACCCTACGAGCTGCTGACGGTCGACATCGAGGAGCAGCACCAGGGCGCGGTGATGGAAGAGCTCGGCCGGCGCGCGGGCGTTCTTTCGGACATGCAGCCCGATGGCCGCGGCCGCGTGCGGCTTGAGTACCGCATTCCGGCGCGCGGACTGATCGGCTTCCAGGGCGAGTTCATGACGCTGACGCGCGGCACCGGGCTGATGAGCCACATCTTCGACGACTACGCACCGGTCAGGCCGGGCGACGTCGGGCAACGCCGCAACGGCGTGCTGGTGTCGCAGGACGACGGCGAGGCGGTCGCCTACGCGCTGTGGAAGCTGCAGGAGCGCGGTCGCATGTTCGTCAGCCCCGGCGACAAGCTGTACGAGGGCATGATCATCGGTATCCACTCGCGCGACAACGATCTGGTGGTCAACCCGATCCGGGAGAAGAAGCTGACCAACGTGCGCGCGGCCGGCAAGGACGAGCACATCGACCTCGTGCCGCCGATCAGGCTCACGCTCGAATACGCGGTCGAGTTCATCGCCGACGACGAGCTGGTCGAGGTGACGCCGCGGAACATCCGCTTGCGCAAGCGGTATCTGAAGGAACACGAGCGCAAGCGCGCCGAGCGCGACGCGGCGTGAATCAAAGACCTGGATCAACCACAGAGGCACAGAGGCACAGAGAACAACAGAAGCTTTTTCTCTGTGTCTCCGTGCCTCTGTGGTGAATACTGCCTTTCCTTGTCCTTATGAGGACCGAACCCGACCGCCGAGCCCACCGCCGCGCGCTCGCGCTGATGATCGTCGTGCCGGTGCTATGGTCGACGGCGGGCGTCGTCACGCGGCACCTCACGCCGGAACTGCAGGCGCAGGGTCGCTACGAAGTCACGTTCTGGCGCAGCCTGTTCGCCGCGCTGACCGTGCTCGTGGCGCTTGCGCACCTGCGCCGCGAGGGATTCCGCGCGTCGTTCGCTACCGGCATCCCGGGCCTGGTTTCGGGCGCGATGTGGGCGGTGATGTTCAGCGCGTTCATGCTCGCGCTGACGCTGACGACGACCGCCAACACGCTGCTGGTGCTCAGCGTCGCGCCGCTGGTCACCGCGATCCTGGCACGGCTGGTGCTGCGCGTCAGGATCCCGACGCGCACGTGGATCGCGATCGTCGCCGCGATGGTCGGCATGGGCTGGATGTTCTCGCAGGATGCCGGCGGCGGGCCGACCGGCAACCACCTGGTCGGCATGCTGATCGCGTTCTCGGTGCCACTGGCCTCCGCGATCAACCTCGTCACGCTGCAGAAGTCGCGCGCGCAGGTCGATCTCGTTCCATCCGTGCTGCTGGGGGGCGTGTTCTCCGCGATCCTCATGCTGCCGTTCGCCCTGCCGTTGCGCGCCACGCCGACGGACATCGCGCTGTTGGCGGCGCTGGGAATCTTCCAGCTCGGCGTGCCGTGCATGCTGATGGTCGTCGCCACGCGCAGCCTGACCGCCCCCGAGGTATCGCTGCTGGCGCTGCTGGAGGTCGTGCTCGGCCCGCTGTGGGCATGGCTCGGCGCCGGCGAAACGCCGTCGGCCTCCACGCTCTACGGCGGCGCAATCGTGCTCGCCGCGCTTATCGGCAACGAGCTGCTCGGCCTGCGCCGGCCCGCGGCGGTCGAGCGCGCGACTACGTAAGCCGGCGCAGGTTCCACTCGTGAACCGGCGCGCCGCCGAGCTGGCGCGCCGCGTATTCGCGCACCAGCAGCCCGAAGTTGCGGCCGTGCGCCTGCACGAAGCGGCGCTGCCACACGGCGCCGGTCTGGCCGTTGGCGACGCGGCGTTCGATCAGCGACAGGTGCCTCTGCGCGATGTCCTCGTCGACGCCGAGCTGATGCAATCCCTCGTAGGCGCGCTCGATCAGCTCGACGATCGCCAGCGTGCGCAGCGGCATCCGCTCGCGGTCCAGCCATGCGACTTCCGCGGCAAGCCCGCCGCGTGCCACCGCGAGCAGGTTGGCGTGCGCGGTGGCGGCGTCGATGCGGGCCTCTGGCGGATCGGGCTCGGTCGCGAGCGATGCGCTCAGCCCGTAGTGAAACGCGAGGTTGGCCAGCGTGTCGGCCGGCGTCGGTCCCGGCGCCATCGCGCGCTGCTCGATCCGCAGATGCGGCGAGCCGTCCGCGCCGAATCCGACCTGCAGGTGGGTGAAGCGCGGCATTTCCTCGTTGTGCCGGCGCAGCTGGGTGAAGCGGTGGGGCGCATCCGCGGCGGCGACGGTGGCGGTCGGGTGTTCGAGGTTGGCGCGGAAGTAGTCCTCCGCCGACGCGATGAAGGGCGGCGGCGGCGCGGTCGGCTCCTCCAGCAACGCCACGCGCGTGTCGTCCCACAGTTCGGCGCCGAACAGGTACGGCGAATTGGCAGCCAGCGCGGTGGTCGCAAACGCGGCGATCATCGACGAGTTGTAGAAGCGCGCGGCGACTTCGGGCGCCACCTGCAGGTGCGCGCGCAGCGATGTCGCAGCAGCGATCGCGACGATGCCGCGGTGCTCGGTCGCGAGCCGTTCGCGGATGCCTTCGATCTCGATCCGGCACATGGCCTGCGCCGCGGCGCGATCGGATTCCACGGTCATGTTCGCCGCGGCCAGATCCGCATCGTCGATGGTCGGCAGCAGGCCGATCGCGAGCAACCGCAGCGACAGCGCCTGCGCGGCCTCATGGCAGCGCGCCAGCACCGACTGCAGGTCGCGCAGCAGCCGCGCGACGCCGTCGGCGGCGATCGGCTGCGCGCCGATGCGCAACAGCGCCTGGAACGCGGTGCGGCCGGGCGCGACCGTCGGCGCCTGGATCTGCGCCACCAGCGCGCCGCCCTGCGGCGCCGGGCGCCCGGTGCGATCGATCAGGTACGCCTCGAGGTCGAAGCTCGCGGCCGGCGCGCGCTGCGACAGCCCGCCGCGCGCCTCGAGCGCGCACAGCAGATCGGTTTCCTCGCGCAGCCTTTGCGCGGCCCGTGCCAGGTCGAGTTGACTGTACTGCGTGGTGGGCTCGAGCATGTTCCGAGCGAAGATCGGTGCGTCCGTGCGCGCGCGGCGCTTCGCTTACCGCGCGATCTGGAGCAGCCGCGATGCTCGCACACGCACGCCCGCGCGTCAGGTCCTCCGCGCGCCGTAGTCTCTTCGGACGTAAGAGCTTGTCCGTGAATAATTCGTGCATCGTACGAATTACTCACGGACAAGCTCTAAGCTGCGGCCTTCGATCATGTCTTCTTCCGCCGCGCCGTCGCGTGTCCCGTTATCCGTGCGTCGCATCGACACGTTGCGGCCGCTGGCGTGGCTCGAGCTCGGCTATCGCGATCTGCTCGCCGCGCCGGGCCCGAGCCTGCTGCACGGCCTGCTGATCGCGCTGGGCGGCCTGGCGATCCTGACGCTGACGCTGCGCGCGTGGCTGCTGATGCCGGGCGCGTTGAGCGGCTTCGTGCTGGTCGGCCCGATCCTCGCCACCGGCTTGTACGAGCTGAGCCGGCGTCGTGCGCTGGGTGAGCGGCCCAGGCTCGCGCATGCGATCGCGGCGTGGCGGCGCGGTACGCGGCCGCTGGTCGTGCTCGGCGCGCTGCTGTTCTGCGCCGGCACCGCGTGGGTGCTCGCCTCCGCGCTGCTGTTTCGCCTGTTCGTCGGCGCGCGGATCGCGTCGCCGCTCGATTTCCTGCGCTACGCGGCGGCCGACCAGAGCGCGCTTGCGTTCTGGCTCTGGGTGCTCGCCGGCGGGCTGGGCGCCGCGTTCGTGTTCGCGCTGACGGTCGTTTCGGCGCCGCTGCTGCTCGATCGCGCGGTCGACGTGAAGCGCGCGGCTCTGACCAGCGTGCGCGCGGTCGGCGACAACCCGCTGCCGATGGCGCTGTGGGCGACGCTGATCATGGCGCTGTCGGTGCTGTCGATGGCGACGTTGATGATCGGCTTCGTGATCACCGTGCCGATCATCGGGCACGCGACCTGGCACGCGTATCGCGAGCTGGTTGATGCCGACGATGCGCCGCCGCGGATGTAGCGGCGATGGAGTCGACGCTCTTCGGGCTGACCGAGCAGCAGATCTCCGAGTTCGGGCTGACCTGGGGCATCGGTGCGTTCATCGCGCTGATGCTGTTCATCATCTGGAGCGTGGCCAGGGAGTCGAAGGCCGGGCGCTTCGGCACCTTCGTGCTGTTCTTCGTGCTCGCGTTCGGGATCTTCGGCTTCCTGATCAAGCAGGTGATTCAGTGGCTGCTGAAGCTTTAGGGTCCGAAGGCGCGAATCCTTCTACTGCGCGGCCCGATCTCACGCCTCCGCTGCTCGCTGTACGGCTCGGTACAGGTCCGCTGCTCGGCGCGACCTCGGGCCGCTCGCGATGAAATCTTCACACCTTCTTTCTCCACGTGAACACCTGCAGCGGCGGCACGTTGCGCCATTCCCAGCGCTTGATCGGCGCGCCCAGATAGCGGCTCGCGTAGCGCGCGACGTCGGCGCGCACCTGATAGGCGACGAAGCGGCCGCCCGGCGCCAGCGCCGCTTCGATCGCGCGCGCGATGCGGTCGGCCACGTCCGGCGGCATGGTCGAGAACGGAATGCCGGAGACGATCGCATCGGCGCGCGGCAGCCGCCATTGGCGGAGAAACTCCTCGATGTGCTCGGCGCTGCCGCGCTGGATCGCGAGCCGCGGATCGTGCACGCGCGCGGCCAGCCGCGCGCAGAAGCTCGGCGACAGATCGATCGCCAGCAGATGCGCATCGGCGCGCAGCGCGCGCAGCAGCGCGCGTGTCGTGCCGCCGGTGCCGGGGCCGAGTTCGACGATCGCGCGCGCGTTCGCCGCGTCCGTCGCGCGCACGAGCCGCTGTTCGAGAAAGGACGAACTCGGCACGACCGAGCCGATCTGCCGCGGATGGCGCAGGAACTCGAGCAGGAACGCGGCGCGGTCGCCGGGCGCCGCCGCCGGCGGCGTTTCGAACGCCCCGGCGGTCTCGGTGGCGGTGCGCGTCGCGGCGCGGGCCGAAGAAGGCTCGTAACGCATAATCCTCTCCCGTCTCCTGTCTGATCCGCCGTGACTTTACCGCCGGTTCATCCCTTGTCCAGTTCGCCGTGGCGCTTTTGCGTGGCGCCGATGCTCGACTGGACCGACCGGCATTGTCGCTACTTTCATCGCACGTTGTCGCGTCGCGCGCGGCTGTACACGGAGATGATCACGACCGGCGCGCTTCTGCACGGCGACCTGGCGCGCCATCTGGACTTCGATTCCGCCGAGCGTCCGGTCGCGCTGCAACTCGGCGGCTCCGAGCCCGACGAACTGGCGCATTGCGCGCGGCTCGGCGAGCGCTGGGGCTACGACGAGATCAACCTGAACTGCGGCTGTCCGTCGGAGCGCGTGCAGCGCGGCTCGTTCGGCGCCTGCCTGATGGCCGAGCCGGCGCTGGTCGCGGACTGCGTGCGCGCGATGCGCGACGCGGTGTCGATCCCGGTCACGGTCAAGCACCGGATCGGGCTCGACCGCAACGAGGACTACGGCTTCGTGCGCGATTTCGTCGGCCATCTGTTCGACGCCGACTGCCGCGTGTTCATCGTGCACGCGCGCAACGCGTGGCTGAAGGGGCTGAGCCCGAAGGAGAACCGCGAGGTGCCGCCGTTGCGCTACGCCACCGTGCACCGGCTGAAGCGCGACTTTCCGTCCGCCACCTTCGTGCTCAACGGCGGGCTGCACACGCTGGCCGAGGCGCGCGCGCAGCTTGCGTTCGTCGACGGCGTGATGCTCGGCCGCGCCGCCTATCACGATCCGTATCTGCTGGCGCAGGTCGACGCGTCCCTGTTCGATGCGGACGCAGCGGTGCCGGCGCGCGCGGACATCGTCGCCGCGATGGAAGACTATCTGCGACGCGCGGTCGCAGCGGGAGAACGGCCGCGCGCGATCGTGTCGCACATGCTCGGGCTGTATCAGGGCCGGCCCGGCGCGCGCCGCTGGCGGCGGATGCTGAGCGATCCGGAGTTCCTCGCGCGTGAGGGACGCCATGCGCTGTCCGCGGCGGCCGGCGGGTTCGGTGCGCGAGTCGCACTGGCGGACTGATCACTGCGGCGCGCCGCACTCCAGCTCGTAGTTCTCCCGCGCTTTCTTCAGCCTGCGTTTCGCCTCCGCCGCGCGGTTCAGCGGCGCGGCGTCGGCGTCGTCCTTCGCCTGCTTCACGCGCAGCGCCAGACGCTTGCAGGTACGCGCGCGCGCCTCGGCGCGCAGGCGGTCGGACTTCTGCGCTCGCGCCGCCTGCGCCTGCTCGGCCGCGCGCTCGCGCTCGATGCGTTCGAGCGCCTTGGCATCGCTGCGCGCGCGCTGCCCGGCCGCGCGCTGTTCTTCCGGCACCACCTGGCCCGGCGGCGGCAGCACGCGCGCGGGCTGCGTTCCCGGCGGGCAGTTGTTCTGCGCATAGGTGACCTTGCCATCGGCGCTTTCGCAGCGAAGCGTCTGCGCTTGCGCGATCGGCGCCAGGGCGAGGGCAGAAAAGAGGACCAGGATTCGCATCGACGCTCCTTCGATCGGTTTCAGATCACCTTGCCTGGGTTCATCAGGTTCAGCGGATCGAGTGCGTTCTTGATCCGCCGCATCAGTTCGAGTTCCACCGCTGGCTTGTAGCGCCCGATGTCGTCGCGCTTGAGCTGGCCGAGCCCGTGCTCGGCGCTGATCGAGCCGCCACGCGCGGCAACCGCGTCGTGAACGATCCGGTTGATCTCCTTCTGATGCTCGAATGCCACCGCGATCGGCACACCGTCCTTCGTTCCCATGTTGTAGTGCAGGTTGCCGTCGCCCAGATGGCCGAACGTCGACGGCTGGATCCAGGGGAATCGCTGCAGAAGTTGCGCGTCGGTCGCGGCGACGAAGTCCGGGATCGCGGACACCGGCAGCGCGATGTCGTGCTTGACGTTGCCGCCGGAGCGCGCGTGCGCTTCCGGAATGCCTTCGCGCACCGCCCACATCGCCCGCGCCTCGGAGATCGACTGCGCGACCACCGCGTCGTCGACTTCGTCCGCCTCGAACGCCGGGCCGAGGATCGCCTGCAAGCGCTCGGCGGCGTGCGCGGCGCTCTCGTGGTCGGACAGCTCGAGCAGCGCGAACCACGGCGAGGCGAGCGGCAGCGGCAGCCGAACGCCGGGAAACTCGCGCGCGAAGCGGCGCAGGCACAGGTCGGACATCACCTCGAAGGCGGTCAGTGCGGGTCCCGCGGCCGCGCGCGCGCGGTTCAGCAGCGCGAGCGCCGCGTGCAGCGACGGGGTGGACGCGAACGCGGTGACCTGCGCCGCGGGCAGCGGAAAGAGTTTCAGCGTCGCCGCGGTGATGATGCCGAGCGTGCCCTCGGCGCCGATGAACAGGTGCTTCAAGTCGTAGCCGGTGTTGTCCTTGCGCAGTCCGCGCAGCCCGTCCCAGATCTCGCCGGACGGCAGCACTACTTCGAGTCCCAGCGTCAGATCGCGCGCGTTGCCATAGCGCAGCACCTGCGTGCCGCCGGCGTTGGTCGACAGATTGCCGCCGATGGTCGCGCTGCCCTCGGCCGCGAGCGACAGCGGGAACAGCCGCTGCGCGGCGCGCGCGGCGTCCTGCACGTTCTGCAGCACGCAACCCGCTTCGACGGTGATCGCGTCGTTGGCGGTGTCGAGCGTGCGCACGCGGTTGATCCGCACGAGCGACATGACGACCGCGCGGCCGCTCGCGTCCGGCGTGCCGCCGCCGACCAGCCCGGTGTTGCCTCCCTGCGGCACGATCGGCGCGCGCGCGGCCACACAGGCGCGCACGACCTGCGCTACTTCGTCGGTGGTACCGGGCCGCACCACGGCCTGCGCGCTGCCGGTGTAGCGCTTGCGCCAGTCGGTCAGGTAGGGTGCCATGTCGGCCGCGTCGACCAGGACGTTCGCGTCGCCGGCGATCTGCTTCAGTTGCGCGACCAGGTTCATGCTCTTTGCGCCGGCCGCGCGACGCGTTTGAACGGCCGCAGATAGACGATCGCGGCGACGAAGAACGCCAGCGCGAGCAACAGCTCGAGCCAGGCCATCCGCGCGATCGGCGCCGCATCGAACGTGCGCACCACGCCTTCGCAGAAGTACAGCGGCGCGAGCAGCAGCGCCCATTGCAGCGCGTACGGCTCACCGCGCCAGACGCCGCGCAGCGGGATCAGCAGCGGCACGGCCTTCAGGACCAGCCATGAGCCGCCCGGCCGCAGCGGCGCCAGCAACCATTCCCACAGCACGGCGAGCGCCAGCAGCGCGAGCCAGCTCGCGGCGGCGACCCGTCCGGCGCTGCGTTGCAAGGGCGTGAGGACGACGGCCGTCATGCGCCGAGCTTCATCGCGATCGTCGCCAGCCGCCGTCCGAGTGCGATCGCGAGCCGCCGCTCCTCGTCGGCGATCGACGCCGCCCCCTGCTGGCGCGCGATGTGGCTCGCGCCGTAGGGTCCGCCGCCGGTGCAGGTCGTCATCAGCTCGGGCTCGGTGTACGGCAGGCCGACGATCAGCATGCCGTGATGCAGGAGCGGCAGCATCATCGACAGCAGCGTGCTTTCCTGCCCGCCGTGCAGCGACGACGTCGACGTGAAGAGAGCGGCCGGCTTGCCGGCCAGCGTGCCCGCGAGCCAATGACCGCTGGTGCCGTCGAGGAAATGCTTCAGCGGCGCGGCCATGTTGCCGAAGCGCGTCGGTGACCCGAGCGCCAGCCCCGCGCATTCCTCCAGGTCGCGCGGCTCGGCAAACGGCGCGCCGTCGGCCGGCACCGGCGGTGCGGCCGTCTGCGTGACCGCGGCCACCGGTGGCACGGTGCGCAGCCGCGCGTGCGCGCCGCAGACCGAATCGATGCCGGTGGCCACGTGCTCGGCCAGCTTGCGCGTGGCGCCGTGGCGGCTGTAGTAGAGCACCAGGATTTCCAAGTTCGATCTCGCGCGAGCGGCCGGGCCGTTACCATACCGCATGGCACCGACGCTGTTGGATCGCGCTCGGGCGACGCTGGCGGCGGCGGTCAACGCGCTGTTGCGGATCGATCAATGGCCGCGGCGCGTCACTCCCGCACTCGCGCGCGCACGCGACGTGTTGCGCTTCGCGCTGCGGCGCGCGCGCGCGGTGCGGCTGGCGCAGGTCGCCGGCGGGCTGACGTTCGCTACCATGCTGTCGCTCGTGCCGCTGCTGGCGGTCGCGCTGTCGCTGTTCACCGCGTTTCCGCTATTCGCGGAATTCCGCGTGTCGCTCGAGAAGGGACTGCTGCGCGGCTTGCTGCCCGAACAGTTCGCGCCGCTGCTGCTGCGCTACCTGAACGAATTCGCCTCGAAGGCGGGACGGTTGACCGCGTTCGGCCTCGTCTTCCTGCTGCTCACCGCGATGTCGATGATCCTGACCGTCGATCGCGTGTTCAACGACATCTGGCAGGTTCACACGCGCCGGCCGCTGGTGCAGCGCGTGCTCCTGTACTGGAGCCTGCTCACGCTCAGCCCGCTCGCGCTCGGCGCCAGCCTGAGCGCGGCATCGTACGTCGCGACCTCGTCGGCCGGCTGGAGCGCGCGGCTGCCCGGCGCGGCCTTCACGGTGCTCGAATACACCCCGTTCGTGCTCGGCATCAGCGCCGTAGCCGCGGCCTACGTCGTGGTGCCCAACCGCAAGGTGCGGTGGCGCGATGCCGCGGTCGGTGCGCTGATTGCCGCGCTGCTCGGCGAACTGATGCGCGAAGGTTTCGCGTGGTACATCCGCACGGGTACCGTGGCCAACATCTACGGCGCGTTCGCGGTGCTGCCGCTGTTCCTGCTGTGGGTCTACCTGTCGTGGCTGGTGATCCTGTTCGGCGCCGCGATCGCCGCCACGGCTCCGATGCTGGGCGCGACGCGCCTCGTCGACGAGACGCGCCCCGGCAACGAGTTCATCACCGCGGTCGCACTGCTGCGGGCGCTGCAGAATGCGCGCCGGAGCGGCGACAACGGCGGCCGCGTGACGCTCAAGGCGCTCGCACGCGCGGTGCGCAGCACGCCCGCGGACGCCGAGCGCGTGCTGATGGCGTTGGAGAAGCTCGGCTACGTATCGCCGCTCGCCGGAACGCAGGCGGGCACATGGCTGCTGACGTGCGATCCGGCGCGCGCGAATCTCGTCGCCGCGTTCCGCCACTTCGCCATCGACCCTGCCAACACGCTCGCGCTGTGCGACGACGGGCTCGGACGCTGGCTCCAGGCAGGGTTGCAGGCCGACTGGATCGCGCATCCGCTCGACGAGATCTTTCCCGCCGGCTGAGCGATCGCGCGCGTTTCATGCAGACGGCTTCATCCGTTGCGTTCGATCGCGCGCCGACCGCCGCCGCGATCGATTCGATGCGCTGATCGCGCGTAAGCATCATCCCGACGTGCGAAACCGCTGGCACGCTCGCTTCGCCAGCGAGTGAGCACTGCGCTGCACTTGAACGGACGACCCAAAACGAAGGACGAGCGCCGCGCAATTCATTTGATCTCGCCGCTATAAAGCGCGCACAAGCTCTTCTGCCGTCAAGCGAAACAATCCGGAGGCGAGTTTCCGAACGCCAGCGGCCCGGCCGCCCGCGTAAGGGACTCCTGCGTCATAGAAAAGCGAATGGAAGGAAGCGGCGCACTGATGCAGTCGACAACGCCGGCGCAAGCCACATGGCGCACGCGTCTGTCCGGCACGCGCGGCGGCGAATGGGCAAGCCGCGACGAAGCGATCATGGGCACCGCGATCCGCGTCGAGCTTTGGTGCGAGGAGCGCGCGACGGCGCGCGCCGCGATCGATGCCGTGATGCAGGAAATGCACCGGATCGACGCGAGCATGAGTCCGTACAAACCGGAGTCGGAGCTGTCGCGCGTCAATCGCGACGCGGCCGCCGGCCCGGTGCGCATCGGCGACGAACTGTTCGATCTGCTGGCGCGGTCGATCGAGTTCTCCGAATTCTCCGGCGGCGCGTTCGACATCACCTACGCGGCGGTGGGCCACTTGTACGACTATCGCCGCGGCATCACGCCGAGCGATGAAGCGATCGCGCGCGCGCGCGCTGCGGTCGGCTACCGCCACCTGACCCTCGACCGGGACGCGCGCACGGTCCGCTTCGCGCGCGCCGGCATGCGCATCGATCTCGGCGGGTTCGCCAAGGGGTACGCGGTCGACAACGGCGCCGCGATCCTGCGCCGCCACGGCATCGCGCACGGAATCGTCAGCGCAGGCGGCGACAGCCGCATCGTCGGCGACCGGCGCGGGCGCCCATGGACGATCGGCATCCGCGATCCGCGCCGCAAGGGCGACGTGATCGCGCTGCTGCCGCTGGAAGACGCGGCGATCTCGACCTCGGGCGACTACGAGCGCTGCTTCGAGCGCGACGGCGTGCGCCATCACCACCTGATCGATCCGGCGACCGGACGCTCCCCGAGCGCGGTGCGCAGCGTGACCGTCGTCGCGCCCGATGGCTTGACCAGCGAGGCGCTGTCGAAAACGGTGTTCGTGCTCGGCCCGGCGCGCGGGCTGCGGTTGATCGAATCGGTTCCCGGTGTCGATGCGGTGGTGGTCGACGCCGAAGGCCAGCTTCACTTTTCCTCCGGCCTGCTGGCCGGAGGCAACCCAACTCGGCAGTGAAAAGACCGGGACGTTTCAGGAGGCAATGATGAAACTTCTTGAACGCATCGGCAGTTACGGGATGGTGATCGCCGTGGCCGGCATCGGGCTCGCCGGCTGCAAGGGCTCGTCGAACGACTCGACGGTCACGGTCGCCGGCGACGTCGCGCTCGCGTACGCGAAGCGCGCCAACACCATCCGCGCCAATCCCACCAACGGCGCGCCGACGGCACCGGGCGGCGACCTGATGATCCGCGAGAAGTCGTCGCCGAGCGCACCCGAGCACAACATCACCGAGCGCTTCACGCAGGGGCAGGGCGACGTCTCCGACCCCGAGGTGTCGTACGACGGCAAGAAGATCGTGTTCGCGATGCGCTGCCCGACCGCGAACAGCGCGACGATCGACAACCAGCCGGCGTGCACCGGGCGCTGGAACATCTGGGAATACGACATGACCACCGGCGGGTTCACCGGCGGCACGTTCCGCCGCCTGACGGACTCGACCCAGGACGACGACGTCGATCCCGCGTATCTGCCGGCCGGCCGCGGCTTCGTGTTCTCCTCCAACCGGCAGACCAAGTCGAAGACGACGCAGGCGCTCGGACGCACGTATTTCGGCCTCGACGAGTACGAGCGCGAGCGCGTGTTCAACCTGCACACGATGGATGCGACCGGCAAGACCATCCAGCAGATCTCGTTCAACCAGAGCCACGACCGCAATCCGGTCGTGCGCCCCAACGGCGACATCATGTTCTCCCGCTGGGACCACGTCGCCGGGCGCAACCACTTCAAGGTCTTCCGCGTGAAGCCGGACGGCACCGACATGTTCGTGCTGTACGGCGCGCACAGCGAAGGCAACAGCTTCCTGCACCCGCGCGACATGGACCCGAACGGCCCGTACAAGGGCTTCGTGTCGTCGGACCTGATGCCGCTGTCGGGCACGCACGAAGGCGGCGCGCTGGTTTTCATCGATGCCGCGAACTACTCGGAGCAGAACACGCCGGCGAGCGCGTCGGTGCCGCGGCAAGGGGGCCAGAAGCAGGCCACCGCGCAGCCGCTTGCGATGGAGCGCGGCATCTCGCTGTACGGCCGCGTCACCACGCCCTATCCGCTGTGGGACGGAACCAACCGCGTGCTGCTGTCGTTCGCGCCGTGCGAGGTAACGAAGAACAACGTGGTCACGTCGTGCCAGAACCTGACGCCGGAGGAGCTGGCGCGGCTGAACGACGAGAACCGCGCGCCGGCCGACGTCGCCGCCGACACCGTGCAGGACAACGTGCCGCCTTCGTACGCGGTCTACATGTTCGATCCGGCGCAGCAGACGTTCCGCATCGTCGCCGCGCCGCCGGCGGGCTTCATGTTCACCGATCCGATTCCCCTGCAGGCGCGCGCCGAACCCAATGCCACCGACCCGACGATCGTCGACGCGGCGCTGGCGCAGCAGAATCTCGCGCTGATCGAGGTGCGCAGCGTGTACGACACCGACGAGCTGGGACGCATGGGTGAGGGGATGCTGGCCGCCGCCGATCTGCCCGCGGGCTGCACCGCCGGCATCGCGAAGACGACGCCGGCCGACCCGAACGACACGCGCGCGCAGGTCGCCGACCTCGTGAAGATCAAGGACCCGGCCGACCCGGCCTACAACTGCGCGCCGGCGCGCTTCATCCGTGCCACGCGCGCGGTCGCGCCGCCGTCGTCCACGATGGGCCTGCGTGCCGTCATCGGCGAGACCGACTTCGAGCAGCAGCAGATCCTCGGTTATGCGCCGATCGAGCCCGACGGTTCGTTCAAGCTGCAGATTCCGGCCGACACGCCGATAGCGCTGTTCGTGATCGATGCCAAGGGCCGCGCGTTCCAGAGCCACACCAACTGGATCCAGGCGCGGCCGGGCGAGCGCCGCACCTGCGACGGTTGCCACAGCCCGCGCCGCGGCGCGTCGCTGAACTCGGGCGCCGTGGTCAACGCGATGCCGGCCGGACTCAAGACCGCGATGGCGGGCGCGCACCAGTCGGGCGAGACGATGGCCTCGACGCGCACCCGGCTCGACGCGAGCGCGCTGAACCTGACGTCCGATCCGGTCTACACCGACGTGTGGGCGGACACGAGCCAGCCCGGGGTGACGGCGCGCGCGTCGATCTCGCTGCGCTACACCGGCAACCCGAATCCGGCCGATAACCTGGCCACCGCGGTTCCCGCGAACGGAATCATCAACTACCCCGAGCACATCCAGCCGCTGTGGACGCGCGATCGCGGCGCCAACACCTGCATCAACTGCCACAGCGATCCGGCCAAGCTCGACCTGCGCGCTACCACCGCCGGCACCGGGCGCATCGCGTCGTACGAGAGCCTGATGGTCGGCAAGCCGCTGCTCGACGCCAACGGACAGCCTGTGACGCGCATCGAGGACGGCGTTCCGGTCGTGCAGCGCGCGCCCGCACTGGTCGATGTCACGGCGAGCGAGGGCGAGGCGACGGGTCTGGCGCGCAAGAGCCGGCTGGTGGAGATCATCTTCGGCGAACGGCTGAAGGCAAGCGCGGCAGCACTGGCCGAGCATCCGAATCCACCGGCCTCCGCGCCGAACCACGCGACCATGCTGAACGCTGCGGAGAAGCGGCTGGTGTCGGAGTGGATCGACCTCGGCGGCCAGTACTACAACGACCCGTTCAACGGCAACAACAGCGTGCGCACGGTGACGCGGTTGGATGTCGCGGCGTTCGAAGCGCAGGTGCTGCCGATCCTGACCTCGACCTGCATCAGCTGCCATCAGCCGCAGGGCAGCAGCGCGACCGGGACGAACTTCCGCAACAACCGCTTCGTGCTCACCGGCGATGCCGAAGGCGACTTCAACGTCACGCTGACGATGGTCTCCGACACCTGCAATCCGGCGGCGAACTATCTGCTCGCCAGGCCGTCGACGATCCCGCATCCGGCCGGCGCGACGGGACAGACCTCGGCCGTACTGCCGGTCGGCAGCAGCGGGTACACGACGATTTCGAACTGGATAAGAACCGGGTGCCCGACACCATGACCAGAAGGGCAGTACAACTTCGGTGGCGCACTTGGGCGGTCGCCGCGCTGGCGGCGACCGCCCTTGCCGCCTGCGGCGGCTCGGGCAATCCCTTCGGCAATCCGCCGCTGGTGAGCAATCCGCCGGCCGCGTCCGGCAAGAAGCTGTCGTTCGTCTACTTCCAGCGCTGCGTCTATCCGATCTTCCTGACGCCGCTGCAGACCAACATCAACGGCGTGGTGTCGACCAACACCTGCGCCGGCGCGGGCTGCCACGACAACGCGAGCGGCACCGGCGGTGCATTCCGCATCATCGCCAACGCGCAGACCGTCGACGTGACCGATCCGGCCAACACGCCGGACGCGATGCGCGCGATGGACATCTACAAGAACTTCTACTCGGCGCAGGGCGAGGTCGTGTTCGAGGCGCCGCTGTCCAGCCGCCTGCTGATCAAGCCGCTGGTGATGGGCGTTCTGCACGGCGGGGGGCTCATCTTCACCAGCGTGCAGGACCCGAACGTCAAGCTGATCGAGTACTGGATCAGCCATCCGGTGCCGCAAGGGCAGGATGAATTCAGCACCGCCGCTTACAACATGTTCACGCCGCCGGACCCGAAAGCAGGAACGTGCAACACCAACTGATTCACGGCGGGTGGCTTCTGTGGCTGGCTCGCATCGTCGCGCTGTGGGTCGCGCTCGCCGGCGCGCCGGCGCTGGCACGCGATGCGGAGCGGGTGCAGATCGCCGATCCGTACATCGAGCTGCGCACGGGACCGGGGCGCGGCTATCCGATCTTTCACGTCGCCTCGCGCCACGAGTGGATCGAGATCGAGCTGCGCCACACCGACTGGTATCGCGTGCGCACGGAGAACGGCAGGGTCGGCTGGGTGCAGCGCGCGCAACTCGAGACCACGCTGACCGAAGCCGGCGGCAAGAAGACGTTCCGCGACATCGCGCTCGACGACTACCTGCGCCGCCGGCTCGAGTTCGGCGGCGCGTGGGGCCAGTTCAAGTCGGAGCCGATGCTGAAGCTGTGGACCGGCTACAAGCTCGCCGACGCGTTCGCGGTCGAGGCGACGATCGGGCAGGTGCAGGGTTTGTTCTCCGGCACCGACTTCTGGCACCTGAACCTGCTGGCGGAGCCGTTCTCCGATCGGCGCCTGGCGCCGTTCATCGGCATCGGGGTGGGCAAGTTCAGGAACATTCCGGTCGCGAGCCTGGTCGGCGCGACGACCACCGACGCCAAGCTCGCCAACGCGATGATCGGCGTCCGCTTCCACCTGACCGAGCGCTTCGTCGCGCGCGTCGACTACACGCTGTACACCGCGTTCCTGTCCGACCGCCGCACCAGCGAATACCGCGCGATCACGGCCGGACTTTCATTCTTCTTCTGATGGGTGACGAGCGACACATGCAGACAAGAACGATCGCGATCGCACTGCTGGCGCTGGCGCTGGGCGCAGTGACGCCGCTGGCACGCGCGCAGCAATCCACGGCGCAGCAGGTGATCGAGCCTCAGGTCGACCGGCGCGACATCCGCAAGCCGCGCATTCCGTCGAACGACATCGAACTGGGCGCGTTCACCGGCACGTACGGCACGCAGAACTTCGGCTCCAGCCTCGTCGCCGGCGTGCGGCTCGGCTACCACATCACCGAGGACGTGTTCGTCGAGGCTGTGTATGCGGCGACGCGCGTCACCGACCAGGATTTCCGCCTGATCCTGCCCGGCGGCATCTTCCCGAGCGAGAAGCAGACGCTGTCCTACTACAACGTCTCGGCCGGCTACAACGTGCTGCCGGGCGAGGTCTTCATCGGCCGCAACATCGCGAAGGCCACCGCGCTTTATCTGATCGGCGGCATCGGCAGCACGCGCTTCCTCGAGCAGCGGCGGCAGACGTTCAACTTCGGCCTCGGCTGGCGCATGTTTCTGCGCGACTGGGCCGCGCTGCAGGTCGACATGCGCGACCACGTGTTCTCGCTCGACATCCTCGGCAAGCGGCGCAATACGCAGAACCTCGAGCTGACCGCCGGGGTGACTTTCTTCTTCTGACGACGGACAGCGACGATGATCCGGATCCTGCTGACCCTGGCGCTGAGCACGCTCTGCAGCGTCGCCGCGGCGGTTTCGACCGACCGCGCCGCGCCCGATTTCACCCTGCGCTCGCTCGACGGACCGAACCTGCGCCTGCAGGAGCAGCGCGGCCGCGTGGTGCTGGTGAACTTCTGGGCCACGTGGTGCGGGCCGTGCCGGCAGGAAATGCCGCACCTGAACCGCCTGTACGAGAAGTACCGCGCGGCGGGCTTCACCCTGCTCGGCGTGAACATCGACGACGACGCCCGCAACGCCGCGGGGCTGTCGACCAAGCTCGGGCTGAAGTTCCCGGTGCTGCTCGACACCGACAAGAAGGTGAGCCACCTGTACGACCTGGCGACGATGCCGTCGACGGTGCTGATCGATCGCGACGGCCGCGTGCGCTTCATCCACCTCGGCTACAAGGACGGCTACGAGAACACCTATGAGAAGCAGATCCGGGAGCTGCTGAAGGAATGAAGACACTGATTGTTGCCGCGGCTCTGGCCGCGCTGCTCGCGGGCTGCGCGCTCGAGCCGTGGGTGAAACCGTACGAGCGCGAGCGCCTGGCCGATCCGATCATGAAGGCCGCGCGCGATCCGCTGGCGGACAAGCACCGCGCGCACGTGTACGAGGTGCGCGAGGGCGCGCGCGGCGCCACCGGCGTGCAGGGAGGCGGCTGTGGCTGCAATTAGCCGCTGGCTGAGGTTCGTCCGCGCATTCAGACAACGGCTGCTCGATCTGCTGGCCGGCCTGTTGGGCGGCGCGCTGGCCACGCACGGCGCAGGCGCCGCGCAGTTGCCGGAGGATCGCGCCGACGCGCTGCTGCACGTGTACGACGGCGGCGGCGTGCGCGCGTGGGGTCCGGCGCTGCTGGTGCGCAAGAGCCTCGCCGACAAGGTGTCGCTGACCGGGTCGTACTACGCCGACATCGTCAGCAACGCCTCGATCGACGTGGTCACCACCGCGAGCCCGTTCAAGGAGACGCGCAACGAATACAGCGTCGGCGCGGACTACGCGTACCGCGATTCATTGATGAGCCTGTCGCTGGCGACCAGCCGCGAGCCCGACTACACGGCCAACACGGTCAACTTCGACGTCGCGCAGGACGTGTTCGGCGGCATGGCGACCGTCGCGCTCGGCTTCACCCGCGCGGCCGACACGGTCAAGCGGCACAACGACCCGACCTTCAACGAGCGCGCGACACACTGGCGCTACCGGCTCGGGGCCACGCAGATCCTGACGCCGCGCTGGCTGGCGAGCGTGAACACGGAGATCGTCGCCGACGACGGCTACCTCGGCAGCCCGTACCGCGCCGCGCGCGTGTTCGGTGCCGCGGTGCCCGAGCGGCTGCCGACCACGCGCACCAGCCGCGCGGTGCAGTTCCGCGTCGTCGGCGATCTGGGCAAGCGCGACGCGATGCGCGCGGAGTACCGCTACTTCTGGGACACGTGGAACGTCCGCGCGCACACCGCGGAGCTGGGCTACAGCCGCTATCTCGGCGCGGACCTGCTGGCCGACGGCTACCTGCGCTTCAACTCGCAGCGCAGGGCGCTTTTTTACAGCGACAACTTCACGACCGAGACGACGTACATCACGCGCAACCGCCAGCTCGGCACCTTCACCAGCATCGGCGTCGGCTTCAAGGCGTCGTACACCGCGAAGAAACAGCCGGGCCGCTACGAGATCAAGTTCAACACCGCGTACGAGCTGCTGCACTTCAAGTACAGCGACTTCACCGACCTCCGCACCGGCAGCCCGTATTCGTTCAACGCCAACGTGCTGGAAGTGTTCGTCACGGCCAACTTCTGAGAGCAAGCCATGTTGAAACGAATCCTCCTGATCCTGGCCGCGTCGATCGCGATCGCGGCTTCGGCGCTCGCCGCCGATGTGGCCTCGGTGACGGCGGGCAGCCCCGAGTCGGCCAGCCTCGACAACCGCATCCAGGACGCCAAGGGCGACGTGATCCGCCTGAACCGCGACCTGCTGGTGCTGGAGGAGGAACTGCTGTTCCCGGCCAACACGCAGGTCGCCGTGTTCCTGTCGATGGACGTGGGCAAGCTGTTCTCGCTCGACTCGGTGCAGGTCAAGCTCGACGACAAGATCGTCAGCAACTACCTGTACACGCCGGCCGAGGTGCAGGCGCTGCATCGCGGCGGCGTGCAGCGGCTGTACCTGGGGAATCTGAAGGCCGGCAAGCACGAGCTCACGGCGTTCTTCACCGGCAAGGGCCCGCACGACCGCGACTACAAGCGCGGCGCGACGCTGACGATCGACAAGGGCACCGAGCCCAAGTACGTCGAGCTGCAGATCAAGGACTCCCAGGGCAAGCTGCAGCCGGAGTTCGAAGTCAAAGTGTGGCAGTGATCGGTGACGCGCGTTCCTTTCAATCCGATTAGAGCGCTGCGCCGGCTGACCGTTGCCGTGGCGTTTGCGCTGACGGTTGCCGCCGGCACAGCGTCGGCGGCCGAGGCGCAGCCCCACGTGATCAAGGCGCCGCACTACGGCGACAGCCTGTTCTATTTCTTCCAGGACCGCTACTTCACCTCGGTGACGAACCTGATGGTGTCGCAGCACTTCACGCGGCTGCCGCAGCACGAGGACGAAGCCGAAGTGCTGCGCGGCGGCCTGTTCCTGTCCTATGGGCTGCACCGCGAAGCGGGGCAGATCTTCGCGCAGCTGATCGAAAAGGGCGCGCTGCCGGCGGTGCGCGACCGCGCGTGGTTCTATCTGGCCAAGATCCGCTACCAGCGCGGCTACCTCGCCGAGGCGGAGGATGCGATCGGCCGCATCGACAAGCCGCTGCCGGGCGACCTCGAGGAGGATCGCGTGCTGCTGCGCGCGCAGCTGCTGATGGCGCGCCAGGACTATGCCGGCGCCGCGCAGGTGCTCGCCACGGTGCAACCCGGCAAGGGACTGACCGGCCAGTACGCGCGCTACAACCTCGGCGTGGCGCTGATCAAGAGCGGCGAGACGGCGCGCGGCGCGCGGCTCCTCGACGAGATCGGCCGCACGCCGGCGACGAACGAGGAAATGAAGAGCCTGCGCGACAAGGCGAACGTCGCGCTCGGCTACGCGGCCCTGCAGGAGAACACGCCGCAGCAGGCGCGCACGTATCTGGAGCGGGTGCGGCTGGCGGGACTGCAGGCAAACAAGGCGCTTCTCGGCTTCGGCTGGGCCGCGGCGGCGATGAACCAGCCGAAGGTGGCGCTGGTGCCGTGGTTGGAACTCGCCCAGCGCGACAGCGGCGACAGCGCCGTTCTGGAGGCCAAGCTCGCGGTGCCGTACGCGCTGGCGGAGCTCGGCGCGTACGGGCAGTCGCTGAAGCTCTACGAGGAAGCGGTGACGGTGTTCGAACGCGAGAGCACCGACCTCGACGAATCGGTCGCCGCGATCCGCGCCGGCAAGCTGGTCGAGGACCTGCTGCGGCTCAATCCCGGCGACGAAATGGGCTGGTTCTGGAACATCCAGCAGTTGCCGCAGATGCCGCACGCCGGACATCTGGCGCAGATCCTGGCGCAGCACGAATTCCAGGAGGCGTTCAAGAACTACCGCGACCTGCGCTTCCTCGAACGCAACCTGCGCGAATGGCAGGACAAGCTCGGCGTGTTCGGCGACATGCTCGCCAACCGCCGCCAGGCGTACGACGCGCGGCTGCCGCAGGTACGGGAGAAGGAACGCTCACTGAACATCGCGGCGCTCGAGCGCCGCTGCAGCGATCTGGCGGCGGAACTCGCGCGCGTCGAGCGCGACTCCGACGTGCATGCGCTGGCCGACGCGAAGGAGCGCGACCTGGTCGAACGCCTGGCGCGCGTGCGCGAGATCATCGAGCGCGACGGCAACGATCCCGACGTCGCCGCCGCGCGCGACCGCTATCGCCGCGTGGCCGGCGCACTGAGCTGGCGGCTGACGATGCAGTTCCATCCGCGGCTGTGGGAAGCGAAGAAGAACATGAAGGCGCTCGAGGGCGAACTGGCGCAGGCGCGCGCGCTCGACGCCGCGCTCGCGCAGGCGCAGCGCGACGAGCCGGCGCGCTTCGATGCGCTTGCCGAACGCATCGCGCTTCTGTCCAAGCAGGTGCAGGCACAGATTCCGCGCGTCGAGCAGCTCGCGGCCGAGCAGCAGAAGCACGTGCAGGAGCTGGCGGCCGCCGAACTGCTGCACCAGAAGGAGCGCGTGGCCGAATACGCGACCCAGGCGCGCTTCGCGGTGGCGCAGATCTACGACCGGGCCTATGTGGCCAAGGACATGGCCAAGGACATGGCCAAGGATGCGGGCAATGCGGTTCGGCAATAGCGCCCGCATCGGCATCGTCCTGCTCGTCGCGGCCGGGCTCGCCGCGTGCGCGAGCACGAAGAAGAACGCGGCCGACAACGCGCCGACGCTGAAGAGCCTGGAGAAGCGGCGGGTCGCGATCGACGCCGACCAGGGTGTGGACTCGAACGAAGAGAAGGCGATCGCCGCGTACAAGGACTTCCTGAAGGCGGCGCCGCGCGATTCGCAGCGGCTCGAAGCGCTGCGTCGGCTCGGCGACCTCGAGATGGACCAGGCCGACGCGCGCAGCGCGAGCGGGCCGGGCGGCGCCCCCGATTACCGCGGCGCGATTGCGCGCTACCAGGATTTTCTGAAGACCTATCCGAACGACCCCAGCAACGACCGCGTGCTGTACCAGCTGGCGCGCGCGTACGAGCTCGGCGGACAGCTCGAGACTGCACTGAAGACGCTCGACTCCCTGGTGCAGAAGTACCCGCAGACGAAGTACCGCGACGAGGCGCAGTTTCGCCGCGGCGAACTGCTGTTCACCACGCGCGACTACGTCGGCGCCGAGAAGGCGTTCACGACCGTGCTCGGGAGCGAGACGCAGACGCCGTATCACGAGCGGTCGCTCTACATGCACGGCTGGTCGCTGTACAAGCAGGGTCGGCTGGAAGACGGGCTGAAGTCGTTCTTCGGCGTGCTCGACCTGAAGCTGGCGGGACGGGACAGCGATGTCGAACTGGCGAAGCTGCCGGGGCTGACGCGGGCGGACTTCGAGCTGGTCGAGGACACCTTCCGCGTAGTGAGCCTGTCGCTGCAGAACCTGCAGGGCGCGGAATCGATCGCGGCCTACGTCGATTCGCCGCTGCGGCGCGGCTACGAGTTCCGCGTCTATCAGGAGCTCGGCGAGCTTTACCTGAAGCAGGAGCGGATCAAGGATGCCGCCGACACCTTCGCCGCGTTTGCCCGGCGCAATCCGCTGCACCCGCAGGCGCCGGTGTTGCAGGCGCGCGTGATCGATATCTACCAGAGCAACGGATTCGCCACGCTGGCGCTCGACGGCAAGAAGGAATACGTCGAGCGCTACGGCGTCAAGAGCGAGTTCCGCAAGACCAACCCGGCCGGCTGGGAGCGCGCGCAGCCGCTGGTCAAGATGCATCTGGCGGAGCTGGCGCAGCATCACCACGCCGCCGCGCAGAAGTCGAAGAAGCCCGAGGATTACCAGGAGGCGGCGCGCTGGTATCGCGAATACCTGACGTCGTTCCCGCAGGATCCGCAGGCGGCGCAGTCGAACTTCCTGCTGGCCGAGCTTCTGTTCGAGAGCAAGCGGTTCGGCGAGGCCGCGGTCGAGTACGAGAAGTCCGCGTACGCCTATGCGCCGCACGCCAAGAGCGCCGACGCCGGCTACGCCGCGCTGCTGGCGTACGCGGAACAGGAGAAGCGCGGCGCGGCGGACAGCGGCAAGCTCAGGCAAGCCGCGATCGAGAGCGAGCTGAAGTTCGCGCGCACGTTCCCGAAGGATCCGCGCGCCGGCGCCGTACTGACCAACGCGGCGGAGAAGCTGTACGCGCTGCGCGATGTCGAGCGCGCCGAGGCCGTCGCGCAACAGGTGCTGGCGCTGACGCCGCCCGCCGGCGCGGCACAGCGCCGCGTCGCGTCGCTGGTGCTCGCGCATGCGGCTTTCGACCGCAACGCGTTCGACCAGGCGGAGAAGATGTACGGCGCGGTGCTCGCGCTGACCGACGAGAAGGACGCCAGCCGCAAGGACCTGACCGAGCGCCTGGCGGCGTCGATCTACAAGCAGGGCGAACAGGCGCGCTCGGCGGGCAAGCTGGGCGAGGCGGTCGCGCATTTCGAGCGCGTGGCCACCGCGGCGCCGCTGTCGACGGTGCGTGCGACCGCGCAGTACGACGCGGCCGCGGCGCTGCTGACGCTCAAGGACTGGGACCGCGCGGCGCGCACGCTGGAGGACTTTCGCCGCAGCTACCCGAATCATCCGCTGGCGCAGGACGCCGCCGCCAAGCTCGCGGTCGCGTACACGGAGAAGGGCCAGTGGGCGCAGGCCGCGGCGGAGTTCGACCGCATCTCCACCACGCAGAAGGACCCGCAATTGGCGCGCGCCGCACTGTGGCAGTCGGCCGAGTTGTACGAGAAGGGCGGCGCGACCGCGGCCGCCGTCAAGGCCTATGACCGGTATGCGAAGGCGTATCGCGAGCCGTTCGAGGCCAACCTCGAGGCGCGCTACCGGCTGGCGCTGCTGGCACGCAAGGAAGGCAATGCGGCGCGCCACCTGGCCGGCATGAAGGAAGTGCTGCACGCCGACCAGACGGGCGGCAGCGCACGCACCGACCGCACCCGCTATCTGGGCGCGCAGGCGGCGCTGGCGCTGGCGGAGCCGCTGCGCGATTCGTATCGCAGCGTCGCGCTGGTCGAGCCGTTGCAGAAGAATCTGAAGCTGAAGAAGGCGCGGATGGAGGAGGTGCTGAAGGCGTACGCACTGGCGGCGGACTACGGCGTGGCGGAAGTGTCGACCGCCGCGACGTTCCAGACCGCGGAGCTGTACGGCGAATTCGGCAAGGCGATGCTCGGCTCGCAGCGGCCCAAGGGGCTGAAGAAGGTGGAACTGGAGCAGTACAACGTGCTGCTCGAGGAGCAGGCCTATCCGTTCGAGGAAAAGGCGATCGAGCTGCACGAGGCGAACGCGCGCCGGTCGGCGAAGGGCATCTACGACAAGTGGGTGCAGGCGAGCTACGCCGCGCTCGGGAAATTGCGGCCCGTGCGCTACGCGAAGACCGAGCGCAGTGAAGGGACGATCGATGCGATTCGATAGCGCGTTGAAGATTGCGCTGCTTGCACTGTGCGCCCTCGCGGCCGGATGCGCGACGCGCAGCGAGCCGACGGTGACGAAGGCGGCCCTTGCGCCGGCGCCCGCGAGTTCGGCCGCGGCACCGGCGCCGGCGCTGAAGGTCGAAGCGGAGCCTACGATCAGCCCCGCGGTCCAGCGCGCGTTCGACGAGGCGCGCCGCGCGATGCAGGCGGGACGGGCCGAGGAAGCCGAGCGCGGCTTCCGCGCGCTGACGAAGTCGAATCCCGAGCTCGGCGGCCCGCACGCGAATCTCGGTCTGCTGCTGCGGCAGTCCGGCAAGCTGGCGGCAGCGGTCGCCGAACTCGAACTCGCGGTGAAGGCGAATCCGAAGCAGCCGGTTTATCTCAATCAGCTTGGCATCACGTATCGCCAGCAGGGCGAGTTCCAGAAGGCGCGCGATGCCTACGAGCACGCGGTCGCGCTCGACCCCGACTACGCCGCCGCGCACCTGAATCTCGGCATCCTGTACGACCTGTACCTGTGGGACGGCGCGCGCGCGCTCGCCGCGTACGACCGCTATCTGGCGCTCGCGCCGGACGAAGACGGCAAGGTGAAGAAATGGATCGCCGACTTGCGCAACCGCAAGCCGCCGCAGCAGACGCTGCTGAGCAGGAAGGAGCAGCAATGAGCAAACGGACGGAGAACGTGTCGCCCCGGCGCAGGCCGGAGCCCAATTTTCTTCGAAGTAACTTGGGCCCCGGCCTGCGCCGGGGCGACGTGCTGCTCATCGTTGCTGCGCTTTCGGCCGGACCCGCCTTCGCCCAGGACCGCGCCGCGATCGATCGCGCGCAGATCATCGGCAACCGCGAGCTGCCGAAGGTCCTTTACATCGTTCCGTGGAAGAAACCGCTGCCCGGCGATCTCGCCGGCCGGCCGGTGACCAGCGTGCTCGACGAGGCGCTGGCGCCGATCGACCGCGACGTGTTTCGCCGGCAACTGCAGTACGACGCGCTGACGCGCGTGGAACCGGCGGCAAAGTCGGCCGACGGCAAGAAGGAAGTTTTCTGAACCAGCACTCGAAGCAAGGAGGTCCCCGATGTTGACGTTTGGCACAGTGGTGAAGTTCTTCCAGGACTGCGGGCTGTTCATCTATCCCAGCCTGCTGATCATGGCGCTCGGCCTGTCGGTCGCGATCGAGCGCTTCATCTTCCTGCAGCGCGCGCGGCGCGAGAACAGCAAGGCGTGGCGCGACATCCTGCCGCTGCTTAAGGCCGGCCAGTACAAGGAAGTGCACGGCGTGGCGTCGAAGTCCGACACCGCGATCGGCCTGATCGTCAACAACGGGCTTGCGCGCATGGGCAGCGCCCGCCGGCGCGAGGACATCGACGCCGCGATGGAAGAGGGCATGATGGAGATCGTGCCGCGCCTGGAGAAGCGCACGCACTATCTGGCCACCTTCGCCAACGTGATCACGCTGGTGGGGCTGCTGGGCACGATCATCGGCCTGATCAAGGCGTTCACCGCGGTGGCGCAGGTCAACCCGGCGGAGAAGGCCGAGCTGCTGAGCGCCAGCATCTCGATCGCGATGAACAACACCGCGTTCGCGCTGATGGTCGCGATCCCGTTCCTGCTGATTCACGCGTTCCTGCAGGCGCGCGCGACCGAGATCGTCGACAGCCTGGAAGCCGCCAAGATCAGTTTCCTGAACCTGGTTCATCGCGGCGGTCCCGAAGCGGCCGCGGCCCGCTGACCATGCGCGTCCGACGCCTGCACCGCCGGCCGGCGGAACTGGACATCACCGCGTTCCTGAACCTGATCGTGGTGCTGGTGCCGTTCCTGCTGTCGACGGCGGTGTTCACGCGGCTGGCGATCATGGACCTCAAGCTCCCGGCGCAGTCATCGAACTTCGAGCAGCTCAAAGGGGACCTGCAGCTCGAAGTGGTGATCCGCCCCGACGCGCTCGAGGTCGGCGACAAGATCGGCGGCCTGATCCAGCGCATCCCGAACAGCGCCTCCGGCTACGACGTGAAGGCGCTGTCGGCGCTGATCCAGCAGCTGAAGCTGCGTTTTCCCGACAAGTCCAGCGCCACGATCCTCGCGCAGCCCAATACGCCGTACGACGTACTGGTGCAGGTGATGGACGCGGTGCGCGCGGGGCGCACGGTGCAGGGAACGCAGATCGTGCACACCGATTTCTTCCCTGAAATCTCGATTGGCGACGCGCCGGTCGGAACGGGCCAGAGGAAGTCATGAACCTGACCCCGCTGCAAAGGCGCGCCGCGCACCGCGAGCGCAACAAGTCGCTGGTCGACCTGAATCTGGTGTCGCTGATCGACATCTTCACGATCCTGATCTTCTTCCTGCTGTCGCATTCGGCGGAGGTCGAGATCCTGCCCAGCTCCAAGGCGGTCAAGCTGCCGGAGTCGAGCGCCGAGAAGACGCCGCGCGACACGCTGGTGGTCGTCGTGAACAACAGCGACATCATCGTTCAGGGGCGCAAGATCGCTTCGGTGGTCGACGTGATGAAGGCGCCGGACGACCTGATCGCACCGCTGAAGGCGGAGCTCGACTACCAGTCGGGCAAGCAGGTGATTCGCCTCGAGAACGCGGCGCAGAAGAACGCGATCACGATCATGGGCGACAAGGACATCCCGTACCAGTTGCTGCGCAAGGTGATGGTGACCTGCGCGCGCGCCAACTACAGCGACGTCGCGTTCGCGGTGCGCAGGAAGACGGAGACGTGATGACAGCCGCCCGTTTGCCCATGCACCGCCCGGCGGCGCTGCCCTGGATCGGGGTCGAGGCCGACGAGCGTCGCTTCCGCCGCATCCAGCAGCGGGTGCTGTTGACGACCGCGATCATCGGCCTGCTGCTGCCCTGGCTGCCGGTGCCGAAGATCGACCGCACCCAGGTCGAGGAACTGCCGGCACCGATGGCCCGCCTGCTGCTCGAGAACAAGCCGATGCCGCTGATCCCGGCGCCGGTGAAGGCGGCGCCGAAGGTCGAGCCGGATCGCAAGGAGCTCGCCCCGCGCGCCGACGACGTCAAGCTCGATCCGAAGAAGGCGCCGGTGCCCGAGGCGCGCCGGCCCGAGCCGAACAAGCCGCCGGGCGAACTGCTCGACAACGCGCGCCGCAAGGCGTCCGGCGTCGGCCTGCTCGCGATGAAGAACGACATCGCCGATCTGCGCGGCGCACCGGCGGCGGTGCAGTTGAAGGCGGACATCAAGCCGGGCCCCGGCGTGGGCACCGGCAAGGGGCCGGGCGTCGGCGCGGGGACGGACCCCGGCATCCCCGTGCGCGCGATGATCACGTCCAACGCCACCAACGGCAGCGGCGGCATCAACACCGCCGCCTACAGCCGCGACACCGGCGGCGGCGGGCTCGCGGGTCGCGCCACCACGCTGGTCGAAGGCGTAGCGGGCGGCGGCGGAGGCGGCGGCTACGGCGGCGGAGGAGGCTTCCGCGGCGGCGGCGGGCGCGGCACCGGAACGGGCGCGGGCGGCGTGCTGCAGCGAAGCGGCAGCGGCAAGGCGTCGCGCTCGATCGAGGAGATCAAGCTCGTCTTCGAGCGCAACAAGGGCGCGATCTACGCGATCTACAACCGCGCGCTGCGCGAGGACCCGACGCTGCAGGGCAAGGTCGTGCTGGAGCTGACGATCGCGCCGTCGGGCAACATCACCAACCTGCGCATCCTGTCGAGCGAGCTGAAGGCGCAGGAGCTGGAGCAGAAGCTGCTCGCGCGCATTCGCCAGTTCGAATTCGGCGCGAAGGATGTCGAGGTGATGGTGGTGTCGTGGCCGGTGGATTTCCTGCCGTCGTGAGCGGGCGCGTATAGCTCAGATCTCGACCGCCAGCCGCGTGGCCTGCTCGATCGCCTTGGCGGTATCGAGCTCGGCCGCGACATCGGCGCCGCCGATCAGGTGCGCGTCGATGCCGCGCGACCTGAGGGCTTCGAATAGGTCCCGGTCGCTCTCCTGGCCGGCGCAAAGCACCACGTGATCGACCGCGAGCACTTTCTCCTCGCCGCCGACCGCGTAGTGCAGTCCGGCGTCGTCGATCGCGAGGTAGTTCGCGCCGGCGATCATCTTCACGCCGGCTTCCTGCAGCCGCGCCTTCAGGATCCAGCCCGTTGTCTTGCCGAGGTTCGCGCCGAGCTTGTCGGTCTTGCGCTGGAGCATGTGCACTGCGCGTCGCGGCGAACGTTTTGCTTTGATCGTCGCGCTATGCAGTCCGCCAGTGCGGGCCGCTGGATCGACGTTCCACGCGTGCATGAACTTGTCGGGCACGCGCGATTCGTCCGCATCGCCGAGCAGGAACTCGGCCACGTCGAAGCCGATGCCGCCGGCGCCGATGATCGCCACGCGCCTGCCAATCTGCTTGCGTCCGCTCAGCACGTCGACGTACGACACCACCTTGGGATGTCCGATGCCGCGCAACTGCGGCACGCGCGGCTTCACGCCGGTCGCGAGCACGATTGCATCGAACGGTCCGCGCGCCAGCGACTCCGCGTCGGCGCGCACGCCGAGCTTCGTCTCGACGCCCAGCCGCTTCAGCCGCACGCGGAAGTAGCGCAGCATCTCGTTGAACTCCGACTTGCCCGGCACCATGCGCGCCATGTTGAGCTGCCCGCCGAGCGCGCTCGCTGCCTCGTACAGCGTAACCTGATGCCCGCGCTCGGCCGCGTTGATCGCGAACGCCATGCCGGCCGGCCCGGCGCCGACGACCGCGATGCGCTTCCGCCGTGCGGCCGGCGCATCGCTGAATTCGATCTCGCGCCCCGCGCGCGGATTGACCAGGCATGTCGCCGCGCGCTCGGCGAAGATGCCGTCCAGGCACGACTGGTTGCAGGCGATGCATGTGTTGATCTCGTCCGCTCGACCCTCGCGCACCTTGCGCGCGAAGTCGGGGTCCGCGAGCAGCGGCCGCGCCATCGACACGAGATCGGCCACGTCGTCGGCGAGCAGCCGCTCGGCCACGTCCGGGTCGTTGATCCGGTTGGATGCGATCACAGGGATCGACACCGCCTGTTTAACGCGCCGGATCGCAAACGCCCACGCCGCGCGCGGCACGCTGGCCGCAATCGTCGGCACGGGAGATTCGTGCCAGCCGATGCCGGTGTTCAGGATGTTTGCGCCGGCGTGCTGCACGCGCCGCGCAAGCTCGACCGTCTCTGCTGCCGGCACGCCGCCATCGACGAGGTCGATCGACGAGATGCGGTAGATCAGCATGAAGTCATCGCCCGCCGCCTTGCGCACGGCCTTGACGATCTCGACCGCCAAGCGCGCGCGGTTGTCGAACGAGCCGCCGAACTCATCGCTGCGCAAATTGGTCGCCGGCGCGGCGAACTCGTTGATCAGGTAGCCCTCGGAGGCCATGATCTCCACGCCGTCGTAGCCCGCCGCGCGCGCGAGCGCCGTGGTCCGCGCGAAGTCGTCGATCGTGCGCCACACCTCTTCAGTTGAAAGTGCGCGCGGCGTGTAGCGGTTGATGCGCGCCCGGATCGCAGAAGGACCGACACACTCCGGCAGCTTGGCGTAGCGCCCGGTGTGCAGGATCTGCAGCGCGATGCGCCCGCCCGCGTGATGGACCGCATCGCACACCGCGCGATGCAGGTCGAGCTGCGATTCGTCGTTGAGCAGCGGGCCGTCGGGCTCGATTCGGCCCTCTGGACTCGGCGAGTAGCCGCCGGTCAGCAGCAAGCCCGTTTCGCCGCGGGCGCGCGCGGCGTAGAACGCAGCGAGGCGTTCGACCGGGCGATCCAGCGTCTCCAGCCGCGTGTGCATCGCGCCCATGACGATGCGGTTGGGAAGCCGCAGGAAGTCGAGGTCGAGCGGGGCGAGCAGACGGACGTGGCGAGACATGGCCTTCTTCTTGAGCGACGGCGCCGGGCGATCGTCCAGCGGCGAGTACGAGCGACTATATCGGCTGGCTGGTTCCTCTTCGGAATCTGCGTCAAACCCGGCGATGAACGAGACGCACAGATGCTGGCCGGCCGCCGCCTCCTCAAGTAGCGTACTGGCGCATTCCGTTCCGGCGATACGTAGAGCATGTCCCTGAGCGAGGCCGACACCTGTCGAAAGTTAGTTGTCTCCCTGCTGCAAGCCGCGGGCTGGGTCAACGAACCGCATTCGATCGCCGAGCAACGCACGATCACCGACGGCCGCATCGTTCCGGTCGGGAAGGGCTTTGTCCGCAGGCCGCCCAAGCGCGTCGACTACCTGCTGCGGTACGAGCGCAACTTTCCGCTGGCTGTGGTCGGGGCCAAGGCCACGTGGAAGTCCGCCGGCGACGGCCTGCAGCAGGCGAAGTAAAACGCCGAGATGCTCGGTCTGCTCGTCGCCTTCGCCACCAACGGGCATGAAATCATCGAATTCGACGATCTGACCGGCCGCGAGCACCTCGTCACCGCGTACCCGACTCCGGCCGAGCCGTGGGCTCGATACCGAGCCGGTGGCGGTCCGCAGGGCGACGCCGCCGACCGCCTCGTCACGCCGATGAACGGCAGCGTCGGCAAGGGCGAGCGCTACCACCTGGAGATCGCGGTCAACGCGCGGTCGAGGGCATACTGCGCGGCAACCGGCGCCAACTGCTCACGACGCAAGACGGACGTGGCGTTCCAGATCTGCTGGAAGCTCTGGACCTCGCGCTGGAATCGGCTCGGCGATACCGGCGGCCGAAAATCCTTTATCTCGCCGATCGCAACATCCTCGTTGACGATCCGAAGGACAAGGAGTTCTCGGCCTTCGGCGATGCCCGCCAAAGGATCGAAGGCGAGGTCGTCAAGAGCCGCGAGATGTACTTCGCTATCTATCAGGCGCTGGCGCGCGACGAACGCCGGCCGGGCCTGTACCGCGAATTCGACCTCGGTTTCTTCGATCTCGTGATCGTCGACGAGTGCCATCGCTGCAGCGCGCGCGAGGACTCCAACTGGCGCGAGATCCTCGAATACTTCGAGCCGGCGTATCAGCTCGGCATGACGGCCACGCCGCTGCGCGACGACAACCGCGACACGTACCGTTACTTCGGCAATCCGATCTACACGTACAGCCTGCGCCAGGGCATCGACGACGGATTTCTCGCGCCGTACCGCGTGCACCGCGTGGTCACCGAGTGGACGCCGCCGGCTGGCGGCCCAGCAAGGGCGATCTCGACCGCCACGGACGAGCCATTCCGGACGAGGAACACCAGACCAAGGACTTCGAGCGCGCGGTGGCGTTGAAGGCACGCACCGAAGCCATCGCGCGCCACCTGACCGACTTCCTGAACAAGACCGACGCCTTTGCCAAGACCATCGAGTTCTGCGTCGATCAGGAGCACGCCGACCAGATGCGCCGCGCGCTCGGCAACCAGAGTCCGGAACGCGTCAGGCAGTACCCCGAGTCCGACGGCACGACCGTCACGACCAGCGAGGATCCCGCCGCGGAGCCGGTGCCCGCCGACCCCGCGCCGCAGGTCAACGAGCCGACGACCCACGAGCGGCGCAAGTACTACTTCGACGGCGGCCAGGTTGAGATCGCTGCCCACCTCGTCTACGAGCTCGACCCGGACGGCCGCCAGCTCCGCGTCGTGCGCCACACCGACTACGCCGCCGACAAGGTGCGCGCGCTGTGCCCCAACGCGCGCGAGCTGCGCGAGCGCTGGAGCGATCCACAGCGGCGGGCCGAGATCATTCAGGCGCTCGCCGAGCGCGGCGTCAGTTTCGACGAACTGGCCGAGGTAGCGCAGCAGCCGGAAGCCGATCCCTTCGATCTGCTGTGTCATCTCGCGTTCAATGCGCCGCTGCGCACGCGGCGGGAGCGCGCGCAGCGGCTCCGCAGCGAACGTCAGGATTTCTTCGAGCGCTTCGCGCCCGAAGCGTGCGCCGTGCCGGAACAACTGTTGGAGAAGTACGCCGAGTACGGCGACGCGCAGTTCGTGCTGCCTGACGTGCTCAAGGTGCCGCCGCTGTCGGAGCACGGGCAGGTGGCCGACATCATCCGGCTGTTCGGCGGCGCGGCCGAACTTCGAGGCGCGGTCACCGAGCTGCAGAACCTGCTCTATGCGGCTTGACCGGAGGTAAACTCGCCGACATGGGAGAGTTGCCGAGCAAATTGCTGGAAGAAGCGCTGAAGCTGCCGCCTGACGAGCGCGCGGCGCTGGCCGATTCGCTGCTGCGCAGTCTGGAAGGCCCGGTCGACCCGGTCGTCGATGCGGCGTGGCGCGCGGAAATCAGGCGGCGCGTCGCCGATCTCGACGCCGGCGCGCCGACGATCCCCTGGGCCGAGGCTCGGGCCGAAATCATGCGGCCTTGATGCCGGCGCGGGTCGTCCGTTTTGACCGCGCCGCGCTGACCGAGGTCCGGCGGGCCCGGCTCTGGTACGCGGAGCGGAGTGCCTCGGCCGCCACAAACTTCATCGCCGAACTCGACCACTCGATCGAACTGATCGCGAGTGCGCCGATTCGCTGGCCAAGTTATGAAGCCGGTACGCGCCGTCTCGTCATGCGCCGATTTCCGTTCGCCGTCATCGATCGGGTCTCGGCTGACGCGGTCCAGATCGTCGCCGTGGCGCATTCGAGTCTGCCGCCGGAGTACTGGATGAACCGCGCCTGAGTTCACCGGTGCTCGACGTGGTCGACTCAACACAATTTCGGCGCGTCGAAGCTGCAGTGCATCGCGGCCGACTTCAACGCGTCCACGGCAGTGGAAGACGTTGCGGTGTTCCCGTCGATCGGTGCGCCGGCGGCTCGCAGCGTCGGTAATCCTGATGGCAGCAGCGACACGATCCTGTTCGGGTCGAACCGATTTCCCGCGCCGAATGCGATGACGTTCAGCCGCAACGGCGCCGTGTACGTGTCCGATTCGTTCCAGGGCGCGATCTACCGGATCGACAACGTCGCGACATGCGCGAAGCCATGCGCGGTTTCGCTGGTCACGCACGATCCGCTGCTCGCCACCGCGGGGTTTCCACCGTTCGGCGCCAACGGTATAGCTCTGAACGCGGACGAGACTGCGCTCTTCATCGCCAACACCGGCGACAACCGGGTGCTGAAGCTCGACCTGGCGACGAAGCAGGTCTCGGTGTTCGCAGAGAGCGTCCACGGTGCCGACGGCATGGTGTTCGATGACAGCGGCCGGCTCTGGGTCGCGGCCAATCAAGGCGATGAGCTCATTGCGCTGAACGACATCGGCCGCGTGGTCGCGCGACTCGGCGAATTCCAGGGCATCCGCACAGACGGCACGCCCAGAGGTCTGCTATTCCCGGCCAGTCCGGTGATTGTCGGCGAGTGGATGTATGTGACCAATCTCGCGCTGCCTTTGACCGGCAGCCCGGCCGAGTGGGAGACCGAGGTCAAGCGCTGGACGATCGCGCGCATCAAATTGCCGCACCGTGAGCGCGGTTCACGCGGCGCCGACTGACACCACCAGCGCCGCCGCGCACAGCACCAGAACGCCGGCGGCGCGCTCGGTCCAGCGCGAGTAGCGCGGATCGGCCGCGAGCCGCGCAGCGCGCGAGCCGAGCCAGCCATAGCCGGCGAGGATGAAGAACTCGGGAACGATCGAGCCCGCGGCGAGCCAGATCATCTGCGCACCGATCGGAAGCTCTGGGTCGACGAACTGCGGCAGGATAGCGATGAAGAAGATCAGGGTCTTCGGGTTGGCGAGTTGCAGTGTCAGTCCCGACAGGTAGATTGCGCGGCGCGACGTGCCGCTTGCACCATTGCTCGAAACCGTAATCGGAGACGGCCGGCCGAAGAGCGCGGAAACGCCGATGTACACGAGGTATGCAGCGCCGATCCACTTGACCGCGGTGAAGAAGGCCTTCGACGACACCAGCACCGCGCCAAGCGCGGTCGCAGACAGCGCGAAGTACAGCGCATTGGCCGACAGGATGCCAAGCCCGGCCCAGATCGATCGTCGTGCGCCGCGTGCGATGCCATAGGCAATCACCAGCATCACCGCCGGGCCGGGCGACAGGCTCAGTGCGGCCTCGGTCAGGACATACAGCCCGTACGTGTTCCAGTTGACCGCGTCGAGCACGATCAGGCGAAGACACGCGTGGTGAACTTCTGCAACGCGTCGCGAACGCCGTCGGGATTTTCGGCCATCAGTGCGTGGCCCGTCGCCGGCAGCGTGACGACGGTCTTGCGCGGGCAGGCTTCGATCAGCGCCTGAGCGGCCTTCGGCGGCGTCATCTGGTCGCCGGCGCCGAGGACGAACAGCGCCTCGCATGCCAGCGCGCGCGCCGCTTCGAATGCGCCGGCGTAGGCGTTGCACGCGGCGAAGTCGGTCGGCAGCACCGCGGGGCCGTTGGCCCGCGCGATGCGCTCCATCAGCCGCAGGTTCTCCCACACGACGCTAAAGCCCGGCCCCGGATTGCCGGGCCGCACCGCAAACGGCGCAATTGACGCGCTGTGCGACCAGACGTTGATCATCTGCAGCGCCGCCGCCGGCTCGTCGCGCGTGGCGGCGAGCAGCGCATCGGACACGCGCATCGGCGCGGCGGTACCGAGTAGCGCCACACCGGCGATGCGCTCGCGCAGCCGGCGCGAGAGCTCGAGCGCGATCAGCGATCCCATGCTGTGGCCGGCCAGCACGAAGCGCTTTGTTGCCAGCGTTGCGAGCGCGGCCGCGATTCGATCGGCCGTCGCTTCGACCGTTGCGAGCGGCGGCCCATCGCTGCGACCGTGCCCGGGCAGGTCGAGCGCAAGCACCGCGAGCCCGTGATGCGCCAGATAGCGGCTCTGCAGTATCCACACGCTGTGATCGTGCTGCGCGCCGTGGATGAACACGACGCAGGGCAGGGCGGCGTCGAACGTCTTGCCGCCGGTGTACGCGTAGAGTCCGTCGAGTTTCATTACGCCACCTTCGAAGCGGCTTTCAGCGCGCGCGCCAGATCGTCGAGCAGGTCGGCCGGATCCTCGAGCCCGATCGACAGGCGAATCGTGCCCTGCGTGATGCCGGCCGCCGCGAGTTCGTGGTCGGGCACGCGGAAGTGCGTGGTCGACGCCGGATGGATCACCAGCGACTTGGCGTCGCCGACGTTGGCCAGGTGCGAGAACACGGCGAGCGTCTCGACGAACTTGCGCCCCGCTGCCCGCGAGCCCTTCAGGTCAAAGCTGAACACCGCACCACAACCCTTGGGCAGCAGCTTCTTCGCCAGTTCGTGGTCGGGGTGCGACGGCAGTTCCGGATATGCGATCTTCTCTACCAGCGGATGCGCAGCGAGGAACTCGACCACCTTGCGCGTATTGGCGACGTGCCGCTCCATCCGCAGCGGCAGCGTCTCCAGTCCCTGCAGCAGCAGGAACGCGGTGTGCGGGCTCATGCAGGCGCCGAAGTCGCGCAGCCCTTCGCGGCGCGCGCGCAACAGGAACGGTGCCACCGTGCTTTCGTCGGCGAAGTTCATGCGGTGAAAGCCTTCATACGGCTCGGTCAGCGTCGGGAATTTGCCCGACGCATGCCAGTCGAACGTGCCGCCGTCGACCAGCACGCCGCCGATCGCCACACCGTGTCCGCCGATGAACTTGGTCGCCGAGTGGTACAGCAGGTCGGCGCCGTGCACGAACGGCTGCATCAGGTAGGGCGTGGTGAAGGTGCTGTCGACCAGCAGCGGCAGACCGTGCGAATGCGCAAGCTCGGCCACGCGCGAGATGTCGAGCACGTCGAGCCCCGGGTTGCCGAGCGTCTCGCCGAACAGCAGCCGCGTGTTGGGGCGGATCGCCGCGCGCCACGCATCGAGGTCGCGCGGATCGACGAAGGTCGTGTCGACGCCGAAGCGCGCCAGCGTGTACGCGAGCAGGTTGTGCGAGCCGCCATAGAGCGCGCGGCTGGCCACGATGTGCGAGCCCGCGCCCATCAGCGTGACGATTGCCAGATGCAGCGCCGCCTGGCCGCTCGCGGCGGCGATCGCGCCCACGCCCTGTTCGAGCGCGGCGACGCGCTCCTCCAGCACCGCCACCGTCGGGTTCGAGATGCGCGAGTACACGTGCCCCGCGCGCTCCATGTTGAACAGCGCCGCGGCGTGGTCGGAGTCGTCGAAGCAGAACGACGTGGACGCGTAGATCGGCACCGCGCGCGCGCCGGTGGCGGTGTCTGGTCGCTGCCCCGCGTGCAGCGCGAGCGTGTCGAAGCCGGGGTAACGGGGAGCAGTCATGAGTTGGCAGAAGGCGCTCGGCAGTGAGAAGCGTGACTTTAAGCCCTTGATCGCGGACTGCCGATCGCGGCAAGCACTACCCGCGTCATTCCCGCGCAAGCGGGAATCCAGTGGATGCGCCGACGGGATGTCCGCTTTCGCGGGCATGACACGCAAGACATCGGAGAGCGCTTGACTGCCGACTGCCGGCCGCCGACTGCTTTATATTGCCCCGCCATGGACATGCGCGCCGACCTCTATCCGCCGCTGGAGCCGTACGACAGCGGCATGCTGGCGCTCGACGATGTGCACACGATGTTCTGGGAGGCGTGCGGCAATCCGCACGGCATCCCGGTGCTGTTCCTGCACGGCGGGCCGGGCGGAGGATGCTCGCCCGAGCACCGGCGCTTCTTCGATCCCGATGTGTTTCGCGTGGTGCTGTACGACCAGCGCGGCGCCGGCAATTCGACGCCGCTGGGCGATGTCACCAACAACACCACGCAGCACCTGGTGCGCGATATCGAGCTGCTGCGCAGTTATCTCGGCATCGGCAAGGCGCTCGTCTTCGGCGGCTCGTGGGGCAGCACGCTCGCGCTCGCGTACGGGCAGACACATCCGGACCGCTGCCTGGGCTTCGTGCTGCGCGGCGTGTTCCTCGGCCGCGCCTCCGAGATCGAGTGGTTCCTGTACGGGCTGCGCCACATCTTTCCCGAGGCGTGGCGCTCCTTCGCCGACATGCTGCCGGAGCCCGAGCGCGGCGACCTGCTGCGCGGGTATCTGAAGCGGCTGTTCGACACTGACCCGCGCGTGCACGTGCCGTTCGCGCGCGCGTGGAGCGAGTACGAGGGCCTGTGCTCGACGCTGCTGCCGAATCCCGACCTGGTGCGCCACTTCGCCGACGAGGCGGTCGGGCTTGCGCGGCTGGAGGCGCATTACTTCGCGCACCAGTGCTTCCTCGCGCCCAACCAGTTGCTCGCCAACCTGTACCGCGTGCGCCATCTGCCGGCGTCCATCGTGCAGGGCCGTTACGACATGGTGTGCCCGATCGTCAGCGCCGACGACCTGGCGCGCGCGTGGCCGGGCGCACGCTACGTGGTGGTCAACGACGCCGGCCATTCCGTCTGGGAACCGGCGATCCGCGCCGCGGTGATGCGTGAAGTGGAGCTGTTCAAGCAGGCGTTGGCCTGATTCCGATGGCTTGTGACGGGGTCGCCCGCTGGGCTAGCATGCTTGCGAGGCACGGAGCCGCGTGCCGGCGAATCTCGGGAGGAGCGCCATGAAGGTCAGCGACATCCTGCGCGTCAAGGGCAACGCGTTGTTTACCGTCACGCCGGACGAGACGCTTTGGACCGCGGTGCAGACGATGGCGGGCAACGACATCGGCTCGGTCGTCGTGATGGAGCACGGCGATCTGGTCGGCATGCTGACCTTCCGCGAGGTGATCAACACCCTGAACGCGCAGAACGGCGCCGTCGGCGGCGCCTTGATTCGGCGGGTCATGGACGATGCGCCGCTCACGGTCACGCCGGAGACCGACGTCAATGAAGTGCGCCGCCTGATGCTGGAGCGCCACGCGCGCTACCTGCCGGTGCTCGATGGCCGCGCGCTGCTCGGCGTGATCTCGTTCTACGACGTGGCCCGCGCCGTGCTCGAGGAGCAGAGCTTCGAGAACCGCATGCTGAAGGCCTACATCCGCGACTGGCCCGCGGAGGAGTCGGTCAACCGGTGAACTTGTCGACTCGCGCCCGCGTTGCGGTCGTCGGCGCGGGCGTGGCCGGGCTGGCGTGCGCGCGCGAACTGACGGCGCACGGCGCCGCGGTCACCGTGTTCGATGCGAGCGACTCGCCCGGCGGCCGCGTGGCGACCCTCGTATGCGAGGCCGGCGCGTACGACCACGGTGCCCAGTACTTGACCGTGTGCGACGAGCGCTTCGCTGCCGCGGTGCGCAACTGGGAAGCCGAAGGCGTCGTGCAGCGCTGGAACGGGCGCGTGGTCGCGTTCACCAGCGGCGGCGCCGAAGACAAGACGCGCGCGATCGAGCGCTTCGTTGCGGTGCCCGGCATGCTGCGGCTGGCGACGCACCTGGCGCGGGAGCTTGACGTTCGTTACCGCAGCACCGTGGCGCGCGTCTGGCGCGACGATGCCGGATGGCGCGTTGACTGCGTCGACCAGGATCCCGACGCCGCCGCCGTCACCTACGACGCGGTGTGCGTGGCCACGCCGTCGACGCAGGCCGCGGCGATGCTGCGCGAGCTGACGCCGCTGGCGGAAATCATTGCCACGGTAAACTGGGATCCGTGCTGGGCGACGATGCTGGCGCTGCCGCGCGCCACCGGCGTCGACTACGACGCCGCATTCTTCAGCGACGATCCCATTCTCGGTTGGTGCGCGCGCGACAGCGCCAAGCCGCGCCGCGGCGTGGTTCCCGGCGTGGCCGAGCGCTGGGTGCTGCACGCGCGGCCGCGCTGGTCGCGCCGCTTCTTCCAGATGGACGAGGCCGAAGTCGCCAAGTGGCTCACGCGCTCGTTTTCCGCGCGGATCCGGCGACCGTTGAGTCCCACGCATGTGACCGCGGTGCGCTGGCAGTACGCGACCCCGCTGAACCCGCTGTCACAGACGTGGCTGTGGGACGCCGAGCGGCGCATCGGCGCCGCCGGCGACTGGTGCGGCGGCCCGCGCCTGGAGAACGCGTACTTGTCCGGAGTCGGCCTGGCGCACGAGGTGATGCGCTGACGGCCGCGACTCGCGGTAGCGCGCGACGCGACCGAACGGCTGCTGTGCCGCGGCGCGGGTCGCGCGCGGCTACGATCCGGCCCGTGCTGACTTTCGCCCATTTTCATGGCTGACAACCAGTTCGCGCTGTTCGGGCAGCGCCGCTTCGGTCCGTTCTTTGCCACCCAGTTCCTCGGCGCCGCCAACGACAACGTCTTCAAGTACGCGTTCACGCTGCTGGTCACCTACCGGGGCGCGAGGTTCTCCGCGCTCGAACCCGCGCTGGCGGTCAACGTGATCGCCGCGGTGTTCATTCTGCCGTTCCTGCTGTTCTCCGCGACCAGCGGACAAGTCGCCGACAAGTACGACAAGGCGCGCGTGATGCGGCTGATCAAGTTGCTCGAGGTCGGCATCATGCTGGCCGGCGCGTGGGGCTTCTACACCGCGAGCTTCGCGGTGCTGCTCACCTGCACCTTCCTGATGGGGCTGCACTCGACGCTGTTCGGCCCCGTCAAGTATGCGTACCTGCCCGAGCGCCTGCAGCCGCACGAGCTGATCGGCGGCAACGGCCTGGTCGAGATGGGCACCTTCGTCGCGATCCTGCTCGGCACGATCACCGCCGGCACGCTGATCGATCTGAGCCCGCATGGTCACCTGTACGCAGCCGCGACCTGTGTCGCGCTCGCGCTCGCGGGACTCGCGGTGAGCCTCGCGATCCCGTCGGCGCCGGCGGCCGACCCGAGATTGAAGATCGATCTGAATCCGCTGCGCGTCACCTGGGACAACGTGCGCATCGCGCGGCGCGAGCGCTCGGTGTTCCTGTCGGTGCTCGGCATCTCGTGGCTTTGGTTCTTCGGTGCGCTGTTTCTCACGCAGTTTCCGCAATTCGCGCAGAAGACGCTCGGCGGCGATCCGGCCGTGGCGACCCTGCTGCTCGCCGTGTTCTCGGTCGGCATCGGGCTCGGGTCGGTGCTGTGCGAGAAGATGTCGCGCCACCAGGTCGAGATCGGGCTGGTGCCGTTCGGCTCGATCGGCATGACGCTGTTCACCGTCGATCTCTACTTCGCGGTGCAGGGGCTGCCGTTTGCGCCGAACCAGACGCTGGCGCAGTTTGCCTCGCACGCCGCGCACGGGCGCGTGCTGACGGATCTCTTCCTGCTGGCGATGTTCGCCGGTTTCTACAGCGTGCCGCTGTACGCGCTGATCCAGACGCGCTGCGAGCCGACGCACCGCGCGCGCATCATCGCCTCGAACAACATCCTCAACGCGCTGTTCCTGATCCTGGCGGCCGGCTTCGCGGCGCTGCTGCTCGGCGGGCTGGACTGGACAATCCCGCAGCTTTTTCTCGCCACCGCGCTGCTGAACGCGGTCGTCGCGGTCTACATCTACACGCTGGTGCCCGAGTTCCTGCTGCGCTTCCTGTCGTGGCTGCTGGTCAGCGTGATGTACCGCGTGCGCAGGCAGGGCACCGAGCGAATCCCCGCGAGCGGCCCGGCGGTGCTCGTCGCCAACCACGTGTCGTTCGTCGATGCGCTGGTGCTGATGGCGGCGAGCCCGCGGCCGATCCGCTTCGTGATGGATGCTTCAATCTTCCGCGTGCCCGTGCTGTCATGGCTGTTCCGGCAGGTCAAGGCAATCCCGATCGCGCCGGCCAAGGTCGATGCCGCGATGATGGAGCGCGCGTTCGCGCGCGTCAGCGAGGAACTGCGCGACGGCAACCTGGTCTGCATCTTTCCGGAAGGCAAGATCACCGCGAGCGGCGACATCAACCCGTTCCGCCCCGGCATCACGCGCATCCTCGAGCGCGATCCGGTGCCGGTGGTGCCGGTCGCGCTGCAGGGTCTGTGGGGCTCGTTCTTCTCGCGCGCGAGCGGCGCGGCGATGACGCAGCCGTTCCGGCGCGGACTGCTGTCGAAGATCGGCATCAGTGTCGGCGTGCCCGTTGCGCCGCAGGAGGCCACGCCGCAAGCACTGCAGGAAATGGTCGCCGAGTTGCGTGGAGACTGGAAGTGAAAGTCCGCGGGAAGCAGACGAAGCGCATCAACCTCGCCCTGCAAGGCGGCGGCTCGCACGGCGCGTTCACGTGGGGCGTGCTTGATGCGCTTCTGGAGGACGGCCGTCTCGATTTCGAAGGCGTGACCGGCGCCAGCGCCGGCGCGATGAACGCGGTCGTGTGTGCCTCCGGCTGGCTCGACGGCGTGAGCGCGCGCCGCGATCCGCGCGACTGCGCGCGCGCGGCGCTGAAGAAGTTCTGGGACGCGGTCGGCGCGCAGCCGAGCGTATTCGCGCTGGCGTCGCGCTGGAGCGGGTCATCCTCCGGTCTGCCGGGGCATCCGCTGGTGATCTGGTACGAACTGCTGTCGCAGGTGTTCTCGCCCTACCAGCTCAATCCGCTGAACTTCAATCCGCTGCGCAACGTGCTCGAGCCGCTGATCGACTTCGATCGGCTGCGCGCTCGCTCGCCGTTCAAGCTGTTCGTCTGCGCGACCAACGTGCGCACCGGCCGCGTGCGCATCTTCCGCGAGCAGGAACTGAGGCTGCCGATGCTGCTCGCGTCGGCGTGCCTGCCGTTCGCGTTCCAGGCGGTCGAGGTCGACGGCGAGCATTTCTGGGACGGCGGCTACATGGGCAATCCGGCGCTGTGGCCGCTGTGGTACGCGACGAAAGCGAACGACGTCGTCCTGGTGCCGATCAACCCGCTGACGCGCGCTGACCTGCCCGACAGCGCGCAGGAGATCATCGACCGCGCCAGCGAGATCAGCTTCAACGCGTCGCTGATCCACGAGATGCGCTCGATCGAGTTCGTTCAGCGGCTGCTCACCGAGAAGCGCCTCGACCCGAAGCGCTACAAGCGCGTCTTCCTGCATATGATCGGCGCCGAGGAAGCGATGGAGTCGTATGGCCAGGCGAGCAAGTACAACACCGCACCGGCGTTTCTCGCCGAGCTGTTCGCGCTCGGCCGCGCGACCGCGCAGGAGTGGCTGGAGATGAAGTACGAATACATCGGGCACGCGGGCACGGTGCGCATCGCGGAGACGTTTCTCTAACAAGACGCGTGTGCCGCGGGGGCGACGGGGGATCGGGGGAGACGATGATCGCGTGGGGCGCGTTGTGGGGAGCGCTGTTCGGCTTGGTCTCGGGTCATTTCGACGGCTCGAACATGGTCGTGGGAGCGGCGCTCGGCGCGCTGGCAGGTTGGTCGCTGCGGCGGGCGGTGGATCGAAGGATTGCGGAGAGGCTCGCCGAGCGGAAAGCGGAAGCGCCTGCGGTTGAACCGGAGAAGCAGGAAGAACCCCGTCGCCCCGGCGAAGGCCGGGGCCCAATCGCCGCGCCCGAAATTGGGCCCCGGCCTGCGCCGGGGCGACCCGTGGATGTTGAAGAACCACCTCCAACGATCCCGCTGCAACCCGTCGCGAGCACACCGCGCCCTCCTTCCGCGCCCGAGATCGCCGTCGAGCGCATCAAGGCCTGGCTGCTCGGCGGCAACACCGTCGCGCGGCTCGGCGCGCTGGTGTTCTTCATCGGGCTCGCGTTCCTGGCGCGCTTCGCGGCCGAGCAGGGCCTGTTTCCGCCGCAGCTCAGGCTCGCGGGCATCGGGCTCGTCGCGATCGTGCTGCTGGTGCTCGGCTTTCGCCTGCGCGCGCGCCGGGCCGGCTATGCGCTGACACTGCAGGGCGCCGGCGTGGCGATCCTGTACCTGACCATCTTCGCGGCGCTGCGCCTGTACGGATTCATCGCGCCGCTGCCGGCGTTCGGGCTGATGGTCGCGGTGTGCGCGCTGTCCGCACTGCTTGCGCTGTTACAGGATTCGCGCGCGCTCGCGGTGATCGGCGCAGCCGGCGGCTTCGTGACGCCGATCCTGGTGTCGACGGGGCAGGGCGATCACGTGGCACTGTTCAGCTACTACACGGTGCTGAACCTCGGCATCCTCGGCATCGCGTGGAAGAAGGACTGGCGGCTGCTGAACCTGGTTGGCTTCACCTTCACGTTCGGCATCGCCACGCTGTGGGGCGTGCTGCGCTTCGTGCCGGCGAATTACGCGAGCACGCAGCCGTTCCTCGCCGGGTTCTTTCTGCTGTACGTCGCGATCGCGGTGCTGTTCGCGCTGCGCCGCGCGCCGAAGCTCAGCGACTACCTCGACGCGACGCTCGTGTTCGGCGTACCCCTGATCGGCTTCGGGCTGCAGGCGGGGCTGGTGCGCCACTTCGAGTACGGGCTCGCGTGGTCGGCGCTCGCGGTCGCGGCGTTTTATCTGGGACTCGCGTGGCTGCTCGCGCAGCGCCGGCTCGAGCAGTTGCGGCTGCTGGTCGAGAGCTTCATCGCGCTCGGCGTGATCTTCGCGTCGCTGGCGATTCCGCTCGCACTCGATGCGCGCTGGACCGCGGCGGCGTGGGCGCTCGAGGGCGCGGGCGTCGTGTGGGTCGGTGCGCGCCAGGACCGGCGGCTGGCGCGCGCGTTCGGCCTGCTGCTGCAGGTCGGCGCGGCGATGGCGTTCGTGCGCCACCTCGGATTCCGCTTGCCGCAGGCGTGGCCGCTCGCGAACGCGGACTTCATCGGCGCGCTGATCCTGGCCGCAGCGGCCGTCTTCTGCGGCCGGCTGATCTCCAAGCGAGCTGATCGCTACGTGAAGGGCCACGCCTGGGACGAATTCGAACGCGCGCTCGGCACGCCGCTCGCGCTGTACGGCTTCGCGTGGTGGATGGTCGCGATCGTGCTCGAACTGACGCGCCAGTACTACGGCGCGCGCGGCACGCTCGAATTCGCGGTCGAGCCGCTCGACCGCCTGTTCCCGCTGATGGCAGCGTATGTGCTCAGTGCGAGCGCGGCGTGCCGCGCGGGGCTGAAGCGAGGATGGCAGGTCGCCACCTGGCCCGCGTACGCGTCGCTTCCGGTGATGCTGCTCGCGGCGCTGTTCGGCGTGCTGATGTACCGGCACGTGTTCGAGCACCTGGGCTGGATCTGCTGGCCGCTTGCGATCGCTGCGCATCTCGTCACGCTGCGCACGATCGACGGAGCCGCGCACCGCTGGTTCGTTGCCGTGCACGCGGGCGGCGTGTATCTGCTGGTGCTGCTCGCGGGCAGCCTCGGCGTCGACCTGATCGACCGCGCCGAATTGTGGAACACGAGCTGGGGACCGGCCGCTTCGCTCGCCGCGCTCGCGGCAGTGCTGTTCGCCATGACGCAGGCGGCCACATCGCCGGCCGCGCGGGCGCGCTGGCCGATGAACCGCTACGCGCGCGCATACGGCTGGTTCGGCCTGCTGCCGGTCGCGATTCTTGCGGTCGCGGGCGCGCTGGCGAACGCGCTCACGCAGCGGGGCGACGCCACGCCGCTGCCGCACGTGCCGCTGCTGAACCCGACCGACCTGTCGGTGCTGCTCGCGCTCGCCGCCGCATGGCAGTGGCGCGCACGCATCGCCGCGACGGACTGGCAGCTGCCGGCACCCCTGCGCGCGCAACCGGCGTGGATCGCCACCATCGGCGCGTTGCTCTTCGTGTGGCTGAACACGGTGTGGCTGCGCATCGCGCACCACTACTTCGGCGTCGACTGGGACGCGGCGCCGCTGTTCGAATCGTTCGTCGTGCAGACCGGCTACGCGCTGCTGTGGACCGCGACGGCGATGGCGCTGATGGTGTTCGCGTCGCGCCGCCGCCTGCGCACGCCGTGGCTGGTCGGCGCCGCCCTGCTCGGCGCGACGGTGCTGAAGCTCTTCGTGATCGATCTGGCCAACACCGGCGGCACCGAGCGCATCGTCGCGTTCATCGGCGTCGGCGCGCTGATGCTGCTGGTCGGCTACGTCGCGCCGCTGCCGCCGGCGGCGGCCGCGGCCGAACCGTCGGAGGCGACGTGAACATTCTCCATGCACTGATCGCGCTGGCGCTCGCGCTGCCCGCGCTCGCCGCGGAGCCGAAGCCGGAGGACTTCGCCGCGCGCTTCGAACTCGCCACACAAGGCGCCGGACCGCATTTCCGCGTTCCGTTGACGGCGGACGTGATCCGCTTCAGTCAGTCGCCCGACCTCGCCGACCTGCGCGTGTTCAACGCCGCGGGCGAAGCGCTGCCTTTCGCGCTGACCGCGCCGCCGAGCGCCGAGACGCCGCGCGAAACACCGCTGCCGCTGCCGGTCTATCCGATCGAGGCGCGCGTGCAACAGGCCGTCGGCGCCGGGGGCCGGATGGAGATTCGCCAGCGGGGCGGCGCGACCACGGTGATCGTCGAGGGCGATCGCGCGCCCGCGCGCACGCGCGACCGCGTGGCCGCGTACCTGCTCGATACGCGCAGCGTGAAGGCGCTCGGCGTCGCGGTCGAGATCGACGCGACGTTCGACCGCGCGCGGCTGGTTCCGGTGACGATCGAAGCAAGCCGAGACCTGAAGACGTGGCGCACGCTCGCGCTTGGTGAACCCGTGTTTCGTCTCGGCGAGGGCGAGGCGCAGCAAACGCGCACCACCGTGCGGTTCAGCCGCGCCGAAGCGCTCGATGGCCAGTATCTGCGCCTGACGTGGGCGCAGTCGTCGCAATTCGAGCTGAAGAGCGCGGCGCTGCTGACGATCCCCGTCGAAGGCGCGACGACCGCGCCGTCGATCAGTGTGCCGCTCGGCGCTCCGTCACGCGTCGAGGCGCGCGAGATCGAGTGGAGCGTGCCGACACCCGTTCGCTTCACGCAGCTCGACGTACGGCTCGCCGAAGCCAACGCGCTCGCGCCCGTCACCGTGCTCGGCCGCCGCCGGCTCGGCGATCCCTGGATCGCGATCAGCCGCGGCGTCGTCTACCGCGTCCGGCGCGACGGCAGCGACGCGTTCAGTCCCGCGCTCGACGTGCAGCCCGGCAGCTATCAGGCGATCAAGCTGGCGCTCGACGGCGGAGGTTCGTTCGGCAATGCCGCGCCCGAGGCTGCGCTGCGGCTGCCGCCACGCGACTTCGTCTTCCTCGCCCGCGGCGCCGGGCCTTATTCGCTCGCGATCGGCAATGGAAAAGCCGAACGCGCAGCGCTGCCGATTTCGACGCTGATTCCGGGTTACAGGCCGCAGGCGGAGCAGTCGTTGGCGCCGGCCACACTCGGGCCGGCGCGCGTCGACGAAAGCCGCGCCGCGGCTGTCCCGAAGACGGTGCTGGGCGTCGATGCGCGCACGGCCGCGTTGTGGGCGATCCTGCTCGGTGCGGTCGCGCTGTTGGCGGCATTCGCCGTTTCGCTGCTGCGCAGGCTGAAGGATTCCGGGTCGTAGGCATGCCGGCGGGATTGGCGCATCAATACGGCGTGCCGTCCTTGTGGAGGGGCTTCCACGTCCCGTCGACCCGCATCGCCTTCAGGTCGTCGTCGGGGTAGGTGCACTCGTCAGCGGCCGTCCGGTCGCCGATCTCGAGGTAGATAACGTCCGAGTCGGTTTCGTTGATCAAGCGGTGGCCATTGCCTGTCCCGGCCCTGAATCCCGCGCACATCCCCGGCGCGAGGCGCGTTCGGCCTTCATCGGTGTGCAGCGTCGGGTGGCCCTGCAGGACAAGGTTGCGTCGAGCCGTCGGACCAGCGCATGAGCGTCAATCGCCGGCACTACTCGCGCTGCGGCGCGAACGCATCGTCGGCGGGCCGCACGAATACGTCAATCGCGTGCAGGCGCGTGCAGGTCGGCCCGGCCATCGGCTCGCCGTGCATCGTGTCGATGCGCTCGCCTGCGAGCGCAAAACCGTCCGGGAAGCGCGCATCGCGGCAATCGGCGGTAGCGCCGATCGGCCGCGCGCGAACGTGGTCGCGCGCCCGGACTGACGCCATCGCGTCAGTTTCCCGTCGAATATTCGCTCGCCGGCACCGCGACGCGCGCCGACACTGTGGTGTGCTCGGCGCGCGCGGAGGGCCGCGCGGCCGAATCGACACGGAGGAGAGGCATGGGAACGATCGGCATCGAATGGGCGAACAAGTATCACGGCCGCGCCAGCGACCTGAAGAACAACGATGACAACGCGCGCGGCTTCTACAACACGCTGTCGGGCGTCCGGCGCTTCGAGTACGGCGACGACCTGGCATGGGACCGCGATTTCGAGGAAAGCGGCGTCGGCGCGCCGGCGGCGGGCACCGACCAGATCTACGCGGACGACGTCGACATCGTGTTCTTCTCGGGACATGGCAGCCGCAACGGCGCGTTTTTCGGCGTGACCAGCTACGACGACGGCGAGGCCAAGCCGTCGGAGCTGAAGCTCGGCAACCGAGACTGCGAGTGGATCGTGTTCGACGCCTGCCTGGTGCTCGAGCGCGACAACCTGAACGTGTTCAGCCGTCTCGGCGCGGTGTTCGCCGGGCTGCACATCATGCTCGGTTTCGACACGACGTGCGGCGACAGCGGCGACCGCGGCAAGAAGTTCGCCGAGCGCCTGAACAGCGGCTGGTCGGTGCGCGACGCGTGGATCCGCGCCTGCGTTGAGACCGAGGGCTCCGATACCAACTGGGCGTACCTGCGCGCCGACGCCGCGGGCACCGATACCTTCAACGATCACTGGCACGGCAAGGGCTTCGTCAGCGCCGATCCGGTCAACCCCACGGCGCGCTTCTACCTGCGCGGCGCGTGCTGAGGGGAGCGAGATGAACGAACTGTTCAAGCTGCCCGAGCGCCTGCCCAAGCCGCTCGGCAGGATCCCGATGTACCGCGCGACGCGCTTCGCGTCGCTGAGCAGCCGCGACGAGAAGTACGCGAAGGACCTGGCACGCCGCGTGCGGTCGGCGCAGAAGACGTTCGGCTTCGAGGGCGACCCGGTCAGCGAGGGCGCCCGCTTCGTGCTGCGCAACGAGCATGAGTCGCTCGAACTGTATGCGCCGAGCGATTCGCTGTGGTGGACCGATCACCGCCTTGCCTACCAGGAGCGCGCGGCCGCGGGCCGCCTGCCGGACGAGGCGCGGGCGCGCAAGCTCGCTGCCGCGCTGCTCGAGCGGCACGGGCTCGATGCGACCGCGGCCAGCGTCGCGAGCGTGACGCACGTCGAAGCCGACGTGCAGGAGCGCGACGGCAAGCCGAACAGCGTGCGCACTGCGGTCGACGTCAACTACGCGTTCTCGCTCGGCGAGCATCGCGTGCTGGGTCCCGGCGGGAAGATCAAGGTCACGTTTGCCGGCGAAGACGCGCCGGCGCAGCTCATCTACTTCTGGCGCTTCCCATCGAAGGCGCCGGCGGCCGCCGCGATCAGCCCGACGACGGCGCTCGAGCGCTTCATGCGTGATCCGGCGTTCTTCCACCTGCGCAACAAGGACGCCGTGGTCGCGGTCAAGGCGGTGACCTTCGGCTACTACGCGATGACGCCGACCGACTTCCAGCGCCTGTACGTGCCGGTGTGGGCGATCGACGCCACTTCGCAGACGCGCGAACTGCGGTACGACTTCCGCCGCTACGTGGTCGCGGTCGACATGACGCCGGAGGAAGCCAAGGGCGCCGATGCGGTGGCCAACCCGCGCGCGTGCCGGATGTTCTGAGCGCCCGGAGCAAGCGCCGCGACCTGCGCGCGGCGGGGCGCATCTATGCTTGGCGTTGTCCGAAACAACAGGATGATGCGATCGATGGACGACGACAACTTCAGCGTGTCGCTGCGCAAGTTCCTCAAGCACGTCGGCGTGACCTCGCAGCAGGAGATCGAGCGCGTCGTTCGCGAGAAGGGCCTGCGCGGAAGTGGCAAGCTCAAGGTCAGGATGGTGCTGACGGCGGACGAAGCCGGCCTCGCGCACACGGTGGAGGGCGAGATCGATCTGACGTAGCTGCGCCGGCGCGCAGCCGCCGGGGTTCGGCGCTGCGGCCGGAGAAGCCGCGCGTGCTATGTCGGATGGACGCAGCGCAGCCGCCCTGAACGATTGTTCCAACCGGCGGTCGAACAACTCGCCCGGTCGGCTGGGCACGCCGGTAGCGGCACGTGCCGCCGGCGAACGCATTCGTAACGCCGCGAGGCGCGCTTTGGCAGAGCGTGATCGTGGGCGCCTGGAATCCATGGCAGCGTTTCGGCGGCGCGCGCGCTCGATGACTACGCTTTCCTCGCCGTGCGCACGAATGGCGAAACCCTGCCCGCCACGCACGGCATCCCCGTCCGCGTGTTCCTGCTCGACCGGTACGGCATGAAGCAGTTGCGCTGGCCGCGCCGGATCGCGCTTCAGCGGACGCAGCAGACGACTTCGTAATGGGAGGAACGCGGGTGGGCGGGTCAAGTGCCGGTCAAGGCGATGTCGCGCCTTGATCCGCGCGAGGAGATCGCAGCCGGCCGACGCGCCGAAAGCACCGGCATCGCGTTCGCGGGGCAGCGCGGGATCTCGAAGGTGGAAATCGCGCTCGACGGCGCCGGGCAAATGCAGACCGCGCAACGGCAGGATTCGTGGCCGAAGGGAGCGAGCGGCTATCACCGCGAGGCCACAGTGGTGGCGAACGCCAGAGCGGCGCGATCGAAACCCTTGATCGCGCGCGGCGACCCAGCTACGCCAGATTCCTCAGCTCGCGCAACGCCACCGACAGCATCGCCAGATCCGCGCCCTTGTCGCCGAACTCGGCGAGCAGCCGGCGCGCGCGCTCCAGCGCCGGCCCGTTGCGCGCTTCCCACGCTGCGAGCCGCGCCGCGGCTCCGTCGCCGTCCTGGCTCACCGCGTCGAGCGCGATCGCGCGCTGCAGGCCGGCCAGGTCGTCGCCGAGCGCCGCCTTCGCGAGACTCTGCCAGTAGTTGTCCGCGGGCAACTGGTCGATCTGCGCGCGCAGCTTGGTAAGTCCCAGATGCGCGCCGACGCTGGCGTGCACCTCGGCGACTTCGTCGAGCGGGCGGCGCGTGGTGTCGGCGATCTCGGCCACGTCGAGCGCGGCGTACAAGCCCTGCATCATCGCCACGCCGGCGGCGATTGGCTCCGGTACGCCGGCCTGAACCCACGCGGCGACCCTCGTTGACGCCTTCGCGTCGGACGCGAGCCGTGCGCGCAGCGCGGCGACCGCAGGCGCCAGCCGCTTGTGCGTGGCTTCCATCGGCTCGTGCAGCCGGCGCGAGCGCGTGAACCACGCCACCGCGCGCGTCATCAGCCGGTTGGCCTCCATGATCATGTCGGCCTGCACCGCATCGGGCACCCGGGCGTCGAGCGCCTCGATCTCGCGCCACAGCGGCACGTAGCCGAACACTTCGCGCGTCAGCAGGTACGCGCGCACGATCTGCGGCGGCGGCGCGCCGGTCATCTCGCTCATCCGGTGCACGAAGGTCGAGCCGACGCGATTGACCATGCTGTTGAGCACGTGCGTGGCGACGATCTCGCGCTTCAGCGGATGGCGCGGGATCCACGCGCCGAACCTTTCCACCAGCTTGCGCGGGAAGTAGCGCGCCAGCGCGGTGGCGACCCACGGGTCCTCGGGTACGTCGGACGCGAGCAGCTCGTCGAACAGCCACATCTTGCTGTAGGCGAGCAGCACCGCCAGCTCGGGGCTGGTCAGGCCGATGCGCTTGGCCTTGCGTTCCTCGATCTCCTCGTCCGGCGGCAGGAACTCGATCGCGCGGTTCAGCCGCCCGTTCTTCTCCAGAAAGCGGATGAATCGCGCCTGCTGGTCGATCAGCCGCACGCCGATGCGGCGCGCGATCGACAGCGCCTGCGTCTGGAAGTAGTTGTCGCGCAGCACCAGCGCGGCGACGTCGTCGGTCATCTCCGCCAGCAGCGTGTTGCGCTGTTTCTCGGTCAGCTCGCCGTCGGCGATCGCCAGCCCCAGCAGGATCTTGATGTTGACCTCGTGGTCGGAGGTGTCGACGCCGGCGGAATTGTCGATCGCGTCGGTGTTGATGCGCACGCCGCTCAATGCCGCCTCGATCCGGCCGCGTTGCGTGACACCGAGGTTGCCGCCTTCGGCGACGACCTTGCAGCGCAGGTCGCGGCCGTTGATACGCACCGCATCGTTGGCGCGGTCGCCCACGTCGGCGTGCGATTCGCTCTCGGCCTTGACGTAGGTGCCGATGCCGCCGTTGTAGAGCAGGTCGACCGGCGCCTTCAGGATCGCGGTCACCAGCTCGTTGGGCGTCAGCGTCTCGGCGTCGATGCCCAGCCGCTCGCGCGCCTGCGGAGAGATCGCCACGCTCTTGGCGCTCCGGGGCCATATGCCGCCGCCGGCGGAGATCAGCTCGGCGTTGTAGTCGGCCCATGACGAGCGCGGCAGCTCGAACAACCGCTGGCGCTCGGCGAGGCTCTTCGCCGTGTCCGGATTCGGGTCAAGGAAGACGTGGCGGTGGTCGAACGCGGCGACCAGCCTGATGTGGTTCGAGCGCAGCATGCCGTTGCCGAACACGTCGCCCGACATGTCGCCGATGCCGGCGACGGTGAAGTCGGTCGTCTGGGTATCGATGCCCATCTCGCGGAAATGGCGCTTGACGCTCTCCCACACGCCGCGCGCGGTGATGCCCATCTTCTTGTGGTCGTAGCCGGCGCTGCCGCCGGAGGCGAACGCGTCGCCGAGCCAGTGGCCGTATTCCTTGCTGATCGCGTTGGCGTAGTCGGAGAAGGTCGCCGTGCCCTTGTCGGCCGCGACCACCAGGTACGGATCGTCGCCGTCGAAGCGCTGCACCTGCGGCGGCGGCACGACCTTGCCCGCAACCAGGTTGTCCGTGAGATCGAGCAGCCCGCGCAGGTAGTCCTGGTAGCAGGCCACACCCTCCTTCATGAATGCGTCGCGGTCGCTCGGCGGCGGCGCCTTCTTCAGCACGAAGCCGCCCTTGGACCCGACCGGAACGATCACCGTGTTCTTCACCATCTGCGCCTTCATCAGGCCGAGCACCTCGGTGCGGAAGTCCTCCGGGCGATCGGACCAGCGCAGCCCGCCGCGCGCGACTTTGCCGCCGCGCAGGTGGATGCCCTCGAAGCGCGCCGAATAGACGAAGATCTCGTAAAGGGGCTTCGGTTCGGGCAGCCCCGGCACCCTGGCCGATTCGAACTTGAACGACAGGAACGTGCGGCGTTCGCCCGCGGCCCCGCTGTGTCCGACACCGGTGCGCCAGTAGTTGGTTCGCAACGTCGCCAGCATCAGCGCCAGGTACTGCCGCAGCACGCGGTCCTCGTTCAGGTTCGTGACCCTTTCCAGTGCCTGCTCGATCGCGCGCTGCTGGCGCTGCGCCGCGGCGAGGTCCTGCTGCTGCGGATCGAAGCGCAGCTTGAACAGCGACACCAGCATGCGCGCGATGCGCGGATGCGCGGCGAGCGTGGCTTCGATATAGGCCTGCGACAGGCCGAAGCCGATCTGCTTCAGGTACTTCGCATACGCGCGCAGCACGACGATCTCGTCGGCGGCCAGTCCCGCCAGCAGCACCAGGCGGTTGAAGTCGTCGCTTTCGGTGCGGCCCGAGAACTCACGCGCGAAAGCGTCTTCGAACAGGCGCGCGATGGTCTCGAGCTCGGCGTCCTCCTCCATCCGCGCCTGCAGCGTGAAGTCGTGGATCCACACCTGCGCGGCGCCGTCGGCGCCGATGCGGTACGGGTTCTCCGACAGCACGCGCACGCCCATGTGCTCGAGCATCGGCAGGCTTTCGGAGAGCACGACCGGGGCGCCGGCGTGATAGATCTTGAAGCCGAGCGTGTTGTTCGATCCGAGTGGGCGGTAAAAGCTCAGCGCGAACGGCGATTCCTTCGTCAGCGCGTCGATCTTGCGCACGTCGGCCACGGCAGCGCGCGGCGTAACGCGCTCGCTGAATGCGGCGGGAAACGTGCCGGCCCAGCGCTTGTACATCTGGATGCCGCGCGCTTCGCCTTCTTCCTCGATCAGCGCTTCGCGCAGCTCGTCGTCCCAGCGGCGCGCCGCCGCCGCGAGCTTGCGCTCGATCTGGTGGCGGTCGTACGGCGGGATTTTCCCCGGCGTCGTGCGCACGGTGAACTGGATGCGCGCCAGGATCGCGTCCGACAGCAGCACGTCGAACTCCGCGCCGATGCCGTCGAACGCTTCGATCAGGATCTGCTGAAACTTCAGCCTGAGATCCGTCGAGTACACCTCGCGCGGCACGAATACCAGGCACGAGACGAAGCGCTCGAACTGGTCGGGCCGGATGAAGATGCGCAGCCGCTGCCGCTCGCCGAGCTGCAGGATGCCGAGCGCGATCTCGTAGAAATCATCGGCCGAAATCTGGAACAGCTCGTCGCGCGGAAAGGTCTCGAACACGTGGTCGAGCGCCTTTGCGAGGTGGCTGCCGGGCAGGAAGCCCGCGCGCGCGGCGACCTTGGCCAGCTTGCCGCGCAGCAGCGGGATCTCGGTCACACGCGCGCTGTACGCGGTTGAAGTCAGCAGGCCGATGAAGCGGTGCTCGCCGATCACGTCGCCCTTGTCGTTGAAGCGCTTCACGCCGATGTAGTCGGTGTAACCGGGCCGGTGCACCGTCGAGCGCGTGTTGGCCTTGGTGACGATCACGATCGGCGACGGCTTGCGCGCCAGCGCGCGCGCGGCCGCGGGCAGCGAGGCGAAGCTTTCGGAGACCTTCTCCCCGGGTTTCTCGCGCAGCAGGCCGAGGCCGCTGCCGGCGACCAGCTTCAACGCATCGTCGCCTTGCTGCGTGACAAGGTCGTGCTGGCGGTAGCCGAGCAGCACGATGTGATCCTCGAACAGCCATTGCAGGAACGCGCGCGCCTCGGCGACTTCCTCCGCCGGCGGCGTGGGCGGATGGCGGTCGAGTTCGGCGACCGCCTCGCGCAGGCGCGCCAGCATCGGCTTCCAGTCCTCGACCGCGGCTCGCACGTCACCGAGAACGCGCTCGATGTCCTCCTGCAGGTCCGCGCGCATCTGCGGCTCGACCAGCCGATCGACCTCGACGTGCATCCACGATTCGCGCGGCGTGTCATCGGCGGTGCCGTGCGGGCTGCGCGGGCGGATCGACTTCAGCGTTCCGTCGGCGTTGCGTTCGACCGCGAAGATCGGGTGCACGATCAGGTGCAGCGTCGAGCCGCGGCGGTTGATCTCCATCGTGGTCGAGTCGACCAGGAACGGCATGTCGTCGTTGACCATCTCGATCACCGTGTGGCGCGACACCCACCCGTGCTCGGCCGCGGTCGGCGACAGCACGCGCACCTTTGGCTTGCCCGGCTCGCGCCTTGCGCCGAACTGCCAGTGCGACAGCAGCGCGCCCATCAGTTCCTCGGCGGAGCGTTCGACGATGTCATCGGGGTCGACCTGGCGGAAGTACTCGCGCGCGAACACCTCGATCAGCGCGCGCTCGCCGGCGGGCGCGTGCGCGAGCGCGAGCTTCACGACCTCCTCGATGCGATCGATCTTGGCCGGATCCGTGACTTCCATGTCGGTCTCCAGTGTTCTTCCTGGTCAGCGGGCGCATTTATACGCGCTGCACTTAGAATCGCGCCATGTCGGGTTCGACCTTTGGCCATCTGTTCCGCGTCACCAACTTCGGCGAATCGCACGGGCCGGCGATCGGCTGCGTGATCGACGGCTGCCCGCCGGGACTCGAACTGTCGGCCGACGACCTGCAGCCCGATCTGGACCGGCGCAAGCCCGGCACGTCGCGCCACGTGACGCAGCGGCGCGAATCGGATCGCGTCGAGATCCTGTCCGGCGTGTATCAGGGCAAGACGACCGGTACACCGATCGCGCTCTTGATCCGCAACGAGGATCAGAAGGGCAGGGACTACGAGAACCTCGTCGACACCTTCCGCCCCGGCCACGCCGACTATACGTACTGGCGCAAGTACGGCTTCCGCGATCCGCGCGGCGGCGGGCGCTCGTCGGCGCGGCTGACCGCGCCGATGGTCGCGGCGGGCGCGGTCGCGAAGAAGTGGCTGCGGGAGACGTTCGGCACGCGGGTGCGCGGCTGCCTGCAGCAGCTCGGGCCGATCGCGGTGCCGTTCGAAGCGTGGGAGCACGTCGACGCCAATCCGTTCTTCGCGCCGAATGCGGCGATCGTGCCGCGGCTCGAGGAGTACATGGATCAACTGCGCAAGCGCGGCGACTCGTGCGGCGCACGCATCCGCGTCACCGCGACGAGCGTGCCGGTCGGCCTCGGCAGCCCGCTGTACGACAAGCTCGATGCCGACATCGCGTACGCGCTGATGGGCATCAACGCGGTCAAGGGCGTGGAGATCGGCGCGGGATTCAACGCGGTGACACAACTGGGCAGCGAGCATGGCGACGAGCTGACGCCCGAGGGCTTCGCCTCCAATCACGCGGGCGGCATGCTCGGCGGCATCTCGACCGGGCAGGACATCGAGGCTTCGATCGCGATCAAGCCGACCTCGAGCATCCGCATCGCGCGCCGCTCGATCAACCAGCGCAACGAGCCGGTGACGATCGAAACGCACGGGCGCCACGATCCGTGCGTCGGCATCCGCGCCACCCCGATCGCCGAGGCAATGCTGGCGCTGGTGCTGATCGATCACGCGCTGCTGCACCGGGCGCAGAACGCCGACGTGGTTCACGCGGTCGCGCCGATCGCGGGTGCGAGCGGGCGGGGGCGATGACGCTGCCGTCGCCCCGGCGCAGGCCGGTGCCCGATGTTCAGCGCTGCAAATTGGGCACCGGCCTTCGCCGGTGCGACGAGCGATCGCACGCCCGTTGCTGATGTTCCGCCGCCCCCCGCCGGCGGACTGGGAACCGTGGCGGCCGGCGCTGTTCTTCGGCGCGTACTTCGCCGCCGCCGGCGCGTTCATGCCGTACTTCCCGCTGTACCTCGAACATCGCGGCATCGTGGCCGGCGAGATCGGCGTGCTGATGGCCACGGCGCAGGCCACGCGCATCTTCGGGCCGACCTTCTGGGGCTGGCTCGCGGACCACACGGCGCAGCGGCTGCGCATCATTCGCTGGACCGCGGTGGCCACCGCGCTGCTGTTCGCGCTGATGATCGTGCCCGGCGGTTTCTGGTGGCTGCTGCCGGTGTTCTTTGCCACCCAGTTCTGCGGCACCGGGCAGGTCCCCGTCAGTGAGGCGATCATCGCGTCTCGACTGCGTGGCGATGCGCACGCGCCGGCGCGCTACGGCCGGCTGCGCGTGTGGGGCTCGATCGGTTTCGTCGCGACGGTGCTGGCGATGGGGCCGGTGCTCGACCGCTTCGGCGTCGGCGTGCAGCCGTGGTTGGTGGTGCTGCTGCTCGCGGCGACCGCGGCCGCGACCTTTCTGCTGCGCGATGCGCCCCACACGGAGCATCCGCACGAACGCGTGTCGGTGCGCGCGCGGCTGGCAGAGCCGCGCGTGCGCTGGTTCTTCGCATCGGCGCTGCTGATGATCTTCGCGCACGGCGCGCTGTACTCGTACCTGTCGCTGCACCTCGCGCAGCTCGGGTACAGCAAGACCGAGATCGGCGTGCTGTGGGTGCTCGGCGTGGTGATCGAGATCGGCTTCTTCACCACCCAGGGGCGGTTCTTCCGCCGCTTCGGCGTCTACCCGCTGCTGACCGCGACGTTCGTGCTGGCGGCGATCCGCTTCGCGCTGATCGCGCAGTTCGCGCAGGTGGTGGTGCTGCTGGTGATCGCGCAGTTGCTGCACGCGGCGACCTTCGCCGTGCATCACAGCGCGTCGATCCTGACCGTGCAGCGCTGGTTCACCGGCGCGACCGCCGCGCGCGGACAGGCGCTCTACGTCAGTTTGGGATATGGCATCGGCGGCACCGCTGGCAGTCTCGGCGCCGCCTGGTTGTGGTCCACCGTCGGGCCGTCATCCGCGTTCTTCGCCGGCAGCGTGGCCGCGCTGCTGGGGTGGTGGGCGGTGCGGCGCTCGCATCGGTTGGACTTGCAGGCAGCTTCGTAGGAGATGGTTCGAATGAAAGGGAAGTTCCGGCGACGGCTGGCGTGGGTCGCATTCGGTGCCGCCGCGGTGATTGCGGGTTGTCAGACGGTGCAGACCACGCGCGGCGGAACGGTCGGCGTGACGCGGCAACAGCAGATGTCGCCGCTGGTGTCGCGTGCGCAGGTCGACGCGGCCGCGAAACAGCAGTACGTCGCGGTGCTGAAGGAATCGAGCCAGAAGGGGCAGCTGAACCGCGACCCCGCGCAGATCGAGCGCGTGCGGCGGATCGCGCAGCGGCTGATTCCGCAGACGGCGGTGTTCCGCGAGGACGCGCTCGCCTGGCAGTGGGAAGTCAACGTGATCACGTCCGACCAGGTCAATGCGTGGTGCATGCCGGGCGGCAAGATCGCCGTCTACACCGGGCTGATCGACAGGCTGAAGGTCACCGACGACGAGCTCGCGGCCGTGATCGGCCACGAGATCGCGCACGCGCTGCGCGAGCACGCGCGCGAACGCATGTCGCGCGCGGCGCCGGTCAGCCTCGGCGCGGAGATCCTGGGCGCCGTGTACGGTCAGGGCGCGGCGGATCTCGGCAACCTGTTCGGGCAGGCGTTCTTCGTGCTGCCGAACAGCCGCGAGAACGAGCAGGAGGCCGACCGCATCGGCGTCGAACTCGCCGCGCGCGCCGGCTACGACCCGCGCTCCGCCGTCACGCTGTGGAACAAGATGGCGCAGCTGAGCGGCAACGGTCCGCCGCAGTGGCTGTCGACGCACCCGTCGCACGAGACGCGCGTGCGCGACCTGCAGGACTACTCGCAGCGCGTGCAGCCGCTGTACGAGAAGGCGCGGCGCTAGGCGACGACCAGATCCACCTCCGCGGTCACGCGCGTGCCGCGCGCCAGCGGGTGCGCGGTTTCGGTCGGCCGCAGCGTCAGCGTGACCGCGGCGCGCTCGGCGTCGCTGAGCTGCCGGTACAGGAAGTCGCGCGCGTTGCCGGCTTCGTGGGCGAGGTAGAGCTGTGTCGACAGCGGCGCGAATCCGTTCGCCTCGATTCGCACGTGGATGTGCGCGGTGCGGCCCGGATACGGCACCGGCTGGATGGTGCGAAAGTGGAATGCGCCGGCGCCGTCGGTGCGCGTCTCGCCGTAACCCTGGAAGTTGCGGTCGCGTTCCCCCTCCGCGCCGCCGGCGGGGTGGTGATAGACCGCGTTCGCGTCGCATTGCCAGATCTCGACTCGCGCGCTGGCGACCGCGCCCAGCTTCGAGACGACGTGGCCGGTAAGGAACAGCGGCACGCCCTTGGTCAGCAGGCGATCGCCGTCGAACGCGAGCAGGTCGTTGTCGGTCTGAGCGGGACGCTCGGCCGCCGAGCGGGGATAGAACGGGCCGAGCGTCTGCGCCGGCGTGGCGCGGTGCTCGCGGTTGGTCTGCGCGCCGGCAAGGGCGGGCGCGAAACCGAGCGCGCCGAGCGAGGCGAGCGCGCGGCGGCGGCGCAGCGTGGGCAGGTTGTTGGGTCGCATGGCGTTGGCCTCTCGCATCGGTCGATTGCCCTATGAGGAAGCGCGGCGAAATCCGTTCCGCGTCGCGGCATAATTGCACTTCACGCAGAAATGACCATGCCGCAAACGCTGTACGACAAGCTGTGGGATGCCCACGTGGTGCACGTCGAGGACGACGGGACCACGATCCTCTACATCGATCGGCACCTGGTGCACGAGGTGACTTCGCCGCAGGCGTTCGAGGGCCTTCGACTCGCCGGCCGCAAGCCCTGGCGTACGAGTTCGATCGTCGCCACCGCTGACCACAACACGCCGACCAACGGGTGGGAGCGCGGCTACGACGGCATCAGCGACCCGATCAGCAAGGAGCAGATCGTCGCGCTCGACGCCAACATCAGGCAGTACGGCGCGGCGGCGTATTTCCCATTCCTCGACCAGCGCCAGGGCATCGTGCACGTGATCGGTCCGGAGCAGGGCGCCACGCTGCCCGGCATGACGGTCGTGTGCGGCGATTCGCACACCAGCACGCACGGCGCGTTCGGCGCGCTCGCGTTCGGCATCGGCACCAGCGAGGTCGAGCACGTGCTCGCCACGCAGACGCTGCTGATGAAGAAGGCGAAGAACATGCGGGTGAAGGTCGACGGCGCGCTGCCGTTCGGCTGCACCGCCAAGGACATCGTGCTCGCGGTGATCGGCAGGATCGGCACCGCGGGCGGCACCGGCTGCGCGATCGAGTTTGCCGGCAGCACGATCGAGTCGCTGTCGATGGAAGGCCGGATGACGGTCTGCAACATGGCGATCGAGGCCGGTGCGCGCGCCGGCATGGTCGCCGTCGACGACAAGACGGTCGAGTACCTGAAGGGCCGGCCGTTCTCGCCGCAGGGCGAGCTGTTCGAACAGGCGGCGCGCTACTGGCGCACGCTCAAGAGCGATCCGGGCGCCGCGTTCGACGTCGAGGTCGAACTGCGCGCGGAGACTCTGAAGCCGCAGGTGAGCTGGGGCACGTCGCCGGAGATGGTGACGACGATCGACGCGCGCGTGCCCGACCCCGAGGCGGAGAAGGACCCGGTCAGGCGCGAAGGCTACGAGCGCGCGCTCAAGTACATGGGGCTGACGCCGAACACGCCGATCGCCGACATCCGCGTCGACAAAGTGTTCATCGGTTCGTGCACCAATTCGCGCATCGAAGATCTGCGCGAGGCGGCGTGGGTGGTCAAGCGGCTCGGCAAGCGGGTCGCGTCGAACGTCCGGCTGGCGATGGTCGTGCCGGGTTCGGGACTGGTGAAGTCGCAGGCGGAACGCGAAGGGCTCGACCGGGTGTTCACCGCGGCCGGCTTCGAGTGGCGCGAGCCGGGCTGTTCGATGTGCCTGGCGATGAACGCCGACCGGCTCGAGCCGGGCGAGCGCTGCGCGTCGACGTCGAACCGCAACTTCGAGGGCCGGCAAGGCGCCGGCGGCCGCACGCATCTGGTGTCGCCGGCGATGGCGGCGGCGGCGGCGCTCGAAGGTCATTTCGTCGACGTACGGCGACTGGGATAGCAAGTGAAGGAGAAGGCGATGAAGAAGGTGCTGTTGGTGCTGGCCGTGCTGTTCGGTGTCGCGGCGTGCAACACGTTCGAAGGCATGGGCAAGGACATCCAGAAGGCCGGCGAGACGATCGAAGGCGCGGCGAAGAAGAAGTGATGGAACGATTCACCGTTCATCAGGGCCTGGTCGCGCCGCTGGATCGCGCCAACGTCGATACCGACGCGATCATCCCGAAGCAGTTCCTGAAGTCGATCCATCGGTCGGGCTTCGGCCCGAATCTGTTCGACGAATGGCGCTATCTGGATCGCGGCGAGCCGGGAATGGAGAACGCGAAGCGACCATTGAATCCCGACTTCGTGCTGAACCAGCCGCGCTATCAGGGCGCGTCGATCCTGCTCGCGCGCAAGAACTTCGGCTGCGGTTCGTCGCGCGAGCACGCGCCGTGGGCGCTGGCGCAGTACGGCCTCCGCGCGCTCATCGCGCCCAGTTTCGCCGACATCTTCTACAACAACTGCCTGAAGAACGGCGTGCTGCCGATCGTGCTGCCGGAACTGGTGGTAGATCGACTGTTCCACGAAGTGGCAGGCTTCGTCGGATACAAGCTGACGATCGATCTGCCGCGGCAGGTCGTCGTCGAGCCCGGCGGGTCCGAGCATTCATTCGACCTCTCGCCGTTTCGCAAGCATTGCCTGATCAACGGGCTGGACGACATCGGGCTGACGCTGCGGCACAAGGACAAGATCGCCGCATTCGAGAAGCAGCGGCTGGCGCAGTTTCCGTGGCTGCAGAAGGCTCCCTGAAGATGAAGATCGCTGTGCTGCCCGGCGACGGCATCGGAACGGAGATCGTTGCCGAGGCGGTCAAGGTGCTCAACGCGCTCGGCGAGCGGTTCGAGCTGGAGTTCGCCGACGTCGGCGGCGCGGCGTACGAGAAGCACGGCCATCCGCTGCCGGCAGCGACGCTGAAGCTGGCGCAGGATGCCGACGCGGTGTTGTTCGGCGCGGTCGGCGACTGGAAGTACGACAAGCTCGAACGCGCGCTGCGGCCCGAGCAGGCGATCCTCGGGCTGCGCAAGGGGCTGGGGCTGTTCGCGAATTTCCGCCCCGCGATCCTGTATCCGGAACTCGCCGCGGCATCGACCTTGAAGCCGGAGGTCGTATCCGGACTCGACCTCCTGATCGTGCGCGAGCTGACCGGCGACATCTACTTCGGACTGCCGCGCGGGCGTCGCGCCGCACCCGACGGACCGTTCGCGGGGCAGCCGGAGGCGTTCGACACGATGCGCTATTCGAAGCCCGAGATCGAGCGCATCGCGCACGTCGCGTTCCTTGCCGCGCGCAAGCGCAGGAAAAGGGTCACCAGCGTCGACAAGGCCAACGTGCTGGAGACCTTCCAGTTCTGGAAGGACGTGATCACCGAGGTGCACGCGCAGTACCGCGACGTGGAACTGGAGCACATGTACGTCGACAACGCGGCGATGCAGCTGGTGCGCGCGCCGAAGAATTTCGACGTGATCGTCACCGGCAACATGTTCGGCGACATCCTCAGCGACGAGGCGGCGATGCTGACCGGCTCGATCGGCATGCTGCCGTCGGCGTCGCTGAACGAGCGCAACCAGGGTCTGTACGAGCCGAGCCACGGCAGCGCGCCCGACATCGCCGGCAAGGGGGTGGCCAATCCGCTGGCGACGATCCTGTCGGCGGCGATGCTGCTGCGCTACTCGCTGAACCGCGCGCAGCAGGCCGATCGCATCGAGGCCGCGGTCAAGCGCGTGCTTGCTGACGGGCTGCGCACGCCCGACATCTGGAGCGAGGGCACGCAAATGGTCGGAACGAAAGAGATGGGCGACGCCGTGGTGGCGGCGTTGTGAGGAATTGAAGCGGACGAGGTGCAGCGATGAAAGTCGGAATCGTCGGTTGGCGCGGGATGGTCGGGTCGGTGCTGATGGACCGGATGGCCGCGGAAGATGACTTCGAGCTGTTCGACACGGTGTTCTTCAGCACGTCGAACGCGGGCGGCACGGCGCCCAAGGTGAAACGCGCGGAGCCGACGCTGAAGAATGCGAACGACCTCGCCGCGCTGAAGGCGTGCGACACGATCGTCACCTGCCAGGGCGGCGACTACACGAATGACATCCATCCGAAGCTGCGCGCGGCGGGGTGGAACGGCTACTGGATCGACGCCGCCTCCGCGCTGCGGATGAAGGATGACGCAGTGATCATCCTCGATCCGGTCAACCTGCCGGTCATCAAGAGTGCGCTGGCCAAGGGCGTCAAGGACTACATCGGCGGCAACTGCACCGTGAGCCTGATGATGCTGGCGATCGACGGGCTGCTGAAGGCCGATCTGGTCGAGTGGGTCACCGCGATGACGTACCAGGCCGCGTCCGGCGCCGGGGCGCCGAACATGCGCGAGCTGCTCGAGCAGATGGGTTACGCGCACGTGGCGGTGAAGGATCTGCTTTCCGATCCGAAGTCGGCGATCCTGGAGATCGACCGCAAGGTCACGGCGGCGCTGCGCGCCGACGATCTGCCGAAGCAGAACTTCGGCGTGCCGCTGGCGGGCAGCCTGATTCCGTGGATCGACAAGGATCTCGGCAATGGGGTGAGCCGCGAGGAGTGGAAGGGCGGCGCGGAGTGCAACAAGATCCTCGGCCGGCCACCGATGGGGCAGCCGGGGTCGGTGATCGTCGAGGGCCTGTGCGTGCGTATCGGTGCGATGCGCTGCCACAGCCAGGCGCTGACGATCAAACTGAAGCGCGACGTGCCGCTGGCGCAGATCGAGAAGATGCTGGCGGAGGCCAATCGCTGGGTGCGCGTGATTCCAAACAAGCGCGAAGAGAGCATCCGCGAACTGTCGCCCGCTCGCGTCAGCGGCAGCATGGAGGTTCCAATCGGCCGATTGCGCAAGCTCGCGATGGGCGGCGAATATCTGAGCGCGTTCACGATCGGCGACCAGTTGCTGTGGGGCGCGGCGGAGCCGTTGCGGCGCATGCTGCGGCTGCTGCTGAACCGGCTCGATTGAACGCGACCGCCCCGTCCATCAGCCATCAGGACGAGCAGTTGCGGCTGTTTGTCAGCTTGCACCGCTAAGTCACTGATGTTAAGTTCGAAAGCAAACTTGATCGCCCCTGAGAGGCAGCCGTGGCATCCAACAACTCGACTCCAAGATCGGCGCGGTCTGCGCTCGGATTAGCGATCAGCCTGGCGTTCGCGGCGCCGGTCGTCGATGCGGCAAGCCTGGGTCGCCTGACGGTTCACTCCGCGCTCGGCCAGCCGCTGCGGGCCGAAGTCGAGGTCAATTCGGTCACGCCGCAGGAGGCCGCGTCGCTCGGCGTGCGATTGGCGCCGGTCAACGCGTTCCGCCAGGCCAACCTTGAGTTCAATCCCGCGCTGTCGTCGCTGCGCTTTTCGCTCGACAAGCGCGGTGACAACCGCTACGTCGTGCGAGTGTCGTCGGCATCGCCGGTGAACGAGCCGTTCCTGGATCTGCTGCTCGAACTGAATTCATCGGCCGGCCGCGTGCTGCGCGAATACACGGTGCTGCTCGACCCGCCGGCGCTGAAGACCGCGCCTGAGGTCGTCGCACCGGTGGCGCGCGCGCCGTCGACTCCGGCGCCCGCGCCGGCACCGGCGGTCGAGACCACACCGGCTCCTGCGCCCGCTCCGGCGCTCGCCGTTGCAGCGGCGCCGGCGCCTCCTGCACCGGCCGCGCGCGCGGCCGCGCCGGGTTCCACGTACACGGTGCAGCGCGGCGACACGCTTGGCAAGATCGCACAGCAGGCCAAGCCGGCCGCGGCATCGCTGGATCAGATGCTGGTGTCGCTGTTCCGCGCCAATCCCGAGGCGTTCGCGGCGAAGAACATGAACAACCTGCTCGCGGGCAGCACGCTGCGCGTGCCGGCCGAGAGCGAAACGCTGGCAGTCGACGCCGCGGACGCGCGGCGCGAGGTCGCGGCGCAGAGCGCCGACTTCGCGCAGTACCGCAGTCGCCTCGCGCAGGCCGCAGGCACAGCGGGGCCAACCACGGCGCCGGCCGCAGGGCAGGGCCGGGTGACCGCGAAGGTCGAGGACCGCGGCGCTCCGCCGCGTACCGGCGACCAATTGCGGATCGCGAAGGCCGACACTGGTACGGGTGACCAAGCGGCCGTGGCGAAGGCGGGCGACGAAGCGGTCCAGCGCGAGCGAAAGATCAAGGAGCTGCAGCAGCGCATCTCCGAGCTCGAGGCGACGAACCAGAAGCTGCAGCAGGCGCTCGAGTTGCAGAGCAAGGCGGGCGCGCAGGTGCAGAAGGCGGCCGAAGCGAAGGCTGGGGCCGCGCCCGCACCGGCTGCGGCCCCGGTGGTGACGCCCGCGCCGGCTCCCGCCGCGCAGGCGCCCGCCCCGGCGGAGCCGCCGAAGGCAGAGCCGCCGAAGGCAGAGCCGCCGAAGGTCGAGCCGCCCAAGGCCGAAGCACCGAAAGTGGAAGCGCCGAAGCCCGCGCCCGCGCGGGCGGCGCCCGCCGAGGAGCCCGGTTTCCTGCAAAGCCTGCTCGGCGACAGCGGCTACCTGATCGGCGGACTTGCCGCTGTCATCGTCGCGCTGCTCGGGTTCGCTGCGTATCGGCGCCGTCAGTCGGCCGATCAGAAGGGCGAATACGAGATGGCCGAGGGACTGCGCGGCAACTCGCTGTTCGGCCAGACCGGCGGGCAGAGCGTCGATACCGCGGCGACCAGCACGTTCAATTCGAGCTTCATCCCGGCCACTTCGCAGCTCGACTCCAATGAGGTCGATCCGGTCGCCGAAGCCGACGTGTACATCGCGTACGGCCGCGAAGAACAGGCCGAAGAGATCCTGAAGGAAGCATTGCGCCTGCAGCCGGACCGTCATCCGGCGCGCGCGAAGCTGCTCGAGATCTACTCGCGTCGCAGCGACAAGGCGTCGTTCAATGCCGTCGCGCAGGAGCTGAAGGAGCGCACCGGCGGCGAAGGCGAGGAATGGGAGCGGGCGGTCAAGCTTGGACGCGCGCTCGACCCGAGCAACGCGCTGTACGGCGGCGGATCCGGCGCGGCGGAGAAAGCGGAGCGCGGCCCGACGACGGAGCTGCGGCTGGGTCCGAGCACGACCGCGCGCGCGACGACCGGTGGTCCGGCGACTTCGATGCCCGCCGCGGATCTCGAGCGCGCCGCGACGGTACCGGCCAAGGACATGGCGAGTCTGGAGTTCGGCGTGCCGACCATCGGCAAGACGGCCAAGGCGCCGGAAAAGGCCGAGGTCGAAGACAAGATGCCCGATACCTATCAGCCGCACGACTCACGGCTGGGCGTTGAAACCAAGCTGCCGGTCGAACCAGCCGAAGCGCCCGCGACGAGAAGCGCCGCGCGCGAGGAGGAGCCGACTCAATTGGCGGGGCTCGACTTCGAACTCGAGACGCCGCTGACGGCGATGAAGCGTGAGGCGGCAGCCGCCAAGCCGCAGGCGCCGGCGGTGCCGGCCTTCGACATGAACTTCGAGCCGCCGAAGACCCTGCCGGTGGACAAACTGCCGCCGCTGGCGAATCTCGATCTGAATCTGCCCGGCACGAAGTCCGAGAGCAGGACTCCCGCGGCGATGCCGCCGCTGGAGACGCCCGCGCGCGAAGTCACGCGGCCGGGTGCGGTCGTGCCGGGTTTTGACGACACGCTGTCGCGCCCATCGCTGATCGGCGAGGTCGGCGCGTTGCCGGAAGAACGCGCGCCGCGGCTGCTGTCGAACACGGATCAGGCCACGGTGCCGCTGATCGACTTCGATCTGAGCGGCGCGGATGTCGAACTCGGCGCGCGCAGGACCGAGACGCCGGCGGGCAGCCCGCTGGCGGCGCAGATGGCGACCAAGCTTGACCTGGCGCGCGGCTACATCGATCTGGGTGTGAAGGACGGCGCGCGCGAACTGCTGGAAGAAGTGATGCGCGACGGCACGCGCGAGCAGCGCCAGTCCGCCGTCGACCTGATGAAGCAGATCGAGGCCTGATTCGACTCGACAAAGCCGGCGCGGGGTGCACCGCGCCGGCTTTTTCATTTCCTGCCTCGCGATGCGCCTGGCGCTCGGTCTTCAGTACGACGGTGCCGCGTTCTGCGGCTGGCAGACGCAGCCCAACCGGGGCGCGGTGCAGGACGTTCTCGAAGCCGCGCTGCGCGAGTTTGCGGGCCGGCCGATCGCGACGATCTGCGCCGGCCGCACCGACGCCGGCGTGCACGCGACCTGCCAGGTCGTTCATTTCGATACCGACGTCGCGCGCCCGCTCGAGGCCTGGGTACGCGGCGTCAATCGCTGGCTGCCCGCGACACTGGCGGTGCGCTGGGCGCGCCCGGTCGCCGGTGACTTCCATGCGCGCTTCTCGGCGCGCGCCCGCCGCTACGACTACTGGCTGCTGCATGACCCGGTGCGTGCGCCGCTGCTGGAGCGCCGCGTCGGCTGGGTGTTTCGCCCGCTCGACGTCGAATCGATGCGCGCGGCCGCGCGATCGCTGATCGGCGTGCACGACTTCAGCTCGTTCCGCTCGTCCGAGTGCCAGGCCGCAACCCCGGTGCGCGAACTGCGCGTGCTCGAGATCGCCGCGTATGGAAAGCTGGTGCGTTTTCGGCTGGTCGCCAATGCCTTCCTGCACCACATGGTGCGCAACATGGTGGGCGCGCTCGTCTATGTCGGACTTGGCCGCCAGCCGGCAGGTTGGGTGACGGAACTGCTGGCGGCGCGCGATCGCCGGCTGGCCGCACCGACTGTTTCGGCTGCGGGCCTGTACCTGACCGCGGTCGACTACGATGCAGCTTTCCATCTGCCGCCGGCCGAGGAATTCGCACCGCTTCCATGAGCCGGACTCGCATCAAGATCTGTGGACTGACCCGCGTCGAAGATGTCGCGGCGGCGGTCGACGCCGGCGCCGACGCGGTCGGCTTCGTGTGTTACGAAGCCAGTCCGCGCTACGTGCCGCTCGCGGTCCTGGCAGAGCTTGCCCGCGCGGTGCCCGCGTTCGTGTCGCCGGTTCTGCTGTTCGTCAATGCGAATCCCGCGGCGATCGAAGCCGCGCTTCAACGCGTTCCCAACGCGCTGCTGCAATTCCACGGCGACGAGAATGCGGCCGACTGCGAGCGTTATCGGCGTCCGTATCTGCGCGCGGTGCGCATGGCGCGCGGGACGGATTTGTTAGACTGCGCGCGCACTTTTGCCTCCGCCTGCGCGCTTCTGGTCGATGCGCCGGCAGAGGGCTACGGCGGCGGCGGCGCGGCGTTCGACTGGTCGCTGCTGCCACCGGCAGCGAAGCGGACGAAGCCCTTCGTGCTGGCCGGCGGCCTGAAAGAAACGAACGTCACGAGAGCGATTGAGCAGGTGCGGCCGTTCGCCGTCGACGTGAGCAGCGGTGTCGAACAATCGCGCGGCATCAAGAGCGCGGAGAAGATCCGCCGGTTCGTCGCTGCAGTGCGTGCGGCCGACAGGGAATTGCAGCAGGCATGAAACCCTACGATCTGCCCGATGAGCGCGGCCACTTCGGCCCGTATGGCGGCATCTTCGTCGCGGAGACGTTGATGCACGCGCTCGCGGAGCTGAACGAGGCGTATTCGAAGTACCGCGTGGATCCCGAGTTCATCGCCGAGTTCCAGCGCGAACTGAAGCACTTCGTCGGCCGACCGAGTCCGATCTATCACGCGAGGCGCTGGAGCGAGCAACTCGGCGGCGGACGGATCTATCTCAAGCGCGAGGACCTCAATCACACCGGCGCGCACAAGATCAACAATACGGTCGGCCAGGCGCTGCTTGCCAAGCGGATGGGCAAGCCGCGCGTGATCGCCGAGACCGGCGCCGGTCAGCACGGCGTAGCCACCGCGACGGTCGCCGCGCGCTTCGGCATGCAGTGCGTCGTCTACATGGGCGAGGAGGACGTCGGCCGCCAGGCCGCCAACGTCTACCGGATGAAGCTGCTCGGCGCCGAGGTGGTGCCGGTGGCGAGCGGATCGCGCACGCTGAAGGATGCGCTGAACGAGGCGATGCGCGACTGGGTCACCAACGTCGAGAGCACCTTTTACATCATCGGAACGGTGGCGGGCCCGCATCCGTATCCGATGATGGTGCGCGACTTCAACTCGGTCGTCGGCAAGGAATGCCTGCGGCAGATGCCCGAGATCGCCGGCCGCCAGCCCGATTACGTGATCGCGTGCGTCGGCGGCGGCAGCAACGCGATGGGGATCTTCTACGACTACATCCCGCACGAGAACGTGAAGCTGGTCGGCGTCGAGGCGGCCGGGGCGGGTTTGACCACGATGCGGCACGCGGCCAGCCTGCTGCGTGGTTTGCCCGGCGTTCTGCACGGCAATCGCACCTATCTGCTGCAGGACGACGACGGCCAGATCACCGAAACGCATTCGATCTCCGCCGGCCTCGACTACCCCGGCGTCGGTCCCGAGCACGCGTGGCTGAAGGACAGCGGCCGCGCCGAATACGTCGGTGCCACGGACGACGAGGCGCTGAAGGCGTTTCACGACTGCTGCCGGATCGAGGGCATCATTCCGGCGCTGGAGTCGAGCCATGCCCTGGCGCACGCGGTGCGGCTGGCGCCGACGCTGCCGAAAGACAAAATCCTTCTAGTGAACTTGAGCGGCCGCGGCGACAAGGACCTGCACATCGTCGCCGAGGCGAGCGGACTCGAGTTCTTCTGCCGCGCGTCGTGCCGCGAGGCCACCGCGTTCTGGAAGCAGCATCGATGAGCCAGCACCGGGCCGCCCCAAGTTGGCTCGAAGGGCCCGTCGCGGGACGCGACGTGCGTTCGACCCGTCCGAGCCCGCACAGGCGGGCTTGGAGCCGCGGCTCTCACCCTCCTCGGGGAGACAGCGCCGCAGGCGCGAAGGGGGCGACATGAGCCGCATCGCGCAGCGCTTTGCCGAACTGGCGCGGCGCGGCCGCAAGGGACTGATTCCTTACATCGCCGCCGGCGACCCAACGCCGGAGCTGACGGTGCCGCTGATGCGTGCGCTGGCCGAGGCGGGCGCGGACGTGATCGAGCTCGGCGTGCCGTTTTCCGACCCGATGGCCGATGGCCCGGTGATCCAGCGCGCGGCGGAGCGCGCGATCCGCAACGGCGTCGGGCTGAAGCGGACGCTTGCGCTGGTGGCGGAATTCCGCAGGTCCGATGCGACCACGCCGGTGGTGTTGATGGGCTACGCGAATCCGATCGAGCACATGGGGCGCGCGGAATTCGCGCGCGCGGCGAGCGCGGCCGGCGTCGACGGCGTGCTGGTGGTCGACTATCCGCCGGAAGAGTGTGAGGAGTTCGCGCAGGCGATGCGCGCAGTGCAGATCGATCCGATCTTCCTGCTCGCGCCCACCTCGACCGACGATCGCATCGAGCGCGTCGCGCGCGTCGCGTCGGGTTATCTGTACTACGTGAGCCTGAAGGGAGTCACCGGCGCCGGGCATCTCGATGTCGCGGCGGTCGGCGCGCGCATCCCGGTGATCAAGTCGAGGGCGCAGGTTCCGGTCGGCGTCGGCTTCGGCATCCGCGACGCGAAGAGCGCGCAGGCGATCGCGCGCATCGCGGATGCGGTCGTGATCGGCAGCCGCATCATCGAGGAGATCGAGTCGGCGCCGCGCGAGCGGGTCGTCGAAGCCGTGCGCGAACTGGTGAGCGGAATCCGGCGCGCGATCGATGAAGTGTCGCCGGTAAAGGAGGCAGCATGAGCTGGATCGAGAAACTTCTTCCGCCGCGCATCAAGCAGGGCGGCACGCGCAAGTCGGTTCCGGAAGGGGTCTGGGTCAAGTGCCCGGGCTGCGACGCGGCACTGTATCGCGCCGAGCTCGAGCGCTCGCTGCAGGTCTGCCCGAAGTGCAGCCATCACCTGCGCATCGGCGCGCGCGCGCGGCTCGACGCGCTGCTCGATGCCGAGGGGCGCTACGAGATCGGCCAGGAAGTGCTGCCGGTCGATGCGCTGAAGTTCAAGGACAGCAGGAAGTACCCGGACCGGCTGCAGGACGCGATGCAGGAGACGGGCGAGACCGACGCGCTGGTCGTCGTCGGCGGATCCGTCCGCGCTCTGCCCGTCGTGGTCGCCTGCTTCGAATTCGGGTTCATGGGCGGATCGATGGGCTCGGTCGTCGGCGAGCGCTTCGTGCGCGGCGTGCAGACCGCGCTCGAGCAGAAGGTCCCCTTCATCTGTTTCACCGCGACCGGCGGAGCGCGCATGCAGGAAGGGCTGCTGTCGCTGCTGCAGATGGCGAAGACCTCGGCGATGATCGCGAAGCTCGCCGACGCCCGGCTGCCCTTCATTTCCGTGCTGACCGACCCGACCATGGGCGGCGTCTCCGCGAGCTTCGCCTTTATGGGCGACGTGGTGATCGCCGAGCCCAAGGCCCTGATCGGCTTCGCCGGCCCGCGCGTGATCGAGCAGACGGTGCGCGAAAAGCTCCCCGAAGGTTTCCAGCGCGCCGAGTTCCTGCTGACCAAGGGCGCGATCGACATGATCGTCGACCGCCGCCAGATGCGCGACGAGCTCGCGCATTTGCTGGCGCTGCTGACGCGTCAGCCCGCGGAAGCGATCGCTTAACGCAGAGGGAAAATGCCGGTCGCGTTGCGACCGGCCACGGATTTCTTGAACAGCTGCCCCGCGACCCTCGAGAGCTGGCTCGAGCGCATCGAGCGCCTGCATCACCGGCCGATCGATCTGACGCTGGAGCGTTCGCGCGCGGTCGCGCAGCGGCTCGGCATCGAGTTCGCATGCCCCGTAATCACGGTCGGCGGCACCAACGGCAAGGGCTCGACCTGCGCGATGCTCGACAGCATCCTGCGCGCGGCTGGTTATCGCGTCGGGTTGTATACGTCGCCGCACCTGCTGCGCTTCAACGAACGCGCGCGCGTCAACGGCGAGCCGGCCGGCGACGTGGAATTGATCGAACAGTTCGAAGCGGTCGAAGCCGCCCGTGCCGGCGTGTCGTTGACGTTCTTCGAGTTCACCACGCTCGCGATCCTGCGGCTGTTCCAGCAGAAGCGACTCGATGCGCTCGTGCTCGAAATCGGGCTCGGCGGCCGGCTCGACACGGTCAATGTGGTCGACGCCGATTGCGCGATCGTCACCTCGATCGATCTGGACCACATGGAGTATCTCGGGCCGACGCGCGAGCACATCGGCTTCGAGAAGGCGCACATCTATCGTGCCGGCCGGCCGGCGATCTGCTCTGATCCACGGCCGCCGCAAGCGCTGCTCGACGTGGCGCGGAATCTGGGCGCGGACCTGTGGCTGGTCGGTCGCGACTTCAACTACCGGGGCGACAGGCAGCAATGGAGCTACGGCGGCCGCACGGTGCGCCGGAACAGCCTTCCTTATCCGGCGCTGCGTGGCGCGAACCAGTTGCTGAACGCCGGTGGCGTGTTGGCCGCGCTCGAAGCGTTGTCCGACCGGTTGCCGGTCAGTCAGCAGGCCGTGCGGCAAGGGCTGCTGACGGTCGAGCTGGCAGGTCGCTTCCAGGTGGTGCCGGGGCAGCCGACGGTGATCCTCGATGTCGCGCACAACCCGCACGCCGCGGCGGTGCTGGCGCACAGCCTCGACAGCATGGGGTTCTATCCGGTCACGCATGCGGTCTTCGCCATGCTGCGCGACAAGGACATCGGTGGCGTGGTTGAGCGGACCGGCGCGCGCATCGATCGCTGGTATGTGAGCGGCACGCCAGGCGCGCGCGGCAGCCGCGCCGAGGATGTGGCGCAGATCGTTCGCGCCACCGCGGGCGGCGCCGCTTCGGTGAAGACATTCGGATCGGTCGCGGCCGCATACAACACGGCGTTCGAGCGCGCGGCACCGGAGGATAGAATTGTGGTGTTTGGAAGTTTTCTCACTGTCGCCGATGCCCTGCGCGTGCGCCGCTGAGCCGACGAGTCTCCGAGCCTCGACATGAACTGGACCTTCTGGCGCGCCAGGAAAGCGGCCGACGCGCCGAAAGCGGACGCCGACGAGGCGCAGGACCCTGCGGCCGAACTGCACGCGCGAACGCGCCGGCGCCTGATCGGCGCTGCCGCGCTGCTGCTCGCGGCGGTGATCGTGCTGCCGATGGTGCTCGATTCGACGCCCAGGCCGGTGTCCGACTCGGTGGCGATCGACATTCCCAGCGATAAGACGCCGTTCAAGCCGCGCTTGGCGATGCCGGCGCCCGCTGCGCCTGCTCCGATGCCCGCGACACCTTCTCCGGCGCCGGCACCGGTCGCCGCGGCGGCTGCGCCCGCAGTCGAGCCGCCGCAGCGCAAGGAGGAGAGCGTTCCGAAAGCGAAGCCGGAGGAGTCGACCGCAAGGGACGCGAAAGCAGCGCCGGCCGCGAAGGACCCTGCGCCGGCCGGGCACGCGGCGGCCGGCGAGTCGCCATTCGTGCTGCAGGCGGCCGCGCTCGGCAGCGAGGCGGCGGCGCGCGACCTGGTGGCGAAGCTGAAGAAGGCGGGCTTTGCGCCGTACACGGAGAAGGTCAGCACCGCGAAGGGCGATCGCATCCGCGTGCGCCTGGGGCCGTATGCGACGCGCGAGGATGCCGAGCAGGCACGCGCGAAGCTCAAGTTGCTCGGGATCGACGCCGGCGTCGTGCACGGCTGACATGACGCTGATCGACTGGGGCATCGTCGCGCTGGTGCTGGTGTCGTTGCTGCTCGGCGTGCTGCGCGGCTTCGTGCGTGAGGTGATCTCGGTCATCGGCTGGATCGCCGGCGCCTGGGCGGCGATCCGCTATGCGGCGCCGCTGGGCGAGCGCATCCCGCTCGAGATCGAGTGGCCGATCGTCAAGACCGTACTGGCGGGCATCGCGATCGTCGCGGCGTGCGTGTTCGCGGCCGCGCTGATCGGCTGGATCGCGCGCAAGCTGCTGGTCGCCGCGCAGTTGTCGGCGGCCGATCGCGCGCTCGGCGGCGTGTTCGGTCTGGCGCGCGGCGCGCTGATCGTCGCGGTGCTCGTCTACTTCGCGCACGACTCGGCGCTCGCGCGCCAGCCGTTCTGGCGCGATTCGCTCGTGTTGCCGCAGGTCGAAGCGGCGGTACGATTCGCTGCGCGCCACCTGCCGGCGGCCGGGCCGACGCGGGGATAGCGGGAGGATCGAGGATGTGCGGAATCGTCGGCGTGGTCGCGACCTCGCCGGTCAACCAGCTGCTGTACGACGCCCTGCAGCTTCTGCAGCATCGCGGGCAGGATGCGGCCGGGATCGCGACCGCCAACGGCAACGCGTTCCACATGTTCAAGGGCAACGGCCTGGCGCGCGACGTTTTCCGCACGCGCAACATGCGCTCGCTGCCGGGCAATTCCGGCATCGCCCAGGTCCGCTATCCGACGCAGGGTTCGGCGTCGAACTCGGAGGAGGCGCAGCCGTTCTACGTGAACGCGCCGTTCGGCATCACGCTCGCGCACAACGGCAACCTGACCAATTGGGAACAACTCAAGGACGAGATGTTCCGCATCGATCGCCGCCACATCAACACCAACTCCGATTCCGAAGTGCTGCTGAACGTGCTGGCGCACGAACTGCAGCTCGCCACCGAGCGGCTGTCGCTCGATCCCGATGCGATCTTCCGCGCGGTGAGCGGCGTGCACCGGCGCGTGCGCGGTTCGTACGCGGTCGTGGCGCAGATCGCCGGCTACGGATTGCTGGCGTTTCGCGACCCGTTCGGCATCCGGCCGCTGTGCTTCGGTGTGCACGAGACCGATCAGGGCACCGAATACATGGTGGCGTCGGAATCGGTCGCGCTCGACGGCCTCGGGTTCCGATTGGTGCGCGACGTCGCGCCGGGCGAGGCGATCTTCGTCGACCTCGACGGCCGCTTCTTCAGCCGTCAATGCGCGCAGAACCCGAGCCTGAATCCGTGCATCTTCGAATACGTGTATCTGGCGCGGCCCGATTCCGTGATGGACGGCGTGTCGGTGTACGGCGCGCGCCTGCGGCTCGGCGAGTACCTCGCCGATCAGGTCGCCGCGCGCGTGCCGACGGGGAGCATCGACGTCGTGATGCCGATTCCCGATTCGAGCCGGCCGGCGGCGATGCAGCTGGCGACCAAGCTGGGCATGAGTTATCGGGAAGGGTTCATCAAGAACCGCTACATCGGACGCACTTTCATCATGCCGGGGCAGGCCGTGCGCGCCCGATCGGTGCGACAGAAGCTGAACACGGTCGGCGTCGAATTCAAGGGCAGGAGCGTGCTGCTGGTCGACGACTCGATCGTGCGCGGCACGACGATCCGCGAGATCGTGCAGATGGCGCGCGACGCCGGCGCCAGGCGCGTGATTGTGGCCTCGGCGGCGCCGCCGGTGCGCTACCCGAACGTCTACGGCATCGACATGCCGACGCGCGCTGAACTGATCGCGGCCGGGCGCACGGAGGAGGAGGTGCGGCTGGAGATCGGCGCCGACGCGCTGATCTACCAGCGCATCGAAGATCTGAAACGCGCGGTGACTGACTGCAATCCGCGGCTGACCTACTTCGACGCGTCGTGTTTCGACGGCCGCTACATCACGGGCGACGTGACGCCCGAGTATCTCGATCGCGTCGAAGCCGCGCGCACCCGACCCGCGCCACAGGAAGAAGGTCCGCGCAACCAGCTTTCGCTCGCGATCGAACCGGTCGACGTCTGAGCGTCAACTGAGCATCAACTTGACCGGCAGCGCCGCTGCCCCTAGCATTCGTCCGTCGCGCCGATTTGAGCTCAGCTTGCGGGCGCGTAACAAATGCAGCTAAAGCGAGGGAGTCGTTCACCGAAACCCGCGCGCGCTGCCAGCGGGTTTTTTTATGTCTGACGACTTCGACTTCGATACCAGGGCGGTGCGCGCCGGCACGGTGCGCACCGGTTTCAACGAGCACAGCGAAGCGCTGTTCCTGACTTCGAGCTTCGTGTTCGCGAGCGCGGCGCAGGCGGCGGCGCGCTTTTCCGGCGAAGAGCCGGGCTTCGTCTACTCGCGCTTCGGCAATCCGACCGTGCAGATTTTCGAGCAGCGTCTCGCGTCGCTGGAAGGCGCGGAGGACTGCCTGGCTACGGCATCCGGCATGGCGGCGATCCTCGCGGTGTGCCTGGCGACGCTGAAGAGCGGCGACCATGTGATCTGCAGCGCCAACGTGTTCGGCGCCACCGTGCAACTGTTCACGAACCTGGAGCGCTTTGGCATCGAAACGACCTTCGTCCGCGGTGCCAACGCCGCCGCTTGGCGGTCCGCAGTGCGTCCGCGCACCCGGCTGCTTTTCTGCGAGACGCCGTCGAACCCGCTGATGGAATTGGTCGATCTCGCCGCGCTGGCAGCGCTTGGGCGCGACTCCGGCGCGCTGACGGTCGTCGACAACTGCTTCTGCACGCCGGCACTGCAGCGGCCGCTGGAATACGGCATCGACGTCGTGATCCATTCGGCGACCAAGTACCTTGATGGGCAGGGCCGCGTGCTCGGCGGCGCGGTGCTCGGCCCGCGCAGCTTCATCCGCGACGCGCTGCTGCCGGTGCTGCGTACCACCGGGCCGAGTCTTTCTCCGTTCAATGCCTGGGTGCTGCTCAAGGGCCTCGAAACGCTGGCACTGCGGCTGCGGGCACAGTCGCAGACCGCGGCGAGGCTGGCCGAGTGGCTGGAGGAGCAACCCGCAGTCGAGCGGGTCTATTTCACCGGCCTGCAGTCGCATCCGCAGTGGGAACTGGCCCGGCGCCAACAAGCGGGAGCCGGCGCGGTCGTTTCGTTCGATCTGCGGCCGGCGGCGGCCGAAGAGACCCTGCGTGCGCGCGCGTGGCGCCTGATCGACCACACGCGCCTGATGTCGATCACCGCGAATCTGGGCGACACGCGTACCACGATCACGCATCCGGCCAGCACCACGCACGGTCGCCTCACCCCGGAGGCGCGGGCGCGCGCCGGCATCGGCGAAGGGCTGATTCGCGTCGCCGTCGGGCTCGAAGCATTCGAAGACCTCAGGCGCGACCTCGAACGGGCGCTCGCCGCGTGACGAGTGCGATGCATCGCGTTGCACCTGCGCAGATACGGTAGGCCCGCCGGCTGAAGCGCGCGCGGCATTCGCGTTCCGCCGGTCGCGCCGGCGCGCGCAGCAATCGTTGAGGGCTTAACGAAATGCCGACTTTGAAGCACACTCGCGCGCGAGCGCATTGCGTATCACCGACCTCACAGGCATCGGGCCCATGGCCAAGGTTCCGGACACGATCACACTCGGCGAACTGTGCAAGAAAGCCGCACAGGCGCTGGCCAAGCACGGACTCGACCGGCGTATCGACATCTATCGGGAGGTCGAGATCGACGATCCCGCGGTCCGCCTGATGCTCGGCCGCTCGCACCGCGTGCGGGTGCGGATCAAGATCACCGCCACCAGCCTTCTGTTCGAGGGCGGCGACACGGAAACGCAGCCGCTGGAGAGCACACTCTTCAGCGTCACGACCGCCACGCAGAAGGTCGACGAGGCGTGACGCAAGAGGAAAGGCCGCTGCGATTCGGCAGCGGCCCTGCATGGATTCTCTGGCTCCCCGACCTGGACTCGAACCAGGGACCTGCGGATTAACAGTCCGTCGCTCTACCGACTGAGCTATCGGGGAACAAGCCGCGCATTATAGCGGCGGAGTCGAACGTTCCAACTCGCGATCAGCCGCGCATTACCGCGGCGATCGCATCGAGCACGTAGTCGATGTTCTTCGAGTTCAACGCGGCCACGCAGATGCGGCCGGTAGAAACGGCATAGATGCCGAACTCGTTCTTCAGGCGCTCGACCTGTGCCGCGCTCAGGCCGGAATAGGAGAACATCCCGCGCTGGCGCAGCACGAACGACGTATCCTGCCTGACGCCGCGCGCCTTCAGCCCCTCGACGAAACGCTCCCGCATCTGCCTGATGCGCTCGCGCATCTCGCCGAGTTCGCGTTCCCATAGCGCGCGCAGCCGCGCATCGGTCAACACGGCCGCGATCAGGCTGCCGCCGTGCGTCGGCGGCGTCGAGTAGTTCGCGCGGATCACGCGCTTGAGCTGGCTCAGCACGCGCGTGGCTTCGTCCTTGGTCGTCGCGATGATCGTCAGTGCGCCGACGCGCTCGCCGTACAGCGAGAACGACTTCGAAAACGAGCTCGAGACAAAGAACGGGACGCCGGATTCGGCGAACATCCTGACCGCGAGTGCATCGGCCTCGAGACCGTCGCCGAATCCTTGGTACGCGATGTCGAGGAAGGGAATGAACTGGCGCTCGCGCGCGATGCCCACGACGGAGCGCCATTGCTCGGCGGTCAGATCGACGCCGGTCGGGTTGTGACAGCAGGCGTGCAGCACGACGATCGTGTCGGCACCGGCCGCTTGGAGCGCGCGCTGCATTCCGGCGAAGTTCACGCCTTGCGTGGCGGCGTCGTAGTACGGGTAGGTGCCGACGGGGAAGCCGGCGCCTTCGAAGAGCGCGCGATGGTTCTCCCAGCTCGGGTCGCTGATCAGAACCTTCGCGTCCGGCTTGATCCGCTTCAGGAAATCGGCGCCGATCTTCAAACCGCCCGTGCCGCCGAGCGACTGCGCGGTGACGACGCGTCCCTCGGTGATCAGCGCCGAGGATTCGCCGAGCAGAAGTTTCTGCACGGCGGCGTCGTAGGCCGCGATACCCTCGATCGGCAGGTACCCCCGCGGCGTCGACTTCTCGATGCGCGCGCGCTCGGCTTCCCGGATCGCCTGCAGCACGGGGATCTTCCCGTCGTCGTCGTAATAAACGCCGACGCCAAGATTCACCTTGTTCGGGCGGGGATCGGCGGCGAAAGCCTCGGTCAGTCCGAGAATCGGATCGCGCGGCGCCAGTTCGACGCCATTGAAGAGCCTGGTATCCATCGTTTCAAGAGCGACGAGTTGGCTGCCGGTCGGAAGAGGAGGCGATCCGGACGCCGTGCGGCCGTGAGCAAGCAGTCTACACGCCGCAGCATGAACCGCCGGGAATCGAGCCGGCGCTGGTCTCGCACAACGAGCAGTCCGCAAAAATGTCAAGCCCTCATTCCGCTAGCGAAGCTTGGCCCAAGTCCATGTTTTTATTTATGTAGGCGGTCCGGATAGCGAAACAAGAAGGACTAGGATTTTCGGGTCGGTGCCAATAAAATTCACAGCTGCTATCGCATTATTGCGGCGCAAAAATATCGTGATCTCGTTTCCCGGCTCACCGTTCCAGTTGCATCAGCCGTTCCCCCCTGCGGGCGACCAGCCCGAGGCAATCGAACGGCTGGCGGGCGGGCTTCGGGACGGCCTTGTCGCGCAGACGCTGCTCGGCGTGACGGGTTCCGGCAAGACGTACACGATGGCCAACGTGATTGCTCAGATCGGCGTGCCTGCGCTCGTTCTGGCACCGAACAAGACCCTCGCCGCGCAACTGTATTCGGAATTCAGGGAGTTCTTCCCGACCAATGCGGTCGAGTACTTTGTCTCCTACTACGACTACTACCAGCCCGAGGCCTACGTCCCCTCGCGCGACCTGTACATCGAGAAGGACAGCAGCATCAATGAGCATATCGAGCAGATGAGGCTGTCGGCGACCAAGTCGCTGCTCGAGCGGCGCGACGTGGTGATCGTCGCCACGGTGTCGGCGATCTACGGCATCGGCAACCCGAGCGACTACCACGCGATGGTGCTGGCGTTGCGGGTGAAGGACCGGATGAACCAGCGCGACGTGATAGCGCGCCTCACGTCGATGCAATACCGCCGCAACGAGACCGATTTCACGCGCGGCACCTATCGCGTGCGCGGCGACACGATCGACGTATTTCCCGCGGAGCACGCGGAACTGGCGGTGCGGATCGAACTTCTCGACGACGAGATCGACGGCCTGCAGCTGTTCGACCCGCTGACGGGCCGCATCCGGCAGAAGATTCCGCGCTTCATTGTCTACCCGTCGTCGCATTACGTCACGCCGCGGCAGACGGTGCTGCGCGCGCTCGAGGACATTAAGGTCGAGCTGAAGCAGCGCGTCGACGAACTGGTGGCGGCCGGCAAGCTGGTCGAGGCGCAGCGACTGGAGCAGCGCACGCGGTTCGATCTAGAGATGCTCGCCGAACTCGGCTTCTGCAAGGGGATCGAGAACTACACGCGGCATCTGGCCGGATCGATGCCCGGTGAGCCGCCGCCGACGTTGATCGACTACCTGCCGGCCGACGCGCTGATGATCATCGACGAGTCGCACGTGACGATTCCGCAACTCGGCGGCATGTATCGCGGCGACCGCGCGCGCAAGGAGACGCTGGTCGAATACGGCTTTCGGCTGCCCTCCGCGCTCGACAACCGGCCGCTGCGCTTCGACGAGTTCGAGCGCAAGATGCGCCGCTGCATCTTCGTGTCGGCGACGCCGTCCGATTTCGAGCTGGAGCGGTCGTCGCAGGTAGTCGAGCAGGTTGTGCGGCCGACGGGGCTGGTGGACCCGCGCGTCGAGGTGCGACCGGCGCGCACGCAGGTCGACGACGTGCTGTCGGAGATCCGACTGCGTGTGCAGGCCGGAGATCGCGTCCTGATCACGACCCTGACCAAGCGCATGGCGGAGGATCTGACCTCGTTCCTTGCCGAGCACGGCGTGAAGGTGCGCTACCTGCACTCCGACGTTGACACGGTCGAGCGCGTCGAGATCATCCGCGATCTGCGCGCCGGCGTGTTCGACGTGCTGGTCGGCATCAACCTGCTGCGCGAAGGGCTTGACCTGCCCGAGGTGTCGCTGGTCGCGATCCTCGACGCCGACAAGGAGGGCTTCCTGCGCTCGGAGCGTTCGCTGATCCAGACCATCGGGCGGGCGGCGCGCCATCAGGACGGCACCGCGATCATGTACGCCGACGCGGAGACGGATTCGATGCGCCGCGCGATCGGGGAAACCGACCGGCGCCGTCGCAAGCAGGCGGAGTTCAATCGCGAGCATGGCATCGTCCCGCGCAGCGTGCAAAAGGAAGTGCGCGAGCTCATCGACGGTGTCATCGATTCGACCGCTTCGCGCGCTGAACTGAAGGCTGCGAGCAGCGTGGCCGACTATGAAGTGCTGAGCGAGAAGCAGGTCGCGCGCGAGATCAAGCGCCTGGAGAAGGCAATGTTCGAGCATGCGAAGAACCTGGAGTTCGAAAAGGCCGCACGCGTGCGCGATCAGTTGGCATTGCTTCGTGAGCAGGTCTTCGGCGCGGCCGGCGGCAGCAACGTGGTTTCGATCGGCGGCGCCGAAAAGGCGGCATGACGTGTGTATGCGGTATGGCTTGAAGAAAGTTATGGGTCGAACAATGGTTCGGCCGGTTGAACTTCGGCTGGGTGCAGCGGTCCCTTGTGCGGAAATCCGTCGTAAGGGTGTTCATTGGGGTGAAAGAGCCGCGCAGCGCATGCGCCAAGCGGCATGACTAACGCGGGCAGCAAGGACGCCGGCCCGATCCAGAAAGGCGTGATGAAGACATGACCAAGGTACTTTTCGTATGTATGGGCAATATCTGCCGCTCGCCCACGGCCGAGGGAGTGTTCCGCAAGATGATCCGCGACGCGGGCCTGCAGGACGTGGTCCAGATCGATTCCGCGGGAACACATGCGTATCACGTCGGCGAACCGCCGGATCTGCGCGCCCAGCAGGCGGCGCGCCGGCGCGGCTACGAGCTCGACGATCTGCGCGCGCGCCAGGTCAATCAGGACGACTTCCGCGACTACGACCTGATCCTGGCCATGGACTGGGAGAACCTTGCATTGCTGCAGCAGCAGTGCCCGCGTGCATACAAACACAAGCTGCACCTGCTGATGCGGTTCGCGGGGGAGCACGACGCCGCGACGGTGCCGGATCCGTACTACGGCGGACCCGAAGGATTCAACACCGTGCTGGACTATGTCGAAGACGCGTGCCAGGGACTGATCGAAGTCGTGCGCAAACGCGCGACCATGTACGCGGCGGCCTGACCGACACGCCTCCACTCGATTCCCCGGCATTCGCCGCGGTCATCGGGCCCTGGCCCGCCGTTGTCTTCGGTCGAGCATTCTTGACTGAAATCCTTGGGTTCAATAAAATCCTGAGCAAGTTGGTCGGATATGGCGGCGCGGGCGCGTCGCTGAGGACCGACAGACTGCGCCGGTCGTTCGGTTTTGGCCGGCCAATGAGAGACGACCATGAGATTGACGACCAAAGGACGCTTCGCGGTGACGGCAATGATCGATCTGGGCCTGCGGCAGCATCACGGCCCGGTGACGCTGGCGGCGATCAGCCAGCGCCAGCGCATTTCGCTGTCCTACCTGGAGCAGCTGTTCGGCAAGCTGCGCCGCCACGGGTTGGTCGAGAGCACCCGCGGACCTGGCGGTGGCTACACGCTGGGGCGCAATGCTGCTGACGTCTCGGTGGCGGACATCATCTACGCCGTCGACGAACCTCTTGACGCAACCCAATGCGGCGGCAAGGAAAACTGCGATAACGACCAGCGCTGCATGACGCACGATTTGTGGGCCAACCTGAACCGGGTCATGGTGGATTTCCTCGATTCGGTTTCGCTGCACGATCTCGTGGAGCAGCAGAAGCAGCGCCTCGCCCAGCAGGGCGTGAATGTCGCGCAATTGCATGACAGCCGCCGCGCCGTGCGGCGGCCGGTGCCGAGCGACAAGCAGCCGGTGATGAGCTAGGAGCGGTGTCGATGCAGCTTCCGATCTATCTCGACTATTCGGCCACCACGCCGGTTGATCCGCGCGTGGCGGACAAGATGGTGCCGTACCTGCGCGAGCATTTCGGCAATCCCGCGTCGCGCAGCCACGCGTTCGGCTGGGAGGCCGAGAAGGCGGTCGAGACCGCGCGCGCGCAGGTGGCCGAGCTGATCAACGCCGACCCGCGCGAGATCATCTGGACCTCGGGTGCGACCGAGGCGATCAATCTGGCGCTGAAGGGCGCCGCGCACTTCTACAAGGACAAGGGCAAGCACCTGGTCACCGTGAAGACCGAGCACAAGGCCACGCTCGACACGATGCGGGAACTGGAGCGCGAAGGGTTCGAGGTCACGTATCTCGACGTGCTGCCGAACGGCCTGCTCGACCTCGAGGTGCTGAAGGCCGCGCTGCGGCCCGACACGATCCTGGTGTCGGTGATGTACGTGAACAACGAGATCGGCGTGATCCAGGACATCGCGGCGATCGGCGAGATCTGCCGCAGCCGCGGCATCCTGTTCCACGTCGATGCCGCGCAGGCGACCGGCAAGGTCGTGATCGACCTGCAGACGCTGAAGGTCGACCTGATGTCGCTGTCGGCGCACAAGACCTACGGGCCCAAGGGCGTCGGCGCGCTGTACGTGCGGCGCAAGCCGCGCGTGCGGATCGAGGCGCAGATGCACGGCGGCGGCCATGAACGCGGTCTGCGGTCGGGCACGCTGCCGACGCACCAGATCGTCGGCATGGGCGAGGCATTCCGGCTGGCGCGGCTGGAGATGGCAACCGAGAACGAACGCGTCCGCATGCTGCGCGACCGGCTGTGGAAGGGGTTGAGCGAGATCGAAGAAGTGCATGTCAACGGCGACATGGAGCACAGGATTCCGCACAACCTGAACGTGAGCTTCAACTTCGTCGAGGGCGAATCGCTGATCATGGCGATCAAGGACATCGCGGTGTCGTCGGGTTCGGCCTGCACGTCGGCCAGCCTGGAGCCGTCGTATGTGCTGCGCGCGCTCGGTCGCAGCGACGAACTGGCGCACAGTTCGATCCGGTTCACGGTCGGCCGCTTCACGACCCAGGAAGAAATTGACTTCGCGGTCGACCTGATCAAGCGCAAGGTCGCCAAGCTGCGCGACCTGTCGCCGCTTTGGGAGATGCACAAGGAAGGCATCGATCTTGCCACGGTGCAGTGGGCCGCACACTAGGGACAGAGGAAACGTCATGTCGTACAGCCAGAAAGTCATCGATCACTACGAGAACCCACGCAACGTCGGCTCGTTCGACAAGAGCGACGCCGCGGTCGGCACCGGCATGGTCGGCGCGCCGGCGTGCGGCGACGTGATGAAGCTGCAGATCAAGGTCAACCCGCAGGGCGTGATCGAAGACGCCCGCTTCAAGACCTACGGCTGCGGCTCGGCGATCGCTTCGTCGTCGCTGGTCACCGAATGGGTCAAGGGCAAGACGCTCGATCAGGCTATGACGATCCGCAACACGCAGATCGCCGAGGAACTCGCGCTGCCGCCGGTCAAGATCCACTGCTCGATCCTGGCCGAGGACGCGATCAAGGCCGCGATCAACGATTACCGGAAGAAGCACGGCCTCGACCAGCCGGTCGAGCAGCAGAAGGCGGCCTGAGGGCCGCGCCCGCAGAAAGAGGGAGTGAAGCTATGGCCGTCACGATGACGGAGCGCGCGGCAAGCCACGTTGCCGATTTCATCGCCAAGCGCGGCAAGGGACTCGGCCTGCGCCTCGGCGTGCGCACGACCGGATGCTCGGGAATGGCGTACAAGCTCGAGTATGCCGATGCCGCCAATCCCGAGGACCAGCAGTTCGAGAGTCACGGCGTGCGCATCTTCGTCGATCCGAAGAGCCTCGCGTATCTGGACGGCACCGAACTGGACTTCGTGCGCGAAGGGCTGAACCAGGGGTTCAAGTTCAACAACCCGAGGGAAAAGGACCGCTGCGGCTGCGGCGAGTCGTTCCGGGTGTAAACGGCGCGACGCCCCGTTCCGAGTCTCACCCGACCACGCGGCTGGCCGACGGCGTATCGACCCGGCAGCCGCTTTTTCATTTCCAAAATGACCAGCAGCATCCCGGATCATTTCGCGCTCTTCGGCGTTGAGCCGCGCTTTGCGCTTGATGCCAAGCTGCTCGACGCCGCCTACAAGCGCGTGCAGGACAAGGTGCACCCGGACCGCTTCGTGTCCGCCGCAGCGGCGGAACGGCGCATCGCCATGCAATGGGCCGCGCGCGCCAACGAGGCGCTGCAGACGCTGCGCTCGCCGGTGCGGCGGGCCGCCTATCTGTGCGAGCTCAACGGCGTGGCACTCGGCACCGAATCGAACACGGCGATGCCGCCGGCGTTCCTGATGCAGCAGCTCGAATGGCGCGAGGCGCTCGCCGAGGCCGTCGCGGCTTCGGATCCGCGCGCGCTCGATGCGGTCGCGCGTCAGACCGAAACCGCGCGCGCCGGCCTCCTCGACGAGCTCGCGCAGGCGATCGACGCCGAACGCGATTTCACACGCGCCGCCGCACTGGTGCGACAGCTGATGTTCGTCGACAAGATGCGCGACGAAATCGAGCACGTGCGCCACGCCCCGGTCGTGCTGCCTTCCAACGCCGGCTGAATCGCATGGCGCTGCTGCAGATCGCCGAACCCGGCATGTCGACCGCGCCGCACGAGCATCGGCTCGCCGTCGGCATCGATCTGGGCACGACCAATTCACTGGTCGCCACCGTGCGCCACAGCGTCGCCGAGGTGATCGCCGACGAGCACGGCCGGCCGCTGCTGCCGTCGATCGTCCGCTATCGCGCCGACGGCGGCGTCGAGGTCGGTTTCGAGGCGCAGCAGCACCAGGCGAGCGACCCGCGCAACACGATCGTGTCGGTCAAGCGCTTCATGGGCCGCGGCGTCAAGGACGTCGAGCACGTGGAGAACCTGCCGTACGACTTCGTCGACGCGCCGGGGATGCTGCAGATCAAGACCGTTGCCGGCATCAAGAGCCCGGTCGAGGTGTCGTCCGAGATCCTGAAGACGCTGCGCTTGCGCGCGGAGGCCGCGCTCGGCGGCGAGCTCGTCGGTGCGGTGGTGACGGTACCCGCGTATTTCGACGACGCGCAGCGCCAGGCCACGCGCGACGCGGCACGGCTCGCGGGGCTGAACGTGCTGCGCCTGCTGAACGAGCCGACGGCGGCGGCGCTCGCCTATGGTCTGGATAACGCGGCCGAGGGCATCTACGCGGTGTACGACCTTGGCGGAGGCACGTTCGACATCTCGATCCTGCGACTCACCAAGGGTGTGTTCGAGGTGCTTTCGACCGGCGGCGACTCCGCGCTCGGCGGCGACGACTTCGACCATCGCCTGTACTGCTGGGCGCTCGAGCAGGCCAACGTGTCGCTGCTCGAGCCACAGGACCAGCGGCTGCTGACGGTCAAGGCGCGCAGCGCGAAGGAGACGCTGTCGACGAAATCGACCACGACGATGCAGGCGCGGCTGTCGAACGGGCACTGGATCAACCTGACGATCAGCGCCGACAGCTTTGCCGCGATGACGCAGCATCTGGTGGCCAAGACGCTCGACGCCACCCGCCGCGCTTTGCGCGACGCGAAGCTCAAGCATGCCGACGTGAAGGGCGTGGTGATGGTCGGCGGCGCGACGCGGATGCCGCACGTGCGCAAGGCGGTGCGGGATCTCTTCGAGACCGAACCGCTGACCGACATCGATCCCGACCGGGTGGTCGCGATCGGCGCCGCGCTGCAGGCGAACATGCTGGCCGGCAATCGCGCCAGCGACGACTGGCTGCTGCTCGACGTGATCCCGCTGTCGCTCGGGCTCGAGACGATGGGCGGACTGGTCGAGAAGATCATCCCGCGCAATTCGACGATCCCGATCGCGCGCGCACAGGAATTCACCACCTTCCGCGACGGCCAGACGGCGATGGCGATCCACGTCGTGCAGGGGGAACGGGAACTGGTCAGCGACTGCCGCTCGCTCGCGCGTTTCGAGCTGCGCGGCATCCCGCCGATGGTCGCCGGTGCCGCTCGCATCCGCGTCACGTTCCAGGTCGATGCCGACGGGCTGCTGGCGGTTTCCGCGCGCGAGACCACGAGCGGCGTCGAGGCGTCGGTGACGGTTAAGCCGTCGTACGGGCTGGGCGACGACGACATCGCGCGCATGCTGCGCGAATCGATGGACGCCGCCGGCACCGACGTCGCGCTGCGCATGCTGCGCGAGCAGCAGGTCGATGCCGAGCGCCTGCTGGCGGCGACGCAGGCGGCGCTCGCCGCCGACGGCGACCTGCTGTCGGCCGAGGAACGCGCGCGGATCGACGCGCGCATGACGGAGCTGGCCGCGGCCGAACGCGGCGACGACGCGGACGCGATCAAGCGCGCGGTGGCCGCGCTCGCCGAAGCGACCGACGAATTCGCGGCGCACCGCATGGACCGCTCGATCCGCGCTGCGCTCGCGGGGCGCAGGGTCGAGGACATTGCGATCAAGTAGCGATGCCGAAGATCACCATCCTGCCGCACGCGGACATCTGCCCCGAGGGCGCCGAGATCGACGCGAAGAAGGGCGTCAGCATCTGCCGCAACCTGCTCGATCACGACATCGAGATCGAGCACGCGTGCGAGCTGTCGTGCGCGTGCACCACCTGCCACGTGATCGTGCGCCGGGGATTCGAAACGCTGAACCCGTCGGACGAGGACGAGGACGACCTGCTCGACAAGGCGTGGGGGCTGACGCCCCAGTCGCGCCTGTCGTGCCAGGCGATCGTCGACGACGCGGACCTGTTGATCGAGATCCCGAAATACTCGATCAATCAGATCAAGGAGGGGCACGGATGAAGTGGACCGAATCGCTGCAGATCGCGATCGCGCTGGCCGACAAGCATCCTGACGTCGACCCGCGCTACGTGAACTTCGTCGACCTGTACAACTGGGTCCTGGCGCTGCCCGGCTTCGACGACGACCCCAGGCACTCGGGCGAGAAGATCCTCGAGGCGATCCAGCAGGCTTGGATCGAGGAGGCGGCCGAGTAGGCTGCGCCGGGCGCGCGGTCAGAGCCGCCGCAGCAGCGCGTCGAGCGCGACCAGCGCCGATTCGAGCGTGAACTCGTCGCGCTCGATCGCGGCGACGACGGCCTCGACCGGACGGAATTCGATCGCTTCCACTTCTCCGTCGAGGTTGCGCGGCAGCGCGTGCGGCGGCAGCACCGCGTCGAACACCTGCACGATCTCGGACTGGAAACCCTCCGGCACGACGCGCGTCACGTGCACGCGGCCGCCGCGGGTGACCGCGAGCGTCGCAAGGTCGAGTCCCGCTTCCTCGTGCGCCTCGCGCGCCAGCGCGTCGAGTTCGCTTTCGCCCGCCGGCACCATGCCGCCGACCAGGTTGTCCCACCGTCCCGGATCGATCTGCTTGTGCACGGCGCGTAGCGCTACCACCATGTCGCCGGCCGGCGTGAACGCGTTCAGGTGCACCGCGGTCGTCGTGATGCCGAGCGTGCGGCAGGCCGCGCGCTCGATCGTCGCGATCGGCGCCGCGTCCGGCGGCGCGCGGATGTCGAGCGCCTCGTCGCGCCAGCCGCGCAGCAGCCCGGCATCGCGCAGCCGTGCCGCCGCTTCGAAGAGCAGGGCGGTGCGGGCACGCGCGTCGAGGTCGGCGTCGTCGAGCACGAGCCGGTAGTCGAGCAGCACGAAACGCGGCTCGCGCGTGGCGAGAAAGCCGGCGACGTCCGGATGCGCGATGCCGACCTCGGTGCCTGCCATGACCACCGGCAGCCAGTCGGGCGGCGCCGGCTGCCGCGCGCGCACCAGCAGCCCTGCCTGCAGCGCCTGCAGCCGCTCGCGGTTCACGCGCGCTCTTCGGGCCGCATGTGCGGGAACAGGATCACGTCGCGGATGCTCGGCGCGTCGGTCAGCAGCATCACGAAGCGATCGATGCCGACGCCGCAACCCGCCGCCGGCGGCATGCCGTACTCGAGCGCGCGCACGTAGTCGGCGTCGTAGTACATCGCCTCCTCATCGCCGGCTTCCTTTGCTTTCGCCTGCTCGGCGAAGCGCGCGGCCTGGTCCTCCGGGTCGTTCAGCTCGGAAAATCCGTTGGCCATCTCGCGCCCGGTGATGAACAGCTCGAAGCGTTCGGTGATGCCGGGCCGCGTGTCGGAGGCGCGCGCCAGCGGCGACACCTCGACCGGGTAGTCGACGATGTAGGTCGGCTGGATCAGCTTCGACTCCGCGACTTCCTCGAACAGCGCGAGCTGCAGCGCGCCCAGCCCCGCTTCCCTCGAATGCGTGCTGCCGAGCCGCGCCAGTTCCGCGTGCAGGTACTCCGCGTCGGCGAGCTGCGCGTCGCCGTAGTGCGGCGCATGAGCGCGAATCGCCTCGACGATGGTCAGGCGCGCGAACGGCTTCGAAAGATCGATCGCGTGGCCCTGGTAGTTCAGCACCGCGCTTCCGGTGGCGCGGATCGCGGTCTCGCGCAGCAGTTCTTCGGTGAAGCTCATCAGCCACCGGTAGTCGTGGTATGCGGCGTAGAACTCCAACATCGTGAATTCGGGGTTGTGGCGCGGCGACAGGCCCTCGTTGCGGAAGTTGCGGTTGATCTCAAACACGCGCTCGAACCCGCCGACCACCAGCCGCTTCAGGAACAGCTCCGGCGCGATGCGCAGGAACATGTCGATGCCGAGCGCGTTATGGTGCGTGACGAACGGCTTGGCCGCCGCGCCGCCCGGGATCACCTGCAGCATCGGCGTCTCGACCTCGAGGAAGCCGTTGTCGACCATGAACGCGCGCATCGCCGCGATCGCCTTGCTGCGCGTGACGAAGACGGCGCGGGTCGCCTCGTTCATCATCAGGTCGACGTAGCGCTGCCGGTAGCGGCTCTCCTTGTCCTCCAGCCCGTGGAACTTGTCCGGCAGCGGGCGTAGCGATTTCGCCAGCAGCCGGATCTGCCGGCAGCGCACCGACAGTTCGCCCTTTTGCGTCTTGAACAGCTCCCCGCGCGCAGCCACGATGTCGCCGATATCCCAGCCCTTGAACGCCTCGTGCGCGTCGCGGCCGGTGTCGTCGTCGGCGATGTAGAACTGGATGCGGCCGGAGCCGTCCTGCACGGTCGCGAAGCTCGCCTTGCCCATCACCCGCTTGAGCATCATGCGGCCGGCCAGCGCGACCTCGATCTTCTCCTTCGCCAGCGTTTCCCGCTCCGCGTTGCCGTACTTGGCCTGCAGCTCGCCGGCATGGTGAGTGCGCGTGAAGTCGTTGGCGAAGGCCGGGCCGGCGGTGCGCAGGCGCGCGAGCTTGGCGCGCCGCTCGGCGATGATCTGGTTCTCGTCGTGCAGCGGCGGAGTCGTGTCGGTCATCGGGTTCTTCTTGTCAGGCGTCGCGCACGTCGGCGACCGGATTGGCGCCGAAGTCGGGTCGCGACAGGTAAGCGAGGCAGCGCGCCGCCGCCGAGTTCACGTCGGCGAGCTGTCCGCTTTCCTTCAGTTCGACGAAGCGCGGAAGGTCGGGGAATCCGCTTGCATCGGACGCGCGCAGCGCGGCCTGCATGTCGGTGTCGATCACGCCGGGCGCGAGCGATACGATCTGCGCCGGATTCGGTCGCAGCTTCTCGTCCTGCGCGGCGACGCGGGTAAAGTGATCGATCCCGGCCTTGGCCGCGCAGTACGCGGCCCAGCCTGCGATCGCGCGCCGGCCCGCGCCCGAGGAGATGTTCAGCACGCGCCGCTGCGCCTGCCAGTGCCGCGTCGCGCGCAGGAATGCGGCGGTCAGCACCAGCGGCGCCTCGAGGTCGACGCGCAGCACGGCAGCGAGTTCTTCCGCCTCCATCGCGTCGACCGGCCCGACGCGGCCGAGCAGCCCGGCATTGTTGATCAGCGTCGCGGTCGCGTGCTTGCGGCTCGCCTGCTGGTGCAACCACGCCTCCAGCCGCGCGGCCACGCCCACGTCATGCGTCAGGTCGAGCGCCCATTGCGTCAGGTGCGCTCCGGCCGCCGCGGCGAGCTCTTCGAGCGACCGATCCGGGTGGCGCGCGACGGTCAGCAGCGTGCGGTCGCGCGCGATCAGTTGCTGCGCCATCGCGCGGCCCAGTCCGCGCGACGCGCCGGTGATGATGTACAGGTCCATGGTCAGACGCCTTGTTTCAGGCTCGCCTCGATGAACTGATCGAGATCGCCGTCGAGCACGGCCTGCGTGTTGCCGACCTCGACGTTCGTGCGCAGGTCCTTGATGCGCGACTGGTCGAGCACGTACGAGCGGATCTGATGGCCCCAGCCGATGTCGGTCTTGCCTTCCTCGAGCTTGCTCTGCTCGGCCATGCGCTTGCGCAGCTCCTGCTCGTACAGGCGTGATTTCAGCATCGCCATGCACTCGGCGCGATTGCGGTGCTGGCTGCGGTCGTTCTGGCTCTGCACCACGATGCCGCTCGGCAGGTGCGTGATGCGCACCGCCGACTCGGTCTTGTTCACGTGCTGCCCGCCGGCGCCGGAGGCGCGATACACGTCGATGCGCAGATCGGCCGGATTGATCTCGATCTCGATGGTCTCGTCGACCTCGGGGTAGACGAACACGCTGGCGAACGACGTGTGGCGGCGCGCGTTGGAGTCGAACGGCGACTTGCGCACCAGCCGGTGGATGCCGGTTTCCGTGCGCAGCGTTCCGTACGCGTAGCTGCCTGAGATCTTGAGCGTCGCGCCCTTGATGCCGGCGACCTCACCCGGCGTTTCGTCGAGCAGCTCGGCCTTGAATCCCTTGCGTTCGGCGTAGCGCAGGTACATGCGCTCGAGCATGCTGGCCCAGTCCTGCGCCTCGGTGCCGCCGGCGCCGGCCTGGATCTCGACGAAGCAGTTGTTGGGGTCGAGCGGGTTGCTGAACATCCGCTGGAACTCGATCTCGGCGACCGCCTTGCCAAGCTCGGCCGCGTCGGCCTCGATCGAGATCAGCGTGGCGTCGTCGTCGTCGGCGCGCGCCATCTCGAACAGTTCCTGCGCATCGCGCAGCCCGCCGGTCAGCCGTTCCATCCGGCCGACCACGTCGTCGAGCAGCTTCTTCTCCCTGCCGAGTTCCTGCGCCTGCTTCGGGTTGTCCCAGACGTTCGGATTCTCGAGTTCGCGCGCGACCTGGCTCAGCCGCCGCGCCTTGGCATCGACGTCAAAGATACCTCCGCAGCTCGGCCGCGCGAGCATTCAGATCCGTGATCGTGGCGGCGAGCTGGTTCAGGCGTTCGGGCTCCATGCGTACTCTCGGAGAAAGGGCTGATTATAGGAACGCCGCCGCAGGCTACGTACCTAGACGCCGGGAGCGGGCATTTCCCGGCGCTTTTCAGCGCATCGGGCGGGCGGCGTGGGTGGAAGACTTCGGGAGCCCATGTCAGCACCTCTCCACGTCTGGAAGCGTGCGGCCGGCGCGGCCGACGCCGACGCTCGTCCGGAGGAGTTGCTGGCGCAGGCGTTCGATGCCGCGCCGGACCCGACGGTCGTCAGCGAATTCGGCAGCGGGCGGATCGTGCTGGCCAATGAGCGCTTCCTGCGGCTGTTCGGCCTGACGCGTGAGGAGGTCGTCGGCCGCACGTCGCAGGAGCTCGAGCTGTGGCCGCGGCCCGAGGAGCGGACCGAACTAGTGCGGGCACTGGTGCGCGACGGAGCCGTACACGAAATGCCGCTGACGCGGCGCCTGCGCGACGGGCGCACGCTGTCGCTGCTGCATTCGGCCACGCGCGCGCGCGCCGGCGGCCGCGATTACGTGATCGGCACGCTGCGCGACGTGACCGCGCTCGAAGAGCTGCGGCGCGAATACGAGGCGATCCTGCAGCACGCGTCGATCGGCATCGCGTTCACGCGCGAGCGCGTGTTCCGCATCGTCAATCCGCGTTTCGAGCAGATGCTGGGGTGGGAGCCGGGTGCGCTGGCGGGACAGAGCGGCGCGGTGGTGTGGGCCTCGCGCGCCGATTACGAGACGGTCGGCGCGCTGGTCGGCCCCAAGCTCGCGTACGGCGAGATGGTCGACTTTGAGTGGACGCTGCGCAAGCGCGACGGCACGCAGATGCTGGCGCACATCCGCGCGCGCGCGATCGATCCCACGCAGCCCGCCACCGGCGGCACGATCTGGATCGTCGAGGACATCACCGAGCGACGCGCGTTCGAGCTGACGCTGGCCGACGCGCGCGACGCCGCCGAGGCCGCCAACCGCGCTAAGAGCGCATTCCTGGCCAACATGAGCCACGAGCTGCGCACGCCGCTGGCCGGAGTGATCGGGCTCGCGCGGCTGGCGCTCGGTCCGGATCTGCCGCGCGAGCGGCAGCGCAAATACTTGCACGGCATCATCGACGGCGCGCAGGCGCTGAACCGGATCGTCTCCGACGTGCTCGACCTGTCGAAGATCGAAGCGGGCAAGCTCGTGATCGAAAGCGACGACTTCGACCTGCACGCGCTGCTCGATTCGATCGAGGTGACCTACGGCCAGCTCGCTGCCGAAAAGGGACTCGCGTTCGAGGTGCGGCGCGGCGCCGACGTGCCGCGGTTCGTGCGCGGCGACGCGCTGCGGGTGCGCCAGATCCTCGGCAACTTCCTGTCCAACGCGCTGAAGTTCACCGCGCGCGGCCGCATCGAGGTGGCCGTGACACGTACGCCGGGCGGGTTGCGCATGGCTGTCAGCGACTCCGGAATCGGCATCGACGCCAAGACGCAGGCGCGGCTGTTCGCGCGCTTCGCGCAGGCGGACGCGTCGATCACGCGGCGCTTCGGCGGCACGGGGCTGGGCCTGTCGATCTGCCGCCGCCTCGCGCATCTGATGAAGGGCGAGGTCGGCGTCGACAGCCAGCCGGGGCAGGGCAGCACGTTCTGGGCGCTGCTGCCGCTGCCGGCCACCGTGATGCCCGAGCCGATGGCCGAAGCGGCCGGGCGCGACGAGCTGTCCGGAATGCGCGTGCTGCTGGTTGAGGACAACGAGGTCAACCTGCTGATCGCCGAGGCGATGCTGCACGCGTGGGGCGTGAGCGTCGAGCAGGCGCGTGACGGCCGGGCAGCGATCGACGCGATCGAGCGCGCGTTCGAGCGCGGAACGCCGTTCGATGCGGTGCTGATGGACGTGCAGATGCCGGTGATGAGCGGCTTCGAGGCCACGGCCGCGCTGCGCCAGCGCTACGACAAGCGCCAGTTGCCGATCATCGCGCTCACCGCCGCCGTGCTGGCGACAGAGCGGGACCACGGCGCATCGCTCGGCATGAACGGCTTCGTCGCCAAGCCGATCGAAGAGGCCGTGCTGCACGAGGCGCTGGCGCGCGTGCGCACTGCGCCGGTCGCCTAGCCCGGACGGTTACGCGAGCGCGTGCTCGATGACGAGCGTCATGCGCCGCTGCCCCTGGTAGTCGTCGGCAGCCGGCCGATAAGCGAGGCGCGCGCGCGTCGGCAGCGTCGCGGTGTGGCGGAACCACATCGCGCCGAAGCGCCGGCCCTGCAGCTCGACCGTGAGCTTCAGGTGCTGGTCCTTGACCAGTCGCTGCTCGACGATCGCGAATTCGTTGTCGTACAGCGGCGGCGGAAAGCCCTGGCCCCAGACCTGGCGGTCGAGCGCCTCGACCAGCGCCAGTGAAATCTCGTCGGGCGCGAGCGGCCCGTCGGTGGCGACCGTGCGCCGGAACAGCGCCGCGTCGGCGGTCGCACGCGTGGCCTCCTCGAACGCGCGCGCGAAGCCTTCGTAATGCTCGGCGCGCAGCGTCAGGCCGGCGGCCATCGCGTGACCGCCGAACTTGTCGATCAGCGCCGGCGCGAGCTTGGTCACCAGGTCGAGCGTGTCGCGCAGGTGCACGCCGTCGATCGAGCGACCCGAACCGCGCAGCGTCGCTTCGTCGACGCGCGCGCACGCGACCGTCGGCCGATGGAATTTCTCCTTCACGCGCGATGCGACCAGCCCGACCACGCCCTGGTGCCAGCCTTCGTTGAAGAGGGTGATCGTGCGCCGCTCGTCGGGCGCCGCGCCCTGCAGCTCGGCGAGCGCATCGAACTGCATGTCGACCTCGATCGCGCGCCGCTCGCGGTTCAGTTCGTCGAGCTGGCGCGCGAGCGCGAGCGCGCGGTCGAAATCGTCGGCGAGCAGACACTCGATCCCGGTCGCCATGTCGGCGAGCCGGCCGGCGGCGTTGATGCGCGGTCCGAGCGCAAAGCCGAGGTCGGGCGGACGCGCCAGTTGCGCCGCGCGGCCCGCGACCTGGAACAGCGCGGCGATCCCCGGCTGCATGCGTCCGGCGCGGATGCGCGCGAGCCCCTCGGCGACCAGGATGCGGTTGTTGAGGTCGAGCCGCACCAGGTCGGCAACCGTACCCAGCGCGACCAGGTCGAGCAGCGTGTCCAGCCGCGGCTGCGCGGGCTCGCTGAAGCGCCCGCGCGCGCGAAGTTCCGCGCGCAGCGCCAGCAGCACGTAGAACATCACGCCGACGCCGGCCAGATGCTTGCTGGGAAAGCCGCAGCCCGGCTGGTTCGGATTGACGATCGCCGCGGCGGCGGGCAGCCGCGTGCCCGGCAGATGGTGGTCGGTGATCAGCACGTCGATGCCCAGTTCGTTGGCGCGCGCCACGCCGTCGATGCTGGCGATGCCGTTGTCGACCGTGATCAGCAGGTCGGGGCGGCGCTGTGCGGCGAGCGTCACGATCTCGGGCGTCAGGCCGTAGCCGTATTCGAAGCGGTTCGGCACCAGGTAATCGACGTTCGCCCCGAGTGCGCGCAGTCCGCGCAGCGCGACCGCGCACGCGGTGGCGCCGTCGCAGTCGTAGTCGGCGACGATCGTCATCCGGCGGCCGGCGTCGATCGCGTCGGCGAGCAGTCGCGCCGCCGCCTCGACGTGCGCCAGCTCGCGCGGCGCGATCAGGTCGCGCGTGGCGAGCGTCAGGTCGCGCATCGATGCCACGCCGCGCGCGGCCAGCGCGCGCGCGAGCGCGCGCGGCAGTCCCGCATCGGCGAGCCGTTGCGCGGCGGCGGCATCGAATGCGCGCGGGGCGAAGCGAATGCCGTTCATCAGGCCGACGGCTCCGCGAGCAATTGCGCCAGCGTGCCCAGCGACGCGCGGCGCCAGAAGCGCAGCGCGTCGCGCTTGCGCAGCGTCAGCAAGCGCACGCTGCGGCGGCCGCACAGCACGAGCTCGATGCGATCGAACCCGGCGCCGAAGGCGCGATCGCGCAGCCGGCCGAGCCGTACCTCGATTTCGCGCAGGCGTTCGAGCCACACGCCCCACGACTCGAACGAAGCCGGCTCCAGCAGATCGGTCCACAGCGACACCGCGTCGCCGTTCGAATCCGGCGCCGCGTCGTCGTCGTGAATGGCCGCGGGCGGCAGTCCGGCCGCGAGCGCCCAGCCGCGCAGCACCGCGTCACCGGAGACGATCGTCGCGAAGGGGGCGCGCGGCAGCGGCGCCCACGCGCCGCCGCCGTGCAACCACACGCCGTTGACCGGCTGCAGCCCGCGCTGCTCACGCGCGTCGTTGACCGCGTGCTGATGCCAGCGCACCTGGATCTCGGTCAGAACCTTGCGCCAGCGAGCCGCGTCCGCACCGGTCGGCAGGCACGCGCCGAGCGGCTGACCGCGTGCCGCTGACAGCGGCACGGTCTCGAGCCGCCACGCTCGGTCCGTCTGCACGAACCACGCGTCGCGGCGCAAGCGCTTGAGCAGCGCCTCGTGCTCGCGCAGCACCGCATCGGCGTCGGCGGCGAGCCCATCGGCCTCGGTCTCGGTCAGCAGCGCGTCCGCGGCGCGGCCGACCAGCAACTCGTCGCGTCCGACGTCGATGTGGATCGGATCGCAGTGCCACCACTGCGACCCGTCGTCGGGCAGCAGCGCGCTCGCGCGGCCGAGTGCGCGCCACGCGTACGGCGCGGTCACCGGATGCGCGCCGCCCCCGAACGCACGCCACAGCCAGGACAGATGCGTCGCGCCGGTCGTGGCCCCGGGCACGGCATCGTCGCGCGCACGGCCGGCGCGCGCCAGCCAGCGCGCGAATTCCGCGGTGCGCGCCGAAGCGACGATGTCCGCAGCCAGCGGTGCGGGAACCAAACTGCCCGCCACGACGACAAACCACCTCATCGCATCGATTCTACGGACGTGCCTTCGTACCGCTAGAATCGCCGCGCTTCCGAAACCGCCCCTTGAACATTCCCTACGAAGTCCGCATCGGTCTGCGCTACACGCGCGCGGGTCGACGCGCGCGCCGGCGCAACGGTTTCATCTCGTTCATTTCGGCGATCTCGATGGGGGGCATCATGCTCGGCGTTGCGGCGCTGATCGTCGTGCTGTCGGTGATGAACGGCTTCACCAAGGAAGTGCGCGACCGCATGCTGGCGGTCGTATCGGACATCGAGCTGTCGTCGTACAGCGGCGCCCTCGGCGACTGGCGGCAACTGGCGCAGCGCGCGCTGCAGAATCCCGCGGTGCTGGCGGCAGCGCCGTACGTGAACGCACAGGCGATGCTGACCCGTGGCGACGTGGTGCGCGGCGCGCTGGTCCGCGGCATCGATCCGGCGGTGGAAGGCGGCGTGTCCGACATCGTCGTTCATCTGCCGAGCGGCCGCATCGGCGACCTCGCGCCGGGCGAGTTCGGCATCGTGCCGGGGATCGAGCTGGCGCGCGCGCTCGGCGTCACCGTCGGCGACAAGATCACGCTGCTCGCGCCGCAGGGCAACGTGACGCCGGCGGGCGTGATCCCGCGGCTGAAGCAGTTCCGCGTGGTCGGCGTGTTCGAGTCCGGTCACTACGAATTCGACAGCACGCTGGCGCTGATCCACATCGACGACGCCGAGAAGATGTTCCGCGTTGACGGCCCGACGGGGGTGCGGCTGAAGCTGAAGGACGCGCTCGCCGCGCCGCAGGTGGCCGAGCAGCTCGCTCGCACGCTCGGCCCCGACGTGCTGGTGCGCGACTGGTCGCGCCAGAACCGCACCTACTTCGCCGCGGTGAAGACGGAGAAGCGGATGATGTTCATCATCCTCACGCTGATCGTCGCGGTGGCCGCCTTCAACCTCGTATCGACGCTGGTGATGACGGTGACGGAGAAGCAGTCCGACATCGCGATCCTGCGCACGCTCGGCGCCAGCCCGGGCAGCGTGATGACGGTGTTCATCGTGCAGGGCGCGCTGATCGGCGTGTTCGGAACGCTCGCCGGCGTCGGCCTCGGCCTGCTGCTGGCGAACAACCTCGACTTGATCGTGTCCGCGATCGAGCACGCGTTCGGCGTGCAGTTCCTGCCCAAGGACATCTACTTCCTGAACGAGCTGCCGTCCGATCCGCGCACGAGCGACATCGTGCCGATCGCGCTCATCTCGCTCGTGCTGTCGCTGGTGGCGACGCTCTACCCGAGCTGGCGCGCCGCGCGCACGCGACCGGCCGAAGCGCTGCGGTATGAGTGACGGCGCAGCCGTCCGTGCAATTTCCCTCTCCCTCGACCGGAGCGAGGCAAGGGCAGAGCGCGTCGCCTCCCATGACTGAAGTCATCTCGGCGCGCGGCATCTACAAGGCCTACCGCGAGGACAACCTCGCGGTCGAGGTGCTCAAGGGCGCCGACCTCGAGGTCGCGCGCGGCGAGGTGATCGCGATCGTCGGCGCGTCCGGCTCCGGCAAGAGCACGCTGCTGCACTGCCTGGGAGGACTGGATGCGGTCGATCGCGGCGCGGTGCGGATCGGCGGGCGCGATGTCGCCGGGCTCGGCGAGCGCGAGCGCGGCGACCTGCGCAACCGCGAGCTCGGCTTCGTCTACCAGTTCCATCATCTGTTGCCGGAGTTCACTGCGCTCGACAACGTGGCGATGCCGCTTTCGATCCGGCGCCTGCCGCTGGCGCAGGCCCGCGAGCAGGCGGCTGCCGCGCTCGGCGCGGTCGGGCTCGGCGAGCGGCTGCACCATCATCCGGCCGAGCTGTCGGGCGGCGAGCGCCAGCGCACCGCGATCGCGCGCGCGATCGTCACCGGGCCCGCGTGCGTGCTCGCCGACGAGCCGACCGGCAACCTTGACCGCGACACCGCGCGCGGCGTGTTTGACGTCTTCCTGTCGCTCGCGCGCAGCCGCGGCACCGCGATCGTGATCGTCACGCACGATCCGGAGCTGGCGGCGAAGTGCGACCGCACGACGCGGCTGCGCGACGGCGTGCTGTCCGCGGAGTAGACCGCGCTCGTCAGTTGTCGGCGAACGAGCCCCACAGCAGGCAAGCCACGCCGAGCACCGCGAGCATCACGGCGGCCACGCCGAGGATCTTCGGCAGCAGAACAGCCGCAGCGCCGCTGGCCATCAGTTCGCGCACCGGCATTCCGTGCAGCGCGGCCAGCACGGCGACGATGAAACCGAACGCGACGGCGCCCGCGAGCGCGAGGGCGCCGAACTTGAACGGCAGCGCACGGCGCGCCAGCCGCAGCGCGACGAACGCGCCGACGCCCAGCGTCGCGCCGAAGGCGATCGCATCGAGGTCGAGCGTGTAGCCGATCAGCGCCGCCAGCAGCAGCGGCCAGGCGCGCCGCAGGACGGGCATCATGCGCGGCTCCCGGCACGGCGCTTGCGGCGCGCGTGCCACGCGTGGCGCAGGTGCACGTTCCAGATCAAGCGCACGATCACGTAGCCGCACGCCGAAAGCAGCGACGCCAGCAGCACCACGCCGAGCGCAAGCGGCGCGCCCAGGCTCAGCATCCAGCGGCCGAACGCCTCGGCCGATGCCGCGGGCTGCGTCCACACCCAGTCCGGCGGCGGCTGGGGCTGGGCGCCGCGGGTCGCACCGAGCACGAAGCTGCCGAGCTGGTACGCGATCAGATACAGCGGAACGATCGTCAGCGGATTCGTGTACAGCGTGGTCAGCAGCGCGATCGGCAGGTTCATCCGCAACAGCAGCGCGGCGATGCCGGCGCCCAGCATCTGGAACGGTCCCGGGATCAGCCCGCAGAACAGCCCGATCGCCACGCCGCCCGCCGCCGTGCGACGATTCAAATGCCACAGCGCCGGATGGAAGATCCGCTCCCCGAACAGCCGGAACGCCTTGACCTCGCGCACCTTGTCCGCGCTCGGCATGTAGCGTTTGAAGAACTTTCTGGGCATTGCGGATCGCGGATTGCGGATTGCGCCAAGCTCAAAACGTCGAATGGCTGTGGTGGTTGAACCAGCCTTTGCCACAGTGTAGTTTCGCGGCACGACCACTGCAGGCTGTAGCCTTCGCAATCCTCAATCCGCGATCCGCCGATGTGGCTCGATACGCACTGTCATCTCGACGTTCCCGAATTCGACGTCGACCGCGACGAAGTGGTGGCGCGCGCGCGCACGGCGGGCGTGTCGATGATGGTGATTCCCGCCGTCGAGTGCGCGGCCTTTGCGCGCGTGAAGGAGTGCGCGCACCGGCATCGCTATGCCTACGCGCTCGGCATCCATCCGCTGTACGTCGATCGCGCCGGGCACAGCGACATCGGGCGAATGCGCGCGGCGGTCGAGGAGGCGCTCGACGATCCGCGTTTCGTCGCGATCGGCGAGATCGGGCTCGACAACTACGTCCAGACACCGCCGCGCGAGCGCCAACAGTGGTTCTACGCCGAGCAGCTGAAGATCGCGCGCCGCCACGACCTGCCGGTGATCCTGCACGTGCGCCGCTCCGCCGACGACCTGCTGAAGTACCTGCGCCGCGTCGACCTGCGCGGCGGCATCGCGCACGCGTTCAACGGCAGTGACGACCAGGCGCAGCGGCTGCTGCAGCGCGGATTCAGGCTCGGCTTCGGCGGCGCGATGACCTACGACGGTTCGCTGCGCATCCGGCGCTTCGCGGCCACGCTGCCGGACGACGCATGGGTGCTGGAGACCGACGCGCCGGACATACCGCCGCAGTGGTTGCGCGGCGGGCCGACGCTGCGCAACGAACCATATCAGCTGGCGCGGTACGGTGCGACGCTCGCCGAGCTGCGCGCGCGCGACGTGGCGGGCGTGGCCGAGCGCAATCGCGCCAACGCCTGTGCCGCACTGCCGCGTCTGGCGGCTGTCCTCGCGTCGTCCGCGACCTAGGATGAAACCGCCCCCACGTTCGCACTGCGCGTTGCCTCCCAAGGGGACGTGTCAGTACCTGCGGACGGCCGGGCGGCACTGACATGCACCCGGCGCCGCTGGTGGCGTTCGTCGCCGGGGTGCTGTGGCTGCAGCTGCAGTCCGCGCTGCCGGGCAAGGGCACGATCGCGCTCGGCGGGTTGGCTGCGCTGGCGACGCTGGCGCTGACGCGCGCGGCGCGCCGGTGGCTGTCTCCGAACAGCGCGCTCGCGGTGCAGTCCGCAGCGGCCGTCGCGCTCGGATTCGCATGGGCTGCGTCGATCGCGACCGTGCGGCTCGCCGACGAGCTGCGCTTCGAGGACGAAGGCAAGGACGTTTGCATCGTCGGCCTGATCTCGAGCCTGCCGGCGCAGCTCGAGCGCGGCACGCGCTTCGAGTTCGAAGTCGAACGCGTCGAATCGCCCGGCATCCATGTGCCCGCGCGCATTTCGCTCGCGTGGTACGACGCCGGCGCCGTGGTGCGGCCGGCCGAGCGCTGGCGCTTCACGGTGCGACTGAAGCGTCCGCACGGCGTGTTGAATCCGGGCGGATTCGACTTCGAGGCGTGGATGATCGAGCGCAACCTGCGCGCCAGCGGCTACGTGCGCGACGCGGCAGGCGACGGCGCGCCGCGACGGCTCGACGCGATGGTCCGGGATCCCGGCGCGCTGATCGACCGCGGCCGGCATGAACTGCGCGAACGGCTGCAGCAGCGTCTGCAGAGCGAGCGCTACGGCGGCGTCCTGATCGCGCTCGTGCTCGGCGATCAGCGCGCGATCCGCGAGGAAGACTGGACGCTGTTCAATCGCACCGGCATTTCGCACCTGGTGTCGATCTCCGGCCTGCACATCACGATGCTCGCGGGGCTGGCCGCGGCCGCCGCGAGCCTCGCGTGGCGCCGCTCGCGCCGCTTGCTGGCGGTCGCGCCGGCGCAGAGCGCGGCGGCGCTGGCCGCGCTGCTCGCCGCGCTCGCCTACTGCCTGCTCGCCGGATGGGGCGTTCCGGCGCAGCGCACGTTCTTCATGCTGGCCACCGTCGCGCTCGCGCTGCTCGCGCGCCGGCATGCGCGCGCGTTCACCACGCTGGCGATCGCCGCGGCGGTCGTCTGCCTGCTCGACCCGTGGGCGGCGATCGCGCCCGGCTTCTGGCTGTCGTTCGGTGCGGTCGCGGCGATCTTCCACGTCGTCGCGGGTCGACCCGTTGTTCCGTCCGGCTGGCGCGCGCAGTTGCGCGAAGCGGCGCGCATCCAGGGCGCCGTCACGCTGGCGCTGGTGCCGCTGACGATCGCGCTGTTCCAGCAGGTGTCGATCGTGTCGCCGCTCGCCAACGCGCTCGCGATTCCGCTGGTGAGTCTGATCGTGACGCCGCTGGCGCTGCTGGCGGGGCTGTTGGTCGTGCTGCCGGAGCCATTGGCGGCGCTTGCGCTGCCCTGTCTGGCGATCGCGCACTGGCTGTTTGCCCAGCTCGCGGAGGCGCTGCAATGGAGCGTGGCGCTGCCGTGGGCCAGTATCGCCATCGCCGCGCCGCCGTGGTGGGCGCTGCTGCTGGCAGTTGCCGCGGTGATCTGGTTGCTCGCGCCGCGCGGCTGGCCGCTGCGCTGGATCGCGATCGTCTGGTTCGTGCCGATGTTCGCCTGGCCGCCGGCGCGGCCGGCAGCGGGCGACCTGTGGGTGACGGCGCTCGATGTCGGCCAGGGCATGGCGCTGCTGGCCGAATCGGGTGAGCACGCGGTGCTGTACGACACCGGGCCGCGCTATTCGCCGGAAACTGACGCCGGCGCGCGCGTGATTGCGCCGTACCTGCGGTGGCGAGGCATCGATCGTCTGGACCTGCTGGTGGTCTCGCACCTGGACAGTGACCATTCCGGCGGCACGGCGTCGCTGCTGCGCAGCCTGCCGGTCGAGCGCGTGTGGACTTCGGTCCGTACCGATCATCCGATGCTGAGAGTCGGGCCGCCGGTGACCCGCTGCAGCGACGGGCAGACGCTCACGCTCGGCGCGCTCGAACTGCGCGTGCTGCGACCTTCCACCGGCGATTACGAGCGCGCGCTGTCGACCAACGCGATGAGCTGCGTGGTCGAGGCGCGCAGCGGGCCGCACCGCGTGCTGTTGACCGGCGACCTGCCGGCGCGCGAAGAGGCGGAGCTCGGCGCACGCCATCCGGACCTCGCCGTGACGCTGGTCAGCGCGCCCCATCATGGCAGCCGTCATTCGTCGAGCGACGCCTTCGTCGAGGCCGCGCGACCCGCCTGGGTCGTCTACCAGGCGGGTTATCGCAATCGCTTCGGCCATCCGGCCGTCGAGGTGGTCGAGCGCTACGCCGCGTCAGGCGCCCGGGCGGTGCGGACCGACCATGCGGGCGCGACCCAGTGGCGGCTGCGCGCCGACGGTTCGGTCGAGGTCGAATCGATGCGCAGCGACCGCGCGCGCTACTGGCACAACCGGCCGGGCCCGATGACGCAAGCGCCCGAAGGCGGCGACGAGCTGCCCGCCTACCAGTCGGAGCCGCAGGTCGAACCGCTGCAGCCTTACTGACGCACCTTGTTCGCGGCCGGCGCGGCGCGCTGCTCAGCGGGTGATCACCACCAGCACGCTGCACGGCGCGTGCTCGATCAGCGCCGGCGAGGTCGAGCCGCGCCACCAGCGCGCGGCCCAGCTGTCCAGATGCTTGTGGCCGACGACGATCAGGTCGGCGTCGATCTTCTTCGCGTAGGCGGTGATCTCGCGCACCGTGTCGCCGACCAGCACCTCGCCGCGCGCAGTATGGCCCGCCTCCGCGAGCCGGCGCAGGCCATCGTCGAGGATGTCCTTGTACTTCTGCTTTTCTTCCTCCTCGTACACGCCGACGTAGGCGCCGCTGTCGAGGCCGACATAGGTCGAGGTCGGGCTCGGCATCACCGCGATCAGGAAGATCTCGGATTTGCTCCACTGCGCGATGTCGTGCGAGTCGAGCAGCGCCTTCTGCCCGGACTCCGAGCCGTCGTAGGCCAGCAGGATGCGCTTGTACATGGGGCCTCCCGTTGATCGTCGGCGCGGATGCTACTGCGCGTACCAGCCGCCGTCGACATTCCACGCCGCGCCGCGGATCTGGCTGGCGGCGTCCGAACAGAGGAACACCGCCAGCGCGCCGAGCTGCTCGGGGGTGACGAACTCCCGCGACGGCTGCTTTTCCGCCAGCAGCTCGGTCCTGGCTCGCCCCTTGTCGATCTTCTCGCGCGCGGCACGGTCGTCGATCTGCTTCTGCACCAGCGGCGTCAGCACCCAGCCGGGGCAAATCGCATTGCAGGTGACGCCGGTGGTTGCGGTCTCCAGCGCGACCGCCTTCGTCAGGCCGACGATGCCGTGCTTGGCGGCGACGTACGCGCTCTTCTGCGCCGAGGCGACCAGCCCATGCACCGACGCGACGTTGATGATGCGTCCCCAGTTGGCCTGCTTCATCTTCGGCAACGCGAGCCGGATCGTGTGGAAGGCCGACGACAGATTGATCGCGATGATCGCGTCCCAGCGTTCGGGCGGGAATTCCTCGATGTTCGCCACGTGCTGGATGCCGGCGTTGTTGACCAGCACGTCGATGCGGCCGAACTCGGATTCCGCCTGCGCGATCAGATCGGCGATCTCCGCCGGCTTGCTCATGTCGGCGCCGTGATACAGCGTCCTGGCGCCGCGCGCCTGCAGCTCCTTCTCGATGCCGGCGATCACGGCCGCATCGCCGAACCCGTTGAGCGCGACATTGGCGCCGTCGGCCGCCAATGCGCGCGCGATCTCCAGCCCGATGCCGCTGGTCGAACCGGTCACCAGCGCGGTCCTGCCTTTCAACATCACGACCTCCTCACGTAAGAGGAACAGTATGCCAGCGCGACGAATCTACAATGCTTGGCAGGAGGAGCAATGACGCCCGAATCACCGCGCTTTTCATCGGTCCGCTGCCTGTCGCCGGCCGGGTTTCACCGCATGGCGTACACCGAATGGGGCGATCCCGCCAACCCGAACGTACTCGTCTGCGTCCACGGGCTGACGCGGGTCGGACGCGATTTCGACCGCCTGGCGCGCGCGCTGCTCGATCGTTATCGCGTGGTGTGTCCGGACGTGGTCGGGCGTGGCGCCAGCGACCGGCTGCGCGATCCGCGCCACTATCACGTCGGCCAGTACGCATCCGACATGGTCACGCTGATCGCGCGGCTCGCCGTCGAGACGGTGCACTGGGTCGGCACGTCGATGGGCGGGCTGATCGGCATCACCGTCGCCGGCCAGCCGGACTCGCCGGTGACGAAATTCGTGATCAACGACGTCGGGCCGACGCTGAACGCGCCGGCGCTCGTGCGCATCGGCGAATACCTCGGCAAGCCGGCCCGCTTCGACAGCGTCGAGGCGGCGACCGACTACATCGCATTCGTCGCCGCGCCGTTCGGCCTGAAGACGCGCGAGGAATGGCGCGAGATCACCGAGACCGTGATCCGCCGCGACGGCGACGACTGGGTGCTGCACTACGACCCGCGCATCGCGGAGCCGTTCAAGCTCGTCACGCCCGAACTCGCCGCGCAGGGCGAGGCGGCGACCTGGGCGTTGTGGGACAACATCCGCTGTCCGACGCTGCTGACGCGCGGCGCGCAGTCCGACCTGCTGTCGCCGGAAACCGCGGCACAGATGACGCAGCGGGGACCTAAAGCGCGGCTGGTCGAGTTCGCCGGCGTCGGCCACGCGCCGATGTTCATGCACGACGACCAGATCGGCGTCGTGCGCGATTTCTTGCTGAACGGGTAGAGCGATGACGATCAAGCGACTTCACGTCGGCCCGCGCATGAGCGAGGCCGTGATCTGCAACGGCATGGTGTTCCTCGCCGGGCAGGTCGCCGACGACGCCAAGCAGGATGCGGCCGGGCAGACGAAACAGGTGCTGGCGGCAATCGACAAGCTGCTGGCGGATGCGGGCACCGACAAGTCACGCCTGCTGTCGGCCAGCATCTATCTCTCCGACATGGCCGATTTTGCCGCGATGAATTCGGTGTGGGACGCGTGGGTGAGCCCCGGCAACACGCCGGCGCGCGCGACCGTGGAAGCGCAGCTCGCGCGGCCCGGCTGGCTGGTCGAGATCGTGGTGGTCGCGGCGCTGCCGTAGCGGTCCCTCGCGGTCGCTCCGGCGCCCAAGTGCCGGCGGCGCAAGTGAGTCCCGGCCCGCGCCGGGACGGCGCGGCGCGGATCAGCCGACGCGTTCGCGTTTCAGGTTCACGACCACCGGCTGCGCGGCCGGCGCGCGGCCATGCAGGCGGTCGAGCAGGTCCTTCCAGCGCGCGCGTGCCAGCGTGATGTTCGCGAGCTTCACGTGGCCGTAGCCGCGGATCTGCTCCGGCACCGATGCGATCTGAACCGCCAGCGCGTGGTTCTCCGGGGTGAGCGCTGAAAGCACCTCGTCGATCATCGCCTCGTATTCGTCGCGCACCTGGCGCTCGATCCGGCGCTCTTCGCTGCGGCCGAAGAAGTCCAGCGCCGAGCCGCGCACGCGCCTGAGCTTCGCCAGCACGCGCAGCGCGCCGAGCAGCCACGGTCCGAACTCGATCTTGCGCGGCCGCCCATCCAGCCCACGGCGCGCCAGCAGCGGCGGCGCCATGTGGAAGCTCAGGCGATCCCAGCGCTCGAACTGCGCGGACAGCTCGCGCCGCCAGCGGCCGTCGGTGTACAGCCGCGCGACCTCGTATTCGTCCTTGATCGCCATCAGCTTGGCCGCATAGCGCGCGACCGCGGCGGTCAGCGCGAGCGGCGCGCCGATGCGCTCGCTCTCCACCATGCGCACGCGCTCGACCAGCGCGCGATAGCGCTGCGCGTAACCGGCGTCCTGATAGTCGGTCAGGAAGTTCGCGCGGCGCGCGATCAGCCCGGCGTCGCCGTCGAGGTTCTCCCAATCGGGGGGACGGCGCGGCGCGCGCAAGGGCACTTCTTCCTCCTGGCCGGCAAGACGCCGCAGCGCCTGCGGCGCGGCCGCCGCGATGCGCCCGAGCGCGAACGCGGTGCGGTTCAACTCGAGCGCCACGCCGTTCAGCTCGATCGCGCGCAGCAGCGCCGGCTCCGACACCGGCACCAGCCCGCGCTGGAACGCATAGCCGAGCAGCACGACGTTGGCCGGCATCGTGTCGCCGAGCAGCCTTTCCGCGATCGCCTGCGCGTCGACCGTTTCGACGCGATCGTCGCCGGCGGCAAAGCGCAGCTTCGCCAGCAGCGCGTCGGCGTGCAGGCTCGCATCGGGATCGCGGATGAAGGCGGCGGTGGCGATCTCGTGCGTGTTGACGTGAACGATCGTGCGACCGTGCTTGACCGTGCCGAGCGCCTCCACGCTCGCGCCGACCACGAGATCGCATGCCAGCACGAGGTCGGCCTGCTGCGTGTCGATGCGCACCTGGTTCAGCAGATCCGCGGTCGGCGCGATCCGTACGAAGGACAGCACCGCGCCGCCTTTCTGCGCGAAGCCCATGAAGTCGAGCACGCTCGCCTGCTTGCCTTCGAGGTGCGCGGCCATCGTCACCAGCGCGCCGACCGTCACGACTCCCGTGCCGCCGACGCCCGCGACCAGCAGATCGAACGGGCCGGTCCACTGCCACGCGGGCGGCGGGCCGATGCGCTCGAGTTCGCGCGCCACATCGTCGGCGGTGTACTCGGTGCCTGCGTGCCTTCGCACCACCGCGCCGTGCACCGACACGAAGCTCGGGCAGAAGCCGTTGACGCACGAATAGTCCTTGTTGCACGAGGTCTGCTCGATCCTGCGCTTGCGCCCCCAGTCGGTCTCCACCGGGATCACCGACAGGCAGTTGGACTGTTCGCCGCAGTCGCCGCAGCCTTCGCACACCTGTTCGTTGATGAAGATGCGGCGCGGCGGATCGGGATATTCTTTCTTCTTGCGGCGGCGGCGCTTCTCGGCGGCGCAGGTCTGATCAAAGATCAACACGGTGACGCCGGGCGTGTCTCTCAGTTCGCGCTGTACGCGATCCAGCTCGCTGCGGTCGTGAAACGTCGTGCCGCGCGGAAACTCGCGTTCGCGGCCGCGATACTTCCCGACGTCGTCGGCGACGACCGCCACGCGCCGCGCGCCCTCGGCCTCGACCTGGCGCGCGATCTCGGGTACGCCGATCCTGCCGTCGACCGGCTGCCCGCCGGTCATCGCGACTGCGTCGTTGTAAAGGATCTTGTAGGTCATCGTGGCACCCGCTGCGATCGCCTGCCGGATCGCGAGATACCCGGAGTGGTAGTAGGTGCCATCGCCGAGGTTCTGGAATATGTGCTTCTCGTCGGTGAACCTCGAGTGCGCGGCCCAGTCGACGCCTTCGGCGCCCATCTGGATCAGTCCCGACGTCCCGCGGTTCATCCAGCTCGCCATGAAGTGGCAGCCGATGCCGGCCAGCGCGCGCGAGCCCTCGGGCAGCTTGGTCGACGTGTTGTGCGGACAGCCGGAGCAGAAGTAGGGTAGTCGCCTGACGCTGTCGCCTTCGTTCGACAGCAGCTTCGGCATCGTGAAGTCGACCACCAGATGCCGGCGGTCGAGCGCGGGGTTGAGCCGCGCCAGCCACTCGGCCACCACCGGCATGACGCGCGACGGGCGCAGCTCGCCGGTCGCGGGCAGCAGCGGCGGCTGGTCGAGCGGCGTGCGCGCATCGCGCTTGCCCGATACGCGGGGGCGCTGCGCGCCCGGCAACGGGTACAACAGCTCCTTGATCTGGTTTTCGACGATCGGCGCCTTCTCCTCGATCACGAGGATCTCTTCCAGTCCCTGCACGAAGTCGAGGATCCGCGTCGGCTCGAGCGGATACACGAGCCCGACCTTGTAGACGCGCACGCCGGCCACCGCCAGCGCATCGGGATCGAGTTCGAGCCTTCGCAGCACCTCCATGAAGTCGTAGTGCGCCTTGCCGACCGTGACGATGCCGAGCGTCGCGCCCGGGCTCGACACGATGTGGCGGTCGACGGAGTTGACGCGCGCGAATGCGCGCACCGCGTCGAGCTTGTGCTGCAGCCGTTCCTCCAGCGCGAGCGAAGGCAGGTCGACCGCGCGCACGTGCAGGCCGACCTTCGGCGTGTAGTCGACCGGCTCGTCGAAGTCGATCGGCACGCGGTCCAGATCGACCGTCATCGCCGACTCGACGACTTCGGAGATCGCCTTGAAGCCGACCCAATTGCCGGAAAAGCGCGACAGCGCCCAGCCGTAGAGGCCGAACTCCAGGTACTCGGCGACGTTGGCCGGATGCAGGATCGGCAGCGACCACGCCTGCAGCGCGAGATCGGACTGGTGCGGCATCGATGACGACACGCAGCCGTGGTCGTCGCCGGCCACCACCAGCACGCCGCCCAGCGGGCTCGACCCGTAAGCGTTGCCGTGCTTCAGCGCATCGCCCGAGCGATCAACGCCGGGGCCCTTGCCGTACCACATCGAGAACACGCCGTCGACCTTGCGCTTCGGATCGAGCGCGACGCGCTGCGTGCCCAGACACGCGGTGGCGGCGAGGTCCTCGTTGATCGCGGGCAGGAACTCGACGCGCGCGTCCTGCAGCAGCTTCGACGCTTTCCACAGCTGCTGGTCGACCATTCCGAGCGGGCTGCCGCGATAGCCGGACACGAAGCCGGCGGTGGCGAGCCCGCGCGCGGCATCGAGGGCGCGCTGCATCAGCAGCAGCCGGACCAGCGCCTGCGTGCCGGTCAGGAACACCTGCCCGCGCGTGGTGGTCAGGTTGTCGCCGAGCCGGTAGTCGAGACGTATCGTCGCTGCATTGGCGCTTTGCATGGAACACCTCGCAAGCGAAAGTGCGGCGAGCTTAGACAGTTGCGCGGACGGCGCAACATCAGCCCCACTCAGAACACGCCGGCCGCCAACCCCGCGGCGAGCGCCGCGCCGACTTCACGGCAGCGCGCGAGTTCGCGTTCAGGAATCGTCTTCGGCGCGAGGATCGCTTCCGGCGTCTGCGCCGCGGTGTTCACGATCACCGCGGGCGCGACTTCCTTCAGCCGCAACCCGGTCGCGATGCGCTGGATCTGCCGCACCGCGCCCGTGCCGTCGGAGCCGGCGCAGACCAGGATCGCGTACGGGCGGCCGTTGATCTTCTCCAGCGCGGCGTAATAGATGCGGTCGAAGAATTCCTTCATCAGCCCCGCCATCGTCGCGAGGTTTTCCGGCGCGACGAACAGATACCCGTCCGCCGCCAGCACGTCGTCGCCGGTGGTGTCCTGCGCGCGCTGCAGTCGCACCTCGACCTCGCCCGCGGCGCGCGCCGCGTCAGCGGCGGCGCGCGCCATCCGTTCCGAACCACCGGTGCGCGAATGCCAGACGATCAGCAGTCGCTTCATCGGGTGGCCGGATCCTGCCGAAAGAATGCGGCCAGCAGCGCGTACCACTGCGGGAACGCGTCGCGCAGCCGTGCCGGATCGACGAAGAACGCCTCGCTCGACACCGCGAAGAACTCGCTTTCGTCGTGCGCGGCGTACGGATCGAGCGGCAGGTGCGCATAGTACGGGTCGGCGGCCTCGTCGTCGGGATCGATGCCGGGAGGAAGCTCGCGCTCGATCAGTTCGAGCTCCGCGCGCAGGCGATCGACCGCGTCGTGCAGCACCGCGGTCCAGCGCGCGCAGTCGAGCGCCGGATGCAGCTTGCGATCGAACGGCGGCACGCCGTCGGCATCGCCGTTGAGCATGTCGATCTTGTGCGCGAATTCGTGGATCACGACGTTGTACGGACCCGCCTCGCCGCGGCCGCTGCGCGCGTCCTCCCACGAAATCAGCAGCGGACCGCCGTCCCACGCCTCGCCGGCGATCGGCTCGACGTACTCGTGCACGACGCCGGCCTCGTCGGTGATCGCGCGCGGCACGAGGAACTCGGTCGGATACACGACGATGCTGGTCCAGCCGCGGTACCAGTCGATGCCGAGGTTCAGGATCGGCAGGCAGGCCTGCACCGCGATATGAACCAGCATCGCGGCGGTCAGTTCGAGCCCGCCGGCAGCCGCCATCTCCTTGTCCGCCAGCAACCGCTCGACGAGCGCGCGCAGACGGGCGTGCTCCTCCACGCTCAGCCGCGTGACGAATGGCAACGCCGCCAGCGCGGCGTTCCACAGGTCGTCAGGAATCGCCACGCTGCGCGCAGTGCCGAACCGCGACAGCAATGCCTTCATCATGGTTTCGATTGTGCCGCAAGCGGCGCCGCGGTCCGCGTTCCTATAATTGATCGACCGCTTCGGTCGTCTCCGATGTCAGCCCAACCCCAACTGCGCGAACCCGCGATCGCGGTCGATCCCGACGCGGCGCGCGCGGTCGTGGCGCCCTTGTACGTCGACCACACGTTACGTACCGGTGAGCCGTTCCTCGCGCACGCCGACGGCATGGCGGCGATCGTGCGACCGCTGCGCGAAGACGCCGACCTGCTCGCTGCCGCGTATCTGTTCGGCGTCAACGACGTGCTGCGCAACGCGGATGAATTCGTGCGCGCGCGCTTCGGCGCCGGCGTGGCGCAGCTGGTCGCCGACCTGCGCGTGCTAATGCGGCTTTCGGAGCGCACGCGCGGGCGCGCGAACGCGGACGCAGCGACCGAAGCCGAGGCGCTGCGCAAGATGCTGCTGGCGATGGTCAACGACCTGCGCGTGGTGATCCTGCGTCTGGCCTCGAGGCTGCAGACGCTGCGCTGGTACGCGGCGACGAAACAGCCGGGCGCCGAGGACTTCGCGCGCGAGACGCTGCAACTGTACGCGCCGCTGGCGAACCGGCTCGGCATCTGGCAGCTGAAGTGGGAGCTGGAGGACCTCGCGTTCCGTTTCATCGAACCGGAGACCTACAAGCAGATCGCGCGCTGGCTCGAGGCCCGGCGCGTCGAGCGCGAGGCGTTCATCGCGCAGTCGAAGGATCGGCTGCGGCAGATCCTGCGTGACGCCGCCATCGAGGCCGAGGTCAGCGGCCGGCCCAAGCACATCTACAGCATCTGGAGCAAGATGCGCGCGAAGTCGCTCGCGTTCGAGCAGCTGTACGACGTGCGCGCGCTGCGCGTGATCGTCGCCGACGTCGCGCAGTGTTATCAAGTGCTGTCGCTGGTGCACGAGCACTGGACTCCGATCGGTGCCGAATTCGACGACTACATCGCGCGCCCGAAGCCCAACGGCTACCAGTCGCTGCACACGGTGGTACGCGATCGCGAGGGACGCACGCTCGAGATCCAGATCCGCACGCGCGCGATGCACGAGGCGGCCGAACTCGGCGTCGCCGCGCACTGGCGCTACAAGGAGGAGGGTGGCGCGCGCGGCAAGGCGGCGCGCGCCGAACAGGAACGGATCGCTTGGCTGCGGCAGCTGCTCGCATGGCGCGCCGACGTGACCGAGCCGGTCGCGGCGGGCGCTCTGCACGAGGAGCGCATCTACGTGCTGACGCCGCAGGCGAAGGTCATGGAACTGCCCGCCGGCGCCACGCCGATCGACTTCGCCTATCACGTGCACACCGAGCTTGGGCACCGCTGCAGAGGCGCGCGCGTCGACGGAGCGATGGTGCCGCTGACGACGAAACTCGCGACCGGGCAGACGGTCGAGATCGTCGCCGCCAAGTCGGGCGGGCCGAGCCGCGACTGGCTGAATCCGGAGCTCGGCTATCTGGCGAGCCCGCGTTCGCGCGCCAAGGTGCGGCAGTGGTTCAATGCGCTCGAACTCGAGCAGAGCATCGCGGCCGGGCGCGAGATCGTCGATCGCGAGCTGGCGCGGCTGGGCAAGACCGCGGTGAAGCTCGATGATCTCGCGCGGCGGCTCGGCTTCGCGTCGGTGGACGAACTGTGCGTCGCGGCCACCAAGGAGGAGTTCAGCCTGCGCAGCATCGAGCAGGCGCTCGCGGTGGCGCCGCCGGCGGTCGAAGAAGTGCCGGCGGCACTGACCGGCGTCGGCGCGGCAACGGCCCCTGCGGCAAGAGGTCGCGTGCTGGTGGTCGGCGTCGATTCGCTGCTGACGATGCTGGCGCGTTGCTGCCGGCCGGTGCCGCCGGACGAGATCATCGGCTTTGTCACGCGCGGCAAGGGCGTGTCGATCCATCGCGCCAACTGCGTGAACGCGCGCGCGCTCTCCAAGCGCGCGCCCGAGCGCCTGATCGACGTGACCTGGGGCGGGCAGGCGGACGCGGCCTATCCGGCCGACGTCTTCGTGCTGGCGCTTGACCGGCACGGGCTGCTGCGCGACGTGTCCGAGGTGTTCGCGCGCGAGAAGATCAACGTGATCGGCGTCAACACGCAGACCCAGCGCGGCGAAGCGCAGATGCGATTCACGGTCGAGGTTCCGGACGTGGCCGCACTGCGGCGCGCGCTGTCGCAGCTGGGCGACGTGCCCGGCGTGATCTCTGCGCGGCGGCGCTGACTCCCGCGACGCTCGTGTATCATCCGGCCGACTCAGGCGCGTAGCTCAGCTGGTTAGAGCACCACCTTGACATGGTGGGGGTCGGTGGTTCGAGTCCACTCGCGCCTACCACCGCAACGAAGAGAGCGGCGACGATGACTTTCCGAACTACGACCACCGGCAGTTGATCGGCCCGGACGAGTGCGCTCTTCGAAAAAGTGCGGCTCGACCGCACTTTTTTTTTTGCTGGAGATGACGATGATTTCGATTTCGTTGCCGGACGGCTCGAAGAAGTCGTTCGACCATCCGGTCAGCGCGGCCGAGGTGGCCGCGTCGATCGGCACCGGACTTGCCAAGGCCGCGCTGGCGGCCAAGGTCGAGGGCAAACTCGTCGATCTGTCGCACGTGATCGACCGCGATGGGTCGCTTTCGATCGTGACGGACAAGGACAAGGAAGGCCTCGAGATCCTGCGCCATTCGACCGCGCACCTGCTCGCGTACGCGGTCAAGGAACTGTTTCCGGATGCGCAGGTGACGATCGGGCCGGTGATCGACAACGGCTTCTATTACGACTTCTCGTACAAGCGGCCGTTCACGCCGGAGGACCTGGCGACGATCGAGAAGAAGATGGCGGAACTCGCCGCGAAGAACGAGCCGGTGGTGCGCGAGGTGTGGAAGCGCGACGACGCGGTGAAGTTCTTCGAATCGATCGGCGAGAAGTACAAGGCCGAGATCATCAGTGCGATTCCGGCGGGAGAAGACATTTCGCTGTACCGCGAAGGCAGGTTCATCGACCTGTGTCGAGGGCCCCACGTGCCGTCGACGGGCAAGCTGAAGGTCTTCAAGCTGATGAAGGTCGCCGGCGCCTACTGGCGCGGCGACAGCAGAAACGAGATGCTCCAGCGCATCTACGGCACGGCGTGGGCGAAGAAGGAGGAGCAGGACGCGTACCTGAAGATGCTGGAGGAGGCCGAGAAGCGCGACCACCGCAGGCTCGGCCGCGAGCTCGACCTCTTCCATTTCCAGGACGAGGCGCCGGGGCTGATCTTCTGGCATCCGAGGGGCTGGGCGATCTGGCAGGTGGTCGAGCAGTACATGCGGCAGGTGTACCGCGACAACGGTTACCAGGAAGTGCGCGCGCCGCAGATCCTCGACCGCTCGCTGTGGGAAAGATCAGGCCACTGGGAGAAGTACCGCGAGAACATGTTCACGACCGAGTCGGAGAACCGGCACTACGCGCTGAAGCCGATGAACTGCCCCGGCCACATCCAGATCTACAACGCCAACCTGCACAGCTACCGCGAACTGCCGCTTCGGTACGGCGAATTCGGCGCCTGCCATCGGAACGAAGCCTCCGGCGCGCTGCACGGGCTGATGCGAGTGCGCGGCTTCACGCAGGACGACGGCCACATTTTCTGCACGGAGGAGCAGATCCTCGACGAGTGCGTCGCCTACACGTCGCTGCTGCAGAAGGTCTACAAGGACTTCGGCTTCGAGCACATCCTGTACAAGGTGTCGACGCGTCCGGAAAAGCGGATTGGCTCGGACGAGAGCTGGGACAAGGCCGAGCAGGCGTTGATGGAATCTTTGCACCGTTCGGGCGTGGCGTTCACGATCTCCCCTGGCGAAGGAGCGTTCTACGGTCCGAAGATCGAATACACGCTGAAGGACGCCATCGGCCGCGAATGGCAGTGCGGCACGATGCAGGTCGATTTCTCGATGCCGGGGCGCCTGGGCGCCGAGTATGTGGCCGAGGACAACACGCGCAAGGTGCCGGTGATGCTGCACCGGGCGATCGTCGGCTCGCTGGAGCGCTTCATCGGTGTTCTGATCGAGAACCACGCGGGCGCGCTGCCGCCATGGCTCGCGCCGGTGCAGGCGGCGGTCGCGAACATTTCGGAGCACCAGTCGAGCTACGCGAGCGTTGTTGCGCAAACATTGAAAAAACAAGGCTTTAGGGTGGAGGCCGATTTGCGCAACGAAAAGATCACTTATAAAATCCGCGCCCTCGCGCTGCAGAAGATTCCGTACATCCTCGTGGTCGGGGACAAGGAGATGCAGGCGGGGCAGGTGGCCGTGCGGGCCCGCGGTGGCGTTGATCTCGGGGTCGTGTCCCGGGAGGCCTTTGCGGCGCGACTCGCAGACGATGTCGCGCAGCGGCGCAACGTGGGAAGCACGGCTTAGTTTTTCTCTACTTCGGAGTCAAAGACCATCGCTCAGGATCGCTCGCATCGACTGAATCGGGAAATCACCGCCCCGGAAATACGGCTGACGGGTGTGAACAACGAGCCGCTTGGCATCGTCAGCCTGGCCGAGGCGCTGCGCCTGGCCGAGGAAGCCGATGTGGACCTCGTGGAAATCGCTCCCACCGCGGTACCGCCGGTCTGTCGCCTGATGGACTACGGCAAATTCAAGTACCAGGAACAGAAGAAGGCGCACGAGGCGAAACTCAAGCAGAAGGTCATCGAGGTCAAGGAGATCAAGTTCCGCCCGGCGACGGACGATCACGACTACCAGACCAAAGTGCGCAAGCTGCACGCGTTTCTCGAGGAAGGCGACAAGGCCAAGGTCACGATGCGCTTTCGTGGGCGCGAGATGGCGCATCAGGAACTGGGTCTGAAGCTGCTGGAGCGCGTGAAGTCCGATCTGCAGGAAGTGAGCCAGGTCGAAGCAATGCCAAAGTTGGAAGGACGCCAGATGATCATGGTGCTGGCGCCGAAGAAGAAGAAGTAGTTCTTTCCGCGGCGCGCCGCTCGGTCGGCGGCGCGCCGCGATTACAAGTGAAGGCGGGCCACGAAAGTCTCCCCAGGGAGCGCCTGCCGTCATCGAAGAAAGGAGGGCCCATGCCCAAGATGAAGACCAAGAAGAGCGCTGCGAAGCGCTTCGTCGTCCGCAACAGCGGATCGATCAAGCGGGGACAGGCGTTCAAGCGCCACATCCTCACCAAGAAGACCACCAAGGCCAAGCGCCATCTGCGCGGCCCGGTGGAACTGCACCCGGCCGACGTGCAATCGGTGCGCCGGATGCTGCCGTACGCGTAAGGAGACACCATGCCTCGAGTCAAACGTGGCGTGACCGCGCGCGCGCGGCACAAGAAGGTCCTGTCTGCGGCCAAGGGCTACACGCAGCGGCGCAAGAGCGTGTTCCGCGTCGCCAAGGAAGCGGTGATGAAGGCGGGGCAGTACGCCTATCGCGATCGCCGCAATCGCAAACGCGTGTTCCGTTCGCTGTGGATCGCGCGCATCAACGCGGCGGTGCGCGAGCAGGGAATGACGTACTCGGCATTTGTCGCCGGCCTGAAGAAGGCCGCCATCGACATGGACCGCAAGGTCCTGGCGGACATGGCGGTGCTCGACAAGCCTGCCTTTGCGGCGATCGTCGACAAGGTCAAGTCCAGCCTCGCCGCCTGAACTCCACGCGCCCGCCGGGCGCGTCGGTACGACAAAACGGGGCCTGGCCTTGGCGGCGGGCCCCGTTTTTCGTCTGGGACATCCGATGGAACGACTCGAACAACTGATTGAAGAAGCGCGCGCGGCATTCGCTGCGGTCGACCAGCCGGCCGCGTTGGAGAACGAAAAGGCGCGCTTCCTCGGCAAGAGCGGCAGCATCACCGGGCTGCTGAAGGGGCTCGGCAAGCTCGCGCCGCAGGAGAAGCGCGTGCAGGGCGCACGCATCAACGCCGCGAAAGAGGCGATCGAGCGCCTGCTCGCAGAGCGGCGCGCGCAGATCGCCGAGGCGGAACTGAATGCGCGGCTGGCGCAGGAGTCGATCGACGTCACGCTGCCGGGACGCAAGCGCGGTGCCGGCGGCATCCATCCGGTGATCCGCACGTGGATGCGGGTCGAAAAGATCTTCGGCTCGATCGGATTCGATGTGGCCGACGGGCCCGAGATCGAAACCGACTGGTTCAACTTCACCGCGCTGAACAACCCGCCGAACCATCCGGCGCGCTCGATGCAGGACACGTTCTACGTCGACATCAACGGCACCGACGGCCTGCCGCTGAACCTGCGCACGCACACCTCGCCGATGCAGGTGCGTTATGCGCGCGTGCATCGGCCGCCGATCAAGGTGATCGCGCCGGGGCGCACGTATCGCGTCGATTCGGACGCGACGCACTCGCCGATGTTCCATCAGGTAGAGGGCCTGTGGATCGACGAAGACGTGAGCTTCGCCGATCTGAAGGGGGTGTACACGGATTTCCTGCGCCGCTTCTTCGAGAGCGACGACCTGCAGGTGCGGTTCCGGCCGTCGTTTTTTCCGTTCACCGAGCCGTCGGCCGAGATCGACATGATGTTCACCAGCGGGCCGAACAAGGGCAAGTGGCTCGAAATCTCCGGCGCGGGCCAGGTTCATCCCACGGTGGTGCGCAACTTCGGGCTCGATCCGGAGCAGTACATCGGGTTCGCGTTCGGCTCCGGGCTGGAACGTTTGACGATGCTGCGCTACGGCGTCGACGACCTGCGCCTGTTCTTCGAAGGCGACCTGCGCTTCCTGTCGCAGTTCAACTGAACCGGGAGACCAGCGATGCAATTCTCGGAACAGTGGCTGCGCGCGTACGTGAATCCGCCGATTGGCAGCGACGAGCTCGCGCATCGGCTGACGATGGCGGGGCTCGAGGTCGAGGGGAACGAGCCGGTGGCGCCCGCGTTCAGCAATGTCGTGGTCGCGCGAGTGCGGTCGGTGGCAAAGCACCCCGCGGCCGACAAGCTGACCGTGTGCCAGGTCGATGCGGGCACCGGCAAGACGCTTTCGATCGTCTGCGGCGCGCCGAACGTGAGCGAAGGCATCCGCGTTCCGTGCGCGCTGCCCGGCGCCGTCCTGCCCGGCGACTTCCGCATCAGGGCGACGACGATGCGCGGCGTCGAGTCGCAGGGCATGCTGTGCTCGGCGCGCGAGCTCGGGCTGTCGGAGGATCACAGCGGGCTGATGATCCTCGCCGCCGATGCGCCGATCGGTCGCGATGTGCGCGAGTTGCTGGCGCTGGAAGACCGCCGGTTCACGATCAAGCTCACGCCCAATCGCGGCGACTGCCTGAGCGTGGTCGGCGTGGCGCGCGAGGTCGCCGCGATCACCGGCGCGCCGCTGGCGTTGCCGCGGGTGGAGCCGGTGAAGCCGACGATCGACGAACGGTTGCGTGTGAGGATCGACGCGCCCGATCTGTGCGGGCGCTTTTCCGGCCGCATCGTGCGCAATCTCAACGCTGCCGCGCCGACGCCGGAGTGGATGAAGCGGCGGCTGGAGCGCAGCGGCCAGCGGCCGATTTCGGCGCTGGTCGACATCTCCAACTACGTGATGCTCGAGCTCGGGCGGCCGTCGCACATCTTCGATCTGGACAAGGTGCACGGCAGCCTCAACGTGCGCTGGGGCCGCAGGGGCGAGCAGGTCGAATTGCTGAACGGACAAACGGTCGAGGTCGACGAGCAGGTCGGCGTGATCGCCGACGACGCGTGCGTCGAGGCGCTCGCCGGCGTAATGGGGGGCGAACCCACCGCGGTGTCGCTCGATACCCGCAACATCTACATCGAGGCGGCGTTCTGGTGGCCGGAGTCGATTCAGGGGCGCGCGCGGCGGTACAACTTCTCGACCGACGCGGCGCACCGCTTCGAGCGCGGCGTCGATTTCTCGACCACCGTCGATCACATCGAAATCATCACGCAGCTCATACTTTCGATCTGCGGCACGCCGGACACGAAGGTCGGGCCGATCGACGACCAGATCCTGAATCTGCCCGCGCGCAGGCCGGTGCGGATGCGCACTGAGCGTTGCCGCAAGGTGCTCGGCATGGCGATCGGCGACAGCGAGATGGCGCAGGTGTTCGAGCGCCTCGGACTTGCGTTCAAGCGCGAAGCCGATGCGTTCCTGGTGACGCCGCCACCGTATCGCTTCGATCTGGAGATCGAGGAAGACCTGATCGAAGAGGTGGCGCGGCTGTGGGGATTCGAGCGCATCGCCGCGCACCCGCCGCGCACGCGCGCGGCGATGCGCGCAGTGCGCGAGGATCGGCGCTCGCCGCACGCGCTGCGGCGCGAACTGGCGCACGCCGGCTATCAGGAGCTGGTGAACTTCTCGTTCGTCGATCCGGACTGGGAGCGCGACTTCTGCGGCAACGACGCACCGATCAAGGTCGTCAATCCGATCGCAGCGCAGTACGCGGTGATGCGCTCGTCGCTGCTCGGCGGGCTGGTGGCCGCGCTGAAATACAACCTGAACCGGAAGGCGAGCCGCGTGCGCGTGTTCGAACTCGGTCGAGTGTTTCTGCGCGAGCCGGCGGCGCAGGACGGCCCGCTCGCGGTTGCGGGTACGAACCAGCCGCTGCGCGTCGGCGCGCTCGCATATGGGCTAGCCGTCGACGAGCAGTGGGGCGAGCGCAAGCGCGACGTCGACTACTTCGACGTCAAGGGCGACCTCGAGCGGCTGATCGGCGACGAGGCGGTTCGCTTCAGCGCTTTCACTCACCCGGCGCTGCATCCGGGCCGCACCGCGCGCGTCGACCTCGAAGGACGTGCGATCGGCTGGATCGGCGAACTGCATCCGCTCTGGCAGCAGAAATACGAGTTGCCGAAGGCGCCGATCGCGTTCGAGCTCGATGCCGAAGCGCTGTTCGTCATGCGTGTGCCGGTCGCGCGTCCTGTGCCGCGTTTTCCGGCAGTGATTCGCGACATCGCGCTGATCGTCGACGAGCATGTCAGCGTGCAGCAGATCCAGGATGCGTTGCTCGAGCTAACTCGAACGGATGAGCGCCTTTCCGCGCTGCGTGAGTTCCGTTTGTTCGATGTCTATCGCGCGTCGGGCGCAGATTCAAGCAAAGTCGCGGGAGTAGGCGCTAACGCGTTGTTAAATAAAGAGAAAAGCCTTGCGTTCAGAATTGTTCTGCAAGATACTGAGCGCACTCTCAGCGATGCGGATGTGGACGCCGCGATCGCCGTCGTGATTGCAGGGTTGACGGCCCGCGTCGGCGCCAGGCTCCGACAATGAAACCGATGCAGAACGAATCGGATCTGACGGCATTCAAGTACGCCGACGTCACCCCGGCCGCCGTGCACGACCTCGAGCGCACAAGCCGAACGATCACCAAGGCCGAGTTGGCCGATGCGCTGTTCGAGAAGCTCGGCCTGAACAAGCGCGAGGCCAAGGACATGGTCGACGCGTTCTTCGACGAGATCCGCGCAGCCCTCGAGCGGGGCGAATCGGTCAAGCTGTCGGGCTTCGGCAACTTCCAGTTGCGCGACAAGCCGCAACGTCCGGGACGCAATCCGAAGACCGGCGAAGAGATCGCCATCACCGCGCGGCGCGTCGTGACGTTTCATCCAAGCCAGAAGCTGAAGGCCGCGGTGTCCGACGCCAACGACGGCCGCTAGATCCGCGCGCGCCGGGGATTCGACTCCGTAATCCATGCAGCGGATCGACGCCAACCATCGCGCCGGCGGCGCGCTGCCGGCGATTCCGGCCAAGCGCTACTTCACGATCGGCGAGGTGAGCGAACTGTGCGGCGTCAAGCCGCACGTGCTGCGCTACTGGGAGCAGGAGTTCACGCAGCTCAAGCCGATCAAGCGGCGTGGCAACCGGCGCTACTACCAGCACCACGAGGTGCTGCTGGTGCGTCGCATTCGCGAATTGCTCTACGAGCAGGGCTTCACGATCAGCGGCGCGCGCAACCGGCTTGAAGAAGGCGGGCGCGCAGGGCGCAACAACGGCCGCGAAGCGCCGCCGCCGCCCGCACTCGGCCTGACGGAAGTGCGCGCGGAACTCGAGGCGATCCGCGCAATGCTGAGATAGATCGCGCGAAACGCGCGTGTACAATGCCGCGCGTTCGGGGCGTAGCGCAGCCTGGTAGCGCACTTGCATGGGGTGCAAGGGGTCGCGAGTTCGAATCCCGCCGCCCCGACCAGGACACCCGGAGAAGGCCGGTGCGCGCGTCGCGCGCACCGGCCACTTCGTTTCTGAGATGCGCATTCTTGTTTCGAACGACGACGGTTATCTTGCTCCGGGGCTGGCGGCACTGGTCGAGGCGGTGCGGCCGTTCGGCGAGGTATTCGTGGTGGCGCCCGAACAGAATCACAGCGGCGCCAGCAATTCGCTCACGCTGTCGCGGCCGCTGTCGGTGCAACGCGCGGCGAACGGTTTCTTCTATGTGAACGGCACGCCGACCGACTGCGTGCACATCGCGCTCACGGGACTGCTCGAGCAGCGGCCGGACCTCGTGGTCTGCGGCATCAACAATGGCCAGAACATGGGCGACGACACGATCTATTCCGGCACCGTTGCCGGCGCGATGGAAGGGTATCTGTTCGGCGTGCCGTCGATCGCGTTCTCGCTGATCAACAAGGGCTACGAAAATCTGGACAGCGCGCGCGCGATCGCGGCGCAAATCGTCGCGCAATGGTGCGCCAATCCGTTGCCCGCGCCGACGCTGCTGAACGTCAACATTCCGAATCTGCCGCGCGATGCGGTGCGCGGCATACTTTGCACGCGGCTCGGCAAGCGTCATCCGTCCGAGCCGGTGATCCGCGCGCAGAATCCGTACGGCGACACGATCTACTGGGTCGGACCGGCCGGCAGCGCGCGCGATGCGGGCCCGGACACCGACTTCTATGCCGCGGCGCAGGGCTACGTGTCGGTGACGCCGCTGCAGGTCGATCTGACCCACACCGAACGGCTGCCTCAGGTTGCGGCATGGCTTCAGCGCGGTCACAACTGAAGCCGCCGCCCACGCTGTCGCCCAACTCGGGCCTTGCATCCGATCGTGTTCGCGCGCGCATGGTCGAACGGTTGCGCGCGCAGGGCGTGACCGACGCGCGCGTGCTCGGCGCGATGGACTGGGCGCCGCGCCATCTGTTCGTCGACGCCGCGCTGGCGAGCCGCGCGTACGAGGACACCGCGCTGCCGATCGGCCACGGCCAGACGATCTCGCGGCCGCACAGCGTGGCGCGCATCGCCGAGCTCGCGCTCGCAACGCTGGAGAATCCAAGGACCGCGAAGGTGCTGGAGATCGGCACCGGTTGCGGCTATGCGTCGGCGGTGCTGGCGCGGCTGTTCGGCACCGTGATCTCGGTCGAGCGCGTGCGTCCGCTGCACGAACTGGCGCGACGGAACCTCAGGCCGCTGCGATTGCCGAACGTGCGGCTGGTGTTCGGCGACGGCGTCGACGGCATCGCCGCCGAAGCACCGTTCGACGCGATCGTCGCCGCGGCCGCGGGCGAACGGATTCCTCCGGCATGGATCGAGCAGCTCAAGCCCGGCGGTCGCATCGTTGCCCCGGTCATCACGGACGCCAACGGCGACGCGCAATCGCTGAAGGTCGTGACCAAGGATGCGGCGGGCCGGGTCGCCGCGAAGGCGGTGCAGGCTGCACGCTTCGTGCCATTACGATTCGGAACGAAATGAACAGGATGGCGATGCGGACGATGTACCCACGGATTCGAAGCCTCGGTTCTGCGCTGGCGCTGGCCGGTGCGCTCGTGCAGGCCGCGTGCACGACCACCGGCGTGCGCCAGGCACCGATCGTCGAACGCGCGCCGGCGGCCGCCGGCGCGGCGCCGGAAACCACTGCCGTGCCGGCCGCGCGCGAAGCGCGCGATGGGATCTACATAGTGCAGAAGGGCGACACGCTGCGTCAGATCGGCGCCGCGTTCGGCCGCGATCCGCGCGACATCGCGCGCTGGAACAACATCGACGATCCCAACGCCTTGCGACCCGGACAGGAGCTGCGCGTCGCGCCGCCGCTGGACGCCGCGGTGGCCACGCCGGTGACGCCGGCGACGAGCGCGCAGTCGCGGCCGCTGACGACGACCGTTCCCGGCGTTGCGCCGCCGGCAGAGACCGCGACAGCGCCCAGCGTCGCCGCCGCGCCGTCGACGGCCGCGCCGCCCGCAGCAGCGGCCGTGGCTCCCTCGGCCGCAGCGCCGGCCGGATTGACCTGGGCGTGGCCGCTGACCGGCAAGCTGATCGAGAAGTTCGACGAGAAGCGCAACAAGGGCATCGACATCGCGGCGCGCGAAGGCGACCCTGTGCTGGCGGCGGGTGACGGCAGCGTTGTCTACAGCGGCAGCGGATTGCGCGGGTACGGCAACCTGGTGATCGTCAAGCACAACGACGAGTTCATTTCGGCGTATGCCCACAACCGCCAGATCCTCGTCAAGCAGGGGCAGACGGTGAAACGCGGACAGCGGATCGCCGAAGCGGGCAAGAGCGACGCCAACGCGCCGAAGCTGCATTTCGAGATCCGCCGCGGCGGCAAGCCGGTCGATCCGCTGCAGTATCTGCCGCCGCGGTGACGCGTGACGCCGACGCTGGTTTTCGACCTCGAAACGGTCCCCGACATCGCCGGCCTGCGGCGGCTGCGTCCGCAGTGGGCCGAACTCACCGACGCCGAGGTGGCGGCGCAGGCCTGCGCCGAGCGGCGCGAGAAGACCGGCAGCGACTTTCTGCCGCACCATCTGCACCGCGTGGTGGCGATCGGTTGCGGCTTTCGCGACGACCAGGGGTTTCGTGTGCGCTGCCTCGGCAGCGAAAGCGACGACGAGCCGAAGCTGGTCGCCGATCTGTTCAAGCTGATCGACCGCTATACGCCGCAGCTGGTGAGCTGGAACGGCGGCGGTTTCGACCTGCCGGTGTTGCACTATCGCGCGCTGATCCACGGAATCGCGGCGTCGCGCTACTGGGAGCTGGGGGAGGACGATCGCGACTTCAAGTGGAACAACTACATCAGCCGCTATCACACCCGCCACCTCGACCTGATGGACTTGCTGGCGCTGTATCAGCCGCGCGCCAGCGCTCCGCTGGACGAACTGGCGCGGCTGGCCGGATTCCCCGGCAAGCTCGGAATGGACGGCGCCAAGGTCTGGGAAGCTTATGCGGCGGGCCGGCTGCGCGACATCCGCAACTATTGCGAGACCGACGTCGTCAACACCTACCTCGTCTACTGCCGCTTCCAGAAGCTGCGAGGCGTGCTGACCGCTGCAGCCTATCGCGCCGAGCTCGATCTGGTGCGCGCGGCCCTGCATGACGCCGGCGCGCCGCACTGGAACGAGTATCTCGCCGCCTGGCCGGCGCAGTGACGGTGCGCGAGCGTTTCGCGATCGAGATCGACTCGCTCGATCTGGACGGACGCGGCGTCGCCCGCCGCGACGGCAAGGTGGTGTTCGTCGACGGCGCGCTGCCCGGCGAGCGCGTGCAAGTCGAGACAATTCGCGCCAAGGCGCGCTACGAGACCGCGCGCGCGCTCCGCATCGAGCGCGCGAGCGCGTTGCGCGTGGCGCCGCGCTGTCGGCACTTCGGCCTGCACGCCGGCGCCTGCGGCGGCTGCTCGATGCAGCATCTGGAGCCGCACGCGCAGGTCGCGCTCAAGCAGCGCGGGCTGGAGGACGCGCTGTGGCACCTGGCGCGCGTGAAGCCGCAGCACGTGCTGCGGCCGATTCTCGGTCCGTTCTGGAACTACCGCCACCGCGCGCGGCTGACGGTGCGCTTCGTGGCGAAGAAGGGCGGCGTGCTGGTGGGATTTCACGAGCGCGCCAGCAGCTTCGTGGCCGACATGACGACCTGCGAAGTGCTGCCCGCGCGCGTCGCGGCACTGATCGCGCCGCTGCGCGAACTGGTGGGCGCGCTGTCGCTGCGCGACCGCCTGCCTCAGATCGAGCTCGCGGTCGGCTCCGCAGGACGCGACGACGCGATCGTGCTGGTGCTGCGCGTGCTGCAGCCGCTGACTGCGGAGGATCTCGAACGGCTGCGCGCGTTTCGCGCCCGCCACCGCGTCGCGTTGTGGCTGCAGGCGGGCGGACCCGAGTCGGCGGCGCCGCTCGACGCCGAAGACGCAGTACCGCTGCGCCTATCACTGCCTGAGTTCGGCGTGTCGATCCCGTTTGCGCCGACCGATTTCACCCAGGTCAATCACCGGATTAACGAGGTGCTGGTGCGGCGCGCGCTGCGGCTGCTCGAGGTCCAAGCGGGCGATCGCGTGATCGACTTTTTCTGCGGCCTCGGCAATTTCACGCTGCCGCTGGCGACGCGCGCCGGCCACGTGCTCGGCTTCGAGGGGCATGCCGGCCTGGTGCGGCGCGCCGAGGACGCCGCGCGCGAAAACGGTCTCGCGCACGTGGCCGAGTTCGCCGCGTGCAATCTGTTCGAGTGGAGCGATGCCGACTGGCGGCGGGCGGTCGCGCGGCTTGGACGGATCGATCGGGTGCTGATCGATCCGCCGCGCGAAGGGGCGCTGGCGATCGCGCGCACGCTCGCGGCGGCGGCCGACGGGCCGCGCCGGATCGTCTACGTGTCGTGCAGCCCGGCCACGCTGGCGCGCGACGCGGCCGTCCTCGTGCACGAAGGCCGGTGGTTGCTGCGTTCGGCCGGCGTCGTCAACATGTTTCCGCACACGTCGCACGTCGAATCGATCGCACGGTTCGACCTGGCTTCGTAGTGCGCCAACGGTGCGTCGAGAGCGGCCGGCGTGCTAACATTCCGTGTTCATCAGATTCGGTAAGGCCTTCATTTATCGAAGTTTTTTCGGGCGTTGCCGAGGGCGCCGAAGTGCCGGCAACACGCGGCCGCGCCGTTGAATCCACTTCAAATCCGCGAACTCGAGCGAGTACACATGGCCGTTGAAAGAACACTTTCCATCATCAAGCCCGATGCGGTCGCCAAGAACGCGATCGGCCCGATCCTGGCGCGCTTCGAAGCCGCAGGACTGAAGATCGTTGCCGCGCGCATGATGCGTCTGTCGCGCCGCGATGCCGAAGCCTTCTACGCGGTGCATCGCGAGCGCCCGTTTTTCAAGGACCTGGTCGAATTCATGGTGTCCGGCCCGATCATGGTGCAGGTGCTCGAGGGCGAGAACGCGATCGCGCGCAACCGCGAGTTGATGGGGGCGACCGATCCGAAGAAGGCGGCGAAGGGGACGATCCGCGCCGACTTCGCCGACAGCATCGACGCCAACGCGGTGCACGGCTCCGACGGGCCGGAGACCGCGCGCAACGAGGTCGCGTTCTTCTTCCCGGCGATGAACATTCACTCGCGCTAGGCGGGATCGACGGCCGCATGGATCGCGTCAATCTGCTCGGGCTGGACGCCGCGGAACTGAAGCATTTGGTCGAGGGCCTCGACGAGAAGTCGTTCCGCGCGCGTCAGTTGTCGCGCTGGATCCACCGGCGCGGCGCGGCGGGTTTCGACGCGATGACGGACCTCGCGAAATCGCTGCGCGGCAAGCTGGCGCAGTGCGCGCAGATTGCCGCGCCTGTGGTGCTGCGCGATTCGACGTCGGTCGACGGCAGCCGCAAGTGGCTGCTCGATGTCGGCCAGGGCAATGCGATCGAAGCGGTGTTCATTCCGGAAGACGACCGCGGCACGCTGTGCATCTCGACGCAGGCCGGCTGCGCGATGAACTGTCTGTTCTGCTCGACCGGGAAGCAGGGCTTCAATCGCAACCTGACCACGGCTGAGATCGTCGGCCAGCTCTGGCTCGCCGAGCACGCGCTGCGGGCGGCCAACGGCATCACGGCCGAACACGAGCGCGTGATCAGCAACGTCGTGCTGATGGGCATGGGCGAGCCGCTGCAGAACCTCGACGCGGTCGTGCCGGCGCTGCGGCTGATGCTCGACGGTGACGCGTACGGCCTGTCGCGGCGGCGCGTGACGGTGTCGACATCCGGGTTGGTGCGGCAGATCGACAAGCTCGCCGAGCAGTGCCCGGTCGCGCTCGCGGTGTCGCTGCACGCGCCGAACGACGCACTGCGCGACCGGCTGGTGCCGCTGAACCGCAAGCACCCGCTGCGCGAGCTGATGGCCGCGTGCCGCCGCTACCTGCGCGTGGCGCCGCGCGACTTCATCACGTTCGAATACGTGATGCTGGACGGCATCAACGACGCGGATGCGCACGCGCGCGAGCTGGTCGATCTGGTCGCCGACGTGCCGTGCAAGTTCAACCTGATTCCTTTCAATTCGTTCCCGGGCTCCGGGCTGGCACGCTCGACTGCGGAGCGGATGCGCGCGTTCGCGCAGATCCTCACCGCCGCCGGCGTTGTGACCACGACGCGCAAGACGCGCGGTGACGACATCGATGCCGCGTGCGGCCAGCTCGCCGGCGAGGTCCGGGATCGCACACGCCTTTCCGAACGGCGCGCAGATCGCATTCCGCACGTGGTGGCGGCGTAGGAGAGCAGGCATGCGGCGGGTTCTCTGGCTTGTTGTCACCGTGGCCGGCGGGTGGCTGGCGGCAGCGTGCACCACCACGACCACCGTCAACGGCGTGCCGGTGGCCGAGTCGAGCCCGTCGACGGCGCAGCCCGAAGCCGATTCGCGGCGGCGGGCCGAGATCCGGCTGCAACTGGCGAGCGGCTATTACCAGAAGGGCCAGCTTTCGGTCGCGCTGGACGAGGTGCGGCGTGCGCTGTCGTTCGATCCGAACTACGCGCTCGCGCATTCGATGCTCGGGCTCATCTATCTCGACCTCGGCGATCGCCGCGAAGCCGAGGCCAGCTACGCGCAGGCGCTGCGGCTGGATCCCGACAACCCGGAGGTCCTGAACAACCACGGCTGGTTCCTGTGCCAGACCGGTCGCGAGCGCGAGTCGATCGACTACTTCAAGCGTGCCGCGGCCAATCGGCTGTATCGCACTCCGGGGCTGGCGATGCAGAACGCGGGGCTGTGCATGCTGCGCCTGAAGGACACGGACGCGGCCGAAGGCTACCTGCGCCGCTCGTTCGAGCTCGATGCGTCCAATCCGGTCACCAAGTTTCAACTCGCGCGGCTGTACCTGCGCACAAAGCAGATCGACCGCGCGAGCTTCTACTACGGCCTGATCGAGAAAGGGCCGAATCCGCCGCCCGAACTGCTGTGGCTCGGATTGCGCATCGCGCGCGCCAGCGCCGATCTGCGCCGGGAACGCCAGCTGGCGGAGGAACTGCGTCTGCGCTTTCCGAACTCGCCCGAGGCCGCGGCACTGGCTCGCGGTGCGTTCGATGAGTGACGCCGGCGCGGCGACCGGCGGCACAGCGGCCACCGAATCGTCCGACCTGACGTTCGGTCCGCGCCTGGCGCGTGCGCGCGAGGCGCTGTCGCTGTCGGTCAACGACCTGGCCGCGCGCTTGCGCCTCAATCCAAAGCAGGTGATCGCGATCGAGCGCGAGGACCTCGCCGCGTTGCCGGGGCCTGCCTTTGCGCGCGGATTCGTGCGCAACTACGCGAAGGAGGTGCGCATCGATCCGGCGCCGCTGATCGCGTCGTTGAACCGGCGGCTCGAACCGGCAGCTGCCGCCGAAGCATCGCCGGTGAACGCGCCGCTGCTGCGCACGGCCGAGCGCGAGCGGCTGTCGCGCACGCTCGTGATCGCCGGCGCCATCGGCGCGCTGATCGTGTTCGCGGTGATCGGCTGGATCGCCAACACGACGCGCTCGCGCCAGGCCGCGGCGCCGCCGGCGCCTGCGCAGGCGGAGGTCGGCGCGACGGCCGGGGTGACGCCGCTCGCCGCCGGCACCGACCCGGTCGCCGCACTGTCGCCACAGCCTTCGCAGACGGGCGCAGCGGCCGTCGCGCCCGCGAGCGCGACCAGCGCGGCGCTGCCGTCCCGGGCACCCGATGCCGCGAGCGAGCCCGGCACGCTGCGCTTCGCGTTTCGCGACGCGTCGTGGGTCGAGGTCACGCAGAAGGACGGCAAGGTGCTATTGACCCAGAACAATCCGGCCGGCAGCGAACAGGTCGTGCACGGCAAGCCGCCGTATCGGGTCGTGATCGGCAACGCTTCGGCGGTGACGCTCGAGTACGAGGGCAAGCCGATCGATCTGAAGCCGGTGACCCGCGCCGGCAACGTCGCGCGCCTGACGGTGCAGTGAAGGACCCGCGCGTGAACCAGCCGAACGAATCGTGGAACTGCCTGCCGACGCAGGCCGCGCCGGCGCGGCGCCGGTCGACGCGGCAGGTGTGCGTGCGCTGGGGCGAACGCATGGTGAAGATCGGCGGCGACGCACCGGTGCTGGTGCAGTCGATGACCAACACCGACACTGCCGACGCGATCGCCACCGCGATCCAGGTCAAGGAGCTGGCGCAGGCCGGCTCCGAGGTGGTGCGCATCACCGTCAATTCTCCCGAGGCCGCGGCCGAAGTGCCGGCGATCCGCGACCAGCTCGACCGCATGGGCGTCGAAGTGCCGCTGGTGGGCGACTTCCACTACAACGGTCACAAGCTGCTCGTCGACTATCCGGCCTGCGCGCAGGCGCTGTCCGCGTACCGGATCAACCCGGGCAACGTCGGTCGCGGTGCGAAGCGCGAGGACAACTTCGCGCGCATGATCGAGATCGCGTGCCGGCACGACAAGCCGATCCGCATCGGCGTGAACTGGGGTTCGCTCGACCAGGAACTGCTGGCGCGCATGATGGACGAGAACGCCGCCCGCGCCGAACCGTGGGAGGCGTCCGCGGTGCTGCGCGAGGCGCTGGTGCGCTCGGCGATCGAGAACGCACAGCGCGCGGAAGCACTGGGCCTCGGCAGCGACATGATCGTGCTGTCGGCGAAGGTGAGCGGCGTGCAGGACCTGATCGCGGTGTACCGGGAACTGTCGCGCCGCTGCGATTACCCGCTGCACCTGGGACTGACCGAGGCGGGGATGGGCAGCAAGGGCATCGTCGCGTCGACCGCCGCGCTCGCGGTGCTGCTGCAGGACGGCATCGGCGACACGATCCGCGTGTCGCTGACGCCGGCGCCGGGCGAACCGCGCACGCGCGAAGTCGAGGTCGCGCAGCAGATCCTGCAGACGATGGGGCTGCGCGCGTTCACGCCGCTCGTGATCGCGTGTCCCGGCTGCGGGCGCACGACCAGCACCTTCTTCCAGGAACTGGCGCAGGAAATCCAGGACTACCTGCGCGCACAGATGCCGCTGTGGCGCGAGCGTTATCCCGGCGTCGAATCGATGAACGTCGCGGTGATGGGCTGCGTGGTCAACGGACCCGGCGAGAGCAAGCACGCGAACATCGGCATCTCGCTGCCGGGTTCGGGCGAAGCGCCTGTCGCGCCGGTGTTCGTCGACGGCGTGCGCACCGTCACACTGAAGGGCGCGTCGATCGCGGAGGAGTTCCAGGCAATCGTCGCCGACTACGTGCAGCGCAGGTACGCGCGCGCCGGTGCCTAGGCCATGGCGAAGAAGCTGTCCGGCGTACGCGGAATGAACGATCTGCTCCCGGCGGAGGCGCCGCTGTGGGAGTGGTTCGAAGCGCGGGTGGCCGACTGGCTGCGCAGCTACGGCTACCAGCAGATCCGAACGCCGATCGTCGAGTACACCGAGCTCTTCGTGAAGGGCATCGGCGAGGTCACCGACATCGTCGAAAAGGAGATGTACTCGTTCGAGGACAAGTTGAACGGCGAGCACCTGACGCTGCGGCCGGAGTTCACCGCCGGCGTGATCCGCGCCGTGATCGAACACAACCTGACCTACGACGCGCCGCGCCGCGTGTGGTCGATGGGGCCGGTGTTCCGCCACGAACGCCCGCAGCGCGGCCGCTACCGGCAGTTCCATCAGGTCAACGTGGAGGCGCTGGGTTTTGCCGGACCGGACATCGACGCCGAGCTGATCGTGATGCTGGCGCGGCTGTGGAAGATTCTCGGCATCGAGCGCGTGCGGCTGGAGCTGAACTGCCTGGGCCAGGCCGACGAGCGCGCGCGCCATCGCGCCGATCTGATCGAATACCTCAGGCGCTACGAGGCGCAACTCGACGACGATGCGAAGCGGCGGCTGCACACCAACCCGCTGCGCATCCTCGACACCAAGAACCCGGCGCTCACCGAGATCGTCGCCGGCGCGCCGCGCATCACCGACTACCTCGGCACGGCGTCGCGCGCGCACTTCGAAGGACTGCAGGCGCTGCTGGGATCGGCCGGCATCGCGTTCAGCGTCAACCCGCGGATGGTGCGCGGGCTCGACTACTACAACCTCACGGTGTTCGAGTGGATCACCGACGCGCTCGGCGCGCAGGGAACGTTGTGCGGCGGCGGCCGCTACGATCCGCTGATCGAACGCATGGGCGGACGACCGACGCCGGGCATCGGCTTCGGCATGGGCATCGAGCGCGTGATCGAGTTGCTGCGCGAAGCGGGTCGTGTGCCGAGCGCGCCCGTGTGCGATGTCTACGTGCTGCACCAGGGCGGCGCCACGCAGCCGGTCGCGCTGCGCGCGGCCGAACTGCTGCGCGACGCGGGGCTGGACGTGATCCTGCACGCCGGCGAGGGCGGGCTGAAGTCGCAGATGCGCAAGGCCGACGCGAGCGGCGCGGAATTCGCGCTGATCGTCGGCGCGGCGGAGGCGGCGCAGCAAGCCGCCGCGGTCAAGGCGCTGCGCGCGCGCGGCGCCGAGGCCCCGTTCGCGACCCAGGCCGTGCTGCCGCTGGCGCAGATCGGCGAGGCGCTGGTGACGGCGTTGGAACGGATTTCGGAATAGGGGTTGAACATGGCATACGACCTGCAGGAACAGGAACAACTGGCTTCGATGAAGGCCTGGTGGGACAAGTACGGCAACTTCATCCTGACCGTCGCGACCGTCGTGCTGCTCGCGATCGCTGCCTTCAACGGCTGGCGCTGGTACGAGCGGCGCGAGGCGCAGCAGGCCGCGGTGGTCTACGACGAGCTGCTGCGCGCGCTCGACGGCAGCGACGCGAACAAGAAGAAGGAACTGGCCGGCACGCTGATCGAGCGCTACGGCCGCACCGTGTACGCGCCGATGGCGGCGCTGCAAATGGCGCGCGTGTATCACGATGCCGGCGACAACGCGGCGGCGCGCGCGCAACTGCAGTGGGTGATCGACAAGTCGGGGCACGACGAATACGCGCTGATCGCGCGCGTGCGGCTGGCCGGCGTGCTGCTCGACGACAAGGCGTACGACGAGGCGCTGAAGGTGTTGTCGGTCGACGTGCCGAAATCGCTCGCGGCCGCGTTCGCCGACCGCCGGGGCGACGTGCTGGTCGCGCAGAACAAGCTGCAGGAAGCCCGGGCGGCCTACTCCGAGGCGCTGGACAAGGCCGACGCGCAGAACCCGCTGCGCAACCTGATCCAGCTGAAGCTCGATTCGCTGCCGGCGGCGTCATGACACACCGATTCCCGCGCTGGCTGCGGGTCGCGTCCGCGCTGCTTCCCGCCGCCGCGCTGCTGGCCGGCTGCGCGTCGAGCCCCGCCAACAAGCCGGCCGAGCTCACCGAGATCAAGAGCAGCCTGAACGTGCGCGTGACCTGGCGTGCGTCGGTCGGCAGCGGGCGCGGGACCTTTCTGCAGCCGGCCGTGCTCGAGAACGCGGTCTACGCCGCCGGCGCCGACGGCACCGTGATGCGGGTCGATCCGCAGAACGGCGCGATCGTGTGGCGCACGTCGGTGGACGGCCGGATCTCCGCGGGCGTCGGATCCGACGGATTCACCGTCGTCGTCGTCACGCCGCGCGGCGAGGTGATCGCGCTCGGTGCCGACGGCAAGGCTCTGTGGCGCGCGCAGGCCTCGAGCGACGTGAGTTCGCCGCCGCTGGTCGGACGCGGCGTCGTGGTGGTGCGTTCGACCGATCACCGGGTCAGCGCGTACGAAGCCGACTCCGGCAAGCGGCGCTGGTCCTACCAGCGTCAGACGCCGCCGCTCACGTTGCATGCGTCGACCGAAATGGCGTTCGCGGGCGACAACGTGCTGGTCGGGTTTCCCGGCGGGCGCATGGTCGCGCTCGCGCTGACCAACGGCGCGGCACGCTGGGAGGCGGTCATTTCCGAACCCAAGGGCACGACCGAGGTCGAGCGCCTGAGCGACGTGGTCGGTCCGATCGCGGTCGACGCGCGCGATGCCTGCGCGGCTTCGTTCCAGGGGCGCGTGATGTGCGCCGACCCGGCCAACGGCAACCTGCGCTGGGCGCGCGAGCTGTCGGCGCGCGGCGGCGTGTCGATGAACGAGCGCGCGGTCTACACGGTCGACAACGGATCGGCGGTGCAGGCGTTTGCGCGCGATGGCGCGAGCCTGTGGCGCAACACGAAGCTGGCGTGGCGCGCGGTCACCACGCCGTTGGCATTGACGAACGGCGCGGCGGTCGGAGACTTCGCGGGCTACCTGCACTTCTTCGGCGCCGACGGCGAGTTCGTCGCGCGCGAGCGGGTCGATTCGAGCGCGATCGTCGCCCGGCCGCAGCGGTGGGCCGACGGCGTGGTGGTGCTGACGCAGGACGGCACGCTGGCGCTCCTGACGCCGCAGCGGTGAGTGCCGCTCGATCCTGCATCCTGACCCCAGAAGAATGAAGCCGGTCGTTGCACTGGTGGGGCGACCGAACGTCGGCAAGTCGACGTTGTTCAACCGCCTGACCCGAACGCGCGACGCACTGGTCGCCGACTTTCCCGGGCTGACGCGCGACCGCCACTATGGCGACGGACGGGTCGGGCCGGTCCCGTATCTTGCGATCGATACCGGCGGCTTCGAGCCGCAGGGCGCTGCCGGCATCGCGCGCGAGATGGCGCAGCAGGCCGAACTGGCGATCGCCGAAAGCGATGTCGTGATCTTCGTGGTCGACGCGCGCGAGGGGCTGACCGCGCAGGATCGCCGCATCGCGCAGCGGCTGCGCGAGACCGGGCGCCGGCTGGTGCTGGCGGTCAACAAGGCCGAGGGTCTGCCGCCGGAAGCGAGCGCCGAATTCCACGAACTGGGCCTGGGCGAGCCGCGCCCGATCTCGGCGGCGCACGGCGACGGCGTGGCCGCGCTGATGGACGAGACGCTCGCCGGCTTCGGCGCTCCGGAAGAGGAGGCCGAGCCGGCGCAGGGGCAGCGCATCCGCGTGGCGATCGTCGGCCGCCCCAACGTCGGCAAGTCGACGCTGATCAACGCGCTTCTCGGCGAGAACCGCCTGATCGCGTTCGGCGAGCCCGGCACCACGCGCGATTCGATCGAGGTCGACTTCGCATACGGCGGGCAGCAGTTCCGCCTGATCGACACCGCCGGCCTGCGGCGCAAGGGCAAGGTGTTCGAGACGATCGAGAAGTTCTCCGTCGTCAAGACGCTGCAGTCGATCGAACAGTGCCATGTCGCGCTGCTGCTGCTCGACGGCGCGGCCGAGATCGCCGACCAGGACGCGCACATCGCCGGTTACATCCTGGAAAAGGGGCGCGCGCTGGTGATCGCGGTGAACAAGTGGGACGGACTCGACGAGTACCAGCGCATCTGCATCAAGCGCGAGCTGGAGCGCAAGCTGCACTTCCTGCGCTGGGCGCGCGTGCATTACATCTCGGCGCTGCAGGCGACCGGGCTGGCGGCGGTGATGCGCTCGGTGGCGGCCGCGCATCGAGCGGCGTTCACCAAGCTGCCCACGCCCAAGCTCACGCGGGCGCTGCGCGCGGCGGTCGAGCGCCAGATGCCGCCGCGCGCAGGCGCCTCGCGGCCGAAGATGCGCTACGCGCACCAGGGCGGACAGAACCCGCCGACAATCATCATCCACGGCAACGGGCTCACCCACGTCGCCGATTCGTACCGGCGCTACCTGGAAGGCTGGTTCCGCGAAGCGTTCGATCTGCACGGGACGCCGCTGCGGATCGAGTTCCGCACGGGTGCCAACCCTTACGCCCGCTAGGGCATTGATCGGACTAACAGGCTCGCGCCGCCACGCGGTAGCGGCTGCCGGGCTTTTCCGATAGATTGAATTTCCGTACGCGATCTCCATCTAACGCGCATCGGCACCGCCGGCGTCCGACTTTTTCGCGGCGCCAGAATCAAAAGAAACCATTGGAGTTCAAATGAGCAACAAAGGGCAACTACTACAAGACCCGTTCCTGAACGCGCTGCGCAAGGAGCACGTTCCGGTTTCGATATACCTGGTCAACGGCATCAAGCTTCAGGGCCAGATCGAATCGTTCGATCAATACGTTGTCCTGCTGCGCAATACGGTGACGCAGATGGTCTACAAGCACGCCATCTCGACCGTGGTGCCGGCGCGGCCGGTCAACCTCAGCGCGGAGACGGCGTCCTGACCGTCTTTCAGATCGAAGCGGGCCGCGTCGACCGCAACTACCGCGCCCTGCTGGTCAGTGTCACGTTAGGCAGACGCCCGCCGGGCGGGCACGCCGCGCGCGATGCGCTGGACGAACTGCGCCAGCTTGCCGCGTCGGCCGGTTTCGAGATCCGCGGCGAGATGCCGGTGCGGCGCGAGCGCCCCGATCCCCAGCATTACATCGGCTCGGGCAAGGTCGCGCAGCTGCAAGCCGAAGTGCAGGCCGCCGAAGCCGGCGTCGTGATCTTCGATGTCGCACTGTCGCCGGCGCAGCAGCGCAACCTCGAACGCGCGCTCGGCGCCTGGGTGCTCGACCGGACCGCGCTGATCCTGGAGATCTTCGGCCAGCGCGCCAAGAGCCGCGAGGGCAAGCTGCAGGTCGAACTGGCGCAGCTCGAACACCTGTCGACCCGGCTGGTGCGCGGCTGGACCCACCTAGAACGGCAGCGCGGCGGCCTCGGCAAGACCGGCGGCCCGGGCGAGAAACAGATCGAGCTGGACCGGCGCATGATCGCCTCCCGCGTGCGCTTGCTGCGCGACCGCCTGAAGACGCTGCACCGGCAACGCCGCACGCAGCGGCGCGCGCGCACGCGCCGCGACGTGTACTCCGTGTCGCTGGTCGGCTACACCAACGCCGGCAAGTCGACGCTGTTCAACGCGCTGACGCGCGCGTCGAGCTACGCCGCCGACCAGCTCTTCGCCACGCTCGACACGACGTCGCGCCGCTGCTTCGTCGCCGGCGACCTCGAAGTGGTGCTGTCCGACACGGTCGGTTTCATTCGCGGACTGCCGCATCAGCTGGTCGAAGCGTTCAAGTCGACGCTGGAGGAATCGGTCGAGGCCGACCTGCTGCTGCACGTGGTCGACGCCGCCGCGCCGAATTTCGACGCGCAGATGGCCGAAGTGCAGCGGGTGCTGCAGGAAATCGGCGCCGACCGGGTGCCGCAGTTGACCGTGTACAACAAGATCGATGCGATCGAGCGCGCGCCGACGGTCGAGCGAGACCCCTATGGTAGGATTCTCGCGGTGTCTGTCAGTGCGATGACGGGCGCAGGTCTCGATCTCTTGCGCGCGGCGATGGCCGAGTGCGTACGGACGTCCCGGGCGGGTGCGTCACTCCCTGATTTCGAATCTGCGGCGGCTTCTTCGGCCTGATCGGCGTGCGCACTGTCGAGCGCGGCAGAAAAATCCTTCTCCATGTTCCACGTATCGGGCATCGCGATGTCGCTGAACGACCCGCAGTGGGGCCGCGGCGGCGGCGCCGACAACAGCAGCAACGAGGGGCAGCGGCGGCCGGGCAAGCCGGGCGGGCAGGAGGGTCCGCCGGACCTCGATGAGCTCTGGCGCGATTTCAACCGGCGCCTGAACAGCCTGTTCGGCCGACGTGGCGGCCGCGGCAACGGCGGCGACGGCGGCCGCGGTGGCGGCTTTCGTCCGGACGCCCGCGGCGCCGGCATCGGCGTGCTCGCGATCGTCGCCGCCACCTTCGTGATCTGGATGGGCAGCGGCTTCTACATCGTCCAGGAAGGGCAGGTCGGCGTGGTCACCACGTTCGGCCGCTACACCGAGACGACCACCGCCGGCTTCCGCTGGCGCGCACCGTGGCCGATCCAGTCGCAGGAGATCGTCGACGTGCTGAAGCTGCAGACGGTCGAGATCGGCGGGCGCGGCCGCGCCGACCGGCTGAAGGAAGCGCTGATGCTGACCGACGACGAGAACATCGTCGACATCCACTTCACCGTCCAGTACCGGATCAAGGAAGGACCGAACGGCGCGCGCGACTACCTGTTCAACAGCCGCAACCCGACCGAGGCCGTGACGGAGACGGCCGAATCGGCGATGCGCGAGGTGGTCGGCCGCAAGATGATGGACAGCGTCCTGTACGAATCGCGGCAGGAGATCGCCGACCAGGTTCGCGTGCGCATGCAGGAGATGCTCGACCGCTACGGCACCGGCATCCTGGTGTCTGCGGTGGCAATCCAGAACGCGCAGCCGCCGGAGCAGGTGCAGGCGGCGTTCGACGACGCGGTCAAGGCGTCGCAGGACCGCGAACGGCAGATCAACGAGGGCCAGGCCTATGCCAACGACGTGGTGCCGAAGGCGCGCGGCCTGGCGGCGCGGCTGACGCAGGAGGCCGAGGGCTACCGGACCCGGGTGACGGAAACCGCGCAGGGCGACGCGGCGCGCTTCCGCCAGGTGCTGGTCGAGTACAACAAGGCGCCCGCCGTCACCCGCGAGCGGCTGTACCTGGAGACGATGCAGCAGGTTTTCAGCAACACGACCAAGGTGCTGATCGATTCGAAGAGCGGCAACCAGTTGCTGTACCTGCCGTTCGATCGCCTGATGCAGCAGGCGATCACCGAGTCGGCTCCGCCGCGCGCGGTCGCGCCCACGCCCGAGCCGTCGCCGCCGACGACCGATGGCCGCAGCCGCGACGCGCAGCGCAGCCGCGAACGCGAGACGCGCTAGGGGACGACGATGAATCGAATCGTCGGCACCCTGGTCGGCATCGTCGTGGCGGCGGTGCTGCTGCGCTCCTGCGCGTTCATCGTCGATCAGCGCCAGTTTGCGATCCTGTTCGCGTTCGGCCAGATCAAGGAAGTGATCTCCGAACCCGGGCTGCACTTCAAGCTGCCGCCGCCGTTCCAGAACGTCGTCTATCTGGACAAGCGAATCCTGACCATCGACACGCCGCAAACCGACCGCGTGCAGACGTCGGAGAAGAAGAACCTGCTGGTCGATTCGTTCGTCAAGTGGCGCATCAGCGATCCGCGCCGCTACTGGGTCAGCTTCGGCGGCGCCGAGCGCGCGGCCCAGGAGCGCGTCTCGACGCTGGTGCGCGACGCGATGAACCAGGCGATCAACAAGCGCACCGTCAACGACGTCACTTCGCGCGAGCGCGACAAGGCGATGGAGGAGATCCGCGCCGCCGTGCAGGAGCGGGTGAAGGACGTGGGGGTGGAGATCGTCGACGTGCGGCTGAAGCGCGTCGATTTCGTGCCGGAGATCAGCGACTCGGTGTTCCGCCGCATGGAGGCCGAGCGCAAGCGCGTGGCCAACGAGCAGCGCTCGATCGGCGCCGCGGAAAGCGAGAAGGTGCGCGCCGACGCCGATCGGCAGCGCGAAGTGCTGCTGGCCGAGGCGTACCGCGAGGCCCAGCGGATCAAGGGCGAGGGCGACGCCAAGGCCTCCGCGATCTACGCGCAGGCGTTCGGGCAGAACCCGGAATTCTTCGCCTTCTACCGCAGCCTCGAGGCGTATCGGTCGACCTTCCGCAACCGCAGCGACGTGCTGGTGGTCGATCCGTCGTCGGAGTTCTTCAAGTACATGAAGAACCCGGGCGCCGGCAGCACCAAGCGCTGATCGTGTCGACCTTCGTCCTGGCGCTGGCGCTGATGCTGGTGATTGAAGGGATTCTGCCGCTGGTCGCGCCCGCGCTGTGGCGCGACATGTTCCGCCGCGTGATGGAGCTGAAGGACGGGCAGATCCGTTTCTTCGGCCTGGCGTCGATCGCGATCGGGCTGGCGCTCGCCTGGCTCGCGAGCTGAGCGATGGCGCGCTGGCTGCTGCCCGAAGGTATCTCCGACGTGCTGCCGCAGGAGGCGCGGCGGCTGGAGCAGATGCGCCGCGCGCTGCTCGATCTGTTCGCGCGCTGCGGCTACGAGCTGGTGATCCCGCCGCTGCTCGAATACGTCGACTCGCTGCTGACCGGTGCCGGTGCGGATCTGGACCTGCGCACCTTCAAGCTGATCGACCAGATGTCGGGCCGCATGATGGGACTGCGCGCCGACACCACGCCGCAGGTCGCGCGCATCGATGCGCACATCCTGAACCGGCCGGGCGTCGTGCGGCTGTGTTATGCATCGCAGGTGCTGCATGCGCGGCCGCTGCACCCGCTGGCATCGCGCGAGCCGTTCCAGGTCGGCGCCGAGCTGTACGGTCACGCGGGGCTCGCCGCCGACGCCGAGGTGCTGCGGCTGGCGGCACTCGCGCTGGGGACGGTCGGCGTGGCCGGCGCGCGCTTCGACCTCGGCCACACCGGCGTGCTGCGCGCCCTGCTCGCCGCTGACGCCGCCGCGCACAGGCGCACCGACGACATCGTCGCCGCGTTGAGCAGCAAGGACGGCGCGGCACTCGAGGCGGCGATCGAAGGCCTGTCGGCCGCCGCGCGCGACGGCCTGCGCACGCTGCTGATGCTGCACGGCAGCGGCGACGTGCTGGCGCAGGCGCGCCGCGAGCTGCCGTCGCATCCCGATATCGCGGCCGCGCTCGACGAGCTCGACCAGCTCGCGCGGCTGGCGGGCGTGGCGGACCTCTCGTTCGACCTCGCGGACCTGCACGGCTATCGCTATCACACCGGGATCACTTTCGCCGCGTATCTGCCGGGACTGCCCGGCGCTGCGCTGCGCGGCGGCCGCTACGACGACATCGGCCGCGCATTCGGCCGAGCGCGCCCGGCGACCGGCTTCTCGATCGATCTGCGCGATTTGACGCGGGTCGATACGAACGGCGACATCCGGGCGATACTTGCGCCGCCGGGCGCCGATGCCGCGCTGAGCGCGCTGATCGCGCGACTGCGCGACAGCGGCGAAACGGTCGTGCAGCAGCTCGCTCGCGACGAGGTGCCGGACAGCCACCGCTTCGACCGCGAGATTCGACTGGTGGCCGGTGCGTGGCAGGTCGTGCCGCGCGGCGGCTGAAGAACAGAACGGAACACAGATGGCAAAGAACGTGGTCATCGTCGGCACCCAGTGGGGCGACGAAGGCAAGGGCAAGATCGTCGACTGGCTGACCGAGCAGTCGCAGGGGGTCGTGCGGTTCCAAGGCGGACACAACGCCGGCCACACACTGGTGATCCAGGGCCGCAAGACGATCCTGCGGCTGATCCCGTCGGGCATCCTGCGGCCGGATGTCGCGTGCTACATCGGCAACGGCGTGGTCCTGTCGCCGCAGGCGCTGCTGGCCGAGATCGACGAGTTGGCCGCCGCGGGTGTCGCCTGCACGCAGCGGCTGGCGATCAGCGGCAACTGCCCGCTGATCCTCGAGTACCACGTCGCGCTCGACAAGGCGCGCGAGGAGCGCAAGGGCGCGGGCAAGATCGGCACCACCGGCCGCGGCATCGGCCCCGCGTATGAGGACAAGGTCGGGCGGCGCGCGGTGCGCGCGCAGGACCTGTTCGACGCCGAGCGCTTCGCCGAGCGCGTGCGCGAGGCGCTCGACCTGCACAACTTCGTGCTGACCCGCTATCTGGGCGCTGCGGCGGTCGATGCCGATGCCGTGATCGACGCGAATCTCGCGCTCGGTGAGCGGATCAAGCCGATGCTGACCGATGTGTCATACCGGCTCAACAAGGTGATGGCCGAAGGCCACCGGCTGCTGTTCGAGGGCGCGCAGGGCGCGCTGCTCGACGTCGATCATGGCACTTATCCGTTCGTCACCTCGAGCAACACGGTCGCCGGCGCGGCCGCCGCCGGCGCCGGCGTGGCGCCGCAGAAGCTGCAGTACGTCCTCGGCATCACCAAGGCCTACGCAACGCGTGTCGGTTCGGGTCCGTTTCCGACCGAACTCACCGACGCCACCGGCGAGCATCTGCGCACCAAGGGCAACGAATTCGGTTCCGTCACCGGCCGGCCGCGCCGCTGCGGGTGGTTCGATGCGGCGGCGCTGAAGCGCGCGGTGCAGATCAACGGCCTGACCGGACTTTGCATCACCAAGCTCGACGTGCTCGACGGACTGCCGACCGTGCGGCTATGCACCGGCTATCGCTACGACGGCTCGGTCGCCGACATCCTGCCGTACGGCGCCGAACAGGTGGCGCGCTGCGAGCCGGTGTACGAGGACTTTGCCGGCTGGACGCAGTCGACCTATGGCGCGCGCGACTGGGATGCCCTGCCGGTCAATGCGCAGCGCTATCTGACGCGCCTGGCCGAAGTGACCGATGTGCCCATCGACCTCGTGTCGACCGGCCCCGACCGCGAGCAGACGATCGTGCTGCGGCAGCCGTTCAACGATTGAACAGAACGATGGAGCACCTGTACGTCGCGTGGGACGAGTATCACCGGCTGATCGAACGGCTCGCGCTGCAGGTGTACGAGTCTGGCTACAAATTCGACGCGGTACTGTGCCTGGCGCGCGGCGGACTGCGCATCGGCGACGTGTTCTCGCGCGTCTACGATCGGCCGCTGGCGATCCTGGCGACCAGCTCGTATCGCGAGGCGGCCGGCACGACGCAGGGCAAGCTCGACATCGCCGAATTCATCACGATGACCGGCGGTCAGCTGCAGGGCAAGGTGCTGCTGGTCGACGACCTGGTCGATTCCGGCGTCACGCTGCAGCGGGTGACAGAGCACTTGCGCCAGTGCTTCCCGGCCATCACGGAGGTGCGCACCGCCGTGCTCTGGCACAAGGCGGTATCGATATTCAAGCCGGATTATTGCGTCGAGTTCCTGCCGACGAGCCCGTGGATCCACCAGCCGTTCGAGGAGTACGACGCGCTGCGCCCGAACCAACTGGCGGCACGGTTGCGGCAGCCGTGACGCGCGCCAGCGCCAAAGCAAAGCGCCAGCGCGCGCTGGCTCCTGTCTTGGTGCCCAGGAGAGGACTCGGTCACCCAGGCGCGACCCCGCGGCGCGGCTTTGCATGCCGCGCCGTTCGAGTCCTCGCGCGCAGCACGCAGGTGCTGCGCTTCCTGGCCACCAAATCAAAAGGCCAGCGGGCGCTGGCCTTTGATCTGGTGCCCAGGAGAGGACTCGAACCTCCACACCTCGCGGCGCTAGTACCTGAAACTAGTGCGTCTACCAAGTCCGCCACCTGGGCTCCGGGGCGAGGCGCGAATTGTAAGGTCCGGCCTTTGCATGTCAAATTGACACGACCGGCGACGCCACACTAAACGAAAGAATCGCTTGATATCCACGCCACATCCGCTCGACCGCGACGTCATCGTCAACGCGCTCGGGCACGCACGCACGCCGCTGACGCCGGACGACCTTGCGCAGCGGCTGAAGATCGGCGACGCGCAGCGCGTGCAGTTCGAATCCGATCTGGTCGAACTCGAACGCGCCGGCCGGATCGTGCGCAATCGCGCCGGGCTGCTGCTGCTGGCGGCGCGTGCGCATCTGCTGTCGGGACAGGTGCAGGGCCATCGCGACGGTTTCGGCTTCCTGCTGCGCGATGATGGCGGGCCGGATCTCGTGCTGCCCGAGCACGAGATGAGCAAGGTGCTGCACGGCGACCGCGTGCTGGTGCGCGTCAGCGGGCAGGACCGGCGCGGTCGCACCGAGGCCGAGATCGTCGAGGTCATCGAGCATCGGACCAATCGCCTGGTCGGCCGGCTGCTCAACGAGCGCGGCGTGACGATCGTCGTGCCCGAGGACCAGCGCATCCAGCACGACATCCTGGTGCCGCCGGGCGGCGCGATGTCGGCGCAGCACGGGCAGGTCGTGGTGGTCGAGATCGTGCAGCAGCCGCAGCGCCACGTGCAGCCGGTCGGCCGCGTGGTCGAGGTGCTGGGCGCGATCGACGATCCCGGCATGGAGATCGAGATCGCGGTGCGCAAGTTCGCGGTGCCGCACGAGTTCCCGCCGGCCGCGCTCGCAGCGGCCGAGGCGCTGCCCAATCATGTACTGGACGCCGATCTGGCCCACCGCGTCGACCTGCGCGACATTGCGCTGGTGACGATCGACGGCGAGGACGCGCGCGACTTCGACGACGCCGTCTACTGCGAGCCGATGAACGCCAAGCGCAACAAGTGGCGCCTGATCGTCGCGATCGCCGACGTCAGCCGCTACGTGCAGCCGGGCGACGCGCTCGACGCCGAGGCGCAGAGCCGTTCGACCTCGGTCTATTTCCCGCGCCGCGTGATCCCGATGCTGCCGGAGAAGCTGTCCAACGGCCTGTGTTCGCTCAACCCGCGCGTCGACCGGCTGGTGCTGGTGGCCGACATGGTGATCACGGGCAAGGGCGAGGTCAGCGCCTACCAGTTCTATCCGGCGGTGATGCATTCGCATGCGCGGCTGACCTACACCGAAGTGTGGGAGGCGCTGTCGGTGCCCGGCAGCCCCGCCGCGCAGCGGCTGGCGCCGCTGGCCACCCAGCTCGCCGACCTGTACGACCTGTATCGCGTGCTGGCCAAGGCGCGCGAGGCGCGCGGCGCGATCGATCTGGAGACGATCGAGACCTACATCGTCTGCGACGCCAATGGCCGCATCGAGCGCATCGTTCCGCGCACGCGCAACGACGCGCACAAGCTGATCGAGGAGTGCATGCTCGCCGCCAACGTGTGCGCGGCCGACTTCGTCGCGCGCCACGGGCACCCGGCGCTGTATCGCGTGCACGAGGGGCCGACGCCCGACCGGCTGGCCAACGTGCGGGCGCTGCTGAAATCGCTCGGCCTGCATCTGGATGGCGGCGATGCGCCGCGGCCGTCGGACTACGCGGCACTGATTCGCAAGATCCGCGCGCGGCCCGACGAGCAGCTGCTGCAGACAGTGCTGCTGCGCTCGATGCAGCAGGCGGTATACAGCCCGCACGACGTCGGCCATTTCGGTCTCGCGTACGAGCATTACATGCACTTCACCTCGCCGATCCGCCGCTATCCGGACCTGCTTACGCATCGGGTGATCAAGGCGATCCTCGCGCGCACGCACTACGTGCCGCAGGTCTTCGGCGCCACCGCGGTCGACGACGCACTGCGCGCGCGGCGCGAGGGCAGGGGGCGCGCGGTTGAGGCGCTGACGAACTGGGAGAAGCTCGGCCTGCTGTGCTCGGCCAACGAGCGCAGAGCCGACGACGCATCGCGCGACGTCGAGGCGTGGCTCAAGAGCTACTACATGCGCGAGCGCGTCGGCGAAACCTTCTCCGGCACGATCAATGCGGTGGTGCCGTTCGGCATCTTCGTGCAGCTCGACGACCTGTTCGTCGAGGGGCTGGTGCACGTGTCCGAGCTGGGCCCGGAGTACTTCAGCTTCAACGACGCGCTGCACGAGCTGCGCGGGGAACGCACCGGAATCCGATTCCGCCTTGCCGACCGGGTGACGGTGCAGGTCGCGCGCGTCGATCTCGAGGCGCGCCGCATCGACTTTCGCCTGGTGCGCGGCACCGATCGCAAGTCGCTGCAGGCCGCAGTGCAGCCGCCGCAGCCGATGGCACCGCCGCGCAAGGGCGAGAGTGTCGAGGAACGCCAGGCGCGGCTGGCCGCGCGCCGGCTGCGCGACATCGACAAGCGCGCGCGCAGCGGCAAGCGCGGCGTCGGCGGACAGCGGCTGGGCAAGTCGCGTCATCGCAGTCGATAGGCGCTTGCGCATGGCCGACGGCAAGCGGACGATCGCAGGCTTTCACGCGGTGACCGCGCGGCTGCGCCATGCGGCCGACAGCATCGAGGCGCTTTACGTCGATGCGCAACGACGCGACGCGCGCATGCGCGAGTTGCTGCAGCGGGCGCAGGCGGCCGGCATCAGGGTGATCGCCGTCGACGGGCAGCGGCTGCGCGGGCTCGCCGGCGAGGTGCCGCACCAGGGCGTGGTCGCCGTCTGTCATCCGGCGCAGCTTGCGCGCACGCTCGACGACGTGCTGTCCGGCGTGCGCCAGGACACGCTGCTGCTGCTGCTTGACGGCGTGACCGATCCGCGCAACCTCGGCGCGTGCCTGCGCACTGCGGATGCCGCGGGGACCGCGGCCGTGATCGTGCCGCGCGATCGGTCCGCGGCGATGACCGCGGTCGTCGCCAAGGCCGCCGCCGGCGCGGCCGAGACGATTCCGCTGATCGCGGTCACCAATCTGGCGCGGGCGATGGAGGATCTGAAGCAGGCCGGCATCTGGATCGCCGGGGCGGCGGGCGACGCGGAGCGGTCGCTGTACGAGCTCGACCTGACCGGTCCGCTGGCGTGGGCGCTCGGCGCTGAAGGCGAGGGGCTGCGGCGCTTGACGCGCGAGCGCTGCGACTGGCTCGCGCGCATTCCGATGGCGGGCCACGTCGAAAGCCTGAACGTGTCGGTCGCCGCCGGCATCTGCCTGTTCGAAACGTGCCGCCAGCGACACGGAAGGGCCGAACGATGAGCGCGCACGACATCGCGCGGGCGCGGCAGATCCTCGCGAGCGCGAAGCGCGTCACGGCGCTGACCGGCGCGGGCGTGTCGGCCGAAAGCGGAATCCCGACCTTTCGCGATGCGCAGACCGGCCTGTGGGCGCAATTCGATCCGATGCGGCTCGCCTCGCCGGAGGGTTTCCGCGCCGATCCGACGCTTGTGTGGCGCTGGTACGCAGCGCGCCGCGCGCGCGTGCGCGCGGTCGAACCGAATCCGGCGCATCGCGCGCTGGCCGCCGCCGCGCCGCGCTTCGAGCAGTTCACGCTGATCACGCAGAACGTCGACGGGCTGCACGCGCGCGCCGGCAGCCGCGATGCGATCGAACTGCACGGCAACATTCTGCGCACGAAGTGCTTCGACGAGTGCGGGGTGGTGTTCGAGTCGCCCGAGGAACTGCCCGCCGGCGAGCCGCCACGCTGCCCGCGCTGCCGCGCGTACCTCCGGCCGGACGTGGTGTGGTTCGGAGAGATGCTCGATCCCGCTGTGCTTGACCGCGCCGAGCGCGCGTCCGCCGCAGCCGATGCGATGCTGGTGGTCGGAACCTCCGGACTCGTCTATCCGGCCGCGGGGCTACCGCTGGCCGCGCGGCGCAACGGCGTGCCGGTGCTGATCGTCAATCCGGACGAAAGCGAGCTGGACCCGATCGCCGAGGTCTGCATCCGCGCGCGCGCCGGCGAAGCGCTGCCGCGGCTGTTCGCCGCCGACTGAGTTGCGGCGCGATCCGTCTTTGCTCCGCGCCGGCCTTTGCAGGTAAAATGCGCGGCTTTTCGCAGCCTTGCCACACTCGAACGACGCTCGGGGTGGCTTTATCCAGAAGGAGAGCGAATGCGTCACTATGAAATCTGCTTCATCGTCCACCCGGACCAGAGCGAGCAGGTGCCGGCGATGATCGAGCGCTACAAGGCGCTGGTCGCCGCCCAGGGCGGCAAGGTCCATCGCATCGAGGACTGGGGCCGCCGCCAGCTTGCATATCCGATCGAGAAACTCGTCAAGGCGCACTACGTGCTGATGAACATCGAGTGTGGCAAGGTCACGCTCGACGAGCTCGAGCACGGCTTCCGCTACAACGACGCGGTGCTGCGGCACCTGACCGTCGGCACCCGGCGCGCTGAAACCGCGCCGTCGCCGATGATGAAGGTGGTCGAGCGCGAAGAGGCCAAGAAGGCCGCGAGCGAGCAGGCGACCACCTAGCGCGATTGAATCGGGCTCAGCTCAGCGTCACCGTCGTCGCTCGCGCCGATCTGCGCTACACGCCGGCCGGCATGGCGGTGCTGGAACTGCGGATCGCCCATCAGGGCACGGTGGCGGAGGCCGGGGCGGAACGGGCGCTGCAGTTCGAACTCGATGCGATCGCGCTGGGCGACGCGGCGCAGCGGCTGGCACGGATCGATCTGGGGGCGCGGCTGAATCTGAGCGGATTCCTCGCGCCGCGCAGCCGGCGGTCGCAGCGGCTGATTCTGCACATCAACGAATTCGTACTGGATCAAGGAGTTTGAAATGGCATTCGGACCCAGGGGCAAGGGCAAAGGCAAGGGCAAGCCGGGCGGCCGGCGCGACCAGCAGAAGAATGCGCTGTTCAAGCGCAAGAAGTTCTGCCGCTTCACGGTCGAGAAGGTGGAGCAGATCGACTACAAGGACATCGAGACGCTGCGCGACTTCATCCTCGACAACGGCAAGATCATGCCGGCGCGGCTGACCGGCACCAAGGCGCATTACCAGCGCCAGCTCGACACGGCGATCAAGCGCGCGCGCTTTCTCGCGCTGCTGCCGTACTCGGACAATCACTGAGCGCGGAGAACACGATGCAAGTGATCCTGCTCGAGAAAGTGATCAACCTCGGCGGCCTCGGCGACGTGGTCAAGGTCAAGGAAGGCTATGCGCGCAACTATCTGATCCCGCAAGGCAAGGCGCGCCGCGCGACCGAGGCGGCTATCAAGGAATTCGAAGGCCGCCGCGCTGAGCTCGAAAAAGCGCAGGCGGAGAAGCTCGCCGCCGCGCAGGCCGAAGGGGAGAAGCTCAACGGCCAGAAGATCCAGCTCAACGCCAAGGCCGGCGTCGACGGGCGCCTGTTCGGTTCGGTCACCAACTTCGACATCGCTGAAGCGCTGACCAAGCAGGGCTTCCACGTCGCCAAGGGGCAGATCCGCATGCCGACCGGCCCGCTGAAGACGATCGGCGAACATCACCTGACCGTGGCGCTGCACAGCGACGTGCTGGCGGAGATCACGGTGACGGTGGTCGGCGAGACGCAGTAGGCAGTCGGCAGCCGATGTTCAGCCTTGCAGGCGGTCGCCACAAGGCCAGCGCAGGCACACTTGCGTCCGGGTGCCGACTGCCGACCGCCGACTGAACACATGAACTCCCCCATCGCGGATCCGCAGCTCGTCTCGGTCCGCACGCCGCCGCATTCGATCGAGGCCGAGCAGTCGGTGCTCGGCGGGCTGCTGCTCGACAACGCGGCGTGGGACCGCATCGCCGACATGGTGCGGGCGGACGATTTCTACCGCCACGACCATCGGCTGATCTTCCAGCACATCAGCAAGCTGATGGACCAGTCGCGCCCCGCCGACGCGGTCACCGTGTACGAATCGCTGCAGACCGCCGGCAAGGCGGAGGATGCGGGCGGGCTCGCGTACCTGAACGCACTGGCGCAGAACACGCCGTCGGCCGCGAACATCCGCCGCTACGGCGAGATCGTGCGCGACCGCGCGGTGCTGCGGCGGCTGGTGACCGTGGGCGACGAGATCGCGACCTCCGCGCTGAATCCGCAGGGCAAGGACACCAAGACCGTGCTCGACGAAGCCGAGTCGAAGGTGTTCCGGATCGCGGAGGAAGGCGCGCGCGGCCGGCAGGGCTTCGTCGAGATCGAGCCGCTGCTGACCAAGGTGGTCGAGCGGATCCAGGAACTCTTCGAACGCGCCAACCCGTCCGACGTGACCGGCGTGCCGACCGGCTTCGTCGACGTCGACCGCATGACATCGGGCCTGCAGCCGGGCGACCTGATCATCGTCGCGGGCCGCCCGTCGATGGGCAAGACCGCGTTCGCGCTGAACATCGGCGAGCACGTCGCGATCGACCAGGGACTGCCGGTCGCGGTGTTCTCGATGGAGATGGGCGCCCCGCAGCTGGCGCTGCGGATGTTGAGTTCGGTGGGCCGCATCAACCAGCAGCGGCTGCGCACCGGGCGGCTGGAGGACGGCGATTGGCCGAAGCTCACCGCGGCGATCCAGAAGATGCACGAGGCGCAGCTTTTCATCGACGAGACGCCGGCGCTCAACGCACTGGAGCTGCGCGCCCGCGCGCGCCGGCTGGCGCGCACCTGCGGCAAGCTCGGGCTGATCGTGATCGACTACCTGCAACTGATGTCGGCCGCCAGCATGGGCGAGAACCGCGCCACCGAGATCTCCGAGATCTCGCGTTCGCTGAAGGCACTCGCCAAGGAGCTGCAGGTGCCGGTGGTGGCGCTGTCGCAGCTCAACCGCACGGTCGAGAGCCGCACCGACAAGCGTCCCGTGATGAGCGATCTGCGCGAATCGGGCGCGATCGAGCAGGACGCAGACGTGATCTTCGCGCTGTACCGCGAGGAGTTCTACAACCCCGACACGCCCGACAAGGGCGTGGCCGAGGTGCTGATCCTGAAGCAGCGCAACGGCCCGACCGGGCGCCTGAACCTGCGCTTCGCGGGCGAGAACACGCGCTTCGACAACCTCGCGCAAGGGTTCGGAGCCGCCGCGTACTGAGACCCCGGTGACGGCCCAGGCGCTTCCCGAACGACGCGAACGGCGCAGCGCATGGCGCCGGCTGCTGCGCGCGGCACGGCCGCGCGGGCGGCAGTTCTTCCGCGCGTTCGACCAGCACGCCGCGCTGTGTGTCGACGGCCTGCGCGCGCTGACGCACCTGCTGGCGGACCTGCGCGACCCCGACGGCCACGTGCGCGAGATCGAGGCGATCGAGAAGCGCGGCGACGCGGTGGAAGAGGAAGTGCGGGCCGCGCTGCAGGGCGCACTGTTTCCGCCGTTTGCGCGGGTGGCGGTGCACGACCTCGCCAACCGGCTCGACGACGTGCTCGATCTGGTCGAGGACGCCGCGCAGTCGGTGCACCTGTATCACATCACCCGCGTGACGCCGGAGGCGCTGAAGCTGGCCGAACTCGGCCTCGACAGCGCGCTGAAGCTGCAGGCGGCGATCGCGCAGCTCGAGCGCATGGCGAGCCCGGGCGCGATCCTGGCGCTGTGCGGCGAGGTCGACGCGCTCGAGGCGCAGGCCGACCACCTGATGCGCGCGGCGATGTCGAAGCTGTTCCGCGAGGAAACGGACGTGACCCAGCTAGTCAAGCTCAAGGCGATCTACGAACTGCTCGAGGAGCTGACCGACAAGTGCAAGCACGTCGCCAACGACATCCAGGCGCTGGTGCTGAAGTACGGCGGCTGAGCGCATGACGACGCTGCTGTGGATCGTGGCGATCGCGATGATCGCGGTGGGCGTGGTCGGCACCGTGCTGCCGGCGCTGCCCGGCGTGGTGTTCGTGTTCGGCGGCATCGTGCTCGCGGCGTGGATCGACGACTTCACCCGCATTTCGGGCTGGACGATCGGCGTGCTGGCGACCCTCGCCGCGGTGGGCTTCGCGATCGACTTCGTCGCCGCCGCGGTGTCGGCGCGGCGCGTCGGCGCCAGCCGTCTGGGCGTCGTCGGCGCCGCGATCGGCACGGTGGCCGGCGTCTTCACCGGACTCGTCGGCCTCGTCTTCATGCCGCTGGCCGGCGCGTTCGCCGGCGAACTGATCGCACGCCGCGACGCGTTGCGCGCTGGGCAGGTGGGGCTGGCGACCTGGCTCGGCCTTCTGGTGGCGGCGGTGCTGAAGATCGCCATCGTGTTCGCGATGCTGGGGGTTTTCGTCGCCGCGCTGCTCCTGTAGCGGGGACTGGGCGGATCCCCGACAAGTGCTACAGTCTCGCGGTTCCGGGGGTTGGGCTTCCGGACTTGAGTAAAGGAGACGGAGGATGAAGAAGGCAATACTGGGTGTGGCGGTCGGGCTCGTGTTCGCGGGTACCGCGCTGGCGCAGCAGGAGATCGAGGTCAAGATCGGTCATGTCGCGCCGCTGTCGGGCGGCCAGGCCCATTACGGCAAGGACAACGAGCGCGGCGCGATCATGGCGATCGACGATCTGAACGCGAAGAACATCGTCATCGGCGGCAAGAAGGTCAAGTGGAAGCTGATCAGCGAGGACGACGCGGCCGATCCGAAGCAGGGCGCGATCGCCGCGCAGAAGCTGGTCGACCAGAAGGTCAACGGCGTGGTCGGGCATCTGAACTCGGGCACGACGATTCCCGCGTCGAAGATCTACTTCGACGCCGGCATCCCGCAGATCACGCCGTCGGCGACCAATCCGAAGTACACGCAGCAGGGCTTCAAGACCGCGTTCCGCCTGCTGGCCAATGACAACGCGCTCGGCGCGGCGACCGCCAACTACGCGACCAAGACGCTGAAGGCGAAGAAGGTCGCGGTGATCGATGACCGCACCGCGTACGGGCAGGGCGTGGCGGACATCTTCGAGAAGGTCGCCAAGCAGAACGGCGCCGAAGTCGTGTCGCGCCAGTTCACCAACGACAAGGCGACCGATTTCAACGCGATTCTCACGGCGATCAAGGACAAGAAGCCCGAGGTGATCTTCTACGGCGGCATGGACTCGCAGGCCGGCCCGATGCTGCGTCAGATGAAGCAACTGGGCATCAACGCCAAGTTCATGGGCGGCGACGGCATCTGCACGGTCGAGATCGCCAAGATCGCGGGCGACGCGATCGGCGATTACGTCTACTGCGCCGAGGGCGGCTCGTCGCTCGACAAGATGCCCAAGGGAAAGGAGTTCAAGCAGCGCTTCGAGGCCAAGTTCAAGGACCAGATCCAGGTCTATGCGCCGTACGTGTACGACGCGGTGATGACGCTGGCGGCCGCGATGCAGAAGGCCAACTCGGTCGAACCCGCCAAGTACCTGCCCGTGCTGGCCAAGATCGAGTACGAAGGCGTGACGACGAAGGTCAAGTTCGACGACACCGGCGAACTGATGAATGCCGCCACCACGCTGTACAACTACCCGGGCGGCAAGAAGACGCCGATCAACTGAGCGCCCACGCTTCAAAGGAAACGCCCGGCTCGCCGGGCGTTTTTCCTACCAGTCGCGGATTTCGGGATTGGCGTACGTGAAGTCGTTCGGCACTGCGAGGTTGGTGTACGACAACGACACGCTGACGTCGAGCGCCGCCACCTGGTGCCACCAGCCGAGCGGCAGGAACACCGTCTCGCCCGGTTCGACCACGACCTCGAGCACCTGGACGCCCTGAAATGCCGGGTAGCGCGCGAGGTCGGGCGCATCGAGATCGATCGGGCTGAACACGCCGTCGTGGTTGTACAGCCGCGGCGTTTGCAGCGGCGAGACCAAGCGCCAGCGCTTGCGCCCCACCACCTGGGTGTGCAGCAGCATCAGCGTGTCGTGGTGCAGCGGCGTGGTCGTGCCGGCCGGACCGAACCAGAACCAGGCCGAGCGCGGCAGGTCGGCGCGGATGCAGAAGTCGGGCAGGCTGCCGATGTCGTCGAGCAGCGGGGCGAAGTCCGGGCCCTGCAGCAGCTCGTTGTTGGCGGTCAGGTAGTAGTCGTTGGTGCTGCCGCCCGCGACCACCTGGTCGACGAAATCGGCGAAGCCGATCCTGCGCCGGTGCGCGAGTTTGTTCTGCTCGAATTTCGGATCGGCGCTGCGCTCGGCCTGGATCTCGACCGCCAGATGGCCGAAGCGCGCTTTCAGGTCGAGCGGCGACCAGCGCGTCAGCGCGGGCCAGTCGCGCGCGACCTCGGTCAGCACGAGCGGCCGGCAGCCGCGCACGTAACGCTCGATGAACTCGTCGCGCGCGACCGAAGCGCGTCTTTCCACCACGGCGTAATCGGACGCCAGCTCCCACAGCCGCTGCTGATTGGCCAGCACCGACTCGTACTTGCGCTGGATCTGCTGCCATCGTTGCGCGGCCAGATAGGCGGGATGACGTTGCGTCTGCTGGATCGCCTCGGCGCATTTCGCCGGGTCGAGCCCGCTCGCGCCCATCGTGGCCAGCATCGATTCGACGGTGCAGCCGCGCAGCAGGTTCTCCGCGATCCACTGCCGCCAGCCGTCGTCGGGCGCCGCCGGCCGTGGCGGTTGCAGCGGCAGCGCGGCGACGCCGGTCAGCTTGCGACCGGAAACGGACGGATGCGCCGGCATCGATCGGATCCGTCGCTGCTACAGCACTTCGGCCGCGTGATCGGCGAGCCGCGAGCGTTCGCCCCGCTGCAGCGTCACATGGCCCGAGTGCGGCCAGCCCTTGAAGCGGTCGACCACGAACGTGAGTCCCGAGCTGCCCTCGGTCAGGTACGGCGTGTCGATCTGCGCGATGTTGCCGAGGCACACGACCTTTGTGCCGGGTCCGGCGCGCGTGATCAGCGTCTTCAGCTGCTTCGGCGTCAGGTTCTGGCACTCGTCGATGATCAGGTACTTGTTGATGAACGTGCGGCCGCGCATGAAGTTGAGCGACTTGATGCGGATGCGGGTGCGGATCAGGTCGTTGGTCGCGGCGCGACCCCATTCGCCGGCGGAGTCGTCCGACTTGTTCAGCACCTCGAGGTTGTCCTCGAGCGCGCCCATCCAGGGCGCCATCTTTTCTTCCTCGGTGCCCGGCAGGAAGCCGATGTCCTCGCCGACCGGCACGGTCGCGCGCGTGACGATGATCTCGGAGAAGCGCTTCGTCTCCAGCGTCTGCGCCAGCCCGGCGGCGAGCGCGAGCAGCGTCTTGCCCGTGCCGGCCTGGCCGATCAGCGTGACGAAGTCGCACTCCGGGTCCATCAGCAGGTTCAGCGCGAAACTCTGCTCGCGGTTGCGCGCGGTGATACCCCACACCGCGTTCTTGGCGTGCTGGTAGTCGCGCAGCACGCGCAGCACCGCGGTCTTGCCGCGGATCTCGCGCACCTGCGCGTGGAACGGCGCGCCGTCCTCGAGATAGACGAACTGGTTGACCAGCAGGCTGTCGACAATCGGCCCGGTGATCCGGTAGAAGGTATAGCCGCCCTGTTGCCACGACTCCATGCCCTTGCCGTTCTTCTCCCAGAAGTTGCCGGGCAGCGCGAGCACGCCGGTGTAGAGGATGTCGGTGTCCTCCAGCACCTTGTCGTTGTAGTAGTCCTCCGCCGGCAGCCCGAGTGCGCGCGCCTTCACGCGCATGTTGATGTCCTTGGACACCAGCACCACGTCGCGCCCGGGATGCGTGTCCTGCAGCGCCTTGACCACGCCGAGGATCTGGTTGTCGGCCTTTCCCGCCGGCAGCGTGGCCGGCAGCGGGCCGGCGGCGGCCTGCGTCTGGAAGAACAGTCGGCCGCGCGCATCGACGTTGCCGAGCGCGTCGAGCGGAATGCCGTCCTCGATCGGCGTCTTGCATGCGGCCACCAGCGAATCGAGCGAGCGGCTGACCTGGCGCGCGTTGCGCGCGACCTCGGACATGCCCTTCTTGTGGCTGTCGAGTTCCTCCAGCGTCATCATCGGCAGGAACACGTCGTGCTCCTCGAAGCGGAACAGCGACGTCGGGTCGTGCATCAGCACGTTGGTGTCGAGCACGAAGAACCGCTTCGCGCCCGCCGCGATGCGCGGCTTCTTGCCGTTCTTCGGCTTCGCTTCGACCAGCGCGAGATGCGCGGCGGCGGCGGGGCGCTGCTCGGCGACCGGCGCCGAAGGTGCGCGCGCCTGCGGTTCGGGGTGCGTCGTGATCGGCCCCTCCTTGCGCGGCAACGCGGCGGCGGGGATCGAAGTGAGGATGGTGGCGGGCTTGCTTGGCGGCTTGGGCAGCGGCATCAGCGTACGGCGGTTGGCCGTTAGGTTGGGAAGCGTTACAGCGTTTGCACGAAGGCGAGCACTTCGTCGACATGGCCCGGCACCTTCACGCCGCGCCATTCGCGCCTGAGCTTGCCCTCGGCATCGATCACGAAAGTGCTGCGCTCGATCCCGCGCACCTGCTTACCGTACATGTTCTTCATTCTGATCACGCCGAAGAGCGTGCACAGCTTCTCGTCGGAATCGGACAGCAGTTCGAACGGAAACTTCATCCTGGCCTTGAAGTTCTCGTGCGACTTCAGGCTGTCGCGCGAAACACCGACGATCTCGGCGCCGGCCCTGCGGAACTTCGCATGCGCGGCGCCGAAGTCGGCGCCCTCGGTGCTGCAGCCGGGCGTGTTGTCCTTCGGGTAGAAGTACAGCACCAGCGTCTTGCCCTTCCGCGCGGAGAGCGTGAACGTCCCGCCGGTGGAGTCCGAGCTGAAGTCGGGGACCTTGGTGTCGAGTGCAACGGGCATCGGCGCTCTCAGTTGTCCTGCAGGAACACCGCGACCACGCGGCGGCCTTCGTTCATCAGGATGTTGTAGGTGCGGCAGGCGGCCTGCGTGTCCATCGCTTCCACCCCGATGCGCTGCGCAGTCAGATTGCGCGTCAGCTTCGGGTGCGGAAAGCGCTGCCGCGCGCCCGTGCCGAACAGCACGACCTCGGGGCGCAGTTCGAGCAGCGCGTCGAAGTCCTCGGCGCGCAGCGCCTCGAAGCTGACGGCGCTCCACGCTGCCACTGCTTGATCGGGGACGAGGATCAGGTTGCCAAAATGGCGCACCTGGTTTATTTCGATGAAGCCGGGACCGTAGGCGGTGACGGTGTTGAGCGAGGTCAGCGCGTCCGCGTGAAGCTTCAATTCGACTCCGGTTCGGGCCGCTCGCCGCGCAACCACCCATGCTGCGCAGCCGCAGCGCCATGCATTTCCGGGTAAATTATGCCCAACGGCGCTGATTTCACAAGCGCAGGCAAGGCAAAGGTCTCCCGATGGTCGAATTCCCGCGCATCAAGCGCCTGCCGCCCTACGTCTTCAACATCACCGGCGAGCTGAAGATGGCCGCGCGCCGGCGCGGCGAAGACATCATCGACATGAGCATGGGCAACCCGGACGGGCCGACGCCGAAGCACATCGTCGACAAGCTGGTCGAGGCCGCGCAGCGCCCCGACACGCACGGCTACTCGGTGTCCAAGGGCATTCCGCGGCTGCGACGCGCGATCACCGGCTGGTACAAGCGCCGCTTCGACGTCGCCTTCGATCCGGATTCGGAGGCGATCGTCACCATCGGCTCGAAGGAGGGGCTGGCGCACCTGATGCTCGCCACGCTCGACCGCGGCGACACCGTGCTGGTGCCGAACCCGAGCTATCCGATCCACATCTACGGCGCGATCATCGCCGGCGCCGATATCCGCTCGGTACGGATGACGCGCGACGTCGATTTCTTCGCCGAACTCGAGCGCGCGATCCGCGAGTCGTTCCCGAAGCCGAAGATGATGATCCTCGGCTTTCCAAGCAACCCGACCGCGCAGTGCGTCGACCTGCAGTTCTTCCACCACGTGGTCGCGCTGGCGAAGCAGCACGGCATTTACGTCGTGCACGACCTCGCCTACGCCGACATCGTGTTCGACGGCTTCCGCGCGCCTTCGATCATGGAGGTGCCCGGCGCGCGCGAAGTCGCGGTCGAGTTCTTCACGATGAGCAAGAGCTACAACATGGCCGGCTGGCGCATCGGCTTCATGGTCGGCAACAAGGACCTCGTGAGCGCGCTGGCGCGCATCAAGAGCTACCACGACTACGGCACGTTCACGCCGATCCAGGTCGCTTCGATCGCCGCGCTCGAGGGGCCGCAGGACTGCGTGGAGGAGATCCGCGCGCAGTACCAGAAGCGCCGCGACGTGCTGTCTCGTGGCCTGCAGGAAGCCGGCTGGATGGTCGAGGTGCCGAAGGCGTCGATGTACATCTGGGCCGAGATCCCGCCGCCGTACAAGGCGCTGGGTTCGCTCGAATTCGCGAAGAAAGTGCTGGCCGAGGCCAAGGTCGCCGTGTCGCCCGGAATCGGCTTCGGCGATTACGGCGACGATCACGTGCGCTTTGCGCTGATAGAGAACGAGCACAGGATCAGACAGGCGGTGCGCGGGATCAAGGAGATGTTCCGCAAGGACGGGCTGCTGCCGAGAGCGGCGGCGTGAGCCGCGGTCGGGCAGTGCGGGGTACCGTTCCCGCGGAAGCGGGAACCCGGAGTCGTTCGCGCACCGTCCGGATTCCCGCTTGCGCGAAAATGACACCCGCACCGGCGCTTTGCACTTCGAGAAAACAACGATGAAGCCGATCAAAGCGGGCCTGCTGGGCCTGGGCACGGTGGGTCGCGGGGTGTTCAACGTCCTGCGCCGCAATCAGCACGAGATTACGCGGCGCGCCGGGCGCGGGATCGAGATCGCGGCGATCGCGGTGCGCAACGTCCACAAGGCGCACGAGGCGATCGGCGCAACGGTGCCGATCACGACCAATGCCGCCGAAGTGATCCGGCGCGACGACCTCGACATCGTGGTCGAGTTGATCGGCGGCTATGAGCCGGCGCGCACCTATGTGCTGGAAGCGATCGCGCGCGGCAAGCACGTTGTCACCGCCAACAAGGCGCTGCTCGCGCAGCATGGCAACGAGATCTTCGAGGCCGCAACCGCGCGCGGCGTGATGGTCGCGTTCGAGGCCGCGGTGGCCGGCGGCATTCCGATCATCAAGGCGCTCAGAGAAGGACTGACCGCAAATCGCATCGAGTGGATCGCCGGCATCATCAACGGCACCAGCAATTTCATCCTGTCGGAGATGCGATCGAAGGGGCTGCCGTTCGACGCGGTGCTGAAGGAAGCGCAGCGGCTCGGCTACGCGGAGGCCGATCCGACCTTCGACATCGAGGGCATCGATGCCGCGCACAAGCTCACCATTTTGTCTTCGATCGCGTTCGGCGTGCCGATCAATTTTGACGCCGCGTACACCGAGGGCATCTCGAAACTCGCGGCGCAGGACATCAAGTACGCGGAGCAGCTCGGCTACCGGATCAAGCTGCTCGGCATCACCAAGCGCACCGCCCACGGCATCGAGTTGCGCGTGCACCCGACGCTGGTGCCGATGCAGCGGCTGCTTGCCAATGTGGAAGGCGCGATGAACGCGGTGCTGGTCAAGGGCGACGCGGTCGGCACCACGCTGTACTACGGCAAGGGCGCCGGCGCCGAGCCGACCGCTTCCGCAGTGGTGGCGGACCTGGTCGACGTGACGCGCATGCACACCGCCGACCCGGAGAACCACGTGCCGCACCTGGCGTTCCAGGCCGATGCGATGGTCGAGGTGCCGTGGCTGTCGATCGACGACACGGTGACTTCCTACTACTTCCGCATGCGGGTCGCGGACCAGCCGGGCGTGCTGGCGGACATCACGCGCATCCTCGCCGATGGCCGCATCTCGATCGACGCGCTCTTTCAGCGCGAGCCATCCGAAGGCGAGAACCAGACCGACATCATCATGCTCACGCACGACGCGGTCGAGCGCGACGTGAACGCGGCGATCCAGCGCATCGAAGCGCTGCCGACGGTGCTGGCACCGATCATCCGCATTCGCCAGGAAGAGCTGATCTAATGAGATATGTCTCCACGCGCGGCAGGATGTCGCCGGCCGCCTTCACCGACATCCTGCTCGAGGGGCTGGCGCCCGACGGCGGACTCGTGGTGCCCGAGTTCTATCCGCGCATCGACCGCGCGACGCTCGCGCGCTGGCGCACGCTCGACTATGCAGCTCTGGCGACCGAAATCCTCGCGCACTACTGCAGCGACATCCCGCGCGCCGACCTCGACCGCCTGACGCACGCGACCTACACGCGCGCGACCTACGGCACCGATGCGATCACGCCGCTGTCGATGCTCGCACCGGGCCTTTACCTGCTGCACCTGTCAAACGGCCCGACGCTCGCGTTCAAGGACATGGCGATGCAGCTGCTCGGGGCGCTGTTCGAGTACGTGCTGGCCAAGCGCGGCGAGCGGCTGAACGTGCTCGGCGCGACTTCCGGCGACACGGGTTCCGCGGCCGAGTACGCGCTGCGCGGCCGCGCCGGGATCAACGTGTTCATGCTGTCGCCGCACGGCCGGATGAGCGCGTTCCAGCGCGCGCAGATGTACTCGCTTCAGGATCCGAACATCTTCAACATCGCGATCGAGGGCGTGTTCGACGACTGCCAGGACATCGTGAAGACGGTGTCTGCCGATCTCGACTTCAAGCGCCGCTACCGGGTCGGCAGCGTCAATTCGATCAACTGGGCGCGCGTGGTCGCGCAGGTCGTGTATTACTTCCGCGGCTACTTCGCGGCCACGAGAAGCGACGAGGAGCGCGTGTCGTTCTGCGTGCCGTCGGGCAACTTCGGCAACATCCTCGCCGGCTGGATCGCGAGGCAGATGGGGTTGCCGATCGAGCGGCTGATCCTCGCCACCAACGAGAACAACGTGCTCGACGAGTTCTTCCGCACCGGCCGCTACCGAGTACGGTCGAGCCGCGAGACATGTGCCACCAGCAGCCCGTCGATGGACATCAGCAAGGCGTCGAACTTCGAGCGTTACGTGTTCGATATCGCCGGCCGCGACCCGGATGCGGTGCGCGAGCTGTGGCGGCGGCTCGACACGCGCGGCGAATTCGACCTTTCCGCCACGCCGTTCTGGGACAAGGTGCGCGCATCGGGCTTCGCGTCGGGGTCGAGCACGCACGCCGATCGTCTGCGCGTGATCCGCGAGGTGCTCCTATCCACCGGGACGATCGTCGATCCGCATACCGCCGACGGCATCAAGGTCGCGCGCGAGCACCTCGATGAACGCGTGCCGACGATCTGCCTGGAGACCGCGCTGCCGGTGAAGTTCGCCGAGACCATCGTCGAGGCGATCGGCCGCGCGCCGGGCCGACCATGCGCGTACGAGGGCATCGAGCAGCGCCCGCAGCGCTGCGAGGTGATGCCGGTTGACGCGCAGCGGGTGAAGGACTACATCGCCGCGCATGCGCAATGAATGGCGGTTCCGCCCGATGCTGGAGCTCGATTTCGGGCGCCAGTGGGGCTGGCTGAACCAGCCGCACGTCAATCGCTGGTGGGCCCGGCGCCGCATCTCCCGCGACGAGGTGCGCGCCAAGTACCTGCCGCGCGTGCGCGGCGAGCAGCGCATCGTGTGCCTGATCGCGCTGCTCGACAGCCGTCCCGCCGGTTTTGTGCAGACCTACCGGATCGAGGACCATGCGCAGTACGGGCCCGGCTTCGTGTTGCCGCGCGGCGGCTGGGGACTCGACTGGTTCATCGGCGAACCGGACCTGATCGGCCGCGGGCACGGCGCGGCGCTGCTCGACGCCTTCGTACGCAACTGGCTGTGGGCGCGCGGCGATGCCGACTATGCGGTCGCGGGTTCGCGCGAAGACAACGTCGCGGCGCTGAAGTGCTACGAGCGCACGAACTTCGCCCCGTGGTTCAGCACGGTCCCGCGCGCCGCGAGCGAACGCTACTATCGCCGCGGGCACGGCGGCGACGAGGGCTGGAACAGGAACGGGAAATGAAGGCCATCGGCATCATCGGCTATTCGAACACCGGCAAGACGACGCTGATCGAGAAGCTGATCCCGCTCTTCCGCGCGCGCGGGCTGGCGGTGTCCGCGATCAAGAACGCGCACCACGGCTTCGACATGGATCGACCCGGCAAGGACTCGTACCGCTACCGCGAGGCCGGCGCGGGGCAGGTGCTGATCGCCACCGGACTGCGCTGGGCGCTGCTGACCGAGACACCGCAGCGCGCCGCCATGCTCGAGGAACTGCTGCAACTGCTCGCGCCGTGCGATCTGGTGATCGTCGAGGGCTTCAAGAGCGAAGGCCACATTCCCCGCATCGAGGTGCGGCGCACGGCCAACACCGAGCCGCCGATCTTTCCGCACGACCCCAACGTCGTCGCGGTTGCCGCCGATCATCGAGTCGAGACGCCGCTGCCGCTGCTGGACCTGAACGACACCGCTAAGATTGCAGACTTCATCGTCGCGCATCTGAAGCTCTGATGCTGTCCGTCGAACAAGCGCTGCAGCGGCTGCTCGCGCAAGCGCAGCCGGTGCCGGAATCGGAACGCGTGTCCACGCTCGACGCCGCGAGCACGCTTGGCCGCGTGCTTGCCGCCGACGTCGTCGCGCACATCGACGTGCCGACGATGGACAACTCGCAGATGGACGGCTACGCGGTGCGCTGCGCCGATGTCGCCTGCGTGCCGGCGACGCTGAAGGTGGCCCAGCGGATCGCCGCCGGGCACGTCGGCAGCGAGCTCGCGCCCGGCACCGCCGCGCGCATCTTCACCGGCGCACCGGTGCCGCCCGGCGCCGACGCGATCGTGATGCAGGAGGCCGCGGTGGCGCAGGGCGATTCGGTGACGATCAACGAACAGCCCCGGCCGGGCCAGTGGATCCGCCGCCGCGGCCTCGACGTGCAGGCCGGATCGACGATCCTTGCCGCGGGCCGCCGGCTCGCGCCGCAGGATCTGGGGCTCGCCGCGTCGGTCGGCGTGGCGGAGCTGGAAGTGAGGCGCCGGTTGCGCGTCGCGGTGTTCTTCACCGGCGACGAACTGGTGATGCCGGGCGAGCCGCTGCCGCCCGGGCGCATCTACAACTCGAACCGCTTCATGCTGCGCGCGCTGCTGCACGCGGTCGACTGCGGCGTGTTCGACCTCGGCATCGTGCCCGACGATCGCGCCGCCACACGGGCGGCGTTCGTGCGCGCGGCGCAGGACGCGGATCTGATCGTCACCTCGGGCGGCGTGTCGGTCGGCGAGGAGGATCACGTGAAGCCCGCGGTCGAGGCCGAGGGCGAACTCGACCTGTGGCAGATCGCGATGAAGCCCGGCAAGCCGCTCGCGTTCGGCCACGTGCGCGGCGTGCCCTTCATCGGACTGCCGGGCAATCCCGTTTCGAGCTTCATCACGTTCCTGCTGCTTGCACGGCCGTTCATCCGCGCGCGGCAGGGCGCGTCCGACGTGGCGCCGCAGGCGCTGGCTCTGCGCGCGGATTTCGACCTGGCGCGGCCGGACAAGCGGCGCGAGTTCCTGCGCGCGCGCTACAACGCAGAGGGCGGCCTCGATCTGTTCACCAACCAGAACTCGGCCGTGCTGACGTCGTGCGTGTGGGGTGACGGCGTCGTCGACAACCCGCCGTCGCAGCCGATCGCGCGCGGCGACACGGTGCGCTTCCTCCCATTCACGGAGCTGCTGGCATGAAAGTCACCGTGCTCTATTTCGCCCGGCTGCGCGAGGCGATCGGCCGCGAGCGCGACGAGATCACGCTGCCGGGCGACGTGAAGACGCTCGGCGCGCTGCGTGCCTGGCTGATCGCGCGCGGCGCACCGTGGTCGGCGGCGTTTGCAGAGGTCAAACGCATCCGCGCCGCGGTCGGGCAGGCGATGGCGAACGACGACACGCCGCTTTCGGACGGCGCCGAGGTCGCCTTCTTTCCTCCCGTCACCGGTGGCTGAATGGCGGTCCGTATTCAGCACGAAGACTTCGACGCCGGCGCGGAGATCGCGCGGCTGCGCGGAGCCGATCCGAACGTCGGCGCGGTCGCGTGCTTCATCGGCGTGGCGCGCGACGTGAATGACGGCGAGCGCGTGGCGACGCTGACGCTCGAGCACTATCCCGGCATGACCGAGCGCGCGCTGCAGGATATCTGCGCGCAGGCGCGTGCGCGCTGGAAGCTGATCGACCTCCTGGTCGTGCATCGGGTCGGAAAGCTGAAACCGACCGACCCGATCGTGCTGGTCGTGGTGACCAGCGCGCATCGCGGCGACGCGTTCGCCGCCTGCGAGTTCGTGATGGACTACCTGAAGACCGAAGCGCCGTTCTGGAAGAAGGAGGTCACGCCGGCCGGCGAACGCTGGGTCGACGCGCGCGCGAGCGACGACGAGGCGCGGCAACGCTGGGAGCGGACTTGACTCGCGACGGGCCGCTGTGGGCCGTGCTGCTGGCGGTCGGCGCGGGCGCGGCGGTCGGCGCCTGGCTGCGCTGGGCGCTGTCGTACTGGCTCAACCCCCGGCTGGCGTCGCTGCCGCTCGGAACGCTGAGCGCGAACCTCGTCGGCGGCTATCTGATCGGCGTGGCGGTGGCCGTGTTCGCGCTGCATCCCGCACTGCCGCCGACGTGGCGGCTGGTCATCGTGACGGGATTCCTCGGCGGGCTGACCACGTTCTCGACCTTCTCCGCCGAGTCCGTCGCGCTGCTGCAGGCCGGCCAGTGGAGCGCGGCGCTGCTGCACACCGTGCTGCACCTCGCCGGCTCGGTCGCCGCGACCTTCGCGGGGCTCGCGACCGCGCGCGCGCTGGCGTAGCCGGGCGCGCGCCGGCTCGAACGCGAATGATCTCGCCCTGCAGCGGCCATGGTGCGGCATCAACGGCGCGAACGCACTTCATCCACGCGCACGCGTTCGCGCCGAAGCGGTCGCCGAGGCGGCGGATCGGTTGCGCTGTGTGGCGCGGTCTTCGCGGCGCAAGCCCGGCGGGGCGCCGCGGCCGGGCTCGGTCGGCGCGCGTTGCACCAGGCTGGCCACACCGCCGGCTCGCGGGGCTGCGTTCGGTTCGCGCGCGACCGCCGGCAGCACGCACGCGGGGAGCCAGCGCGTCATGCCGCCGCCGGCAGTGCGCGCAGGTCCTGCGTCAACTTGCGGATCGCATTCTCGTCGAGCGTTTCCTTCGCCAGCAGCTCGCGCGCGCAGCGTTCCAGCACGTCGCGATTGCTCTGCAGCAGCCGATAGGTACGGTCGAACGTGTTCATCACCAGCGTGCGCACCGCCTCGTCGATCTTCTGCTGCGTCTGCTGGCTCGGCCGGCAGCCGCCTTGCGTGTAGCCGGGTACTTCGAGAAAGCGCGGCGGCTGCGCCTCGTAGGCGACGTAACCCAGTTCCTCGACCATGCCGTAGCGCGTGACCATGTCGCGCGCGATGTCGGTGACCTTGGCCAGGTCGTCCGCCGCGCCGGTCGACAAATGCCCGAAGACGAGCTTCTCCGCCGCGCGTCCGCCGAGCAGCACCGCGATCTTGTTCTCCAGTTCCGCGCGCGTCATCAGGAAACGGTCCTCGGTCGGCCGCTGGATCGTGTAGCCGAGCGCGCCGATGCCGCGCGGAATGATCGACACCTTGTGCACCGGATCGGTCCCCGGCAATGCGAGCGCGGTCAGCGCATGGCCCATCTCGTGATACGCGACGACCTCGCGCTCCTTCGGGTTGAGCACGCGGTTCTTCTTCTCCAGCCCGGCAACGATGCGCTCGATCGCGCGCGTGAAGTCCTCCAGCGCGATCTGCGCCGCGTTGCGCCGGGTCGCGGCGAGCGCAGCCTCGTTGACGAGGTTGGCCAGATCGGCGCCGGAGAAGCCGGTGGTCAGCGCGGCGACCTGTTCCAGATCGACGTCGGGGGCGAGTTTCACCTTGCGCACGTGCACCTTCAGGATCTGCACGCGCCCGGACTTGTCGGGACGATCGACCAGCACCTGGCGGTCGAAGCGGCCGGCGCGCAGCAGCGCCGGGTCGAGGATCTCGGGCCGGTTGGTCGCTGCCAGCAGGACAAGACCGGCGGAGCTGTCGAAGCCGTCGAGCTCGACCAGCAGTTGCTGCAGCGTCTGTTCGCGTTCGTCGTGGCCGCCGACCGGGCCGGCGATGCCGCGCGCGCGGCCGAGAGCGTCCAGTTCGTCGATGAAGATGATCGCCGGCGCCTTGCCGCGCGCCTGCTCGAACAGGTCGCGCACGCGCGCCGCACCCACGCCGACGAACATCTCGACGAACTCGCTGCCGGAGATCGAGAAGAAGGGCACGCCCGCTTCGCCGGCGACCGCCTTGGCGAGCAGCGTCTTGCCGGTGCCGGGCGGGCCGACCAGCAGTACGCCCTTGGGCATGCGCGCGCCCAGGCGGCCGTAGTCCTTCGGGTTCTTCAGGAATGCGACGACCTCCTTCAGCTCTTCCTTGGCTTCATCGACTCCGGCCACGTCGGCGAACGTCACGCCGGTGTCCTTCTCGACGTAGATCTTGGCGCGGCTCTTGCCGATGCTCATGAAGCCGCCGATTCCCTGCTTCTCGGCGAACCTGCGCACCACGAAGAACCACAGCCCGAAGAACACCGCGGCCGGAACAACCCACGACAGCAGGTCGCGCAGGAACGTGCTCTCGACCACGCGCGTGTACGGCACGTTGTACTTCGAAAGCCGCTCGGCCAGATCCGGTTCGACGCGCGTGGCGACGATCACCGACTTGCCGCCCGGCTCGGGACTCTTCAGCCTGCCGGTGAGGGTGCGGTCGGTTACCGTCACCTCGGCCACGCGGCCCTCGGCCAGTGCCTTCTCGAACTCGCTGTACGGCACCGGTTCGATCTGCTGCGCCGCCTGCCACGCGTTCTGCAGCATCAGCAGCATCAGTATCGCGATTACCCAGTAGACGAGGTTCCAGCGCGTTTGCGGCTGCATTTGTTGCATCTCACACTCCGGGCTGCAATGTGACCTGAACTTCGCGCCGCGCGCCGTCGCGCAGCACGGTGATCCCGACGGTGTCGCCAACCTTGAAGTCGTCGATGCGGCCGAGCAACTGGCCCACCGTCGCCACGGGCTTGCCTTCGACCGCGACGATCACGTCGCCCGGCGTGACGCTGCCGTCGCGCGCGATCGTCGCCCCCTTGAGTTCGGCTTTGGCCGCCGCCGAGTCGGGCGCCACGCGCAGGATCACCACGCCTTCGACGTTCAGCAGCGCGGACAGGCGCTGATTAAGCTGGTCGTCGACCTCGATGCCGAGCGCGGGCCGGATGTAGCGGCCGGTGCGAATCAGCTGCGGCACCACGCGGTTGACGGTGTCGACCGGCACCGCGAAGCCGATGCCGGCCGAGGCACCCGACGGGCTGTAGATCGCGGTGTTGATGCCGATCAGGCGGCCGGCCGAATCGAGCAGCGGCCCGCCCGAGTTGCCGGGATTGATCGCGGCATCGGTCTGGATCAGGTGCTCGATCGTCGCGCCGGAGTCGCTCGGCAGCGAGCGATCGAGCGCGGAGATCACGCCCGTGGTCAGTGTCCAGTCCAGCCCGAACGGGTTGCCGATCGCGAACACCTTCTGTCCGACCCTCAGGTCGCTGCTGGTGCCGAGCGGCACCGGGCGCGGCCGCTTGTAGCCGACGCCGATGCGCAGCACCGCGATGTCATGCGCGGCACTGGCGCCGACCAGGGCGGCGCGATAGTCGCGGCCGTCGGCCAGCCGCACGATCGCCTCGCTCGCTGCCTGGACGACGTGAAAATTCGTGACCACGTGGCCGGCATCGTCCCAGATGAAGCCGGAGCCGGTGCCGCGCGGCACCGAGAACACGTTGCGGGTCCAGAAATCCTGCACCTGCTGGCGGGTGGAGATGAAGACGACCGAATCGCGCGCGTTCTCGAAGATCTCGATCGTCGCCTTCTCGTCGGCCGCCAGGTCTCCGCGCGCGGCGACCACGCGCGGCGCGGCATTGCGCGCTGCCTCGTCGACGCGTCCGAAGTCCGCCGGCAGCCAGCGCCACAGCGCGATCAGAAAGGCGCCGGCGAGCGTCAGCCACAGCAGCCGAGATGCAAAGCGATCGATCATCGTCCCTCCCGTGCCAGCAGCGCCAGCCGCGCGCGCAGCGCCTCGATCTGTTCGTGCAGATCGACCACCAGCGCGGCCAGCTCCGGCACCGCATCGAAGTGACACTCGAGCCGATACATCTCGCGCACGCGACGGATTTCGCGGCCGCCGAAGCGCCAGTCCACCGGCGCCTCGCCGGCGGCGGTCAGCAGGCCTTCGCGCACCCGCTGCTCGATCCAGGCGCGGCTGACGCCGCACGCCGCGCATATCTGCTCGATCGTCAGCGCGGCCTCGTCCAGCACGGTGGCGATCAGTACATCGTCGTCCTTCATCGGTCACGCTCCCAGGTCGGCGCGTGGATCGAACGCGAGATCGCGCGCCATCGTTTCGTACAGTTCGCGCGCACGCGCGCTCCGGGCCGGCGGCAGCACGACGCGCAGCTTCAGCTCGAGATCGCCGGGCGGATCGCCCGGCACCCCCTTGCCGTGCACGACGAGTTCGGCGCCGCTCTGCGCGCCGGCGGGGATGCGCACCTTCAACGTGCTGCCGTCAGGCAGCGCCACCGGAACGACCGCGCCGAGCGCGGCCTCCCACGGCGCCAGCGGCAGCTCGAGCACGAGATTGCGGCCGTCGATTCGGTAGCGCGGGTGCGGATTGAAGTGCACCTCCAGGTACAGATCGCCGGCCGGGCCGCCGTCGAACGACGGCGCGCCCTGGCCCGTGAGCCGGATCATCTGGCCCGGCCGCACGCCCTTCGGAATCTGCACGTCGAGTGTGCGTGTCTCCAGCACCACCCGTCCGCGCGCGTCCAGCCGCGGCACGCGCAACGTGATCTGCCGCCGCGGACCGCGCCACGCGTCCGCGACGTCGAGCAGGATCTTCGCGTAGTGATCCTCGCCGCGCGCGCGCGCTCCGCGCGGCGCGCGTTCGTGTGTGCGTGCCTGCCCCATGCGGCCGAACAGTTCGGCGAAGAAATCGCTGAAGTCGGCCGCGTCCGCGTCGGCGAAGCCGTGGCGGGAGAACTCGAAGCCCGCATCCCAGTCCGGCGGCGGCTGGAACTCCTCGCCGGGCTGATGGCCCTGCGCCAGCCGGTCGTACGCAGCGCGCCGCTCCGGATCCGACAGCACCGCATACGCCTCGTTGACTTCCTTCATCCTCAACTCGGCGTCCGGCTCCTTGCTCACGTCCGGGTGGAACTTGCGCGCGCGGCTGCGGAATGCCTTCTTGATCTGCTCGGCAGTGGCGTCGCGCGCCACTCCCAGCGCGTCGTAGTAATCCTTGAATTTCAAGCGTCGCTCCCGCTGAAGGTCCCCTTATCGCAGATATTGGCCGCAACGCGGAAATTCAACGCCTGCGACCGCCTCGATCCGGTACCGCCCGTGGCGCCGGACCCACGGTTCGGCCAAGCGGCCGATCCCGCGGTTTCGCTTGCGCGCGAAAATCGGCGCGCATGAAGTCGCTCGCCCTTCGCCTGCTGCCGGCACTGCTTGCGCTTGCGGCGACCGCGCTCGCGCAGCCGGTGGTCGATGCACCTGCTGCCGGCCTCGTCCAGCGCGCGATCGCCGCCGGGCGCAACGATCCCGAGGACGCTCGCCGCCTCGCCGAAGATGCGCTCGGGCTGCTCGCCGCGCGTCCCGATGCGGACCTCGAAGTCCGCGCGCTGCTGGTGCTTTGTGACTACTGGTCCGAACGCAAGCTCGAGGTTGCGCGCGAGCTTCTCGGGCGGGCCAGCGCGCTGCTGTCGCTGGCTCGTCGCGGCGGGCTGCGCGCCGGCGTGTACAGCTGCGAGGGCGACCTGTTCGAATCGGCCGGCGACAACGCCAAGGCGATGGACGCCTACGGGCGCGCGGTATCGAGTGCCGAGGCCGCCGGTGACGACGAAATGCTCGCCAATGCGCTGTACCAGCGCGGCTGGCTGCGCGGACTGCAGGGCGATTACGCGCTCGGCCTGATCGACCTGCGACGGTCGGTGACCCTGTACGAGAAGGCGATGATGGCCGAGCACGCGCGCACTGCTGTCAACGGTGTGGCGACGATCTACAACCGGATGGGCGACTACGCGCAGGCGCAGCACTTCTACGCGCAGGCGCTGAAGGCACAGCTGGCGGCCGGCACGCAGCGCGAGGCGGTGGTCACGCTGTACAACCTGGGTCGAACCCGCGAGAACCTCAACGATTGGGACGGCGCTCGCGGCGACTACCTGAACGCGCTCGAGATCAGTCGCCGCATTGACTACGCGCGCGGCGCGGCATACGCACTGCGCGGGCTGGCCGGCGTGCACAACGCGCGCGGCGAGTGGGGCGAGGCGCTCGAGCGGCTGGCCGAGGCGAAGAAGCTGACCGCGGACCTGCCGGACGCCCGGCTGCAGGCGCAGCTCGCGCTGTTGCGCGGCGTCGCGCTGCGCGGACTGAAGCGGCCGGCCGAGAGTCTCACGTCGCTGAACGCCGCGCTGGCCGCGTTTCGCGCTGCCGAGGCGCTGGCGGAACAGGCCGCCACGCACGCTGCGCTGGCCGACACGCTCGCCGATCTGGGCGACTGGCGCGCCGCGTTCGAGCAGCAGCGGCTGCTGAAGGCTGCGACCGATCGCCTGCACGCGCGCCAGCTCGACCAGCGCTTCACGACGCTGAAGGTCGAATTCGACACCGCGGCGCGCGAAAAGGAGAACGCGCTGCTGATGCGCGAAAAGGCGGCGACGGAAGACGCGCTCGCGCAGCAGAAGCGTGTCGGCGCGCTGCAGGTCATCGCGATCGCGCTCGCGGCGGTGTTGGTCGCGGTGCTCGGCCTGCTGGCGTGGCGGCAGCGCCAGACCAGCCATCGGATGCGGGCGCTGGCGTTGACGGACGAGCTGACCGGGCTGCCGAATCGCCGTGCGGTGCTGGCGCGCCTTGACGAACTGCTGCAGTCGGAACATGCGTGCGCGGTGCTGATCGTCGATCTGGATCACTTCAAGGTGATCAACGACCGCCACGGGCATCTGGTCGGCGACGACGTGCTGCGCGCGGTGGCCGGCGTGCTGACCGAGACCGTGCGCGATCCGATGTACGTCGGCCGCATGGGCGGCGAGGAATTCCTGCTGCTGCTGCCCGACGCCACCGTCGAGGCGGCGCGCCAGGTCGCCGAGCGCGTGCGCGCGGCGATCGTCGGTCTGGACGCGTCGCGTTGGCCGAGCGACTGCGCGCTCACGGCCAGCATCGGCGTGACGATCGCGCGGCCGAGGCTGGACCGCGTGTCCGATGCGCTGCGCCGCGCCGATCAGGCGCTGTATTCGGCCAAGGCCGCGGGGCGCAACCGCGTGCACGAGAACGCGCTGACGGTGGCGGCGTAGGCCGCGCGTCAGTCGAACGCGATCGAGTAGACGAGATCGATCGCGTTGTCGGTGCCGATGCGCCCGACGAGGGACAGGCGGTTCGAGAGCTGATACGTCAGATTCGCCACCCGGCTGGTACCCGAAACCGCCTGCTCGTAGGTGACCGACAGCCTGTCGCTGAAACGCTTGCCGATGGTGACGATTTCGCCCGCCACCGTGGTGGTGGAGGAGGCATCGCTGCGCAGCGGCCCGGCCACGCCGCGATTGGGCAGCAAAGACGACGTGCCCGTCAGTCCGCTGCGGATCGACAGCTCGTCGATCCCCAGCGAGCGCACGACGCGATTCGAATAGCCGCCGCTGCCGAGCAGGGCCGCGGCGGCCTGCGCCAGCGCCAGATTGTCGCCGCGCGCCTGATCCGGCGGACGCCCGAGCACGAGCCATGACAGAGCCTCGGGGTCGGCCATCGGTGGGTCGCTGTACAGGCGGATCAGCGGATTGGCCGCGGTGCGCGTGATCGTGACGCCCACTTCGACCGGCAAGCCGGTTCGCAGCGCCAGCACGTCGAGGCCGGGATTTTCCGGCGCGCCCTGGAAGTTCAGCCGGCCACGCGCGATCTTCAGCTTCTGGCCAAAGCCTTCGTAGGTGCCGTCGACCGCGTTGATCGAGCCGACCGCCGTGACCGCGCCGCGCCCCGCACTGCGCAGACGAACTGCGCCTTCGACGCGCGCGTCCAGCCCGCTGCCGCGCACGTAGAACGCGGGGCCGAGGTCGATACCGAGATCGAAGCCCGTCGTCACCTTCGGCGCGCGTGGTTCCGCGGGTTGCTGCGCGCGGACAACGACGACGTCGGACGACAGGGTCGGCAGCTCCGAGCGCGAGAAGTCTACAAAGCCGCCAACGGCCGCCACCGCGCCGTTCAGCTGCACGTGAGCGGCGGACGTTTCGATATTGGCACCGCCCGACGCGACGACCCACCGGTCGGGCCGTTGCAGCAGCGGAAACTCGGTCGCTGCCACCTGGATGACGCCGCTGAAATCGCGCAATCGCAACTGGCCGGTGGCGTTGACGGAGCCCTCGCCGAGGGAATGCAACGCCGCCGCCGCGCGCTTGTCTTCCGGCGGCACGCGCGCCCGGCCGGAGAATTTCAGCTCGTCGAGGACGATCAGGTCGTCCTGCAGGTGCGCGCGCAGGTGACCGTTCTCCAGCCGCATGCCTTGTTCGATCCACGCCACTCGCAGGTCGTCGCCGGTCAGGCGCCCGCTTGCGCTCGGATCGCCGGGCGTGCCCTCGATCCGTACCGTCCCCGAGATGCTGCCCCCCAGGCGCACGTTGGCACGGACGCGGTTGGACACGACCGCGTTGATCCAGTCCATCGTCGGCAGTTCCAGTGCGCCGAAGATCAGCCAGGGCCGCTTCTGGGCCAGCCACCAGCCGCCGCTCGGGGAGCGTTCGAAAGATGCTTCCATCTGGGCGCCGATGCCGCCGCGCTTGCGGCTTTCGATGCGCGCGATCGCCGTCAACGCGCTCGCCTTGATCGTGGCTTCGGCGCGCACGTCGATCAGCCCCAGCGCGGAGTCGGCGCCGTTGCCCGCATAGAGGTCGCCATCCGTGCGTTCGATCAGCACGCTGCCGTCAAGCTGCGTCGCGGAGCGCAGGTCCCACTGTCCGCGCAGTGTCAGCGGCACCGGCGTGACGGTCGGTGCGATCACCGGCGCCAGCGCGGGGTCGACCGGAGGCACGAACTGCATCGGGCGCAGATCGCTGAAGCGGCCGCTCGATTGCGTGCGGGCGGGATTCGCGCTGAAGCGGACATCGTCGAATTGAACATCGCGCAGCGCGAACCGGGCGGGACCGAAGTCGGTTCGCTCGCTGCTCACCAGCAGATCGGCCGGCTGCGAAAGGCGCGCGTTCACCGGCGCGCCGACGGCGACCTCGTTGACTCGCCCGCGCCAGGCTGCATCGCGCCAGCCGCCTTCGGCCGCAAGCCGCGCGTTGCCCGCGGCGACGGTGACACCTTCGAAGCGGATCGCGTGCCGCGACAGCCGACCGTCGACGGCCAGCGTCGCGCTGCGCAGCGCCAGATTCGGCTGCGAGCGCATCGAATACTTCGCGAAGTCCGCCTGCACCGTGAGCGTGCCATCGTTGCCGCCGCCGTAGGTGAGCTGCGAGCTCATCGCTTCCAGCGCGTGGTCGCCGTAACGTAGGCCCTTCGCGTCCAGGCTCGCCTGCACCGCCGGCGCCGTCCACGCTCCGCTCGCCGCAACGCTCAGCTTCAAAGCGCCCGACAGCGGCAGCTTGGCTTCGGACGGCACCAGTTCGGCAAGATCAGGCACATCGATGGCGACTTCGAGTCTGCGATCCGGCGCGCCGAGCCCTCCACGTGCCTTCAGGCGCGCCGAGCGCACGCCGACGTCGACATCCATGTCGAGCCGCTGCATGGCGTCGAGGTCGACACGGCCGTGTGCCGTCAGCGGCCGACCCCACGCGCGACTGTCGGCGAGTTCGAAGCGCACCGTTCCATTCGGCTGCGGCAGCAGTGAGCCGGTGGCCGAGAACGTTCCCGTCACGTGCGCATCGACGTCCTTGATCAGTATGCCGGGCTCGAAGTTCTGCAGTTCGCCCGCGATTTCGACGCGCTTTTCTTCGGCCAGCCCAACGGTGCCGCTCGCCGTCACGAATCCCGAACCGAGCGCGAGCCGGGCCGTGGCGATCTTCGCTTCGCGCGGGGTGATCTGCGCATCGACGTTCAGCATCGCGGCCGGGCGGCCGCGATTGGCGAGATCCGCCAGCACGGAGATGACGCCGGCGGCCTGATGTGCGCGCACCGTCCCGTCGACGCGCAACGGCTTCAGCTTGCCGTGAATCGTCGCCGGGTCGACGTCCGTCAATTGCGCGCGCGTCTGCCACGCGACACCAGTGCCGAACTGCAAGGCGAATTCGCCCTGCGCCGTGCCCCGAGTCAGTTCGCCGGCCACACGGTCGAACTTCAGCTCCTTCGCGCTGGCCACCACGCGTGCGCGCGCGGCACGCGCGGGAATACGCCCGGCATCGATCGTTCCCGGCGCGCGATTGGTGATGTGCACCTCGCCGCTGACCTCGTTCATCGCCTGGTTCGGTGACAACTGCGCCTTGACCGTGAGATCCGCGTGGGGCGCTGACTTCGCCCAGGTGCGCGGGTCGATGCCGGCGATATCCAGTTGCAGCGATTTCACCGGCGGCGTATCGAAGCTGCCGATGCGTGCGGACAAGGTACCGGAGCTGCCCGCGCCCGAGACCTCGCCATCGACCGTCATGTCGACCAGCGACCCCTTTGCCTTCAGCCTGAGCTGGACCGCCTTGCCCTGCAACGCCGCGCTGAAGGTGCCATCCGCCTGCAGCGCGAACGGCCGCGTGCCGCCGAGCTCGAATGCGAGGCTTGCCCTCTGCTCGCCGTGGGCAACCTGGCCCTGTTCGACGCGATAGCCCCATGGGCCGGCAGCCGCGCGCGCGCGCAGCGCCGACAGCGTCAACGGCGCCTTGCCCAGCGCCAGCGTGAGCTCATCGATGGCCAGTTGATTCGCCGACAGCTCCAGTGGCAAGCCGATCGCCTCCACGGGCGGGGTCGGCTCCTTCTTCGGCGTGATGTCGATTCGCAGCCGCGCCGACTGCAGATGCTCGAAGTCGAACCGCAACGGGCGCCAGTTCCAGTCGCGCAGCAGGGCGCTCACGGCGGTCGCCTCGACGCTGCCGCCCTGGAACTTGACCCGCAGCGTGGCGAAACCGAACGCGCGCGTCAGCGCACCCGTGGTCCCGATCGCCTCGATCTGCACCGGCGCGAATCGATTGGCAAGCGCGATCAGCGCGTTCAAGCCGGCCGTCGTGCCCACCAGCCAGCCGGCGGTCGCGACGCCCGCGACGATGACGATCGCGATGACGGCCAGCAGCGAGCCGAGCGTCCAGTGCAACAGCCGCCGATGACGCGGCGGCGGCGCGGCAGGCGGAGGCGAGGACGCAGGCGCAGCCATTCTCAGAAAGCGATCGCGATCGAAAAGTGCAGCCGCAGCGCGCGTGCCTGCTCGCCATAGGCAAGATCGAGCGCCAGCGGACCGGCGATCGTGCGCCAGCGCGCGCCGACGCCGTACCCGCGTGCCAGGCTCATGTGGCGCCAATCGTCACTGGCGTTGCCGGCGTCGAAGAAGATCGCCGCGCCCCATTCCTGCGTCAGCCAGCGCAGGTACTCGGCCGAGCCGACCAGCAGCGACGTGCTGCCCGTCGTCGCGGTGCCCACGCGGGTTCCGAGACTCTGATACGCGTAGCCGCGCACGGTGCCCACGCCGCCGGTGCGGAACAGGAATTCGTTCGGCACGATGCGTGGATCGTCCACCACCACGTGCCCGGCCTCCGCGCGCAGGATCACCTGGTCGCGCGGCGACAGCGGCCAGTAGTAGACAAGGCGACCGTAGCCGCGCTCAAACGTCTGATTCAGGAGTTCAGTCAGACCGCTGCGGCGCAGGCCGACCGTGCCCGACAGCGTCAACAGCGTGCCGCGGGTCGGGTTGGTGATGCTGTCGACGTCGCGGCGCGTCCATGAAAACGTGCCGGAGACGACGTCGTTGGCGGTGTCGGCGGTCGGGTCGCTCGCGACCGTGGTTGTCTCGCGCTGAAAGTTGACCGCGAGCGTGGTGTCGTATGTCACTCGATCCGCCGTGCGTGAATTGGCGCGCTGCGCGCCCACGGCCCAGCGACGCGTCCGTACGCCCTGGATGTTGGTGCGCTCGTACAGTGCGCCGAGGCTGTCCTGCTCGCCATCCGGTTTCGGCGGCAGCAGGATGTCCGCATAGGCCACGCCGCGCGTCTTGTCCAGGCCGATGCCGGAGTGCAGGGTGTAAGGGAAGCCGAACAGCAGCGTCTGCCGGTACGACATCTCGCCGCGGAAGCCCGCGTCGGTCGAATAGCCGACTCCGACCGACACCCGCTTGGTCTTCGCTTCCTTCAAGTCCACCACGATCGGCAACTGATGGTCGATCGCCTGCTCCGGATCGGCATCGACCACGACGGTGCTGAAATACGGCGACCGCTGCAGTGCGCTCTGAAACGCGAGCAGTTTGTCGGCATCGTAGGGATCGCCGACCTTGAAGGGGCTGTACCGCTGCACGAGCCCCCGATCGAAGCGCGACAGCCCTTTGACCTGGAGTTCACCGATCGTGTACGCGGGCCCGGAGTCGATCGCGACGCGCAGCTTGGCAGTGGCCGCCTCGACGTCGACGTCGGCCGATGAATCGGCGATCCGCGCGGTGGCGTAGTCCCGGCTGCGCACGCGGTTCAGCAGTCGCGTCTTGGCGTTCGACCATTGTGAATTGCGAAACGGCTCGCCGACGTGGAGTTCCCACGCGGCGCGCAGTTCGCGCTGGCGTGCCGGCTGATCGGCGATCGCGCCGGTGAAGGTGATGTCGACCTGGCTGACCTTCGTGCGCGGACCGAGCGCCAGGTCGACGACATAGCGGCTGGGGCCGTCGTTGTCCGGAACGATCGTCATCGTGGGAGAGAAGTACCCCTCGGTCGCAAGCACTTCAATCGTGTCCGCGCGCAGCAGGCGCAGCAGGCGCTCTTCTTCCTCGCGATCGATCGGCCCGGCTTCGGTAGCGGCCGACTGCAGCGTCCGGTCGAGCAGTGCCGTCACCTCCGCAGGCGCCTTTTCCTTCACCGCCAAACGCGCCAGCGGTCGCTCCGCGCCCGCGGCGGTGAAGGTAAGCAGCAGGAGCAGCAGCAGGGTGAGGGCGCGCAGGCGCAAGGTGGGAGTCGCTATCGTGGTCGCGTCGCCCCAGTGCAGGTCGGGGCCCGATTGCAAGCGCTGAAACTTGGGCCCCGGCCTGCGCCGGGGCGACGGGCGCGGTGCCGTGGTCAAGCGGCTGCCCGATTCTATCGGCCGGTTGAAAACCGCGCGGCCGGCCCCACGTCGGCAGTGAAATCATCGTTTTCGGGGCGAGGAATGCGACAGGACAAGCTGACCACCAAGTTTCAAGAGGCACTGGCCGACGCGCAGTCGATCGCGGTCGGCAACGACCACCAGTACATCGAGCCGATCCACGTGCTGGCCGCGATGCTGCGCCAGAGCGACGGCTCGGCGCGCTCGCTGCTGCAGCGCGCAGGTGCCAACGTGGGGCCGATGACCACGGCGGTCGATAACGCGCTGCAGGGCCTGCCGCAGGTCAGCGGCACGGACAACCAAGTGCAGGTCGGGCGCGAGCTGGTCGGAGTGCTGAACCAGGCCGACAAGGAGGCGCAGAAGCGCGGCGATGCCTACATCGCGAGCGAGATGTTCCTGCTCGCGCTCGCCGACGACAAAGGGCTCGCCGGGCGCACCGCGCGCGACCACGGACTGACCCGCAAGGCGCTGGAAGCTGCGATCGACGCGGTGCGCGGCGGCGCCAACGTCGGCAGCGCCGAAGCCGAGAGCCAGCGCGAGGCGCTGAAAAAATACACGATCGACCTCACCGAACGCGCGCGGCAGGGCAAGCTCGACCCGGTGATCGGACGCGACGACGAGATCCGCCGCACGATCCAGATCCTGCAACGGCGCACCAAGAACAACCCGGTGCTGATCGGCGAGCCGGGCGTGGGCAAGACCGCGATCGTCGAGGGGCTCGCGCAGCGCATCGTCAACGACGAAGTGCCGGAGACGCTCAAGGGCAAGCGCGTGCTGACGCTCGACATGGCGGGGCTGCTGGCAGGCGCGAAGTATCGCGGCGAGTTCGAAGAGCGGCTCAAGGCGGTGCTGAAGGAGATCGCTGCCGAGGAGGGCAGGATCATCGTCTTCATCGACGAGCTGCATACGATGGTCGGCGCCGGCAAGGCCGAAGGTGCGATCGACGCCGGCAACATGCTCAAGCCCGCGCTCGCGCGCGGAGAACTGCACTGCATCGGCGCGACCACGCTCGACGAGTATCGCAAGTACATCGAGAAGGACGCCGCGCTCGAGCGCCGCTTCCAGAAAGTGCTGGTCGACGAGCCGAGCGTGGAAAGCACGATCGCGATCCTGCGCGGCCTGCAGGAAAGATACGAGCTGCACCACGGCGTGGAAATCACCGACCCGGCGATCGTCGCCGCGGCGGAACTCAGCCATCGCTACATCACCGACCGCTTTCTGCCCGACAAGGCCATTGATCTCATCGACGAGGCCGCGGCCCGCATCAAGATGGAGATCGACTCCAAGCCGGAGGTGATGGACAAGCTCGACCGGCGGCTGATTCAACTCAAGATCGAACGCGAGGCGGTAAAAAAGGAAACCGACGAGGCTTCGCGCAAGCGGCTCGGCCTGATCGAGGAAGAGATCAGGAAGCTGGAGCGCGAATACGCCGATTACGAGGAACTGCTGCGCGCGGAGAAGGCCGCGGTGCAGGGCAGCGCGCACATCAAGGCCGAGATCGACAAGCTCAAGGCGCAAATGGCGGAACTGCAGCGCAAGGGCAAATTCGAGGAGCTGGCCAGGATCCAGTACGAGCAGTTACCCAAGCTTGAAGCGCAATTGAAGTCCGCGGAAACAGGCGGCAAGGGCAAGAAGGAATTCAAGCTGCTGCGCAAGGAAGTCGGCGCCGAAGAGATCGCCGAGGTCGTCTCACGCGCGACCGGCATCCCGGTCAGCAAGCTGATGCAGGGCGAGCGCGAGAAGCTGCTCAGGATGGAAGAGCGGCTGCACAGCCGCGTGGTGGGCCAGGACGAGGCGGTGCGGCTGGTGTCCGAGGCGATCCGCCGCTCGCGCGCGGGGCTGGCGGACCCCAACCGGCCGCTCGGCTCGTTCCTCTTTCTCGGCCCCACGGGTGTGGGCAAGACCGAACTGTGCAAGGCGCTGGCGGAATTCCTTTTCGACAGCGAAGAGCATCTGGTGCGCGTCGACATGAGCGAGTACATGGAGAAGCACTCGGTCGCGCGGCTGATCGGCGCTCCCCCGGGCTATGTCGGCTATGAAGAAGGCGGCCAGCTCACCGAGCAGGTGCGGCGCAGGCCCTACAGCGTGATCCTGCTCGACGAGGTGGAGAAAGCGCACCCGGACGTATTCAATGTCCTGCTGCAGGTTCTCGACGATGGTCGCATGACCGACGGCCAGGGCCGCACGGTCGACTTCAAGAACACCGTGCTGGTGATGACCTCCAACCTCGGCTCGCACGAGATCCAGCGCATGGCCGGGCAGGACTACGACCTGATCAAGGAAGCGGTGATGGGCGAGGTGCGCAGGAGTTTCCGCCCCGAGTTCGTCAACCGCATTGACGAGATCGTGGTGTTCCACGCACTCGACCAGAAGCACATCGCGTCGATCGCGAAGATCCAGTTGAAGCGCCTGGAGCAGCGGCTCGCCGCGCAGGAGATGAAGCTGGAGGTGTCCGACGCCGCGCTGAAGGAGATCGCCAAGGTCGGCTTCGATCCGGTCTACGGCGCGCGGCCGCTGAAGCGCGCGATCCAGCAGCAGATCGAGAACCCGATCGCCAAGCTGGTGCTCGAAGGCAAGGTCGGGCCGAAGGACGTGGTGCCGGTCGATTTCCGCGAGGGGAAGTTCACCTTTGAGCGCACCGTGCACTGACGGGACGCCCCTGACCACGCGGGAGCGGGTCGCGCATCACTGCATATGCTGTCCGCCGTTGATGGCGATGTTGGCGCCGGTCACGAACGCAGCTTCCTCGGACGCGAGGTAGATGATCAGCCCCGCCACCTCCTCGGGCTTGCCGAGGCGGCCGACAGGGATCTGCGGCAGGATCTTCGTGTCGAGAATGTCCTTGGGGATCGCGGTGACCATCTTGGTGCCGATGTAGCCGGGCGAGATCGTGTTGACGGTGACGCCCTTGCGCGCGACTTCGAGCGCGAGCGACTTGGTGAATCCGTGCATGCCGGCCTTGGCCGCCGCGTAGTTGGTCTGCCCGAACGCGCCCTTCGAACCGTTGACCGAAGACACGTTGATCACGCGGCCCCAGCCGCGCTCGACCATGCCGTCGACGATCGGCTTGCACATGTTGAAGACGCTGTCGAGGTTGGTGTCGAGCACCGCGTCCCAGTCGACCTTGGTCATCTTCTTGAACGTCATGTCGCGCGTGATGCCGGCGTTGTTGACCAGCACGTCGATCGGCCCGAGCCGGGCCTGCACTTCGGCGGCCGCTTTGGCGCAGGAGTCGACGTTGGCGACGTCGCATTCGACGGCGGTGAACTCATAGCCGCGCGCTTTCATCTCGGCCAGCCACTGATCGCGTCGGGTATTGCCGGGCGAATAGGTGACGGCTACCTTGTAGCCGGCGTCGGCCATCTTGATCGAGATCGTCTCGCCCAGACCGCCCATGCCACCGGTCACCAGAACTACGCGCTTCTGCGTCATTTCGCTCTCCTTGAGGGTGGATCGACCTTCAGCGCAGGCGAGGCTGCGCTAACTGCATTTGTAACAGGTGTCGTTCGATCTGTTTCCTGCGGCCGGCGGCTGAATTGCCCGCTACCGCATTCGAGTCGCGACGTCGTCCGTGTCGATGCGATTTCGTCTGCTCGTGCCATAAGGGTCCGATAAGGGTCCATACTGCGCCGGTGCGACAGGTGCGACGCGCATCGACATCGGGGCCGCGGCACAGGTGGCCCGGAACATCGTTGCGGACTTCGGAGCGCCCCGGCGCTGGACAAAGGACAGGGCACGGATGCACCGCAAGGAGCGCGTGTGGGCACTTCGGGCGCCCGTATTGAACTGAAACCTCTGAACGAAAGGGCCGTCGATGGTGCGCAAGTCAACAATTGCAGCAAAACCGATCTTCCATGCGCCGATGCTTCTCGACTGGACCGACGAGAAGCTGCAGGCGCTCAGCCAGGACCAGTTGCTCAGTCTGCTCGAGAATCTCGATCGCCAGCGATCGATCGGCCGGCTGCCGGAAAACACTGCGGCGGCATTTGATCAACGGATCACTTCGCTCTTGACCGGCCGCAACGGCGCCAAGCGTCGCAAACAGCTGGCGCAGAGCGCGGAAGAGGTGTCCGCGGAGTCGTGATGATCGTGCGTCGACGGATCTGGTTGTATCGGCTCGCAGGCCAGCGGTATGCGCAGAGCGTGTCGTTCGACGATCGTGTCACGGCCGCCATGGCGCGCAGGCACCTGCGCAGCACGGTCGGCAATCCGCTGGAGCTGTGGGGACGAAGCGGAAACGACGTCACGAATTTGTCGCGCACCAACGGATACCGTGAGGTCTTCGTCGTCTGACCTCGTGGCGACGGATGTGAAGGGACCCTAACCGACCGGTCCCGCCGCCCGATACGATTCAGGCGAGCCAGCGCCGCAACGCGTCGGCGGCTTCGCGGCGGTTCAGCAGATCCCAGTGGCCGGCCCGCGTGATCAGGCCCTTGTGCGATGGCGGCACGTTGAGCGCGAACGCCGGGTCGCGATGCTCGCCCCAGGCGCTGGCGAGCGTGACGAGGCCATCTCCGATGATCGTGTGCCGCAATCCGCGCGGATGTTCCGCCGTCGTGGCGGCGAGCAGATAGACCCGCACGCCGGCCGGCAGCGGCGTCGGCGTGCGATCGTCGTGCGCCTGGTCGTGCGGATGCCGGCCATGCCAGTCGCTGCGCCGGACGTTGCCGTAGCGCAGGTCGGTGATGCCGGCGCTGCGTGCGTTGCCCAGGCGAGTGAAGGGCGCCACGTAGGGGCTCAGTTCAAGGACCGTGTCGAGCAGATGGCCGCCGCGTTCGAGCACCGCGCCGTGGTGAGGCGCACTCAGGCTGACAAGCTTCGTGAGGCGTCTGCGCCACGCCAGCGATCGGGTCTCGGCCACATGGCAGGCACTGCGTGCCACCAGGGCGCCCATGCTGTGGCCGACGAGCACCAGCTCTTCGACCGGCCGGGGCCAGAGCGCGATCAAGGCTTCGAGCAAGGCAGCGAAGCGTTCGCCGTTGTCGGAAATGTGCAGACCGCTGTTGTAGTGAAGTACGAGCGCTGTGTAGCCCAGCTCACGCGCGAGCATCGCGCCGTGGTGATGCCCGTCGCGTTGCCACTGCAGGTCGTTCATGCCCAGGCCGTGCACCAGCACGGCGATGCGTCCGGTGACGGCGGGCAGGGCGGCCTTCAGGCCATCGGCCGTGAGGTCGATGCGCCTGCCTTCCACGCGCAACGACATCGGAATCGCGAGCGGGTTGCCGCTCGCATCGAGATGGTCGCCCCACACGCCATTGATCGCCGCGAGCGCCGCCTCGCGCATGGGCGAGACGGAAGCTTCTTTCGCCGGCGGCTCCAGCAGGCGCAACGATGCGTCGACGCTGCGCGAGACGAGGCGGGTGGTGCCGCGGATCGTCCGGTACACGAACCCGGTGATGCCGCGAGTCCGCTTCGAGCGCGGCCGGCCCAGCGGAGCGGCAACGTCGCCGATCGTGCAGTGCATCTGCTCCACCAGATCGGTCACGCCGACGGTGGCATCGAACCCCAGACGCGTCAGCCCGCGAAGGTCGGTGAGCGACAGCGGCATGCGGCGCGCGGCCGGAAGGCGCGCTGACCGGGGCTCGGGACGACCGCCCGGTCGTCGGTGTTCAGCAGTTCTTCCCACGCGGTCCCAATCCGGTTGCCTTCCAGTAGGCCGGCAGACCGTTGGCTTTGACGAGGATTGTCTTGGCTGCCGCTTCGAGGGGCATCAGACCGTCCTCAAGGCCGCTCGGCGAATCGGCGTGCACGGCCGTCGCCGTGCAGTCACCGGTGATAGATGTGAACTCTTTTGCGATCGGATCGGAATGAGTGCGTAGGGTCATGGTTCTCCTCTTGTGGTTCTTGTCGCGTTGGCGCCGAACCGAGTCTTGTGCCGCCTGTGAGTCCGTTCTTCGCGCGTCAACGACGGCCGGAGGGTGTCGCGATCGTGCCGACCCGCCGATCACCGGGCCGTATCACCCGCAGCGGCCAGGCTCTTCTGCATGTGTTCGGCGCGGGTCTTGAGCGCATGGCTCATGGCATGGAAGCTTTCTTCGGTCGCCCGCCGGCTGCCTCGGCCGAGAAACGAGGCGAAGAGCCCCTTGATCTGCTCGGTCTGATGGAATCGCACGCCGCCGGCCGGCAAAGTTTCGATACGCAGGCTGTGTTCGGTGGTGTAGATGCCGGGCGCCACGAGCCGTTGACGCCAGCGCATCTCGCGCGGCTCGCGCACTCGCGTCAGCAACGAACTGATGGACGTCACGGCGCGAGTCCGGCCTTGCAGGGCGATGCTCAGCGTGTCGCCGGTGGTCGGCTTGCCAAGGACGGCGCGCAGGTACGGGTTCCACCGCTTGTACGCGTCGAAGTCGGTCAATATGGCCCATACCAGTGACGCGGGCGCTTCGATGTCGATGCTCGAATGGATCTGCTGCACCGGGACTATCTGCGCCGCTGAGGCGATCCGCTCGGTCGCCGGGCTTCGATGTGGCGAAACGTGATCCGCCCCTTGCTCAGATCGTAGGGCGAGAGTTCCAGCGACACCTTGTCGCCCGCAAGAATGCGGATGTGGTGCTTGCGCATCTTGCCGGCGGAATAGGCGACCAGTTGGTGACCGTTGTCCAGGGTCACGCGGAACCGGCAGTCGGGCAACACTTCATTGACGACGCCGTTCATTTCGAGATGCTCTTCCTTTGCCATGGCGAGGCCTCCGGGGAATACGGGAACACGAGTCAGCGGCATGCGCCGGTTCTCGCGCGCGAGCGCAACGCGGCTTTCGCCGGGTTGCGACATGGATGAGTTCTTGCGTCACGCGGTTGCCGCGGCGCAAGAGAAGACAACGCGCGGCGCGAGGCCGCGCGTCGGTAAGTCGACCGGCGTCAGACGGTCCTGATCTCGGCCGCTTGCGGACCCTTTGCTCCCTGCTTGACGACGAATTCAACGCGCTGACCCTCGGTCAGCGACTTGAAGCCGCCGGCCTGGATCTCGGAGAAGTGCGCGAACAAATCCTTGCCGCCGTCTTCGGGTGTGATGAATCCGAAGCCTTTTGCGTCGTTGAACCACTTGACGGTGCCAGTAGCCATTTTCTCGCTCCTTGAAAGGTGATTGAGAAGTCATCGGCCGCGAGAACGCCCCGCGGCGAGCTAACGGTCAAGAAACGTGAACCTGGGGAACCCTAGGATGCGCTGCCGCGGAGGACTGCGTCAGGCCGAAGAAAACCGGAGGAAGAACGAAGCTCTATCGAAAGCAGGCGCACAGTACCCGTTATCTCGGTGCGTGTCGAACGATTTATTTCTTTCGACGGGTACTTGAATTTCAGCGCGTCGGCCGGTCGACCGCGGTCAGATCACATGGTGGACGGTGAAGCGAGCCTCGACCGGCTTCGCGCCCGGCTTCGGCGTGACGATCACGCGGACGGAGTAGGCGCCCTGCGAGCCGAACCGGAAGAACTCGCTGTAGTCCGCAAGACCGGCTGCCTGCGTGTGCAGCAAGGGCTTCTTCTCCTTGCGGCCGTGCGGATCGGCCACTTCGATCACGACTTTCGCGTCGCCGATCCGCTTGCCGGTCTTCGCCTCGTCGAGCGTGATGAGCAGGTGCTGCGATCCGGCCGGTGGGTTGGTCGGATGCGAATCGCGATGTCCGTCTGCGCGCAGTGCGACTTCGGCGGGGACGATGCCGAAGCTGATCACGATGCCGGAGACGGTCCTGCTTTGCTGCGCGGCGGCGGGAACACACGCCAATGCCAACCACAGTGCCGCCACTGCGAGGATCCCTGCGCGACCGGCGAGATTCCTCATGCGCTCACCTTCAACATGGTGGCATGCTGGGCGCCGTCGTGTCGGATGGCTTGACCAACGTCAATGGCGCCCGTCCCCGCAACGCGTGAAGCTGGCACGAAGTCGGCGACTCGCGTCAGACCGACTTGATCTCGTTGCGGATCACGCCGATGCCGCTGATCTCGGTTTCCATGATGTCGCCGGGCTTCATTTACTGCGGCGGCTTCATCGCGTGGCCGATGCCGGGCGGCGTGCCGGTGGCGATGATGTCGCCCGGCTCGAGCGTGAGACCGAGTGACAGCTCGGCGATGATCGCCGGCACCTTGAAGAACATCTGACCGGTGTTGGCGTCCTGCTTCAGCACGCCGTTTACGCGCGTCTGCAGCTTCAGGCTGTCGTGGTTCAGCGCGCCGCTCGTGACGATCCACGGTCCCATGGGGCCGTGGCCGTCGAGGCTCTTGCCCTTGAACCACTGCCCGCCGTGACGCGTCTGCTGCACGTCGCGCGCGGTGGTGTCGTTGATCACCGAGAAGCCGAACACGTCGTTCATCGCTTCGGCTTCGGGGATGTTGCGGCCGCGCTTGCCGATGATGACGGCGAGCTCGCCCTCCCGGTCGATCAGCGTCGACACCTTCGGGTCGTACGGAGTCGGCGCGAACGGCCCGTTCATGCAATGGGAGGCCTTGGAGAAGAACACCGGTTGTTCCGGGCACTTCTGGTTCGGATCGCGCAGCGCCTTGCCTTCCTCGAAGTGCGCTGGATAGTTCCAGCCCACCGCGTAGACGTTGCGCGCCGCGACCGGGATCGGCGCGGCCGGCTGCACACTCTCGATCTTCGGGTAGTCGCCCTGCGCGCCCTCGGCGAGCGTCGCGCCCGACGTGATGAAGTCCCTTCTCGATTCCTGCATGCGTCTTCTACTGAGTGATCGTCACCCGACGGCCGAAACGATGCCCGTTTGCGCGTACGGAAGCAAAGGGTCCGGCACCCGACTGCAAAGTAATATCGGTGCATGCCTCGTTGTCATGTCGGCCTGCTGCGAACGTTCCTGCTGATCCCGTTGCTGTGGCTCCTGACCGCCTGCGGCGTCCGCTCGTCTTCGGAATCCACAGCTCCTCCGCCCGTCAGCGAGCCGAGCGGGGTTGGGCGGCTGGAGGGGGCCACGCGCCTGAACAGCATTCCCGCGGCGGACATCGCCAGCGCGGTGCAGGCGGCGGGCGGTTCGATCCCGGGCGTCACGCCACGGTACGAGGTCGCCAATTACCGCGTGACCTACCTGACGCTCGATGCGCAAGGCAAGGAGATCGTCGCTTCCGCGCTGGTCAGCGTGCCGGTAAAGGCGGCGGGCGCGACCAGTCCGGTGTTGAGCTACCAGCACGGCACGATGTTCAAGGACGCGGAGGCGCCGAGCAGCAACGCGGTGGCCGCCGAGCCGGCCGTGGTCTTTGCGTCGCTGGGCTTCATCGTGATCGCGCCGGATTACGTTGGCTACGGCGCGTCGAAAGGTGCGCGGCATCCGTATCTGCTGTCGGCGCCGTCCGCTTCCGCGGTGGTCGATCTGCTGACCGCCGCAAAGACCTGGCGAGCGAGAAACAACGTGGCCGACAATGGCCAGCTCTTTCTGATCGGCTACTCCGAAGGCGGGTACGTGACCGTCGCCGCGCATCGCGCGCTGCAGGCCGCCAACAGCCCGCACCTCGCGAACCTGGTTGCCGTAGTGCCGGGCGCGGGCCCGTATCACGTCGGCGTAACGCTCGACGCGCTTCTGAGCCGCGTTCAGGATGAGGTTCCGGTGCTCGGGGCGTTGATCACGCCGAAGCTGCTGCGGTTCCTGGGCGGCGCGGTCCGCAACCAATTGCGCGATGAACTGCTCAAGCGACTGATCCCCGCCGATGCGGACGTCGTATTCGACACCACGATCATCGACAACTTCCTCGCCGATGACGACGCGGCGATCGAGCGCCATAGCAACGCGCACGACTGGGCGCCGATTGCGCCGGTGAGGTTCTTCCACGGCCGCGACGATCAGACGGTGCCATACGTCGTCGCGACGCAGACGCTGCAGACCATGCTGGCGCGCGGTGCCCGCGATGTCGCGCTGACCGACTGCCCTGCGGCGCCGTCGAGTCACCTCGGCTGCGTGCCGCCGTATCTGACCTTCATGCTCGGCGAACTGGCCGCCCGCGCGCGGAACCTGTAGACGAACGCGCATCCGCGTCGCGACCGCGTGCTGGCCGCGCCGAGCGTCGCGTGGGCAGCCGGAGCGTCCGGTGCCGGCAATCGCGCGGGTCACCGACGCGGCGCAGGCGACGGCGCCGGGACCGACGGATGTGAACGCGATCGGATTGTCTGAGTCCCATGCTTCAGAGCACTGATGCCTTTCGATCGGGAGCGACCGATACCGCATCCTTCTCGTAACAGCGCGTTACCGCACTGCGTATTGATGGGAGCCCACCGTGGCGCGTTCCTCGCTGGTTGGTGTCAACGTGGATGCCTGAGATCCGCACGCGCGGCGCGACGGTAACTTGTTGTGCTCATGGGCAAACGCAGCGGAGCGGGCATCGCGCGGCCGACCCGATGATCCACACGCGCGGACTTACCCGCCGTTTCGGCGAAGTGACCACGGTCGACGGGCTCGATCTCGATGTCGAGGCGGCAGAGATCTTCGCGCTCGTAGGTCGAAACGGCGCGGGCAAGACCACGGCGATCAAGATGCTGGCGACGCTGCTGCCCCCGAGCGCAGGCCGTGCGACGGTGGCCGGCTTTGACGTGGTTGCGCAAGCGGCCGATTCCGATTCAGCATGACTTCAGGCGGTCTTCGCGCTGGAGTCGCGGGCGATCTGCTTTGGCTCAGTGGTGTTCGCGCTGCTTGCTCACGGTCGATCCGGGCTCTGACGCTTCGCAATCACGGCGCGGCGGCTTCGTCGCGCGGCTTGCGCGTCCTGGTCGACTTCTTCGCAGTGCCTGCCGGCGCCGGCCGTTTGCGGGCCACGGTCGAAGCATTTCTTGCCTGCGGCGCGGCGGGCAGCACCCGGCGCAGCAGCGCCTCGCAATCCTGCTGCGACATCGTGCGCGGCACCGGGTAGTTGGTGTCGGCTTCCCGGCACGCGGCCTTGGCGAGCGCGGGAATGTCTCCTTCGCGCAGCGCGTCGAGGTGGCGCGGGATCTTCAGCCGTTCGTTCAGTGCGTCGATGGAGTCGAGGAACTTCCCCGCCAGCTCGGCCTCGGGCTCTCCCGGCTGGCCGACCTTGGCGCGCAGCGCGAGCGTGGCGAGCTTGTCGGTGATCGCGGCGCTTTCGAAACGCAGCACGTGCGGCAGCATGATCGCGTTGGCGAGCCCGTGCGGGGTGTGATACCTGCCGCCCAACTGGTGCGCGATCGCGTGCACGTTGCCGACGTTGGCGCGCGTGAACGCGAAGCCGGCGTAGGTCGACGCCAGCGCCATTTTTTCGCGCGCGGCGAGATCGCTGCCGTGCTCGAACGCGCGCGGCAGGTTCTCGTAGATCATGCTCACGGCCGACAGCGCCATGCGGTCGGAAAAATCGGTCGACCAGTAGCCGATGTAGGCCTCGACCGCGTGCGTCAGCGCGTCCATGCCGGTGGCGGCGGTGATGTGCGGCGGCAGGCCGACCATCAGGCTGGGGTCGAGCGCCGCCATGCGCGGCACGATGCGCGTGTCGGCGATCACGAGCTTGCGGCTGTGCGCGGGGTCGGAGACGACGGCGGCGACGGTCACCTCGGAGCCGGTGCCGGCGGTGGTCGGCACCGCATAGATCGGCGCCGGGCCGCGCAGGCCGCGAAAGTAGCCGACCAGCTGGCGCGGGTGCTTGTCGTTGGCGGCAGCCAGGCCGATGACCTTGGCCGCATCCATCACGGAGCCGCCGCCGAAGGCGACGATCGCGTCGCAGTCCTCGCGCTTGAAGAGCTTGATGCCTTTCTCGATCAGCGGGATCGGCGCGTCGGGCGCGACTTCGTCGTACACGACGAAGCGCGCGCCGCCTGAAGCGAGCGCATCGGTGAGCGGCGTCAGCAGGCCCAGGCCGACGATGATCTCGTCGGTAACCAGCAGGATCTTGCGGTGGCCGAAATCGGCGATCGCGTGACCCAGCCGCGCGCTCGCGCCGGGCCCGACCAGCAGCGTCGGCCGCGGGATCGGAATCAGCCGGGTGACGACTCCGGCGGCGCGCTTCGCGGCGGGGAACCCGATCGTGCGGACCAGGTCAGCAAGCGTGTTCTGCGTCAAGATCTCCTCCCTCAACTGTGGTCGACTGTTGGCAACAGTGGCAGGTTCGACCCGAGCCCGCATACGAAATTGTCAAATGAAGCGGCGAAATCTCGCATTGAAAACGGTATGAAACACGTCGTCAGCATCAGCCTTGGGGGAAGCCACCAGGACTTCGAGTTCACCGCCCGCTTTCTGGGCCAGAAGATGACGGTGCGCCGAGTCGGCACCGACGGCAGCATCGCCAAGGCCGCGAAGCTGCTGAAGCATTGGGAAAGTCGCGCGAACGCGATCGGGCTCGGCATGGTCCCGGACAGCAGCGCCGGCCCGCGGCGGTTCAACGAGAAGGATGGCGCGCGGCTCGCCGCGGTGGCGACGCGCGTTCCGGTCACGACCGGCGCACGGCTGGGCGAGATCTTCCTCGAATGGGCGGTGCGCCACGCGCAGATCAAGCTGGGAGCCTACTTCAACAGCGCCAAGGTGCTGTTCTTCTCCGGCCTCGCGCAGCAGAGGCTGGCGCAGTCGATGGCCGAGTACACCGACAACCTGCAGTTTGCCGATCCGCTGCTGCAGCTCGGCGTGCCCAAGCTGCTGACTTCGCTCGACGCGCTCGCGTTGTACGCACGCGGTGCGCACTACGCGGCGAACTGGACGCCGCCGCGCGTGATGACCGTGGGTCTGCTGCAGGACTGGGCGAAGTACGTGCTGCGCCGGGCGATGAGCAGCGCCACCGTGATCGTGGCGCCGGTACATGAGCTGGACGATTTCGGCCTCGAGGAGCTCGGCGGCAAGACGATCATCACGTCGACGGTGAACGACGAACGCATCGCGCAGTTCCGCGACAAGGGCGTGAACATGATCGTCGACGGCGCACCGTTCCTGTTCCACCACGTGCTGGCGCCGAACCTGCTGGACGCCATGATCATCGCGGCGACCGGCAAGAGCCCGGACGAGATTCTGGACGACGACTACCTGGAGATCATCACCGATCTGCAGATCGAGCCGCGCATCATCTACCCCAACGGCTTCCGGCGCGTCAACCGCTTCGCGTTCGTGATCCATCCGCTGTCGCAGGAGTACTTCAAGAAGATCAAGGCGATCGACGTGCTGTCGCGTGTGTCGCCGCCGGTGTTCATGGACGCGCTCGAGCGCGTGATGGCGTACGCGCCGCCGTTCGTCTACTCGAAGGTCACCGGCATCAAGTCGCCCACCGGCGTGGAGGCGGAAGGGTGGCTGATCTCGGTCGGCGGCACGCCGAAGGAGATCATGAGCCACAGTCCAGAATTCACGTACCGGCGGCTTCTCGACGCGGCGAAAATGGCGAAGCGGCTCGGCGCGCAGATCATGGGGTTGGGCGCGTTCACGAAGGTGGTCGGCGACGCCGGCGTCACGGTGGCCAAGCGCGCGCCGCTGCCGATCACGACCGGCAACAGCTACAGCGCGTCCGGCGCCCTGTGGGCCGCGCACGACGCGGTGCTGCGCATGGGGCTGCTGCCGAAGCCGGTCGGCAAGGAGCGGGTGAAATTCAAGGCGATGGTGGTGGGTGCGACCGGCGCGATCGGATCGGTCTGCTCGCGGCTGCTGGCCAAGGCGGCCGAGGAGGTCTATCTCGTGTCGCCGGAGACCGCGAAGCTGCTGGCGCTGAAGGAATCGATCCTGCAGGAAACGCCGGACGCGAAGCTGTTCCTTTCGGCGCGCGCCGACAAGGACATCGCCGACATGGACATGATCGTCACCGCCACTTCCGGCGCCGGCAAGAAGGTGCTGGACATCATGAAGGTCAAGCCCGGCTGCGTGATCACCGACGTGGCGCGCCCGCTCGACCTGCCGCCGGAGGAAGTCGCCAAGCGGCCCGACGTGCTGGTGATCGAGTCCGGCGAGATCCAGTTGCCCGGCGACGTGAAGATGAAGAACATCGGCCTGCCGCAGGGCGTCGCGTACGCATGCCTCGCGGAGACGATCGTGCTCGCGCTGGAAGGGCGCTTCGAGAATTTCACCGTCGGCCGCGCGATCGAGTGGGAGAAGGTGCGCGAGATCTACAAGATGGGGCTGAAGCACGGCATGAAGCTCGCCGCGATCTCGGGCGTCAACGGGCCGTTCACGGACGAGGACATCGCGCGTGTGCGCGAGCTTGCGCTCGCGGCGCGCGCGCAACAGGCGGCTGCTGCGAAACGCCCGCAACAGCGGGCGGTCAAGCTCGCACGGCCGCGGCCGGTCGCGCGGCCGCGAACGGCAGTGCCACGCCGCAAGACAGCGGAAACGGGTGCCGCGGCTGCCTGACGCCGGCGATTCGGGCGCGGTCCTGCGCGCCATGACACGCGACGGCCAGCACGCGTTCAGCGACGGGCCGCGGTCAACACGGGCTCACTCGATCCGGCGCAGCCTTCCGCCGTCGTGCACCGCGCAAGGCGCGATTCAATGTCGTCCCACTCGGCCCCGGCGGCTTGGGGCTTGAGCGCGCCGAGGATCCGCTGCATCCGGCTCGCCCCGGTTGGGGAAACAGCCTCAATCCGAGCCGGCCGGCGGCGGCGTCGAAGCTTTCCGTCTCGGCGGAGGATCCTCGTCGTCGGCCACCAGCGACTCCACAGAGCGACGACCCACGCGCGCGCGCCGACCGCGGCCATGTCGAGCATGGATTCGCCTTCACCCACGCCAACATCGCCTTCAGATCACCCGGCGGTGCAGCGGGCCACGCGGTGACGGCGAACCCGAACGTCACAATGCGCGCGATCGGCGACACGATCAGTGTCCGGCTATCCGGGTGCGGCGCGCTTCAGTTCGCCGAGCGCGACGCTGCCTGCTGCGCCGGGCCTGTTGTCGGCGATCACGATCTGGTTCAGCACCGTCTTGCGTTCGTCCGCCAGTGCGCGCGATCACGTCAGCCGAGCCTCCGGGTGGAAATCCGACCAGGATGTGCAGCCGCGGCTTGTGCTGCGCGAGCGATGCCAGAGGATCCGCGCGCCGCGAGCGTGAAGGTGCGGCGTTTCCAGGCGCCTCCTGTCTTCTGGCGTCCTGCCGATGGTTGTTGCGCGCAGCGTCATCCCCGCGAAACCGGGAATCCAGCCGCCGTCTGCGAAGCGCTGTGGATTTCCGCTTGGGCGGGAATGACGCCGGAGGAATGCCCCTTCCGGAGAGTTCATTCAACGCACCTTTCACAATCCGAAGACCCGCTGCGCATTGTTTTCGCGCACCTTCTTCCGGCGCGCGCCGAACAGTGAACTCCCGCGCGCCAGGCAGCCGGGCGCGGCGCCGATCGTGTGCGGACAGTCGGACTGGCCGAGAGACTTCGAAAGCGGCTCGGCGATCGAACGCGCCAGCGTGTCCGTCAGGCCGCGCCAAGCGGGTAGGGTGCGACGAGCCGTATCGGCTCGTCGGGGCCGTTTGTCTGCGCACGGCCCGCCAGAGCGATCAGCCGCGCGGGCGCTGAGGCACGCCTGAAGCAGTCGAGCAGTCCTGGCATCGCGTCCCCCTCCGAGGCGCGCATTTTCGCCGAAACTGCCCGCGCGGCGCGTCTTCGTGGAAAATTCGCGCATGAATCGCAAAGTCTCCCTGATCGGTGCGCCGACCGATGTCGGCGCCAGCGTGCGCGGCGCGAGCATGGGGCCGGAGGCGCTGCGGGTCGCCGGCATCGGCGCCGCGCTGCAGAGCCACGGCGTCGAGGTGATCGACCGGGGCAATCTGTCGGGTCCGGCCAACCCTTGGCTGCCGCCAGTCGACGGCTACCGGCATCTTTCGGAAGTCGCGGCGTGGAGCAGCCTCGTGTACGACGCGGTGCTCGAGGAATTGCGTGCCGATCGCCTGCCGGTGGTGCTTGGCGGCGACCACAGCCTGGCGATCGGGTCGATTGCAGCGGTCGCGCGTCATTGCCGCGAGCAGCGCCGCCAGTTGCGCGTGCTGTGGCTCGACGCGCACGCCGACTTCAATACCAACGTACTGACGCCGAGCGGCAACCTGCACGGCATGCCGGTCGCGTGCCTGTGCGGGCACGGCCCGCGCGAGCTGGTGTCGATCGGCGGCGCCACGCCGGCGCTCGGCCCCAAGTCGATCAGGCAGATCGGCATCCGCAGCGTCGACCCGGGCGAGAAGCGCCTCGTGCACGAGGTCGGGCTGGAGGTGTTCGACATGCGCTTCATCGACGAGATGGGGCTGCGGCACACGATGGAGCTGGCGCTGGCGATGATGAACGGCGACACGCACCTGCACGTGAGCTTCGACGTCGATTTCCTCGACCCGGAGATCGCGCCCGGCGTGGCCACGACGGTGCGCGGCGGGCCCGGCTACCGCGAGGCGCAACTGTGCATGGAGATGATCGCCGACTCCGGCCTGCTGGCGTCGCTCGACGTGATGGAGCTGAATCCGGCGCTCGACGTGCGCAACCGCACGGCCGAACTCGCGGTCGATCTGATCGAGAGCCTGTTCGGGAAAAGTACTTTGATGCGGACGTAGCCGCCGCGCTTAATGCAACGGAGCCGTCGGTTGCTCGTCCGCTTCCTCCGGCGGCTCGGCGTGCACCGCGTGGCCGGCGGGGTTCGGGAACATCGGCGCGCCGCAGTCGTCGCAGTATTCCAGCGGAAAGCGCTGCGCGTGCGTGGTGATGCGCGTGATGCCCTGCGTGCGCAGGGCGGCCTCGATTTCCTCCTGCGCCTTGTCCTCGTCGTCGCCAAGCAGCGGCCACACCACGCCCTCGATCACCGCGTCATCGTCGCTCGCCTTCGAAATGCCGATGCGCGCCTCTTCGACACGTTTGTCCTCGAAGGCGGCGACGGTGGCCTGCAGTTCGCCCGGCTTGAGGTCGTACGCCAGCTTCAGGTACGACACGGCCGCCTCGACCGAGAACTCGCGCAACTGGCGATCGGCGTCGCGCAGCGCGGCGTGGAACGCGTTCGGCGCCAACACGCGGTAGCGGCAACCGGTCATCAGCGGCTGCAGCGCGTTGCCGGTCTGCTCGCAGAACGTCGTGATCGCGCCCTGCTTGGCGTCGGGGTCGACCCCCGTTTCCTGCCAGTGATACAGCGCCTGGCCCTGCGGCGCGATCAGCGCCGCGAGCAGATAGCGCGTATCGGCCAGCATCGACACCGGCTCGCGCAAGCTCTTCGGATCGACCTTCATTCGCTTGCCCTGCGCAGCGGCTTCGAACAGCACGTGCGCGGCGTCGTGGACCTCGCCGAGCGATTCGGGCAACTGGTCGATCGAGTACAGGTAATCGGCCACCGCGAGCCGGGTGCCGCGCGCGGCCAGATGGCCGGTGATCTGCACCGCGACGTTGTCGACCAGAGTGCTCGACAGCGTGGTCGTCGGCAGTTTGTAGCGCGACCACGCGAGCACGGGTATCGCGAGCAGCAGCGCGTCGTGCGGCTTGCCGTCGATGTCGATGGTCGCGCTTTCGGCGGACGATTCCGCCAGATCGGCCAGATCGTCGTACGCGCGCGCGTTGGTGCGCGCGAGATCGTCGAGCGCGGCTTCGATCGCGTCGGCAAAGCCGCGCGTCAGGCGGTCGTTGATTAGTTCGGCCAGTCGCCGCTCCCACAGCCGGTCTTCGATGCGGCTGCCGGATTCGGCGAGGCGGCGGGCAAGCTTGGCCAGCGTTTCGGCGTCGGCGGAGTGGCGCGCGCGGGAGATATACCGGGTGCGGCGCATGGGCAATTCCTCGTGAAGTCAGGCCGTATTATCCCACTCGCCGTCCGGCGCGACGGCCGCAGACGAAGGTGAAGAATCGAATGGAACCGAAGCGCCGCGACGACGCTCGCCGCGGTCCGCGCGCTCACCGATGGCAAGCGGGAGGCGGCCCGTGAGCACGCTGGCCGAACCGATCGACGCGCGCCACGACGTTGAAGTGATCTCGCTGGTCGGGATCGCGCACGGCACGTCGCACTTCTTTCACCTTCTCCTGCCATCGCTGTTTCCGTGGCTGATGAAGGACTTCGACCTGTCGTTCACGCAGGTCGGGTTCCTGACCACGGTTTTCTTCCTGGTCAGCGGGATCGGGCAGGCACTGGCCGGATTCGTGGTCGATCGCGTCGGCGCGCGGCGCGTGCTGATGTTCGGCATCGGCATGCTCAGCGTCGCCGGCGTGCTGGTCGGGTTGGCGACGAGCTACGCCGGGCTCGTGCTCGGGGCGGCGGCCGCAGGGTTCGGCAATTCGATCTTTCACCCGGCCGACTTCACGCTGCTGAACCGGCGCGTCACCGCGCCGCGCCTCGGGCACGCGTTCTCCGCGCACGGGCTGGCCGGCTACCTCGGCTGGGCCGCGGCGCCGGCGTTCGTCACCGGACTTGCGGGGGTATGGAACTGGCACGTCGCGGCGTTCGGCGCGGCGGCGGTGGGGGCGGTCGTGTTCGCGCTGTTGCAGGCGCGGTGGCGGATCATCGACGACCAGGCCGCGCACGCAATCATCGCGGCCGGTTCGGCGACGACGGAAGGCGGGCGCGCCGAGTCGCAGTTCGCTTTCCTCGGCTCGGCCGCGGTATGGCTGTGCTTCCTGTTCTTCTTCCTGACCACGTCGGGGTTCGGCATCCTGCAGACGTACGCGCCGGCCGTACTGGGTAGCGTGTACAAGATGCCGCTCGCGCTCGCGACCGCCGCGCTGACGGCGTACCTGCTCGGCAGCGCGGCGGGCATCGTGACCGGCGGATTCGTCGCGGCGCGCTTCCCCGACAGCGACAAGGTGATCGCGCTGATGCTCGGTCTGGCGGCGCTGGTCGCGCTGGTGCTGGCAACCGCAACGGTTCCGCGCTGGGCGGTGCTCGCCTGCATGGCGACGATGGGCTTCGGCGTCGGCGTGGCCGGGCCGAATCGCGATCTGCTGGTACGCAAGGCGGCCACATCGCAGTTCGGCAAGCGCTCGTACGGGCGCGTGTATGGCTTCGTGTATTCGGGCACCGACGTGGGGCTGGCGATGGCGCCGATCCTGCTCGGGCCCGTACTCGACGCCGGCCACTTCGCCGTGGCGCTGTACGCGGTCGCGGCGTTCCAGCTCGGCGCACTGATCGGCGCGCTGCGCGTCGGCGTGCGGACGCGCACCGCCGCGGTTGCCGCTGCGGAGTAGGGGAAGCATGAATTCCACGCAGTTTGCCACCCCGGATCTGTGCGACGCCCACGAGGAGCGGATTGCCGGCGGCCAACTGCGCGTGCTGCCGCCGGGATGGCTTGCGTTCGGCCGCCGCGCGCGCTTTCACGGCAGCGCGGTCACGCTGAAGCTCTTCGAGGACAACTCGCTGCTGGCCGAGATGGTGAAGACGCCGGGCGCCGGCAAGGTGCTGGTCGTCGATGCCGGCGGCAGCACGCGCTGCGCGGTGCTCGGCGGCAACCTCGCAGCAGCGGCGGCGAGGAACCAGTGGCAGGGCGTGATCGTATTCGGCGCGGTGCGCGATGCCGACGAGCTCGATGCCTGCGACCTCGGCGTGCGCGCGCGGGCGCTGAATCCGCGCCGCTCGATCAAGCGCGGCGAAGGGCAGCGCGATCTTGCGATCGAGATCCTGGGCGTGCCGGTTCGCCCGGGCGAATGGGTCTACGCGGACCGCGACGGCATCCTAGTCAGCGCGCAGCCGCTGCTGCCCTGATCGCGGCCGCAACGAGAATTTTCGGAACACGGCAACCGTTTTGTATCGCGGAATCTGCACTTGTGCGCGGCAAAACGCTCCCTTTCATGATCACAAATTCTCTTCCGTATCGCGAAACGAATGATGCAGGGCATTGATATAAAAGAGAAGAATGAAGACTCTTCTATAAGATACTTGTGTTGCTGCGTTGCGCGTGCGCCTCTAGCATGTCGTTCAAGTGCAGCGCCGGATTCGCCGTGCGAGGGCACCCGGATCGACGCAATGGTTGGAATCTTTTTCTCACAGGAGCACGCATGACCGCACGCAAGCTTGAGGCACAACGCCTGCAGAAGGAATGGAACGAGAACCCGCGCTGGAAGGGCATCAAACGCGGGTACACCGCGGACGACGTCGTCCGGCTGCGCGGTTCGGTGCAGGTCGAGCACACGCTCGCCAGGCGCGGCGCGGAGCGCCTGTGGCGCATGATGAACGAAGAGCCCTTCGTCAATTCGCTCGGCGCCTTGACCGGCAACCAGGCGATGCAGCAGGTCAAGGCCGGGCTGAAGGCGGTCTATCTGTCAGGCTGGCAGGTCGCGGGCGACGCGAACATTGCCGGCGAGATGTATCCGGACCAGTCGCTGTATCCGGTCAACTCGGTGCCCGCGGTGGTGCGCCGGATCAACAACGCGCTGGCGCGCTGTGACCAGATCCAGTGGATGGAAGGCAAGAATCCGGGGGATCCGGGCTACATCGATTACTTCGCGCCGATCGTCGCCGATGCCGAAGCGGGCTTCGGCGGCGTGCTCAACGCCTTTGAACTGATGAAGGCGATGATCGACGCCGGCGCCGCGGGTGTGCACTTCGAGGACCAGTTGGCGTCGGTCAAGAAGTGCGGCCATATGGGCGGCAAGGTGCTGGTGCCGACGCGCGAGGCCGTGGCCAAACTCGTCGCCGCGCGGTTGGCCGCCGACACGATGGGGGTGCCGACGATCCTGGTCGCCCGCACCGACGCCGAGGCGGCCGACCTCGTCACCAGCGACGTCGACGAAAACGACAGAGCGTTCCTGACCGGCGAGCGCACGGTGGAAGGCTTTTTCCGCACCAAGCCCGGCCTGCAACAGGCCGTGTCGCGCGGGCTGGCGTACGCGCCGTACGCGGACCTCGTGTGGTGCGAGACCGGCAAGCCGGACCTCGCGTACGCGCGCGCGTTCGCCGAGGCGATCCACAAGCAGTTTCCCGGCAAGATGTTGGCGTACAACTGCTCGCCGAGCTTCAACTGGAAGAAGAACCTCGACGACGCGACGATCGCCAGGTTCCAGAAGGAACTCGGTGCGATGGGCTACAAGTTCCAGTTCATCACGCTGGCCGGCTTCCACAGCCTGAACTACTCGATGTTCAATCTCGCGCACGGCTATGCGCGCAACCAGATGAGCGCGTTCGTCGAGCTGCAGGAAGCCGAGTTTGCCGCGGCGGAGAAGGGCTTCACCGCGGTCAAACACCAGCGCGAAGTCGGCACCGGCTACTTCGACGCGGTGACGACGACGATCGAGCGCGACGCGTCGACGGCGGCGTTGAAAGGCTCGACCGAGGACGAGCAGTTTCTCGACCAGCAGCGCAAGCAGAAGCTCGCCGCCTGACTGACACAGCCGGGCCTCATTCGCTGCGGTGCAGCTTGAGGCCCGATCCGGCCCGGCCTATTCTTCGCGCCCCGAAGTGCGCCGTCGAGAGATCGGCGGCCACGCCAAGAAGGAGAAGGGCGAGGTCGAAGGAGACGCACTCAACAAGAGCGAAAGCAACACACACGAATCGGGCCGCGCAAGCGGCCCATTTTTTTTCCCCAATATACTGAGCGCCTTGGAGGGGAAATCATGTCGATTCGTGCCGTTCTGTTCGATGTCTTCGGGACCCTGCTCGACGTGCAGTCCGTGTGGGCGCGCGCCGATCAGCTCTTCCCCGGCAACGGCGCGCAGCTCGCCAGGCTGTGGCGCGAGAAGCAGCTCGAGTACACGCGACTGCGCACGATATCGGGCCGCTACGTGTCGTTCACCCGCGTGACCGAGGACGCGCTGCAGTTCGCGTGCGACGCGCTGGCGCTGCCGCTCGACGCGGCCGCGCGCGGCATGCTGATGCACGAGTACACGCAGCTCGATCCGTACCCCGATGCGATTCCATCGCTGAAGAAACTCGAGCAGGCCGGCGTGACGATCGGCGTGCTGAGCAACGGCGACCCGGGCCTGCTCGACGACGTGCTGCACGGCGCGGGCTTGGCCGACTATTTCGACATCGTGCTGTCCGCCGATCAGGTGCACGCGTTCAAGACCGCCCCCGCGGTGTACGAATTGGGGCCGCTGACGCTGAAGCATCCGGCGAGCGAGATCGTCCTCGTCAGCAGCAACGCGTGGGACGCGATCGGCGCCAAGTGGTACGGCTACGTGAGCTTCTGGGTCAACCGCGCCGGCGGTCCGCTCGACCGGCTGGGCGAGCGTCCCGACGCCATCGGCAAGTCGCTCGACGATGCCGCCGGTTTCGTTCTGCAATCCGTGAAGAAGCAGGAGAAGTGATGACTCTGCCGCAGGGCGTCGAGATCAGGGCGCCGCTCAAACCCGGCTACGACCGGATCCTCTCGGCCGACGCGCTCGCGCTGGTCGCCAAGCTGCATCGCGCGTTCGAAACGCGCCGGCGCGAACTGCTCGCCAGGCGCGCCGAGCGCGCCCGCCGGCTCGATGCCGGCGAACGCCCGGATTTCCTGGCGGAGACGAAATCGATCCGCGCCGGCCACTGGAAGATCGCGCCGATCCCGGCCGACCTGCAGTGCCGCCGAGTCGAGATCACCGGCCCGGTCGAGCGCAAGATGGTCATCAACGCGCTGAATTCCGGGGCCGACGTCTACATGACGGACTTCGAGGATTCGAACACGCCGAACTGGGACAACCAGATCCAGGGCCAGCTCAACCTGATCGACGCGATCCGCCGCACGATCACGCTGGAGCAGGGCGGCAAGCTCTACCGGCTCAACGACAAGGTCGCGACCTTGCTGGTGCGCCCGCGCGGCTGGCATCTCGACGAGAAGCACGTACTGGTCGACGGCCAGCGCGCCTCCGGCGGCATCTTCGACTTCGCGCTCTTCATGTTCCACAACGCGAAGGAGCTGATCGCGCGCGGCAGCGGACCGTACTTCTATCTGCCGAAGCTCGAATCGCATCTCGAAGCGCGGCTGTGGAACGACGTGTTCGTGCTGACGCAGAAGGAGCTCGGCATCCCGAACGGCACCGTCAAGGCGACCGTGCTGATCGAAACGATCCTGGCCGCGTTCGAAATGGACGAGATCCTGTACGAGCTGCGCGACCACAGCGCGGGGTTGAACGCGGGCCGCTGGGACTACATCTTCTCCTGCATCAAGAAGTTCAAGCTCGACAAGAACTTCTGCCTCGCGGACCGCGCGCGGGTGACGATGACCGCGCCGTTCATGCGCGCCTACGCGCTGCTGCTGCTCGCGACGTGCCACAAGCGCGGCGCGCACGCGATCGGCGGCATGAGCGCGCTGATTCCGATCAAGAACGATCCGGCCGCCAATGAGAAGGCGCTGGCCGGCGTGCGCAGCGACAAGGCGCGCGACGCCACCGACGGCTACGACGGCGGCTGGGTCGCGCACCCGGGGCTCGTGGGCCTGGCGATGGAGGAGTTCGTCAAGGTGCTCGGCGAGCGCAAGAACCAGATCGACAAGCAGCGCGACGACGTACAGGTGAGCGCGGCTGATCTGCTGAACTTCCAGCCCGAGCAGCCGATCACCGAGGCCGGACTGCGGATGAACATCAACGTCGGCATTCATTACCTCGGCTCGTGGCTGGCCGGCAACGGCTGCGTGCCGATCCACAACCTGATGGAAGACGCCGCCACCGCCGAAATCAGCCGCTCGCAGGTGTGGCAGTGGATCCGCTCGCCGAAGGGCAAGCTCGAGGACGGCCGCAAGGTCACGGTCGAACTGGTGCGCACGCTGATTCCCGAGGAACTCGCCAAGGTCAAGGCCGACGTCGGTGCCGAGGCCGGCCCGACCTACGACCGCGCCGCGCAGATCTTCGAGCAGATGAGCACGCAGCAGACATTCGCGGAGTTCCTGACGCTGCCGCTGTACGAAGAGATCCAGTAGGCGCACCGTGAGGAGGCCAGGATGACGCTGTGCCCGATCGCCGTGGTGGCCGGCTGCCGCAGGTGCCCGGCTTTTTCGGTCTGCCCACTGAAGGGCGTGATCGGCGACCAGAGAAAGGCGGAGCAGGACGAGCGCCCTGAAAAGCCGGCGCCCAAGGCCAAGGCGAAGAAGAAGTAGGTTGCCTGCGCTTTAGAACGGCCGCTCCAGCGGCCGTTCTCCTTTCGCGACTAGCATTCGCTGAACCGAGCGCCGAGTGCCCGCCGTGACGCCATCCGATCCCCCGCTGAAGATGCAGGCCCTGTTCGAAGCGCAACGCGCGGCGTTCGCGCGCGAACCGTATCCGACCTGGGAAACGCGCCGCGACCGGCTGCAGCGGCTGCGCAAGCTGCTGACGGAGAACGAGCGCGCGCTCGAGACCGCGATCGATCGCGATTTCGGTCATCGCCCCGCGATCGAAACGCAGCTCGGCGAGATCTTTCCGAGCCTTCAGGAGATCAAGGCGGCGCTGCGCGACGGGCGCAGCTGGATGAAGCCGCGCCATGCGCCGGTGTCGAAGTGGTTCCTGCCGGCGCGCGGCAAGCTGATTCCGAAGCCGCTCGGCGTGATCGGCATCATCGTGCCGTGGAACTATCCGGTGTTCCTCGCGGTCGGGCCCATGGTCGGCGCGCTCGCCGCGGGCAACCGCGTGATGCTGAAGCTGTCCGAGCACACGCCGGCGTTTTCGGAGTGCTTCGCGCAGCTCGCGGCGCGCTACTTCGCCGCGGACGAGGTGGCGGTCGTGCGCGGCGACGCCGACGTGGCCGCGTCGTTCAGCAGCCTGCCGTTCGATCACTTGCTGTTCACCGGATCGACCGCGGTCGGCAAGACGGTCATGGCGGCGGCGGCGAAGAACCTCACGCCGGTCACGCTCGAACTCGGCGGCAAGTCGCCGACCGTGATCGCGCCGGACTATCCGCTGCGCCGCGCGGTCACGCGCATCCTCGCCGGCAAGCTGCTCAACGCCGGTCAGACGTGCATCGCGCCCGACTACGTGCTGGTGCCGCGCGCGAAGGTCGAATCCTTTGTCGAAGAAGCGCGCGCGCAGGCCGCACGCATGTACCCCGACGGGCTCGCGAGCGACGACTACTGCAGCACCATCAACGAGCGCCACTACCGCCGGCTCTGCGGCTATCTCGATCAGGCGAAAGCGGCCGGCGCGCGCGTCGAGCCGCTGTTCGCCGGCGCCACGCGCGACGATGCGGGGCGTCGGTTGGCCCCGGCGCTGATCGTAGATCCGCCGCCGCACCTCGCGGCGATGCAGGAGGAGATCTTCGGCCCGCTGCTGCCGCTGGTGGCCTACGACCGGGTCGAGGACGCGGTGGCGTTCATCGCGCGCCAGCCGCGCCCGCTCGCGCTGTACTGGTTCGACCGCAACGAGAAGCGCGTGCAGTGGGCGCTGCGGAACACGGTGGCTGGCGGCGTCAGCGTCAACGACACCCTGCTGCACATCGCGCAGGACGCGCTGCCGTTCGGCGGCATCGGGCCGTCGGGCATGGGGCACTATCACGGCCGCTGGGGCTTCGACACGTTCAGCAAACTGAAGCCCGTGTTCCGCCAGGCGCACGTCAACGCGATGGGCCTGTTCCTGCCGCCGTATCGGCCGCTGGCGCGGCGCGTGCTGGAACTGATGAAACGCTTCTGACGGAAGCGGCGGCGGCTCAGCCGCCGATGTACGACATCTCGATCTTCGGCAGGGCCACGGTCGCCTGGCTGCGCAGCTCGGAGTAGCGGTCGCTGCGCGCGCGCCAGATGTGCGCGATCGCGGTCGAGATCTCGGCGTCGCTGGCGCCGCCGCGAACGAGCGCGCGCAGGTCGTGCCCGCTCTGCGCGAACAGGCATAGGTACAGCTTCCCCTCGGTCGACAGCCGCGCGCGCGTGCAGGTGCGGCAGAACGCCTGCGTGACGCTCGAGATCACGCCGATCTCACCCGCGCCGTCGCGATAGCGCCAGCGCTCGGCGACCTCGCCCGTGTAGTTCGCGTCGATCGGCTCGACCGGCCATTCGGCGCCGATGCGCTTTATCACCTCGGCCGACGGCACCACGTCGTCCATGCGCCAGCCGTTCGACGTACCGACATCCATGAATTCGATGAAGCGCAGGATATGGCCGCTGCCTCTGAAATGGCGCGCCATCGGCGCGATCTCGTCGTCGTTGGTGCCGCGCTTGACCACCATGTTGATCTTGATCGGCGCCAGCCCCGCCGCGGCCGCCGCGTCGATCCCGCGCAGCACGTCGGCGACCGGGAAGTCGGCGTCGTTCATGCGCCTGAACACCGCGTCGTCGAGCGCGTCGAGCGACACCGTCACGCGCTTCAGGCCCGCGGCCGCGAGCGCGCGCGCCTTGCGCGCGAGGATCGATGCATTGGTCGTCAACGTGAGGTCGAGCGGCTGGCCGGCGCGTGTGGTCAGCGAAGCGAGCATCCCGATCAGCCGCTCGAGGTCCTTGCGCAGCAGCGGCTCGCCGCCGGTGAGGCGGATCTTCTCGACGCCGTGGTCGATGAAGATACGCGCCAGCCGCGTGATCTCCTCGAACGTCAGCAGTTCCGCGTGCGGCAGGAAGCGGTAGTTCGAGTCGAACACCTCGCGCGGCATGCAGTAGGTGCAGCGGAAATTGCAGCGGTCGGTGACCGAGATGCGCAAATCGTGCAGGTGCCGCGCCAGCCTGTCGGTGAGCCGGCCGGTCGGCGTCTCCAGTTGCGCCGGAATGGCCGGGCGCGGCGCACGCACGCGCTCGTCGAGCAGCGGAATGATCCGATCGGTCATACGGCGATGTTACCGGGCGGCGTGGCGGTCGCAAGCCGGGACGGGCCGGGGCGACCCCGGCGGCTGTCGTTCTTTTCCGTGATGTTGAAAGTACAACATGGACGTTATAGTCGTTACAGCCATGCCGCCGAAAGCACCCGCACCGCTGACCGATCCCTGGATCGTGCTGATCGTCACGCAGCCGACCGGCAACGCGGCCGTGCGCATGCGCGTGTGGCGCGAGATGCGCAGCCGCGGCGCGGTGATCCTGCGCGACGGCGCGTATCTGCTGCCGGCGCGGCCCGAGCTGTCGGCGGCGTTCGCCGCGCTGGCCGCGGCCGTCGTCGCGGCCGGCGGATCCGCGCACGTGCTGCACGCGACCGCGGACGAGGCGCAGAACGCCGAGTGGCGCGCGCTGTTCGACCGCGGCGCCGAGTACGCGGAACTGCTGGCGCAGATCCAGCAGCGCGCCGCGCGCGCGCAGCAGCCGCTCGAGGCGGCGCGCGCCGCGTGCCGTGAATTCGAGGCGCAATTCGCCGCGATCGCCGCCACCGACTACTTCGGCAACGCCGGAAGCGAGCAGGTGGCGCAGGCGCTGGCCGACTGGCGCGCGCAGATCGAGCGGCGCGCATCGCCGGGCGAACCGCGCGCGCAGGCGCGTTCGATCGAGCGGCTCAAGCGCGAGGACTTCCAGGGGCGCGTGTGGGCGACGCGGCGCGGTCTGTGGGTCGACCGCGTCGCGAGCGCTTGGCTGATCCGTCGCTTCGTCGATCCACGGGCGCGCTTCGTCTGGATCGCCCGGCCGGACGCAAAGCCCAAGCGGGCGATCGGCTTCGACTTCGACGGCGCGCAGTTCACGCACCAGCCGGGCCGCGTCACGTTCGAAGTACTGCTGGCGAGCTTCGGCCTCGACGACGACGCGGCGCTGGTGCGGCTCGGCCGCGTGATCCACGCGCTCGACGTCGGCGGCGTCCCGGTCGAGGAAGCGGCGGGAATCGAGGCGGTGCTGACCGGACTGCGGCGGCAGCATGGTGGCGACGATGCGTTTCTCGCCGCCGCCAGCCACTTGTTCGACGCGTGCCTCGCTGCGTTCGCGGACGCGGTGGCGAAGGAGAATCGCTGATGCAGGCCGCCGTACCGTTCACCGAAGCGCTGCGCTTCTGGCTCAAGCTCGGCTTCGTCAGCTTCGGCGGCCCGGCGGGGCAGATCGCGATCATGCATCAGGAGCTGGTCGAGCGGCGCCACTGGATCTCCGAGAAGCGCTTCCTCCATGCACTGAACTTCTGCATGCTGCTGCCGGGGCCGGAGGCGACTCAGCTCGCCACCTACATCGGCTGGCTGATGCACCGGACCTGGGGCGGCATCGTCGCCGGCGTGCTGTTCGTTCTGCCGTCGCTCGCGCTGCTGATCGTGCTGTCGTGGATCTTCATCGCATTCGGCGACGTGCCGGTCGTTGCGGGGATCTTCTACGGCATCAAGCCCGCCGTCGCGGCGATCGTGCTGCACGCAGCGTGGCGGATCGGCTCGCGTGCATTGAGGAATGCCTGGCTGTGGGCGGTCGCCGCCGCGGCGTTCGCCGCGATCTTCGTGTTCGATGCGCCGTTTCCGCTGATCGTCGCGGTCGCCGCGTTGTGCGGCGTGATCGGCGGCCGCTGGCGGCCGGACCACTTCGCGCTCGGCGGCGGCCATGCGAATGCGAGAGACGTTGTCGACACTCCTGCGCTGCTCGACGACCACACGCCGATTCCCGCGCATGCGCGCTACTCGACCGCGCGCCTGCTGCGCACCGCGCTCGTCGGCGTCGGCCTGTGGTTCTCTGCGATGGCGCTGCTGATCGCCTCGTTCGGCTGGCAGGCGACGCTGACGCAGATGGGCTGGTTCTTCACCAAGGCGGCGCTGCTGACCTTCGGCGGCGCCTACGCGGTGCTGCCGTACATCTACCAGGGGGCGGTCGAGCACCATCAGTGGCTGTCGCCGGCGCAGATGATCGCCGGGCTGGCGCTTGGCGAAACCACGCCCGGGCCGCTGATCATGGTGGTCGCGTTCGTCGGCTTCGTCGGCGGATGGCAGGCGCAGGTGTTCGGTTCCGATGCGCTGTTCGCAGCCGGCGCCGCGGCCGCGAGCGTGGTGACCTTCTTCACCTTCCTGCCTTCGTTCATCTTCATCTTCGCCGGCGCGCCGTTCATCGAGACCACGCACGGCGACCTGCGCTTCACCGCGCCGCTGACCGCGATCACCGCGGCCGTGGTCGGCGTGATCGTCAACCTGGCGCTGTTCTTCGCCTGGCACGTGCTGTGGCCGCAAGGGCACGCCGGCGCATTCGACTGGATCGCGGCGCTGATCGCGGCGGGCGCGGTGATCGCGCTGTTCCGCTTCAAGGTTGGCGTGATTCCCGCGATCAGTACTTGCGCGCTGGCGGGGTTCGCGCTGACCCTGCTGCCCTGAACCGGAGGTGAACATGGACTTCGAAATGCTCCCGTTACCGTTCGACGCGACGCGTTTGACCGGCCTGTCGCAGCGATTGATCGAGAGCCACCGCCGCAACAACTACGGCGGCGCGGTGCGGCGGGTGAACGCGATCCGGGCGCGGCTGCGTGCGCTCGATCACAGCCAGGCGCCCGGCTTCGAACTGAACGGACTGAAGCGCGAGGAGTTGCTCGCGTTCAATTCGCTGCTGCTGCACGAGGTGTACTTCGACAACCTCGGGGGAACGAGTGAACTCGAGCCCGGGCCGCTGCGCACCGTGCTGACTGCGGCGTTCGGTTCGTACGAACGCTGGCGCGACGAGTTCGCCGCGATGGGCAAGGCGCTCGCCGGCGGGTCGGGCCGGGTACTGCTGTCGTGGAGTCCGCGCGCCGCGATGCTGGTCAACCAATGGGCGGCCGATCATGCGCGCGCGCCGGCCGAGGCAACACCGATCGTTGCGCTCGACCTGTATGAGCATTCGTACCACCTCGATTACGGCGCGGCCGCCGCCGACTACGCGCAGGCCTTCGTGTGCAACCTGCAGTGGGAGCGGATCGCCGCGCGCTTCGAGCGCGCAGTGGCAGCGAGCGCTGCGGCGATCGAGATCGCGCGAGCTCGATCGCGCGCAGCCCGTCGCGCTGTATAGCGTGCACGGCCACGCGATCAGCCGCAGCAGCGCGCTGCGCCTGAAGCGCAGCGGCTTCGACGCGTACTGCGTGGCGGGCGGCATCGAGGCGTGGCGCGGGCGCGGGTTGCCGCTGGCCGCGAAAGGAGGTAAACGATGAAATGGGTCACGCGTGAACGGCCGAAGATCGACCGCATCGCCTGCCCGTGGCTGATCGCGCGCTTCATCGACCCCGACGCGGAGTTCCTGTTCGTTCCGCCGTCGCAGGTGCTGGAAGTGGCGCGCGCGGAGGCCGCGATCCCCTTCGACGTGCCGGGCGTCGAACTCACGCACGTCGGCGAGCTGTGCAGCTTCGATGCGTTCCTGCGCAAGTACGCGCTGCATCGGCCGGGGCTCGACACGCTGGCGCTGATCGTGCGCGCGGCCGACACCGATCGGCTCGACCTCGCGCCGCAGGCGGCCGGACTGCTCGCGATTTCGCTCGGACTCGGCGATGTCTATCGCGACGACCAGGCGCTGCTGGCGCAGGGCATGATCGTGTACGACGCGCTATTCGCGTGGTGCCGCTCGGACTGTGCCGAGCGGCACACGTGGAGCTACGCGAGCTGACGCGCCGCGCGGTGCGTCAGGCCGACGGCGACGGCTGCGAGTCGCTCCGCCGCGTCTCGACCTGGATCAGCGGGCCTACGTCGAGCGGGGGCATTGCCGGGCGCTCGCGCGGCACGCGCACCGGTTTCGGCTCGGCGGCGATCCGCTGCTGTACTTCGGCGTGCTTGTCCGGTGCGGTCTGCACTAGGATCAGCCCCGCCTGTTCGAGCAGCGGCGTCAGCGACTCGACCGCCATCGGCGTGACGGCGGCGCGCGGCAGCACGAATTGCGTGGCCGGCTGCGGCGCAGGTGCGGGCGCCACGGCAACGGTCGGCTCGGCTGCGACCGGTGCGGGCACGGCTTCGCGCGCCACCGGCGCGGGCGCCTCGGTCGTCACCTCGGCCTTCACTTCGGCTTTGACGTCGGTCTTCACCTCGGCCGCTGCGGCCTGAGCGACCGGTGCTTCTGCGCGCTCCTCGCCGCGTTCACCACCCCGACCGCGGCGGCGACGGCGGCGACGACCGCGGCGCTCCTCGCCTTCGGCTTCGGCGGCAGCGGGCACCATCGGTGCCTCGATCGCAGGGACGGGTGCGGCAACCGGCGCGGCCGCGGCCACTGCGACTTCAGCGCTCGGTGCGCGCGTCTCGGCCGGCTCGGCGCGCGGTGCCTCCGCCTGTGGACGCGGTCCGCGCTCGGGGCGCGGTGGACGCCCGCCACGTGCTTCACCCTCGGCGCGCGCCTCGGCCGGCTTGCGCTCGCGCTCCTCTTCGCGCCCGGGGCGGGGCGGACGCTGCTCGCGCTTCTGCCCCTCGGGGCGCGGACCGCGCTGACCTTCGCGGCCGCGCCGTTCCTCGCGTCGGCCGCGCTCGCCGCGCTCTCGACCCGGTTGCGCAGCGGGGCGCTCGGTGCGTGCGGGTTCGGCCGCGCGCGGGGCGGCCGCTGCCACCGGTGCCGCGATCGGCGCGGGTTCGCCGGTGAACATCCGCTTGATGCGACTCCAGAACGACGGCGCAGGCGCGGCCGCCACGATCGGGGTCGCAACCGGCGCGGGTGCAGGCGTGAGAGACGGCGGCGCCACAACCGGCGCCGGCGTCTCCGGAACGATGCCGCGCACGACGGCTTCCTGCTTCGGCCGCGCACGTTCGGCTTCGCCCGCCTTCGGCGCGCCATAAACGGTGTCGAGCGCGGGCGCTTCGGCCCGGTCGTAGCTGGCCTTGGCCTGGTCGAGCCGCTCGTCGTCGTGCTTCAGGCGCTCGACCTTGTAATGCGGCGTCTCGAGGTACTTGTTCGGGATCAGCACGATCGAGATGCGATGGCGCGCCTCGAGCTTGGCGATGTCGGTTCGCTTCTCGTTCAGCAGGTAGGTGGCGACGTCGACGGGAACCTGCGCATGGATCGCGGCGGTGTTCTCCTTCATCGCCTCTTCCTGCAGGATGCGCAGGATGTGCAGCGCCGAGCTGTCGGTGTCGCGGATCACGCCCACACCGTTGCAGCGCGGGCAGGTGATGTGGCTGCCCTCGGACAGCGCCGGGCGCAGCCGCTGGCGCGACAGTTCCATCAGGCCGAAGCGCGAGATCTTGCCCATCTGCACGCGCGCGCGATCGTAGTGCAGCGCGTCCTTGAGCCGGTTCTCGACGGCGCGCTGATTCTTCGCGTCCTCCATGTCGATGAAGTCGATCACGATCAGGCCGCCCAGGTCGCGCAGGCGCAGCTGGCGCGCGGCCTCGTCGGCGGCTTCGAGGTTGGTCTTGGTCGCCGTTTCCTCGATGTCGGCGCCCTTGGTCGCGCGCGCCGAGTTCACGTCGATCGATACCAGCGCCTCGGTATGGTCGATCACGATCGCGCCGCCGGAGGGCAGCGGCACCGTGCGCGAATGCGCGGTCTCGATCTGGTGCTCGATCTGGAAGCGCGAGAACAGCGGAATGTCGTCCTTGTAGCGCTTGACGCGATTGACCATGTCCGGCATCACGTGCGCCATGAACTGGCGCGCCTGCTCGGCGATGTCGTCGGTGTCGACCAGGATCTCGCCGATCTCCGGATGGAAATAGTCGCGGATCGCGCGGATCACCAGGCTCGATTCCTCGAAGATCAGGAACGGCGCCGGGTTCAGACGCTTGTTCTTCTGGCCGTCGGTGGTCGGTTCCTTGACCGTGTTTCCGGCCGCGTCGCGGTAGATCGGCGTGGCTGCATCCTCGATCGCGTGCCACAGCTGCAGCAGGTAGTTCAGGTCCCACTGCAGCTCCTCGACCGCACGACCGATGCCGGCGGTGCGCGCGATCACGCTCATCCCGGACGGCAGCTCGAGTTTGTCGACCGCCTCGCGCAATTCCAGGCGATCTTCGCCCTCGACCCGCCGCGACACGCCGCCGCCGCGCGGGTTGTTCGGCATCAGCACGAGGTAGCGGCCGGCCAGCGAGATGAAGGTGGTCAGCGCGGCGCCCTTGTTGCCGCGCTCCTCCTTCTCGACCTGGACGATCACCTCCTGGCCTTCGGCGATCGCCTCGTTGATGCGCGCGCGGCCGAGGTCGACACCCGGCCGGAAGTAGCTGCGCGAGATCTCCTTGAAGGGCAGGAAGCCGTGGCGATCCTCGCCGTAATCGACGAAGCAGGCCTCCAGGCTGGGCTCGACCCGGGTGACCACGCCTTTGTAGATGTTCGATTTGCGCTGCTCGCGGCCCGCGGTTTCGATGTCGATGTCGATCAGCTTCTGGCCATCGACGATCGCCACGCGCAGTTCTTCCGCATGCGTGGCATTGAATAGCATCCGTTTCATTCAGCTCTCCTGCGCCGCTTCACGGGGCGCTGCAGTGCTGAGCCGAGTCGGGCAGGAACGCGCCGCGCGCGGCGGCGGACGGCGGGTCAGTCGAGCCGATGCCCCGGCGGTCGGTGCGGCAGAAATTCTGCCGGCGGTGCCGGTTCAGTGCCATGCAGTGCGGAGACAAATGCAACGGCGTTGGCTCGGGTGCTGATCATGCAGTCGGTTGCGTCACGCCCGCCGGCAGCGGCGGGCCAAGCTCGATTCGATTCAGCCGGGCGGCGGATGGTCCCACGACCCTCACTGTGCCCTCGGGTTACTCATTGCGGCAACCACGTAGTCGCCGCGCTGTTCAGTCACCGGTCCGGGACTCTCGGCCGGTGCGACCTGCATCGATCCGGCGACCTCGCATCCGGTGCGGGCGCGTTCGATCGCTAGAATCGCCTCGCGTCGAACTCGCGGCAGCCGGCTCGACTGTGAACCCGCAGTGCACGGTTCCCTTCCTTGAGCCATCACTTGAAGTGCGCTGCCTAACTTCAACGCGCGCGCAAGTATATGCAACATGGACGCTCCGGGCAAAACGCGCGCTGAGGATGGCGCGCCCGATACCGTATCGGCCGATCGGGTCGCGCTGATCACGGTCGGTGCCGACGGCGCCGGCCAGCGGCTCGACAACTATCTGCTGAAGCTTGCCCGCGGCGTGCCGAAGAGCCACGTCTACCGGATCGTGCGCAGCGGCGAGGTGCGGGTGAACAAGGCGCGCGCGACCGCGAGCCAGCGGCTGGCGGCCGGCGACGTGCTGCGGATTCCGCCTCTGCGCACGGCCACACCGCCGCCGGCGCGCCCGACGCCGCTGGCCGAACTGCCGCCGGTGCTGTTCGAGGACGAGCACCTGCTGGTGGTCGACAAGCCGGCCGGGCTCGCCGCGCACGGCGGCAGCGGCATCGCATTCGGTCTGATCGAGCGGCTGCGCGCCGCGCGGCCGGAACTGCCGTTCATCGAACTGGCGCACCGGCTCGACCGGGAAACCTCCGGCGTGTTGCTGCTCGCCAAATCGCGTCGCGCGCTGGTCCGGCTGCACGAGCAGCTGCGCGAAGGGCAGGTCGACAAGCGCTACCTGGTGCTGGTCGCCGGCGACTGGGTGGACGACCGACGGCACGTGCGCGCGCCACTCACCAAGTATGTGACCAAGAGCGGCGAGCGGCGCGTGTCGGTCGACGCCGAGGGCATGCCGTCGCACACGATCTTCACCCTGCGCGAGCGTCTCGGCCGCTTTTCGCTGCTCGAGGCGCAACTGAAGAGCGGCCGCACGCACCAGATCCGCGTGCACCTGGCGCATCTGGGCTTCCCGATCGCGGGCGACGACAAGTACGGCGACTTCGAACTGAATCGGCGGCTGGCGCACGGCGCGTTCGGTCCCAGGTTCGGACGCATGTTCCTGCACGCGCACCGCGCCGCGCTCGCGCACCCGGTCGGCGGCGCGCCGCTGGTGCTCGAAGCGCCGCTGCCGGCCGAGTGCGACGACCTGCTGCGACAATTGCGCGATGCTTGAACGATTCGACCTGGTCGTGTTCGACTGGGACGGCACGCTGATCGACTCGACCGCGACGATCGCCCGCTGCATCCAGGCGGCCGCGGCCGATCTCGACCTGCCGGTGCCGGACTTCGAGCGCGCCAGCCACGTGATCGGTCTCGGACTGCGCGATGCGCTCGCGCTCGCGGTGCCCGATCTCGACGCCGCGCGCGTCGCTGCCTTTTCCGAGCGTTATCGCGTGCATTACCTGGCGGCGGAGTACCAATGCGATCTCTTCGAAGGGGCGCGCGAACTGATCGACGCGCTGCGCGCGCGCCAGCTGCCGCTGGCGATCGCCACCGGCAAGAGCCGCGCCGGGCTGGCGCGTGCGCTCGCGGCGGCGAATCTCGAACGCGTATTCGCGGCCACGCGCTGTGCCGACCAGACGCATCCGAAGCCGCACCCGGCGATGCTGCTCGAGCTGACCGAAGAACTGAGGGTCGAGCCCGCGCGCACGCTGATGATCGGCGACACCACGCACGACCTGCAGATGGCCGCGGCCGCGCGCACGCGTGCGGTCGGCGTCACCCACGGCGCGCATCGGGCCGATGCATTGCGCGAACTGGCGCCGCTGGCGCTGTTCGACTCGCTGCGCGAACTGCACGCATGGCTGCTGCCGGCGAAGTGACCGAAGGATTGATCGATCTGGGCGACGCCGCGACGCTGCGCGACGGGGGCACCGGCATACGCTTCGACCTGCTGGCGGGCGCCGAACCGGCGACCGGCTTCGTGATCCGGCATCGCGGCGCGGTGCACGGCTATCTGAACCGCTGCGCGCACGTGGCGATGGAACTTGACTGGCAGCCGGGCGAGTTCTTCGACTTCGACCGCGAATTCCTCATCTGCGCCACCCACGGCGCGCTGTATGAACCTGCCTCCGGCGCCTGCGCGGGCGGGCCGTGCGCGGGCCACGGCGACCTGCAGCGGCTCGACGTGTTCGAGCGCGATGGCCGGATCTACTGGCGCCCGGACGCCTTCGCGCGTGCGCGCTCGGGCTCGGCGAGCAAAGAGAACACCGTCGGGTGACGGTCGAGCGGCGGCCGACGGCCGGGCGGCAGCGCGGCCCATTCGCCGACGGTGTGCGTGGCGATGCGTTCGCCTGACGTGGTCAGATCGATCGCGAGGCTCAGGCGCGTGGTCGGCCGGCAGACGGAAAGGATCGCTGCGAACAGCCGGTCGTTGCGATACGGCGTCTCGATGAAGATCTGCGTCTGCCCGCGCTGCGCATCGCGCTCGAGTTCGCGCAGCCGCTGCGCCAGCGGCGCAGGTTCGCGCGGCAGGTAGCCGACGAAGCGGAACTGCTGGCCGTTCAGGCCGCTGGCCATGAGTGCCAGCAGGATCGACGACGGGCCCACCAGCGGACGGACCGTGATGCCGAGCGCGTGCGCGCGCGCCACGACCGTCGCGCCCGGATCGGCCACGCCGGGACAGCCGGCTTCGGAAACGATCGCGGCATCGATTCGGTCGCGCGCCAGCGGCGCCAGCCACCCGTCGATCCGCGTCTGGTCGGGCTCGTGGCCGATCTCGACGATGCGGATCTGCGCAATCGGCTTCGGATGGCCGAGCGCCTTCAGCAGCGCGCGCGCGCTGCGCGCGTCCTCGGCCAGCACGTAATCGACCGCGCGCGCGGCGTCGAGCGTGGCCTGCGGCAGCACCTGTTCGGCGCGCGTTTCTCCGAGCAGCGCCGGCAGCAGATACAACGTGCCGCTCATCGCAGCGGCAGATCGATGCCGCAGGCCGCGAGCATCGACGTGAGCCGGATCAGCGGCAGGCCGATCAGCGCGGTCGGGTCGTCGGCCTGCACCGCGTCGACCAGCGCGATGCCGAGCGCTTCGATCTTCGCCGCGCCGGCGCAGTCGTATGGCTGCTCGGCGTTCAGATACGCCTCGAGCGCGGCGCGCGGCAGGGTACGGAAGTGCACCGTGGTCGGAATCGAGTCGACCTGCGCGTGCGCGCCGTGCACGACCGCGAGCGCGGTGTGAAACACGATCGAGCGCCCCTGCATACGCTCAAGTTGCGCCAGCGCGGCGTCATGAGTTCCGGGCTTCGACAGCGGTGCGCCGTCGACATCGGCGACCTGGTCCGAACCGATCACGATCGCATCGGGTCTCGTCGCGGCGATCGCCTGCGCCTTGGCCAGCGCGAGGCGGCGCGCGGCGGCTTCCGGCGCTTCGCCGGGCAGCGCGGCTTCGTCGATACCCGGCGCCGCGACCTCGAACGGAATGCGCAGCCGCGAGAGCAGTTCGCGCCGATAGCGCGAGGTCGAAGCGAGTACGATCGGCTGCATCCGCGCAGTCTATTGGAGTCGAAGATGACCGAGCCAGTCGTAGAACCGGCGCCGACGATCGATGTCTTCGCGCTCGCGCGTGCACACGGGCACATCGAAGGGCACATCGAACTGGCGCGCCTGGCCCGGCTGGCGCCGCTGCTGGCGGCGAGCGGCGGCGCGATCGACTGGCGGCTCACCGGCGCAATCGATTCGCGCGGCCGGCCCGCCGCCACGCTCGAGCTGCACGGCACGCTGGTGGTCAAGTGCGACCGCTGCGGACTGAACCTCGACCTGCCGATCGACTCCGAATCCTCGTTATGGTTCGTGACGTCCGAGCGCGAACTGAACGCGCAGCCGATCGAGGTCGGGGAAAGCGAGGCGCTCCTCGGCAGCCGGCACTTCTCCGTGGCGCAGCTGGTCGAGGACGAACTGATCCTCGCGGTGCCGATCTCGCCGCGGCATCTGCATTGCCGCGTGGCGGAGGAGTCCGAGACGGAGTTGGAGCGGTATCGGCCGCTGGCTGCCCTGGCGGCGCTAAAGTCTCGCCACTAATGCATTTTTTGCTTCGGACCGACGCGCTGCGCTAAACTGCGCGGCTAGTTTGCAAACGAGGAATGCCATGGCAGTCCAGCAGAACAAGAAGTCTGCGTCCAAGCGCGGCATGCACCGCGCACACGATTTCCTGACGAATCCGCCGACCGCGATCGAGCCCTCGACGGGCGAGGTTCATCGTCGCCATCACGTCAGCCCCAGCGGCCATTACCGCGGCAAGAAGGTCATCCAGACCAAGAGCGACGAGTAATCCACTCGTCGGCGCGGCCGTGCGCCGCGACGCTCGCCGCACGCGTCTATCGTCGGGACGATGAAGGTCCGGGTTTCCATCGACTGCATGGGCGGCGATCACGGCCCGACGGTGACGGTTCCCGCGGCGATCGCGTTCGCGCGCGCCGAGCCCGACGCGCAGCTTCTGCTGGTCGGCCGGCAGGACGAAATCGAAGCGCGCCTGAAGGATGCGGCCGACGCGCGCGCGCGGCTGGACGTGGTGCACGCTGAAGAAATCGTCGCGATGGACGAGCCGCCGGCGCAGGCGCTGCGCGGCAAGCGCAACTCGTCGATGCGGATTGCGATCAACCTGGTCAAGGAAGGGCGCGCGGACGCCTGCGTCAGCGCCGGCAACACCGGCGCGCTGATGGCGATCGCGCGCTTCGTGCTCAAGACGCTCGATGGCATCGATCGTCCCGCGATCGCATCGGTGCTGCCCAACCAGAAAGGGGGCGTGACGACGGTGCTCGATCTGGGCGCCAACGTCGACTGCACGCCCGAGCACCTGCTGCAGTTCGCGGTGCTCGGCTCCGCACTGGTGGCGGCGGTCGAAGAAAAGGAGCGGCCCAGCGTCGGCCTGCTAAATATCGGCGAGGAAGTGATCAAGGGCAACGATGCGGTCAAGCGCGCGGCGGAACTGCTGCGTGCCAGTTCGTTGAACTTCCACGGCAACGTCGAGGGCGACGACATCTACAAGGGCACCACCGACGTGGTCGTCTGCGACGGCTTCGTCGGCAACGTTGCCTTAAAGGCGTCCGAAGGGCTGGCGCAGTTGCTCAGCGGGATGGTCAAGGAGGAATTCACGCGCAGCACGCTGACGAGGCTGCAGGCGTTGATCGCGTATCCGGTGCTGCGGCACTTCCGCAAACGCGTCGATCCGCGCAACTACAACGGCGCCAGCCTGCTCGGTCTGCGCGGCATCGTGGTCAAGAGCCATGGATCCGCCGACGCATACGCGTTCGAGCGCGCGCTGAAGCGTGGTTACGAGGAGGCACGGCATCGATTGCTCGAACGCACCGAGGCGGCGATGCGGCCGTTCCTCGCGCAGTTGACAGCCGCGCTGCCCGCGCCCGCCGTCGAGGCCTCGTCGTGACCGCGCGGCCGATCTGCACGCGCATCGCGGGCACCGGAAGCGCACTGCCGAGCCGCGCCGTCAGCAATGCCGAACTCGCGCAGAAGCTGGCGCAGCGCGGCGTGGAAACGTCGGATGAATGGATCATCGCGCGCACCGGGATCCGCCAGCGTTATCTGGCTGAACCGGAACTCTCGACCGCCGAGCTCGGCATGCGCGCGGCGCGCCGCGCGCTGGAGGCGGCGGGCTACGACGCCGGCATGATCGACCTGATCGTGGTCGCGACCTCCACACCCGACCAGGTCTTCCCGAGCACTGCATGCCTGATCCAGGCCAGGCTCGGCGCCGGTGGCGCGGCGGCCTTCGACGTGCAGGCGGTCTGCAGCGGTTTCGTCTACGGCGTGACCGTGGCCGACGCGCTGATCCGTACCGGCAATCACCGGCGCGCGCTGGTGATCGGCGCCGAGATGTTCTCGCGCATCCTCGACTGGAACGACCGCACCACCTGCGTGCTGTTCGGCGACGGCGCCGGCGCGGTCGTGCTGGAAGCCGCGGACAAGCCCGGCATCCTCGCCAGCCGGCTGCACGCGGACGGCTCGCAGGCATCGATCCTGTGCACCGCCGGACGGATCTCGGAGGGTGCGGTGGTCGGCGATCCGTTCCTGCGCATGGACGGCCAAGCCGTATTCAAGCTCGCGGTGAACGTGCTCGACGCTTCGGCGCGCGAGGTGCTCGGCGACGCCGGCATGACGACCGCACAGATCGACTGGCTGATCCCGCACCAGGCGAACGTGCGCATCATGGCGGCGACCGCGCGCAAGCTCGGCGTGAAGGAAGATCAGGTGATCATCACCGTCGACCGCCACGGCAACACGTCGGCGGCCTCGGTGCCGCTCGCACTCGACGAGGCGGTGCGCGACGGCCGCGTGCAGCGCGGGCAGGTCGTGCTGCTGCAGGGCGTGGGCGGCGGGTTCACCTGGGGTTCGGTCCTGCTTCGATACTGACAAGATGAAACTCGCGTTCGTGTTTCCCGGACAGGGATCGCAGTCGGTCGGCATGCTGGCGTCGTTTGCCGGCAATGCGGCGGTGGACGACGTACTGCGGCGCGCGTCGGCCGCGCTGGGGGAAGACATCGCGCACCTGATCGCCGAAGGGCCGGCCGAGTCGCTGGCGCTGACGGTCAACACGCAGCCGTGCATGCTGACCGCGGGCTACGCGATGTACGCTGCGTGGCGCGCCGCCGGCGGGCCGGTGCCATCGATGATGGCGGGGCACAGCCTGGGCGAATACACCGCGCTGACGGCCGCGGGCGCGCTGAAGTTCGAGGACGCGGTGCAGTTGGTGCGCTTCCGCGCGCAAGCGATGCAGGAGGCGGTGCCGGTCGGCAGCGGCACGATGGCGGCGATTCTCGGCCTGTCCGACGACCTGGTACGGCAGGCGTGTCGCGAAGCGGCGCAGGGCGAGATCGTGGAGCCGGTGAATTTCAACATGCCGCAGCAGGTGGTGATCGCCGGCCACACCGCGGCGGTCGAGCGCGCGTGCGCGGTCGCCAGGCGGCTCGGCGCCAAGCGCGCGGCAGCGCTCGCGGTTTCGGCGCCGTTTCATTCGTCGCTGCTGGCGCCGGCCAGCGCACGCCTGCGCGAGCGACTGGCGACGGTGGACATCGCGCCGCCGGTGGTGGCGGTGATCAACAACGTCGACGTGGCGATTGAGAACGACCCGACGCGCATCCGCGACGCGCTGTCGCGGCAGGCCGCCGCGCCGGTGCGCTGGTCGGAGACGGTGGCGAAGATGGCGGCCGAGGGCGTCACCCACGTGATCGAGTGCGGGCCCGGCAGGGTGCTGGCGGGGTTGACTCGGCGCTCGGCGCCGGATGTGGAGAGCCTGGCGATCAGCGACGCGGCGAGCCTGCAGGACGTGCTCGCCAAGGTGCGGGGCTGACGTGAGCGAGAGCAACGTGTTCGCGGCCAACGCGCTCGTCGGCGAGGTGGCGCTCGTCACCGGCGCGTCGCGCGGTATCGGCCGCGCGATCCTCGACGCGCTCGCGCGCGCCGGCGCGACGGTCATCGGCACCGCCACCGGGGAGGTGGGCGCGGCGTCGATCGATGCGCACATCGCGCAGCTCGGCGCGGCCGGGCGCGGCGCGGTCGTCGACGTGCGCGACGCGGCTGCGAGCGACGCGCTGGTCGAGAAGATCGTGCAGGACCACGGCAGGCTGTCGGTGCTGGTCAACAACGCCGGCATCACGCGCGACACGCTCGCGCTGCGGATGAAGGACGACGACTGGGCCGCGGTGATCGACACCAACCTGTCGGCGGTGTTCCGGCTGTCGCGCGCGGTGATGCGCGGCATGATGAAAGCCAAGCACGGCCGCATCATCAACATCACATCGGTGGTCGGCAGTTCGGGCAACGCCGGGCAGGCGAACTACGCTGCGGCGAAGGCCGGCGTGGCGGGCATGACGCGCGCGCTGGCGCGCGAAGTCGGCAGCCGCGGCATCACGGTCAACTGCATCGCGCCGGGGTTGATCGACACCGACATGACGCGCGCGCTGACCGAGCCGCACACGCAGGCGCTGCTGGCGCAGATTCCGCTCGGACGGCTCGGGCACCCGGAGGACATCGCTGCCGCGGTCGTCTTTCTTGCATCGCGTGCCGGCGCCTACATCACGGGCGCGACGTTGCACGTGAACGGCGGCATGTACATGGGTTAGCAACGAAGGGAAGCACCGCGCTGGGCTGATAGAATCGCGCCCGCTTTTTTGGCCGGCCTCGCAGTCACGATTGCAGGATCGCGCGGCACACAGACACCTGAGGAGGGGTCCATGGAAAACATTGAACAGCGAGTGAAGAAGATCGTCGCCGAGCAACTGGGCGTGAACGAGGCCGACATCAAGAACGAATCGGCCTTCGTCGAGGACCTCGGCGCCGACTCGCTGGACACCGTCGAGCTGGTGATGGCGCTCGAGGACGAGTTCGAGACCGAGATTCCGGACGAGGAGGCGGAGAAGATCCGCACCGTCCAGCAGGCCATCGATTACGTGAAAGCACACTCGAAGAAGGCGTGAGGCAGCGGATCGCAACGCCGACCGAGAGCCGATGGATCGCCGCCGCGTCGTCGTAACCGGACTGGGCGTCGTGTCGCCCGTGGGCAACGACGTGGCCAGCGCGTGGAGCAACCTGGTCGCGGGAAAATCGGGAGTCACACGCATCACGAAGTTCGATGCGTCGACCTTCCGCACGCAGATCGCGGGCGAGGTAAGGGACTTCGACATCGGTGCCTACATCCCCGCCAAGGAGGCGCGGCGGATGGACACCTTCATCCACTATGGGCTTGCCGCGTCGATCCAGGCAATCAAGGACTCAGGCCTTGAGATAACGGACGCCAACCGCGAGCGCATCGGCTGCATCGTTGGCTCCGGCATCGGCGGGCTGCCGCTGATCGAGGAGAACTACGTCGAGTTTTCCACGCGCGGCGCGCGCCGGATCTCGCCGTTCCTGATCCCCGGCGCGATCATCAACATGATTTCGGGCGTCGTGTCGATCATGTTCGGATTGAAGGGGCCGAACCTTGCCATTGTCACCGCGTGCACGACCGGTCTGCACTGCATCGGCGAAGCCGGGCGCCTGATCGAGTACGGCGATGCCGACATCATGGTCGCCGGCGGCAGCGAGGCGACGGTGTGCCCGCTCGGCGTCGGCGGCTTCGCGTCCATGCAGGCGATGTCGACGCGCAACGACGATCCGGCCACCGCCAGCCGGCCGTTCGACAAGGATCGCGACGGTTTCGTGCTCGGCGAAGGCGCTGGCGTGATGGTGCTGGAGGACTACGAGCGCGCGCGCAAGCGCGGCGCGCGAATCTACTGCGAGCTGCTCGGCATGGGCATGAGCGCCGATGCGTATCACATGACGGCGCCGGACGTGGACGGTCCGCGGCGCGCGATGCTCGGCGCGCTCAAGCGTGCCGGCATCAATGCCGACCAGGTCGACTACCTGAACGCGCACGGCACGTCCACGCCGCTGGGCGACGTCAACGAAACCAACGCGATAAAGCTGGCGTTCGGCGATGCGGCCCGCCGGCTGGTCGTCAATTCGACCAAATCTATGACCGGCCATTTGCTCGGCGGCGCGGGCGGGCTGGAGTCGGTCGTGACGGCGCTGGCGATCCATCGGCAGGTGTCGCCGCCGACGATCAACATCTTCGACCAGGATCCCGAGTGCGATCTCGACTACGTGGCCAATACGGCGCGCGAGATGAAGATCGACGTTGCGCTCAAGAATTCCTTCGGGTTTGGCGGTACCAACGGCACGCTCGTGTTCCGGCGTGTCTGACATCGCTTTCCCGTGGACCACACTGCGACCGTCGGAGCGCGCGCACCGGCTCATGGCGGTCGGCCTGGCGCTGACCGGCGCCGCATTCATCGCTGCAAGCCTGTCCGCTCTGACAAGTCCGACCCCGGGCCGCATCCTCGCGGCGGCGGGCACGCTGGTCGCGCTGCTGGCGGGACTTTGGAAATGGCGCCGGCCGGCCGGGTCGCAGCAGCTGCGGTTGACCGCGGAGGGCGCAATCTTCGCGCGCGCCGACCTTGTCTCCCAGGCGCGCCCGCTGCAGGTCCGGTTCGTGGCGCCCTGGCTGATCGTGCTCGGCGACGATGCCGCGGTCGTCGCGGTATGGGCCGATCGCCTCGATCCGGGCGCGTTCAGGCGCCTCGCGGTGGCTTGCCGCTGGCGCCGGGTTCCGGCCGCGGCGTGATCATCGTCAAACATCCGGCCGGACGAGTCCGCGCGCAGAACTTATTCGTTGCGGACGGGTCAGATTCGCACGCGATCGGCTCGGCACTGGGTTCGGTTGATCGATGAGCGAACGCGACATCGATCAACAGCTCGTCGAGCGGGTTCAGCGCGGCGACAAACGGGCGTTCGAGCTGCTGGTGGCGAAGTACCAGCGCAAGATCTTCCGCCTGCTGTCGCGGCTGATCCGGGATCAGTCCGAAATCGAGGACGTAGCACAGGAAGCATTCATCAAGGCGTACCGGGCGCTGCCCAACTTTCGCGGCGAAAGCGCGTTTTACACATGGCTGTATCGAATCGCGATCAACACCGCCAAGAACTTCCTCGTTTCGCAGGGCCGCCGGCCGCCGACGACCACCGAGAACGAGGTCGAGGACGCCGAGAATTTCGAGGATGCGACGCTGTTGCGCGACGTCGACACCCCGGACTCGATGCTGATGTCCAAGCAGGTCGGCGATGCGGTCAACCGTGCGATCGAGCGCCTGCCGGAAGATCTGCGCACCGCGATCGTGCTGCGCGAGCTGGAAGGCATGAGCTACGAGGAAATCGCGGCGACGATGAACTGCCCGATCGGTACGGTACGCTCGCGCATTTTCCGCGCGCGCGAGGCGATCGCGGAGGAACTGCGGCCGCTGCTGGACACGTCGAAGGACAAGCGTTGGTGAGGTTGTCATGCAGGTGAAGCCCAAGCAGGCTCCGAATGCCGCCGACGGCGACGACGGCGAGGCTCTATCGTGTCTGATCGACGGTGAACTGGACCGCGCCGAGTGCGCGGCGATCCTCGATCGCATCTGTGCCGACCCGGCGGTGCGCGACCAGTGGGCGCTGCTGCACGCCGTCGGCGACGCGTTGCGCTCGAGCGAGGTCGCGGCGCTGCATTCGAATGCCTTCGTCGGCCGTGTCGCCGCCGCGCTCACGCGCGAGCCGACGATCCTGGCACCGGCGGCGCTCGCGCGCCGGCGCTACCAGCGCGTGCTGATTCCCGGCGCCGCGGTGGCGGCCGCCGTCGCGCTTCTGGCCGTCGTTGCCATGCCGCAGATGCGCGGCGGCGGTGAAGCGCCGCAGGTCGCCGCCGCAACGCCGGTGGCGGCGCCCGCCAGCGAGTCGCGGCCGGTCGAAGTCGCGCGCGTACCGGAGCTGGAGCGCTATCTGCGCGCGCATCGCGAATTGGCGGGCAGCCTGGTGTTGCCCCAGTCCACGCCGTACCTGCGCACCTCCAACAACCTGCCGGCGGAGGCGCGTTGATGGGTAAAGGCCGGGCGCCGCACCGGACCCAGACGCACAACGCGACCTACGGGCAGCACACGCTGCTGGCGCTGCTGCTGGCCCTGCTGGCGTATGTCGGAGGCGCGCAGGCGCAGTCCAATGCGCAGCCGAAAGGCGCCGGTCGCAATGAATCGCCGCGCAGCGAGCTGCAGTGGCTGCAGGCGATCCAGGCGGCGGCGCAACGGCTCAACTACTCCGGAACCGTCATCTATCAGCAGGGTGAAGAGGTCCGTGCGTCGCGGCTGATTCACGTGTTCGACGGCCACGTCGTGCAAGAGCGCCTGCAGCCGCTCGACGGGCAGTTGCGCGAATTCATCCGCCGTGCCGACGAGGTGCAATGCCTGATGCCGCAGGCGCGCCGGATCGTGATCGAACGACGGCTGACACACGATACGTTCCCGGCGATCGCTACCGCCGACCCGGCCGAGATCCTCGATCACTACGTGGTGCGGCTCGGCGACGTCGCGCGCGTGGCGGGTGTCGAATGCCAGGCGCTCCAGATCGAACCGAAGGACGAGCTGCGCTACGGTTACCGGCTGTGCGTCGATCGGGCGACCGGCCTGCTGCTGCGCGCGGTGACGCTGAACGATCGCAACGAAGTGCTGGAGCAGATGGCCTTCGCCGAGGTGCGCATCGGCGATCGCGTCGATCGCGACGAACTGAAGCCGTCCTGGCCGACCGAGGGCTGGCGCGTCGAGCGGACCGAACAGCCGCCGATCGATCTGGCGCGGCAGGGCTGGCACATCTCGCCGCCGGCCGGGTTCCGCAAGCTGCACGAGGTGCTGCGTTCGTCGTGGGGCCGGAACGTGCAGCGCAACGTGATGCAGTCGGTGCTGACCGATGGGCTGGCCAACGTGTCGGTGTTCATCGAGCCCGGCGCACAGGATGCGCTGGCCGAGGCCGCGCAGTCGCGCGGACCGACCAGCGTCTACGCGCGTCGTGTGGGAGACGCGCGCGTAACGGTCGTCGGCGAAGTGCCGATGGCGACCGTGAAATCGGTGGCGAAATCCGTGCAGTTTCGCGCGCCCCGCTAAGACATCCAAGAACCTCGAGACGCATATGAGATTCCTGACACGACTTCTGTTCCTGTCCTTTCTGCCGCTGGCCGCCGCGGAGGCGCCGGCGCAGACACCGCAGCTGCCCGACTTCACCGAACTGGTCGAACGCACCAGTCCCGCGGTGGTGAACATTCGCACCAGCGCGCGCGTCGGCGCTGCGCAGGCGATGCCGCAGATCCCGGGGCTCGAAGAGGGCGACCCGTTCTACGAATTCTTCCGCCGCTTCTTCCCGCAGCCGCTGCCGCAACCGCGCCAGGGGCCGCAGCCGCGCTCGCCGCGCGGCGAACGCGAGGTGCCGCGCGGTCTGGGCTCCGGCTTCATCATCTCGCCGGACGGCTACGTGATGACCAACCATCACGTGGTCGACGGCGCCGACGAGATCATCGTCACGCTGCCGGACCGGCGCGAATTCCGCGCCAAGCTGATCGGCTCCGACCAACGCACCGACGTGGCGCTGGTCAAGATCGACGCGACCAATCTGCCGACGGTGAAGATCGGCGATTCGGCCAAGCTGAAGGTCGGCGAATGGGTGATCGCGATCGGATCGCCGTTCGGCTTCGACAGCACCGTCACCGCCGGCATCGTCAGCGCCAAGGCGCGCGAGACCGGCGAGCTGCTGCCGTTCATCCAGACCGACGTGGCGGTCAACCCCGGCAATTCCGGCGGCCCGCTGATCAACATGCGCGGCGAGGTGGTCGGCATCAACTCGCAGATCTTCACCACGTCGGGCTCGTACGCCGGCATCTCGTTCGCGATCCCGATCGACGAGGCGATGCGGGTCCAGGACCAGCTGCGCACGCAGGGGCGAGTCATCCGCGGCCGCATCGGCGTGACGATCGGTGAGGTCACGCGCGACGTGGCCGAGGGCATCGGCCTGTCGAAACCGCAGGGCGCGCTGGTGTCCAGCGTCGAGCGCGACGGCCCCGCCGACAAGGCGGGCGTGGAGGCGGGCGACGTGATCCTGCGCTTCGACGGCAAGGCGATCGATCGGTCGTCCGAATTGCCGCGCGTGGTCGGCAGCACCAAGCCGGGCTCGCGCGTGACGATGACGGTCTGGCGCAAGGGCAAGAACGTCGACCTGCAGGTCACGGTGGCCGAACTGCAGACCGACGCGCGTCAGGCGCGCCGCGGTGAACCGACGCCGAAGCCGGTCCCACCGACCAATCCGCTCGGACTCGCCGTCTCGGACGTTCCGCCCGAGCGGCTCAAGGAGCTGCGGATCAAGGGCGCCGTCCAAGTCGACGGCGCCGACGGCCCGGCGGCCGCGGCCGGGATCCGGGTCGGTGACCTGATCCTGTCCATCAACAATGTCGACATCCAGAACGCCAAGCAATTCAACGAAATAGCGGCTAAACTTGATCTGAAACGTAACGTCGCGGCGTTAGTGCGCCGGGGCGAGCAGACGCAATTCGTGATCATTCGTCCCGCCAATCGGTAGGCGGCCGCAGCTTTCGGGAGTCGAAGAGCACGGGCGCTAGAATCCGCGCCCAAGCTTGGGGGTGGTCCGGTGGATCACCCCTTTTTCTCGCCGTGTTGGCAATAACTTGAAGATCGCGCTGGCCGTGGCCATGACGGGTCAGACGGCGTATCCGGCGCTCCATCGCAGGCGCAATGCAGCACATTCGCAACTTTTCGATCATCGCCCACATCGACCATGGCAAGTCGACGCTGGCGGATCGGCTGATCCAGCGCTGCGGCGGTCTGTCGGACCGCGAGATGGAGGAGCAGGTGCTCGACTCGATGGCGCTGGAACGCGAGCGCGGCATCACGATCAAGGCGCAGACCGCGTCGCTCGAATACCGGGCCGTCGACGGCACGGCCTACGAATTGAACCTGATCGATACGCCGGGACACGTCGATTTCTCCTACGAGGTGAGCCGCTCGCTGTCGGCCTGCGAAGGCGCACTGCTGGTCGTCGATGCCTCGCAGGGGGTGGAGGCGCAGACGGTCGCCAACTGCTACACCGCGATCGAGCTCGGCGTCGAAGTGCTGCCGGTGCTGAACAAGATGGACCTGCCGCAGGCCGATCCGGATGAGGCGCGCGCGGAGATCGAGGACGTGATCGGCATCGACGCGCACGACGCGGTGCTGGCCAGCGCGAAGACCGGCATGGGCGTGGACGAGATCCTGGAGCGGATCATCGCGCGCATCCCGCCGCCGAAGGGCGATCCGACCGCGCCGCTGCAGGCGCTGATCATCGATTCGTGGTTCGACAACTACGTCGGCGTGGTGACGCTGGTGCGGGTCGTCAACGGGACCATCCGGCCGAAGGACAAGATCCTGCTGATGGCCACCGGCGCCACGCACCTGGTCGAGCAGGTCGGCGTTTTCACGCCGAAGTCCAAACCGCGCGACGAGCTTGCCGCGGGCGAGGTCGGCTTCGTGATCTCCGGCATCAAGGAGCTGCGCGACGCGCGCGTCGGCGACACGATCACCCACGCGGCCAAGCCCGCCACGACGCCGCTGCCGGGCTTCAAGGAGATCAAGCCGCAGGTGTTCGCGGGCCTGTATCCGGTCGAGTCCAACCAGTACGAGGCGCTGCGCGACGCGCTGACCAAGCTGCAACTGAACGACGCCTCGCTGCACTTCGAGCCCGAGGTGTCGCAGGCGCTCGGCTTCGGTTTCCGCTGCGGTTTCCTGGGCCTGCTGCACATGGACATCGTGCAGGAGCGGCTCGAGCGCGAATACGACATGGATCTGATCACCACCGCCCCCTCGGTGGTGTACGAAGTGTTGCTGCGCGACGGCTCGGTGATCCAGGTCGAGAACCCGTCGAAGCTGCCCGATCCGGCCAAGATCGAGGAGATCCGCGAGCCGATCGTTACGGTGACGATCTTCGTGCCGCAGGAGTACGTCGGCCCCGTGATGACGCTTTGTACCGGCAAGCGCGGCGTGCAGGTCGATCTCGCCTACCACAGCCGGCACGTGCATCTGACCTACGAGCTGCCGCTGGCGGAGATCGTTCTCGATTTCTTCGACAAGCTGAAATCGGTGTCGCGCGGCTACGCGTCGATGGACTACGAGTTCAAGGAATATCGCGCCGCCGACGTCGTCAAGGTCGACATGCTGATCAACGGCGATCGCGTCGACGCCTTGAGCGTGATCGTGCACCGGACCAACGCGCAGTATCGGGGAAGGGAGATCGCCGCCAAGATGCGCTCGCTGATCCCGCGCCAGATGTACGACGTGGCGATCCAGGCCGCGATCGGCGCCAACATCATCGCGCGCGAGAACGTCAAGGCGCTGCGCAAGAACGTTCTCGCCAAGTGCTACGGCGGCGACATCACGCGCAAGAAGAAGCTGATCGAGAAACAGAAGGCGGGCAAGAAGCGGATGAAGCAGGTCGGCACCGTCGAGATTCCGCAGGAGGCGTTCCTCGCCATCCTTCAGGTTGAAGAAAAATGAACTTCGCATTGATCCTGTTCATCCTGCTCGTCGTCAGCTTCGCGATGTGGCTGCTCGACATGCTGTGGCTGAGGAAAACGCGGCTGGCCGCGGCCAGCGCCGCGCTGGCCGAATTCGACGCACGCAACGCCGGCAAGGTCGGAGTGAACACCGCCGCGCTCGCCGCCGACCGCTCCGCGCTGGAGGACCGCATCACGCGCCGCCCGTGGTACCTGGAGTACACAGCGAGCTTTTTCCCGGTGATTCTGCTGGTGTTCGTGCTGCGTTCGTTCTTCTTCGAGCCGTTCCGCATCCCGTCGGGGTCGATGATTCCGACGCTGCAGATCGGCGACCTGATCTTGGTGAACAAGTACCAGTACGGCATCCGGCTGCCGGTGATCAACAGGAAGATCATCGACATCGGTTCACCCCAGCGCGGCGACGTGATGGTGTTCCGCTTTCCGCTGAACCCGTCGCAGGACTACATCAAGCGCGTGATCGGGCTGCCGGGCGACCGGGTCGAGTACATCGACCGCAGGCTCGTCATCAACGGCAAGCCGGTCGAGGAGATTCCGGACGGCCGTTACTTCGACGAGGGGCGGCTGCAGTATTACGCCGAGTACATCGAGAAGCTCGGCAAGGTGAGCCACAAGATCATCCTGAGCGAAAGCCCGATGGGTGTGCCGATCATGCCCACCGGCCAGCACACCGATCCGCAGGCATGCCGGTATCAGCCGGATGGCCGGGGCGTAACCTGCGTCGTGCCGCCCGGGCATTACTTCATGATGGGCGACAATCGCGACAACAGCGAGGACAGCCGCTTCTGGGGCTTCGTTCCCGACGAAAACATCGTGGGCCGCGCCTTTTTCATCTGGATGAATTTTGGCAATATCAGTCGCATCGGCAGCTTCAACTGACAGTCGGAAACCGGCGGAGACGACATGAACAAGGGCAATCCTAGGCAGCGGCAGCGGGGGCTGAGCCTGATCGGGCTACTGTTCGTCGGACTGATCGTCGTGTTCCTGCTGGTGATCGGCTTCAAGGTGGTGCCCGCGGTCACCGAATACATCGCGATCGAGAAGGCGATCCGCAAGATCAACAAGGACGGGGCGACGGTGCAGCAGATCCGGCGCGAGTTCGAGAACTACGTGATCATCGACGACATCAAGTCGATCTCGGGCAAGGATCTCGACATCACCAAGGAGAACGACCGCGTGGTGATCTCGTACGCGTACTCGTATCCGATCCCGATCATGGACAACGTGCGGCTGGTGATTGATTTCTCCGGTTCGACGCGCACCCGCAGCAAACCCTGACCGTGGCGCGCAAGGACAATCGGCATGACTCTGGCGGCGCTTGAGCAGCGCCTCGGCTACAGGTTTCAGAATCCGGCGCTGCTGGAACAGGCGGTAACGCACCGCAGCCACGGGGCGGTCCACAACGAGCGGCTCGAATTCCTGGGTGATGCGGTCCTGAACTGCACGATCGCGCAACTGCTGTACCAGAAGTACGCGCGGCTGAACGAAGGCGACCTGTCGCGGCTGCGCGCCAACCTCGTCAAGCAGCAATCGCTGGCGGACATCGCGGAGAAGCTCGAGCTCTCCGACTTTCTGCGGCTGGGCGAGGGCGAGATGAAGAGTGGCGGCTTCCGCCGCCCGTCGATCCTCGCCGACACCATGGAAGCGATCTACGGCGCGGTGCTGGTCGACGGCGGCTTCGAGTCGGCGCGCGATACGATCGCGCGCCTGTTCGAGCCGGTTCTCAAGTCGGTCGACCCGAAGACGCTCGGCAAGGACAGCAAGACGCTGCTGCAGGAGTACCTGCAGGGCAAGCGCCTGCCGCTGCCCGTGTACACGGTGGTCGAGACGCGCGGCGCCGCGCACAACCAGGAGTTCGAAGTCGAGTGCGCGATTCCGAAGCTCGAGATCAGCGTGCGCGGCACCGGCCGCAGCCGGCGCGCGGCCGAGCAGTCGGCCGCCAAGCAGGCGCTCGATCAAGCGCAAGCGGTCGTACAGGCCGCGCGGCGCGCCAAGCGGCGTGGCGCCGAGGCCGCGGCCGAGATGGCACCGCCGCCGGCGAGCGGTGCCGCGGCCGACCCGGCGCTCGCCGCGCAGACCGCGACGGAGAAGCCGTAATGCTCGAGGCGCACGCGAACGTGCGGCCGCGCACGGGCTTCGTCGCGATCATCGGACGGCCGAACGTCGGCAAGTCGACTCTGCTCAACGCGCTGGTAGGCGAACGTGTCTCGATCACGTCGCGCAAACCACAGACGACGCGACAGCGGATGGTGGGCGTGCTCACGCGCGATGCCACGCAATTCATCTTCGTCGACACGCCCGGCTTCCAGCAGCGCCACAAGTCGCTGCTGACGAAGCGGATGAACGAGGAGGTGTCCGCGGCGCTGGCCGATGTCGACGCGATCGTGCTGGTGATCGAGGCGAAGGGCTGGACCGCCGACGACGAGCGCCTGCTGAAGCTGATTCCCTCCGATCGCCGCAACGTGGTGCTGGCGATCAACAAGACCGACCTGCTCGCCGACCGCGACGCGCTGCTGCCGCTGCTGGCGGAATCCGCGCAGCGCTTCTCCTTCGCGGCGCTGGTGCCGGTCAGCGCCGAACGCAAGCGGCAGCTCGAAGAACTGCTGCAGGAAATCGAAGCACTGCTGCCCGAAGGCGAGCCGCTCTTCGACCCCGACCAGTTCACCGACCGCAACGTGCGCTTCCTCGCCGCGGAGTTCATCCGCGAAAAGGCGTTCCGCCTGCTCGGCGACGAGCTGCCTTACGGCATCGCGGTGACGATCGACCAGTGGCAGGAGGACGAGCGCCGCGCCGAGATCGCCGCGTCGCTGTGGGTCGCGCGCGAATCGCACAAGGGCATCGTGATCGGGAAAGGCGGCGCCAAGCTGCGCGAGATCGGGCGGTTGGCGCGCGGCGAGATCGAGCGCCTGCTCGGCAAGCCGGTGCACCTGCAGACGCACCTGCGCGTGAAGCGCGGCTGGACCGACGATGCGCGGGCGCTGAAGGGCCTCGGCTATGAATAGCGCGGCGCGGCGGTCGGACGCGCGCGTCGACCACGAGCCGGCGTACCTGCTGCATTCGTACGCGTGGCGCGAGACCAGCCTGATCGTCGAGGTGTTCACGCGCGACCACGGCCGCGTGGCGTTGGTCGCGCGCGGCGCCAAGCGGCCGACCTCGCACTTCCGCGGCGTGCTGACTTCGTTCTGCCCGCTGCTCGTCGGCTGGAGCGGGCGCACCGAGATCAAGAACCTCGTGCGCGCCGAGTGGTGCGGCGGCCTGGCGCCGCTGCGCGGCGACGCGCTGCTCGCCGGCTTCTACATGAACGAGCTGCTGGTGCGGCTGCTCGCACGCAATGATGCGCACGAGCAGCTCTTTGCCGCGTACGGACAGGCGCTCGGCGAACTCGCGCGCGCGGCGCAGCCGGCCGCGGCGCTGCGAACCTTCGAACTGGCGCTGCTGCGCGAGACCGGCTTCATGCCCGCGCTCGATCATTGCGAGGACGGCGCGCCGATCGAGCCCGGCGCGCGCTACCGGATCGAGTCGACGCGCGGCCTCGTGCGCGCCGACGGCGGCGGCGACGAGCTGACGATCCACGGCGCCACCGCGCTCGCGATGGCGCGCGGCGATTTCGCCGACGCGCGCGTGGCGGGCGAGAGCAAGGCCGCGCTGCGGCAGTTGATTCGCTACCATCTCGACGGCCGCCCGCTGAACACCCGCCGCATCCTGCAGGACCTAAAAGAGCTGTGACCGCGCTGTCCGTCAACCTGAACAAGGTCGCGCTGGTGCGCAACACGCGCACGCTCGGCATTCCGAGCGTGCTGCGCGCGGCCACACTCGTGCTCGAAGCCGGCGCCGACGGCATCACCGTGCATCCGCGGCCGGACGGGCGCCACGTGCGTGGCGAGGACGTGCGCGAACTGGCGGCGCTGCTGAAGCACTGGCCGGCGTGCGAGTTCAACATCGAGGGCAATCCGTTCCATCGGCTGCTCGACTACGTGCGCGAGGTCCGCCCGCACCAGTGCACGTTCGTGCCGGACGAAAGCGGCGCGTTCACCTCGGACCACGGCTGGGACCTGCCGCGCGACCGCGAGCGGCTGCGGCCGGTGATCGACGAGGCGCGTTCGCTCGGCGTGCGCGTGAGCCTGTTCATGGATCCGCTGCCGGAGGCGATGGAACACGCGCGCGCGCTCGGCGCCGACCGCGTCGAGCTGTACACGGAGCCGTATGCGAAGGCATACGGCACGCCGAAGCAGGACGAGGAACTGGCACGCTATCGGCGTGCCGCGGAGGCGGCGCAACGCGTCGGGCTGGGCGTCAACGCAGGGCACGACCTGAACCGCGACAACCTCGCCGCCTTCCTGATCGCGGTGCCCGGCGTGGAGGAAGTATCGATCGGCCACGCGCTGATCGCCGACGCGCTCGAATTCGGCTTGCCCGACACGGTGCGCAAGTACCTGGCCGAGATCCGTCGCGCCGGCGCGGCCGTTCCCTACGCGCTGCGCGGCAGCCGGTGATCTACGGCATCGGCATCGACCTGATCGAGATCGAGCGCATCGCGCAGGCGCAGGCGCGCCACGGGGACCGCTTTGCGCAGCGCATCCTCGGGCCGGACGAAACGCAGCGCTTCGAGGCGCGGCGCGGACGTTCGGAAGCGCGCGGGCTTGCGTACCTGGCCACGCGCTTCGCGGCGAAGGAGGCGGTGTCGAAGGCGATCGGGCTTGGAATGCGGCAACCGATGAGCTGGCGTTCGGTGCAGATCCTCAATGCGCCATCCGGCCGGCCCGAAGCGGTCGCCAACGGCGCGCTGGCGGAGTTCATGCGCGCGCGGCGGCTGAAGCTGCGGGTGTCGGTCAGCGACGAGCGTTCGGTGGCCGCCGCGTTCGTGATCGCCGAAATCGTGGAGGAGGGCGAACCGTGATCGGACCGGTGGTGGTCGACGTGGCGGGACCGCGGCTCACTGCGGCGGAGCGCGCGCGGCTCGCGCATCCGCTCGTCGGCATGGTGATCCTGTTCAAGCGCAACTACGAATCGCCGGCGCAGCTCGCTGCGCTGTGCGACGAGATCCATTCGCTGCGCGCGCCGCCGCTGCTGATCGCGGTCGACCACGAAGGCGGTCGCGTGCAGCGCTTCCGTGCCGCGCCGTTCACCGCGATCCCGGCGATGGACGCGCTCGGGCGGCTGTGGGACCGCGACGTACTGCACGCGTGCCGGGTCGCGGTATCGGCCGGCTACGTGATGGGCGCGGAGCTGCGCGCGCACGGGGTCGACCTGACCTTCGCGCCGGTGCTCGACCTCGCGTGGAGCCGCAGCTCGGTGATCGGCGACCGCGCGTTCCATCACGACGCGCGCGTGGTGGCGATGCTCGCCAATCATCTGTGCCACGGCCTGTCGCTCGCGGGGATGGCGAACTGCGGCAAGCACTTTCCCGGCCACGGCTGGGCGCACGCCGACTCGCACGTTGCGGTGCCGGTCGACGAACGCGCGCTGCCGGCACTGCTGGACGCCGACGTCGCGCCGTATCGCTGGCTCGGCGCATCGTTGGCGAGCGTGATGCCAGCGCACGTGATCTATCCCGAAGTCGATTCCGCGCCGGCCGGCTTCTCGCGCCGCTGGCTGCGCGAGATCCTGCGCGAGGATCTCGGCTTCACCGGCGCCGTGTTCAGCGACGACCTGTCGATGGAGGGTGCCAAGGTCGCCGGCGACATGGTCGCGCGCGCGCAGGCAGCGCTCGATGCCGGCTGCGATTTCGTGCTCGTCTGCAACGACCCGGAAGGCGCCGAGCGGGTGCTCAATGCAGTGCGCTGGAAGCGTGACGCGGCGTTCGATGAGCGCGCGGCGCGGCTCACACCGCGCGGGCTGGCGCTGGACATCGGCGCGTTGCAGGGGACCGCACTGTTTCGCGCGGCGCGCAGCGACCTGGAATCCCTCAACCGTTGAGCTGTCCGGTGTCGTGCCCGCCCCCGATCGTGGGCGAGGGCCGGCTCCAGCGGGCACCCAGCCTGTATCGCATCGCTGGATTCCCGCCTGCGCGGGAATGACACGGCGCGGTCAGGCGCGCTCGATATACGCCCCGTCGTCGGTATTCACCCGGATCTTGTCGCCCGCGTTCACGAACGGCGGCACCTGCACCGTGATGCCGGTCTCCATCCTGGCCGGCTTGAAGGTCGTGGTCGCGGTCGCGTTCTTGATCGCCGGTTCGGTCTCGAGGACTTCCAGCACCACGCTCGCCGGCAACTGCACGCCGAGCGCGCGGCCATTGTGGAAGTTGACCTCGACCTCCATGTTCGGCAGCAGGTAGCCGCTCTGGCCTTCGAGGAACTCCGCGCTCAGACTGAGCTGCTCGTAGGTCTCGTTGTCCATGAACACGTAGCTCGAGCCGTCCTGGTACGAGTAGGTCATCTTGCGCTTGTCGATGTAGGGACGCTCGATCTTCTCGTCGGTCGCCAGCCGCTCGTTGCGCTTCTGCCCGGTCTCGATGTCCTTCATTTCGATCTGCATGTAGGCGCCACCGCGGCCACCGACGTGTACGTGGTACTGCTTGAGCACGCGCCACAGGCGCTTGTCCCATTCGATCAGGTTTCCGGCGCGAATTTCGGTCGCAAGAATCTTTGCCATGGCGGGTCCGCGGGCGGCTCGTAGAATTCGAGCCGCATTGAAGTGAGCCAGCGATTATAGAGGCGCGCGCCGCCTCTTTCGAGTTCTCGCCGTGTCCGAATCCCCAGTCGACTTCGACCCCAAGGCGGTCATCGAACGCCTGCCGCACCTGCCCGGCGTCTACCGGATGCTGGACGTCGCCGGCGCGACGTTGTACGTCGGCAAGGCGCGCGATCTCAAGAAGCGCGTCGCCTGGTATTTCAACAAGGGCGTCGGTCCGCGCACCGAGCTGATGCTGTCAAGCGTGGCCAGCATCGAGACCACGGTCACGCGCTCGGAGGCCGAGGCGCTGCTGCTCGAGAACAACCTGATCAAGACGCTGGCGCCGAAGTTCAACATCCTGTTCCGCGACGACAAGTCATATCCGTACCTGAAGCTGACCGATCACGAGTTCCCGCGCGTCGCCTACTACCGCGGCGCGACCGACAAGCGCGCGCGCTACTTCGGCCCGTTTCCGAACGCGTGGGCGGTCAAGGACTCGATCCAGGTGCTGCAGAAGGTGTTCCGGCTGCGCACCTGCGAGGACACCGTGTTCGTGCACCGTTCGCGCCCGTGCCTGCTGCACCAGATCCAGCGCTGCACGGCGCCGTGCGTCGGGCTGATCGATGCGGCCGCGTACGCGCAGGACGTCGATCGCGCGGTGCGCTTCCTGCGCGGGCAGACCGACGAGGTGATAGCCGAGCTGGAAGCGAAGATGCAGTCATTCTCTGCCGAGCTGCAGTTCGAGCGCGCCGCCGCGGTGCGCGACCAGTTGGGCGCGCTGTCGCGCGTGCTGCACCAGCAGGCGATCGAAACGACCGGCGGCGATAGCGACGCCGACATCCTGGCGGTCGTGTCCGAAGGCGGGCAGGCGTGCGTGAACCTGGCGATGGTGCGCGGCAACCGCCACCTGGGCGACCACGCGTACTTCCCGCTGCGCACCGATGCCGGCGTGGAGGAGGCCGAGGTGCTGGAGGCATTTATTTCGCAGCACTACATCGGCCAGAGCGTGCCGGCGCTGTTAGTCGTCAACGTCGAGCTCGACGCGGCCGAGCTCGCGCAGATGCTGGGCGGCGCGGTGCAGATCGTGAGCGGCAGCGATGGCGGCCTGCGCGCACAGCGCCGCCGCTGGCTCGAGATGGCGCAAGCGAACGCCAAGCTCGCGCTGGCGCGGCGGCTGGCCGAGGAGGGCTCGCAACAGGCGCGCACGCGCGCGCTGATCGACGCCCTCGGACTCGAACTGCCTGACCCCGACCCCGCCACGCTGCGCGTCGAGTGCTTCGACGTCAGCCACACGCACGGTGAGGCCACACAAGCGTCGTGCGTCGTCTACCACCGCCACGCGATGCAGCCGTCGGAATACCGGCGCTTCAACATCGAGGGGATCGAGCCCGGCGACGACTACGCGGCGATGCGCCAGACGCTGACGCGCCGCTACGCGCCGGCCGCGCGCGGCGAGGCGACGATGCCGCACCTGGTGCTGGTCGACGGCGGCGCGGGGCAGGTGAGCGTGGCGGTGCAGGCGTTCGAGGAACTCGGGCTCGATCCGTCGATCATCGTCGGCGTGGCCAAGGGCGAGGAGCGCAAGATCGGGCTGGAGGAACTCGTGTTCGCCGACGGCCGCGCGCCGCTTTCGCTCGGGCGCGAGTCGCAGGCGTTGATGCTGATCGCGCAGATCCGCGACGAGGCGCACCGCTTCGCGATCACCGGCATGCGCGCGCGCCGCGCCAAGGCTCGCCAGACCTCGCAGTTGGAGGACCTCGAAGGCATCGGTCCAAAACGCCGGCAGCGGCTGCTGGCGCGCTTCGGCGGCCTGCGCGGGCTGCTGGCCGCTTCGGTCGACGACATCGCGCGGGTCGAAGGCGTTTCGCGTAAGCTCGCCGCACGCATCTATGCGCAACTCCACGGCCAATCCGTCTGAAGCGCGCGCCGCATCGGCGCCGACCAACTTCGCGATGTGGCTCACCTGGGCGCGGATCGCGATGATCCCGCTGGTGGTCGGCGTGTTCTACCTGCCCGATGCGTGGCTCGGCATCCACTGGAAGAACGTGATCGCGTGCGCGCTGTTCACCGTCGCCGCGCTGACCGACGCGTTCGACGGCTGGTACGCGCGCAAGTACGAGATGATCACGCGGCTGGGCGCGTTCCTCGATCCAGTGGCGGACAAACTGATGGTGTGCGCGGCGCTGATCGTGCTGCTCTGGCTCGATCGCGTCGACGCGTTCGTCGCCCTGATCATCATCGGGCGCGAGATCGCGATCTCGGCGCTGCGCGAGTGGATGGCACAGGTCGGCGCCTCGGCCAGCGTCGCGGTGCATTGGCTCGGGAAACTGAAGACGATCATGCAGATGATCGCGATCCCGCTGCTGCTCTACCACGACCGCCTGTTCGACGTGATCGACGTTCGGCTGATCGGCACCGTGATGATCTACGTCGCCGCTGCGCTGACCGTCTACTCGATGGTCTACTACCTGAAGATGGCGCGGCCGCACCTGGACCAATGACGCGGCATTCTTTGACACGAGTGGGTGCGCCGCTATAATTCGCGTCCGCTTTGCGGGAATAGCTCAGTTGGTAGAGCGCAACCTTGCCAAGGTTGAGGTCGCGAGTTCGAGACTCGTTTCCCGCTCCAGAACTCAACGGGGAAGCAACGCGCTTCCCCGAATTTTTTCGCAAGCGGGGTCGCCGCTAGAATGCATCGAGCGGCGGGGTGGCAGAGTGGCCATGCAGCGGACTGCAAATCCGTGGACGCCGGTTCGATTCCGACCCCCGCCTCCAGTCTTTTGCGCAAGTCGATGATCGCGCGCCCGTCGCCCAGCGCGCGACGGGCGGAGCCGCGGTGGTGAAATCGGTAGACACAGCGGACTTAAAATCCGCCGCAAGCGCAAGCAAGCATGCCGGTTCGAGTCCGGCCCGCGGCACCAGCGAAAGCGATGGCATTGAAGGTTTTCAATCTGCACTGTGACAGCGGGCACGCGTTCGAGGGCTGGTTCGGCTCGGCGGCGGATTTCGACTCGCAGCACGCGCGCGGCCAGTTGACCTGCCCGCTGTGCGGCTCGCATCAGGTGAGCAAGGCGCTGTCGGCGCCGTACGTGGCGACCGGCGCGGTGGCGCCGAAGCCGGCCACTCAGCAGCAGGCGGCGGCGATGCCGACGCCGGCGCAGATGCAGGCGCTGTTCGTCAGGATGGCGCGCGAGATCGCCGCCAACACCGAGGACGTCGGCGAGCGCTTCGCCGAGGAAGCGCGCCGCATCCACTACAAGGAAGCCGAAGGACGCGGCATCCGCGGCGTCACTTCGAAGGAAGAGGCGGCGGCGCTCGAGGAAGAGGGCATCAATGTCTTGCCGCTGCCGTTCGCGGACCTGCTGAAGGGGCCGCTGCAGTAGCTGGAGCTACACCTCGACCTTGAACCCGAGGTCGACATCGGACGCTGGCACCCCGCCGCTGATGCCCCAGTTTTCGCGCGGCACATCGCGCACGACGACCATGACGTCCTTGCGGCGAATGCCGAGCGGCGCCAGGTTCTCCACGATGCATTTGTAGAGGCGCCGCTTGGCGTCGACCGAGCGGCCGACGAACAGATCGATCTCGATCAGCGTGAAGTTCTCCGTCTTTCCGCGCGCGACCGCGAAATCCTCCGCATCGAAGACCTGCAGCCGCAGCGTGCGATCGGACTGCGGCACCAGCACGCCTTCGACCAGCGCCTGATGCACGGCGTCGATGATCGCGCGCCGCTTCTCCGGCGACCACCGTTTGCGAACCGAGATCAGCGTGCTCGGCATCGCTTCTATCGGCGCTCGTACTGCTTGTCGCCAAAGAGGTTGCGCCGCGCCTGCTCGTCGGTGACCGGCTTGCGCCGCTCGGCCAGCACCTGCATGCCACGCTGCACGGCCGGGCGTGCGGCCATCGTATCGAACCAGCGCTTGAAGTTCGGATAGTCGGCCAGATCGACGCCCTGGTTCGTGTGCGAGCGCGTCCACGGAAAGATCGCGATGTCGGCGATCGAGTATTCGTCGCCGGCGAACCAGCGCGCCTCGCCTAGGCGCCGGTCCATCACGTTGTACAGGCGCTTCGCTTCGTTGGTGTAGCGGTTGATCGCGTACTCGATTTTCTCCGGCGCGTAGATGCGGAAGTGGTGCGCTTGCCCGAGCATCGGGCCCACGCCGCCCATCTGGAACATCAGCCACTGCAGCGCGACGTACTTGCCGCGTATGTCGGCGGGAAGGAACTTGCCGGTCTTGCCTGCAAGGTAGATCAGGATGGCGCCCGATTCGAACAGCGAGATCGGCTTGCCGTCGGGCCCGTCGGGATCGACGATCGCGGGGATCTTGTTGTTGGGGCTGAGTCTCAGGAACTCGGGCTTGAACTGGTCGCCCGCGCCGATATCGACCGCATGCACGCGGTACGGCAGCCCGCACTCCTCCAGCATGATGTGAACCTTGTGGCCGTTCGGCGTCGGCCAGGTGTGGACGTCGATCACGCGCTCGCTCCTTCCTTGCGCAGCAGCGGCGCGTGGCGCGCGATCTCCATCTTCGCGATCGCGTTGCGGTGGACCTCGTCGGGACCGTCGGCCAGCCGCAGCGTGCGCGCGAGCGTGTACGCGTAGGCAACCGGGAAGTCGTCGCACATGCCGCCGCCGCCGTGCGCCTGGATCGCCCAGTCGGCCACGGTGCAGGCGACGTTCGGCGCAACGACCTTGATCATCGCGATCTCCGCCTTCGCCGCCTTGTTGCCGACGGTGTCCATCATGTACGCGGCCTTCAGCGTCAGGAGCCGAGCCTGGTCGATCATGCAGCGCGCCTCGGCGATGCGCTCCTGCCACACAGTCTGCCTGGCGACCGGTGCGCCGAACGCGACGCGCGACGCGAGGCGCGTGCACATCAGCGCGAGCGCGCGCTCGGCCAGCCCGATGCAGCGCATGCAGTGATGGATGCGGCCGGGCCCGAGCCGGCCCTGCGCGATCTCGAAGCCGCGCCCTTCGCCGAGCAGGATGTTGCTCGCCGGAACGCGCACGTTGTGGAAATCGACCTCCATGTGGCCGTGCGGCGCGTCGTCGTAGCCGAACACGGTGAGCGGCCGCAGCACCTTCAGCCCCGGCGTGTCCGCCGGCACCAGGATCATCGACTGCTGCGCGTGCTTGGGCGCGTCGGGATTGGTCTTGCCCATCACGATGTAGATCTTGCAGCGCGGATCGCCGGCGCCCGAGGTCCACCACTTGCGGCCGTTGATCACGTACCGGTCGCCGTCACGCTTCATTGACGTCTGGATGTTGGTGGCGTCGCTCGACGCGACCGCCGGCTCGGTCATCGCGAACGCCGAGCGGATCTCGCCGCGCAGCAGCGGCTCGAGCCACTGCTTCTTCTGCTCCGGCGTGCCGTAGCGCTCGATCGTCTCCATGTTGCCGGTGTCGGGCGCGTTGCAGTTGAACACTTCGCTCGCCCACGGCACGCGCCCCATCAGCTCCGCCAGCGGCGCGTATTCGAGGTTGGTCAGCCCCGCGCCGCGCTCCGACTCGGGCAGGAACAGGTTCCACAGCCCGGCGGCGCGCGCCTTCGGCTTCAGCTCTTCGACGATCGTGGTCGGCGTCCAGCGCTTGCCCGCGCGTGTGTTGGCTTCCACCTCGTCGTAGAAGCGCCGCTCGTTGGGGAACACGTGCTCCTGCATGAACGCGTCCACCCGCGCGCGCAGGTCCCTGACCTTGGGCGTGAAATCGAAGTTCATCGCGGCCTCCTGTGGCGGGGCAGAATAGCGCAGGTGGGCACGCGTACGGGTCTGATTCAAGTCAATCGGGAGGCAGCCGTGAAAGCGATACAGTGCGTCGAATGGGGTTTGCCCGATCGCCTGCGGCTGGTCGAACTGGCCGACCCGCAGCCGAAACCGGGCGAGGTGCGCGTGCGCGTCGGCGCGGCGGGCGTGAACTATCCCGATGCGTTGCTCGTGCAGAAGAAATACCAGGTGCAGCCGCCGCTGCCGTTCACCCCGGGCGCTGAGATCGCGGGCGAGATCGACGCGGTCGGCGACGGCGTGACCGACCGCGCGGTCGGCCAACGGGTGGTCGCGTTCGTCGGCCTGGGCGGATTCGCGGAGAAGGTCTGCACCGACGTGCGGCGGACGATTCCGCTGCCGGCCGGCGTCAGCGACGAGGTGGCCGCCGGATTCACGCTGACCTACGCCACGTCGCAGCACGCGCTCGCGCACCGCGCGCAGCTGAAAGCCGGGGAGACGCTGCTCGTGCTCGGCGCCGCCGGCGGCGTGGGGCTTGCCGCGGTGGAGCTGGGCAAGCTCGCGGGCGCGCGTGTGATCGCCGCGGCGAGCAGCGACGAGAAGCTCGCCGCGTGCCATGCCGCCGGTGCCGATGCACTGATCAACTACTCGACGCTCGATCTGCGCGAGGCGGTGAAGACGTGCACCGGCGGCAAGGGCGTCGATGTCGTCTACGACCCGGTCGGCGGCGCCTACACGGAGCTTGCGCTGCGCTCGATCGCGTGGCGCGGCCGGCTGCTGGTGATCGGCTTCACCAGCGGCGAGATCCCGAGGATCCCGGCCAACCTGCTGCTGCTGAAGGAGGCGTCCGCGGTCGGCGTCTACTGGGGCGAGTTCGCGCAGCGCGACCCGCAGGGCAACGCACGGTTGATCGACGAGCTGATGGCGTGGCTCGCGCAGGGGCGGCTCAGGCCCCGGGTGTCGAAGGCGTTCGCGCTGGCCGACACCGCGCGCGCGCTGGAAGATCTGCTGCAGCGGCGCGCGATCGGCAAGCTGGTGCTCAGGCCGTAGCCCGCGCGCGGGATGCGGCTTGACCTTCCGTAACCGTCTGGTTACGGTTGCCGCATGGTTACGGAACGCCGCGTCCGCCCGGGCTGATCCGCAATGGCCCGCTCCAGCAACGCCGTGCTCGTCGCGCTCGCCGACCCCACGCGCGAGCAGATCGTGCGGCTGCTGCTGCGGGGAGAAAGGTCGGTTGGCGAGATCGCCGAGCGGCTGCCGGTCAGCCGGCCGGCGGTGTCCAAGCACCTGCGGCTGCTGGAAGGCGCGGGTCTCGTCACGTTCCGCTCGTTCGCGACGCGCAACGTGTACGCGGTCGACCCGGCCGCGTTGCAGGCCCTGCGCGACGAGCTGGACCGGATGTGGGAGCAGGCGCTGGCGCGCTACGCGCTGGTCGCCAACAACCGCACGCCGAAGCGTGCATCACGGAGGCAAGGATGAGCATCGACGCGATCGCGCCCGTGCGCAAATCGGTGCGCGTGCGCATGACACCCGCGCAGGCGTTCGAGCTTTTCACGCGCGAGCTGGCGCGCTGGTGGCCGCTGGCCCGATATTCCTGCTCGGGTGATGCGAATGCGACGGTCGAGTTCGAGGGTGCCGGCGGTCGCGTGATCGAGACCGCGCGCGACGGCACGCGCCACGTGTGGGGAACGCTCCTTGAATGGAATCCGCCGCAGTCGTTCGCGATGACCTGGCACCCAACGCAATCCGCCGAACAGGCCACCCGCGTCGACGTGCGCTTTGTCCCCGCCGACGGCTGGACCGAGGTCCAGCTCGCGCATTCGGGCTGGGAGGCGCGCGGCGCGCAGGCTTTCACCGCGCGCGAAAGCTACGAACGCGGCTGGACTTCGGTGCTGGAGAAATACGTCGCGCACGCGCGGGAGGTCGCATGAAGAGACGGGTTGCGCTGCTGCTCATCGCGCTGCTGGCCGCGACCGCCGCGCACGCGGCCGAACGCGCGCTCGACAAGCAGGTAGTGATCGACGCCACGCTCGACCAGGCCTGGGACGCGTGGACGACGCGCGCGGGGATCACGAGCTTCTTCGCGCCCGACGCGCAGATCGAGCCGCGCGTCGGCGGCGCGTTCCACGTCCACATCAACCCGCTGGCGGAGCCCGGCATGAAGGGCGCCGACGACATGCGCTTCATGGCGCTGCAGCCGAAGAAGATGATCTCGTTCGACCGGAACGCGCCGCCGCACCTGGCGCAGGCGCGCGCGCAGCGCACGTTCGTGATCGTGCGTTTCGAGCCGGTGTCGGAGCGGCAGACGCGCGTGTCGTTGCACCACACCGGCTGGGGCGACGGCGGCGAGTGGGACCAGGCCTACGCGTACTTCGACCGCGCCTGGGGCAACGTGCTGGCGAACCTGAAGAAGCGCTTTGAGTCCGGGCCGATCGACTGGACCGAGTGGATGGCGCAGTTGCGCAAGTTCCAGAGCGAGTCGGTGCAGATGAAGTAGCGGCCGCGGCTGGACCCTGTGCGCAAGCACCGCTGCGGCCTCTGGAAATCGACGACGGGCCGCGGCGCAGTGCGGGACGAAGTCCGGGTCGCGATTCCGGGCCGCTTCGGCTTCGCGGCCGCGGTGCATCCGCGTGATCCGCGCACGGCCGGTTCATGCCCGCGGCCAAGGATCCGAGGTGGAGCCGATCCACGCCGCACGCTTTGCCTGATCGGGTTCGCGCGGACTTGACTGCGCGTGCCAGACCGCGTCAGCATCCGCCAGCGCGCGGCCGTCCGGCCGCGCGGCAGACGGCGAACGGAGACGGAGACATGATGCGAAGGATACTGGCGCTGGCCTGCGCGGTTGTTGCGAGCGCAGCGGCGCTCGTCGCACAGGCGCAGAACATCTCGATCGGCACCGGCGGCACCGGCGGCGTTTACTACCCGATGGGGGGCGGCATCGCCGCCGTGCTGTCCAAGTACGTTCCGGGCATGCAGGCGACCGCCGAAGTAACCGGCGGCTCGGTCGACAACCTGAAGTTGATCGCCACAGGCAAGCCCTACATCGGCTTCACGATGGCCGATGCGGCGCAGGAAGCGGCCAAGGGCGAGGACAAGTTCAAGGGCAACAAGGTGCCGCTGCGCACGCTGATGATCCTGTACCCGAACCGCATGCACGTGGTCACCGTCGAGGGCACGGGCATCAGCAGGTTCGCCGACCTGCAGGGAAAGCGCGTGTCGACCGGATCGCCGGGCAGCGCGACCGAGGTGATGGCGTTCCGCCTGATCGAGGCGGCGGGGATGGACAAGGACCGCGACATGAAGCGCGAGCGCCTCGGCGTGGCCGAGAGCGTGAACGCGATCAAGGACAGGAAGATCGACGCCTTTTTCTGGGTCGGGGGCCTTCCGACCGCCGCTGTCACCGATCTCGCCAGCACGCCGGGGACGAAGATCAAGCTGATCGACCACGCGGACCTGGTGCCGGCGCTGAACGCCAAGTGGGGCAACCTGTACGTGCAGGATGTGATCCCGAAGGAAACCTACAAGGGCATGGACGCAGACAACAAGCAGGCGACCGTGATGAACATCCTGGTCGCGCACGAGAACATGGACGAGAAGACCGCCTACAACATCGTCAAGACGATCTTCGACAAGCGCGACGAACTGATTGCCGTGCACAAGGAGGCCGCCAACTTCCGGCTCGAGCTGCAGAAGGCGGCCGCGTCCCCGGTGCCTTTTCATCCCGGTGCGCTGAAGTACTTCGCTGAGAAGGGCTTCAAGGTCAATTAGTGCCTGCGCCCGCAGCCGGTTCGCCGTCCGCAGCTGCCGGCGGAGTCAGCGCAGAGGCGCTCGCCCGCGCCGAGGAGTACGTCGAGGAGGAGGAGGGCCAGGCACACCGGCTCGGCGGCGCGCTCGGCGTCTTCGTCACGCTCGTTGCGGTCGCGATCTCGGTGTTCCATCTGTACACCGCCTACGCGATCGTGCCGACGCAGACGCTGCGTCCGCTGCACGTCGCGATGATCCAGGCGCTGTGCTTCCTGTCGTTCCCGATCGCCAGGCGGTTCCGCCACCGCATCATGTGGTGGGACTGGCTCGGGGCAGCGCTCGCGATCGCGGTCGTCGCCTACCTGATCGTGGGCGGCGACGACTTCACCGACCGCAACACGCTGCCCAACGACTTGGACATCGCATTCGGCGTGGCGCTGATCGTGCTGGTGCTGGAGGCGATGCGGCGCACGACGGGCTGGATCATGCCGGTCATCACGGCGGCATTCATCGTGTATGCGCTGATCGGCCCCGTGCTGCCGGCGCCGTGGACCCACAAGGGTTACGAGGTCGGGCGCCTGATCGGCCACATGTACATGACGCTCGAGGGAATCTACGGCGTCGCGGTCGACGTTTCGTCGTCACTGATCATCCTGTTCACGATCTTTGGCGCGTTCCTGCAGTACTCGGGCGCGGGCAAGTTCTTCATCGACTTCTCGTTCGCCGCGATGGGCGGCAAGCCCACCGGCGTTGGCCGCACCGTGGTGCTGTCGTCGTTCCTGCTCGGCGGCCCGTCGGGGTCCGGCGTGGCGACGACGGTGACGATCGGCTCGGTCGCGTATCCGATGCTCGCCAAGGCCGGCTACGAGCGGAACGCCGCCGGCGGCCTGCTCGCCGCGGGCGGGCTGGGCGCGATCATCTCGCCGCCGGTGCTGGGAGCCGCCGCGTTCCTGATCGCCGAGTTCCTGAAGGTCTCTTACCTCGACGTGCTGCTGATGGCGGCGATCCCGACGCTGCTGTACTACCTCGCGCTGTTCCTGATGGTCGAGATCGACGCGCGCAAGTATCAGATGCACGCCGCCGCGTTCACGATGGTCGATACGGCGTGGAACCTGACGAAGAAGTACGGGTTCCACTTCCTGTCGCTGGTGTCGATCGTCGTCTTCATGATGCTCGGCTACTCGCCGGTGCTGTCGGTGTTCTGGGCCACTGTCGTGACCGCGGCGACGAGCTTCCTGCACCGCGATTGCGCACTCGTTCCGTACGACGTGCTGCGCGGGCGCGCCCCCTTCTGGCGCGGAATCTACGAGTCGGGGCTGGTCAAGGCGCTGCAGGGCGGCTCGGTCGGCGTGATCAACGTCGCCGCGACCTGCGCCGGCGCCGGCATCATCGTCGGCGTGGTCACTCTGACCGGGCTGGGGCTCAAATTCAGCGGCATCGTGATCGATTACGCCGGCGGCTCGCTGCTGCTCACCGCGATATTCACCGCGCTGGTGGTGTGGATCATCGGGCTCGCGGTTCCGGTGACCGCGTCCTACATCATCTGCGCGGTGATCACCGCGCCGGCGCTGATAAAGCTTGGCGTGCCCGACTTCGCCGCGCACATGTTCATCTTCTACTACGCGGTGCTGTCGGAAGTGTCGCCGCCGACCGCGCTGTCGCCGTTTGCCGCCGCCGCGATTACCGGCGGCGATCCGTACAAGACGACGCTGCAGTGCTGGAAGTACACGGTGCCCGCGTTCCTGCTGCCGTTCATGTTCGTCCTCGACCCGGCGGGCACCGGTCTGCTGTTGACCGGGTCGATCAAGGGCCTCGCCAACGCCGACTGGCCGTCGATCGCGTGGATCTCGTTCATCGCCGCGATCGGCATCGCATCCATCGCGGCGGGATTCCAGGGCTGGGCGCTGGTGCGCACGACGCTCGTCGAGCGGTGCCTGTTCATCATCGCCGGGTTCGCGCTTGTGCTGCCGGGCGCGAACAGCGACATGGTCGGGTTCGGGAGCGCGACGGTGGCGCTAGCGCTGCAGTTCGTGCGGTGGCGCAGGCTGCGGCATTCGACGAATCGCCCCTAGCGAGATCGCTACACACGCTGGTGTACTTGCACCATATGAGCCGGCTCACGATCACCCTGTCCGATGCGCGCCATCGCGCGCTCAAAGAGGCGTGCGCCCGGCGCAACAAGACGATCGGTCAGCTCATCGAGGAAGGCCTCGATTTCTACGGTATCAAGATGCGCGCCGCGGCACGGGAGCTGGTGCACAAGGAGCACTCGCGCGCCGCGCTTGTCGAGGATCGGGCGCTCGCAGCCGCTCGCGCAGAAACGCCCCGGTCGCGCTCAACGGGCCGGACTTCAGCGCCGCGAACGCGGCCTGTTTGAAGCGCTGGTTGGCGGCGCGGTAAGGCAACGCGTCGAGTTCCGGCGTCTAGTCCAGGTACGCGAAGCGCTGATTGCTCCAGAAGAACGACAGTACCGGGATTCGCTCCATCCAAGGTGGCGCGCCGCGGCATCAGCGCGATGAACGTGCGGTTGGGCCACTGCCGGAAGCCGTAGGCATCGAGGAGGGAACACGCCGGGCTTCAGGATCTTGTACCTCCGCGCCTCGTCGATTACGCGCCCTTGCCGGTCGCGCGTGCGATGCGCGCCAACTCGCGCGTGCGCCCGGACCGCTCCACGACCTGCTGCCGGCGCCGATCCGGGTGGCGCCGCGGTCGAGGCCGTCGAGCGCAAAGCGGACGACGTCGACCCGCGTCTACGGCGATGTAGTTTCGCGCCTGCCGGTGCGGGGGACGTGCGTGTCGGGCTCGGCCCGCAGAGCCGGATAGTCCGGCTTGCGCTCGCGCACCACGACTCGGCAGCGCGGAGCCGCGATTCGAGTTGGCCGCGAGCAGATCGACCGATACGAGCGGCGGCGTTCGCCCAGCGCCGCTCGCCGCGGGCACGACGGCGAGCCGCGCGACCGCACACAGCACGAGCGCGCGCCGCGCTGAAGTCAGGCAGCGCGGCTCGCCACGTTCCATCCGAGTTCCGCCAGAGCCCTTACGCGCGTCTTATTCTGGAGCGCGTTGTCGGACGACGCGATCCCCTCGGTCGCGCGCTTGTACACGCCCTGCAGGATCGCGGCGAGGCGGAACAGGTTGTAGGCGAGGTAGAAGTTCCAGTGCTCGATCGATGCGCGCCTGGTGCGCTGGCAGTAGCGCGCGATGTATTCCGCCTCGGTCGGAATTCCGAGCGCCTTGTGGTCCAGGCCGGCGATGCCGCGGAACGCGCCGGGCGGGATGTGCCAGCTCATGCAGTGGTAGCTGAAGTCGGCGAGCGGGTGCCCCAGCGTCGACAGCTCCCAGTCGAGGATCGCGATGATCCGCGGCTCGGTCGCGTGGAAGATCAGGTTGTCCATCCGGTAGTCGCCGTGCACGACCGTAGTCTCGTCGCCCGGCGGAATGTGCTGCGGCAGCCAGTCGATCAGGCGGTCCATCGCGTCGACCTGCTCGGTTTCGCTGGCGCGATACTGCTTGCTCCAGCGGCCGACCTGGCGCGCGAAGTAGTTGCCGGCCTTGCCGTAGTCGGACAGGCCGGCGCGTTCGATATCGACGGTGTGCAGCGCGGCCAGCACGCGGTTCATCTCGCCGTAGATCGCCGCGCGCTCGGTGTTGCTCATCCCCGGCAGCGACTGTTCCCAGAAGATGCGGCCCTCGACGTGCTGCATCAGGTAGAACGCGCGGCCGATCACCGATTCGTCCTCGCACAGCAGCAGCGTCTCGGGCACCGGAATGCCCTGCGGGGCGAGCGCGCGCATCACGTGGAATTCGCGTTCGATCGCATGCGCGGACGGCAGCAACTTCGCCACCGGCCCGGGTTTGCTGCGCATCACGTAGCGCGCGGATGGCGTGGTGAGCAGATAAGTCGGGTTCGACTGGCCGCCCTGGAATTGCCTCACGGACAGCGGGCCCCTGAATCCGGGCAGATGTTGCGCGAGGTGCGCGGCGAGGCGCTCGACGTCGAAGCGGTGGCGGGCGGTGACTTCCTGCAGTTGGCTCATGTTGAACATCCGGAAAAGCGCCCTTCACCCTAGCCCTCTCGCCGTGATCAGGGAGAGGGGACGGAACTTCGCTGCTTCAGGTATTTATGCAGCAATTCTTCCATGGTCGAGGCGCGCGTGGCGGTGCGCAGCGTGTCGATCGCGCAGAAGTTGACCAGCCGCACCACGCTGGTGGCGAGCGTCGGCCCGACGTCGATCACGTTCAGGCAGCCGGCGTCCTGCGCCAGCCCGCCGAGGAACAGGTGCTGTCCGGTCAGGAACCACGACAGCACCGCGCGGTTGACGCCGCCATGCGCGACCAGCAGCGCCGTGTCCCAGCCCGGATCGGCAAGCAGCCGTTCGACCTGCGGCAGCACGCGGTCAAGCAGTGCGCCGATCGTCTCGCCGCCGAGGAACCGTGTTTCCCGCGCGACCGGTCCTTCGAACGCGGACAGAAATGCGTCGCGCAGCGCGTCGTCGCGAATCTCCGACAGCCGGCCGCCGCGGATCTCGCGCAGGTCGTCCCAGTGCTCGAGCGGCGGTGAAAGCCGGACCGCTTCCAGCACGTGCTGCGCGCTCTCGCGCGTGCGGCGCAATCCGCTGGTCACTACGCGATCGATTGCGGCGCCGCCTGCCGCCAGCGCAGCGCCCAGCGCGCGCGCCTGCGCGATGCCGGCGGGCGTAAGCGGCACATCGTCGGGCGGATAGGGATGGCCGTCGGCGTCGAAGTACTCGACCGAGCCGTGGCGCATCAGCAGCAGGCGGCGGCGTTCGATCATCGGTCCTTGACGGCGCCGCTCGCCAGAAGTTCGTCGATGGCCGCGTCGTCGTAGCCGAGCTCGCGCAGCAGCGCAGCCGTGTGCTCGCCCGCGGTCGGAGCGGCCTTCACTTCGAGCCGGTGCCCCGAAATCTGCGCCAGTGGCCCGAGCGCGGTGACGCGGCCGCGCCGGTGCACGAGTGCGCGCACGTGATGGTGCGGCTGCGCGAGCGCCTCCAACGGGGTGAGGATCGGCGTGACGCAGCAGTCGACGTTCGCGAACACGGCGTCCCACTCCGCCCGCGTGCGGCTGCGCAGCCGCTCGGCGACGCGCTCGCGCGTCGCGCGTGCCGCTTCGCAGCCCGGCGCTTCGCCGAGCGACCAGTGGTGCGATTTCAGTTCGGCGAGACCGGCGGCGTCGCAGAACGACTGCCAGAACTTCAGTTCCAGCGCGCCGAGTGCGAGATACTGGCGATCGGCCGTTTCGTACACGCCGTAGCAGGCGGCGCCGCCGGTCAGCAGCGTGCGTTCGGCGACCGGAGTCTGCCCGGCGTCGAGATCGGCGACCGGGAACAGGTGGTGCACCAGCAGGCCGTCGGTCATCGCCGCGTCGACGCGGCTGCCCTGGCCGGTGCGCTGCGCGCCGAGCAGCGCGATCAGCAGCGCGGACAGCGCGGTCAGGGTGCCGCCGAGCAGGTCGCCGACCTGCAGGTTCGGCAGCGCCGGCACGCCGCCTGCACGGTTCTGGTCGAGCACGCCCGTGCGCGCCGCGTAGTTGATGTCGTGGCCGGCGGCCTGTGCCCACGGCCCGGTCTGCCCGTAGCCCGACAGCGAACACAGCACCAGCCGCGGATTGCGCGCATGCACCGCGTCCCAGCCGAAGCCGAGCCGTCCGAGCACTCCGGGGCGGAACTGCTCGATCAAAGCGTCGGCCGTGTCGATCAACTTCCACAGCACTTCGCGACCGTGCGGCGCCTTGAGATCGATGCGGATCGAACGCTTGCCGCGGTTGATCGCCTCGAAGGCCGGATTCACCTCGCGGCCCTCGGCGCTTTTCGTCGTCGGCGGAATCGAGCGCATGTAGTCGCCCTCCGCGGTGTCCTCGACCTTGATCACGTCGGCGCCGAAGTCCGCCAGATGCATCGTCGCCGCCGGTCCCGGCAGCAGCCGCGTCAGATCCAGGATGCGCAGCCCCGCCAGCGGATTCACTCGATCGCCTCCAGTTCGGACTGCAGCTCGAGCCAGCGCGATTCGAGCTGGTCGACGCGTTGCGCGAGTTCGCCGCGCCGCTTCAGCACCGCCGCGACTTCGGCCGCGTCGCCGCCATGATAGAAGTCCGGCTGCGCCAGCCGCGCGTCGAGCTCACGTAGCTGGTCGGACACCTGCGCCAGTTCGGTCTCGACCTTCTGCAGCCGCTGCCGCAACGGCTTGCGCGCGTTCGTGAGCCGCTGGCGCTGCTGCGCCTCGGCCTTGCGCAGCTCGCGCCGCGTCGGCGCATCGTCCTCGGCGCGCGGCTCGCCGGCCGGCCGCCGGCTCGCGAACGCGAGCGCCGTGTAGTCGTCCAGATCGCCGTCGAAGGCGGCGAGTCGGCCATCGTGCACCAGCCACAGCTGGTCGGTCGCCGCGCGCAGCAGGTGGCGGTCGTGCGACACCAGCAGCAGCGCGCCTTCGAAAGTCGACAGCGCCATCGTCAGCGCTTCGCGCGTCTCCATGTCGAGGTGATTGGTCGGCTCGTCGAGCACCAGCAGGTTGGGGCGCTGCCACGCGATCAGCGCGAGCGCGCAGCGCGCCTTCTCGCCGCCCGACATCGGGCCGATCGGTGCGGACGCCATGTCGCCGGAGAAGCGGTACGTGCCGAGGAAGGTGCGCAGCTCCTGCTCGCGCGCATCGGGCGCGAGCCGCCGCAGGTGTTGCAGCGGCGATTCGTCAACGCGCAGTTGGTCGAGCTGGTGCTGCGCGAAGTAGCCGATCGCCAGCCCCTGGCCGCGCCGCAGCGCGCCCGCGCGCGGCGCAAGTTCCCCCGCGATCGCCTTCACCAGCGTCGACTTGCCGGCGCCGTTGACGCCGAGGATGCCGATACGATCGCCCGCGCGTACGAGGAATTTCACGCCGTCGAGCACGGCGCGCTCGCTATAGCCGAGCTGCAGGTCCTCGGCGTCGATCAGACGCTCGGGCGTGCGCAGCGGCGGCGAAAACTCGAAGCGCCATTCGCGCCGCGATCGCACGGGCTCGACCGCCTGCAGCCGCTCCAGCATCTTCAGCCGGCTCTGCGCCTGGCGCGCCTTGGTCGCCTTGGCGCGGAAGCGGTCGACGAAGCTCTGCAGATGCGCGGCCGTGCGTTCGTACGCGCGCGCGGCGGCGTCCTGCTGCTTCTGCTGCTCGAGCCATGCCAGCTCGAACGCGCTGTAGTTGCCGGCGTAGCGGCGGATCGCCTCGTCGGCGACGTGCCACGTGGCCGTCGTCACGCGGTCGAGGAACTCGCGGTCGTGCGAGATCACGAGCACGGTGGCGTCCTGCCGCTTCAGCCAGGCCTCCAGCCACACGACCGAGTCGAGGTCGAGGTGGTTGGTCGGCTCGTCGAGCAGCAGCAGGTCGGCGGGCCGCAGCAGAGCGCGTGCCAGCGCAAGCCGGTTGCGCCAGCCGCCGGAGAATTCCGCCACGCGGCGCGCGGCGTCGCGCTCGGCGAAACCCAGCCCGTGCATCACCGCCTTGGCCTGCGCGACGATCGCGCCTTCGTTCAGTTCCGCCAGCCGCGCGAGCGCGTGCGCGAGCGCCAGGTCGTCGTGACCGGCGCTTGCGTGCGCGAGCTCGGCGCGCGCCTCGGTCAGCGGCACATGGCCGGCGAGCACGTAGTCGAGCGCGGTTTCCTCGGTCGCGCCGATGTCCTGCGCGACGTGCGCGATACGCGCCGGCGGCGGCGCTTCCAGCGCTCCGGCGTCGACCGACAGTTCGCCGAGGATCGCGGCGAACAGGGAAGACTTGCCGCTGCCGTTGGCGCCGACGAGCCCGATCCGCTCGCCTGGCGGAGCGATCAGCGAGACATTCCGGTAAAGGGTCCGATTCCCGCGCGCGAGCGAGACGTCGATCAGTCGGAGCATTGGCTCGTGATCCGTGATCTGTGATCCGTGATCCGTGGGTTATGGTGCCGGCCCATGGATCCGTTGCCTCCCGTCTACGGTGCTGCCCGCAAGCCGCGTTTGCCGGCGGACGGGTCGGTTACGATCACAGATCACGGATCACAGATCACGGCAAGTCTTCCTGCCGCACCATGAACACCATGTCGTCGCCGGCGCTGGTGGTGACCCAGGTCAGCGGCAGGTCGCGGAACGCGACTTCGACGGCGGCGCGGCCGTCGCCGACCTCGACGAACAGCAGGCCGCCGCGCTTCAGATAGCCGCGGCTGCCGCGCAGCACGCGGCGCACGATCGCGAGACCATCCGGGCCGCCGGCAAGCGCGAGCTTGGGCTCGTGCTGGTATTCGCGCGGCAGAGTCGCCATCGACGCGTCGGTCACGTACGGCGGGTTGCAGACGACGATGTCGTAGCGCTTGTTCGGCGCTGCCTCGAACAGGTCGGACGCGATCAGGTTGATCCGCCTGCCGAAGCCGTAGTCGGCGATGTTGCGCTGGGCGACCGCGAGCGCGTCGGCCGACACGTCGATTGCGTCCACCGTCGCCTTGGGGAAAACATCGGCGGCCATCACCGCGAGGCAGCCTGAACCGGTGCACAGGTCGAGCACGTCGGTCACCTCGGCCGGCGACGCCACCCACGGCGCGAGCGCGTCCTTCAGCAGCTCGGCGATGAACGAGCGCGGCACGATCGCGCGCTCGTCGACATAGAAGCGGTAGCCTTGCAGCCACGCCTCGCGCAGCAGATACGCCGACGGGATGCGCTTGCGCGCGCGCTGGTCGATCGTCTGCAGCAGCATGTGGACCTCGCCGTGCGTGAGGAACGCGTCGAGGAACAGGTCGGCGCGGTCCAGCGGCAGCTTCAGCGAGCGCAGCACGAGGAACATGGCCTCCTCGACCGCGTCGGACTGGCCGTGACCGAAGTGGGCGTCGAGTTCGTTCATGCGCGTCACCGCGAAGCGCAGTGCGTCGCGGATCGTGCGCAGATTGGCCTGGGCGTCGATGGTCATGAGGGCGCTCCGGTCAGAAGCAGTTCAAGCGTGCGGCAGTAGATGTTCTTCAGCAGTTCGATGTCGGCGATGCGGACGCACTCGTTGATCTTGTGGATCGTCGCATTCGGCGGCCCGAGCTCGATCACCTGCGGGCAGATCGTGGCGAGGAAGCGGCCGTCGGACGTGCCCCCGGTGGTCGACAGTTCGGCGGCGCGGCCGGTCTTCTCGCGGATCGCGCGCATCAGCGCTTCGCTCAGCGCGCCGCGCTCGGTCATGAACGGCTGCGCGCCGACGGTCCACGCGATGTCGAAGTCCAGCCGATGGCGGCGCAGGATGGCCTCGATCCGCACCATCAGCGACTCCGCCGTCGACACCGGCGCGAAGCGCAGGTTGAACTCGACCGTGCATTCGCCGGGGATCACGTTCAGCGCGCCGGTACCGGCGTGGAGGTTCGAGACCTGGAACGTCGTCGCCGGAAAGAATTCGTTGCCGCGGTCCCAGACTTCGGATGTCAGCTGCGCGAGCGCCGGCGCCAGTTCATGCACGGGATTGCGCGCCAGTTGCGGATAGGCGACGTGTCCCTGCACGCCGCGCACCGTCAGCCGCCCCGACAGCGAGCCGCGCCGGCCGTTCTTGATCGTGTCGCCGACCGCGCCGACCGAGGTCGGCTCGCCGACGATGCACCAGTCGATCGGCTCGCCGCGCGCGGAAAGCTTCTCGACCACGGCGACGGTGCCGTCGGTCGCCGGCCCTTCCTCGTCGGACGTGAGCAGCAGCGCGATCGACCCGCGATGGCGCGGATGCGCGGCGACGAACTCCTCGGCCGCGACGACGAATGCGGCGATCGACGCCTTCATGTCGGAGGCGCCGCGGCCGTAGAGCACGCCATCGCGTTCGGTCGGCACGAAGGGGTCGGAGCGCCATTGCTCGCGCGGCCCCGGCGGCACCACATCCGTATGCCCTGCAAACACCAGCACCGGCCGCTCGGTTCCGCGCCGCAGCCACAGGTTGGTCGTGCGGTTGCGTTCGACCGATTCGGCGCGAAAGCCGAGCGGCACCAGCCGCGCCGCGATCAACGCCTGGCAGCCGGCGTCGTCGGGCGTGACCGACGGCCGCGCGATCAGCGATCGAGTGAGTTCGACAGTGGCATTCATCCGGCACGCCGCATCTGTTCACCACCGACGCGGCAGCGCCGGATTCTACGGTCTAGATGTTCAGCGTGAACTCGGAGAATGACGACGGCTCCGGCACCGATTTCTTCTGCTGCGCCGAACCCTGCGACTGCGCCTTGCCGGCGTTGTTGATCAGCCAGAGCAGGTTGTTCTTCGAGTCCGCGGCGGCAAGCGCGTCCTCGCGCGTGATCATGTCCTTCTGCAGCAGCGTATACAGGCTCTGCTCGAAGGTCTGGCTGCCCGGGGCGAGCGTCTGTTCCATTGCTTCCTTGATCGCCTGCACGTCGCCGCGCTCGACCAGATCGGTCGTGTGCCCGTTGTTCAGCATCACTTCGACCGCGGGCACGCGTCCGCCTTTGCGCGAGCGCACCAGCCGCTGCGAGATGATCGCCTTCAGCGACGCCGCCATGTCCTGGAACAGCGCGTCGCGCGTTTCGGGCGAATAAAAGCTGATCACGCGGTTCAGCGCATGCGCGCAGTTGGTCGCGTGCATGGTCGCGACCACCAGGTGCCCCGACATCGAGTAGGCGAGCGCCGCACCCATCGTGTCGCGGTCGCGGATCTCGCCGATGAAGATCACGTCGGGCGCCTGCCGCATCGCGTTCTTCAGCGCGATCTGCAGCGACCTGGCATCCGAGCCGATCTCGCGCTGGTTGATGATCGACTTCTTGTTGCGGAACAGGAATTCGATCGGATCCTCGAAGGTGAGCATGTGCCCGGTCGACAGCTCGTTGCGATGGTCGAGCATCGACGCGATCGTGGTCGACTTGCCCGAGCCGGCCGCGCCGACCACCAGGATCAGCCCGCGCCGCTCCATGATCAGATCCTTCAGCATGTCCGGCAGCGCCAGTTCGTCCAGCCGCGGCACATCGTGCGGGATGAAGCGGATCACCGCCGACACCGTGCCCCGCTGCAGGAACGCGCTCAGGCGAAAGCTGCCGACCCCGGTGACCGGCAGGCCGGCATTGAGCTCACGCTGTTCTTCGAGTTCGCGGAACTGGGAATCGGACAGCCGGCTGGCGAGCAGTTGCACGACCTGCTGCGGCTGCAGCCGCTCCTGGTTGATCGGAACGCACACGCCGTTGATCTTGATCGTGACCGGCGAGCCAACCGACAGATACAGGTCGGAGGCCTTGCGCTCGGCCATCAGCTGGAACAGTTTGTCGAGGCCGGTCGAGTCTTGCGGCATCGCGTCCTCCAGTTCTTGGACCGCCAAGAATACGCAGACGGGGGATCAGCCGAAAGTCGGCCGATCGGCCTAAGTGTGCCCTTGGAAGCGCCCGTTGGCCAGAGCGCGGCCGGTCACTGCGGCGCGGCGGCGGCCTCGCGCAGCAGCTCGTTGATGCCCGTCTTGGCGCGCGTCTGCGCGTCGACGCGCTTGACGATCACCGCGCAGTAGAGCTGGCAGTTCTTCGACGGCAGCGACCCGGACACGACCACCGAGCCCGCGGGCACGCGGCCGTACAGGATCTCGCCGCTTTCGCGATCGAAAATGCGCGTGCTCTTGCCGATGAACACCCCCATGCTGATCACCGAGTTCTCCTCGACGATCACGCCCTCGACGACCTCGGAGCGCGCGCCGATGAAGCAGTTGTCCTCGATGATGGTCGGGCCCGCCTGCACAGGTTCCAGCACGCCGCCGATGCCGACCCCGCCCGACAGGTGCACGTTCTTGCCGATCTGCGCGCAGGAGCCGACGGTGGCCCAGGTGTCGACCATCGTGCCCTCGTCGACGTAGGCGCCGATGTTCACGTACGACGGCATCAGAACGACGTTCTGCGCCAGGTATGCACCGCGCCGCGCGACCGCCGGCGGCACCACGCGCACCCCGGCGCGCTGGAAGTCGGCGTCGGTCCAGCCGGCGAACTTGGTGGCAACCTTGTCATAGAACTGGAACGCCGGCTCCAGCCCCGGCGCCGGGTCGAAGCCCATGCGGCGGTTGTCGCGCAGCCGGAACGACAGCAGCACCGCCTTCTTCAGCCACTGGTGCACGACCCAGTCGCCGCCGCGCTTCTCCGCCACGCGCACGCGGCCGGCGTCGAGGTCCTCGATCGCCGCGTTGACGGCGTCCTTCAGCGCGGCGGGCGCGTTGTTCGGAGTCAGGCCGGCGCGGTTCTCCCACGCGTCTTCGATGATCGATTGCAGCGACATGAGGGTCCTCAGAGTTTCAGGGTGGCGATTCGGTGGGCAGCCTCGAGCACCTCGGCCTCGCTCGCAACCAGCGCCAGCCGCACGTAGCCCTTGCCGGGGTTCATCCCGTCGCGTTCGCGTGACAGATAGCTGCCGGGCAGCGCCTTCACGTGGCACTGGGCATACAGGCGGCGCGCATAGGCCTCGTCGTCGATCGGCGTCGCGGCCCAGAGATAAAACGCCGCTTCCGGCCGCTGCACCCGCAGCGCGCGCTGCACGATCGGCGTGGCCTGCGCGAACTTGGCCGCATAGAGGCGACGGTTGTCGCCGACGTGCTGCTCGTCGCGCCAGGCGGCGACGCTGGCCGCCTGCACCGGCGGGCTCATCGCATTGCCGTGGTAAGTGCGGTACAGCAGGAACTGCTTCAGCAGCCTTTCGTCGCCGGCGACGAAGCCGGAGCGCAGTCCCGGCGCGTTGGAGCGCTTCGACAGGCTGCCGAACACCAGCAGGCGGTCGAAGCGGTCGCGCCCGAGCGCGTGCGCGGCCTGCAGTGCCCCGAGCGGCGGCTTGGCCTCGTCGAAGTAGATCTCCGAATAGCACTCGTCGGCGGCGATCACGAAGCCGTGGCGGTCCGACAGCTCGAACAGCGCCTGCCATTCGCCATGGGTCATCACGCGCCCGTGCGGATTGCCGGGCGTGCACACGTAGACGAGCTGCACGCGCCGCCACTGCTCGGCCGTCACGCGCTCGAACTCCATCCGGAAGCCGTTGGCGGGCGTGACGGGCAGGAACAGCGGCTGCGCCCCGGCGAGCAGCGCGGCGCCTTCATAGATCTGATAGAAGGGGTTGGGCGAGACGACCAGCGCGTCGCGGCTGCGGTCGACGACCGCCTGTGCGATCGCGAACAGCGCCTCGCGCGAACCGCAGATCGGCAGCACCTGCGTGGCAGGGTCGACGCGCGGCAGCGCGTAGCGGCGCATCAGCCAGTGCGCGATCGATTCGCGCAGCGCCTCGGTGCCGATCGTGCTCGGATAATTCGCCAGCCCCGGCAACGCCTCGGTCAGCGCTTCGAAGATCAGGCGCGGCGCCGGGTGTTTGGGTTCTCCGATCGACAGGTCGATCAGCTTGAGCCCCGGCGGCGGGGTGGCGCCCTCGTACAGGCGCCGCAGGCGCTCGAACGGATACGGCTGCAGCCGCGCGAGGTCGGGATTCATCCGCGCATGCTCGACGAAGCTTCAAAGCGTCCGACGTCGACGTATGGCGCCGGCTTCCAGCCGCGCTTGCGGTGCTCGGCCACGACGGTGGTGAAGATGCCGCCGCGCACGTACCACTTCGCCGTGAGCCGCATGAAGCGCGGCGCCAGCGCGCGCACCAGGTCGTCGAGGATGCGGTTGGTCACTGCCTCGTGGAACGCGCCTTCATTGCGGTACGCCCACATGTAGAGCTTCAGGCTCTTCAGTTCGACGTTCCTGCGGTCGGGCACGTAGTCGAGCACCAGCGTGGCGAAATCCGGCTGGCCGGTCAACGGGCACAGGCAGGTGAACTCGGGCACCTCGATATGGACCAGGTAGTCGCGCGCCGGACTGGGGTTGGCGAAGGTTTCCAGCGCTTTCGAGGGACGCGAGGCCATGGCGGCGGCGCTGTCGGACGGGTTGCAGTTGCTATGATTCTACGGAATCGACTCAACTTCGCGCGGCGACGATTCAACCCTCGCGGCGCGGTCCCGGAATCCCATCGTGCGTCTACGGCAGATCAAGCTCGCCGGCTTCAAGTCATTTGTCGATCCCACCCACATCGATGTGCCCGGCAGCCTGGTCGGCGTCGTCGGACCCAACGGCTGCGGCAAGTCGAACGTGATCGACGCGGTGCGCTGGGTGCTCGGCGAGAGCAAGGCCGCCGAGCTGCGCGGCGAATCGATGCAGGACGTGATCTTCAACGGCTCGGCCAACCGCAAGCCCGGCGGCCGCGCCAGCGTCGAGCTGGCGTTCGAGAACAACGAAGGTCGGATCGGCGGCGAGTGGGGCAAGTTCAGCGAGATCACCGTCAAGCGCGTGCTCACGCGCGACGGCACCTCGAGCTACTACATCAACAACCAGAGCGTGCGCCGGCGCGACGTGCAGGACATGTTTCTCGGCACCGGGCTGGGCCCGCGCGCATACGCGATCATCGGCCAGGGGATGATCACGCGCATCATCGAGGCGCGCCCCGATGAGCTGCGCGTGTTCCTCGAGGAAGCCGCCGGCGTATCGAAGTACAAGGAGCGGCGGCGCGAGACGGAGAACCGGCTGGCCGACACGCGCGACAACCTGACCCGGGTCGAGGACATCCTGCGCGAGCTGCAGACGCAGATCGCCAAGCTCGAGCAGCAGGCCGAGGTCGCGCAGCGCTACCACGCGCTGAAATCGGAGCACGACGGCAACCAGCAACTGCTGTGGTACCTGCGCCGGCGCGACGCACACAACGAAGCGGAGAAGGTCGCGCGCGACATCGCCGCGCGCACCAACGCGGTCGAGGCGCACATCGCCGGGCTGCGCGCGACCGAGCGCCAGCTCGAGGAAGCGCGCAGCGCGCACTATGCCGCGTCCGACGCGGTGCACGCCGCGCAAAGCGCGCTGCTGAACGTCAACGCCGAGGTCGGCAAGCTCGAATCCGAGCTGCGCCTGATCGCCGACAGCCGCGCGCGGATGGCCTCGCAGATCGACACGCTGGCGGCCGCGCACAACCGCCGCCTGGCCGAGCAGCAGGACCTGACCGCGCGCGCCGCGGATCTCGCGCAGCAGATCAGCGACGGCGAGCAGAAGCTTTCGAGTTCGGTCGGGCTGGTCGATACGCACTCCGCGCAGCTGCCGCAGCTCGAAGAGGCGTACCGCGCGGCGCGCGACGCGATGGGCTCCGCGCGCACCGCGGTCGCCATGGCCGAGCAGGCGATCGAAGGCGCGAGCGAGCAGCAGCGCACGATCGATCGTCAGCTCGGCGCGCTGGCGCAGCGGCGCGAGCGGCTGAACGAGGAGCGCGCGCAGCTCGGCGCGCCCGACGATGCACGGCTGGCGGCGCTGAAGGCCGATGCACAACGGATGGAAGCCGAGCTTGCGGCGGGCACGCAGCGGCTGCAGGCGGCCGAAGCCGCGGTCGCGCGGCTGCAGGGCGAGCGCCAGGCGCAGCTCGATGCGCGCACGCGCGAAACGGAAACGCTGGCGCGGCTCGACGCGCGGCTCACCGCGCTGCGCGACTTGCAGGCCAACGTCGAAGCCGACGAAAGGCTCGACCCGTGGCTGCGCGCGCAGGGGCTCGACAGCCTGCCGCGCCTGTTCCGCCGCATCCAGGTCGAGTCCGGCTGGGAGGTGGCGTTCGAGGCGCTGTTACGCGAGCGCATCGAAGGGCTCGAGGTCGGCCGCCTCGACATGCTGGCCGGCTTGGCGGGCAACGCGCCGCCGGCGCGGGTGTCGTTCTATTCGATGACCGGCGCGGTGGCGCGCGAGGGCGTGCACATGCCGGGCTTCACGCGCCTGGCCGAGCGCGTGCGCGGGCACGACGCGGCGCTGGCCGCGGTGTTGGGCGACTGGCTGGTCAACGTGTTCGTCGCCGACGATGTCGCGCAGGCACTCTCGGCGCGCGACCAGTTGCCGCCGGGCGGACAGTTCGTGGTCAGGTCCGGCCACCTGGTGTCGCGCTACGGCGTACGCTTCTACGCGGCCGACGACCGCAAGGCCGGGCTGCTGGCGCGGCGGCAGGAAATCGAGAACCTCGAAAAGGAACTGCGCGCGCAGAAGCTGCTGGTCGAGCAATCGGTGGCGGGGCTGGCGCGCGCCGAGGCGCAGCTGCGGCAGGCGCAGGAGCAGAGCCAGAGCGAACGGCAGGCGGCCGACCGGCTGCGCACGCAACTGCATACGACCCAGCTCGAAGCGGTGCGTCTGGACGAGCTGATCGGCCGCGTGCGGCACCGGTCAGGCCAGATCGAGGCCGAACTGGCCGAAGTCGCCGCGCACGAGAGCGAACTGCGCGCGCAGCGCGGCGACGCCGACGGCCGCTTCGAGCAGCTCGACCAGGAACTCGCCGACAAGCAGGGCGCGTTCGAAGCGGCGCGCGTCGCCTACGAGGATGCCGATCGGGTGCTGCGCGAAGCGCGCGACGAGCAGCGGCGTCTTTCCAGTGAACGGCAACGCCACGAGTTCGAGCTGGGTGCGGCGCGCGAGCGCGCCGCCGACGTCGCGCACGCGATCCAGGTCGCGGCGGCCGATGCCGAGCGGCTCGCCGCCGATCTCGAGGCGACGCGCGCGCAGCTCGCGCAGCTCGACGACAGCGCGGTGCGGACCGGCCTGGACAAGTGGATCGCGCAACGGGCCGGCGCGGAAGAGGCGCTGCGCGAGGCGCGCAGCCGGATGGACGAGATCGGCCAGCGGCTGAAGGCGCTCGACGAGCAGCGGCTGACGCTGGAAAGCGAGTTGCAGCCCAAGCGCGACAAGATCACCGAACTGCAGCTGAAGGAGCAGGCCGCCCGGCTGGCGGCCGAGCAGTTCGCGCAGCAGCTTGCCGAGGCGCACGCGGACGAGGCGGCGCTCGCGGCGCGGCTCGAAGCGGCGCCGGTGAAGGCCAACGCGCTGCAGCCGGAGATCGCGCGGCTCGCCTCCGAGATCGAGGCGCTCGGCGCGGTCAATCTCGCCGCGCTGGAAGAGCTGAATTCGGCGCGCGAGCGCAAGCAGTTTCTCGACGCGCAGAGCACGGATCTGAGGACCGCGATCGACACGCTGGAAGACGCGATCCGGCGCATCGACCGCGAGACGCGCGCGCTGCTGCAGTCGACGTTCGACGCCGTCAATCAGCAGTTCGGCATCCTGTTTCCGAAGCTCTTCGGCGGCGGCGAAGCGAAGCTGCTGATGACCGGCGAGGAGATCCTCGACGCCGGCGTGCAGGTGATGGCGCAGCCGCCCGGCAAGCGCAACAGCACGATTCACCTGCTGTCGGGCGGCGAGAAAGCGCTGACCGCCACGGCGCTGGTGTTTGCGCTGTTCAAGCTGAATCCGGCGCCATTTTGCCTGCTCGACGAGGTCGACGCGCCGCTGGACGACGCCAATACCGAGCGCTTCTGCGAGCTGGTGCGGTCGATGACCGGCGACACGCAGTTCCTGTTCATCACCCACAACAAGATCGCGATGGAAATGGCGGAGCAGCTGGTGGGCGTGACGATGCAGGAGCAGGGCGTGTCGCGCATCGTCGCGGTCGACATCGACAGCGCGGTCCGGCTCACGGCCGAGGCCGCATGAGCGGCGCGGCCCGATGAACGACCTTCACGTCGCCCTCGGTGTGCTGGCGGTGGCGCTGCTGGGCGCCGTCTACGGCTACAGCAAGTGGCAGGAGCGACGCGCGCTGCGGCGTTTCCAGGAGTCGCTGCGCGGCTCGGTCGGCGACCCGCTGCTGTCGCCGACGGCTCCCGCGACGCAGCCGCTGCCGGCGGCCGCGCCGGGGTCGCGGATCGAGCCGACCTTCGGGCCGCTGCCCGACACCGGCGTCAACACCGCCGCGGAAGAACCGTCGCCGCAAGCCGAAAGCCGCACGGTTCCTTCCGACTGGGTCGAGGATCCGCTGCTCGACTGCGTGCTCGAGCTGCGCTGCACGCACGCGGTCGACGGTGTGGCGGTGATCGATGCCGCCGCGCCGCTCGCGCGTACGCACCTGTCGCTGCCGGTGCACCTGGTCGCGTGGGACGGCCGCGCCCAGCAGTGGGTCGCGCCCGACCGCTTCGGCTTCTATTCGGAGCTGCTGGTCGCGCTGCAGCTCGCCAATCGCAGGCAGACGCTGAGCGAGCTCGATGCGTCGCATTTCATCGGCGCGGTCCAGCAACTGGCGGTGGCACTCGATGCCGACTTCGATCCGCCGGATACGCACCGCATGCTGGAACTGGCCGCCGAACTCGACCGGCTGTGTGCGCGCTTCGACGTACGGATCGGGCTGACGCTGGAGCCGACCGACGGCCCCTGGGCGCCGGAGCGCGTGACCGCGGCGGCGGCCGGGCTCGGCTTGACGCCCGTCACGCCGCAGAGCTGGCAGCGGCTCGATGCACGGGGCGACGCGCTGTTCACGGTCGCCGCCGCGAACGCTCCGGTCGATCGGCTGCTTGTCGAACTCGACGTTCCGCGCGTGGCGCCGGTTGCGCAGCCGCTGCGCGCGATGTTCGCGACCGCGAGCGAGCTGGCCGGGGTGCTGGAGGCGCGCATCGTCGACGACTATGGCAAGCACGTGCAGCCGGCGTCGATCGCAGCGATCGAGCACCAGCTCGCCGTGCTGTACGAAGAGATGCTGGCAGCGGGCATCGAGCCCGGCTCGGTGCGGGCGCAGCGCCTGTACGGCTGAAGCGCGATGCGCGCGAACTCCGAGGCGCCGAAGCGCGCGCGCGAGCGCATCGAGCGGCTGCGGCGCGAGATCGAGCGTCACGACCACGCGTACTACGTTCTGAACGCGCCGACCGTGCCGGATGCCGAGTACGACCGCCTGTTCGCAGAGCTGCAGGCGCTCGAAGCCCAGCACCCGGAACTGGTCACGCCCGATTCGCCGACGCAGCGGGTCGGCGGCGCGCCCAGCAGCGCCTTCGCCGAGGTCGTGCACACCGTGCCGATGCTGTCGATCCACACCGAGACCGACACCAGCGACAACGGCGCGATCGCGTTCGACGCACGCATCCGGCGCGAACTGCAGCTCGGTCCCGACGACCCGCCGGTCGAGTACTGCGCGGAGATGAAATTCGACGGCGTGGCGCTCAGCCTGCGCTACGAGCACGGCGTGCTGGTCCGCGGCGCCACGCGCGGCAACGGCATGGTCGGCGAGGATGTCACCGCCAACGTGCGGACGATCCGCTCGATTCCGCTGCGCTTGCGCGCGGCGCCGCCGCTCGTCGAGGTGCGCGGCGAGGCGATCATGCTGAAGCGCGATTTCGAGCGCTTGAACGAGCGGCAGGCCGCGGCGCGCGAGAAGCTGTTCGCGAACCCGCGCAATGCGGCGGCCGGCAGCCTGCGCCAGCTCGACCCTGCGATCACCGCGCGGCGGCCGCTGCACTTCTTCGCTTACGGCGTCGGCGCGGTGCAGGGCTGGGCGATGCCGCCGACGCACGCGCAACTGCTCGACGCGCTCACTGAGCTTGGCGTGCCGGTCGAGCCGCAGCGCGCGGTCGTGCACGGCGCCGAAGGGCTGGTCGAATTCCATCGCCGCATCGGCGCCAGGCGCGCTGAGCTGCCGTTCGAGATCGACGGCGTGGTCTACAAGGTCAACCGCTTCGATCTGCAGCAGCGGCTCGGCTTCGTCACGCGCGAACCGCGCTGGGCGGTCGCGCACAAGTACCCGGCGCAGGAAGCGGTCACGACGTTGCTCGACATCGAGGTGCAGGTCGGCCGCACCGGCGCGCTGACGCCGGTGGCGCGGCTGGCGCCGGTGTTCGTCGGCGGCACCACGGTCGCGAACGCCACGCTGCACAACGAGGACTTTATCCGGGAAAGGGACATCCGCATCGGTGATGCGGTGATCGTGCGCCGGGCCGGCGACGTGATTCCGGAAATCGTCGGCATCGTGCCGGAACGACGGCCGGCGGGCACGCGGATCTTCCGCATGCCGACGAAGTGCCCCGCGTGCGGCTCGGCCGTGTTCCGGGAAGAAGGCGAAAAGGTCGCGCGCTGCACCGGCGGGCTGGTCTGCCCCGCGCAGCGCAAGCAGGCGCTGCTGCACTTCGCCGGCCGGCGGGCGTTCGACATCGAAGGCCTTGGCGAGAAGCTGGTCGACCAGCTCGTCGACGCCGGGCTGGTGCGCACGCCGGCGGATCTGTTCCGGCTCGGACTGGGCACGCTGGCGAACCTGGAGCGGATGGCGGAGAAGTCCGCCGCGAACGTGCTGGCCGCGATCGACAAGGCACGCCATACGACGCTCGAGCGCCTGATCTTCGCGCTCGGCATCCGCCATGTCGGCGAAAGCACCGCGCGCGATCTGGCCGCGCATTTCGGCTCGCTCGATAGGCTGATGGCAGCCGACGAGGCGCAGTTGCTCGAAGTGCCCGACGTCGGCCCGGTGGTGGCGGCGTCGATCGTTCGTTTCTTCGCCGAACCGCACAACCGCGAGGCGATCGAACAACTGCGCGCCGCCGGCGTGACCTGGCAGGAGGGCAGGCCGCAGCGTATGCGCTCCTTGGGGGCGCTGGCCGGCAAGACCGTCGTGCTGACCGGAACGTTGCCGACCCTGTCGCGCGACGAAGCGAGCGAGCTGATCCGCGCCGCCGGCGGCAGGACCGCGACCTCGGTGTCGAAGAAGACCGACCTCGTGGTCGCCGGCGAGGAAGCGGGCAGCAAGCTCGAGCGCGCGCGCGAACTCGGCGTGCCGGTGATCGACGAGGCCGAACTGAGACGAATGCTGAAGGGGTGACATGTACGCGATCATCGGCGGCAGCGGACTGGCGAAGCTGTCCGCGCTGGGCAACACGCGGCGGCAGGTGATGCGCACGCCGTACGGCGAGCCGTCGGGCGCGCTGACCTTCGGCGAGCTGGCGGGGCGCGAGGTCGTGTTCCTGGCGCGGCACGGCTACGGCCACACGATCGCGCCGCACGAGATCAATTACCGCGCCAACATCTGGGCCCTAAAGGAGCTGAAGGTCGACGGCGTGTTCGCGGTCGCATCGGTGGGCGGGGTCCGCGCCGACTTCGGCCCCGGCACGCTGGTCGTGCCCGATCAGATCATCGATTACTCGCACAGCCGGAAGGGCACTTTCTACGAGGGCGACGGCGCGCCCGTCACCCACATCGACTTCACCTGGCCGTACTCGCAACGGATCCGCAAGATGCTGCTTGCCGCCGCCGCGCGCTGCGGCGAGGCGGTTGCCGACGGCGGCGTTTACGCGTGTACGCAGGGGCCGCGGCTGGAGACCGCGGCCGAGATCGAGCGCATCGCGCGCGACGGCGGCGATCTGGTCGGCATGACCGGTATGCCCGAGGCATCTCTGGCGCGCGAAGCGGGTCTCGACTACGCGACGTTCGCGGTGGTCGTCAACCACGCGGCCGGCCGCGGCGACAGCCGTTGCGCGATCCGGCTCGAGGACCTGGAGACCGTGCTGCGCGAAACGATCGTGCGCGCGGTCGCGGTGATCGAAGCCGCGCTGGGCGAAACGCGATGATCCGGCCGATCCTGCGCATGGGCGATCCGCGCCTGCTCGAGGTGGCGCGGCCGGTCGAAAGATTCGATTCGCCCGAGCTGCACGCGCTGCTCAGGGACATGTTCGACACCATGCACGCCGCCGACGGCGCCGGGCTCGCGGCGCCGCAGATCGGCGTGCCGCTGCGGGTGGTGATCTTCGGTACCGGAGAGCGCAACCCGCGCTACCCGACCGAGGATCCGGTGCCGCGCACGATCCTGGTCAATCCGGCGCTGACGCCGCTCGCCGACGAGATGGAGGAGGGCTGGGAAGGCTGTCTGTCGGTGCCCGGCCTGCGCGGCGTCGTGCCGCGTCATTCGAAGTTGCGCTATTCAGGCTTCGACGAGCGCGGCGCGCCGATCGAGCGCACCGTCGAAGGCTTCCACGCGCGCGTGGTGCAGCACGAGTGCGATCACCTCGACGGCATCCTCTACCCGATGCGTGTACGCGATTTCACCCGCTTCGGGTTCACCGATGTGCTGTTCCCGGAGCTGGCTGATAAGGATCGAGGATCGAGGATTGAGCGCTCCGTTGGGGCACGGTCAACTCGATCCTCAATCCTCAATCCTCTCGCGCCCTAGGGCGCGACAGCCTCCAGCAGATCCTGCTCGATCTGCAGCTGCCCGCGCGGGTCGGAAAGCTCGGCGCCGTCGATCAGGAACACGTCCTCGACGCGCTCGCCGAGTGTATTGATCTTTGCGGTGTGAACGTTGATGTCGTGCCGCGCCAGCACGCGCGTCATCGCGTACAAGAGGCCGATGCGGTCGGTCGCGGTCACGTTCAGCAGGAAGTGGCGCCCGTCCGCGTCCGGCTGCAGGTGCACCGTCGGCGTGACCGGGAAATGGCGCGAGTGACGCGACAGCCTTCCCTTGACCGGCGCCGGCAGCGGCGCGACCTGGTCGACGCACGCGGCGAGCTCGCGCTCGATGCGCGACAGCAGGTCGCGGTAGTGGCGCGACCGGCCGTTGTCGCTGACCAGGAACGTGTCGAGCGCGTAGCCCGCGCGCGTGGTGTGGATCTTGGCGTCGAGGATGCTGAGGTTGCGGCTGTCGAAGTAGCCGCACACGCGCGCGAACAGATCCTTCTGGTCGCGCACGTAGATCAGCACCTCGGCGCCTTCGCCGGTCTGCGCCAGTCGCGCACGCACGATCGCGCGCTCGCTTTCGACGTGCGCGACCAGCGTGCGCGCATGCCAGGCGATGTCGCGGGCCGAATGGCGAAGGAAGTACACGACGTCGAGCTGCTTCCACAGCGGCTCGTGCGCGCTGTCCGACAGCCCGTACAGCTTCAGGATGTCGAGCGCCTCGCGCTTGCGCCGCTCCAGTTCCGCCGTGGCCGGCGCCGCTTCGCCGCCGAGCAGCCGGCGCGTCAGGTGGAACAGATCCTCCAGCAGCTTGGCCTTCCAGTTGTTCCACACGCGCGGGCTGGTGCCGCGCACGTCGGCCACCGTCAGCAGGTACAGCGCGACCAGCCGCCGCTCGGTCTGAACCTGATCGGCGAAGCGACGCACCACGTCGGGATCGGCGATGTCCTGCTTCTGCGCCACGCGCGACATCGCGAGGTGCTGTTCGACCAGCCAGACCACCAGCGCCGTGTCCTCCCTGGGCAGCCCGTGCGCGCGGCAGAAGGCGACGGCGGCGCGCGCGCCGAGCTCGCTGTGGTCGCCGCCGCGGCCCTTGGCGACGTCGTGGAACAGCGCCGCGATGTACAGCAGCCACGGGCGCTCGAAATCCGCGACGAGCTGGCTGCACAGCGGAAACTCGTGCGCGAACTCCGCCATCGTGAAGCGCCGCAGGTTGCGGATCACCTGCAGGATGTGCTGGTCGACCGTGTACACGTGGAACAGGTCGTGCTGCATCTGGCCGATGATGCGCCGGAACGGCGGCAGGTACCGGCCCAGCACCGACCACTGGTTCATGCGCCGCAGCGCGTGCACGATGCCGCGCGGCTGCTGCAGGATCGCGATGAAGGTCGCCCGGTTGTGCGCATCGCGCCGGAAGGCCGCGTCGATCAGGAAGCGGCCGTGCCACAGCGCGCGCAACAGCCGCGGCGACATGTCCTTCAGCTCCGGATGCTGCTGCAGCACGAGGAAGGCGCGCAGCATCGCGTTCGGGTCGCGCTTCAGCGCGTCGTCGTCGACGATGTCCAGCTTTTCGTTGCGGGCGACAAAGACCTCGTCGAGCAGGGTCAGATGCTCGTCGCCGTGCGGAAACAGCCGCTCCTCGATGTTCTGCAGCAGGATCGTGTTCAGCTGCGTCACCACCTTGGCCGCCCAGTAGTAGCGTTGCATCAGGCGCTCGCTGGCGCGGTGCGTGCCGCCCGCCTCGATGCCCATCGCCTCCGCCACCGCGCCCTGCACGTCGAACACCAGCCGGTCCTCGCGCCGGCCGGCGACCAGATGCAGGCGCGCCCGGATCTCCTTCAGCGTGCGCTCGTTGCGCGTCAGCAGCCGGAACTCCTCCGCGGTCAGCAGCCCGCGTGCCGCCAGTTGCCGCCACGATGCGCCGAAGCCCGCCGCGCGCGCGACCCACAGCATCACCTGCAGGTCGCGCAGCCCGCCCGGGCTTTCCTTGCAGTTCGGCTCGAGCGCGTACGGCGTCTCCTGGTACTTCGTATGGCGCTGCTGCTGCTCGAGCGTCTTGGCGCGGAAATACGCCTGCGCATCGAGCACGCTGACGATTGCGCGCGAGAAATCGTCGAAGATCTCCTGCGGACCGGCGATCAGGCGCGACTCGAGCATGGCGGTGAGCACGGTGACGTCGCGCTTCGCTTCCTCGCGGCACTCCTCGAGCGTGCGCACGCTGTGGCCCAGATGCAGCCCGGTGTCCCACAGCGTGCCGATCAGCCGCTCGATGCGCGCGCGCCCGTCGGCGTCGAGCTCGACGCGCGGCACCAGCAGGATGTCGACGTCGGAATGCGGAAACAGCTCGCCGCGGCCGTAGCCGCCCACCGCGATCACCGCCACGTCGGCGGTGATGCCGCTCGCCACGACGACTCGCCGCAGCAGCGCGTCGACCGCGCGCGCCAGGCCCTTGAGCAACCGGGCGACGGAACCGCCGTGCTGAAAGCGCGCGATCAGGCTGTCGCGCTCGGCGCGCAGCTCGCCGCGCAGCGCGAAGCCGACATCATTCATGGGGTCAGGCCGGTGCCAGCGCGGACGAGGCGGCCGCGACCACGACGCGCGGCGGCGGTGGAGCGCCGGCCGACAGCGTCAGGATCTCGTAGCCGGTCTCGGTGACCAGCACCGTGTGCTCCCACTGGGCCGACAGCGAGTGATCCTTGGTGACGATGGTCCAGCCGTCGGCCAGTTCGCGGATCTCGCGCCGGCCGGCGTTGATCATCGGCTCGATCGTGAAGATCATTCCCGCCGCCAGCCTTTCCAGCGTGCCCGGCTTGCCGTAGTGCAGGACCTGCGGCTCCTCGTGGAACTTGCGGCCGATGCCGTGGCCGCAGAACTCGCGCACCACGCTGTAGCCGTGCTTTTCGGCATGCGTCTGGATCGCATGTCCGATGTCGCCCAGAAAGGCGCCGGCGCGCACCTGGCGGATCCCGAGCCACATGCATTCGTAGGTGACCTCGCACAGCCGGCGCGCGGCGATCGACGGCTCGCCGACGTAGAACATCCGGCTGGTGTCGCCGTGATAGCCGTCCTTGATCACCGTGATGTCGATGTTGACGATGTCGCCGTTCTTCAGCACGCGGTCGCCAGGAATCCCGTGGCACACCTGATGGTTGACCGAAGTGCAGATCGACTTCGGGTAGGGCCGGTAGCCGGGCGGCGCGTAGTTCAGCGGCGCCGGCGTCGCACCCTGCACGTTGACGATCAGGTCGTGGCACAGCCGGTCGAGCTCGCCGGTGGTCACGCCCGGCTTCACGTGGGGCGTGATGAAGTCGAGCACCTCGCCCGCCAGCCGGCCGGCGACGCGCATGCCTTCGATGTCGGCGGCGGACTTGATAACGATCGCCATCGGCTGAATCGGAGAAGGGCGGAAGAAAGTCCGTATAATAGCCGGCTGCCTCGGCGCAACCGGATCATTGGGCTGCGAGACCGAAGGCAAATCGCGCGCGCCGACGACCAAGGTGCCGCTTTGCGGACAGCCCGCTGTCCGCAGGATCGGCCACGATCGGCGCGTTGGACCCAACCTTGGCCCGGAGCATCAGCATGTCTGTCACCATGCGTGAAATGCTGGAAGCGGGTGTCCATTTCGGACACCAGACCCGCTTCTGGAACCCGAAGATGGCGCCGTACATCTTCGGCCACCGCAACAAGATCCACATCATCAACCTCGAGCGCACGCTGGAGAATTTCCTGCAGGCGTCGAAGTTCGTGCGGCAACTCGCCGCCAACCGCGGCACGATCCTGTTCGTCGGCACCAAGCGGCAGGCGCGCGAGATCGTGGTCGAGGAGGCCAAGATCGGCGAATCCGGCTCGGGCAAGAGCGTGACAGCCCTTGCCCTCTCCGGCCTGCTGCCGCCCAACGCGCGCATCGCCGGGTCGGTGCGGCTCGGCCAGGTCGAGGTGACGAAGGCCGACCGCGAGACGCTGCGCAAGATGCGCGGCCGCGACGTCGGCATGATCTTCCAGGACCCGACGACCAGCCTCAACCCGGTGCTGCCGATCGGCCGCCAGGTGATCGAGGGCCAAGTGTCGCACGGCCGCGTTGCCGCCGCCGGCGCGCGGAGCCGCGCGGTCGAGCTGCTGCGCGAGGTCGACATCCCCGACCCGCAGGGCCGCGTCGTCCAGTTCCCCCACCAGTTTTCCGGCGGCATGCGCCAGCGCGCGGTGATCGCGATGGCGATGTCCGGCCATCCGCAGCTCATCATCGCCGACGAGCCGACGACCGCGCTCGACGTGACCGTGCAGGCGCAGGTGCTCTCGGTGCTCGCGCGCCGCCAGGCGGAGACCGGCGCCGCGGTGATCCTGATCACCCACGATCTCGGCGTCATCGCCGAGATGGCGCACCGCGTCGTCGTCATGTACGCCGGTCGCATCGTCGAGACCGGCACGGTCGAGGACATCTTCAAGCGCCCGCGCCATCCCTACACGATGGCGCTGCTGCAGAGCCTGCCGCGCATCGACGGCAGCGAATCGCGGCTGGTGCCGATCCCCGGCCAGCCGCCGGTGCCGGCGCAACTGCCGCCGGGCTGCCCGTTCCATCCGCGCTGCGCGGTGTCGCGCGGGCGCGAGCGCTGCACCGCCGAGGAGCCGGCGCTTCTCGACGCCGGGCCCGGCCAGCGCTCGGCCTGCCACTTCGTCGACGAGATCGCCCGCGGGGCCGCCGCGCAGGCCGTGGCCGCAGCGGGGCCAAGGGCCAAGCCGGCCGGCGATGCGCTGCTGACCGTCGACGACCTTCACGTCCATTTCGCCATTCGCGCGGGCGTGCTGCGCCGGCGCGTCGGCTGGGTGCGCGCGGTCAACGGGGTGAGCCTCACCGTGCGCGCGGGCGAGACGATCGGCCTTGTCGGCGAATCCGGCTGCGGCAAGACGACGACCGGCCGCGCCATCATGGGCCTGATCCCCGCCTCGAGCGGCCGCATCAGCTTCGCCGGGCAGGACATCACCAACCTCGCGCGCAACGACCTGCGCCGCGTGCGCCGGCACATGCAGTACGTGTTCCAGGACCCCTACGCCTCGCTCAACCCCAGCCTCACCGCGGGCGAGATCGTCGCCGAACCGCTGCGCATCCACGGCATCTACGACGAGATGGGCGGCGACGCGCATGTCAGCGCGCTGTTCGAGAAGGTCGGCCTGTCGCGCAGCCAGATGAACCGCTATCCGCGCGAGTTCTCGGGCGGCCAGAAGCAGCGCATCGGCATCGCGCGTGCACTCGCGCTCCAGCCGCGCCTGCTCATCCTCGACGAGCCGGTGGCCGCGCTCGACGTCTCGATCCAGGCCCAGATTATCAATCTGCTGCAGGACCTGCAGCGCGACCTGGGCCTTGCCTATCTGTTCATCGCGCACGACCTGTCGGTCGTCCGCCACATCTCGGACCGCGTGGCCGTGATGTATCTCGGCCGCATCGTCGAGGAGGGCACGGCCGCGACCGTGTTCAGGAGCCCCAACCATCCCTACACGCAGTCGCTGCTTTCCGCGGTGCCGGTGCCCGACCCGCACGCGCGCTCGGTGCGCGGCCGCATCGTGCTGCAGGGCGAGATTCCGAACCCGGCGCGCCCGCCCTCCGGCTGCACCTTCCATCCGCGCTGCTTCCGCGCGAGCGAGCGCTGCAGCGCCGAGGTGCCGGCCTTCGAGATCCATGCGGGCCAGGAGACGCGCTGCGCCTGCCACCACGCCGGTCCGCTCGCGCCCGAGGGTGCTGCCCAGCGGAACGCGGCGCCATGAGCGGGACGACAAAGCGCAGTGTCGCCAATCTGCGCCGCCTCGTGCGCAACACCGGCGCACTCGCCGGGCTTGCCTTCATCGTCACCGTCGCCGCGCTCGCC
>JAKOQB010000142.1 GCA_029778535.1 Pseudomonadota bacterium | reverse complement strand
TGCTTCAGTCCGGTCGTGCCAGCCCCGCAGTCATTTCGCAGTCGATCGACACCGCCTCCGCGCAGGGCTGGCGCCGGCCGCTGCTGGCGTGGCTCGGCGTGCAGGTCATGCGCGCGGAGAAGGCGGGCGATGCGGCCGAAGCCGAAAGGCTGCGGCGGAGGATGCGGTTGATGGAGGAAGGGAAGTAGGGGGAGTTGGTGGCCAAGGGCGGAATCGAACCACCGACACAAGGATTTTCAGTCCTCTGCTCTACCAACTGAGCTACTTGGCCTTGCTGCCAAGCTGGGCCACGTCGAATTGCAGCCCAGCGACTTGCGAGGGCGCGATCTTACTCGAATCGACTGGCTCGGTGGCCCAATCAACACGACTGAAGAAAGTGGGACGCAGGCGAATGCGAGCGGAGGCGAATTCGCGCCCGCGTCGCGCTCGAAGAGAAGGAACTCACGGCAGGGTCAGCGCCGCCCGCAACTGCGCGACAAGCGGAGGAAGAGCGTCGTGCACGGAGTGCCACAAGACGTCCAGGTCAACGTCAAAGTAAGCGTGCACGAGCCGATTGCGCATACCGACGATCGATGCCCAGGCGATGCCCGGCAACGAGTCGCGCGTTGACGCCGATACTTTCGACGCCGCCTCGCCGACCACGGTGATCGCGTGCACCAAGGCAAAGCGCAACATCACGTCCCGGTCCAAATCTTCGCGCTGCCGGGTATCGCAGAACTGCAACGCCTGCTCGGCCGCGTCGAGCATGTGCCGCAGCCGCACGACGTCGGCCTCAGGCGGCGGCATACAGTTCTTCGGCTTCTCGCAGCACCTGATCGCGGAAGTAGCGACTCAGTTCGGCCGGTGTTCGCAAGTCCACCTTGCGTCCGCCGAGCAACGCGGAAAGCTCGATTTCAATATCGGCGAGGTCGAGATACGTCGGCTTGGCGTCGGGCAGGAACTCCACCAACAGGTCGATGTCGCTGTCCGGACGTGACGACCCTTTCAGCACGGAGCCGAAGAGCGACAACTTGCGGATACGGTGGCGACGACACACCGCTGCGAGCAGTTCGGCTTCGACCGGAAGTCTGTCTCCCATCGCGGTGGCTCCCCGGACCGGAATTGGGTGCTCCATTGCAGCGGCGCACGAATGCAATTCTGCCCCAAGTTGCAGGCCGAAGAGATGCACGACCCGGGTTGCCCTCGATGTCGACCGAATCGCGAAACGGTTGGCGACGCGACTCACCCCACCGTCCCCGCTCGCGCCACGTAGCCGCAGCACTCGCAGCCCTCCGCCGCCGCCAGCGGATGCTCCCGCGCGAGGCAGTCCGCGATGTCCTGCAGCGCCGGCTCGACCCATGCCGCGTCGCCGTCGCAGGCGATCAGCTTGGTGCGGAACCACAGCACGCCGTCGAACGCCGCGTCGTCGCGAATGCCGTTGGCGTAGACGAACCACGCGCGGTCGGACACCGTCAGCCCGCGCCTGCGCAGCAGCCACTGGTAGAACTCGACCTGGCGCTTATAGCCGTCCTGCCACTCGGCATCGAGGCTCACCTCGTCCTTCTTCGACGTGGCCTTGTAGTCGACCACGAAGTGCGTGCCGTTCGCGTCGGCCCACAGGTCGTCGATCACGCCGTACACGGCGAGCCCCGTCGGCGCGTGCTCGACACGCACGCCGACCAAGTTCTGGCGCCACTTGTGCAACTCCGCGTGGCGCGCCGGGATCAGCGCCAGCCCCGCGCGCTGCAGGCGCGGCGGCACCACGGGTCCGCCGCGATAGCGGTCGAACTCGTTCTTCAGCAGGTGATCCACGGCGTTGTTCAGGTTGAACGGGAAGGCGGCGGCTGGCGGATGCCGGCCTTCACGTCGAGCCAGAAGCAGCGCGGGCACTGCAGGAACAGCTCCACCTTCGCGCGGCTGAGCGTGCGGTTGTCTTTTCTCCTCGGCATGGTGCCGGCAATATAGCGGCGCATGGCCACCGTACTTCCCACCGACTGGCGCACGGTCGAAGCCGCCGGCGCCGCGCAGCGCGAGATCGAAACGCTTGCCACGCTCGCCGCCGGACTGCCCGATGAGCTGACCGTCCTGCACGGCGTGCACTGGACGCGCGTCGAGCGCGGCTTCGCGGTCTTCGGCGAGATCGATTTCGTGATCGTCACGCCGGGCGCGAGCATCCTGCTGATCGAGCAGAAATCGGGCTTCCTGACGGAAACCGCCGACGGGCTGGTCAAGAAGTACGAGGGCAGGGACAAGCTCGTCCGCCCGCAACTGGACCGCACGCTCGATGCGCTGCGCCGGCGGCTGGCGCCGATCGTGCAGGGCGAGCCGCTCGCGATCGACTGCTTCCTGTACTGCCCCGACTACACGATCAAGTCGATCGGCACCGCGGGCCTGCCGCCGGAGCGCATCGTCGATGCGCGCAGCCGCGGGCAACTGTGCGCGCGCCTGCTCGCCGCGGTGCCCGCCGAGCCGCCGCGCGACCTGCTGGCGCACCGGCTGCGGCGCTTCTTCGAAAACGAACTGCAACTCGTTGCCGACGTGAGCGCGCTGCTCGGCCATGCCGAGCGCATGGTCACGCGACTGTCGGAGGGACTCGCCACCTGGGCGCGGCGGCTGGAGTTCGAGCCGTTCCGCCTGCGCGTGGTCGGCACCGCCGGCTCCGGCAAGACGCAGCTCGCGCTCGCCGTGCTCAACGACGCCGCCGCGGCGGGGCGCAAGGCGCTCTTCGTGTGCTTCAACCGGCCGCTGGCCGATCACCTCGCGCGCATGGCGCCCGCCGCAGTCGAGGTCGCAACCTTCCATCAGTTGTGCGACCGCCGCCTGCGCGCCGCGGGCCAACGCATCGACTTCTCCGCACCCGACGCGTTCGCGGCGATGGAATCGCGCTTCGCCGCGTTGACTCCAGGTGCGGACGACGCCGTCGACGAACTGATCATCGACGAAGGCCAGGACTTCGTCGCCGAGTGGGTCGCGCCGCTGCTGGCGCGGCTGCGTCCCGGCGGCCGCGCGTGGTGGCTCGAGGACCCGATGCAGAACCTGTACGGGCGCGATCCGCTCGCACTGCCGGGTTTCACCACGCTGCGCGCCGACACCAACTACCGCAGCCCGCGCGGCGTGCTGGGCCACGTCAATCGGTTGCTCGCGCGGCAGCGGCCGATCGAGGCCGCGAGTCCGATCGCCGGCGGCGAAGTCGAGTTTCTGACGTACGGCGACACCGCGGACCTGATCGACAAGACCAGGCGCGCGGTGACGCTCGCGCTGCAGGCGGGCTTCCGCAAGCAGGACGTGGCGCTCGTGACCTTCAGCGGACGCGAGCGCTCCAGGCTGATGCCGTTCGATGCGCTCGGTGCGCACCGGCTGATGAGCTTCACCGGCCGCTATGACCTGTTCGGCAATCCGCAGTACAGCGAAGGCGACCTGCTGCTCGAGACCGTGTACCGCTTCAAGGGCCAGGCCGCGCCGTGCGTGGTCCTGACCGAGGTCGATTTCGAAACGCTCGACGAGATCGCGCGCCGCAAGCTCTTCGTCGGCATGACGCGCGCATCGATGAAGCTCGTCGTGGTGCTGTCGGAGCGCGCTGCGGCCACGCTGATGGCGCGGGCCGAGTAGCCGCGCTCGACTGGGGTTTGCACCAGTTCCGTCGCCGGATCGGCCGACAACTTGCGCACCGGCAAAGACTGCGCCGTGCCGCGGACGATGATGTTTTCGAGACAGCTCACCGGCCCGGAGCGCAACGATGAAAATCCTCCTCCCCGTCGACGGCAGTGCCACCAGCGACGCCGCGGTGGCGTTCGTCGCCGCGCGCCCGCCGATCGATGGCGGGCATCCGCAGATCGACCTGCTGAACGTGCAGTTGCCGATTCCGCCGCGCGCTGGTCGCGCGGTCGGCGCCGAGATCGCGCGCGCCGCGGAAGCCGAACGGCTCGATATCCTCGTGATGGGCTCGCACGGCCGCGGCGCGTTCACGTCGGCGCTGCTCGGCTCGGTCGCGTGGCGCGTCGCGGCCACGTGCGCCACACCGCTGCAGGTGATTCGGGGCGCCGGTGATCCGCACCGCGCGCTGTCGTGACCGGCACGATGTGAACGACGAATGACCACCGCGCTGGTCGTCATCTGGGCGAAGTTCGGCCTGTGCGTGCTGCTGATCGCGGTGGCGGGCAGCCGGCTGTCGCGCTACGGCGATGCAATCGCAGAGAAGACCGGTCTGGGCGGCACGTGGATCGGGCTGATCCTGCTCGCCACGGTCACTTCGCTGCCGGAGCTGGTGACCGGCGCCAGCGCGGTCACGCTCGCGGCCGCACCCAACATCGCCATCGGCGACGCGCTCGGAAGCTGCGTGTTCAACCTCGCGATGCTGGTCGTGATGGACATGGTGAGCCGCGGCGATTCAATCTACGCGCGCGCCAGCCAGGCGCACCTGCTGTCGGCCGCGTTCGGCGTGATCCTGATCGGCTTCGTCGGCTTCAGCATCCTGTTGCATGGCGACAGCCTGCAGTGGTCGCTGTTCCACGTCGGGCTATACACGCCGATCCTCGTGTTGCTGTACGCGATCGCGATGCGCACGGTGTTCCGCTACGAGCGTGCGCAGATCGAGCAGCTCGTCGAGGAAGCGGCGGCCCGCTACCCCGACATCACGCTGCGGCAAGCCATCGCCGGCTACGCGGCAGCGGCCGCGGTCGTGATCGCGGCCGGCACCTGGCTGCCCTTCATCGGCGTGGCCATGGCCGAGGCCATGGGCTGGCAGCGCTCGTTTGTCGGCACGATCTTCATCGCCTTCGCGACCTCGGTGCCGGAGCTCGCGGTCACGCTGTCAGCGCTGCGCCTGGGCGCGCTCGGCCTCGCGATCTCAAACCTGCTCGGCAGCAATCTGTTCGACACACTGATCATCGCGGTCGACGACCTGCTGTACCTGAAGGGACCGATCCTCGCCGACGTGTCGCCGGTGCACGGCGTATCGGCGTTCTCGGCGGTGATCATGACCGGCGTCGTGATGGTCGGCGTGTTCTATCGCGCGCGCGTGCGCGTGCTGCGGCGCGCCGGCTGGGTCAGTGTGTTCCTGTTCGCGATGTACCTGCTGAACACTTGCATCCTGTTCATCCGCGGCGAGTAGCGTCAGGGGCGATGAACGCAACCACCGCACCCGGACGCGGCCTCACGCAGTCCGAAGCGGCGCGCCGGCTGCGCGAGGTCGGACCGAACGCACTGCCGCGCGCGCGGCCGACGCCGCTCGCGCTGCGTTTCGCGCGCCAGTTCGCCAGTCCGCTGATGTACGTGCTGGTGGCGGCGGTGGTGATCGACCTCGGCCTGTGGTGGCAGCACGGTGCGGAAGGCTCGCCGGTCGAGGCGATCGCGATCGCGGCGATCCTGCTGCTGAATGCCGGCTTCGGCGTGTTCCAGGAGCGGAAGGCCGAAGCGGCGCTGGTGCGGCTGAAGTCGATAGCGGCCGCCTCCGCCTGGGTGCTGCGCGACGGCACGCTGATGCGCGTGCCGGCCGAAGAACTGGTGCCGGACGACTGGGTGCGGCTGGAGGCCGGCGATCGCGTGCCGGCCGACGCGGTGCTCGCCGACGGCGACGGCGTGATGGTCGACGAGTCGGTGCTGACCGGCGAATCGGTGCCGGTCGACAAGGCCGTCGACGACGAGCTGCTGAGCGGCACGCTACTGGTGCGCGGCAAGGGCTACGCGCGACTGACGCGCACCGGGCCGGCGAGCGCGATGGGCCGGCTCGCCACGCTGATCGGCACGATCGAGCAGGAGGCCACGCCGCTCGAGCACCGGCTGGCGCACTTCGGCCACCAGGTCGCGTGGGCGGTGCTCGCGGTGGCGGCGCTGATGGTGCTGGCCGGCGCGCTGATCGAGGGCTTCAGCCATCTCGACCGCGTGTTCCTGTTCGCGGTCGCGCTCGCGGTGGCGGTGATCCCGGAAGGGCTGCCCGCGGTGCTGACGCTGACGCTCGCGCTCGGCGTCGAGCGCATGGCGCGCCGGCGCGCGATCGTGCGCCGGCTGTCGTCGGTCGAGGCGCTCGGGTCGGTGACGGTGATCGCCACCGACAAGACCGGCACGCTGACGGAGAACCGCATGGTCGTGCGCGCGCTCGACGCCGCCGACGAGGCGCGCGCGCTGCGCGCGATGGTGATCGCCAACGATGCGGAGATCGCCACCCGCGCCGGCGATCCGCTCGAACTCGCGCTGCTCGACTTTGCCGCCGCGCGCGGCCTCGACGTCGCCGCGCTCGCGACGACCGAGCGCGTCAGCACGCTGCCGTTCGACAGCGCGCACCGCATGATGCGCGTGACCGTGCACGAGGACGGCGGCGCGATGAGCTACGTGAAGGGAGCGCCGGAGGCCGTGCTCGCGCGCAGCCGGCTGGCGGCGGAAGAGATCGCGCGCTGGTCGCAGCGCGCGCAGGCGCACGCGAGCGAAGGCGCACGCGTGATCGCGCTCGCCGAGCGCGCCGGCGCGGGCGAAGACGCGCTCGATTTCCTCGGACTCGCGCTGCTGTGGGACCCGCCGCGCGCCGAAGTACCGGACGCGATCCGCGCCGCGCAGGACGCCGGCATCCGCGTGCTGATGATCACCGGCGACCATCCGGCGACCGCGGCTGCGGTGGCCGATTCGATCGGCATCGCGCGCGGCCGCACGCTGACCGGCGCCGAGGTCGAACGCTTGTCCGATGAGCAACTGACCGAGGTCGTGTGCGCGGCGAGCGTGTTCGCGCGCGTGACGCCGGAGCACAAGCTGCGCGTGGTCGCGGCGCTGAAGCGCGCCGGCGAGGTGGTCGCGGTCACCGGCGACGGCGTCAACGACGCGCCGGCGCTGAAGCGCGCCGACGTCGGCGTGGCGATGGGGCTGCGCGGTTCCGACGTGTCGCGCGAGGTCGCGGACCTCGTGCTCACCGACGACAACTTCGCCACCATCGTCGCCGCGGTCGAGGAGGGGCGCAGCATCTACGAGAACATCCAGAAGTTCATCCGCTTCTTCTTCTCGACCGATCTGGCGCTGGTGCTGCTGATCGTGCTGGGCTTGGTCATCGCGCTGACGCACGGCTTTTCCGAGGCGGGCGGGCTGCTGTTCCTGCCGCTGACCGCGGTGCAGCTCCTGTGGATCAACGTCGTTGCCGACGGGCCGCCGGCGCTGGCGCTGGCGCTCGACCGCAATCCCGAGGTGATGCGCCAGCGCCCGCGGCCGCTGCACGCGCCGCTGCTCGACCGCGCGTCGCTGCGCTTCATCGCGGTGAGCGGGCTGGCCAAGGCCGGCGCGGGCGCGGCGCTGCTGCTCCTACTGCCGTGGTACGGCGCCGATCTCGCGGCCACGCGCAGCGCGGTGTTCCTGCTGGAGTCGCTGGCGCAGATCGTCTACGCGTATCCGGCGCGCGTGGTCAGCGTGAAGCCGCTGGCCAACGTATCGCTGCACGCGGTGATCGCGCTCGGGGTCGCGCTGCAGGTGGCCACGTTACTGGTGCCGGCGCTGCGCACGTTGCTCGGGCTGGCGCCGCTCGCCCCATTGCAGTGGGCCGCGGTCGCGCTCGCGTTTGCGCTGACGTGGATCGTGGCCGCGTGGGTCAGCCGGCGCGGTGGCTGAACCGATTTGCGATCAGGCCTCGGTCTCGTCGTCATGGCGGTGCGCAGCCCGCAGCGCGGCCCGGGCGCGACGATGGCCGAGGTCGATCATCCGGCTGGCGACGTGAAAATCGAGCACGCCGCAGGCGTCGATCGGGATTTCGATCAGCACGTCCGGGCGGTACGCGGCCATCTGGTAGCGCGCGATCCGGTCCTGCATCGCCGAGAACGAGCGCGCCATGAGGTCGAACGCGCTGACCGGCTCCCCCGGCGGCGCATCGAGTTCGCGCGTCGCCGACGCATGGCCGATCCAGCGCCGCAGCGGGCTGCGCGGCGCCGCCGTTTCCTCGGGCGTCGCCGCGTCGCCGGTCTTCGCCTGGCGCCGCTGCGCCGCGCCGTTCAGCGAAACCACGATCGTGCGGTCCGCTTCGTGGCGCAGCGTCGGCGCGATCGGCAGCGGGCTCAACAGTCCGCCGTCGACCAGCAGCCGGCCTGCGCGCCGCACCGGAGTGAACAGGCCCGGTATCGCGATCGACGCGCGGATCGCCTCGAACAGCGAGCCGTGGTTGAGCCAGACCTCGCGGCGACGCTCGATGTCGGAAGCCACCGCGGTGAACGGGATCGGCAGCTCCTCGATGCGCGCGTCGCCGACCAGCTCGAGCAGCTTCTTCATCAGGCGCTCGCCCTCGATCAGTCCGCGCCGGGTGAAGGAGAAGTCGAGCAGGCCCCACACGTCGGCGCGCGTCAGAGTGCGCACCCATTCGGTGTACGGCGCGAGTCGGTCGGCCGCGTACAGTCCGCCGACGAGCGCGCCGATCGACGTGCCGGTGATTGATCGAATCTGGTAGCAGCCGTCCTCCAACAGAGCCTGGATCACGCCGATGTGCGCCAGACCGCGCGCGCCGCCACTGCCCAGCACCAGAGAGACGGGGATGCGTTCTTCGTCGGTCACCGCGGCTCCCCTGCGTTCAACTGCCCGCGACCCGCTCCGCGGCCGGCGCCAGTGCCAGCCGCAACCGCACCACGTCGCCGTCGGGCGCGGGGGTGATCTCGAAGCCATGCGACCGCGCGAGCTGCAGCATGTCGGCATTGCCGGCGAGCACGTCGCCTACCAGTTCGCGCGTGCCGCGACCGCGGCAGTAACGGATCATCTTGTCGAGCATCAGGTGGCCGAGGCCGTGCCGCTTCAGGTCCGAGCGCACGATGATGCCGAATTCGGCGCGCGTGTTGTCGGGATCGGTCACTGCGCGCACCGCGCCAAGCGTCTCCGGCGCGCCGTCGGCGCCGGGCGCGACGGCGATGAACGCCATCTCGCGCTCGTAGTCGATCTGCGTCAGCCGCGCCAGCTCGGTGCGCTCGATCGAACGGCGCACCGCGAAGATGCGCATGCGGATGTCCTCGGGGTCGAGCTGCTGCAGGAACGCGAGGTGGCGCGCCTCGTCGTCGGGCCGGATCGGCCGCAGCAGAAGCGCCTTGCCGTGCCACGGCACCGTCTCCTCCAGCTCGCGCGGATACGGCCGGATCGCCAGCCGCGCCTCGCCCGCCTTCGCGGGCTGCACGCGCACGCGGGCGTCGAGCGCGATCACGCCGTTCTCGTCGGCGAGCAGCGGGTTGATGTCGAGCTCGGCCAGTTCGGGCAGGTCGATCACCATCTGCGACACCTGCACCAGCACGCGGTAGATCGCCGCCAGATCGGCCGCCGGGCGGTCGCGATAGCCGGCGAGCAGCCGCGCGATGCGCGTGCGCGCGACCGCTTCCTTCGCCAGCGCCTCGTTCAGCGGCGGCAGCGCGACCGCGCGGTCGGCGACGATCTCGACCGCGGTGCCGCCGTGGCCGAACAGGATGATCGGACCGAACATCGGATCGGTCGCCACGCCGGCGATCAGCTCGTGCGCGCGCGGTTTCTGCACCATCTGCTGCACGGTGAAGCCGGCCAGCCGCGCCTGCGGCCGCAGCCGCCGCACGCGCCGGGTCATCGTCGCGGCCTCGGCGCGCAGTTCGTCGGCCGAGCCGATGTCGAGCGCCACGCCGCCGACGTCGGTCTTGTGCGCGATGTCGGGCGACAGGATCTTCAGCGCGACCGGATAGCCGATCGCGTCGGCCGCCGCCACCGCGGCGTCGGCCGATTCGACCACGCGCGCGTCGACGACCGCGATGCCGTACGCGGACAGAAGCTGCTTGGCTTCCGGCTCGGTCAGCAGTTCGCGTTTTGCGTCCAGGGCGGCGCGCAGCAGCGCGCGCGCCGCGTCGAGGTCGGGCGCGTGCGCGTCGTCGCGCGACGGCGGCGCTTCCATCAACTGTACCTGGTTGCGCCGGTACGTGACCGACTGCACGAACGCGCGCACCGCTTCCTCGGGCGTGTGGTAGCTCGCGATGCCCGCTTCGGTGAACGTGCGCCACGCGCCTTCGACCGCCTGCGCGCCGAGCCAGCACGACAGCACCGGGCGCGGCGCCTGCTGCGCGACCGGCACGCACGCGGCTGCGATCGCATCCGCGGGCACAATCGCCGATGGCGCGTGCATGAACAGCACCGCGTCGCCGTCGCCGCAGGTCGTGACGACCTTCAGCGTCTCGACGTAACGCTCGACCGGTGCATCGCCGATGAGGTCGACCGGGTTGCCGTGCGACCACGCCGGCGGCAGGAACGCGTCGAGCCGCGCCAGCGTCTCGGTCGAAAGCTCCGCCACGCGCGCGCCGCCGAGCGCGGCCGCATCGGCCGCGAGCACGCCGGCTCCGCCGCCGTTGGTGACGATGATCAGCCGGTCGCCGGAGATGCGCGGCGCGCGCGCGAGCGCCTCGACCGCGACGAAGAGATCCAGCAGGTTCTCCACCCGCAGCATGCCCGCGCGGCGCACGGCGGCGTCGAACACGTCGTCGTCGCCGGCGAGCGCGCCGGTGTGCGACGCGGCGGCGCGCGCGCTTTCCGGCGCGCGCCCGCTCTTGACCACCAGCACCGGCTTGTTGCGCGACGCCGCGCGCGCGGCTGACAGGAACTTGCGCGCCGACGTGATCGACTCGACGTACAGCAGGATCGCGCGCGTGGCCGCATCACTGCCGAGGTAGTCGATCAGGTCGCCGAAGTCGACGTCGGCCATCTCGCCGACCGAGACGAAGTGCGAGAAGCCGATGCCGCGCGAGCCGGCCCAGTCGAGCACCGCAGTCACCAGCGCGCCCGACTGCGACACGAACGCCAGCTTGCCCTTCTGCGCGCCGATGTGCGCGAAGCTCGCGTTCAGCCCGATGCCGGGCACCAGCAGCCCGATGCAGTTGGGCCCGAGCACGCGCAGCAGGTGCGGCCGCGCCGCCTCGAGCATCTGCTGCGTCAGGCTGCGCCCGCCGCGGTCGGTCGCCGCGAGTCCGGCGGTCAGCACGATCGCGGCCCTGGTGCCGCGCGCGCCGAGTTCGGAAATCAGCCCCGGCACGGTCGGCGGCGGCGTGCAGATCACCGCCAGATCGGGCGCCTGCGGCAGATCGCGCACGCGCGCATACGCCTTGAGCCCGGCGACTTCACGATGCCTGAGGTTGACCGGGAGGATCGGCCCGGCGAAGCCGCCCGCGAGCAGATTGCGCATCACGGTCGCGCCGACGCTCTGTGGCCGGTCCGAGCCGCCGATCACCGCGACCGAGCGCGGCGCCAGCAGGAGGTCGAGGTTGCGGATGCTCATTGATGGCTCGTGTCCACGGCAGCGCGCAGGCAACACGGATCATTGCAGGCGCGCGCCCAGCTCGTTTGACTGCTGTCACCTCGAGGTGCCAGAGGAATTTCAGATTACGTACGGGAATCCCGTACGGCCCGCACCCATGACGAAGGCGGGGTCAACCGTCCTAAAGTTACCGCTATCTCCCACCATGCGACGAGCAAGAACATGCACTTGATCCGATCCCTGACCCTGACGTGCGCGGCCGCGCTGCTGGCAGCCTGCGCGAGCACGCCGCTCGAAGAAAAACCCGCCGCGCCGAGTGCACCCGCGCCGGCCGCCGCACCGGCCGCGCCGCCGCCCGCCGCGGCGAAGCCGGTCGCTCCGAGCCCGGCGGCTCAGTACGATCCGCTGAAGGACCCGAACAGCCCGCTGGCGAAACGCAGCATCTACTTCGACTTCGACCAGTTCGAAGTCAAGCCCGAGTTCTACGGCCTGCTCGAAGCGCACGGCAAATACCTTGCCGACCACAAGGCGCAGCGCGTCGTCATCGAAGGCAACGCCGACGAGCGCGGCAGCCGCGAGTACAACCTCGCGCTCGGCCAGCGCCGCGCCGACGCGGTCAAGGCGCGGCTGCAACTGGTCGGTGCGTCGGGCGCACAGATGGAGACGATCAGCTACGGCGAAGAGCGGCCGCGCGCGACCGGACACGACGAGAAGGCGTGGGCCGAGAACCGGCGCGCCGACATCGTGTATCGCTGAGCGGCGGCGCAACGGCTGTCGCCGGCGTTGGCGCGACCGCCGTGAGCGGGCGGAGGCGGGCCCTGTGATACGTTTGACGCGTCGATCTTCGGCCATCGTGGCCGCCGGGGCGCGCGAGGCGGGCCGAACGTGATCGCCGCGCGCGTGCCGGTTCTGCCACGCTGGGGACGCGTCGCCATGCATCTGTCCCTGCGTTCGCTCGCCGACATCACGGCGCTGCGCCGGCTGGCGCTCGGCGTGGCGTTCTGCTTCGTCTACGTGCTGGTCGATGCGAGCACGCATCTGCTCGCCGATGCCTTGCGCGCGAATGCGCCGTGGTATCCGCAGCCGGCGCTCGCGGTCGCGCTGCTCGTCGTCGGCGGCATCGGCTACGTGCCGGCGGTCTTCGCCGCGGTGCTGCTGGCCGGCGCGCTGACGCCGCTTCCCGGACTGTCCGCGTGGGGCGTCGCGATTTCCAGCGCCGGCGCCGCCGCCTGCTACTGCGCCGCCGGCTGGGCGATCGCGCGTTGGACGCACTGGTCGGCGCGCGACGTCGGGCTGCGCGACCTGACGATCTTCACGATCGTCGCGCTCTTCACGGGGGTCGTGGTCACCCTGGTGTTCGGCATCGCCGGATTCGCGTCGGGACTGCGTTTCGGCGCCGGACTGACGCGGCTGATCCGGCAACTGGCGATCGGAAACGTGGTGGGGCTGGTCGTGGCCGGTCCGCTGCTGCTGCAGCTTGCGGCCGGCGCGTGGCGGCCCTGGTTTGCCACGCCGGGCGTGCGCCGCACCGCGCTGCGCGATCTGCTGGTGTTCCTGGTCGCGCTGGCGGCGCTGTTGCTGGTCGTGTTCGGGCTGAAGCCGTTCGACGAGTTCCGCCTGTTCTACCTGATGTTCCTGCCGATGATCGCGGTGGCGATGCGCTACGGGCTGGCGGGCGCGGCGCTGGCGCTACCGGTGGTGCAGATCGGGCTGATCGTCGCGCTGGCGGTGTTCGCCACGCGCGCGACCACCGCCTTCGAGTTCCAGATCCTGATGCTGGCGCTGGCGCTCACGTCGCTGTACCTCGGCGCCGCGTCGAGCGAGCGCGAGCGCGCCGCCGAGCGCCTGGCGCAGGGCGAGCGCGAACTGCGCGAGCAGCGCGAGGCGCTGAACGACGCGCAGCGCACCGCGTCGACGGCCGAGTTGGCCGCCGCGGTTGCGCACGATCTGAACCAGCCGCTGTCGGCGATCGGCACCTATGCGCGCGCGTGCCGCCTGCTGGTGGAGCGCGGCGACGCCGATCACGCCGAGCTGCTGCGCGTGCTGGGCCAGCTTTCGGCGGAGAGCCAGCGCGCCGGGCAGTACGTGCGGCGGATGCGCGAATTCTTCCGCAGCGGCGCGATGCGCGACGAGCGCATCGACGTGAAGCGGCTGATCGAGCGCGCGCACGCGCACCTGCGCGACCGCCTGCAGCGCGAGTCGATCGCATGGAGCGAATCGATCGCGCCCGACCTGCCGCCGGCGCGCGGCGACGCGGTGCAGATGGGCGCGGTCCTCGACAACCTGTTCGCCAACGCCTGCGACGCGCTGCACGACACGCGCGGCGAGCGCGCGATCCACGTCAGCGTCGCGCGCGTCGCCGGCGCCGGGCACCCGCTGCTGCGCATCTGCGTGCAGGACACCGGCCCAGGCGTGGCGGCCGACGTGCGCGAGCAGCTTTTCAAGCCGCTGGCGACCAGCAAGCCGCACGGCATGGGCCTGGGGCTGGCGCTGTCGCGCTCGATAGCCGAGCGGCTCGGCGGCGCGCTGTGGTTCGACGCCGGCCAAGCGCACACCACGTTCTGCCTGGACCTTCCCGCCGATGAATAGCCCGCCTGCTGCCACCGCCCCCGCGCGACGCTTCGTCTACATCGTCGAGGACGACGCGGCCGTACGCGAATCGCTGACGCTGCTGCTGCGGTTGCGCGGCTACGAGGCGATCACGTTCGGAGCCGCGGAGGAATTCCTCGCCGCCGGCGCACGCGAGCGGCCCGCGTGCGCGCTGGTCGACGTGCGGCTGCCCGGCATGTCGGGGCTCGATCTGCAGTTACGCCTGAAGGGCGAACGGCCGGCGCTGCCGGTGATCGTGATGACTGCGCACGGCGACGCCGCCACCGCGCGCGCCGCGCTGCGCGACGGCGCGATCGACTTTCTTGAGAAACCCGTCGACGAAGCCGATCTGATCGAGGCGGTCGAGGCCGCGCTGCAGAGCGACCTGGCGCAGATCGCGCGCGACAAGGAGCACGAGAACATCCTGGTCAGCATGCAGCGGCTGACCGAGCGCGAGCTCGACGTGTTCGAGCGGATCACCAACGGCCTGCACAACCGCGAGATCGCCGAGGAACTCGGCATCAGTCCGCGCACGGTCGAGGTCCATCGCGCGCGGCTGATGGAGAAGCTCGCCGCGCGTCGCGTCGCCGATCTGTTCCGGCTGCGCTTCGAGCTCGATCGGCGCGCGTCCGAGCGCGCGGCACTAGGTAAATGTTCGTAAGGCGCGCGCTGATGCGCGGGCGCGGGCGCCGTGGCACGATGCATTCGGCGTCCCCGGCGATCCGGCGCTTCGATGCGGCATCGGGTGCCGGGTCTGTCCGGGGTGCGCCAGACGGTTGGTTGCTCCTGTAGAGCGACAAGCGGGCCTCTCCTCCCTAAGCTCGCTTATTCGAGTCCGCCACGAGTCTCCACGTAGCGGACTCTTTTTTTGCCCGCCCTCCCCGCGGTACGCGCAGCTACGTACGCGATTCGCGAATTGCCGCGCTCGGGGGAGCCGCATTGATTTCGGCGGCCCATCGACGCACATCTCGCGGCACGCAACCTGCGCATCACACTGGTCCTCTTGGCGATCTGGTGCTGCGCCACCTTCGTCGTCGCCTACTTCGCGCGCCCGCTGGCGGAGGTCGAGTTCTTCGGCTGGCCGCTGTCGTTTCCACATGGGGGGCTCAGGGCTCGCTCATGATCTACCTGCTGATCATCTTCTACTGCGCGCGCCGGATGGCCCGGCTCGACAGTGAATACGACGTGCACGAAGGAGAAGACTGATGAGCCTTCAAGTTAGCTCGAACCGCCGACGTGGCCGAGTATTACGTGGCCGGGCGGCGCGTGCCGGCATTCTTCAACGGCATGGCCACCGGTGCGGACTGGATGAGCGCGGCGTCGTTCATCGGCATGGCGGGCGGGCTGTACCTCGGCGGATTCGACGCGCTCGCCTTCATCATGGGCTGGACCGGCGGCTACTGCCTGGTCGCGTTCCTGCTGGCGCCGTACCTGCGCAAGTTCGGTCAGTTCACGATCCCGGACTTCCTCGGCGCGCGCTACGGCGGCAACGCGGCGCGCTTCATCGGCATCCTGGCCGCGATCCTGTGTTCGTTCACCTACGTGGTCGCGCAGATCTACGGCGTCGGCCTGATCACTTCGCGCTTCACCGGCGTCGAGTTCACGGTCGGCGTGTTCCTCGGCCTGGCCGGAATCCTGGTGTGTTCGTTCCTCGGCGGGATG
>JAKOQB010000141.1 GCA_029778535.1 Pseudomonadota bacterium | reverse complement strand
TGCGCCTGGTCGAGTCGCTCGAGCCGCTCGCGCCGCTGCACCAGTCGCACTGCGTCGCCGGGATCCACGCGATGGCGGCCGTGGCGCCAGGCGTCGCGCAGGTGGCGTGCTTCGACACCGCCTTCCATGCCACGCAGCCGCGGCTTCACACGACGATGCCGCTGCCGGTCTCGTGGCGCGACCGCGGCGTGCGGCGCTACGGATTCCACGGGTTGTCGTTCGAGTCGATCGCCCGGCAGCTGCCGGCGCTGGCTGGCGCGCAGGCCGAAGGCCGCGTCGTCGTCGCGCACCTGGGCAGCGGCGCCAGTGTCTGCGCGATGCGCGAGCGGCGCTCGGTGCGCACGAGCATGGGGTTGTCCACGCTCGACGGGCTGGTGATGAGCACGCGCCCGGGGGCGGTCGACATCGGCGTCGCGCTGTTCGCACAGCAGCAGCTGGGGCTCGACCTCGAGACGCTCTCGCGCGGGCTGTATCACGAGTCCGGCCTGCTCGGCCTGTCGGGCATCTCGGCGGACATGCGGGTGCTGGCCGCCAGCGACGATCCGCGCGCGCGCTTCGCGATCGACGTTTTCTGCCAGCGTGCCGCGCAGGAGATCGCTGCGAGCGCGGTCGTGCTCGGAGGCTGCGATGCGATCGTGTTCACCGCCGGGATCGGCGAGCACGACGCCCGGGTGCGCGCGCAGATTGCCGGCCTGCTCGGCTGGATGGGCGCCCGCATCGACGAGGCGGCCAACGCCGCGCAGGGGCCGCGATTGCATTCGGCCGACTCGGCGATCGACCTGTGGGTCGTGCCGACCGACGAAGAGGGCGTCATCGCGCGGCACACCGCCGCGCTGGTGCGGCGGCGCGGCGCTCGCTGAGCGACTGCGGCCTCAGGGATGCCCGGCGCCGAGCCAGTGCGCGTACAGGCTGGCGAGGATGCAGCTGTTGATGCGCGCCGCCACGCTGTCGGCGCGGCTGGTCAGCAGCACCGGCACGGCGGCGCCGATCACCAGCCCGCCGAGCTCCGCGCCAGCCAGGTAGGCGGCCTGCTTGTACAGCGCGTTGCCGGCCTCGATGTCGGGGACGAGCAGTACGTCGGGATCGCCCGCGACGCGCGAGACCAGGCCCTTGCTGCGGGCCGCCTGTGCGGAGATCGCGATGTCGAACGCCAGCGGGCCGTCGACGATGCCGTGCGCGATCTGGCCGCGATCGGCCATCTTCGCGAGCGCCGCCGCGTCGATCGTCGCCGGCATGGCCGGGTTCACGTCGTCGGTGGCGGCCAGCACGGCCACCTTCGGGGTGGCGACGCCGAGCGCGCGGCACAGGTCGATCGCGTTGCGCGCGA
>JAKOQB010000140.1 GCA_029778535.1 Pseudomonadota bacterium | reverse complement strand
GCGTCCGGCGATCTCGCGCTGGCGCGCGCGCATCCGGCCACGCAGCATCGGGTCGCCGTCGGATTCCTTCGCCTCCCGGCGCGCCTCCTGGTGGGTCATCTTCAGGTCGGCGCGATGGCGGAACCACTGGAACGGCACGTCGACGAGCGCCACGGCCGCCAGCACCGCGACCAGCGCGACCAGGCCGGCGCCCATCAGCGACGCGCCCCCGGACAGCCCCTGTGCGAGCGGGCGCACGGCGAGTCCGGCGAACTCGGCGAGGCTCGTGGCAACGAACCAGCTGCCGATCGCCGCCAGCGCGAACGACAGCAGCAGCAGCCGCGCCAGGTCGAAGGCGCCGCGCACCGAGAACAGCCGCCTGAGCCCGTTCGACGGGTTCAGCCGCGACGGGTCGAAGTCGACCGGCTTCGTCGACAGCACCACGCCACCGGGAATCATCGTCACGGCGATCGCCACCACCGACAGGCCCGCCACCAGCGGCAGCGTAGCCGTGAACGCGTTGGCGCCCAGCGTGGCGAGCATCTCGGGAAGGTGTTGCGGGGTGATCGCGGCCTGGCGCCCGAACGTGAGCGCACCGCGCAACATCGCGATCGTCTCGCGGGCGATCGCCGGACCGATCGCGGCCGCGCCGACCAGCGCGGCACCGAGCACCGCGAAGTGGCCCAGGTCGCGCGAGCGCGCGACGCGGCCCTCCTCGCGCGCCTTCTGGATCCGGCGTTCGGATGCGGGAAGTTGTCGGTCTTCGCGACTGGCTTCGTTGTCGGCCATGGCGCCTGCGCACGGGCTCCGGTTTCGGGTGTCGAAACCGATTATTCGCAGGGCCCCGAAAACTCAAGTGCCGAAAAGCGGTGCTGCGCCCGGCCAATTCGCTGCGCGGCCGTCAGCGGCTCGTGGCCTCTCCATCGGCGGCCGGCTGGTCGATGTGCGCGCGCATCCCGGCGGCGTCGCCGCCGAGCGCGGTTTCCAGCTCCGAACTGTCCGACGCGTCGACCTCGGTGCCCTGGAACACGCGCTCCTCGGCGTCGTGGTTGAGCACCATGATCATGATCCGTCGGTTCATCGGGTTGCGCGGATTGTCCCTGTCGTACATCAGCGACGGCCCGAGGCCGATCACGCGCACCACCTTCGACTCGTTCATTCCGCCGGCGACGAGCTCGCGCCGCGACGCGTTCGCGCGGTCGGCCGACAGTTCCCAGTTCGAGTAGCCGCGCTCGCCGCTTCCGTAGGGCGCCGAGTCGGTGTGGCCGGACAGGCTGACCCGGTTCTCCACGCTGTTCAGCACGCCGCCGATCTCGCGAAGCAGGTCGCGCATGTAGTCCTTCACGGACGCGCTGCCCAGGTCGAACATCGGCCGGTTCTGGTCGTCGACGATCTGGATGCGCAGGCCGTCCGCCGTCAGGTCGAGCCGGATCTGCGACCTGACCTCGGCGAGCTTCGGGTTCTTCGTGATCACCTCTTCGACCTGCGCCTTCAGCCGGGTGAGACGCTGGGCCTCGACGCGCCGCAGTTCGGCGCGCAGCGCCTGCAGGTTCACCTTCTTCTGCCGCGCCTCGACGTCGCCGCGTCGCTCGGCGCCGATCGTCCGGGTCAGCTCGGTGCCGCCGCCCTTGATCACCGACGAGCTGTCGCCCGAGCCGCTGCCGCCCGACAGCGCGACTTTCAACGGCGTGCGGAAGTACTCGGCGATGCCCTGGAGGTCGCCGCTGGTCGTCGAGCCGAGCAGCCACATCAGCAGGAAGAACGCCATCATCGCGGTGACGAAATCGGCATAGGCGATCTTCCAGGCTCCGCCGTGGTGGCCGCCGTGGCTCACCTTGCGGATCCGCTTGACGACGATCGGCTGGACCTTCCTGTCGGGGGCGGCCATC
>JAKOQB010000139.1 GCA_029778535.1 Pseudomonadota bacterium | reverse complement strand
CATCCCGCCGAGGAACGAACACACCAGGATTCCGGCCAGGCCGAGGAACACGCCGACCGTGAACTCGACGCCGGTGAAGCGCGAAGTGATCAGGCCGACGCCGTAGATCTGCGCGACCACGTAGGTGAACGAACACAGGATCGCGGCCAGGATGCCGATGAAGCGCGCCGCGTTGCCGCCGTAGCGCGCGCCGAGGAAGTCGGGGATCGTGAACTGACCGAACTTGCGCAGGTACGGCGCCAGCAGGAACGCCACAAGGCAGTAGCCGCCGGTCCAGCCCATGATGAAGGCGAGCGCGTCGAATCCGCCGAGGTACAGCCCGCCCGCCATGCCGATGAACGACGCCGCGCTCATCCAGTCCGCACCGGTGGCCATGCCGTTGAAGAATGCCGGCACGCGCCGCCCGGCCACGTAATACTCGGCCACGTCGGCGGTGCGGCTCATGATGCCGATGCCCGCGTACAGGCCGATGGTGGCGAACAGGAATACGTAGCCGATCCACACCTTCGGCAGGCCGAGCTGCTCCAGGATCGCCAGCGCGATCAGGAACACGATGAAGCCGCCGGTGTAGAAGGAGTAGTACTTCTTCAGCTGGTTGAAGAACGCCCGGTTCGAGCTAACTTGAGAGCTCATCAGTCTTCTCCTTCGTGCACGCCGTACTCTTCGTCAAGCTGACGCATTTTCTTTGCATAGACCCAGATGATCACGATGTAGATGATCAGCGAGCCTTGCGCCCCCATGTAGAACGACAGCGGCCAGCCGAAGAAGTTGATCGTGGCCAGTTCGCGGGCGAAGTAGCCCATCACGAAGGTCACCACGAACCAGATGAGCGTCAGTATCAACGTCAGGTTCAGGTTCCTTCGCCAGTACTCCCTGTGCTTTTCTGTCAGTTGCATGTGTCCCTCCTTCAGACTTGATCCAGCGGTTGTGCGACTCTCAGGTTGTCGATTCGATGGCCTCCCTTGGCGTGATCTGCGTTGAAGTCGATGCTGCCGAATTCGCGCGCGACGGCGTCGTCTCCAGGTCGCGCTTCAGCGTGTCGGCGTAGCGCGGCTCGAACGATTTCAGGTGCTCGAAGGTACGCCACGCGTCGTCGCGGCTGCCGAGGTGGTGGTAGGTCATGCCGAGCTGATACCAGCCATACGGGCTGAACGGCTGCAATTTGGTGTTGCGCTTCAGCGCCTCGACCGCCTCGCGCAGCCGATCGGTGCGGATCAGCACCAGCCCCAGCCCGTACCAGGCGCGGTCGAGCGACGGGTTCAGTTCGACCGCGCGGCGGAACGCGCGCTCGGCCTCGTCGAGCGCGTCGCGGCCTTCGAGCAGGAAGCCGAGGTTGAACCACGCGTCGGCGTTGCGCGCGTCGACATCGACCAGCTGGCGGAACTCGGCGATCGCGCCGTCGGCGTCGCCCAGTTGCGCGCGCAGATTGCCGACCGTCGAACGCGCTACCGCGTCGCGCGGATCCAGCCGTACCATCTGCCGGTGCAGTTCGAGCGCGCGCCGCTTCAGTCCGAACAGCAGCGCGACGTCGGCCTGCGTGTTCAGCCAGCGGCGCGCGAGCCAGCGCGACATCGGATTCATTGCGCCACTGCCCGCGCCGCGGCCCAGCGCGCGCAACCGGCCTGCTTCAGGTCGCTCAGGCACACGTCGCGTTGGATCAGGCCGACCGCGAAGTAGCCGAAGAACAGCAGCAGGAACGCAACGATCGGCACATGCCGGTCGAGGACCACGCGCGGCGTGATCAGGCGCACCGCCCGCACCACCGGCTTCGTGACGATGCCGAGCAACTGGTAGACGAAATTCTCGTGGCGGGCGCGCCAGTTGAACGCGCCGACGATCAACTGGCCGAACAGCCCGAGGCCTGCGACCAGGATCAGCGTCTGGATGATGCTCAACAACAACGCCAAGCGTTGCCTCCCCTTCTGTCCCGCTCCCGGACCAGTGCGATGGTTTGCCGGTCCAACCTTGTCCCTCATCGGCCCGCGGCGTCAGTGCGCTGCGTTGTGCCGCGTGTCCGTTACTGGCTGACTTTCAACTGCTCGAGGATCGCCGGGTTCTCTAACGTGGACACGTCCTGCGTGATCGCCTCGCCCTTCGCGATCGCGCGCAGCAGGCGGCGCATGATCTTGCCGCTGCGCGTCTTCGGCAGGTTGTCGCCGAAGCGGATGTCCTTCGGCTTGGCGATCGGCCCGATCTCCTTGCCGACCCAGTCGCGCAGCTCCTTGGCGATCTTCTGCGCCTCGTCGCCGGTCGGGCGCGCGCGTTTCAGCACCACGAACGCGCACACCGCCTCGCCGGTCATCTCGTCCGGGCGGCCGACGACCGCCGCCTCGGCCACGACCGGGTTCGCGACCAGCGCCGATTCGATCTCCATCGTGCCGAGCCGGTGCCCCGAAACATTGAGCACGTCGTCGACGCGGCCGACGATGCGGAAGAAACCCGTCTCCTTGTCGCGGATCGATCCGTCGCCCGCGAGATACAGCTTGCCGCCGAGTTCCTCCGGGTAGTACGACTTCTTGTAGCGGTCGGGATCGCCCCAGATCGTGCGGATCATGGCCGGCCACGGCCGCTTGATCACGAGCAGGCCGCCCTGCCCGTTCGGAACATCGTGCCCGGTTTCGTCGACGATCGCCGCCATGATGCCGGGCAGCGGCAATGTGCACGAACCCGGTACCAGCGGCGTGGCGCCCGGCAGCGGCGTGATCAGATGGCCGCCGGTCTCCGTCTGCCACCACGTGTCGACGATCGGGCAGCGCCCGCGACCGACATTGTTGAAGTACCACATCCACGCTTCCGGGTTGATCGGCTCGCCGACGGTGCCGAGGATGCGCAGGCTCGACAGGTCGTACTTGGTCGGATGCGTGGCGGGATTGCCTTCGTTGGCCTTGATCAGCGAGCGGATCGCGGTCGGCGCGGTGTAGAAGACGGTGACCTTGTGGTCCTGGATCATCTTCCAGAAGCGCCCTGCGTCCGGATAGGTCGGCACGCCCTCGAACATGACTTCGGTCGCGCCGACCGCGAGCGGGCCGTACGTGATGTACGTGTGTCCGGTGACCCAGCCGACGTCAGCGGTGCACCAGAAAATGTCGCTCGGCTTGTGATCGAACGTCCACTTCATCGTCAGCGCCGCCCACAGGAGGTAGCCGCCGGTGGAGTGCTGCACGCCCTTCGGCTTGCCGGTCGAACCCGACGTGTAGAGGATGAACAGCGGATGCTCGGCGTTGACCCAGGTCGGCTCGCAGGTCTGCGGCTGGCCCTTGACAACGTCGTCCCACCACTTGTCGCGCGGCGCCTGCATCGGCACCCCACTGCCGGTGCGCTTGTAGACGATGACGTTCCTGACGCCCTCGCAGCCACCCATCGCGAACGCCTCGTCGACGACCGGCTTCAGCGGGATCTCCTTGCCGCCGCGGAACTGGCCGTCGGCGGTGATCACCTCGGTCGCGCCCGCGTCGATGATCCGTTCCTGCAGGCTCTTGGCAGAAAAGCCACCGAACACCACCGAATGCGTCGCCCCGATGCGGGCGCAAGCCTGCATAGCGACCACGACCTGGATCGACATCGGCATGTAGACCAGCACGCGGTCGCCCTTCTTTACGCCGTGGTGCTTGAGCGCGTTGGCAAGCCGGCAGACTTCGGCCAGCAGCGCGCGGTAGGTGATTCGCGTCACCTTGCCGTCGTCGGCCTCGAAGATGATCGCGACCTTGTCGCCATTGCCGGCGGCGATCTGCGCGTCGAGGCAGTTGTACGAGGCGTTCAATTCGCCGTCGGCGAACCACTTGTAGAACGGCGCGTTCGATTCATCGAGCACCTGCGTGAACGGCTTGTGCCACTTCACGTGCTCCCGCGCCAGCCGTCCCCAGAAACCGGTGAAATCGCGCTCCGCTTCCGCGCACAGCGCGTTGTAGGCGTTCATGCCGGAGATCGCCGCGTTGCGGACCATCTCTTCGCTCGGATTGAACACGCGGTTCTCTTGCAGAACCGACTCGATGTTTCCCATTGCCCGCCTCCAGGGTGTCTGAATGCCCGGTCTGCCGCTTCGGTTTCAGTCGCGCAACGTATGGACTCGCGCTTACGTCAACCTTACTAATGGTACAAAGCTTGACGCGCCGCGGCGACCGGGCCGGCCCGCTCCCTTCGATGCGTGACGTGCCGATGACGCGGCGCGGCAAGATCGAGAATCCCAGTCGCTCAGTTGATGCTCGGCAGCCAGGTCGCCAACTTTGGAAACAGCAGAACTACGGCGACGCCGACCAGTTGCAGGATCATGAACTGCATCATGCCCGCATAGATCTGCTTTAGATCCCACTGCGGCACCACGCCCTTGAGAAAGTACGCCGATAGCGCCACCGGCGGCGACAGCCATGCTGTCTGCAGCGTGACCGCGACCAGCGTGCAGAACCAGATCAGGTCGATGTTGGCGGCGTGCACGATCGGCAGCACGATCGGCACCACGATCAGAACGATCGGCACCCATTCGAGCGGCCAACCGAGCACGAACACCAGCGCCAGGATCAGCACCAGCATCACCAGCGGCGGCAATTGCAGGCCGATCAGCGTCTGCGCCAGGTACTCCGGGCTGCCGAGCCGCGAGAACACCGCGCCGAACAGGTTCGACGCCGTCACCAGCAACAGGATCATGCTCGACACTTCGAGCGTCTGGTAGGCGGCGCGCTTCAGCTTCGCCCAGTTCATGCGGCCCGAGCCGAACACGAGCACGAAGGTCGCGGCACAGCCGACGGCGCCCGCGTCGGTCGGCGTGGCGATGCCGGCCATGATCACCCCGAGCGTGGACAGGATCACCACGATCACCGGTGCGACGCCGAGCACGAGGTCGCGCAATACCGGTCCGAGCGAGGCCGCACGCAACTCCACGGGCAACGGCGGGCCGAGCGACGGATTGATCCAGCAGCGCAGCAGGCACCAGACGGTGAAGATCGTCGACAGCAGCAGCCCCGGCAGGATCGCGGCGGCGAACAGGTCGGTCGCGGGCACGCCGACCACCGGTCCCATCACGATCAGCATCACGCTGGGCGGGATCAGGATGCCGAGCGTGCCGCCGGCGGCGATCGCGCCGGCCGACAGTTTCACGTCGTAGTTGCTGCGGATCATCGACGGGCCCGCCATCACGCCGAGCAGCGTCACCGCCGAGCCGACGATGCCGGTGGCCGCCGCGAAAATCGTCGCCGTGATCAGCACCGCGAGGTACAGCGAGCCGCGCAGCCCGGCGAGCAGTTGCTGCATGCCGCGGAACAGCCGCTCGACCAGCCCGGACTGTTCGAGCAGGAAGCCCATGAAGAGGAAGAACGGGATCGACGCCAGCACCACGTCGCGCATCACCGAATAGGTCTGCAGCACCGCCAGGTCGAACACCACCGGCCCGAGCGCGATGAAACCGGTCGCCAGCGACACCGCGGCCAGCGTGAACGCGATCGGAAAGCCGATGAAGATCGCCGCGAACAGCACGCCGAGCGCGGCCAGCCCGAGGATCTCGTTGCTCACGCCGGCCCCTCGGAGTGGTGCACCTGCGGCCAGCGCCCGGCGCGGACCGTGTGCAGGCACTTCAGGCATTCGGACGCGCCCTGCACCAGCAGCAGCGCGCCCGACACCGGCATCACGAGCTTGAACGGCCAGGTGATCGGCTGCCAGGCGCTGGTCACGAAGGTCTCATTGATCGTGTAGGCCTTTACGAAATAGCCCCAGCCGGTGAAGAGGAACACCGCCACCAGCGGCAGGAAGAAAGCGAAGTAACCGATCAGATCGACGATCGCCTGCGTGCGCGGCGACCAGTCGGCGTACAGCGAATCGGTGCGCACATGCCCCTTGCGCTGCAGGGTGAACGCCGCGCCGAGCATGAAGAAGCTGCCGTAGAACATGAAGGTCGTGTCGTAGGCCCAGATCGTCGGCGCGTTGAACACGTAGCGCGCGACGACCTCGTAGGTCAGGCCGAGGATCATCGGCACCAGCATCCAGCACGCCAGCCGGCCCGACCACACGGCGATGCGGTCGAGCCGGAACGCGGCGCGCGCCAGGCCCGAGGTTGCGGAATTCATGCGTGTCGTCTCCCTGGGTGAAGCCGTTTCGATCGCGGCGCGCGGCGGCACGGGCGGCCACCGCGCGGTCCCGACCGCCGCGTCAGGTGGCGTTCGGGGAGGACACGCCCATGTTGTAGTAAAGGCCGTTGATCTTGGTCCAGTACGGCACGACGGTCTTCGCGAACGCGCGCTGCGACTCCAGCACCTCCTTGAACAGCGCATTCTTCTGCGCCTCGCGGTCGTAGATCGCGTTGGTCGCCTTGATGAAGGCCGGGAAGATGTCCTTCGGCGTGTCGTGGATCGTGACCTTGAAGTCGGTCTTGAGCTTCAGCACCGCGGCCGCGTTGCGATAGACGTTGTACGTGTACGTGTCCGTCATCGACGCCATCGCGGCGTCCTCGACGATCGCCTTGATGTCGGCCGGCAGCTTGTTCCACACCGTCTTGTTCAGGAGCACCTCGCCGACATCGGTCGACTGGTGCAGTCCCTGCAGGTAGTAGTGCTTGAACACCGTGTGGAAGCCGAGCGCCAGATCGTCGGCGGGCCCGATCCACTCGGCCGCGTCGATCACGCCGCGCTGCGCAGCCGGCACGATCTCGCCGCCCGGCATCGCCACCGCGTTCACGCCCATCTCCTTGAAGATCTCGCCGACCAGTCCCGGCGGGCAGCGGTACTTCAGTTTCTTGAAATCGTCGAGCGAGTTGATCGGGTTCTTGAACCAGCCGAGCGGGTCCGGCCCCATCGGCTGCACCAGGATCGGCTCGATGTTGACCTTCAGTCCCTCCGCGTACAGCTTCTTGTACAGCGCGTAGCCGCCGCCCTGGAACAACCACGCGACGTGCGACAACTGGTCCATGCCCGTGCCGGCGCCGGCGGCCGGGTTCGACAGCAGGCCCGTCGCCGTGTTCTTGCCCGACCAGTAGTGCGTCCACGCGTAGCCGCCGTCGACCACGCCCTTGTCGACCGCGTCGAGGATCTCGAACGCGTTGACGACCGCGCCGTCGGGCAGCATCTCCAGCTTCAGCCGGCCGTTGCTCATCTTGTCGATGCGGTCGGCGAATCGCTTCAGCAGGTCGAAGTAGATGCTCGAACTCGGCACCGCCGTCTGTATCTTCAGCCGCGTGGCCTGCTGCGCGCGCGCCTGCGGCGCGACCAGTGTTGCCGTGGCCAGTGCCGCCACGCCGGCGCCGAACGCGCGCCGCCGACCCGGGCTCGTCAGTCTGCTCATGTCTGTCTCCTCGCTTCGTTGTTGAAACCCGGAGGCCAAGGACAACGTGGCCCCCACCTTCGCGCTGCATTGATCCGGTTCAGCGCCGCGCATCCTCACGAATCATGTCCGCCGCCTTCTCCGCGATCATCACGATCGCCGCGTTCGTGTTGCCCGACACCAGCGTCGGCATCACCGAGCCATCGACCACGCGCAGCCCGCCCACGCCGTGCACGCGCAGGCGCTCGTCGACGACCGCCATCGGATCGCGTCCCATCCGGCAGGTGCCGGATGGATGAAAGATCGTCGCGCCGTGATTGCGCGCGAATGCGAGCAGCGCGGCATCGTCCTCGACCTCCGGGCCCGGCAGATGCTCGCGCTTCACGTACGGCCGCATCGCCGGCGCATGCGCGATCGCGCGCGCCGTGCGCAGTGCCGCGACCGCGGTGCGCCGGTCGACGTCGGCGTCGAGATAGTTGGGCTGCATCGACGGCGGCTCGGCTGGGTCGGCCGAGCGGATCGCCACGCGCCCGCGCGACTCGGGCCGCAACTGGCACACCGAAAGCGTGAAGCCGGAGAACGGATGCACCGTGCCACCCGCCATGTCCGCCGACAGCGTGGCGACGTGGAACTGGATGTCGGGGCGCGAGTCGCGCGCCGCACCGTCGTCGTCGCGCAGAGCGCGCATGAAACAGCCGCCCTGGTTGATGCCGACCGCGAGCGGCCCCTTGCGCGCGAGCAGCCATTGCAGCCCGATGCGCAGCCGGCCCCAAGGCGAACGCAGATCGTCGTTGGTCGTGATCGGCTTGCTGCACTCGTAGATCAGCCGCAGTTGCAGGTGGTCCTGCAGGTTCGCGCCGACGCCCGGCGCGTCGCGCACGACCGCGATGCCGTGGTTTCTCAGCAGCCCGGCCGGACCGATGCCCGACAACTGCAGCAATTGCGGCGACTGCAGCGCGCCGGCGGCAAGCAGCACCTCGGCGCTGCACAGCGCCGTGCGCTCGTAGCCGCCGTGTCGATAGAGGACGCCGGCCGCGCGCCGGCCGTCGAACAGCACGCCGGTCGCGAGCGCATCGGTCTTGACGCGCAGGTTGGGACGGCGGCGCGCGGGCTTCAGGTACGCGCTCGCGGTGCTGCTGCGCAGTCCCTTCCACGTCGTCAGCTGGTAGTAGCCCGCGCCTTCCTGTGTGGCGCCGTTGAAGTCGTCGTTGCGCGCCACGCCGCATTGCCCGGCCGCGGCGATGAACGCCTCGATCAGCTCGTGCTTGGAACCGATGTCGCTGACGCCGAGCGGACCGCCGGCGCCGTGATACGTGTTCGCCCCGCGCTGGTTGCGCTCGCTGCGGATGAAATACGGCAGCACGTCGTCGTAGCCCCAGCCCGCATTGCCGAGCGCGCGCCAGTGGTCGTAGTCCTCGCGAGTCCCGCGGATGTAGATCAGCCCGTTGATCGCGCTCGAGCCGCCGAGCGTACGGCCGCGCGGCCAGTAGATGCGCCGGCCATTCATGTTCGGCTCGGGGTCGGTGTGGAAGCACCAGTTGTACTTCGGGCTCCACATCGTCTTGCCGTAGCCGATCGGGAGATGGATCCAGATCGAGCGGTCGGGCGGCCCCGCTTCGAGCAGCAGCACGCGCGTGCGCGGGTCTTCGGACAGCCGCGCGGCGAGCACGCAGCCGGCGGAGCCGGCACCGACCACGACGTAGTCGTACTGCGGGGCTTGCACCCGGCGTGTCTCCTTGTTCGCCCTCGGCGGGGCGCTGTCCTCGTCCGGCACGCCGGCAGCGCGTTGACCCGACAGTCCGGTCGCGCGCCATAATGCTTCGAAGCGCCGGAACGTTTCGTTCCGCTGAGCAAACCATGCTACGTCACGGAAAAGCGGAACGCAACGTTCCACTTGCGCAAGGCCGCTTGCAGGCGCTGCGCGCCGACGACGCCGCCCCGGGCGGCTCGTCGGCCGAGCGCGCGCTGCGCATCCTCGCCGCCGTCGCCGAAGCCGGCGTCGGCCTGTCGCTGGCGGACCTGAGCGCCCGCGTCGGGCTGCCGAAAGCCACGCTGCACCGCCAGTGCGCTGCGCTGCTGGCGCAGGGCTACATCGCGCGCGATGTCGATCCGCTGCGTTTCGTGGTCGGGCCGGCGCTGCGCAAGCTGGCCTTCGTCACGCTCAATCACGGCCACGTGCGCGCGCTGCGGCACCGCGTGCTGGCGGATCTGGTCGCCGATGTGCAGGAGACCTGCAACTTCACCACGCTCGACGGCGCCGAGGTGCTGTATCTCGACCGCGTCGAGGCGCGCTGGCCGCTGCGGCTCACGCTCGATGTCGGCGCGCACGTGCCGATCCACTGCACCGCCAGCGGCAAGCTCTTCCTCGCGCACCTGCCGCCGCCGCAGGCCGACGAACTGATCGGGCGCGCGCCGCTGCCGGCCTTCACGCGCAACACGATCACCCGTCCGGCGCGGCTGCGGCGCGAGTGCGAAATGATCCGCACCGCCGGCTATTCGACCGACCGCGAGGAGTTCATCGCCGGCCTGATCGCGGTGGCGGTGCCGGTGTTCGATGCCGGCGGCGTGCCGCGCGCCGCGATCGCGCTGCACGCGCCGACCGCGCGCATGTCGCTCGACGAAGCGATCAAGCGCCTGCCGCGGCTGCAGGCTGCGGCCAAGGCAATGCGAGAATTGCTTTAGTTGCCCGCCCGGGAGAGTGATTCGATGTCCGACCTGAACGACCCACGCGTGCTGTTCGCCGCCGAGCGCACGCTGCTCGCGTGGAACCGCACCAGCCTGAGCCTGATGGCCTTCGGTTTCGTGATCGAACGCTTCGGGCTGTTCCTGCGCTACGTATCGCACGCTCCGGGAACGCCGATGGGGTCTTCGATCGACCGCGCGTCGTTCTGGGTCGGAATCGGCTTCGTCGCGCTGGGCGTGCTGTCGGCCGTGATGTCGATCGTGCAGTATCGTGTCGCGCTGGCGTCGCTGCGGCCGATCGAGATTCCGCCCGGCTACCAGACGTCGGTCGGCATCTGGCTCAACGGGCTGATCGCCGTACTGGGCGCTGCGCTGATCGGCTACCTCGCGGTCACCTGACCGGCGCCAGCGCCGCGAGCTTCAGCCGCTGCACCTTGCCCGACGGTCCGCGCGGCAGTTCGTCGACGAAGCGGAACACCTTGGGCGTCTTGTAGCGGCCAAGCTCGCGGTCGCAGAACGCGCGCAGTTCGTCCTCCGTGCAACCCCGACCCGCGCGCAGGATCACGCACGCCATGATCTCCTGCCCGTAGTGCCGGTCGGGAATGCCAACCGCGGCCGCCTCGAGCACGGCAGGATGCCGCTGCAGCACCTCGTCGATCTCGCGCGGCGCGATGTTCTCGCCGCCCTTGATGATCAGCTCCTTGATGCGGCCGGTCACGTAGTAGTAGCCGTCGGCGTCGCGATAGCCGAGATCGCCGCTGCGCAGCCAGCCGTCGGGGAAGAACGCCGTCGCCGTGGCGTCGGGGTCCTTGTAATAGCCGGCCGTCACCTGCGGACCGCGGATCACGATCTCGCCGACCGTGCCGTCCGGCAAGGATTTGCCGTCCGCGTCGACCACGCGCGCCTCGCAGCCGGAGACGCGGCCGACCGAGCCGATCTTGCGCAGCCGCGGCTCGATTGGGTTGGAAAAGCACGGCGCCACGGTCTCCGTCAGCCCCATCGTCTCGACGATGCCGATGCCGAACTTCGCCTCGAACGCGCGCTGGTGCTCGACCGCCAGCGCCGCCGACGCGGAGCGGCAGAAGCGCACGCGCGCCAGTCGTTCGCGCGGCGGCGCCGCGCCTTCCAGCAGGTACGCGATCATCGTCGGCACCACGTTGAGCCAAGTACAACCGTGCTCGATCACCAGCGGCCAGAAGCTGCTGGCGGAGAACTTCGGCGGCATCGCAAGGCTGCCGCCGCTCGCGATCGGCGCGAGCATCGTCACCGCGAAGGCGTTGATGTGATACAGCGGCAGCACCGCGGTCACGCGGTCATCGGGGCCGAGCGCGTGCTCGCGGCTGATCGATTGCGCGTTGGCGGCGAGGTTGGCCTGCGACAGCATCACGCCCTTTGGCTTGCCGGTGGTTCCCGACGTGTACATCAGCAGGGCCAGTTGTTCCGGCCGCGGCGCAGCGAGGTCGCGTGGCGCCGCGAACGTCGCCTCGGCATCCGGATCGACCGCCACCACCTCGTTGGCCCGCGTGATCGACGCGGTCATCGACCGCACCCGCTCGGCCCAGTCGGGCGCGGCGAACACGAGCTTTGCGTCGGCGTGCTCGAGCACGTAGCGCATCTGCTCCGGCTGCGACAGCAGGTTGACCGGATTCACGCAGTAGCCGCCGTACATCGCGCCGAGCAGCAGCTGCACGGTCTGCACGCCATTGCCGAGCACCAGCGACACGTGCGCACCCGGCTCCAGTCCGCGCTGCGCGAGCGCGCCCGCGACCGCGCGGCACGCTTGCGCGAGCGCACCGTACGTCAGCGTTCGTCCAGTGTGGGCTGCGATCAGGTAGGTCGCGTCGGGCGACCGTGCGGCACGCGCGTCGATCAGCTCGCGGACCGTCTGCATCGCGTCAGCCGCGGCCGTAGCGGGCGAAGAAGTCGCGGAGCAATTGATCTTCGCCGGGAACGACTTCCGCAATCGTCGTCGCCACGCGCGTGATGTTCAGGTAGTGGCGCCAGTTCAGGTTGTCGGAGAAGTTGTTGCGGCCCCACGTGCCGCAGCCCATCGACAGCGAGAACGGCAGGCCGTTGTCGAAGCTGCCGCCGGTGGCGATGCAGTGCGCCTGGTTGACGATCACGCGCGACACCGGCAGCCGCAGCCCGGCGGCCAGCGCGCGGTCGGCCCGCGCACTGTGCAGGCCGACCGAATGGCCGGCGCCCATGTAGGCGTAGATGCGCGCAACGATCGAAAGCGCGTCTTCGAAATCGCGGGCGCGATAAACGGCCAGCACGGGACTGAGCTTCTCGCCGGAGAACGGGTGCTCGGGTCCGAACCCGCTCTCTTCCACCAGCAGCGCACGCGCTGAATGCGCGGCCGGCGACTTCAGTTGCGCGCGGGCCGCGATCGCGGCGACCGACTGGCCGATCACGCCGGGCGACAGCTTGCCGTCCGGCCACATCGCGGCCTGCAGCCGCGCGCGGTCCGCGGCATCGAGCCGCACGGCGCCGGCGCGCTGCAGCGCTTCGAGCGCGCCCGCATGGATCGCATCGACCAGCACCACGCTGTTCTCCGACGAGCAACTGGTGGCGTTGTCGAACGTCTTCGACAGCAGGATCATCTGCGCCGCCGCCGCCAGATCCGCCGTCTCGTCGACGATCGAGGCGACGTTGCCGGCGCCGACGCCGAAGGCGGGCGTGCCGCTCGCGTACGCGGCGCGCACGTTGGCCTGCGAGCCGGTGGCGACCACGAGATCGGCCTGCCGCATCAGCTCGGCGGTCAGCTCGCGCGTCACCGGCGCGGGCAGGATCTGCACCAGGTCGCGCGGCGCGCCGATGCGGTCGAGCTGCGCATGCACGAACTCGACCAGCCGCGCGCCGGTGGCCCAACCCTTCGGCGAAGGCGCGAGCACGATCGCGTTGCGCCCCTTCAACGCGTTGATGATCTTGTTGGCCGGCGTGGCGGCCGGGTTGGTCGACGGCGTGACCGCCGCTACCACGCCGACCGGCCGCGCGATCTCGATCAGCCCGCGCTCCGGATGCTCGGCGATCACGCCGACCGAGCGCGCGCCTTTCAGGTCGCGCAGCAACCCGAGCGTCTTGCGGTGGTTCTTGCGGATCTTGTCGTCGACGTTGCCGATGCCGGTATCGGCGACCGCCAGTTCCGCGAGCTCGCGGTTGCGCGCCGGCGCGAGGATCGCCCAGCCGGCCGCGGCCACGAGATCATCGACCCGCTGCTGGTCGTAGTCGTTGGCGATCGCCTGCGCGGCGCGCGCGCGCGTGACCAGCGCGCGCACCGTCGCCACGGTGGCGATCGAGGAAGCTGGCGGGACGTGATTCATCGAAGTCGTCATTTGGGTGCCGAGGACGACCGCCGCGGCAGCGTCACCTCGACCGGCTTGCGCGCGCGCCAGCGCCGCAGCGACTCGCGCAGCACCGGATAGAACAGCCCCGCGATCGCCAGCACCAGGATCGTGCCGCTGATCGGCCGCCGGAAGAACACGGTCCAGTCGTTGTTGAAGCTCACCATCGTCGTCATGAAGTTGTTCTCGGTCAGCGGGCCGAGGATCGTGCCGAGCACCAGCGGCGCGATCGGGAACTTGAAGCGCTCGAACAGGAAGCCGATCAGCCCGAAGATCGCGATCACGTATAGGTCCGACAGGTTGCTGCGCGCGGCAAAGGCGCCGATGAAGCAGAACACGACCACGAACGCGGACACGATCGCCTCCGGCGCGTCGAGCACCTTGCACAGCGGCTTGATCGCGAAGTAGCCGAGGATGCACATGCCGATCACGCCGACGAACACCGCCGCGAACACCGTGTAGATCAGCGTGGTGCTGGACGCGAACACCTGCGGACCCGGCTGGATCCCGTGCAGCAGAAACGCCGCCAGGATGATCGCGGTCGCGCCGCTGCCGGGAATGCCCATCGTCAGCAGCGGCACCAGCGCGCCGCCGACCGACGCGGTCGCCGCCGACTTCGCCGCGACGATGCCCGCCGGCGCGCCGCTGCCCAACAGCCGCGCGTCCTTGCCGTACTGGCTTTCCAGCCCGTAGGCGACGAACGCCGACACCGTCGCGCCGGCGCCCGGCACCACGCCGACCGCGATGCCGGTCGCGGTGCCGCGCAGAAACGAGCCCTTGATCGCCAGCAGCTCAGAGAGCTTCGGAAACGCGGTACGGAAGCGGATCGCCGCGTCGCCCTCGGCCGCGGCCTCGCCGGCAAAGCCGGTCTGCAAACGAGTCAGCACCTCGCCGATGCCGTACGCGCCGACCATCACCAGCAGGAACTCGATGCCGTCCTGCAGGAATGGCACGCCGAACGCGAAGCGCTCGGCGCCGTAGATCGAATCGACGCCGACGGTGGCGATCAAGAGGCCCAGGCACAGGCTGATCAGCGCGTTGACCAGCGAGCCGCCGCCGAGCGCGACCACGCTGACCAGCCCGAACGCGGTGATCGCGAAGAATTCGGGCGACGAGAAGCTCAGCGCCACGCTCGCGACCGGCTTCGACAGCGCGACCATCACCACCGCGGAGACGAGCCCGCCGACCAATGCCGCGATCAGCGAGTAGCCGAGCGCGAGCGCGGCCTGCCCGCGCCGCGTCATCGCGTAGCCGTCCCACAGCAGCGGCACGTCCATCGGCTCGCCGGGGATGCGGAACAGGATCGCGGTGATCGCGCCGCCGTAGGTGCCGGACACGTACATCGCCGTCAGCAGGATCAGCGCAGGCTCCACGCCCATCTTGTAGGTGAACGGCAGCGCGAGCACCACGCCCATCACCAGCGTAAGCCCGGGCAGCACCGCGACCAGCATGCCGAGCACGAGGCCGACGACCATCACCGCGAAGTTCACCGGCGTGGCGATGTTGGCCAGGCCGTGCAGCAGATTGACGAGGATGTCCATCGCCGCCTCAGACCCCGACCCAGTGCAGCAGCAGCAACGACAGCGACTTGAACGGCCCGTCGCCGATCGGCAGCGACACGTACGCCAGCCGCATGAAGATGACCAGCAGCACGAACGCGCCGGCGAGCCCGACGACGGCCAGCGTCAGCGGCCGGCGCACGCCGCCGATCCACGAGAACAGCGCCAGGAAGAGCGCAGTGGAAAGAAAGAAGCCCACGTGCGAAACGCCCACCACGTAGGCCGCGATCAGCGCGATGCCGGCGGCGAGCTTGCCGTTGTGCTCCTCGGGCGGGCGCGCGGCCAGCGCGCGATCGGCGTCGTCGGGCGGCCGGTTCAGCCCCTGCGTCAGCCCGGTCGCGGTGAAGGTGGTGCCGACCAAGAGCCGCTTGACGATCTCGTACACGCACAGCGCGGCCATCGCGCCGATGATGAACTTCGGCCACGCGTCCGGGCCGATGCGCCCGGCCGACTCGCCGTGCGTGTCGATCAGCGTGGCGGCGTAGTACAGCAGCGCCGACACCGCCAGCAACACCGAGTGCGGAACGATCGCCCGCAGGCGCGGATGCATTGCGCTCTCCCTGGCACGCGCGCTATTTCTTCTGCGCGTTCGATTCGATCAGCTTCAGTTCCTTCTCGATGAACGCGCGCGCGTCCTGCGCCGGGATGAAGCTCGCCGGATATGCGAGCTCGTCCTCGAGGTATTTGGCGAAGTCCGGCGAGCGCGCGGCCCTTTCCAGTGCGGCGGCGAGCACGGCGACGTTCTTCGGATCGGTGCCGGCGCGCACGACGATCGAGCGGAACTGGTTGATCACGATCGGAAAGCCGTTGTCCTTCGCGAGCGGCACGTTCGGGAATCCGGGCGCCGGCGCGTCGGCGAAGAACAGGATCGGGCGCATCTGCTTGCCGTCGAGGAACGTGCGGATGTCGCCCGCCTGCTCGACCAGCACGTCCGCGTGGCCGCCCAGGATCGACGAGTAGCGCTCACCGGGCGAGGCGAACGGAACCATGCGCAGCTTCGCGCCCTTGGCGACGATCTGGTTGACGAGGATCTCGTCGGCACTGCCGAAGCCGAGGATCGCCACCTTCAGCTCGTTCGTCTTCGCGTCGGCCAGCAGGTCGGCGAAAGTCTTGTACTTGCTGTCGGTCTTCACGTACAGCCCGGTCGGCTGGCGGATCATCACGCCGAGCGGGATCACGTCCGCGAGCTTCCAGCGTCCGGCGCCGCCCGCGATCGTCGCCAGCGTGTCGCCGATCAGCACCGCCATCGTGTACCCGTCGGGCGCCGCAGTCAGCAACTTGGTCATTCCGGTGTTACCGGTCGCGCCCGGCACGTTGACCACCGGCACCGCGACCTTCAGGTCGGGCTCGATCAGCTTGCCGAGCCGGCGCGCGAGCTGGTCGGCGCCGCCGCCCGCGCCCCACGGCACCACGAATTCGATCGGATGCGACGGAAAGCGGTCCTGCGCCGTGCCAGGGCGTGGCAGCCCCGCTGCAACGGCGGCGATCGACGCGAAGGACGCGGCCGCCAGCCAGCGGCGCGATGATGACAGTGTGCAGTCCATGCGGTCTCCTTGTGTGGTGCTCGTCGGCCGCGCCCGCACACGCAATGCAACGCGTGACAAGGCGCTCGCGGTGGAAGATAGTAGTGATTGCGGTGCATCACGGTCCCGAAATCCGAACTTTCTCTTGCAATGGAAAGCAACCAGGCCAACGCCGCCGCGCTGCGCGCGTTTCGCGTGCTCGATTACGTCGCCGAGCACGCGAACGGCTGCGCGGCCGCGCAGATCGTCGGCGCGCTTGAACTGCCGAAGCAGACGGTCCACCGCATCGTCGCGCAGTTGCAGCTCGCCGGATTGCTGATCCGCGAACCGGGCACGCGGCGCGTGCAGCTCGGCGCGCGGCTGACGCGCTTCGCCGAACACATCCTGATGCACGGGCAGGCCAGCCGCGAGCGGCACGCGATCCTGAAGGCGCTGGTCGACGACATCGGCGAGACCTGCAACCTGACCGCGCTGGCCGGCACCGACATCGTCTACCTCGACCGCGTCGAGACCGCGTGGCCGCTGCGCGTGATGCTGGCGCCGGGGTCGCACGTACCGCTGCACGCGACCGCGACCGGCAAGCTGCTGCTGTCGCTGCTGCCGAAGGCGCAGCGCGAGCGCCTGCTGCGCCTGCTGCCGTTGCGCGCGCTGACGCCGGCGACGATCGTCGACGTGAAGGCGCTGCGGCGCGAACTCGAGGAAACACGCCGGCGCCGCATCGGCATCAATCGCAACGAACACCTGAGCGGGCTGATCGCCGTCGCGGTGCCGGTGATGCTCGACCGGCAGCGCGCGTGCGCCGCGGTCGCGGTGCAGGCGCCGGTCGGGCGCATGACGCTCGACGACCTGCTCGCGTTCGTGCCGCGCATGCGCGACGCGGCCGCGCAGATCGCCGCCACGCTGCGCGCATGAGACCGCCGGGCCGCCCCAAGGGCGAATCCCCGAGCGCGCAGCGCGAGGGTAGTCCAGTGAACGCGCCGGACCGCCTCAAGCGCGAATCGCCGAGCGCGCGGCGCGGAGGGTAACCCGGTGAACGCGGCAGCGTGGCTTCCGCCCGACTGGACGCTGGCCATGCTCGCCGCGAGCGCCGCGGCGATCGCGGCGGCCGGCGTGGTGCGCGGGCTCACCGGCTTCGGCTTCTCCGCGCTGGCGGTGAGCAGCCTGTCGCTGTGGCTGCCGCCCGCGCAGGTGGTGCCGCCGGTGCTGCTGCTCGAGGTGCTGGCGAGCGTGTCGCTGCTGCCTTCGGTGTGGCGCGACATCCACTGGAACTGGATGGCGTGGCTGATCGCCGGCAACGTGATCGGCATTCCCCTCGGCGTCGCGCTGCTCGCCGGGGGCGACGCGTACGCGGTCAAGGCGGCGATCGCGGCGCTGGTGCTGCTGTTCGCGTTCGCGCTCGCGCGGCGCTGGCGCCCGCCTTGGCACGACGGGCGCGCGGTGCGGCTCGGCACGGGTCTCGCGTCGGGCGTGTGCAACGGGCTGGCCGCGATCGGCGGGCTGGCCGCGGTCGTGATGCTGCTGTCGACCACGGTCGCGGTCGCCTCGACGCGCGCAACGCTGATCGGACTCTTTCTCTTCACCGACGTGTATTCGCTCGCGGTGGCGTCGGTGCACGATCTTGTCGGGACACCTATGCTGGTGGCGACCGCGTGGCTGGTGCCGCCGATGCTGGCGGGCGTGGCGTTCGGCAGCCGCTGGTACGCGCGCACCGACGCCGACCGCTTCAAGCGCTACGTGATCTTCCTGCTGATCGGGCTGGCGCTGCTCGGCATCGCGAGCAGCGCGCTGCACCTGCTCCGATGACTCACACGTAGTTCCTGTACTTCTCCAGATGCCGCACCGGCTTGGACAGCGCGTCGCGGCGGAACGGGTCGCCGAGTTCCTTGGTGACCATCATCTCGAGCACGGTGGTGCGACCTTCGGCCTGGTTCTTGACCGCCTGCGTGAGCGCCGGCCCGACGTCGGACAGCTTGTCGATCGTCACGCCGTCGCAGCCGAACGACTTCGCGACCGCAGCCCAGCTCGGGTTCTCCAGCTCCACGCCGACGTAGCGCTGCGAGTAGAAGTCGACGTGATTCTTCTTCTCCGCGCCCCACTGGCCGTTGTTGAACAGTACGACGGTGACGCCGATCCGTTCGCGCGCGCAGGTCAGCAGTTCGTTCAGGCTGATACCCCACGCGCCGTCGCCGACGTAGGCGATCGCCGGCCGGTTCGGTGCGGCGAGCTTGGCGCCGCAGATCACCGGGAACGCGTAGCCGCAGTTGCCGAAGCTCATCGCCGCGAACATCGAGCGCGGCACCTCGAAGCGAAGGTACGAGTTCGCCACCGAGCAGATGTTGCCGATGTCGGTCGACACCATCGCGTTCTTCGGCATCGCCCTTTCCAGCTCGCGCAGCATCTGGCGCGGGTGCATGAAGCTCGACTTCTTCGACACCTCGACCGAGTACTGATCGGTCTCCTGCGTCCAGCCGTCGAGTTCTCTTTCCCACTCGGCCTTCTCCGCCTTGATCTTCGAGTCGCGTTCGGCCTTGTTCTGCTGGCACGCGAGCGGCTTGCCCCGCAGGCGCCGCGTGAGCGCCGCCGCGGCGGCCTTCGCGTCGCCGCAGATGCCGACCGAGATCGGCTTGACCAGGCCGAGCATCTTCGCATCGGCGTCGATCTGGATGATCTTCGCGTTCTTCGGCCAGTAGTCCAGTCCGTACTGCGCCAGCGTGCCGAAGGGCCCCAGCCGCGACCCGAGCGCAAGCACCACGTCGGCCTGCGCGATCAACTTCATCGCCGCCTTGCTGCCCTGGTAGCCGAGCGGTCCGCACCACAGCGGATGCGACGCCGGGAACGAATCGTTGTGCAGGTAGCTCGCGGCCACCGGCGCGTGCAGCAGTTCGGCGAGCTGGATCGCCTCCGCCATGCCGTCGGCCATGATGACGCCGCCGCCGGACAGGATCACCGGAAACTTCGCTTCGGCCAGCAGCCTGGCCGCTTCGTCGAGCGCGGCTTCGTCGCCGGCGCCGCGGCCGATGCGGATCGGCTGCGGGATCTCGCACTCGATGTCGCCGTAGAAGTAGTCGCGCGGAATGTTCAGTTGCGTCGGCCCCATCTCTAGGACCGCACGGTCGAAGCAGCGGCTGGTGATCTCGGCCATCCGCCTCGGGTTGTTCACGTGGCCCTGGTACTTGGTGATCTTCGAGAAGATCGGCAGTTGTTCGGTCTCCTGGAAGCCGCCCAGCCCCATCGTCATCGAGCCGGTCTCCGGAGTGATCACCACCACCGGCGAATGCGCCCAGTACGCGGCGGCAACCCCGGTGACGAAGTTGGTGATGCCGGGGCCGTTCTGCCCGATGCACACGCCGTGCCGTCCCGACACGCGCGCGTAGCCGTCGGCCATGTGCACGGCGCCCTGCTCGTGCGCGGTCGGAATGAAGCGGATGCCGGCGGCGGGAAAGATGTCGAGCGCGTCCATGTACGCCGAGCCGACAATGCCGAATACGTCGGTCACCCCCTGCGCGACCAGCGATTCGACGAACGCTTCCGACGGCGTCATCCTCGTCCTGCCCTGCACGACGGTGCGATTGGGCTGCTTCATGTCGGTCATCAAGTTCTCCGCGTTGAATGGAAACGGCCGGGACGGCACGCGTCGCTGCCGTACCGATCAATGAGATGCTTTGTTCGTGTAAGCGAGACGTTATGCGATCGAGGTAGGATTGGCAAGCACTCGTTTCTGTCACCTGAACATGCCGATTGCGGACGCGGAACCGCGCCGATACCATCGCTGCATGCCGAAAGTGGTCCGATTCGCGCCCCGCGCGCGCAAGCCGGCGGTCAACGAGAGCTCATCGACGCTGAAGGCGTTCGCGGTGCTCGAAACGCTGGTACGCGCCGGCCGGCCCGCGACGCTGGCCGAGCTGATGCTCGCCACCGGGCTGCCCAAGCCCTCGCTGCACCGGACGCTGGCGCTGTTCGAGGAGGCCGGCCTCGTGGTGCGCGAGCCGACCGGCCGCGCGTACGCCGTGGGCCCGCGCCTGGGCCAGTTCGCACTCGACGTGCTGACCCACGACTACGTCGCCACGCAGCGGCGTGTGATTCTGCGCAAGCTGGTGGCCGACGTCGGCGAGACCTGCAATCTGTCGATGTTGCGCAAGGGTGAAGTCGTCTATCTCGATCGCGTCGAGGCGGACTGGCCGCTGCGGCTGCACCTGCCGGTCGGCAGCTCGTTGCCGCCGCATTGCTGCGCCAGCGGCAAGCTGCTGCTGGCGTTCAAGGAGGCGGCCGAACGCGCGCAACTGGTGGCGACGCTGCCGCTGCCGCGCTTCACCGACCGCACGATCACCGACCGGCACATGCTCGCGAGCGAACTGGATCGCATCGCGGCCAACGGCTACGCGGTCGACAACGAGGAGTACGTGATCGGCGTGGCGTGCGTCGCGGTGCCGGTGCGGCTGTCGAACAGCGAAGTGATCGCCGCGGTCGCCGTGCACGCCGCCACCGCGCGGCTGCCGCTCGCGCGCGCGATCGAGTTCGTGCCGACGCTGAACACGGCCGCGCAGGCGATCGCGAAGACGTTTGCATGATGATGCAGCCGCTGCATGCCCGGCTCGTCGCCCCGGCGAAGGCCGGGGCCCAACTTCGTTCGTCGCAACTTGGGCCCCGGCCTGCGCCGGGGCGACGGCGCGCTGCGTCATGAGCGACCACCTTCTGACGCTGAACGCCGGCTCGTCGTCGATCAAGTTCGCGCTGTTCCGCGCCGACCTCGGGGACGAAGCGCGCGTGCGCGGCATCGCCGACGGGCTCGGCGCGACGGCGCGGCTGCGCATCGCCGACGACGGCGGCTGGCGCGACGCGCCGCTCGCCGGCCGCGCGGGTGCACCGACCCACGCCGATGCGCTCGCCGCCGTGCTGCGCGAACTGCATGCGGTCGCGGCCGACGCGCGCATCGCCGGCGTCGGCCACCGCATCGTGCACGGCGGCGCGCGATTCGACCGGCCGGTCGTGGTCGACGAGGCGGTGCTGCAGGCGATCCGCGCGTTCGAACCGCTGGCGCCGCTGCACCAGCCGCACAACGTCGCCGGCGTGCGGGCGGCGATGGCGGCCTTTCCCGGCGTGCCGCAGGTGGCGTGCTTCGACACCGCGTTTCACCGCACGCAACCGGAGATCAATCAGCGCTTTGCCTTGCCGCGCCGGCTGTTTGACACCGGCGTGCGCCGCTACGGCTTCCACGGGCTGTCGTACGAATCGATCGTCGCGCAGCTCGGCGAGCGCGCTCGCGGGCGCGTCGTCGTCGCGCACCTGGGCAACGGGGCGTCGTTGTGCGCGATGCGCGACGGGCGCTCGCTGGCGACCACGATGAGCTTCTCGCCGCTCGACGGCCTGCCGATGGGAACGCGCTGCGGCCGGCTCGACGCGGCTGTCGTGCTGCACCTGCTGCAACGCGAGGGGATGAGCGCCGAGCGCATCGCGCACCTGCTGTATCGCGAGTCGGGGCTGGCCGGTCTGTCCGGACTGTCCGGCGACATGCGCGAACTCGAGGCATCGGGCACCACCGAAGCGCGCGAGGCGATCGACTATTTCGTCGAACACGTGCTGCGCGAGCTGGCCGCGATGGCCGCGGCATTGCGCGGACTGGACCGCATCGTGTTCACCGGCGGCATCGGCGAGAACGCGACGACGCTGCGCCAACGCATCGTCGAGGAAGGCGGCTGGCTCGGCTGGCGCATCGACGCCCAAGCCAACCGCGCCGGCCGCGGACGCATTTCCGCACCCGACAGCAGCGTCGAGATCCTCGTGCTGCACACGAATGAAGAGGCGGTGATCGCGCGCCACACCGCGCGCTGCGTCGCCTCGGCCATCCCGCCTGCTGGCACTATGGACGACCGGTGCAGCGGGCGTAGCCTCACCCGGCCGTGAGCCGGCGCAACCAACCAACCGAAGGAGGAGACGATGAAGAGACGCACCCTCGCCCGCGCATTGCTGGTTTCGACCGCCGCGGCGACGCTGTTCGGCGCGGCCGCCGCGCTCGCGCAGCAGAAGAAGGAAGTCACGATCGCGCACCAGGACATGCTGGACCCGTACCGGGTCCTGATGGAATCGGGCGAGATCGAGAAGGTCACCGGCTACAAGATCAACTGGCGCATGTTCGGCGGCGGCGGCGACGTGATCCGCGCGATGGCTTCCGGCGACGTGCAGCTCGGCGAGGCCGGATCCAGCCCGCTGACCGCGGCGGCGAGCCAGGGCCAGGACATCAAGCTGTTCTGGATCCTGGACGACATCGCCGACGCGGAAGCCCTGGTCGCGCGCAACGGTTCCGGCGTCAACGGCATCAAGGACCTCAAGGGCAAGCGCGTGGCCACGCCGTTCGTGTCGACCTCGCACTACCAGCTGATGGTGGCGCTGAAGCTCGAGGGCGTGGACCCGAAGAGCGTGAACGTGATGAATCTGCGTCCGCCCGAGATCGCCGCCGCCTGGGAACGCGGCGACATCGACGCGACGTTCATCTGGGATCCGGTGCTGTCGAAGGTCAAGCGCAACGGCAAGGTGATCGCGAGTTCCAAGTCGATCGGCGACAAGGGCTACCCGACCTTCGACGGCTACATCGTCAACGCCAAGTGGGCGGCCGAGAACGAGGCGTTCATGGTGGCGTTCGTCAAGCTGCTGGCGAAGGCCGACGAGGAATACCGCAAGAACAAGGCGAAGTGGACCGCCGACTCGCCGCAGGTCAAGGCGGTGGCCAAGTGGAGCAAGGCCGACCCGAAGGACGTGCCGGCCGCGATGGCGCTGTACTCGTTCCCGACGCTGCAGGAGCAGGCCAGCGCCAAATGGCTCGGCGGCGGCGCCGCCAAGGCGATGACCGACACCGCGAATTTCCTGAAGGAACAGGGCCGCATCCAGGAGGTCAAGCCCGACTACAAGGCGTTCGTCACCGACGTGTATGTGAAGAAGGCGATGGGGAAGTAAGGCTGGCTCGTCGCCCCGGCGCAGGCCGGGGCCCAATTGCCCACGCTGCAAATTCGGCCCCGGCCTACGCCGGGGCGACCCCTCGCTCTTGCGCCCGCACGTCCCCCATGCCCACCCTCGAACTCCGCGACCTCACGGTCAACTACGCCGTCAAGGGCGGCACGCTGCAGGCGCTCGCGGCCGTCAACCTGACGATGCGCGACGGCGACTTCGTCGTCGCGCTCGGCGCGTCCGGCTGCGGCAAGACCACGCTGCTCAATTGCATCGCCGGTTTCCTGCCGGCCTCCACCGGCGAGATCCTGCTCGACGGCAAGCCGGTGATCGGCCCGGGCGCCGACCGTGGCGTGGTGTTCCAGAAGCACGCGCTGATGCCGTGGCTCAATGTGCGCGACAACGTCGCGCTCGGCCTGCGCATGCGCGGCGTCGACGCCGGCGCGCGAGCGCGCATCGCCGAGGACAAGCTCGACCTCGTCGGGCTGCGGGGCTTCGCCGACCGCGCGGTGTACGAGCTTTCCGGCGGCATGCAGCAGCGCGTCGGCATCGCGCGCGCGCTCGCGAATGATCCGGCCGTGCTGCTGATGGACGAGCCGATGGGCGCGCTCGACGCCTTCACGCGCGAGCAACTGCAGGAGATCATTCTCGAGGCGTGGTCGAAATCGAACAAGATGGTGTTCTTCATCACGCACTCGGTCGAGGAGGCGCTGTTTCTCGCCACGCGGCTGATCGTGATGAGCCCGAGCCCCGGCCGAATCACCCACGTGTACGACGACGTGCCGTTCTCGCGCCAGTTCCTAGCGCACCACGACGCGCGCAAGGTCAAGTCGCAACCGGACTTCATCCGCCTGCGCGAGGAGGTGCTGGCGCTGATTCACCACCGGGAGCCGGTCGATGCCTGACGTCGCCGCGCCGAAGACCAGCAAATTCAAGTCGCCGGGTGAAGGATCGAGCGCCGCGATCAGCGTGGCGACCGTCGTCGCGCTGATCGCCGCGTGGTTCATCGTCACCAACGCCGGCTGGATCAAGCCGCTGTTCCTGCCCACGCCGCAGACGGTCGCGCTGCAGTTCTACGACTACCTGATCGGCGACGTGAACGACAAGCCGCTGTGGCAGCACTTCGTCGCCAGCATCCTGCGCGTGGCGATCGCGTTCTGGGCCGCGTTCCTGACCGCGGTGCCGGTCGGCATCGCGATGGGCATGTCGCGCATCGCGCGCGGCATCTTCGATCCGCCGATCGAGTTCTACCGCCCGCTGCCGCCGCTGTCGTACCTGCCGCTGATCATCATCTGGTTCGGCATCGACGAACTGCCGAAGGTGCTGCTGATCTATCTCGCCTGCTTCGCGCCGCTGGCGCTAGCGGCGCGCTCGGGCATGAAGAGCGCGTCGCCCGAGCAGATCCACGCCGCGTATTCGATGGGCGCGAGCTACTGGCAGGTGATCCGGCACGTGATCCTGCCGTCTGCGCTGCCCGAGATCCTGGTCGGCATGCGGATCGCGATCGGCTTCGGCTGGACCACGCTGGTCGCCGCCGAGATGGTCGCGGCCAGCGTCGGCCTCGGCCAGATGGTGCTCAACGCGTCGAACTTCCTGCGCACCGATATCGTGATCATGGGGATCATCGTGATCGGCGTGGTGGCGTACCTGTTCGATCTGTTCATGCGCTGGGTAGAGCACCGGCTCGTGCCATGGAAGGGCAGGATGTGACTCCGACGTCAACTTTTGCGGCCGCGGACGGAGATGGCTACGAGCGACAGATGGGGCGCTGGAGCCGCCGCCTCGCCGAGCCATTTCTCGATTTCGTGGGCGCGGCGGACGATGAACGCGTGCTTGACATCGGCTGCGGTACCGGTTGCCTGGCGCTCGCCTTGCTGGATCGGTGTCGGGTGCAGCAGGTGTGCGGCGTCGACGTCTCGCCCGCGTACATCGAATACGCACGGCGCCGGGTTCGTGATCCGAGGGCCAGCTTTGAAGTCGGCGACGCCTGCGCGCTGGCAGTGCCGGACCGAAGCTTCGATCGCGTGCTGGCGCTGCTCGTGCTCCACTTCGTGCCGCAGGCCGACAAGGCCATCGCGGAAATGCGGCGGGTCGCCCGGCCCGGCGCCGTCGTCGCGGCCGCGGTGTGGGATGCCCGCGGCGGCTACGTCGCGAACCGGATCTTCTTCGATACGGCAGCTGCGCTCGATGTCGCAGCCGATGCGCGCCGGGCACGCAATTACACCCGCCCGCTGACGCGACCGGGCGAACTCGGCAACGCGTGGCGCGCCGCCGGCTTCGCCAACGTCGTCGAGACGACGCTGAGCATTCGCATGAATTTCGCGTCGTTCGACGACTACTGGTCGCCGTTCGAGGGCAAGGACGGCCCGCAAGCCGAATACGTCGCCACACTCAGCGAATCGGACCGCATGCGGCTGCGTGAAGCGGTCCGACGCGCCTACGTCGACGGCCAACCGGATGGGCCACGCTCCTTCGCTGCCCTCGCCTGGGCGGTGAAGGGCGTCATGCCTGCTTGAGCCGATCGGACCCGGCGGGGCGCTCTCCTCTCTACAGCGCCTTCAGCACCGCGCGCAGCTTGCCCACGATCTCGTCGAGGTGCTTGTCTTCCATCACCAGCGGCGGCGCGATGATCAGCGCATCGCCCGTGCTCTTCAGGTTCAGCCCGGCGTCGTACAGCCGCTTCTGCGTCTCGTGCCCGCGCGCCCCGGGCGCGCCGTCGACCGCGACGTCGACCGCAGCCATCATGCCGACCGAGCGGATGTCGGTGACGATCGCGCAGTCGCGCAACGAGTGGATCGCGTCGACGAACTTCGGGCTCATTTGCGCCGCGCGCTCGATCAGCCGCTCCTTGGCGAAGATGTCCATCATCGCCAGTCCCGCCGCGCATGACGCCGGGTGCGCCGAGTACGTGTAGCCGTGGAAGAACTCGATGCCCTGCTTCGGCCCGGCCTCGGTGATCGCGTCGTAGATGCCCTGCTTGGCCGCGACCGCGCCCATCGGCTGCGCGCCGTTGGTGATCGCCTTGGCCATCGTCAAGAGGTCCGGCGTCACGCCGAACGCCTGCGCACCGAAGTTGGCGCCCATGCGGCCCCAGCCGGTGATCACCTCGTCGAACACCAGCAGGATGCCCTGCTGGTCGCAGATCTCGCGCAGCCGGTTCAAGTAGCCCTTCGGCGGCGGCAGGCAGCCGAACGATCCCGCCGTCGGCTCGACGAACACCGCGGCGATGTTCTCGCCGCCGTACAGGTTGCAGAAGCGCGCGAGGTCGTCGGCAACTTCGGCGCCGTTGTCCGGCTGGCCCTTGACGAACCTGTTCTCCGGCAGCGCGGTGTGGCGCATGTGATAGACGCCCGCCAGCCCGACGCCGTACGCGCGCCGGTTGTTGACCATGCCGGCGAGCGACACGCCGCCCATGTTGACGCCGTGGTACGCGCGCTCGCGCGCGATGAACAGTTGCCGCTGCGGCTGGCCCTTCACGCGGTGATACGCGAGCGCGATCTTCATCGCCGTGTCGACCGCCTCCGAGCCCGAGTTGGTGAAGAACACGCGGTTCAGTCCCGCCGGCGTATACGCGGTGACGCGCTCGGCGAGTTCAAACGCCTTCGGATGCGCGCGCAGGAACGGCGCGGTGAAATCGAGCGTCTGCAGCTGCTCGTACACGGCGCGCGCGATCTCTTCGCGGCAGTGGCCGGCCGCCACGCAGAACAGGCCCGCGGACGCATCGATCACCTCGCGCCCGTCGGGCGTGTAGAAGTACATGCCCTTGGCGCGCGCGAACATGCGCGGCTCGGCCTTGAACTCCTTGTTCGGCGAAAACGGCATCCAGTACGGCTGCAGCGCTGCGGCGACGTTCGGTTCGGCGTGTCCCATGGCTCCTCCGGTTCGGTGCGGGACGATTGTCACCCAAGCGCGGCGCGCGCGGATCACGTATCCGGGTCGAACGGATCTGGCTCGACCGAACGCCGCGGTCCGGCGCCATCACGCGACCGGCGCGCCGAGCTGCGGCGCGACGATCTCCCGCGTCGCGGCGCCCGGCAGGACCGGGACGAACTCGAACGCCACGCCGCAGGACTTCCGCGTGCACGTACGACCAGGAGAGGTCTGCCTCGACCATGCCGGGAATGCCGCCTCACTGTGGCCATACGGCAGCACGCCCGATCCGCAGCGCGGGGCGGCGGACGATCTGCCGGCGTGCCGACGGGATCGCGTGTCGAATCGCGCATGCGCCGATCGACCACCGATGATTGCGGCACCACGCTGCACACGGGGAAAAACGCGAAAATGCAGCTCGAACACAAGGCCGCCGTGATCCACGGCGGCGGCGGCGCCGCCGACGGCGCGGTCGCGCGCGAGGCCGGCCGCATCGACATTCTGCTCAATGCCGTCGGCGTCGCGCACGTGCAGGCGACGCCGCCGGCGGAACGGTCGCTGGACGAGCTCGACAAGCCGATCGCCGCGTACATGCGCACGAATTTCATCAGCGCGAAGGCCGCAGCGCGCCACATGGTCAGGCAGCGGTCGGGCGTGATCCTGACGCTGCCTGCGCCGGGATCGAAGCTCGCCGGCTCGGGATTCCTCGGCTACGGCGTCACCTGCGCGGCGATCGGCGCGCTGTCCCGCCGGCTGACGGCGGATTCGCACACGCGCGCGCGGCGCCACGCTGCTCGCGCGGTTGCCGGCGCTCGACGAGGTCGCCGACGCGGCGGCATTTTTCGCGTCGGACCGCGCCAGCGCGATGACGGGCACCGCGGCCGACCTGAACTGCGGTTCGCTGGTCGATCAAGGAGCGAACGATGAAATTCCTGTGCCTGATCTGCGCCGAAAGGGTAATGGAGTGGATGTCGCCCGCGGACGCCGCGCGGCACTACGACGAGTATCGCCGGTTCACCGACGAGATCCGCGCCAGCGGCCACCTGGTCGAAGTCAACCGGCTGCTGCCGCCCGATGCCGCGGTCACGCTGCGCGTGCGCAACGGCAAGGTCTCGACGACCGATGGCCCGTTCGCCGAGACCAAGGAGCACTTCGGCGGCTATTACGTGATCGAGGCGCGCGATCTGAACGAGGCGATCCGCATCGCCGCGCGCATTCCCGGCGCGAAGAAGGGCTGCGTCGAGGTGCGGCCGATCGCTGACGACGAAGCGACGCGGCGGGCGCTCGGCCGCGCCGCCGCGGCGGACTGATCGCCGCTACACCGGCAGCAGCTCGCCGTTGACGATCCACGGCGTGCCGAACCGGCGCGATCGGATTTCGACCTTCGCCTCGAGCGTTCAGGGCGGTTCGGTACGCGGCCCCCGTTCGCGCGCCGCCGTCTCGCGGATCGGCCGGATCGGCCGCACCTCGATCGAGCCGACGCGCGCGGGCGGAATGCCGGAAGCGAGCCTGATCGCCTCATCGAGATCCTTCGCCTCGAGCATGTAGAAGCCGGCGAGCTGCTCCTTGGTCTCGGCGAACGGGCCGTCGGTGACCGAGACCTTGCCGTTGCGCACGCGCACCGTCGTCGCGGTCTGCACCGACTCGAGCGCCTCGGAGGCGATGCAGTGGCCGCTCTGCCGGATCGCCGTGTCGTAGGCGACGCAGTCCTCGTCGGGCAGCTCGGGCAGGCGCTTCTCGTCGAGGTAGACGAGGCACAGGTACTTCATCGTCGCTCTCCTTCGTAGGCGCGCTCGAGCGCCGCAATGTCAAGCTTCTGCATCTGCATCAGCGCCTGCATCGCGCGGCCGGACTTCTGTCGATCGGGATCGGCCACGAGTCTCGGAACGATCGTCGGCACCACCTGCCACGACACGCCGTAGCGGTCCTTCAGCCAGCCGCACTGCTGCGCCTTCGGATCGCCGCCGGCCGTGAGCTTGTCCCAGTAGTGGTCGACCTCCTGCTGCGTCTCGCAGTTGATCTGCAGCGAGATCGCTTCGGTGAACTTGAACAGCGGCCCGCCATTGAGCGCCGTGAACGGCTGGCCATCGAGTTCGAAGGCGACCGTCATCACCGATCCCGGCGGGCGGCCGTGGATCTCCTGGCCCGCCTCGCCGTAGCGCGAGATCGCGGTGATCTTCGAGTTCGGAAAGATCGAGAGGTAGAAGTTCGCCGCCTCTTCCGCCTGGTGGTCGAACCACAGGCACGGCGTGATCCGTGACGTGAGTTTCATTGCGATCCTCCTGCCGCCGCGGGCTGCATGTAGACGAGTTCCCGGATGTGACCGTCCGGGTCGGTGAAACCGTGCGCCATCGCTGCTCCTTTCTGCAAGATGTTGCAACGACTGGTCGAAGGGCGCCGCGAGAAATCGACATCACTGCGACAGCTCGTCCAGGCGCCGGCGCAGAAACCGCTTTTCCGGCTCGGTCTTCGCCAGCGCCAGCGCGCGCTCGTAGGCGGCACGCGCGTCGCCTGCCCGGCGGAGCCGGCGGCACAGATCGGCGCGCGCGGAATGAGCGAGGTGGTATTCGGCCAGGTCGCCACGGGCCAGGATCGCATCGACCAGCGCCAGCCCGGCGGCGGGCCCGTCGCGCATCGCCACCGCGACGGCACGATTCAGTTCGACGACCGGAGACGGCTCGACCCGCAACAGCACGTCGTACAGGCCGACGATCTCGTCCCAGTCGGTGGCGTCTGCCGACGGCGCCTGCGCATGCACCGCGGCGATCGCCGCCTGCAGCGTGTACGGATCGAAGCGCCGCGTGCCGAACGCGCGCTCGACCAGCGCCAATCCTTCCGCGATCAGCTCGCGGTTCCACAGGCTGCGGTCCTGATCGGCGAGCAGCACGAGGTCGCCTTCGTCATCGGTGCGCGCGGTGCGCCGCGCCTCGGTGAGCAACATCAGCGCCAGCAGGCCGATCGCCTCCGGTTCCGGCAACAGTTCGGCCAGCAGCCGGCCGAGGCGGATCGCCTCGGCCGACAGATCGTGCCGGATCAGCGCGTCGCCGGCGAAAGCCGAGTAGCCCTCGTTGAAGACCAGGTAGATCACGCGCAGCACGCTGTCGAGCCGCGCCGCGAGTTCATCCGGCGCCGGCACCTGATACGGAATGCGCGCATCGCGGATCTTGGCCTTGGCGCGCACGATGCGCTGCGCCAGCGTCGGCGCCGGCGTCAGGAACGCGCGTGCGATCGCCTCGGTCGTCAGGCCGCACACTTCGCGCAGCGTCAGCGCCACCTGCGCATCGGGGGCGAGCGCGGGGTGGCAGCAGGTGAAGATCAGCCGCAGCCGGTCGTCGGCGATGTCCTCGCTGTCGCCCGGCGCGGCGCCTTCGTCGGCGATCGACTCGGCGAACTCCGCATGATCTTCCAGCGAATCGAAGCGCCGCTGGCGGCGGATCGAATCGATCGCCTTGAAGCGCCCGGCCGAAACCAGCCACGCGCGCGGACTGGCCGGCACGCCCTCGCGCGGCCACTGCTCGAGCGCGGCGCGAAACGCATCGGCGAGCGCCTCTTCCGCCAGGTCGAAGCCGCCGAGCAGCCGCAGCAGCGTCGCGAACACGCGGCGCGATTCGGCGCGGTAGACGGCGTCGACCGCCGCCCGTGCGTTCGCCCTCGCCTCGTCGTGCATCAGCGATCGGTTGCCGTCGCGCGCCGCAGGGCCGCGCGCGCCAGCAGGCGGGTCGAATCGAGCGTCGGCAGCGGCGAGTTCGAATCGTCGATGACGAGCGGCAGCTCGGTGCAGCCGAGCACGACCGCATCGCAGCCGTCGACCTTCATGCGCGCGAGCACGCGCTGCAGACGCGCCACCGACGCGGGCACGATGCGGCCGGCCACCAGTTCGTCCATGATGATTCGATGCGTGTCGTCGCGCTCGTCGTCGCGCGGGCGCATGCCCTGCATCGCGCGCGCCGCCAATGCTCGCGGATAGACATCGCTTTCGACCAGCCAGCGTGTGCCCGTGATCCCGAGGCGCAGGAATCCGCGCGCCCGCGCCGCGTCGGCCACGACATCGGCGATGTGCAGCCATGGCAGCGGCGATCGTGCGGCGACGCGGTCGAAGGCCTGGTGGATCGTGTTGTCCGGGCAGATCAGCAGATCGGCACCGCATCGCGCGAGCCGGCCGGCCGAGTCGAGCATCAGCTCGGCAACGCCATCGAGGTCGCCGCGGTCGAGGCAGTCCACATACTCGGCCAGCGAATGGCCATGCAGCGAAACCTGCGGGTGCGCGTGCGGGCCGAGCAAGGCCGCGCCTTCGGAGCAGAACGTGCGATAGCACAGCGCGGCGCCTTCGGCCGAGCAGGCGACGATTCCGATGTGCAGCGGCATGGGTGGCGGGAAATTACGCCGATCCGAAGTGTCGCAGCATCGGCAGGCGTTTCATCTGTAACACGGGAGCCTCACGGCGACGCGCGATCGTGTTCGTCGCCGGGCCGCGCTCGCGGCGCGTTTCATCTGCAACACGCGGCAGCCGCCGCTGCAACGGCCGCGTAACACCTCTGCCGCAAAGTGGCGGTGTGCAGCGGTTCCGACCCGGTGCACAGCGAGTCTCCTCCCCCGCGCCTCCCGGGCGCGTTTGCCCCGCCGCCTCCCCCGCGGCGGGGCAATTCTTTCGCATCGGTCCTTACGGAGGTCGTGACATGACGAAGCCTATCGTCAACCTCGCGGACGTCGAACTTCAATCGCGTCCGCCCGCATTCGCCGCCACCGGTTCTGCCGCCGCGCGCTACGACGCGAAGATGGGCGCGATCGGCGCACGGATCGGTGCCCAGAAGCTCGGCTACAACCTCACGGCGGTTGCGTCCGGGATGCGCGCGTTCCCGCTCCACAACCATCGCGCCAACGAAGAGATGTTCTTCGTGCTGCAGGGCACGGGCGAGGTCCGCATCGGCGAGCAGACCTATCCGATCCGCGCCGGTGACGTGATCGCGTGCCCGCCCGGCGGCCCGGAGACCGCGCACCAGATCGTGAACACCGGCGCCGAAGAACTGCGCTACCTCGCGGTGAGCACCAAGATGTCGCCGGAAATCTGCGAGTACCCCGACAGCGGCAAGTTCGGCGTGCTGGCCGAGTTCACGAGTGCCGACGGCAAGGCGCAGCGGTTTGCGTTCATCGGCCGCGCGGAGCGGCAGATCGATTACTGGGAAGGCGAGTGAATCCGCGGCGTCGCACGCGATGTGGCCGGCGCGCGCGCCTCAGCGGCGGCCACGCTCGAGGTTGGTCAAGCTGACCCCCGTCAGCGTGACCGCACCTCCGACCACCATCGACGCGAGCAGCGGCTCGCCGAGGACGATCACCGCCAGCGCGACGCCAAAGACCGGAACCAGGTTGCCGAACACGGTGGCGCGCGCCGCGCCGATCTCCTTGACGCCCTCGTAGAACCACACGAACGCCAGCGCGGTACCGAACAGCCCCATGTAGACGATCGCGGACAGCTCGATCCAGCCGACGCGTGCCCAGTCGAGCAGCGGCAGTTCGAACGCCGCCACCGCCGCCAGCATCAGCAGCCCGAACGCAGATGCATAAGCAGTGGTGGCGAGCGGCGACAGCGCGCCGGGCCGGCGCAGCATCGCGCGCCCCATCAGCGTGTAGACGAGCCACGACAAGGCGCAGCCGAACATCAACAGCTCGCCGGCTCCGATCGCGCCCGAGCCGAGCGTGGCGAGATCGCCATGCGAGACCACGATCGCCACGCCGGCGAACGACACCGCCACGCCAAGCCATTGCCACCAGGCGAAGCGCAGGCGGAAGATCAGCCACGACGACACAGCCGTCAGCGCCGGCACCGTGGCGATGATCAATGCCGCGCGTCCGGCCGGCAGGCGCTCGAGCGCGCCGAAGAAGAATGCGTTGTAGGCGAACACGCCGCTGGCGCCGAGCACGGCGATCTCGGCCCACTGCCGGCCGCGCGGCCGCGGCAGCCCTTCGCGTCGCCACAGATAGCCGATCAGCAGCGCAGCCGCGACCAGGTAGCGTGCCGTCGCGGCGATGAAGTGCGGCATGTGCAGCGCGAGATCGCGGCCCGCGATGAACGATCCGCCCCAGAACAGCATGACCAGCACGAGGCGCAAGTACAGGCTCGCCTGCGCGGCCGGCGCGGCACCCACCGGGGTTGAGACAGTGGAGGACATCGGCAAGCTCTCGATCGAATGGCAGCAACGATGGCGTTCGTGCCTTGCGCCGCGATTGCGCGCGGACCGCCCGTGCGTTGCAGCTGAAACCGCGGCTGATAGCCGGCCCTTCTACGCATATAGCCAACCGGCCGAACGGACGCGATTCCCAAGCGACGCCTGCGCAGGCAAACTGCGCGCGACGACACAGGAGACTGACGAGCATGCTGACGATCCGCTGTGCCGAAATCCGACCCGACCCGCGCAGTGCCGGCTATGAGTCCGCCGCGGTCGAATTGCTCGCCGAACATATTCGCGCCCACGGCGTGCTGCGGCCCGTGCTGGTACGCGAGTCGGACGACGGCTACGTGATCGTGCACGGCGAGCGGCGCTGGCGCGCTGCACGGATGCTGGGGCTCGAGGCGATCCCCGCTTACGTGGTGCAGGATCTGGCGCGCGATCGAAGTCAGGCGGCGTGAACCGCTCATCGTCTTAAGCGCGCTCCGCTCACCACTGCTTCGCTCCGGGACCGCCCTGCGGGCGTCCTTCGCAACATGCCACTGGCATGTTGCTCGTCGAACCTGTGGGCACGTTCAACCACCCCTTCCGCCAGACACAAACGGCCCCGACGGGGCGCGGCTTTGTTGGGCGCCGTGCGCGTGCGCTGCGTCCAGGTGGGATTGCTCGCGTCTCGCCTTAAGGCGATCCGCTCGGCCCTGCGCTGCGCTTCGGGCCCGACGCGCTACGCGCGTCGTCCTTCGCAACATGCCACTGGCATGTTGCTCGTCGAACCTGTGGGCACGTTCAACCACCCCTTCCGCCAGACACAAACGGCCCCGACGGGGCCGTGTGTGTCTGGCGGAAGGGGTGGGATTCGAACCCACGGTACCGAAGAATCGGTACACCGGATTTCGAATCCGGCGCATTCGACCACTCTGCCACCCTTCCTTGGATTCGCTCTCGCGCGGTCGACTTCGCGAGGGCGCGAATTGTAGCTCAGGGCCTCAGCACGCCGACCCCATCGATGAACGGCCGCAGCGCGTCGGGGACGATCACGCTGCCATCGGCCTGCTGATAATTCTCCAGCACCGCGACCAGCGCGCGGCCGACGGCGAGGCCAGAGCCGTTCAGCGTGTGCACCAGCTCGGTCTTGCCCTGCGCGTTGCGAAAGCGCGTCTGCATGCGGCGCGCCTGGAATGCCTCGCAATTGGAGCACGACGAGATCTCGCGATACGTGTTCTGCCCCGGCAGCCACACTTCGAGGTCATAGGTCTTGGCGGCGCCGAAGCCCATGTCGCCGGTGCACAGCAGGACGACTCGGTACGGCAACTCGAGTTTCTGCAGGATCGCCTCGGCGTTGCGCACCATTTCCTCCAGCGCGCCATACGACTGGTCGGGGTGCGCGATCTGCACCATCTCGACCTTGTCGAACTGGTGCTGCCGGATCATGCCGCGCGTGTCCTTGCCGTAGCTGCCCGCCTCGGAGCGGAAGCACGGCGTGTGCGCGGTGAGCTTCAGCGGCAGGTCGGCTTCCTTCAGGATCTCGCCGCGCACGAGGTTGGTCAGCGAAACCTCCGAGGTCGGGATCAGGTACAGCACCTCTCCTTCGCCTTCCTGCCCGCCTTTCTTGGCCGCGAACAAGTCCTGCTCGAACTTCGGCAACTGCCCCGTGCCGGTCAGCGTCTCGCGGCTGACGATGTACGGCGTGTAGCACTCGATGTAGCCGTGCTCGCGCGTCTGCACGTCGAGCATGAACTGCGCAAGCGCGCGGTGCAGCCGCGCCACAGGCCCTCTCATCACCGCGAAGCGCGCACCGGAAAGCTTCGCACCCGCGTCGAAGTCCAGCCCGAGCGGCGCGCCGATGTCGACGTGGTCCTTGACCGCGAAGTCGAACGCGCGCGGCGTGCCCCAGCGGCGCACCTCGACGTTGTCGTCCGACGACGTACCCGCCGGCACCGACGCATGCGGCACGTTGGGCACGTCGAGCATCAGCTTCTGCGTGCGCGCCTGGATGTCGGCGAGGTGTGCTTCGAGCAGCTTGAGCTGCTCGGGGATCGACGCGACTTCCAGCATCACCGCGGAGGCGTCCTCGCCCTTGCTCTTCAGCAGCCCGATCTGCTTTGAGAGCGCGTTGCGCTTGGCCTGTAACTGCTCGGTGGCCACCTGCACCTGCTTGCGTTCGGCTTCCAGCGCGTGGAAGACCTCGATGTCGAGTTCATAGGGGCGCGTGCGCAGCCGCGCGGCGATCGCGTCGATGTCCTTGCGCAGGGCGTTGATGTCGAGCATGGCAATTCCTGTGGCGGCCCGCGCGTCGCGAGCCGGAGGGGTTCATCGGGCCGGAATGTGAGCGACGGTCCGCGCAAGCGGGCCGGGCGGTTCAGGCGCGGCGACTTCGCGCGCCGGACAGGTGCAGGACGAACGCGGGCATGGCGCGATTTTCGTCGCTCCGCGCGCGCGAAGCAAGCGCGCGCCTCACGGCTTGCTCCGCCGCGCGGCCGCGCGCGCGGACTGATTCAGCCGCCGCAGTTCCTCCAGCCGCTCGCGGATGCGCGCTTCGAGTCCGCGCTCTGACGGGACATACCAGCCCGGAGATGACATGCCGTCGGGCAGGTACTGCTCGCCCGCGGCGACCGCGCCTTCTTCGTCGTGCGCGTAACGGTAGCCGTCGCCGTAGCCGAGATCCTTCATCAGCCTTGTGGGCGCATTGCGCAGCCGCAGCGGCACCGGACGCGAGCTGTCTTCCTTCACGAACGCGCGCGCAGCGCCGAACGCGGTGTAGATCGCGTTCGACTTCGGCGCCACCGCCAGGTACACGATCGCCTCCGCGAGCGCGAGTTCGCCTTCGGGGGAGCCCAGCCGCTCGTACGCTTCGGCCGCGTCGAGCGCGATGCGCAGCGCGCGCGGATCGGCCAGCCCGATGTCCTCGGTGGCCATGCGGATTGCGCGCCGCGCGACATAGCGCGGATCGACGCCGCCGTCGAGCATGCGCGTCATCCAGTACAGCGCGGCGTCGACGTCGCTGCCGCGCACCGCCTTGTGCAGCGCCGAGATCTGGTCGTAGAAGTTCTCGCCGCCCTTGTCGAAGCGGCGCAGCGTCGCCGGCAGCGTGGCGCGCATGAACGCGGCGTCGATCGCAGGCTTACCCTGCTCGCGCGCGACGGTGGCGGCGATCTCCAGCGCGTTGAGCAGCCGGCGCGCATCGCCGTCGGCGAGCGCGATCAGCACGCGGCGCGCGTCGGCGTCGACGGTCACGCCGGTCACGAAGCGCGCCAGCGCGCGCTCGATCAGCGCCTCGAGATCGGCTTCGCCGAGCGGCTCGAGCACGTACACCGCGGCGCGCGACAGCAGCGCGCCGACGACCTCGAATGAAGGGTTCTCCGTGGTCGCGCCGACGAACACGAAGAGGCCCGATTCCACGTGCGGCAGGAACGCGTCCTGCTGCGCCTTGTTGAAGCGGTGCACCTCGTCGACGAACACGACGGTCGGCTTGCCCGACTGCGAACGGTTGAGCTGCGCGCGCTCGACCGCGTCGCGGATGTCTTTGACGCCGCCGAGCACCGCGGAGATCGCGATGAAATCGAGCCCGAACGCATCGGCCATCAGCCGCGCCAGCGTCGTCTTGCCGGTGCCGGGTGGGCCCCACAGGATCATCGAATGCGGCTTGCCCGATTCGAACGCCACCCGCAGCGGCTTGCCGGGTCCGAGCAGGTGCGCCTGCCCGATCACCTCGTCGAGCGCGCGCGGGCGCATCCGCTCCGCCAGCGGCGCGTCAGCGGGGGTGAATTCGAAGAGGTCCGCCATCGGTAAAGACATTCAGGCTAGCATCCGCCGCGACGCACGTTGCCCCGGCGCAGGCCGGGGCCCAACTTTCGACGCTGCAATTTGGGCCCCGGCCTGCGCCGGGGCGACAGACTCCCGAAAGGTCCCCGATGAGAACTGCACTTGCCCTCTTCGCGCTCGCATTCGCCACGCAAGTCCACGCCCAGACCGACCCCCTCGCCGCCGCCGCGGCGGAGAAGGGCGCGGTCAGGACCGAGTCGGGGCTGATCTATCGCTCGCTGAAGGACGGCCACGGCGCGAGCCCGACGGCGAGCGACACCGTGCGCGTGCACTATCGCGGCACCTTTCCCGACGGCCGCGAATTCGACAGTTCGTACGCGCGCAAGGAGCCGACCGAGTTTCCGCTGAACCGCGTGATCAAGTGTTGGACCGAGGGCGTGCAGAAGATGAAGGTCGGCGGGCGCGCGAAGCTCACCTGCCCGCCCGCGATCGCGTACGGCGAGCGCGGCGCCGGCGGGGTGATCCCGCCCAACGCGACGCTGCGCTTCGAGATCGAACTGCTGGCGATCGTGAAGTAACGAACGTGGCCGACACCTCCGGCGGTTCGCTGCGCGCGATCCTGTTCGCGCTCGGCGCCAACACCGGCATCGCGATCACCAAGTTCGGCGCCGCGGTCTACACCGGCTCCGGCGCGATGCTGGCCGAGGCGATCCACTCGGTCGCGGATTGCGCCAACCAGTTGCTGCTGCTGGTCGGCATGCGGCAGGCGCGGCGGCCCGAATCGGCCGAACATCCGTTCGGCCACCACCGCGTCGTCTACTACTGGTCGATGATGGTCGCGCTGCTTCTGTTCTTCGTCGGCGGCGCGTTCTCCGTCTATGAAGGCATCGAGCGCTTGCTGCATCCCGAGCCGTTGAAGAACGCGCTCGTCGCGCTCGCCGTGCTCGCGGTGGCGATCGCGCTCGAAGCGGTGTCGCTGTGGGGCGCGCTGCGCGAGATCCGCAAGGTGCAGCGCGGGCGCACGTTCTGGCGCTGGTTCCACGAGACGCGGCAGTCGGAGCTGATGGTCGTCGCCGGCGAGGACATCGCCGCGCTCGCCGGCCTGATGTTCGCGTTCGTCGCCATCGCCGCGGCGATGGCGACCGGCAATCCGGCGCTCGACGCGGCCGGGTCGATTGCGGTCGGGCTGCTGCTGATGGCGGTCGCGGTCGCGGTGCTGCTCGAGGTCAAGGCGATGATCGTCGGCGAATCGGCCGAGCCCGCGGTGCGCGCCGCGATCCGCGCGCACGTCGAGGCGCGGCCCGAGGTGCGCCACGTGATCAACCTGCTGACGCTGCAGTGGGGCGAGAAGCTGATCGTCGCGGTGCAGGCGGAGATGAACGACCCCGGCTCGGCGGCGGCGCTGATTGCCGCGATCAACGCCGTCGAGGCGTCGATCCAGCAGGCGTTTCCGCAGGCGCGCTGGGTGTTTTTCGAGCCCGACGTGCGGCGCCGCGCATAGGCACCGCGGCGCGCGGACTGCTGCGCCGCCGGTGTTTCGTGCGCCGATCCGGGACTACGATAGCGAGCATCGCATCGATCGATCGGCGACCATGGCTGCGATGTCCGATCTCGTCTACTTGCTGGTCAACCACCCGGCGCTGATCGCGATCCCCGTGATCGTGTTCGCGACGCTCGCCGCGTGGAGCCGGTCGCGCACCGCGTGGGTGGCCGCGGCCGTGTGGCTCGCGTACCTCGCGTACGAGTCGGGCATCCGCGTGGGCGTGTTCTGCAGCGGCCAGGGCTGCATCCGCCGCTCGGAGCTGTACGTCGTCTATCCGCTGCTGACGTTCGTGTCGCTGGTCGCGCTGGTGCAGGTGTACGTGCACGTGCGCGACAAGCGGCGCCAGCGGCCGCCGACGCTCGCGCGCTGACGCTTCAGCGATCCTCCAGCACGTCCGCGCCCTTGGGCGGGACGAACTGGAACAGCCCGGCTTCGAGCTTCGGGTTGCGCTCGAAGCGCTTGAACGCGAGCACCGTGGTCTGGCCGAAGCTGTCGGCGATCCGCATCGCGCCCGGGACGCCGCCCTTGAAGCCGATGCGGATCGATTCGAACTGCGAATCGCGCGTGCGCGGCCTGGCGACGATCCAGGCGAGGCCATCGCGTTCGCCGTCGTCGCGCACGTCGAATTCGCGCTCGAAGTCGTTGGTGCCGAACAGGATCGACGCGGGGCTCGCCGGCAGCGCGGCGCCGAGCTTCTTCACCGTGACCTGGTTCAGGTCCTTGTCGTACACGAAAAGCTTCTGCCCGTCGGACACGATCACCTGCTCGTACGGCTTGTCGTAGGTCCAGCGAAAGCGCCCGGGCCGCTCGAACTCGAAGGTTCCGCTCGACGTCACCGGCGGCTTGCTGCCGGCGGACACCTTCTGGCTGAACTCGCCGCGCGCGGTCTTCGTGTCGGCGAGAAAGCTGCGCAACTGGTCGATCGCGCTCGCGTGCGCGACGTTGACCATGACCGCCAATGCAATTGCTGCAAGTAGACGCAACTACGGCTCCCGGTGCGGCACCAGGATTTCGCGATTGCCGTTGGGCTGCATCGCGGACACCATGCCGGCCTTCTCCATGTCTTCGAGCAGGCGGGCGGCCCGGTTGTAGCCGATCCTGAGGTGCCGCTGCACCAGCGAGATCGACGCGCGCCGGTTCTTCAGAACGATTTCCACCGCCTGGTCGTACAACGGATCCGCCTCGCCGCTCAGTTGACCGTCGGCACCTTCCATGCCCGGCAGCGGCGCCTCGGGCGCGTCGAGGATACCCTCGACGTACTGCGGCGCGCCGCGCGATTTGAGCATCTCGACCACGCGGTGCACTTCGGCGTCGGACACGAACGCGCCGTGCACGCGCGTCGGCAATCCGGTGCCGCCGGCCAGATACAGCATGTCGCCCTGTCCGAGCAGCGTCTCCGCGCCCATCTGGTCGAGGATCGTGCGCGAATCGACGCGGCTGGCAACCTGGTAGGCGATGCGCGAGGCGATGTTGGCCTTGATCAGTCCTGTAATCACGTCCACGCTCGGCCGCTGCGTGGCGAGGATCAGATGGATGCCGGCCGCGCGCGCCTTCTGCGCCAGGCGAATGATCGGCTCCTCGACCTTCTTGCCGATCACCAGCATCAGGTCCGCCAGCTCGTCGATCACGAGCACGATCATCGGCAGCGTGTCGAGCGGCTCCGGCGATTCGGGCGACAGCGTGAACGGATTGGGGATCGTCTGGCCCTTCGCCTTGGCCTCGGCGATCTTCTGGTTGTAGGTCGCGAGCCCGCGCACGCCGACCTTGCTCATCACGCGGTAGCGGCGCTCCGTCTCCGCCACGCACCAGTTCAGCGCGTGCGCCGCTTCCTTCATGTCGGTGACGACGGGCGCCAGCAGGTGCGGGATGCCCTCGTACACCGACAGTTCCAGCATCTTCGGATCGACCAGCAGCAGCCGCACCTGCGCCGGGTCGGCCTTGTACAGCATCGACAGGATCATCGCGTTGATGCCGACCGATTTGCCCGATCCGGTCGTGCCCGCGACCAGCAGGTGCGGCATCTTCGCCAGATCGATCACGACCGGCTTGCCGCCGATGTCCTTGCCGAGCCCCAACGTCAGCAGCGAATGGCTGTCGTTGTAGACCTGTGAGCCGAGGATCTCGGACAGCTTGACGATCTGCCGCTTCGGGTTCGGCAGCTCGAGACCCATCAGGTTCTTGCCGGGGATCGTCTCGACCACGCGGATCGACACCAGCGACAGCGCGCGCGCGAGATCCTTCGCGAGGTTGACGATCTGGCTGCCCTTCACACCCACGGCCGGTTCGATCTCGTAGCGCGTGATCACCGGCCCCGGATACGCGGCGACCACCGCGACTTCGACGCCGAAGTCCTTCAGCTTCTTCTCGATCAGCCGTGACGTGAACTCCAGCGTCTCGGTCGAGATCGTCTCGACGTTCGCCGGCGCCTCGTCGAGCAAGTCGAGCGGGGGCAGCTTTCCGTCCGCCAGTTCGGCGAACAGCGGCACCTGCTTTTCCTTCTGCTTGCGCTCCGACGGCTTCACGCGCGGCTCGGCGCGCTCGATGTGCACCGGCGGCGCTTCGTCGATGCGGCTGCGCTCCTGCTCGATCAGTTGCTCGCGGCTGCGCGCAACGGCCTCGCCGATCGCGCGGTCCTCCCGCTCCTCGCGCGCGGCGCGCGTGCGCCGCGCGATCGACTCGAACCAGCCGCCGACGCGCTCGGCCAGCGCGAGCCACGAGAAATCGAAGAACAGGCTGGCGCCGAGCGCAATCGCAACCAGCAGCAGCACGGTCGCACCGGTGAAGCCGAGCGCCGCCTGCAGAGCGGATGCGATCAGGCCGCCGATCACGCCGCCCGGCGCGCCGGGCAACTGCGCACCGAGCGTGTACGGCCGCAGCGCCTCCAGCGCGCAGCAGGCCGCCAGCAGCACCGCGAAGCCCACGCCCTGCAGCCAGTCGGGCAAGCCGCGGCCGTCGTACCGCGCGTGCAGCCGACGGAAGCCGCGCAGCGCCCACGCGGCGCCGCCGACCACCCACAGCCACGCGGAGAACCCGAACACCAGCAGCGCTACGTCCGCGATCCACGCGCCGACGCGCCCGCCGACGTTGTGGATCAGCGCGCCGGTGGCCGAATGCGAAAACCCCGGGTCGGCGCGCTGATAGGTGATCAGGATCGACGCCAGCGCGATCACCGCCGCGGCGCCGAGGATCCAGCGCGCCTCGGCCAACAGGCGCGCGCCGCGCGACGGGGTTTCCGGCTCCGGCGCGCTGCGGCGCCGCGAATGCACGCCCTGGATCGTGGATTCCATGCGACTCGACATCGGCCGATTCTATAAGGTGCGGCGCACCGCCGTTTCGTCTTCATCCGTGCGGATTCGTCGCCGTGCGGGGCGGGTTCGTCGCACCCTTGCCGCGCGCGTGGTCACGGCGGGACAATCGCGCCGCTGCACCCCGCCGACGATGGCCACGACCACAGCCGCCCTCCCCGACCGCGCCGGTCTCGAGCGGCGTGGCGGACGGTTTCTGCACGAATTCTTCGACGTGCTCAATCTGGCGACCGTGGCGACGGTGTTCTACATCTGCCTGGCGGTGGCGTTCACGCGCTGGCTGCCGACCCTGTACTTCGATCCCTTCGCGCAGTGGGCGCTGGAAGGAATCCGCTATCTGCGCCAGACGCTGATCAGCGGCATGTGCGCGCTGGTCGCGATCGCCCTGGTACAGGCGCTGGCGCGCGCGCTCGACTGGTCGAGCCGGCGCACCCTCGCCGTCGGCGCGCTGGCCATCGTCGCCGCGGCGATGGTCGGCGCGGCCGGACGGCTGATCGTCTTCGGCGTGCCGCTGGCGGATATCCCCACGCGCTGGACCTGGGGCACCAGCATCGTCGGCCTGTGGTCGCTGGTCGGCGGGCTGGGGTTCGCGCTCGCTCAATTCGCGCGGGAGGAAGCCGGCGCACGCCGGCGCCTGAACGACGTCGCGTGCGCGCGCGAGACGCTCGAGGCGCAAATGGTGCAGGCGCGGCTGTCAGCGCTGCAGGCGCAGATCGAGCCCCACTTCCTGTTCAACACGCTCGCCAACGTCAAGCGGTTGTACGAAACCGCGCCCGAGCGCGGGCGCGCGATGCTGGTGAGCCTGATCGACTACCTGCGCGCCGCGCTGCCGTCGATGCGGCGGACCGGGTCGACGCTGAAGCGCGAGCTTGAACTGGCGCGCGCCTACCTGACGATCCTGCGGATGCGAATGGGCGACCGGCTGCGCTTCACGATCGAAGTGGAGCCGTCGTTGCTCGCGGCCGAGATGCCGCCGCTGGTGCTCGGAACGCTGATCGAGAACGCGATCAAGCACGGCCTGTCGCCACTGCCCGAAGGCGGCAGCATCGTGATCCGCGCCGCGCGCGCCGGCGACGACGTGCGCATCGAGGTGCGCGACACCGGCCGCGGCTTCACCGATGTCGGCGGCAGCGGCGTCGGGCTCGCCAACATCCGCTCGCGGCTGGCGGCGCTGTACGGTGCGCGCGCCGCGCTGGAACTCGCCGCCAACGCGCCGCGCGGCGTGGTCGCGACCGTCGCGCTGCCATGGCGCGCCGGCGCCGGGGTGCCCGCATGAACGCGGTCACGCGCGACGCGCTCGAACACGGAGCGAGCCGCGCCGCCGCGCCGCCGCGAGGGCTGGCCGCGATCCTGCGCAGCCTGACGTGGCGCGAGTTCGGCTACTTCCTGCTGGTCGCGCTGCTGATCTCGGCGATCAACGCGACCAGCTACTTCGAGCTCGCCGCCAAGGGCCACGCGCCGATGAAGCTGCTGACCGGCATGGTGCTGCCGGTCCTGGTGGTGCCGTTCTGCGTCGTCGGCTGGCTGCTCGCCGATCGCGGCGACGATGCACTGCTGCCGCGGATGCCGCGCATGATCCTGTGCGCCGCAGGCGCGGCGCTGCTGTCGGCGCTGTTGCTGCCGCATGTCGTCGCGCTGATGGGTCTGCAGTTCAACAGCGAAGTCCACTTCGACGGCGAGCCGAAGCACATCCCGGACTGGCTGATGCAGGCGAGCTTCGGGCTCGACGTCTCGTTCTTCATCGGACTGTCGTACGCGGTGCTGGAGATGAGCGGGCGGCGGCGGCGCGCCGAGCTGGCGGTCGCCGCCGAGCAGCGCGAGCAGGCCGCGCTCGCGCGCCGGCTGCTCGAATCGCGGCTGGCGGCGATGCAGGCGCAGGTCGAGCCGCAGTTCCTGTTTGATGCACTGGTCGACATCGAGCGGCTGTACGCGCGCGATGCGAGCGCCGCCGCCGGCAATCTCGACCGCCTGATCCAGTACCTGCGCGTGGCACTGCCGCGGCTGCGCGAGTCGGGCTCGAGCATCCAGGCCGAGGTCGAACTGGTCGAGTCGTACCTCGCGGTCGTGCAGGCGCTGCACGATGGCCGGCCGGCGCTCGCCAAGTGGATCGAGCGCGAGGCCGCGTATCGCACGTTCTATCCGATGCTGCTGCTGCCGCTGATCCAGCGCGCGGTCCGGCGCGACGCGGACCTGCCGCCGACGATCGACCTTGAAGTCGCACACCGCGACGGCGGCGTGCACATCGTCGTGCGCGTCGCCGCCGGCGGACTGTGCGCCGGCAACGGCGAACTGGAGCGCGTGCGGGAGCGGCTGCACGGCCTGTACGGCGGGCGCGCACAGCTCGTCTGCACCGAGCCGGACGCCGGCACCACCGTGTTTACGCTGCGGCTGCCGGCATGAACGCCACCGCGGTCGTCGCCGAGGACGAAGCCACGCTGCGCCACCAGCTCGTGGAGCAGCTCGGCCAGCTCTGGCCGGAACTGGCGATCGTCGGCGAGGCGGCCGACGGCGTGCAGGCGCTGCGGCTGCTCGACGAACACAGGCCCGACATCCTGTTCCTCGACATCCAGATGCCCGGAGCGACGGGGCTGGAGGTCGCGCGGCAGGCGAGCGGCAGGAGCCGCGTGGTCTTCGTCACCGCCTACGACGAGCACGCGGTGGCCGCGTTCGAACACGGCGCGATCGACTACGTGCTCAAGCCGATCTCGGCCGCGCGGCTGTTCACGACGGTGAGCCGGCTGAAAGAGCGGCTCGGCAGCCCACCGGCGCGGCTCGACGGCGTGCTGGCGCAGATCGCGCCGGCGCAGAAGACGTGCCTGCGCTGGATCAACGCGTCGGTCGGGCAGAACCTGCGGCTGATCACCGTCGACGAGATCCACTACTTCCAGGCCGACAACAAGTACACGCGCGTGGTCACCGCCGAGGCCGAGGCGCTGATCCGCAAGCCTTTGAAGGAGCTGGTCGAGGAACTCGACCCCAACCAGTTCTGGCAGATCCACCGCTCCACGCTGGTGAACGTGGCAATGATCGCCGGTGTCACGCGCGACTTCCGCGGCCGCATGCTGGTCAAGCTGCGCAAGCGCGATGAGACGCTGCTGGTGTCCGACAGCTACGCGCACCGGTTCCGGCAGATGTAGCACGCTGCTTGTCGCCCCGGCGCAGGCCGGGGCCCAAGTTCCAGCATTGCAATTTGGGCCCCGGCCTGCGCCGGGGCGACGGCTTGCGGCAAGTCCACGGCTTGTGCTAAAAACAAACACTCGTTTGGTTTAGCCGCTGCATCTTCGCCCTCCTCCATGCCTGCCGTCCGCGCCCCGCGCGCCGACAACCGCCTGCCGCAGATCCTCGACCAGGCCGCGCGCCTGTTCCGCGCGCAGGGCTTCCAGGGCACGTCGGTGCGCGACATCGTGCGCGCGGTCGACATGCTGCCGGGTTCGCTGTACTACCACTTCGCGACCAAGGAGGACCTGCTCGCCGAGGTCTACGCCGAAGGCGTGCGGCGCATCTCCGCACGCGTGCGCGCCGCGATCGAAGGCAAGCGCGATCCGTGGCAGCGGCTCGAAGCCGCCTGCATCGCGCACCTGGAAGCGATCCTGGAGGACGACGACTACGCGCAGGTCGTGATCCGCGTGCGGCCGAGCGACGTGCCGGCGACGGACAAGCGCCTGATCGTGCTGCGCGACGAGTACGAAGCGCTGTTCGCGAAGCTGGTGCAGGACCTGCCGCTGCCACGCGGCACCGACCGCCGGACGCTGCGGTTGATGCTGCTCGGTGCGCTCAACTGGTCGCAGACGTGGTACCGCACCGGACGCGACTCTCCCAAGACCATCGCGCGACGCTTCGTCGCGCTGCTGCAATCCCCGCTCGGAAAGGAAACGTGATGGACATCCGACCGAAGGTGCTGATCACCAAGATCGGTTTCGACGGCCACGACCGCGGCAGCCGCATCGTCGCCGCCGGGCTGCGCGATGCCGGCATGGAGGTGATCTACACGCCGCCGTGGCAGGAGATCGCCGCGGTGGTGAAGCTCGCAATGGAAGAAGACGTCGACGTGATCGGCATCTCGTCGCTGGCGACCGATCACTTGATCGTGCCGAAGCTGATGGACGCGCTGCGCGCGGCGGGGCTGGACGACGTGGCGGTGATCGTCGGCGGCATCGTGCCGGACGAGGACGAGCGCACGCTGCTCAGCGCCGGCGTGGCGCGCGTGTTCCATCCCGGCGCGTCGCTCGACGAGATCGCGCGTTGCGTGCGCGAGCTTGCAGACGCGGTGCGCGCGCGGCGCGCGATCGCATGAGGAGAGCAACATGAACAAACCCGTCGACGAGCGCCTGCTGCAAGCCACCGACGCCGAAGCGCAATGGCAGCGCGAGTTTGCAGAGCAGATCGGCACCGACCGCGAGGTCGTCAATCGCTCCGGCATCGGCATCAAACCGCTGTACACGAACCGCGACTGGGACTCGTCGCGCCACGACGACGACCTCGGCTTTCCGGGCCAGCCGCCGTACACCCGCGGCATCTACGCGACGATGCACCGCGGCCGCACCTGGACGCAGCGGCAACTGATCGGCCTGGGCACGCCGGACGACTACAACGCGCGGCTGCGCACCGTTCTGGCGCAGGGCGGCAACGCGGTGTCGCTGATCCCGTGCAACTCGGTGTTCCGCGGCGTCGACATGGACGAGTCGCACTTCGAGCTGCTCGGCACCTGCGGCACGGTGGTCAACTGCGCCGAGCACATGGACCGCGCGCTGGCCGGCGTCGATCTGGCGCGCACCTCGTGCGCGCTGAACGATCCGTCGCCGTTCACGCTGCTCGCGTTCCTGCTGGCGGTGGCGAAGCGGCGCGGCGTCGACTGGCGCGCGATCACCGGCACGTCGAACCAGAGCGACTACCTGAGCCACTTTGTGGCCAACCACATGTTCTTCCGCATCGCGCTGCCGGGCGCGCGGCGGATCCTCACCGACCACATCGACTTTTGCAACCGCTTCGTTCCGAAGTGGAACCCGATGTCGGTCGTCGGCCAGCACATGCAGCAGGCCGGCGCCACGCCCGCAGAGGCGATGGCGTTCACGCTGTCCACCGCGCTGCAGGTTGCGCGCGACTGCATCGAGCGCGGCATGGACCCGGACGCGTTCCTGCCGCGCTTCACGTTCTTCTTCGACATCTCGCTGTCGTTCTTCGAGGAAGTCGCCAAGTTCCGCGCCGGCCGGCGCATCTGGGCGCGGCTGGCGCGCGAGCAACTCGGCGCGAAGGACCCGCGCTCGTGGCGCTTCAAGTTCCACGGCCAGACCTCGGGCGTCGACCTGACGCGGCAGCAGCCGCTGAACAACATCGCGCGCGTCACGGTGCAGGCGATGGCCGGCATCTTCGGCGGGCTGCAGTCGCTGCACACCGACGCCTACGACGAGGCGCTGTCGTGCCCGACCGACTTCGGCGCGCGCATCGCGATCGCGACGCAGAACATCCTGCGCGAGGAAGCGCATCTGACCGACGTGATCGATCCGCTCGGCGGCAGCTTCTACGTCGAGACGCTGACCGACCGGATGGAGGAAGAGATCCTGCGCGTGATGAAACTCGTCGCCGACGCGGGCGGCATGTACCGCGCGGTCGAATCGGGGCTCGTGCAGCGGATGATCGGCGAGTCGGCGCGCCGCTTCCAGCAGCGCGTCGAATCGGGCGAACAGACCGTCGTCGGCGTCAACGCCTACGTGGCAGAGGAGGACGGCAGCGAGCGCGCGCCGCTGCCCAAGCCCGATGCGGCGGCGATGCGCGCGCATCTCGAAGCGTTCAAGACGTACAAGGCGCAGCGTTCGCAGGCCGCGGTCGCGCGCGCGCTCGACGCGCTCGCGCGCGCGGCCAACGATCCGCACGACAACGTGTTCGCACAGGTTGTCGAAGCAGCCGAGACCGGCTGCACGCACGGCGAGATCTGCGGCACGCTGCGGCGCGAACTCGGCTTCGGCCACGTGCAGGCGTTCGTCTGAGCATGCCCGAGGGCGATCCTTCCCTGCTCTCGCGTCTGCTCGCCGGCGACCGCCGCGCACTGGCGCGGGCGATCTCGGCGGTCGAGAACGGCACGCCCGCGGCGGCGTCGATCGCCGCCGGCATCGCGTCGAAGCTCGGCCGCGCGCACGTGGTCGGCATCACCGGCGCGCCGGGTGCGGGCAAGTCGACGCTGATCAACGCGCTGCTCGGCGAACTGATCAAGCGCGGCCGGACGATCGCCGTGATGGCGGTCGACCCGTCGAGCCCGATAACGGGCGGCGCGGTGCTCGGCGACCGCGTGCGCATGGGCGAGCACGGCGCGCACGAGCGCGTGTTCATCCGCTCGCTCGCGTCGCGCGGCCATCTGGGCGGCGTGACGAAGACGACTGCGCAGGTCGTCGACGTGCTCGACGCGGCCGGCTTCGACGTGGTGATCGTCGAGACCGTGGGCGCCGGCCAGTCGGAAGTCGAGATCGTCGGCATCGCCCACACGCGCATCGTCGTCTACCCGCCGGGACTCGGCGACGACGTGCAGGCGATCAAGGCCGGCATCCTCGAAATCGCCGACCTGCTGGTCGTCAACAAGTGCGACCTGCCCGGCGCCGAGCGCACCGCGCGCGAACTGAAGGACATGCTGAAGCTGCGCACCGCCGCCGCGGGCGACGTGCCGGTGCTGCCCACCAGCGCGACGCGCGGCGAGGGCATCGCCGCGCTCGCCGACGCGATCGCCGCGCACGGCGCCGCCGCGGGTCATGGCCGACGGCTGGCGAAGAAGCGCGGACACGCACCGAAGCCGACGCAAGCCGATGAAATCCGGCAGCGGCTCGAGCGGCTGGCCGCTGCCGATGCGTTCGCGCGCACGCTCGGCGTGCGGTTCGTCGACGGCGGGCCGGGACGCGCGCAGATCGAGATGACGGTGCGCGCCGAGCACCTGAACTTCAACGGCAGTTGCCACGGCGGCGTGATCTTCGCGTTCGCCGACTGTGCCTTCGGGCTGGCGTCGAACTCGCACGGCCACATCGCCGCCGGCATCGACGCGCACATCACCTACCAGGCCGCGGCCAATCTCGGCGACCGGCTGACCGCGACCGCGAGCGAGGTGTCGCGCTCGCGCAAGCTCGCGGTATATCGCATCGACGTCGCCCGCGCGGACGGCAAGCCGATCTCGAGCTTCACCGGCACGGTGTACGTGACGACGAAGACGCACGCGCACGGCGGCTGAGCCTGCCAGTCGTCACGCGTAAACGCTCGCGCTCAGCAGCGCGCCTCTTGCGGCGCGTCCGCTGGAACCGGTGGTGCGGCGCCGTTCTACTCAATACGGTCATGCTTGGTAAGGTTGTGGCGGGCACAGAGCAGCTGGACATTGGCAGCCGTCAATGATGTTCCCCCCTTCGAGAAGGGGAGGATGTGATCAAAGTGCAGTTCATCGTTCGCACCACAGACCGCGCATTTGCCGCCGTCCCGCTTCCAGACCTCCAGCTTCACCGAGGTTGGAATTAGCCGCCTTCGCTGGGCGTCCGGCTGGGCGGGTCTAGCGAAGTCTTCTTCGCCCTCGACCGCCGCGAGTCTGAACTTGAACACGCGCCGATGTTCGTCCTGCTCCGTCCATGAGTCGATCAAGTGGAACACACTGTTGTAGGCCCAAATTCCGGTACGAATCTTTTCATAAACCCGTACGCGCTCCGGTGAACGGCGTCCGAGCTTGAACTCTTGTGCGGCCTGATGAAACTTGCCGTTCTGAGTGAGACCCCCAGACGGATGTCTGTCGGGCTGGTCGACGAGCTTCGGATTCCGAACAGCGCCCGTCTTTGGATGGTCGTGACCCTCGTAGATCAGCGTTGTCCCCCCGTCTTCAATTCGATCGCGGTACGGCGCACTCGGACGGAGGGACATGAGAATTACGGAGTGATCCCTTCCGAGGCCGAAGTTCATCTCTGCCTGAAGGCTTGCCCCTTCGCGACGACACATCTCAATATACGAGATGACGTTATCGCTCATCGCCGGTCAGACAACGCCGAACGTTTGAGTTCACCTGCGTGCGACAGGCGGCGACGCCGGTCGGCGCACGTCGGGTGGAGTGATGGGTAAGCGGCACCTCAAGAAAACCCATAGTGGTGGATGTCGTAGTGGCGGGCGACCTTTCTAGAGGGGACCACCTCGTTCGCATAAGGATCCAGGAGAGCACCTTTTATATCGAACCGCGTGACCTCGGGCGCACAAACACCCCAGCGAGCCAATTGGACACCGCGTTGCGCCTCGGCAAGCCACGGCTGCACTTGTAGGTCCTCGCTTGGGGACACAAGAAGGGACGGAATCTCCTGAATCCAGAACTTTGCTGACACGGCGCGAAGCGAGACGCATGGATCCACCCGAGAGAACTTTGGCTCGAGCGTTGAATCGACGGCGGCCAGTAGCCTTGGGGTGAGCGCCAGAATCAACGTCGCGTTTGCTGCCAGGCCTTGCGACGGGCCGTGAAGATACTGGGCACGGTAGCCGTATGGACCATTGAAGAGCCGATCACCGGTGCTGCGCAGCTCAAACGAAAAGACGGGCTGAAGGCAATGCTCCAACCCACGGTCGCGCCCGGGTTCAACGCGCGCCCGAACGTTAGAGATGTCTGCTATTGCGAGCGCGACGAGCTCCTCAAACGAGCATGGCGAAGCGAGCGCAGCTTGTCGTGCAGGAGGAATGCTCGCCGCATAGCCCCAAACAGAGGACGCGTCGAGCACGATCGTTCCTGTGCCGCCTAACATGGCCTATCGAGAGACGCCTTCAATTCATCCCGAATGGGTGGATCTCGTTAACCAATTTCACCTTCGACTGAAGCGAAAATGAACGGTCGGACACAGCTCGGCCAATGACTGCTTTGTGCCGGCCTCATGGCCGTTTGTCGTCTGCAAGGAATCGACTCCAAGCAGACCTATGCATCGCGCCGTGCCAGCGCCAAGTAGGCACCCAACCCCACCATCGTGACGCCTGACGCTCGCGTGAGCAGTCGAGCGCGCGCGGCGCGGACGGCACCTGCCTCGAGCAAGCGATCGGCAGCGAAGACCGCGACGACGTCGATCAGCGTGTTGAGCGCAACGCAGATGCTTCCCAGCAGCACGAGCTGTGGAACCAGCGGCTCGGCGGGTGAGACGAACTGCGGCAGGAATGCCAGAAAGAAGAGCGCGGTCTTGATGTTCAGGGCCTCGACGACGACGCCCTCGAGCAGAGCACGACGCGCACCTTGGGCAGCCATCGGCTCGACTGCGAATGACCGATCCTTCCGCAGCAGCAGGCGAATGCCCAGATAGATCAGGTAGGCAGCCCCGAGGTACTTGACCACGTTGAATGCGACAGCGGACTGCGCGACCAGAAGCGACAGTCCCAGCGCCGCCGCGAGAACGTGGACCAAGCCGCCGAGTCCGGTGCCGAAGCACGAAGCCAGACCCTCCGATCGGCCGCCGGCGACCGTGCGAGCGACGACGTAGGCGATGCCCGGGCCAGGGGTGATTGCGAGGACTACGGCGGCGATCAGGAAGGCGAGAAATGACACGGTGAATTTACAGCGGTGAGAGTTGGCGTCCGACGAGTTCTCGAGGCGCCGGATCTTCACGTTCGGCCCTCAGATGACGAATGGTAGAGGGTTCTTCGGTCGGGCGGGCGCGAGGCAACGGTCACCGACCTTTCTGAACCGCTGCCGCACTTCGTCAACCTCCGCGCGGCCCCTGCTCCTGGACGGCGAACAGTTCGAAGACCGCGCCGCGCAACCAGCGGTTGACCGGGCGCGGTGATACTTCGCGTGCCAGAACCCGTTGATCGCGACGTTGGGCAGCTTCGCCGGGTGCGGCACCTTGGCGAGGCCAAACGGCTCGATCAGCCGGCCGGGGAGTCGTTCGAGGACGCTGGCGACGAGGTCCGACATCGTGCTCGCGGCCGACGACGCGGCGCTCGCCGCCGTCCGCGCGGCGCTCAATTGGGCGCTGTTCGAGGCGCTGCGCGCCGGCATCCGCTCGGGCGCGATCGTCTGCTACATGCTGAAGCGCCGCTGCCTGCTCGATGAGCGCGGAATCGACGAGCTACTCGACGAGCTGGGGTTCGCGTTCATGGGCGCATGCCGATGATCTTCACGAACCCGGCCGGCGCCCCCGAGCTCGCCTGCGACGAGCGCGGCTGCCGCTGGTTCGACCGCATGACGGGCACCTGCTATGAATGCGTCACGCCCGTGTCGCCGCAGGCGCAGGCCGAGTTCGTTCGCGCGGTCGAGGTCCACGCGGCGAAGCGAGGCGTTGCGCTGCCGAGGGACGGTGTCGGCGCCGACGGCAAGCCGATCTCGAGCTTCACTGGAACCGAGCACGTGACGACGAAGGTCCATGGACCCAAGAATTGACTGGGAAGCACCGTCGCCCCGGCGCAGGCCGGGGCCCAATTTGCGGCGCCGAAAGCAATTGGGCCCCGGCCTCCGCCGGGGCGACGAGCCATCAGATCAGCATTGACCCGAATTGCAGATCAACGCATCCGCGACGTCAGCCGGATCGTCTCGCCGGCGACCATGAACGCGCCGTAACCGCGGTGGTGCAGCGTGCGGGGATCCTTCTGCGCCGGATCGATCCACGCCTTGACCACTTCGAGCACGAAGAAGTTGTAGCGCGCGATCCAGCGCGCGTTGGCGACCCGGCATTCGAGGTTGGCGTAGCACTCGCGGATCAGCGGCGCGCCGACCTCCTTCGCCGGCACCGCGGTGAGACCGAACTTCGCGAACTTGTCGACGCGCCGCCCCGAGCAGTTGCCGACGCCGACCACTTGCTTGGCCAGCTCGACGGTCGGGATGTTCAGCACGCATTCGCGGCTCGCGTTCAGCAGGCCGAACGAAAAGTTGCGCCCGCTCACCACGCAGCCCACCAGCGGCGGCTCGAACTCCATCATCGTGTGCCACGACATCGTCATGACGTTCGCGCGACCCTTGTGCTGCGTGGTGACCAGCACGACCGGGCCGGGCTCGAGCAGACCGTAGACGCGCGCGAGCGCGAGTGATTTCTTCGCCATCCGCAGCGATTATCCGCCGGGGCGCGCGTAGAAGATGCTGGGCAGCCACAGGATGATCTGCGGGAAGATGATGCACAGCAGGTTCGCGGTCGCCTGCAGCGCGATGAACGGCATCGCCGAACGGAAGATCGTCGCCATGCTGATCTGCGGCGGCGCCACGCTCTTCAGATAGAACAGCGAATAGCCGAACGGCGGACTGAGGAAGGCCATCTGCATGTTGACGATGAAGATCACGCCGTACCACAGCGAGATGTCGTCCGGCTTGACGCCTTCGAAGCCGAGCAGGCCGCCGAAGGCCAGCTTCTCCAGGATCGGCACGAAGATCGGCACCGTCAGCAGCAGGATGCCGACCCAGTCGAGGAACATGCCGAGCACGAACAGCACGACCATCATCAGCAGCAGGATCCCGTACGGCGGCAGCCCCGTACCGAGGATCGATTCGGCCACGAAAGTCTGGCCGCCCTTCACGATGAAGAAGCCGACGAACATCGTCGCGCCGAAGAAGATCCACATCACCATCGCGGTGGCCTTCAACGTGGCGATCGACGCTTCCTGGATGTTGACCCAGTTCAGCCGCCTGTGCGCGGCGCTGACCACCAGCGCGCCGAAGGTGCCGATGCCGGCCGCCTCCACCGGCGTGGCCACGCCGAAGAAGATCACGCCGAGCACCAGCAGGATCAGCAGCACCGGCGCCAGCGCGTTGCGCAGCAGGCGCAGCTTCTCGCGCAGGTTGACGCGCTCCTCCGGCGGCAGCGCCGGGCCGAGCGCCGGGTTGATGTAGCAGCGGATCGTGATGTACACGATGTACATGCCCGACAGCAGCAGGCCCGGGAAGATCGAGCCGATCAGCAGCTCGCCGAGCGACTGCTGCGCGACCACCGCGTACACGATCGCCATCACCGACGGCGGAATCAGGATGCCGAGCGTGCCGCCGGCCAGCAGCGACCCGCACGCGAGCTTGGGGTCGTAGTTGCGCTTGAGCATCGCCGGCAGCGCGATCATGCCCATCGTGACCTCGGTGGCGCCGACGACGCCGACCATCGCGGCCAGCACCGTGCACGCGAGCACGGTGGCCGACGCCAGCCCGCCCTTGAGCGCCCCGAGCCACTTGTAGATGACGTCGAACAGTTCCTCGATGATGCCCGCCTTCTCCAGCACCGCGGCCATGAAGATGAACAGCGGCACCGCCGACAGCTGGTAGTCGGTCATGAACGGGAAGATGCGCGACGGCATCATGTTCAGCACGGCCGGCGTGCCGAACACGAACAGGAAGATGGTGGCCAGGCTGCCGGTGCAGAACGCCATCGGCAGCCCGAGCATCAGCAGCAGCCCGAGCGAGCCGAACAGCAGCAGCGACAGCCATCCAATGCCGATCTCGAGTCCCACGATCAGGCCCCCTTGCGCGTGACGAACAGCACGTCGCGGATCAGCTTCGATATCCCCTGCAACACGATCAGCGCGGCGCCGATCGGGATCGTCAGCTTGACCGGCCAGTACTGGATGCCCCACTCGGTGAACGAGGTCTCCGCGTTGTTGATCGCGTCGAGCGCGAAGCGGCCGCCCGTGTACAGCATCGTCAGCGTGAAGATGAAGAAGAACACCGACGTGACGATGTCGGCGATCGCCTTGCCGCGCGGCGAGAAGCGGCTGTACAGCACATCGACACGCACGTGCTGGTCCTCGCGATAGGCATACGCGCCCGACAGCATGTACTGCATGCCGAACATCAGGAACATGCTCTCGTGCACCCAGTTGGTCGGCGAGTTGAACAGGAAGCGCGCCATCACCTCGTAGTAGTAGACGAACACCGAGATCACGGCCCAGTAGGCGACGAACTCGCCGACGCGAACGTTGACCGCCTCGATCGCATCGGTCACGCGCGTGTGCACGCCGAGCGTGGGGTCCTCGCCGGTGCCCGCCTCGTGGATCTCGGGCAGGTGCGTTGCCTCCGGCGCCGGTGCCGGCCCGCGCCGGCGCCGCACGACACCAGGAATCAGCGCCGCGTCGATCAGCAGCAGCACCGCGAGCGAGCCGGCGAAGACGCGCGTGACGTTGATCCAATGATCCTGCACCGCCTTGGCGGCGTCGTAATCGGCCGTGCGGCCGCGCAGCGCGTCCTGCGCCGCGGCGAGTGCGGAGCGCTGCTCGGCGGTCGCCTGCGCCTCGCTCTCGGGCTGCGCGAGCTTGACCTGTGTCTGCGCCTGCTCGAGCGCGGCGAACGTGCGCGAGACGTCCTCGCGCACATCGCGCAGCGTGTCATTGCAGTAGAGGATGCCGATCAGCAGCGGCAGGAACGCGAGGCCCCACCAGCTCTTCAGATACAACCGGTGCAGCCCCGCGAAGCCAGCCGTCAGCCAGAACAGGTACGCGGTGAAGAGCGTCGGCTCGGCCGGCGGGCCGCGGCGCCGCTGCTGGCGCACGAGGAACATGGCAGCGAGCGGGAACAGCAGCAGTCCCGCCCAGTACATCCAGTGCGGCAAGACGAAGTTCAGCGCAGGCATCGGGGTCTCAGGAGGCGGAGCACGACAAACGATGCGGGCGCCGGCTCAAGCGCCCGCATCCGCAAGACAGTTGCATTGGCCGCCGCGTGGGGAACGCGGCCGTTACGCCTCGAGCTTCATGCCCTTGTACATGTCGGGCGTGACGTAGCCGAACGTCGGGCTCTCCATCACCTCGAGCTGCAGCTTGAACAGCCGCGCGGCGTCCTTGTCCTTGTTGGCCCACTTGAACCAGATCGGCACCGCGACGCGCTGGAACTTGGGCAGATCCTCCGCCGGCAGGCGGTTGATCTGGATGCCCGCCTTCAGGAACTTGCCCCATGCCTCCATGTCGGCCGCCTGGATCGCGGCGTGATGAAGGTTCGAGTAGACCTGGATCTCGTCGTCGAGCCACACCTTCATCTTCGGCGACAGCTTGTTCCACACGTCCATCTTCACGACGAAGTCCATCAGGTCAACCGGCTGGTAGATCGACTCCAGTCCCGGCGGGCCGATCCAGATGTACTTGGTGACCTGCTGGAAGCCGAGATCCCAGTTGACGGCGGGGCCGGTGTAGTCGGCGGCGTCGACCGTGCCCTTCTCCAGCGCGGAGAAGACTTCACCGCCCGGCAGCAGCGTGGTACGCGCGCCGATCGCCGCGAAGCCTTCGGCGATCATCCCGCCGGGAACGCGCAGCTTCAGCCCCTTGAAATCCTCGATCGTGCGGATCGGGTTCTTCGAGTGGATGATGTTCGGACCGTGGTGAATGCGGTTCACGTAGTACAGGCCCTGCTTGGCGAAGATGTCGCGCGCTGCCTGCAGCCCGTTCTTGCTGTAGAAGAACACGTCCCACTCGTGCGGGTAGCGCAGCCCCATCAGGTACGAGCTGAGGAACGCCGTCGCCGGAATCTTGCCGGCCCAGTACAGCGTGAAGGAGTTCATCGCCTCCAGCACGCCGTTCTTCACGCCGTCGAGCAGCTCGAAATCGCCGACGACCTCCTTGGCCGCGAACGGCTTGAACTCCAGTTCGCCGCCGGTCTTCTCCTTGATCGTCGCGCACCAGTTCTTGAAGGTCTGCAGACCGACGCCGGCCGGCCACGACGTCTGCACCTTCCAGGTCGTGCCCGCCGCGGCCGCGGTGCGGATGTAGGGACCGGGCGCGGTCGCGGCCACGCCGACCGCGGCGGCCGCGGCGGTCTTGAAGAGGCGCCGGCGCGAAGGTTCCTGCGCCGCAACCGATTGCGGCGCGTCTGGCTCGTTCAAGAAGTCTCGCATCGCTCTGTCTCCGGAATCGTTGGTGTTCGTACGTGGATGCGTGCGCAATCCAGCGGCGCCTCGTGCGGGCGGCACGAAATCCTGCGCGCGCGACAAGGCCGTCGCAATCAGGAAAGCTCATACGGTGGGACCGTACGCAGATGCCCCGATGCGCCGCGGCGTGTCCTTGAGCGCATACTCGCGCCCCTGTTCGCAGTTCGCGTCGGGAACGGAGGTCCGTCGTGAAACGTTCCGCCATGCTTGCAGCGACCACGCTGTCACTGTTGTTCGCCGCGACCACCCTGCCCGGCAGTGCCGCCGGCCAGCAGAAGTCGCTTGCTGAGCGCTTGATCGGAACGTGGACGTACGTCGCGGTCGACACGGTGCGCCCCGATGGCAGCCGCGTGCCGCTCTACGGTCCCAACCCGCAGGGCGTGGCGATGTTCGACGGCAACGGCCACTATCAACTGCTGACTTCGCGCGCGGGTCTGCCGAAGTTCGCTTCCAATGATCGGATGCAGGGCACCGCGGACGAATACAAAGCCGTCGTGCAGGGGTCGATCGCGCACTTCGGCCGCTACACCGTCGACGAGACCGGCAAGACCATCACGTTCGAGATCGAGACCAGCACGTTCCCCAACTGGAACGGCACGGTGCAGAAGCGGCCGTTCAGTCTCGAAGGCGATGAACTGCGGTGGCGCACGCCGGCGTCGTCCGGCGGCGGCATCGCGGAGGTCGTGCTCAAGCGCGCGAAATAGGACTGCGCACGGGCCCGCCGCAGGGGCGCGACGCTATGTCGTTCCGGCCCGACGCCACGCGGCGGGTGGCACGCCGAACTCGCGCTTGAACGCGCGGCTGAACGCGGCTTCCGTCTCGTAGCCGCTGCGCGCGGCCACGCGCGCGAGCGGCTCCGCGCCGGCGCGCAGCGCCTGCGCCGCGAGCGCCAGGCGCCAGCGCGTCAGATACTGCATCGGCGGCTCGCCGACGAGCGTGGCGAAGCGCTCGGCCAGCGCCGAACGCGACAGCGCCACTTCGCGCGCCAGTTCGTCCACCGTCCAAGCCCTGCCCGGTTCTTCGTGCAGCAGCGCGAGCGCCCGCCCGACATGAGCGTCGCGCACGGCGGCGAACCAGCCCGTCACCTCGGGCGGCAGCGCTTCTGCGTAGCGGCGCAGCGCTTCGACGAAGATCAGTTCGGCCAGCTTGGCCAGCATCGACTCGGCGCCCGTTCGCGGCGCGAGCGATTCGCGCACGCCCACGCGCAGCAGGTCGCGCAGCAGCGTCATCGCGTGGCCGTCGCCGATGGGGATGCACAGCATGCGCGGTAGCGCCGCAATCAGCGGCCTGCTCACGCTGCGATTGCAGCCGAGATAGCCGCACACGAAACGCGTGGCCGCGCCGCCTCCGCCGTGGCGCATCTGAATGAACTCCGGCTCGGCCGCGGCCGCCGCCGCGTCCACGTTGTCCGTGTCCATTGGCGCGACGTGCAGGTCGCTGCCCATCAGGTAGCGGTCGTCCTGCGGCAGCAGGATCACGTCACCGGCGGACACGTCGAGCACTTGCGCGACGTCGCCACGCTCGTCGACCAGCCGCACCTTGCAGCGTCCTTCGACGAGAAAGTGGAAAAACACCACGTGGTCGGCGCCGGGCAGGCGTTCGCGCGCGCGCGCCAGGCCGAACCGCCCGCGGATGCACCACGGCGCCGTGAACTCCGCGTTGAGGAAGACGGCGCCTTCGAGTCGCACCGACTTGAGCACGCTCGACAGGGCATCCATTGGGGTTTCGGACATGAAACGCGGAGGGGCGGACAACACGCGAAGTCCGGTCGCATCGATAGTAGCAACGCGCACTGCCGAATCATCGACGCCGCTGCGCGCAGCCACGAATCACCGTCCGTGCCGGTCGACCGGCAGGACCCCAAACCGCGAGGAAACTCAATGGATAGCGTAACTGCCCGTCAATCAACCGAGACGTCAACCCAAGGAAAGACCTACCACGGCAGCTGCTTCTGCGGCGCCGTTCAATTCACCGTCAGCGGCGAGCCCGCCGCGATGGGTTACTGCCATTGCGAGTCATGCCGGAGCTGGTCGGCGGCGCCCGTCAATGCCTTCACGCTGTGGAAGCCCGAGGCGGTACGGATCACGAAGGGTGCCGACAACCTCGGCACGTTCAACAAGACGCCGCACAGCTACCGCAGGTGGTGCAAGACCTGCGGCGGACATCTGCTCACCGAGCATCCGGGCATGGGGCTCACCGACGTCTACGCCGCAGTGATTCCGGACTTTCCTTACCGCGCCGGCGTGCACGTCAACTACCAGGAAACGAAATTGCGCATCAAGGACGGCCTGCCGAAGCTGAAGGATCTGCCGAAGGAGATGGGCGGCTCGGGCATGGCCGTGCCGGAGTGATGCATTCGATGCTGTTCTACTGAAGAGGAAACACCAATGAATCGTTCACACGCATGCGCGTTGCCCATTGCGTTGCTCGGCCTTGCAATGACCGCCGGCGTCGAGGCGTCGGCATCGAATGAGTCGCCTTTCATCGATGCGCGCGGCGACTTCCTGCCGTCGTATGCCGGCCCGAAGGATGCGGATCTCGACGTGCGGTCCGCCGACGTCGTCATCGACCCAAAGGCGGGCACCATCACTTTCACCGGAAACGTCGCCGGTCCGATCGACACGGCATCGGGCAAGTTCTACGTGTTCGGCATCGATCGCGGCAAGGGAGAGGTCGGCCGCGACCTGGTGTTCCAGGGCCCGTTCGGGGGCGAACCGAAGATCGGCGGCGGCGTGCGCTGGGACGCCGCGGTGGGCCTGACCGCCGGCGGCCAGGCGGTGTACTTCGATGCGCTGAACCCCGGCATCGTGCCGCTGCCCGACGTGACCGTCCGCATCACCGGCAGCCGGATCTCGGCCACGGTGCCGCTGTCGTTGTTCCCGTCGCAGGGCTTCGCGCTCAAGGATTACACGTTCAACCTGTGGCCGCGGTCGCAGGTCTCGCTGGCGAATACCACGGTCTCCGACTTCGCGCCCGACAACGGCGACGCGCCGGTCAGTGTCGCCGGCAAGCGCGCCGCGTTCGGCATGGTGCGCTCCGCGCGGGCCGAGGGCGCCGGATGTCTGGCCGATGCGGTGGCGGACGTAACGATCCAGTCGTTCGGCGCGGCCGAAGTGATGGACGTGTCGCTGCGCGGTCTTCCGCCTGCGACCGATTTCGACTTCTTCGTCATCCAGCGCGCCAACGCGCCGTTCGGACTGGCCTGGTATCAGGGCGACATCGAAACGGATCGGCACGGCCGCGGCCATCAGCGGTTCATCGGCCGCTTCAGCGCAGAGACGTTCACCGTCGCGCCCGGCAGCACGTCCGCGCCGGAGGTCCACCATAACGCGTTTCCCGATGCGCAGCTCAATCCCGCCACCGGACCCGTGCATCAGTTCCACCTCGGACTGTGGTTCGACTCGCCCGCCGACGCGGTGAAGGCCGGTTGCCCCGGCGACGTGACGCCATTCAATGGCACGCACAACGCCGGGATTCAAGCGCTGAGCACGCGGAACTTCCCCGACCTGCAGGGCCCATTGCTGGGCGTGCAGCCCTGACCGATGGCGGCGCCGATGCAAGACTTCGCCGCGACGGCAGAACGTGCCGAGCGCGCGCCGCAGCTCGACTGCCGCAAGCTGCGGCCCGGCGAGTCGGGACTGTATCGCGCGCTGCGGCTCGAAAGCCTGCAACGGTTCTCCAACTGCTTCGGCGTCACCTTCGAGGAGGAAGCGCGACTGACGACGCTGGCGTTCGAAGCCGCCATCGAGGCGCGCGCGGCCGATCGCTTCGTGGTCGGCGCATTCTGCGGCGAGCGCCTGATCGGGCTCGCCGCATTCACTCGACGCGAGCGCCGCAAGACGATGCACCGCGGCGACATCTCGCAGGTCTATGTCGACCCCGTGCAGCGCGGCCGCTCGATCGGCCAGCGCCTGATGCTGGCGACGCTGGCTTCGGCATTCGAATTGTCCGGGCTGGAGCAGGTCGAGCTGAGCGTGGTGTCCACCAACACTGCCGCGCTACGGCTCTACGCGACGCTCGGGTTCGAGACCTACGGCGTGCAGCAGAATTACTTCAAGGTCGGCGCGAACTGCTGGGATATGTGCCTGATGCAGCTCACGCGTGAACGGCACTTCGCCCGCAATTGAGCGGCCGGCACGGAAAGGACATCACATGCTTGAACTGAGGCCCACCTGCGAGAACTGCAACCAGGCGCTGCCGCCCGATTCGCTCGAAGCGCGCATCTGCTCGTTCGAGTGCACGTTCTGCGCCGCGTGCGCGACGAGCGTTCTGCGCAATGTCTGCCCCAACTGCGGCGGCGGCTTCGCGCCGCGTCCGATCCGGCCGGCACGGAACTGGAAGGGCGACAACTATCTCGGCAAGTACCCGGCCGGCACGCAGGTGAAACACCGGCCGGTCGACGCGACCGCGCACCATACGTTCGCAGCGCCGATCGAGGCGCTGCGTCCCGAGCAAAGATGAGCGGCGCGCGCGGTCCACGATGAACGCCGTGCTGCTGTCGCTGGTCACCGTGCTTTCCACCTCGGCCGGCGGGCTGTGCGCGCTCAGGTTCGGCGCGCGCCGGCACCTGCTGCTCGGCTTCACCGCGGGCGCACTGCTGGGCGTCGTCGCCTTCGACCTGCTGCCGGAGATCTTCGCGCTGTCGCAGCGCGCGGGCAGTGACGGCATCGCCGCCATGGTGGCGCTGGCGGGTGGCTTCCTGCTGTTCCATGCGCTCGCGACGTTCGTGCTGGTGCACCACGCGCACGAGGCGGGCTATGCACGGCATCGTCATCCGGACGTAGGCCTGCTGTCGGCCGCGGCCATGGTCGGGCACAGCTTTGTCGATGGCGTCGGCATGGGGCTCGCGTTCCAGGTCTCGCCCGCGGTGGGACTCAGCGTGGCAATCGCGGTGATCGCGCACGACTTCTGCGACGGCCTGAACACCGTGAGCCTGATGCTGATGCACGGGAACGCGCGCGCCAGCGCGCGCCGCATGCTCGCGCTGAACGCGATCGCGCCAGCGCTCGGTGCGCTGTCGACGCTGGCCTTCAGCGTGCCGCCCGAGCGCCTGGCGTTTTACCTCGGCTTCTTCGCCGGCTGTCTGCTTTACATCGGCGCCGCGGACATCCTGCCGCAGGCGCACGCGCGCGCGGGTCCGACGACGGCGATGAGCTCGATCGGATTCATGCTCCTTGGAGCGTCGTGCATTTTCGCCGTGCTGCGCGCGGCGGCCTGACTCCGCGCCTGCATCGGCAGGAACGCGGCACCGCGTGAGCGGTCGCGTCAGACCGACCCCGCGCCCAGATTCGTCGCAGCTGCCGACGCCAGCCCGCCAGAACGCGCCAGGTGCGCATCGGGTTCTTTACCCGGCGGCGCGCAGTGCAGACGATCGGCCGTGCGCCAAATGCAGCACCCGCCCTGCTTCAGCGCTCGCGCTCCGCCGGCTGATGCGTGAGCGCGGTGGCGCCGCCGGCCGGCGCGCGGCGGCGAAACCAGCGCTTCTCCCACGCGTCGAGATACGAATAGATCACCGGCACCACGACCAGCGTCAGCAGCGTGGAGGTGATCACGCCGCCGATGATCGCGCGGCCCATCGGCGCCTGCTGCTCGGCGCCCTCGCCCAGGCCGATCGCCAGCGGCAACATGCCGAAGATCATCGCCGCGGTCGTCATCAGGATCGGCCGCAGCCGCGTCTGCCCGGCGGCGAGCAGTGCGTCGACGCGGCTCATGCCCTTCTTCTGCCCCTGGTTGGCGAAGTCGACCAGCAGGATCGCGTTCTTGGTCACCAGCCCCATCAGGAACACGACGCCGATCATCGAGAAGATGTTCAGCGTCGTGTTCGTCACCAGCAGCGCGAGCATCACGCCGACGATCGACAGCGGCAGCGACGCCATGATCGCGATCGGCTGGATGAAGCTGCCGAACTGCGACGCCAGCACGATGTAGATGAAGATCACCGCCAGAGCCAAGGCACCGCCGATCGCGGCGCTCACTTCCTGCTGGTCGCGGATCTGGCCGCCGACGTCGAAGCGCAGACCCGGCGGCAACTGGTACGACTTCACCAGTTCCTGCACTTCCTTGCCGGCATCGCCCGCCGGCCGCCCTTCGACGTTGGCGAACAGCGCGACCCGTCGCTGCAGGTCCTGGCGCCGGATGTTGTCGGGGTTGTAGGTGCGCTCGATCGTCGCGATCGCGCGCAGCGGCACGACCTCGGGCTGCCCGTCGGCCATCATGCGGCCGGTGGCGATGTTGAGGTTGGCGATGTCGTCGGTCACCGTGCGATTCACGCGTGGCAGTTGCGTGATCACCTCGTAGTTCTGCCCGTCGGGTGCCAGCCAGTAGCCCGAGTTCTCCCCGCCCACCAGCGCGCGCAGCGTGGCGCCGAGCTGCGCGTGCGTGATGCCGTACTCGGCCGCGAGTTCCGGCTTCAGCCGTACCGAGAGCGCCGGCGTGCCTTCCTTGATCGACACGTCGATGTCGGTCACGCCGCGGATCTGCGCGACCTTGTTCCTGAAGTCCGCCATCACGCGCCGCATCTCGGCGTCGTTGTTGCCCAGCAGCGCCACGTAGATCGCGCCCTGGAAGCCGACCGTGAGCTGCACGCCGGGGATGCCGGCCACGCGCTTGCGGATCGCCTCCTCGACCTGCTTCTGCGAGCGCGTGCGCTGGCTCCTCGGCACCAGCTTCAGGTTGATGCGGCCGTTGTTGCGCGCGCCGTCGGCGCCGATGCTGGTGTCGATCGATTCGATCTCGGGAAACTCGCGCAGCACGGCCTCGACGCGCTTGACGCGCTCGTCCGCGTACTCGAGGCTGGAGCCGACCGGCATCGTCAGGGACACGCTGGTGAAGCTCTGATCAGCCTGCGGCATCAGTTCGCCGCCGACGAAGCCCGCGATCGGCAGGCTGGCGAGGAAGCTCGCGGTCGCGATCGCCAGCGTGGTCTTGCGCCGCTCGAGCGCGGCGCGCAGCAACCGGTCGTAGATCCTGTGCCACGTCTCGACCCAGCGGTCGAAACGGCGCAGCAGCGGCCCGATCCAGCGCAGGTCCTTCGCCCCCTGCGGCGGATCGCGCCACACCGCCGACAGCATCGGGTCGAGCGTGAAGCTGACGAACAGCGACGCCAGCACCGCGACCACGACGGTCATGCCGAACGGGTAGAAGAACTTGCCGACGATGCCGCTCATGAACGCGATCGGCACGAACACCGCGACGATCGAGAACGTGGTCGCCAGCACCGCCAGGCCGATCTCGTCGGTGCCCTCGCGCGCGGCGGTGTAGTGGTCCTTGCCCATCTGGATGTGGCGCACGATGTTCTCGCGCACCACGATCGCGTCGTCGATCAACAGACCGATGCACAACGACAGCGCCATAAGCGTCATGTAGTTGAGCGTGAAGCCGAGCGCGTAGATCGCGATGCAGGTGGCGATCACCGCGATCGGCAGCGTCAGCCCCGTGATCACCGTGCTGCGCCACGATCCCAGGAACAGGAACACGATCAGCACCGTCAGCGCCGCGCCTTCGAGGATCGTGTGCTTGACGTTGTCGACCGACTGCGCGACGAAGTCGGCCATCGCCCACATGAACTTGAGCTCGACCCCGGCCGGCAACTGCTTGCGAATGTCCTCGGCCGCCGCCTTCAGCTGCTGGCCGACCTGCACGATGTTCGCGTCCTGCGCCTTGAACACCCACACGCCGATCGCCGGCTGCCCGTCGATGCGCGTCAGCGACTGCCGCTCGGCCTGCCCGTCGACGACCTCGGCGACCTGCGACAGCAGGATCGGCACGCCGGCTCTGCGCGCGACGACGATGCGGTTGAAGTCGAGCGGCGCCGACAGGCGGCCGTCGACACGCACGATCGCCTCCGACGTGCTGTTGGAGATCGTTCCGACCGGAACACTGACGTTCGCGGTGCGCAGCGCCTGCACCACCTGATCGACCGTGAGCCCGAGCGCGGTGAGTTTCGCCGGATCGACGCGCGCCTGAATCTGCCGCGTAACGGTGCCGCCGAGGTCGACGCGGCCCACGCCGTTGATGCGCTCGAAGCCCTTCTGCACGATCTGCTCGGCAATGAGGGTCAGCTCGCGCTGGCTGCGCTCCTTGCCGAGCAGCGCGAACGACGCGACCGGCTGGTCGTTTTCGGTCTCCGCGCGCGTGACGATCGGATCCTTCGCGTCGCGCGGAAAGCTGGCGCGGATCTGCGCCAGCTTGTCGCGCACCTCCTGCATCGCGCGCGTGACGTCGACGTCGAGCCGGAACTCGACCCACGTCAGCGAGCGGCCCTCGTCCGAGCGCGACAGGATGCGCTTGACACCGGCGACGGTGTTGACCGCGTTCTCCACCGGCTTGGCGAGATCGTTCTCCACCTGCTCGGGTGACGCGCCCGGATAGTTGATCCAGATCTGCACCCCCGGCGGGCTGATGTCGGGCATCGGCTCGACGCCGAGCTTCGCGTACGAGAACAGCCCCAGCACCGTGAGCGCGACCATCACCATGGTCGCGAACACCGGGTGATTGATCGAGACGCGCGTCATCCACATGGCAGCAGCTCGCGGCGGCGATCAGTTGGAAGCGGGCGCGCGCGGCGCGTCCTTGTCGGCGACCTTGGCTTCGGCCGCACCGCTGACGATGCGGGCGGCGAGCCCGTCGCGCAGGTTGTCGAACTTGGTCGCGAGCACGCGGTCGGTCGGCGCCAGCCCGCCGACGATTTCGACGAGCTGAGCGCGCTCGTCGCGGCGACCGATCTCGACCGCACGCTGCATCAGCTTGCCGTCGGCGATGATCCACACGCTCGGCTGACCGCCGTCGGTTCGGATCGCCGACAGCGGCAGCGCCGGCACCTCGCGCTCGGTACCGACCTGCATCCGCACGCGCGCGAACATCCCCGCGCGCAGCAGCCAGCCGCGGTCGACGCGTTCGTTCGGCAGCCGCACGTACAGGTGGATCGTGCGCGATCCGGGCTCCGCGGCGGGATTGATGCGATCGATCCGGCCGGCGAAGCTGCGCCCCGCCAGACCCTCGATCTCGATCTCGACCGGCGCGCCGCGCGCGACCTGCGCGACGTCCGATACCGGCGCCTGCGCCTGCACTTCGAGTTCGGCGAGATCGACCAGCGTCAGCAGCGGCGCGTCGAACGCGACCTTCTCGCCCGGCTGCACGTTGCGCTTGGCGACTTCGCCCGCGATCGGCGCGCGCACGACCGCATCGGCCAGTTGCAGCTGCATCTGCGCGAGCTGCGCCTGCGCGGCCTCGACCGCCGCCGCCTGCGCGCGCAGCGCGGCGTCGGCGGTGTCCATCGAGTTCTGCGAGATGAAGTTCTGCTTGATCAGCTGCGCGTTGGCCTCGCGCGTGCGCTCCGACTGCGCCAGTTGCGCGCGCGCGGACTCGAGGGTCGCGACGCGCTCGGCCCGTTGCGCGCGCAGTTGCGAGGTGTCGAATTCGGCGACGACCTGCCCGGCGCTGACGCGGTCACCTTCGCGCACCAGCACGCGCCGCACTTCGGCCGAGAGCTTCGAGCGCACGGTCGCCTGCGACACCGCCTGCACGTTGGCGGGAAACGACAGCCGCACCGCGAGCTTGCGCGGCGTGACCTGCACCACGTCGCGCGCAAGGAACTCGAGCGGCGGAACTTCCTTCTTCGCCGGTGGGCCGAACTTGCCCGATTTGAGCGCCACCGCCGCCGTGCCGCCGCCGGCGAGCAGCAATGCAACGCCGATCAGCAGCCACTTCATTCTTGTGGACATCGAGCCCCCTCAGCGCCCCGATTTTTCAGTGGGCGCGATTATCGGCCCGTCGCCTACGGCCGCCCCGGCTTTGCGACGAACTGCGAAATGTCGCGACGAGTTGCAATCGCGGCGGACGGGAGCGGGTGCCGTGCGCCGTCGCTCCGGCGCAGACCGGGGCCCGATGTGCGAACGCTGAACCTGGGTCCCGGCCCCGGATCAAGTTCGGGGCAGGCTCTGCGCCGGGACGACCGCGCCTCAATCTTCCAGGCCAAGGTCCTGGATCTTGCGCGTGATCGTGTTGCGGCCGACGCCGAGCTTCGTCGCGGCCTCGATCCGGCGACCGTGGGTCAGGCGCAGCGCGGTGCGGATCACGGTGGATTCGAATTCGCGCGCCAGCGCTTCCATCACCTCGGTCTGCTGTGACTTCAGCCGGCGCTCGACCTCCGTCGCGAGCAGCGTCGCCCAGTCGGCCGCGGCCTGCGCTCGGGCCGATGCCGGAATCTGCTCGGCACGCGGTGCGAGCGCCGCTTCGCGCGCCGCAGGCTCCTGTCGCACTTCGAGCGGCAGGTCCTCGACCTTCACCACCTGTGCCGGCGCGAGCACGGTGAGCCAGTGGCACAGGTTTTCCAGTTGGCGCACGTTGCCGGGGAAGTTCAGCTGGCTGATGAACTGCAGCGCCTCGGCCGACAGGCGTTTCGGCTCGACGCCGAGTTCGCGCGCGCTCTTCGCGAGGAAGTGCCTGGCCAGCAGCGGGATGTCTTCGCGCCGCTCGCGCAGCGGCGGCAGGCGCAGCCGGATCACGTTCAGGCGGTGATAAAGATCCTCGCGGAACGTGCCCTGCCGCACGCGCTCCTCGAGGTTCTGGTGCGTCGCTGCGATCACGCGCACGTCGGACCTGATCGGCTGCTGTCCGCCGACGCGGTAGTACAAGCCGTCGGAAAGCACGCGCAGCAGGCGCGTCTGCAGCTCGGCCGGCATGTCACCGATCTCGTCGAGGAACAGCGTTCCGCCCTCGGCCTGCTCGAAGCGCCCGTGACGCAGCGCCTGCGCACCGGTGAAAGCGCCGCGCTCGTGGCCGAACAGTTCGCTCTCGAGCAGGTCGTGCGGTATCGCGGCCGTGTTCAGCGCGATGAAGGGCGCCTTGCTGCGCGCACTGTGGTTGTGCAGCGCGCGCGCGACGACCTCCTTTCCGCTGCCGGATTCGCCGGTGAGCAGCACGGTCACGTTCGAGTGCGCCAGCCGCCCGATCGCGCGGAACACCTCCTGCATCGCCGGTGCCTGCCCGAGGATCTCCGGCGTCTCGGCCGGCGCCTCATCGCTCGCTTCATCGCGCAGGCTTTCATCGACCGCACGGCGTATGAGTTCGACGGCGCGGTCGACGTCGAACGGCTTGGGCAGGTATTCGAACGCGCCGCCCTGGAACGCGGACACCGCGCTTTCGAGATCGGAGAACGCGGTCATGATGATCACCGGCAGCGCCGGGTGCTTGCGCTTGACCGAGCGCAGCAGCTCGATGCCATTCAGTCCCGGCATGCGGATGTCGGACACCAGCACCTGCGGGCTGTCGTGCTCCAGCTCGGCGAGCACCTCCTGCCCGCCGCCGAACGAACGGCACGGAATGTTCTCGCGCCCGAGCGCCTTTTCCAGCACCCAGCGAATCGAACGGTCGTCGTCGACGATCCAGATTGGTTTCATCACAGCGGCAGGAGAATCCTGAAATCGGTGCGCCCGGGGCGCGATTCGAACTCGATCATCCCATCGTTGTGCTGCACGAAGGTCTGCGCCAGCGTGAGCCCGAGACCGCTGCCACCCTCACGACCCGACACCAGCGGGAAGAAGATGCGCTCGCGCAGTTCCTCCGCAATGCCGGGCCCGTTGTCGATCACATGCAAGGCCAGTGCCAGCCGGCAGTGGCGGCGCGCGATCGTCACGTGGCGCGCCACCCGGGTGCGCAGCACGATCCGCGCCGAGCTGTCGGCGATGCGCTCGTCGAGCGCCTGCGCGGCGTTGCGCACGACGTTCAGCAGCGCCTGGATCAGCTGCTCCTTGTCGCCGCGGCAGTCGGGCACCGACGCGTCGTAGTCGCGCTCGATCGCCAGCCCGCGCGGGAACTCGGCCAGCATCACCGCGCGCACGCGCTCGCACACCTCGTGCACGTTGAAGTCCGCCACCACGCGCGGCGCGCGGTGCGGCGCCAGCAGCCGGTCGACCAGCGCCTGCAGGCGGTCGGCCTCGCTGATGATCACGCGCGTGTATTCGCGTTGCTCGGGCGACGGCAGCTCGGCTTCGAGCAGCTGCGCCGCCCCGCGGATGCCGCCGAGCGGGTTCTTGATCTCGTGCGCGAGGTTGCGCATCAGCTGCCGGTTGGCCTCGCTCTGGTCGAGCTGGCGTTCCTCGCGGCTCACCCGCAGCTGCTGCTCGATCTCCGCCAGCTCCAGCAGCAGCGGCGTGTCGTCGGCGTAGAGCGCGGTCGCGGTCGCCTGCACCGTCAGCGGCTCGTGCTGGATGCGCTTCAGATCGATCAGTTGCCGCTGCTGGCCCAGATCGTGGGCGCGCGCCTGCGCGAGCAGCCGGTCGATCATGCCGTCCTCGACGAACAGCCGCGCCGCGGGCAACCCGACCAGGTTCTTGCGCGATGCCTCGAACAGCTGCTCGGCGGCCTGGTTGGCGAACACGACGCGCGCGGCATCGTCGAACACCAGCACCGCGGTGGCCAGCAGGTCAAGGCCCTGGTAGCGCCCGGTCGGGCGCGCGGCGGCGCAATCGGGATCGAACCACGTCATGCCCGTGGCCCGACGGTCCGGACGGCAACTACTGCCGCTGCAACAGTGCGATTTCGCGCTTCAGCGACGCGACGTTGTTCTCGCCGCGCTGGATCTCGGCTTGCAGGCGCTGCACCCGCTCCTGGTAGATCGCGTAGTTGCGCTCGTCGCCACGCCGCTCCGGCTCGCCGTTGTTGAATTCGGCGCGCAGCCGCGCGAGCTTTTCCTCCTCGGACTTCAGCTCGTCTTCCAGCACGCGCCTGCGGTCGCTGTCGCGCGCGCGCTGCGTGTCGCCGTCGACGCGCGGGAAATTCGCCGGCCGCGGCTCGGCGGCGGCTGCCGCGGCGGGTCGCGCCGGCATGCGCGGCGCCGGTACGGTCAGGATCGGCTGCACGTCGAGCTTCTTGCAGCCCTTGCTGGTGCCGGTGTTCTGGTAGGTCTTGCGGCCCTGGTCGTCGACGCACAGGTAGATATCCTGGGTCGCGCCGGCGCGCGGCAGCGCCGCCAGCAGCGCGGCGCCGACCAGCAGCCCGAATCGATGCGCCTGAATCATCGGTGGGTAACGCGTGAACACGCGTCGAAGTGTACGCCCGCGCTTGGTCCGGCGGCAGGGGGCGCGCGATCGGGCGCATGGCCGACGGGCCTTGACGGGAGTGGCAATTCATCGGGAATTCGGTGGAGGCGCGAACGCAAAGGGGCGGTCGCCCGCCCCCTCGTGCCCGGCGCCAGCCATGCGCGCGCGGTCGATTACAGCGAGTAGTACATGTCGAACTCGACCGGGTGCGTGGTCATGCGGAACCGCTGCACCTCCTCCATCTTCAGCGCGATGTAGGCGTCGATCATGTCGTTGCCGAACACGCCGCCGCGGGTCAGGAACTCGCGGTTCTTGTCGAGATTCTCCAGCGCCTCGTCGAGCGACGCGCACGGATGCGGCACCCTGGCCGCTTCTTCTGGCTGGAGGTCGTACAGGTTCTTGTCCATCGGCTCGCCCGGGTGGATCTTGTTCTGCACGCCGTCGAGCCCCGCCATCATCATCGCCGCGAACGCGAGGTACGGGTTGGCAGTCGGGTCGGGGAAGCGGACCTCGACGCGCCGCCCCTTCGGGTTCGACACGTACGGAATGCGGCAGGCGGCCGAGCGGTTGCGCGCCGAATACGCGAGGTTGATCGGCGCCTCGAAGCCCGGCACCAGCCGCTTGTAGCTGTTGGTGCCCGGGTTGGTGAATGCGTTCAGCGCCTTGGCGTGCTTGATGATGCCGCCGATGTAGAAGAGCGCGAAGTCGGACAGCCCCGCGTAGCCGTTGCCCGCGAACAGGTTGACGCCGTCCTTCCAGATCGACTGGTGCACGTGCATGCCCGAGCCGTTGTCGCCGACCACGGGTTTCGGCATGAAGGTCGCGGTCTTGCCGTAGCTGGCGGCGACGTTCCACACCGTGTACTTAAGGATCTGCATCCAGTCGGCGCGCTTGACCAGCGTGGCGAACTTGGTGCCGATCTCGCACTGGCCGGGCGCAGCCACCTCGTGATGATGCACTTCCACCTCCACGCCCTGCTGCTCGAGCAGCAGGCACATCTCGGAGCGGATGTCCTGCAGCGAATCGGTCGGCGGCACCGGGAAGTAGCCGCCTTTGACCGGCGGGCGATGCGCGAGGTTGCCGGCCTCGTAGTCGATCCCGGTCGACCACGGCGCTTCCTCCGACTTGATCTTGACGAAGCAGCCCGACATGTCGACGTTCCAGGTCACGCTGTCGAAGATGAAGAACTCGGGCTCGGGACCGAAGAACGCGGTATCACCAAGGCCGGTCGACTTCAGGTACGCCTCGGCACGGCGTGCGAGCGAGCGCGGATCGCGGTCGTAGCCCTTGCCGGTCGACGGCTCGATCACGTCGCACGACAGGATCAGCGTGTTCTCCTCGCGGAACGGATCCATCCGCGCGGTGCCCGGATCGGGCATCAGCAGCATGTCCGAGGCCTCGATCCCCTTCCAGCCGGCAATCGACGAGCCGTCGAACGCATGGCCGTGCTCGAACTTGTCGTCGTCGAACACCTTGACGGGCACCGTGACGTGCTGCTCCTTGCCCTTGAAATCGGTAAAGCGCAGATCAACGAACTTCACCTCGTTGTCCGTGATCATCTTCATGACGTCTTTGGCGCTCGCCATCGAGTGCTCTCCTCTTGGAAAAAATACGATTCGCGTGTTCGGCCGGGCCGATCGTTTCGTGACGCCGGACCTCTCCGGCGCATGCCTACGATCGTTAGCAGGAAGCGTGCCGCGCCGCGCCATCGCCGCGCTCCGACGCACCGGCCTCGTGCGTCAGGGGCTTAGTGGTGCCCAGCCTCGCGTCAAGCACGGCGCTCAATGCACTATCCCGGTGCATTATGCACCTCGGCAACGTCTATCGCACCGAGGCGGGGCGCGGCAGGAACAGCGCCTGCAGGTCGCTCAGGAAGCGGAGGCCGAGCCCGGTCGGCCAGATCGATTCAAGGTCGCGGACCAGCAGGCCGCGCTGCTCGGCAGCGGCCACCGTCGCATCGATCGCCGACAGCGGCAGCCCGGTGCGCTCGGTGAACCAGCGCAGCGGAAAGCCCGCGGTCAGCCGCAGCGCATTGAGCATGAACTCGAACGGCAGATCGGCGCGCGCGACCTCGTGCGACTCGGCGATGAACTCGCGCCGCGCGGCCGCGCGCAAGTAACTGTCCGGCTGCTTCAGCCGCGTCTGCCGCACGATCCGGTGCGGGAACGACAGCTTGCTCGCCGCGCCCGCGCCGATGCCGAGGTAGTCGCCGAAGCTCCAGTAGTTGAGGTTGTGCCGGCACGCGTGGCCAGCGCGCGCGTAGGCGGAGACTTCGTAGTGCGAGTAGCCGGCCGCGGCGGTTGCCTCCTCGATCCAATCGTGCATCGCGGCGGCGGTGTCCTCGTCGGGCAGCGCCGGCGGGTATCTGGCGAACACGGTGTTCGGCTCGAGCGTCAGTTGGTACAGCGACAGGTGCGGCGAGGCGATCCGCAGCGCTGCGCCGGCATCGCGCTGCAGCTCGGGCAGCGTCTGTCCCGGCAGCGCGTACATCAGGTCGAGGTTGAAATCATCGAAGTGCCGCTGCGCGATCTCGATCGCCCTGCGCGCCTGCGCCGCGTCGTGCACGCGGCCGAGCGCGGCGAGCTTCGCGTCGTCGAACGACTGGATACCGATCGACAGCCGGTTGATTCCCGACGCGCGGAACGACGCGAACTTCTCCGCCTCGAACGTGCCCGGGTTGGCCTCGAGCGTGATCTCGCAGTCGGGCTCGAGCGGCAGCAGCGCGCGCACGTCTGACAGCAGCCGGTCGACCGCGCGCGCCGACAGCAGGCTCGGCGTGCCGCCGCCGATGAACACGCTGACGACGCGCCGGCCCCAGACGAGCGGCAGCGACGATTCCAGATCGGCGCGCAACGCGTCGAGATAGTCTTCTTCCGGAATTTCGCCGTGCCGCTGGTGCGAATTGAAGTCGCAGTACGGGCACTTGCGCAGGCACCACGGCACGTGGATGTACAGCGCGAGCGGCGGCAGCACCGGCAGGTGCAGCGTTCCGGGGCGCAGGTACGAGGCGACATCGGCCGCCGCCGATGCGCCTGCCGCTTCGATCTTCATCACGTCCAGCACTGCGCGATCTTGCGCGCCAACTCCGCCATCGCAAGGCCGCGATGACTGATCCGGTTCTTGTGCTCGGGGTCGAGCTCGGCCGCGGTCCGGCCGAGTTCCGGCAGCAGGAAGTGCGGGTCGTAACCGAAGCCGTTTGAGCCGCGCGGCGACTCGATGATCGCGCCCGGCCAGCGCGCATCCGCGATCAGCGGCTCGGGATCGTCGTGCGCGCGCAAGGCGACCAACACGCAGGTGTAATGGCCGCGCCGATCCGAATGTCCGGCCAGACGGCGGATCAGCTCGGCGTTGTTGGCGGCGTCGTTCGCGTTGTCGCCGGCGAAGCGTGCCGAGCGCACGCCGGGCGCACCCTCGAGCGCCACGCAGCACAGACCGGAGTCGTCCGCGAGCGCCGGCAGCCCACTGCGCGCGCTCGCATGGCGCGCCTTGGCGAGCGCGTTCTCGACGAAGGTGTCGTGCGGCTCCTCGGCCGGCGGCACGCCGAGTTCGCGCTGCGCGGCGATCTCGATGGCAAGCGGCGCCAGCAGCGCGCGGAACTCGCGCAGCTTGCCGGGGTTGTCCGACGCCAGGACCAGCCGTCGCATCAGTCGACGCCGAGTGCTGCGCGCTGCTTTTCGATCAGCGATTCGACGCCCGCGCGCGCGAGCCGCAGCATCCGGTCCATCTGCGCCTGCGTGAACGGCGCGCCCTCGGCCGTGCCCTGCACTTCGACGAAGCCACCTTCGCCGGTCATCACGACGTTCATGTCGGTCTCGCAGGTCGAGTCCTCCGCGTAGTCGAGGTCGAGCAGCGCGATTCCCTCGTGCAGCCCGACCGACACCGCGGCGACGAAGCTTCTGACCGGAAGCTCCGCGATCATCTGTCGTGCGCGCATCCAGCGCAGCGCGTCGTAGACCGCGACGAACGCGCCGGTGATCGACGCGGTGCGCGTGCCACCGTCGGCCTGCAGCACGTCGCAGTCGACCTGGATCGTGCGCTCGCCGAGCCGCGACAGGTCGACGACCGCGCGCAGGCTGCGGCCGATCAGCCGCTGGATCTCGAGCGTGCGGCCGCTCTGCTTGCCGCGCGCGGCCTCGCGCTCGCTGCGCGTGTGCGTCGAGCGCGGCAGCATGCCGTACTCGGCGGTGAGCCACCCGCCGCCCTTGCCTTTCAGGAACGGCGGCACCCGCTCCTCGACCGACGCGGTGCACACGACCTTGGTCGCGCCGAATTCGATCAGCACCGAGCCCTCGGCGTGCTTCGTATAGCCGCGGGTGATCGAGACCGGCCGCAGCGCGTCGGGGCCGCGGCCATCGCTGCGCATGACGCTCATTTGCCAGGAACCAGCTTGGCCGAGCGCTTGATCGCGCGCTGGATCTGCGCGACCGCGTCTTCGATCTGGTCCTCGGTCAGTTCCTCGTCGCTGCCGGGTTCGCCGGCGCGGGGGATCTGAACCGTGGACGCCACCGCGCCGTCGGGGATCAGCAGGGTCGACACCGGCGCCTCGGTCGGCGGGATCATGTCGATCGATTCGGAGCCAGCCCACGTCATCGCGATCGCGGTGCAGTTGTCGGCTTCGTTGCCGGCCTTCGCGAGCGCGAAGTCCATCAGCTCGGGCACCGCGCGCATCACGGTCGATCCGGTGAATGCATCGCCGATCTGCCGGTCGGTCAGCGCGCCCCATAGACCGTCCGTGCACAGCAGCAGCGTGTCGCCGTTGCGTAGCGCGGTCGGGCGGCTCACCTCCACCGTCGGTGCGATGTACGCGCCGATGCAGTTGAAGATACGGTTGCGCTCCGGATGATCCTTCGCGTCCTCCGGGCGGATCAGTCCCGACGACACCAGGTGATGCACGCGCGAATGGTCGAGCGTGCGCGCGACGATCAGCCCGCCGCGCAGCAGGTACAGCCGCGAGTCGCCGACGTGCGCCCACACCGCCACGCCGTCCTGCACCACGCAGGCGACCAGCGTCGTGCGCGGCGCCTCGGGTAGGTTGTTCTCGGCGCGGTAGCGATGCAGCTCGCGATGCGCGGTCAGCACGCATTCCTCGAGATAGCGCGGCGGGTCGGGCAGCGTCGGCTTGGCGTCGCGCTGGAAGATCGACGCCATCGTCTGCAGCGTCATCTGCGCGGCCACCTCGCCGCGCGCATGGCCGCCCATGCCGTCGGCAACCACCATCAGGATCGAGTCGCGCGTGTACAGGTAACCCATGCGGTCCTGGTTGACGCGCCTCGCCCCCTTCCTGCTTTCCTGGTAGACGGAAAAACGCATTGGCGCCCGACCTAAAACCAGGTGATGTTGTGCTCGCGCATGAAGCGCGTCACGCGCTCGCGCACATGGCGCAGCCGCGCGCCGGTGCGTTCCATGAGGGAGAACTCGGGCCGCTCGGGCACGTTGTGGATCAGCTCCTTCTGCACCGCGTAGATCGTCTGCGGCCGCTCGAGCGAATTCAGGCGCAGGCAGCGCTCGACCATCGACAGCAGTTCGGAAGAATACAGCCCGCGGAACGCGCGCAGCACCTGCGGCATCCTGTCTTCCTTCAGCCGCGCGTCGGATTCCTGCGGCGGCATGCCGGCCATGCACGCATAGATGCAGGCGCCGATGCTGTAGACGTCGGTCCACGGGCCGAGTTCGGCATCGCGCTTGTAGAGTTCCGGCGCGGCGAAGCCCGGCGTATACATCGGATAGGTCTTGCTGATGTCCCGCTGCAGCGTCTGCCGCGCCGCGCCGAAGTCGAGCAGGATCGGCGTGCCGTCCATGCGCAGATAGATGTTGGCCGGCTTCACGTCGAGGTGCAGCAGCCGGTTGGAGTGCACCTCGCGCAGACCATTCATCACCTGCGTGAACACGCGGCGGATGAAGCGCTCGGACAGCACGTCCTTCTGGTCCTTGGTGCGGTTGCGCAGCACATGCTCCTGCAGCGAGCGGCCGGACTCGTAGTGCATCACCATGTACACCGTCTCGTTGGCGCGGAAGAAGTTCAGCACGCGCACGATGTTCGGGTGATAGATCGACGCCAGCGCGCGGCCCTCCTCGAAGAAGCATTTGAGACCGATGCGGTAGGTGTTCAGGTTCTCCGGCGCCACGTACGGAGAAAGCTCGCCCGGGCCGCGCTTGCACAGCGCGGCCGGCATGTATTCCTTGATGGCCACCGAATTGCCGTGCTCGTCGGTGGCGAGATAGACGATCGAGAAACCGCCGCTGGATATCTTCTTTACAATGCGATATCCGCCGACCTCGATGCCTTCGGGAAGTGCTGCGTTGTTCTGCGCCGCCATGGAGGAAGGGTTCGCGAGCCGCGGATTGCGTTGCCCGCATTTGCGGCGTGGCTGTCAGTGCTCCGGAAAGACCGGCGCGATTCTAGCGAAAAGGGGCGCGTCGCCCGCCGCATCACCCGTTTGGAGTTGCACTCATGGCGAGCGTTGCCAGCATGACCGGATTTGCGAGCGCCAGCCGCGCGAGCTCGCTCGGCACGCTGACCGCGGAGCTGAAGTCGGTCAATGCCCGCTTTCTCGATCTGACGCTGCGCGTGGCCGACGAACTGCGCCAGTTCGAAGGCGCCGTGCGCGAGACGCTGTCCGCGCGCATCGCGCGCGGCAAGGTCGAGTGTCGCATCAGCGTGCAGCGCCAGAGCGCTGCCGAGGCACCGCGCCTCAATGCCGATGCATTAGCGCGGCTGGCGCAGCTGGCGGCGGAGATCTCGGGGCGCATGCCGGGCGCCGCGCCGCTGTCGATCGCCGACGCGCTCGCGTGGCCCGGCATCGTCGAAGTGTCGTCGGTCGACGCCGACGAACTGCGCGCCGCGGTGCTGTCACTGCTGGCGGCCGCGCTCGACCAGTTCGAGGCGAGCCGCCGGCGCGAAGGCGGCGCGCTCGGCGCCGGCCTGCTCGAGCGCTGCACGGCGATCGACGCGATCGTCGCCGAGCTGAAGAGCCGCGCGCCCGACATGCTGGCGGCGATCGAGCGCAAGCTGGTCGAGCGCCTGAACCAGACGCTGGCACCGCTGCTCTCCGGCAGCGGCGTGGTGTCGCGCGAGGAGATCTCCGAGCGCATCCGGCAGGAGGTGACGCTGTACGGGCTGCGCGCCGACGTCGACGAGGAACTGAACCGGCTCGCCACCCACGTGGCCGAGGTGCGGCGCGTGCTGGCGGCCGGCGGCGCGGTCGGGCGCCGACTCGACTTCCTGATGCAGGAGCTGAACCGCGAAGCCAACACGCTCGGCTCGAAGGCCACCGCGGTCGAGCTGACGCAGGCGGCAATCGAACTGAAGCTGCTGATCGAGCAGATGCGCGAGCAGATCCAGAACCTGGAGTGACCATGGCGGGCGGCGCGATCGATTCAAGACCGGGCAACATCTTTCTGGTGGTGGCGCCGTCGGGCGCCGGCAAGTCGACGCTGGTCAACGCGCTGCTCGCGCGCGACAGCGCGATCGAGCTGTCGGTTTCGTTCACGACGCGGCCGCCGCGGCCGGGCGAGCAGGATGGGCGCGAGTACCATTTCGTGTCGGTCGAGGATTTCAAGGAGCGGCGCGCGCGCGGCGAATTTCTCGAAAGCGCCGAGGTGCACGGCAACTTCTACGCGACCTCGCGCGTGTGGATCGACGAGCGCGTGAGGGCCGGCCGCGACGTGCTGCTGGAGATCGACTGGCAGGGCGCGCGCCAGGTGAAGCAGCATTTCCCGGACGCAGTCGGCGTGTTCATCCTGCCGCCGTCGATCGACGCACTGGAGACGCGGCTGAAGAAGCGCGGCCAGGATTCGCCGCAGGTGATCGCGCGCCGGCTGCTCGCGGCCGGAAGCGAGATGGCGCACGCGCACGAACTGGACTACGTGATCATCAACGAGGACTTCGATGTCGCGCTCGCGCAGCTGACCGCGATCGTCACCGCGGCCCGGCTGCGCTATCCGACGCAGGCGGCACGCAACCACGATCTGTTCGTGCAGCTCGGCGTCCTCGTCTAGTAAAATCAGCGTCAATCCAGCAGAGGAATCCCGCCATGGCCCGCATCACCGTCGAAGACTGCCTGAAGCACATTCCGAACCGGTTCCAGCTCACGCTCGCCGCAGCGTATCGCGCGCGCCAGCTGACACAGGGGCACGCGCCCAAGATCGACACCAAGGACAAGCCATCGGTGGCGGCGCTGCGCGAGATCGCCGCCGGACGCGTCGGCATCGAGATGCTGCGCAAGGTGCCGAGCTGATGTGACGGACCATGCGACCGCGGCGCCCCGGCGCCACTCCCGGCCGCAGCGGCGCTGACGCGCCCGTTTGCGCCGCCTTGAGCCGCACGCTAAGTTAGCGCCGAGGTTCGAGCATGGCGGCATCCAATCCCCCCTCCACCGGCGCGCCGGAACTGACGGCGCCCACGGTTCCCGCTGCGCCCACCGGCTTCGCGCGCCGTGCCGCCGAAGCACTGCGCAAAGCGGTGCGCCGCACGCCCGAGGCGCCGATTCCAGCCACCGCCGGTGTCGTCAGCTTCACCCAGCTGACGGAGAAGCTGAAGAAGTACCTGTCCGGAGCCGACATCCAGCGCATCAAGGAGGCGTTCCGCTTCTCCGATGCCGCGCACCTTGGCCAGTTCCGCAGGAGCGGTCTGCCGTACATCACGCACCCGATCGCGGTCGCCGAGATCCTGACCGAGTGGAAGCTCGACGCGGCCGCGATCCAGGCCGCGCTGCTGCACGACGTGCTGGAGGATTCCGGCGTCACGAAGCAGGAGCTGGTCGAGCGCTTCGGCGCGGTGGTGGCGGAACTGGTCGACGGCGTCTCCAAGCTCGACCGGCTGCGCTTCGACTCGACCGAGGAGCAGCAGGCGGAGAGCTTCCGCAAGATGCTGCTGGCGATGGCGCGCGACGTGCGCGTGATCCTGATCAAGCTCGCCGACCGCCTGCACAACGTGCGCACGCTCGACGCGATGGAGCGCGACAAGCAGCGCCGCATCGCGCAGGAGACGCTCGACATCTATGCGCCGATCGCGCACCGGCTGGGGCTCAATGCGATCTACCGCGAACTGCAGGAAGGCAGCTTCGCGCGTCTGCATCCGCTGCGCTTCCAGGTGCTGCAGAAGGCGGTGCTGTCGGCGCGCGGCAACCGGCGCGAGGTGCTGGGCAAGATCCTCGACGCGGTGCGCCGCACGCTCGCCGAGCACAAGATCAAGGCCGAGGTCTACGGCCGCGAGAAGACCATTTACGGCATCTACCGCAAGATGGTCGAGAAGAACCTGTCGTTCTCCGAGGTGCTCGACATCTACGGCTTTCGAATCGTCGTCAACACGCGCCAGGACTGCTACCTCGCGTTGGGAGCGCTGCACGCGCTGTACCGGCCGGTGCCGGGGCGCTTCAAGGATTACATCGCGATCCCGAAGGTCAACGGCTACCAGTCGGTGCACACGACCTTGATCGGGCCCTACGGAACGCCGATCGAGTTCCAGATCCGCACGCGCGCGATGAACAACGTCGCCGAGTCGGGCGTGGCGGCGCACTGGCTGTACAAGACCGACGACACGTCGCTGTCGGAGCTGCAGTCGCGCACGCACCAGTGGCTGCAGTCGCTGCTCGATATCCATCAGCAGACCGGCGATTCGGCCGAGCTGATGGAGAACATCAAGGTCGATCTGTTCCCCGACAAGGTCTACGTGTTCACGCCGAAGGGAAAGATCGTCAGTCTGCCCCGCGGCGCCACACCGGTTGACTTCGCCTACGGCATCCACACCGACGTCGGCAACAAGTGCGTGGCCGCGCGCATCAACAACGAGATTCAGCCGCTGCGCACCGAGCTGCGCAATGGCGACGTGGTCGAGGTCGTCACCGGCCCGGTCGCGCGCCCGAATCCGGGCTGGCTCGCGTTCGTGCGCACCGGCAAAGCGCGCGCGGAGATCCGCCACTTTCTGCGCACGATGAAGCGGGAGGAATCGATCGCGCTCGGCGAACGCCTGTTGACGCAGGCCGCGCGCCAGCTCGACTTCGCGCTCGCCGACGTGCCGGTCGCGCGCTGGGAGGCGCTGATCAAGGAGGCGCAGGCGCGCGATCGCGACGAGATCCTGGCCGACATCGGGCTGGGGCGGCGGCTGGCCGCCGTCGTCGCGCGGCAGCTGATGCTCGGGCTGCAGCCCGCCGTCGGGCAGGCCGTCACCGAGACCTCACGCGCCGCGTTCACGACGCCGGCGCCGGTGGTGATCCGCGGCACCGAAGGCATGGCGCTGCAGATGGCGAACTGCTGCAGCCCGATTCCCGGCGATGCGGTGGTCGGCCACATGCGCAAGGATCAGGGGCTGGCCGTGCACCAGACCGACTGCCCGAACGCGCGTCGGGCGCGCCGCGCCGATCCGGAGCGCTGGATCGACCTGCAGTGGGCCGAGGAAATCACCGGCCTGTACGGCGTCAACATCGATGTCGCCGCCGCGAACCAGCGCGGCGTGCTGGGCCGGATCGCGATCGCGATCGCCGAGGCCGATTCGAACATCCTGAACGTGCACCTGGAGGACGAGGGCTCGGACCAGGCGCTGATCCATTTCAAGGTGCAGGTGCGCAACCGCAAGCACCTGGCGCGGCTGATTCGCGGGCTGCGCCGGATCAAGGAAGTCTCGCGCGTGACGCGCGCGCGCGCGGTCGCGCGTGCGCCCGGGCAGGAAACCGCCGAGGAAGCCTGAGCGCCCTCACGCGTAGCGGACTTCTAGGATTTCCAGCGTCTCGATCCCTGCCGGCGTGCGCAGCAGCACGCTGTCGCCTTCGCGCGCCTTCATCAGCGCGCGCGCGATCGGCGAGATCCAGCTGACGAACCCGCGCGCCAGATCGACCTCGTCGATTCCGGCGATCGTGATCTGCTGCTCGTCACCGGTCGCGGTGGTGTAGCGCACCGTGGCGCCGAAGAAGATCTGGTCGGTCGGCGGCCGCGCGGCCGGGTCGACGACTTCGGCGCTGTCGAGCCGCTTGGTCAGGAAGCGGATGCGCCGGTCGATCTCGCGCAGCCGCTTCTTGCCGTAGATGTAGTCGCCGTTTTCCGAGCGATCGCCGTTGCTCGCGGCCCACGACACCGTACGCACGACCTCGGGCCGCTCGACGTTCAGCAGTTGGACGAGTTCGTCCTTCAGCCGCTTGAAGCCGGCCGGCGTGATGTAGTTCTTCGTTCCGGCGGGCAGCGGCGGCGCCTCGACTTCGTCATCGTCGAGCGCGTCGGATTCCTTAACAAATGCCTTGCTCATCGAGTTCGCCCTCGTAGGGCTGGCTGGGGGAGCACGAGGGGGCGCGCCGAGTCCCCTCGTTCGTTCCGAAAAACACGCCCGCCGAAGCCCAAACCCTAATACCGTGCAAGGTGCCGTGCTGGGGTGGCCGATGGGATTCGAACCCACAACAACCGGAATCACAATCCGGGACTCTACCGTTGAGCTACGGCCACCGCTTTGTCCTGGCCTGCCCGGCAGGACTCGAACCTGCGACCCCCGGCTTAGAAGGCCGGTGCTCTATCCAGCTGAGCTACGGGCAGTTCGGTTCCCCGGGCGAGGGCATTGCAGCCAGGAAGACTGGTCGGGGCGAGAGGATTCGAACCTCCGACCCCCTGCGCCCAAGGCAGGTGCGCTACCAGGCTGCGCTACGCCCCGAAGGCATGCGCATGATACCGGTGCGGACGACGGGCGGCAATTTGAGGTGCTCATTGTCCGTTCAGGCCGCCGCACGCGCCGGCTCGGCCACCCGGATCAGGCGCGCCGCCGGCAGCCACGCGCCGAACACGCTGCCCTGCCCGACGCGCGAGCGCACGTCGAGCCGTCCCTGGTGTCGCAGCAGCACGTGCTTGACGATCGCGAGACCGAGTCCGGTGCCGCCGGTTTCGCGCGAACGGCTCTTGTCGACGCGATAGAAGCGCTCGGTCAGCCGCGGGATGTGCTCGGGCTCGATGCCGATGCCGCTGTCCTCGACCTCGAACAGCGCGCCGTCGTCGGCCACGCGCCAGCGGAGCCGGATGCGTCCGCCGGCGGGTGTGTAGCGCACTGCATTCGACACGAGGTTGCCGAACGCGCTGCGCAGTTCTTCGCGGCTGCCGCGCAGGTGCACGCGCTCGATCTCGGCCGCGATCTCGTGCCGGCCCTGCGACAGCGCGCGCGCCTCGGACTCCAGTGCGCGCACGAGTTGCGGCACATCGACCTGCTCTTCCGCCAGCGGCGTCTCCGCCGACTCCAGCCGCGACAGCAGCAGCAGGTCCTCGACCAGGCGCTGCATGCGCGACGCCTGCTCGTGCATCAGCTGCAAATGGCGCGTGCGCGTCGCGTCGAGCGGCGGTCGCGCGTCGAGCAGCGTCTCGAGAAAGCCGTTGACGACCGTCAGCGGCGTGCGCAGTTCGTGCGACACGTTGGCGACGAAGTCGCGCCGCATCGCGTCGACGCGCTCGGACTGCGTGATGTCGCGCGAGATCACGATCGAACGCCCCGGCTCGAACTCGATCACGCCGATCGACAGGACCAGCGCCGGATTGCCGAGCGGCCGGAACACCAGCGGCTGCTCGAAGTTCGCCGACGTCATGTACGCGACGAAGGCCGGGTCGCGCACAAGGTTGGTCAGCCGCAGGCCCTGGTCGGCGCGCAGGCTAATGCCGAGGTGCTGCTCGGCGACCGGGTTGCACCATTCGATCTGCAGCGACGCGTCGACCAGCAGGATGCCTTCCGGCAGCGCGCTGATCGTGCGGCGGAAGCGTTCCTCGTTGTCTTGCAGCCGGCGCTCGCTCGCCTCGCTGGCGCGGCGCGACTTGTACAGGCGCGTGAAGATCTCCGCCCACGTGCCCACACCGTGCGGAATCGTCGCCAGCCGCGGCTGCTCGAGCCACTGGCCGAGGAACGCCAGATACACGAGGTGCACCAAGAACATCAGCACCACGCCCGCCAGCGCCACGGCGAGTCCGGCCACCGCGCCGAACAGCACGCCGGCGATCACCGCCACGACGGCCACCAGCGCGAGCCGCATGACCGCGGGCAGCAGCAGGAGCAGGCGGTGTCGCAGCGTCTCGCGGTTCATCGTGCGCATCAGCCCGCTGCCGCGCCGGCGGCGCGCGCCAGCCGGTAGCCCAGTCCGCGCACGGTCTGCACCAGGTGCTGCGCTCCGGCGGCGGCGAGCGCCTTGCGTAGCCGCAGCACGTGCACGTCGACCGTGCGCTCCTCGATGAAGACGTGGTCGCCCCACACGCTGTCGAGCAGCTGGCGGCGCGTGAACACGCGCTCGGGCTGCGCGGCCAGGAACCGCAGCAGCTTGAATTCGGCCAGCCCCAATTGCACCGGCCGGCCGTCGAAGGTGACTGCGTGCCGCGCCGGATCGATCGCGAGCCCCCCGCAGACGATCGGCTCGTCGCCCTTGTCCGGCGCGCGGCGGCGGATCACCGCGCGCACGCGCGACATTAACTCGCGCGGCGAGAACGGCTTGACCACGTAGTCGTCCGCGCCAGCGTCGAGCCCGGCGACGCGGTCGCCCTCGGCGCCCTTCGCGGTCAGCATGATCACCGGCAGCTCGCGCGTGCGCGCGTCGGCGCGCAGCCCGCGCAGCAGGTCGATGCCCGCGCGGTCGGGCAGCATCCAGTCGAGGATCACGAGGTCCGGCAGCCGGTCGCCGATCGCCGCCTGCGCAGCGCCGGCGGAGTCGGCCCGCCGCACCTCGTAGCCGCTCTCGCCGCACGCGTACGACACCAGTTCCTGAATCGCCGGCTCGTCCTCGACCACCAGTATCGATGCCGGCATGGGCCCCTCACGCCTCGCGCACCGCCTGCGCCAGCGCCTCGGGCCCGGCGTGGCGAATGTCCTCGCCCTGCGCAATGAAGATCACGTGCTCGGCGATGTTCTTGGCGTGGTCGCCGATGCGCTCGATCGCCTTGGCGGCCCAGATGATGTCGATCGACGCCGAGATCGTGCGCGGGTCTTCCATCATGAACGTGATCAACTGGCGCAGGATCGCGCGGAAGCGCTCGTCGACCCCGCGGTCGTCGCGGATGATGCCGGCGGCGGCGGCCACGTCGAGCCGCGCGAACGAGTCGAGCGAGCCGCGCAGCATGCTGGTGACGATCGTCCCGCACGCGTGCACGTCGGGCACGCGCGGCAGCCGCACGTTGGGCACCTTCTTCTCGTGCAGCCAGCGCGCCACGCGCGCGATCTTGGTCGCCTCGTCGCCGATGCGTTCGATGTCGACGATCGTCTTGGCCACCCCCATGATCAGCCGCAGGTCGCTCGCGGTCGGCTGGCGGCGCGCGATCACGTTGTTGACCGCGCGGTCGAGCTCGACTTCGAGCTCGTTGACGCGGCGGTCGGCCGCGATCACCTCGTCGGCGCGCGCGACATCCTCGGTGTCGAACGCCTCGATCGCCAGCTTCAGCTGCGCCTCGACCAGCCCGCCCATCTGCAGCACGCGCGAGCGGATCGACTCGAGTTCGTGGTCGTACTGCTTGGAGGAATGCTCGCCCGTGGCCATCGTCGTCTCCCGCTCAACCGAAGCGTCCCGTTATGTAGTCCTCGGTCTCCTTGCGCTTCGGCTTGATGAAGATCTGGTCCGTCTCGCCGAATTCAATCAGTTCGCCCAGGTACATGTACGCGGTGTAGTCGCTGACGCGCGCGGCCTGCTGCATGTTGTGCGTGACGATCGCGACCGTGTAGTCCTGCTTCAGCTCTTCGATCAGCTCCTCGATCTTGGCGGTCGAGATCGGGTCGAGCGCCGAGCACGGCTCGTCGAGCAGGATCATCTCGGGGCGGATCGCGATGCCGCGCGCGATGCACAGCCGTTGCTGCTGGCCGCCGGACAGGCTGTGGCCGCTCTGGCCCAGCTTGTCCTTGACCTCGCGCCAGAGCGCAGCGCGCTGCAGCGCCCACTCGACGCGCTCGTCCATCTCGGCCCGGTTGAGCGACTCGAACATGCGCACGCCGAAGGCGATGTTGTCGTAGATCGACATCGGAAACGGGGTCGGCTTCTGGAACACCATGCCGATCTTGGCGCGGATCAGCGACACGTCCTGGCGGCTCGTCACCAGGTTCTCGCCGTCGAACAGGATCTCGCCCTCGGCGCGCTGGTCCGGGTACAGGGCATACATCTTGTTGAACGTCCGCAGCAGGGTCGACTTGCCGCAGCCGGACGGGCCGATGAACGCGGTCACCTTGTGTTCGGGAACGTCGATCGAGATCGACTTCAGCGCCTGATAGCTGCCGTAATAGAAGTTCAGGTTGCGCACCTTCAGCTTGATGTTCGCCGGCGGCGGCGCCGCCGGCGCCGCCGCCGCCGCGGGCCGCGCTTTAAGCAGGTTGTCGACCATCGATTGTCTCAATGTGATTTCCGGAACAACAGCCGCGCGACGATGTTCAGTGCGAGCACCGCCAGCGTGATCAGCGCCGCGCCGCCCCACGCGAGCCGATGCCAGTCCTCGTACGGACTCATCGCGAACTGAAAGATCACCACCGGCAGGTTCGCCAGCGGCGCGTTGAGGTCGAGCGACCAGAACTGGTTGTTCAGTGCGGTGAACAGCAGCGGCGCCGTTTCGCCGCTGATCCGAGCCACTGCCAGCAGGACGCCGGTCACCACGCCGGTACGCGCGGCACGGTAGGTGATCGCGACCACGACCTTCCAGGTCGGGCAACCGAGCGCGAACGCCGCCTCGCGCAGGCTCGCCGGCACGAGATTGAGCATGTCGTCGGTGGTGCGTACGACCACCGGGACCACCAGCAGGCCGAGCGCGATCGAGCCGGCCAGGCCGGAAAAGTGCCCGACCTTCGCCACGTACACCGAATACACGAACAGCCCGATCACGATCGACGGCGCCGACAGCAGCACGTCGTTCAGGAACCGCGTCGCCGACGCCAGCCGGCTCGAGCGGCCGTACTCGGCGAGATAGGTTCCGGCCAGGATGCCGACCGGCGTGCCGAGCAGCGTCCCGGCGATCACCATGATCACGCTGCCGGCAATGGCATTGGCCAGCCCGCCGTCGGCGCCGGGCGGCGGCGTCATCTGCGTGTACAGGGATACGCGCGTCAGCGCGTTGCCGCCTTCCAGCAGCAGCGTCCCGAGAATCCACACCAGCCAGAACAGGCCGAACGCCAGCGCCAGCGCCGACACGGCGAGCATCACCGCGTTGCGGCGCTTGCGCGCCACGTAGACCGGATTGGCGCTGCTGATGATCTGGCTCATCGCGGCGATCGCCTCACGTACGCGTGCCTTCCTGCCGCGTCAGGCGCTGCAGCAGCAGCTTCGACAGCGCCAGCACGATGGTCGTGATCACGAACAGGATCAGGCCGAGTTCGATCAGCGACGAGAAATACAGATCGCCGACCGCCTCGGTGAATTCGTTGGCGAGCGCCGACGCGATGCTGTTGCCGGGCGCCAGCAGCGAGGTGGCCAGCTGATGCGCGTTGCCGATCACGAAGGTCACCGCCATCGTCTCGCCCAGCGCGCGACCGAGCCCAAGCATGATGCCGCCGATCACGCCGACCTTCGTGTACGGCAGCACCACGCGCCAAACGACCTCCCAGGTGGTTGCGCCGAGCGCGTAGGCGGATTCCTTCAACATCGCGGGCACCAGCTCGAACACGTCGCGCATCACCGCGGTGATGAATGGAATCACCATCACCGACAGGATCAGCCCGGCAGTCAGCATGCCGATGCCCAACGGCGGTCCCTGGAACAGCGGCGCGACGAGCGGCACGTTGCCGAGCGTCTTGATCAGCAGCGGCTGGACGTAGGTCTGCAGCAGCGGGGTGAGCACGAACAGGCCCCACATGCCGTAGATGATCGACGGGATCGCGGCCAGCAGTTCGATCGCGGTGCCCAGCGGGCGCCTCAGCCAGCGCGGCGACAGTTCGGTCAGGAACAGCGCGATGCCGAAACTGACCGGCACGCCGATCAGCATCGCGATCAACGAAGTGACCAGCGTGCCGTAAATGGGCACCAGCGCGCCAAACTCCTCCTGCACCGGGTCCCAGTCGGACCGCCACACGAAGCTGAAACCGTACTTCTGCAGCGACAGCATGCTGCCGACGACCAGCGTGATCAGGATCGCGGCCAGGAGGCTGAACACCAGCAGCGCGAAGGCGCGCGTCAGCCACTCGAACGCCGTGTCCTTCCAGGCGTGCGAGCGCAGCGCGCGTCCCGCCGCGGCCATGGGGGCGCCGGCGATCAGATCGGCTCGGGGTCGCGCATCGGCGGAGGACACGGACGTGAGACTCAATCGATTGCTCCAGCGCAGATAGTAGCGGGCGGCAGCGCATCGGCGTCGGCCGGCATCCGATCGCCCGCGTCGCGCGGACCGACCCCGGTTGCGATGCGCAGGCGCCGCACTTTACAAGAGCGGGCGGCAAGAGGCCGCCCGCATTCCTGCGCAACAACGAGTGCGATCGGCGGTCGCGCGGCGATCAATACAGCGCCTTTCCGGAGCTGTCCTTGAGGTTCGATTTCCAGGCCGACCTGATCAGGGCGACAACGCTGTCCGGCATCGGCACATAATCGAGTTCGTCCGCCATTTGCCTGCCGTTCTGGAACGCCCAGTCGAAGAACTTGAGCACTTGCTTCGCGTTTTCGGGCTTGTCCTGCACCTTGTGCATCAGGATGAACGAGGCGCCGGTCATCGGCCAGCTCTGCTTGCCCGGCTGATCCGTCAGCACCAGGTACATGCCGGGGGCCTTCGACCAGTCGGCGCCGGCGGCGGCGGCAGCGAACGCGGTGTCCGACGGCGTCACCGCGACGCCATCGCGATTGACCATCCGGGCCACCGCCAGCTTGTTCTGCTTGGCATAGGCATATTCGACGTAACCGATCGCACCGTTGATGCGCTGTACGTAGGACGCGACGCCCTCGTTGCCCTTGCCGCCTACGCCGGTCGGCCACGCGACCGAGGTGCCCTCGCCGACCTTGGTCTTCCACTCGTCACTGACCTTCGACAAGTAGTTGACGAAGATGAACGTGGTGCCGGAACCATCCGATCGATGCACGACCGAGATCGCCTGCTCAGGCAGCTTGACGCCCGGATTCGCTTTCGCGATCACCGGATCGTTCCACATCTTGATCTTGCCGAGGTAGATGTCGGCAACCATCGGACCCGTCAGCGTGATCGCACCCGATTCGACTCCTTTGAGGTTAAAGACGATGACGTCGCCGCCCATGATTGCGGGAAACTGCATCAAGCCGTTTTTCTGCAGCTCCTCCGGCTTCATCGGCATGTCGGAGGCGCCGAAATCGACCGTCTTCGCGGTGATCTGCTTGATGCCGCCGCCGGAGCCGATCGACTGGTAGTTCATCCCGATGCCGGTGCTCTTCTTGTAGGCGTCGGCCCACTTGGCATAGATGGGATAGGGGAAGGTCGCGCCGGCGCCGGTGATGTCGGCCGCCAGCACCGCAGCGGAAAACGCCATCGAAGCGGCGATGGTCAAGCCCTTGGCGATCTGTCTGTGCAGCATGGAACTCGGTCCTCTCTGGTTGGCAACAAACGCCGCCACGATAGGGCCGCTATGTGTCATCGGCATGACACGCCCGCGTCACAGGGACACCGTGACGGCTGCCGCAATGCCGGCGTCGTCAGGGCCGACCGACCGCTTCCGCGAGCCGCCGCGCGAGGGCGCCGGCGAGCTGCTCCTCGCCCGCCTCGACCATCACGCGCAGCAGCGGCTCGGTGCCCGACGCGCGGATCAGCACGCGGCCACGGCCGGACAGTTGCCGCTCGACCTGCTCGATCTCGAGCGCCAGCGGCGCATGCTGTTTCCAGTCGAAGCCGTTGGCAATGCGCACGTTGACCAGCGACTGCGGCAGCAGCGGCAGATCGGCGGTGAGCTGCGCGAGCGTCTTGTGCGCGCGCCGCATCGCCGCCAGCACCTGCAGGCTGCTGATGATGCCGTCGCCGGTGCTGTGCTTGTCGAGGCAGATGATGTGGCCCGAGCCTTCGCCGCCGAGCAGCCAGCCGCGTTGCTCCAGCAGCTCCAGCACGTAGCGGTCGCCGACCCGGGCGCGCTCGAACGGCACGCCAAGTTCGGCGAGCCGCCGCTCCAGCGCGTAGTTGGTCATCAGCGTGCCGACCACGCCGCGCACGCCGTTGATCGCCAGCCGGTCGCGCACGATCACGTACAGCAGCTCGTCGCCGTTGTACACGCGGCCGCCGCCGTCGGCGATCACCACGCGGTCGGCGTCGCCGTCGAGCGCGATGCCGAGGTCGGCCCCATTGGCGCGCACCACTTCGGCCAGATGCGCCGCGTGCACCGCGCCGACGCCGTCGTTGATGTTGAATCCGTTGGGCTCGGCGCCGACGGCGACCACTTCGGCGCCGAGCTCGTGGAACACGTCGGGTGCGACGTGATACGCGGCGCCGTGCGCGCAGTCGATCACGATCTTCAGGCCCTTCAGGTCGAATTCGTTCGGGTACGTGCTCTTGCAGAACTCGACGTAGCGCCCCGCCGCGTCGTCGAGCCGGCGCGCCTTGCCGAGCAGGCGCGACTCGACGCACTCCTGCGCGCGGTCCATCTCGCTCTCGATCGCCGCTTCGACCTCGTCGGGCAGCTTCTTGCCGAGCGCGGAGAAGAATTTGATGCCGTTGTCCGGGTACGGGTTGTGCGAGGCGCTGATCACCACGCCGGCGGTCAGCCGCAGCGCGCGCGTCAGGTACGCGACCGCAGGCGTCGGCAGCGGGCCGCACAGCACCACGTCGACGCCGACGCTGGAGAAACCCGCCTCCAGCGCCGCCTCCAGCATGTAGCCGGAGATGCGCGTGTCCTTGCCGATCAGCACGGTGGGACGCTGGCCCGATGCGCGCGCCAGCACGTGGCCCGCGGCCTGGCCCAGCCGCATTACGAATCCCGGCGTGATCGGCATCTGCCCGACCGTGCCGCGCACGCCGTCGGTACCGAAGTATCTGCGACTCACCTTTCCCCCTCGTCTTGCTCCCGCAGCGCGGCCCAGATGCGCAGCGCATCGCGCGTGGCCGCCACGTCGTGCACGCGCACGATCCGCGCGCCGCGCGCGACCGCCAGCAGCGCGGCGGCGACCGATGCGTGCACGCGTTCGTCGACCGGCCGCCCCGTCAACTGGCCGAGCATCGACTTGCGCGACAACCCGGCCAGCACCGGCTGGCCGAGCCGCGCCAGCGCGTCGAGCCGGGCCAGCAGGGCGAGATTATGCGCGAGCGTCTTGCCGAACCCGAAGCCGGGGTCGAGCACGATCCGCTCCGCGGCGACCCCGGCGGCGAGCAGCGCGTCGCGCCGCGCGCGCAGGAAGTCGGCGACCTCGCGCACCACGTCGTCGTAGTGCGGCGCCGCCTGCATCGTGCGCGGCGTGCCCTGCATGTGCATCAGCACGATGCCGCAGTCGGCGCGCGCGACGGCATCGATCGCGCCCGGTGTCTGCAGCGCGCACACGTCGTTGATGATCGACGCGCCCTCGCCGAGCGCCGCCTGCATCACCTCCGGCTTCGAAGTGTCGACGGAGATCGGCACGCCCGTGTCGCGCAGCGCGATCAGCAGCGGCAGCACGCGCCGCAGTTCCTCCGCGGCGCTGACCTCGGCCGCGCCCGGACGCGTCGACTCGCCGCCGATGTCGACGATGTCGGCGCCCTCCTCGATCAACCGCAGCGCGGTGGCGCGCGCCGCGGCCGGATCGAGGCTGCGGCCGCCGTCGGAAAACGAGTCCGGCGTGACGTTGACGATCCCCATGATCCGCGGCTGCCCCAGTGCGATGCGGTGGCGTGCGCAGTGCCATGCCGCGCCGGACGCCGGAGTTGAGGGGTCAAGACCGTGCATTTCGGATCGATCGGTTTCGAGTCCAGCCGGCATTCTATGGACCCGCATTCCGGAGTCCGTCCATGTTCGCCGGGCTGATGAACTGGTGGCGCAGCGGCAGTTCCGGCACCGCTGCGCGGCCCCAGGTACACGAGCAGCGCGCGACCGCACCCGCGGCGCCCGGCCATTCGGCGCCACCGGTGCAAGTGTGGCGACTGGTGCGGCGCCGCCCCTTGATCGGAAGCTCCGGCGCGATCGCGGGCTGGGACCTGCAACTGCCGGCCGCCACCGCCGAGCGCATCGCCAGACCGGGCGCGCCGCATTCGGTGCGTGACGCGCACCAGTCGGCGCTGGTGCATGCCGCGCGCAGCATCGCGCAGACGGAACGCGTCGTGCTGCTGGCCGCGCCGGCGCCGATGGTTCTCGACGCCGCGTTTCTCGCCGCGCTGCCGCCGCAGGCGATCCTGCGGCTCGGTGCCGAGCACCGGGCGACGTTCGGTTCGCACTTCGCCACCGTGGTCGGGAGCCTGATCCAGCGCCGGCTGCGCGTCGCGCTGGCCGACCCTCTGCCGGGCACGATCGGCCTGCTCGACGGCACGCAGCACGCCGGGCGCACGGCGCTGCTCGCGGCGGCGCATGCGCTGTCGCCGCTGCGGTCGGCGCGCATCGCGATCAACCTGATGTCGTTCGAGGATCTGAGCGCAGTCATCGCCGCCGGCTTCACCTACTGCTGCGGCGCCTATCAGCGTGCGGCGCAGGGTCCGCAGAAAACGCAGATGTCGGCGCCGATGGCGAGCGCCGCCACGGCGCTCGCGGCGGTCGTCGCCGGCAAGCCGATGCGCGAACTCGTCACGCTGTTCAAGTCCGATCCGACGCTGAGCTTTCGCCTGCTGCGAACGGTGAATTCGGCCGCGTTCGGATTGTCGCGTCCGGCCGACTCGATCCAGGACGCGCTGACGTTGCTCGGCACCAGCGAGCTGTATCGCTGGCTGACGCTGATGCTGGTGTCGGGCGATGCCGAGCGCCCGCTGGCTCCGGCGCTGTTCGAAACCGCGCTGGCGCGCGCGCGCCTGTGCGAACTGCTGGCCGCCGAGCGCGGCACCGAGCCGCCGGAAGCGATGTTCGTCACCGGCGCGTTCTCGTTGCTCGACGTGCTGCTCGACGTGCCGCTCGAAGTTCCGCTGGCGAGCGCGCGTCTTTCGGATACCGCGGTCGATGCGCTGATCGGCGCGCGCGGGCCGTGGCGGCCCTATCTGGATGCTGCGCTGGCTGCCGAGTACGCCGATGTCGACGGGATCGACCGGGCGGCGGCGGATCTCGGGCTCGCGCCCGATCGAATCGCCGCACTGAGCGAAGACGCGGCCGCCTGGGCGCACCAGGCGGCAAGCCTCATCGCGGAGCCGCGCGCGGCACGGCGCGCGACGGCCACGCCGGCTTAAGCGGGCTGCGCGGCGCCTTCGACGCCGCCGGATTCGGACTTGCCGCCGGCGGGAAGGGTCGGCGCCATCGGCTTCGGCGGACGCGGCGGCTTGCCGGCCATGATGTCGTCGATCTGGTCGGAGTCGATCGTCTCCAGCTCCAGCAGCGCCTTCGCCATCGCCTCGACCTTATCGCGGTTGTCCTCGATCAGCTTCCGCGCCAGCGCGTACTGCTCGTCGATGATGCGGCGGATCTCGGCGTCGACCTTGCGCATCGTCTCTTCCGACACGTGCGTGGTCTTGGTGATCGAGCGGCCGAGGAACACCTCGCCCTCGTTCTCCGCATACACCATCGGGCCGAGCAGGTCGCTCATGCCGTAGCGCGTGACCATGTCGCGCGCCATCTGCGTGGCGCGCTCGAAGTCGTTGCCGGCGCCGGTGGTCATCTGGTTCATGAACACTTCCTCGGCGATGCGGCCACCGAACAGCACGGCGATGCGTGACAGCAGATAGATGCGGTCGTACGCGTAGCGGTCCTGCTCGGGCAACTGCATCGTCAGCCCGAGCGCACGGCCGCGCGGAATGATCGTCACCTTGTGCACCGGGTCGGACTTGGGCACGAGCTTGGCCACCACCGCGTGGCCGGACTCGTGGTAGGCGGTGTTCCTGCGCTCCTCCTCCGACATGACCATCGATTTGCGCTCGGCGCCCATCATGATCTTGTCCTTGGCGCGCTCGAAATCCTGCATCTCGACCACGCGCGCGCTGCGCCGCGCGGCGAACAGCGCCGCCTCGTTGACCAGGTTGGCGAGGTCCGCGCCGGAGAATCCCGGCGTGCCGCGCGCGATCACGTCGGCGCGCACGTCGGCGCCGATCGGCACCTTGCGCATGTGCACGTTCAGGATCTGCTCGCGGCCGCGGATGTCGGGCAGCGGCACCACGACCTGGCGGTCGAAGCGGCCCGGCCGCAGCAGCGCCGGGTCGAGCACGTCGGGCCGGTTGGTTGCGGCGATGACGATGATGCCCTGGCCGGTCTCGAACCCGTCCATCTCGACCAGCAACTGGTTCAGCGTCTGCTCGCGCTCGTCGTTGCCGCCGCCCAGGCCGGCGCCGCGCTGGCGGCCGACCGCGTCGATCTCGTCGATGAAGATGATGCACGGCGCGTGCTTCTTCGCGTTCTCGAACATGTCGCGCACGCGCGCCGCACCCACGCCGACGAACATTTCGACGAAGTCGGAGCCCGAAATCGAGAAGAACGGGACCTTGGCTTCGCCCGCAATCGCTCTCGCCAGCAGCGTCTTGCCGGTGCCGGGCGAGCCGACCATCAGCACGCCGCGCGGGATGCGGCCGCCGAGCTTCTGGAACTTGCTCGGGTCGCGCAGGAAGTCCACCAGTTCCTGCACCTCTTCCTTCGCCTCGTCGCAGCCGGCGACATCGACGAAGGTGATGTTGTTGTTGCTCTCATCGAGCATGCGCGCGCGCGACTTGCCGAAGCTGAACGCGCCGCCCCTGCCGCCCCCCTGCATCTGGCGCATGAAGAAGATCCAGACGCCGATCAACAGCAGCATCGGGAACCACGACACGAAGATCGAGGTCAGCAGCGACTGCTCCTCGCGCGGCTTCACGTCGACCTTCACGCCCGAATTGATCAGATCGCCCATCAGCCCGCGGTCCAGAACCGTGGCCACGGTGCGAATGCGCCGGTCGTCGTTCGTGACCGCGACCACCTCGGGCGTGACGCCGGACTCCTGGATCGTGACGGACTTCACGTGTCCCGATTTCACTTCGGCCAGGAAGTCGGAATACGGCACGTACGATTCACCAGGCCGCTGCCGCCCTTCGAACTGCTTGAATACGGTGAACAGAACGAGCGCGATCACCATCCAGATGGCGGCTTTCGCGAACATGTTGTTGTTCAAGATGAACTCCTGACGGCGGGCGCTCGGCCCGAAACGGCTCGCTCGTACGCATCCGAGCCTTCAATGCCTGGCCATTGTAGGCGCAATCCGCATGCCGGACCCCCACTGGCGCGAGTGGAATGTGGGGGCGCCCGGCGGGCTATTTCAACCCTTTGGCCGACGTCGAGTTCTCCCGCCTCTTCAGGCCGCGCGCCAGCAGATAGGTTTCCGCGGATTCGGCCCGCGACGCCGGCGGCTTTCTCGCCGCCACCGACGCGAAGCCGCGCTTCAACTGCTCGACGAACTGGCTGTACCCGCTGCCCTGAAACGCTTTGACCAGCAGCGCACCGTCCGGTTTCAGGTGCGCGATCGCGAATTCGAGGGCGAGTTCCGCCAGGTGCAGGCTGCGGGCCGCGTCGGCCGCGGCGATTCCCGACAGATTGGGCGCCATGTCGGACAGCACCACGTCGGCCTTCTGCCCCGCCAGCGCCGCGGCGAGTTCGGCCGCGACCGCCTCTTCGCGGAAATCGCCCTGGATGAACTGCACGTCGGGCAGCGGATCCATCGGCAGGATGTCGAGCGCCACGATGCGGCCACGCACGGCGCAGCCCGTCGTCAGCCGCTCGCGCACGACCTGCGCCCAGCTACCGGGGGCGGCTCCGAGGTCGATCACGGTCATCCCCGGCCGCAGCAGCTTTTCCTTGGCGTCGATCTCGATCAGCTTGTATGCCGCGCGCGAGCGATAGCCGTGCCGGGTCGCCGCTTTCACGTACGGGTCGGTCACGTGGCGGCGGATCCACTCGGGATTGGAGCGATGCTTTTTCTTCGCGACCGGCATGGCGGTTAGCATACGTGCATGACTGAACTCACCCTGACCCGTGCCGAGCGCCTGCAACTGAAGGCGCGCGCGCATCACCTGAAACCGGTCGTGCTGCTCGGCGCGGCGGGCCTGTCGGACGCGGTGGTCAGGGAAATCGACCGCGCGCTCGATGCGCACGAGCTGATCAAGATCCGCGTGCCAGGCGACGAGCGCGATGAGCGCGAGCAGTTGTGCGCCGATCTGGCCGCGCGGCTTGGCGCCGCGCGCGTGCAGATGATCGGCAAGCTGCTGGTGCTGTATCGGCCAAGACCGGAGGAATCCGCGCCCGCGAAACCGGCGCCGCCGACGCGCGCCGAGCGTGCGGCGTTCGGTGCGCGCCGCAAGCCACAGCGCGAGGACATTCGCCGCACGCAGCGGCGCGTAATCGCGCCGCGCGGCCGGCGTCAGGCGTAACTGACGACCAGGATCTCGTACTCGCGGCGGCCGCCGGGCGCGGCGACCTCGATCACGTCGCCTTCCATCTTGCCGATCAGCGCACGCGCAATCGGACTGGAGATCGAGATCAGCCCGGCCTTGATGTCGGCTTCGTCGTCACCGACGATCTGGTACTTGACCGATTCGCCCGCGGTCAGGTCCTCGAGCTCGACGGTCGCGCCGAACACCACCCGGCCGCCGGCGTCGACGCTGGCCGGATCGATGATCTGCAGGCTGCCGACCTTGCCTTCCAGTTCGTTGATGCGCCCCTCGATGAAGCCCTGGCGCTCCCGCGCGGCCTCGTACTCGGCGTTCTCGGACAGGTCGCCCTTCTCGCGCGCCTCCTTGATCGCCTGGATGATCGCCGGCCGATCGATCGCCTTCAGGCGCTGCAGTTCTTCCTTCAGCTTCTCGGCGCCGCGCACCGTAATCGGAATCGGCATGTCGCAAACTCGCAGAAAATACAAAGCCCCGGCACTGCCGGGGCCGATGGGCGGGAACTTTATCGATCCGGCGCGACCGGCGCAAGCCGCGATCCTCGATGCGCGCGCGGCGCCACGGAAGCCGCCGCTTCATCGTGGAAATAGCGCAGCGCAAACCATGGCCCCGATTTCCGTCCTCGACCTCGCCTCGATCGTCGCCGGCGGCGATGCCGCGCGGGCGCCGGCCGGCACGCTCGACCTCGCGCGCCGAAGGCTGGGGCTATCGCCGCGACTGGCTCCCCGCGCAACACAACATGCACGGCGTGGCGAGCTCGGCCACCGCGGTGCGGGTCGGCCACGTCGCGCCGAGCACGAAGAAGTCGTGAAGAAATCGCAGCGAGCGCGGCGCGGTTGCGCCGGTCAGCGCCGCTGGCGCAGTCGGCGGGGCTACGCGGCGCGCAGTGAGCGGTGCAGCCCCTGCAGGTCGTAGACCTCGAGCCGGTCGAGGTACTTCATGCCCTCGACCGCTGCGCGGCCGCCGGCGATCGTCGTGTAGTAGTTCACCCGCTGCGCCAGCGCCGTCGTGCGGATCGAACGTGAGTCGGCGATCTGCGCGCGGTTCTCCGCCACCGTCGTGATCACGAGGTCGATCTCGCCGTTCTTCAGCAGGTCGACCACGTGCGGGCGGCCGTCCTTGACCTTGTTGACCGGCTTGACCGGAATCCCCGCCGCCTCGATCGCGGCCGCGGTGCCGCGCGTGGCGACGAGCTGATAGCCCATCTCGTGCAGCATGCGCGCGACCTCGACCGTGCGCGGCTTGTCGACATCCTTGACGCTCAGGAACACGGTGCCGGTGGCCGGCAGCCGCGCGCTGGCGCCGAGCTGCGATTTCGACAGCGCCTCGCCGAAGTTGCGCCCCACGCCCATCACTTCGCCGGTCGAACGCATCTCCGGCCCGAGCAGCGGATCGACGCCGGGGAACTTCGCGAACGGGAACACCGCTTCCTTGACCGAGAAGTACGGCGGCACGACTTCCACTTTCGCGCCCTGCGCGGCGATCGACCGGCCGACCATGCAGCGCGCGGCGATCTTCGCCAGCGGCTCGCCGGTCGCCTTGGACACGAACGGCACCGTGCGCGACGCGCGCGGATTCACTTCCAGCACATAGACGGTGCCGTCCTGGATCGCGAACTGCACGTTCATCAGCCCGACCACCTTCAAGGCCTTTGCCATCAACGTGGTCTGGCGCTTCAGTTCCTCGATGGTGGCGGCGCTCAATGAGTACGGCGGCAGCGAGCACGCGGAGTCGCCCGAGTGCACGCCGGCCTGCTCGATGTGCTCCATCACGCCGCCGATGCGGACTTCCCTGCCGTCGGCGACGCAGTCGACGTCGACCTCGATCGCGTCGTCGAGGAAACGGTCGAGCAGAACCGGCGAATCGTTGCTGACCTTGACCGCCTCGCGCATGTAGCGCTCGAGATCCTTGCCGTCCTGCACGATCTCCATCGCGCGGCCGCCCAGCACGTAGCTCGGGCGCACCACCAGCGGATAGCCGATTTCCTGCGCGAGCTTCAGCGCCTCGTCCTCGGTGCGCGCGGTGCGGTTCGGCGGCTGCTTCAGCGCCAGCTTGTGCAGCAGCTTCTGGAAGCGCTCGCGGTCCTCGGCGATGTCGATCGAGTCCGGCGTGGTGCCGATGATCGGCACGCCGTTGGCTTCCAGGTCGCGCGCAAGCTTCAACGGCGTCTGCCCGCCGTACTGCACGATCACGCCGAACGGCTTTTCCTTGTCGACGATCTCGAGCACGTCTTCCAGTGTCAGCGGCTCGAAGTACAGGCGCTCGGACGTGTCGTAGTCGGTCGACACCGTCTCCGGGTTGCAGTTGACCATGATGGTCTCGAACCCGTCCTCGCGCAGCGCCAGCGCCGCGTGCACGCAGCAGTAGTCGAACTCGATCCCCTGCCCGATCCGGTTCGGGCCGCCGCCGAGCACGATCACCTTCTTCCTGGGCGTCGGATTCGCCTCGCACTCGTCCTCGTACGTCGAGTACATGTAGGCGGTCGTGGTCGCGAACTCCGCCGCGCAGGTGTCGACGCGCTTGTACACCGGCCGCACGCCGAGCAGCCGGCGCGCGCCGCGCACGTCGTCGGGCCTCGCGCCGACGAGCTTCGCCAGCCTGCGATCGGAGAAGCCCTTGCGCTTCAGGAATCGCATTTCCTGCGCGGTAAGCGAGCCGAGCGAGCGCCCCTTCAGCCGCGCCTCGATCGCGACCAGCTCCTCGATCTGCGCCAGGAACCACGGGTCGATCGCCGTCTCCTCGTGCACCTCGGCGAGGCTCATGCCGATGCGGAACGCGTCGGCGACGAACCAGATGCGTTCCGGCCCGGGATCGCCGATCTGCTCGACGATCTCGTCGCGGTTGGTCGAGTGCTCGTCGAGCCCGTCGGCGCCGACCTCCAGCCCGCGCAGTGCCTTCTGGAACGATTCCTGGAACGTGCGGCCGATCGCCATCACCTCGCCGACCGACTTCATCTGCGTGGTCAGGTGCGGATCGGCGGCGCGGAATTTCTCGAACGCAAAGCGCGGCACCTTGGTGACGACGTAGTCGATCGTCGGCTCGAACGATGCCGGCGTGGCGCCGCCGGTGATCTCGTTGCGCAGTTCATCGAGCGTGTAGCCGACCGCGAGCTTGGCGGCGACCTTGGCGATCGGGAATCCGGTTGCCTTCGACGCCAGCGCGGAAGAACGGCTCACGCGCGGGTTCATCTCGATCACGATCATCCGGCCGGATCTGGGATCGATCGCGAACTGCACGTTGGAGCCGCCGGTGTCGACGCCGATCTCGCGCAGGATCGCGATCGCGGCATTGCGCAGGAGCTGATACTCCTTGTCGGTCAGCGTCTGCGCCGGCGCCACCGTGATCGAGTCTCCCGTGTGGATTCCCATCGGGTCGAGGTTCTCGATCGAGCAGATGATGATGCAGTTGTCCGCCTTGTCGCGGACGACCTCCATCTCGAATTCCTTCCAGCCGAGCAGCGACTCCTCGATCAGCAGTTCCTTGGTCGGCGACAGGTCCAGGCCGCGCGTGCAGATCGCGTTGAACTCCTCCATGTTCCACGCCACGCCGCCGCCCGAGCCGCCGAGCGTGAAGCTGGGCCGGATCACGACCGGGAAGCCCATCGTCTTCTGCACCGCGAGCGCCTCGTCGAGCGAGTGCGCGATTCCCGAGCGCGCCGACGCAAGCCCGACGCGCGTCATCGCCTCCTTGAACTTCTGCCGGTCCTCGGCCTTCTCGATCGCGTCGGGCGAGGCGCCGATCAGTTCGACGCCGTGCCGGTGCAGAACACCGTTCTTGTACAAATCCATCGCGCAGTTCAGCGCCGTCTGCCCGCCCATGGTCGGCAGGATCGCGTCGGGCTGCTCCTTGGCGATGATGCGTTCGACGACTTCCCATGTGATCGGCTCGATGTAGGTGACGTCGGCCGTCTCCGGGTCGGTCATGATCGTCGCCGGGTTGCTGTTGACGAGGATGACGCGGTAGCCCTCTCCCTTGAGTGCCTTGCATGCCTGCGCGCCCGAGTAGTCGAACTCGCACGCCTGCCCGATCACGATCGGCCCGGCGCCGATGATCAGGATGCTCTTGATGTCGGTGCGCTTAGGCATGGCGCTCCTCGATCAGCTTCACGAAGCGATCGAACAGGTAAGCGATGTCATGCGGCCCCGGGCTCGCTTCCGGGTGGCCCTGGAAGCAGAACGCCGGCTTGTCGGTGCGGGCAAAGCCCTGCAGCGTGCCGTCGAACAGCGACACGTGCGTGACGCGGCATGTGTCGGGCAGCGACTTCGGATCGACCGCGAAGCCGTGGTTCTGCGACGTGATCAGCACGCGCCGGTCGTCGAGGTCCTGCACCGGATGGTTGGCGCCGTGGTGGCCGAACTTCATCTTCCGTGTCCGGCCGCCGGAGGCGAGCCCCATGATCTGGTGGCCGAGACAGATGCCGAAGGTCGGATAGCTCTTCGCGATCAGTTCGCGCGTCGCCTCGATCGCGTAGTCGCACGGCTCCGGGTCGCCGGGACCGTTCGACAGGAACACGCCGTCGGGCTTCATGCGGATCACTTCGGCGGCTGGCGTCTGCGCCGGCACCACCGTCACGCGGCAGCCGCGCGCAGCGAGCAGCCGCAGGATGTTGCGCTTGACGCCGAAGTCGTAGGCGACGACGTGGCGCTTCGGCTCGGCCAGCCTGCCGTAGCCGGCGCCGAGCGTCCACGCGGATTCCTCCCACTCGTACGGCGCTTCGACCGACACCACCTTGGCCAGATCCAGTCCCGCCATGCCGGGAAACGACCGCGCCAGCGCCACCGCGCGCATCTCGTCAGTGCCGACCAGGATCGCGCCGGGCTGCGCGCCCTGGTCGCGCAGCACGCGCGTGAGTTTGCGCGTGTCGATGTCGGCGATCGCGACCACGTTCTCGCGCTGCAGATACTCCGTCAGCGACGCCTGTGCACGGAAGTTCGAATGCGCCGGCGGCAGGTCGCGGATCACCAGCCCGGCAGCGAACACCTTGACCGATTCCACGTCCTCGGCGTTGGTGCCGGTGTTGCCGATGTGCGGATAGGTGAGCGTGACGATCTGCCGGCAGTAGCTCGGGTCGGTCAGGATCTCCTGGTAGCCGGTGATCGCGGTGTTGAACACCACTTCGCCGACGCAATGGCCGGCGGCGCCGATCGAGCGGCCGCGAAAGATCGTCCCGTCGGCCAGCGCGAGCAGCGCGGCGGGACGGGCGTCGGCGATCAGGGACGACAAACGGGCTCCTCGTGAGCAGCAGCGCGCGGCGACGGCCGGTCCGCTGACGGCGACGCGTGACGCTCGTTGATTCGGGGCCGCGCCACGCGCTCGCTAAACTTTGAAAGTATATCGCGGCGCCCGATGCTGATCCTCCCCTACCAGACCCGCTTCGCGCTGCGCTCGGCGCCGCTCGTCACGCTGGCGCTGATCCTGATCAACGCGCTCGTGTTCTTCTTCGCGCAGGCGCGCGACGAACAGGTCTACGACGCGGCGTACCGCTACTACGACCAGTCGGCGCTGCCGCGCATCGAGCTCGCGCACTACCGCGACTGGCTGGCGCGCCAGCCGAAGGATCCCGACGCGCGCGAACAGCTCGCCGAGCTGCAGGCCGCACTGCGCCGGCAGGACATCGAGGGCGCGCTGACGCTGATGCAGGACGACGACGACTTCATGCGCGCGCTGCACGAGCTGGCCGTCGTCACGCCGGAGGAACCCGACTTCCTGACCTGGCGCGACCAGCGCAATCGGTTCGAGGCGCTGCTCGCCAGCTCGACCACCGAGCGCTTCCTGCTCAAGCGCGAGCGCCTGCAGCCGTGGCGTTTCATCACCTACCAGTTCCTGCACGGCGATCTGTGGCACTGGCTCGGCAACATGGTCGTGCTGCTGCTGGCCGGCTCCTTCGCCGAAGCGGCGCTCGGCCGCGGGCGCTTCCTCGCCGGTTATCTGCTGGCGGGTGCCGGCGCCGGTGCGCTGCAGGTCGCGCTGTCCGACGCATCGGTGATCGGAGCCTCCGGCGCGATCGCGGGCGCGATGGCGATGGTCGCGGTGTTGTACGGACTGCGCAAGGTGCCGGTGTTCGTGTCGGTACTGTTTTATTTCGACACGTTGCAGATGCCGGCGCTCGCGCTGCTGCCGATCTGGATCGCCAACGAGCTTTGGCAATGGGCGAACGCGGCGCAGGAGTCGATCGCCTACGCGGCACATCTGGGCGGATTCGCGATCGGCGCCGCGTACGCTTGGCTGCTGCGTCCGCGGCAGGCGGCGCAGCCCGCGCCCGAGCCCGAAACCGAGGCCGGTCCCGAACGCGCGCGGCTGCGGATGCAGCGGCGCGCCGAGCAGGCCGCCGCGCAGGTCGACATCCCGCGCGCAACGCGGCTGTACGCCGAACTCGCCGCGCAGTATCCGAAGCGCACCGATTACGCGGTGGCGAGCTACAACGTCGCGCTGCTCGGCAACGACCCGGAGTCGCTGCGCAATGCGGCCGAGCACCTGCTGGTCAACCGGCCCGGCCGCGCCAGCGAAGACATGCGGCGCGCGTACCTGAACATGGCGCAGTCGAAGACGCGCGCGTTGCTGCCGGTCGATTCGCAGCTGCGGCTCGCGCGCCGGCTGGTGCGCGCGCGCGAGGACGCCGCCGCGCTGCAGTTGATCGACTCGCTGCTGGTCGATGAGCGGGTCCGTGCCGAACGCGCGCGCGAACTGTCCGATTGCCTGCTGGGTTTGTTCACCACCTACACGCGGCACGGACTGAAGCAGCAGGCCGACGACGTGCGGCGCCGGCTCGCGCAGTACTTCACGCCGCCCGGCACGCTGCCGTCGCCTCCGCCCAGCGGCCAGACGACGGTGCAGGGACCGTCGACGCTGAACTTCGACCTGCCCTGATCCGTCTCGACTTCAGCCGCCGGCGGACGGACGCGCCGCGCTGCCCGCCCCGAGGTCGCGCAATGCCTGCTGCGCATCGCCCGGCTTGCCGGTCCTCGACAACGCCTCGGCACGCATCAGCATCGCGGTCGGTGCCGAGTCGTCATCGGCATGGCGTGTTTCGAAGTCGCGCGTCAGCGCAAGCACGAGATCGAGTTGCCCGGCGTCGAGCGCCGCGCGCGCCAGCCGCACCACCAGCGCGCCGGAGGCCGGCGTCCAGTCCGGATCGTTCGCGAGCACGTCGCGCACGAGCGCGAGCGCCTGTTCGGGCTGCCGGTACAACCGGTCGAGGTAGCGTTCGAGGTGCGCGTCGCGCCGCGCGCGGTCGCCCGCGATCTGCAGCAGGCGGTGCAATCGCTCGTGCAGCGAAACATCGTCCGGGCGCTGCGCCAGTTCGCCCTCAATCAGATCGATCGCACCGTCGACGTCACCGCCCGCGATCAGCCGTGCGAGCGTCGCTTCGCGCCGCTGCCCGACGGACTCTGCTGTCGCGGCTTCCCCCGGTCCGCTGACCCGCAGTCTGAGCGCGTCGCTGTACTGATACAGCACGTAGCCCATCAGCGCGCACATGATCAGGAAGAAGTAGTTGCCGACGAACGAACTCGCCAGCCCCAGCAGCCAGACCGATTCGCCGAGCGCCGGCGCCACCAGTTCGAACGCCTGCTGCGAGCCGCCCATCAGCAGCAGCAGGAACACGAAAAGCACCAGGTACGGCGCGCCGATCCGTCGTGCCAGCTCGAACACGCGGCGCGGATTGATCGCCTGCCGCAGGCTGTCGGTCACCGCCAGCGTCATCACGCACGCGGGCAGCAGCAGCGCGACGGCGACGTCCGCCGCGAGCGTGAAAACACCGTCGCCGGTGACGACCGTCACGACCGCGATCGCGCAGAACGCGGTCAGCATGATCGCCGCCAGCTTCAACGGCCGCCACGGATGGATCGGCCGCGCGCGCGGGAACTGATCCGGATGCAGATACCCCTGCGCGACGTACTCGATCACGACGAAGCCGTAGTACGCGAGATAGATCGATGCAATGCTCGCCGCCAGCGAAGCGATCCACGGCGACTGCGGCGCCAGCGCGCCGGCCAGCAGCAGCGACACCGCCAGATTGCGCGCCAGCGGCGCGCGATACGCCGGAAAGCGGAAGAACTGCGGCATGCGGCGCCAGAACGGCGTCGGCGCGCGCGGGCCCGGCGAAGGCGCGTCGGGGCTCGATGGGGTGGACACGGGATACCGCGGCAGGCGGCCGCGCGCTCAGAGTTTTTCCGTTTCGCCCGATCGCGGCTGCCACTTCATCAGCCGCTTCTCGCCGATGCCTACCACCCAGTCGAGCACCAGCGCGAAGCCGGTCAGCACCAGGATGCCGGCCATCACCGTGTTGATGTCGAACGTGCCCTCGGCCTGCAGGATCAGGTAGCCGACGCCGCGCGCCGAGCCGAGGTACTCGCCGACCACCGCGCCGACGAACGCCAACCCCACCGACGTGTGCAGCGACGAGAACACCCAGCTCGTCGCGCTCGGCAGGTACACGTGGCGCAGCAGTTGACGCCGGTTCGCGCCCAGCATGCGTGCGTTGGCGAGCACGGTCGGGCTGACCTCGCGCACGCCCTGGTAGACGTTGAAGAAGACGATGAAGAACACCAGCGTGAAGCCGAGCGCGACCTTGCTGGCGACGCCCAGCCCGAACCATACCGCGAAGATCGGCGCCAGGATCACGCGCGGCATCGAATTGGCGGCCTTGATGTACGGATCGAGGATCGCCGCCGCCATCGGCGACAGCGCGAGCCACATGCCGGTCGCCAGCCCGGCCAGCGTGCCGATCGCGAACGCCAGCACCGTTTCCAGCAGCGTGACCCACAGATGGCCGTAGATGTCGGCGCTGCCGAAGAACCAGTCCCAGATGCGCACGAAGATCTTCAGCGGCTCGCCGAAGAAGAACGCGGCCTGCCGGTCGTTCTCGAACATGAACGGCGGCACCAGCCCGGGCTTGGTCATCACGTGCCAGAACGCGAACAGCGCCACCGCGACGCCCACCTGCCAGATGCGCAGGTTGCGCAGGTTCGGCTTGATGATCGACCACATCAGCCAAGCAATTCGTCGACCGTGGCGACGCGTGCGAACGCACCGTTGAGCGCCGCCAGGAACGCCGCGTGCACCTGCGCTGCCGGCACCGTCTGGCCGCCCCATTGCAGATCGCGCGTCGCGCAGGCGTCCGCTGCGACGCTGCAGCGAAAGCCGAGATCGGCCGCCGCGCGCACCGAGGTGTCGATGCACATGTGCGTCATCATGCCGGCGAACAGCACTTCGTCCACGCCGGCTGCGCGCATCTGGTCGGCGAGCGGCGTCTGCCGGAACGCATTCGGGAAATGCTTGACGATCACCGCCTCGCCCGCCCGCGGTGCGGCCGATGCGTGGATCTGCACGCCTTCGGTGTCGGGCAGAAAGAATGTCGCACCCGGACGAGTCGACACGTGCTGCACGTGGAACACCGGCAGGCCGCGCTCGCGCTGCCATTGCAGCGCGCGTGCAGCGCGCTCGGCCGCCGCGACCGGCCCCGCCAGCGGCATCCGGCCGCCGGGAAAGTAATCGTTCTGGATGTCGATGATGACCAGCGCTCGCTTCATCAGGCCGCCCGCTTCTGTTGTTCGTAACCCTTCAGAACTTCCTCGCGCAACACGTCCCAGATCGCCTTGTGCAGGTCGATGAAGCGCGGCGTCACCCGCACCTCGGCCACGTCGCGCGGCCGCGGCAGGTCGATCGTGAATTCGCCGATCGGATGCGACGCCGGCCCCGCCGACATCACGACCACGCGGTCACTCATCGCGATCGCCTCGTCGAGGTCGTGCGTGATGAACAGCACCGCCTTCTTCTTGGCGGCCCACAGGTCCAGCACTTCGTTCTCCATCAGCTGGCGCGTCTGGACGTCCAGCGCGGAGAACGGCTCGTCCATCAGAATGATGTCGGGGTCGAGCACCAGCGTCTGCGCCAGCGCCGTGCGCTTGCGCATGCCGCCCGACAACTGGTGCGGATAACGATCGCCGAAGCCGCCGAGCCCGACCCGCTTCAGCCACGCGTCGGCCTGCGCGCGCGCCTCGGCGCCGCTCGCGCCGCGAAACTGCAGCCCCGCCATAACGTTCTCGCACGCGGTGCGCCACGGCATCAGCGCCTCGGACTGGAACATATAGCCGGCGCGCGCGTTGATGCCGGCGAGCTCCTGGCCGAACACGCGCACCGTTCCGCTCGAAGGCGCGAGCAGCCCCGCGGCGACATTCAGCAGCGTGCTCTTGCCGCAGCCCGTCGGCCCGACCACGCTGACGAACTCGCCCGGTCCGACCGCGAGCGTAACGTCGCGCACCGCGGTGTAGCGCTGTCCCGGCGCGTCGCGCGAAATGAAGATGCAGGTGACCGCTTCGAGCTCGAGCGCGGAGGAATTCATGGCCGCGGAGAATACGCTCGATCCGCGCGCCACAACCACGGCCGCAGCGCGCGGTCGCGGCGCTCGAACGCCTCGATCGCCGGCCTGCGTTCGAGCGCGAGCTCGATCTCGTCGAGTCCGGCCAGCAGCATGTGCCGCGCCAGCGCGGGCAGCTCGAAACAACCGACGGTTTCGCCGTCGACCGCAATCGTGCCGGCGGCGACATCGACACCGACTTCCGCCGCCGCACGCTCAGCGATGCGCTGCCCGATCGCCAGCAGCGTCGCGGCGCAAACCGCGGCGGGCACCACGCCATTGCGCAGGCAGTTGTCGCGGAAAATCTCGTTGAAGCTCGCGGCGACGACCGCGCCAATGCCGAAGTCGCGCAGCGCCCACACGGCGTGCTCGCGCGAGGAGCCGCAGCCGAAATTGCGGCCGGCGACCAGGATGCGCGCGCGCCGCCACGGCTCGCGGTTCAGCACGAAGTCCGGGTTCTCCTCCGTCGTCTCGCCGCGATAGCGCTCGGAGCCGAACAGCGCGGCGCCGAAATCGTTCGCGCCCAGGAAGCGCGCCGGGAACAGCTGATCGGTGTCGATGTCGTCGCGCGGCACGACGGCCGCGACCCCGGCGACGCGCTCGACCGGATTCATCGCCGCACCTGCCGCACGTCGGCGATGCAGCCGGCGATCGCGCACGCCGCTGCGGTGGCCGGACTTGCCAGGTGCGTGCGCGCACCGCGTCCCTGCCGGTGCGGAAAGTTGCGGTTCGAGGTCGACACGCAGCGCGCGCCCGCCGCGACGCGATCGTCGTTGGCCGCCACGCACATCGAGCAGCCGGCCCTTCGCCAGTCGAAGCCGGCGGCACGGAAGACCTCGTCCAGTCCTTCCGCCTCCGCCGCGCGCCGCACCTGCTCCGAGCCCGGCACTACCAGCGCACGCACGTGCGGCGCCACGCGCTCGCCGCGCACGATGCGCGCCGCGGCGCGCAGGTCCGACAGCCGGCCGTTGGTGCACGAGCCGATGAAGACGACATCGATGCGCTCGCCGAGCAGCCGCTGCCCTTCGGCGAGCGCCATGTAGTCGAGGGCGGCGCGCCATTGCGGCGTCTGGTCCGGCCGCGCGTCGGCCAGCCTTGGTGTGCGCTCGTCGATCGCGATCGACTGCGCCGGCGTTGTGCCCCAGGTGATGCGCGGGGTGATCGTCGCGGCGTCGACCGCCTCGTCGCGGACGAACACCGCGCCCGGGTCGGACCGCAGCGCGCGCCACTGCGCGGCGGCGGCGTCGAACTCGGCGCCGCGCGGCGCCAGCGGACGTTCGGCGACAAAGCGCAGCGTGGTCTCGTCAGGCGCGATCAATCCGATGCGCGATCCCATCTCCGCGGTCAGATTCGCGAGCGTCAGCCGCTCCTCGACCGCAAAGCCGGCGAGCGCCGTGCCGGCGTATTCGATCGCCGCGCCGTCGCCGGCGCGGGTGCCGAACCGGTGCAGCAGGTCGAGCGCAACGTCCTTGGCGTACACGCCCGCGGCGAGCGTCCCGTCGATCGCGATGCGCATCGCCGCCGGCTTGCGGATCCGCACCGTCTGCGTCGCCAGCGCCTGCTCCAGATCGCTCGAGCCGACGCCGAACGCCAGCGCGCCCAACGCGCCGAGCGTGCAGGTGTGACTGTCACCGCAGGCAAGCGTGAGGCCGGGCAGCGCGTAGCCGAGCTCGGGCGCGACCACGTGAACGATGCCCTGGCGCGGATCGTCGAGGCCGTAGTGCGCGATGCCGGATGCGCGCGCACCGCGCTCGAGATCGCACAGGTAGCGCTTCATCGCCGGCACGCTGTCGGCGGTGCGGTTGATGCGCGTGGAAACCGAGTGGTCGGCCAGCGCCAGCGCCGCGTGCGGATTGCGCACGCAGAGGCCGCGCCGACGCAGACCCTCGAACGCCGGCGGCGCGGTCAGCTCGTACAGCAACAGGCGGTCGACGTACAGCAGCGCGGAGCCGTCGTCGAAGGCGTCGACGACGTGCGCGTCCCACAGCTTGTCGAGCAGCGAGGCGGGCACGGCGGCCCGGGGCCGAATCAGCCGGTCGGGTACTTCAGGTTCGCCTTGCGCGCGAACTCGTTCGTGTACACGGACTTCAGGTCGAGCTTCATGCCGGCGAGCTTGTCGTCGACACTCGCCAGCGCGCGCAGCGCGGTTTCCGGGCCCTTGTCGGGGAACAGTCCGTCGGGCGAAGTCGCACCCTTCGCCTTCAGGAACGCGTCGACGTACACGGCGCTGTCGCCGAGCAGATAGCTCTCGGGCACGATCTTCAGGACGTCGGACGCGCCGGCGCGGTGAATCCACCTGTTGGCGCGCACCATTGCGTTGGCGAGCGCCTGGCACGTGTTCGGGTTCTTCTCGACGAACGACGCCGGCGCATACAGGCACGCCGCGGGCATCGGACCGCCGAAGATCCGGTCCGCCTGTTCGACGTTGCGCGTATCGGATATCACGGTGATGTCGCCGGCGCGCTCCAAGATCGTGATCACCGGGTCGACGTTCGAGATCGCATCGATCTTGCCCGCGCGCAGCGCTGCCACAGCGGTCGTGGTCGCGCCGACGCCGACCACCGACACGTCGGTCGGCTTCATGCCGGCCTTGGCGAGCACGAAGTTGGTCAGGATGTGCGTCGATGAACCGGGCGCGGTCACGCCGACCGTCTTGCCCTTCAGATCCGTCACCGCCTTGTAGTTCGGCACGGTCTTGCGGCTGACGCCGAGCGTGATCTGCGGCGCGCGGCCGGCCAGCACGAACGCCTTCATCGGCTGGCCCTTGCTGAGCATGTTGATCGTGTGCTCGAACGCGCCCGAAACGACGTCGGCGCTGCCACCGACCACCGCCTGCAGCGCCTTGGCACCGCCGGCAAAATCGACGATCTCCGCGTCCAGCCCCTCGGCCGCGAAGTACTTCAGCCGCTCGGCCACCATCAGCGATACGTAATACAGCGCCGCCTGGCCGCCGACCGCGATCGTGACCTTCTTCTTCTCCAGCGCCTGAGCGCGCGCCAGCGAAGGCAGGGCGATCGCGGTCGTGCCCGCGACAAGCAGGTTGCGTCGAGTGACCTTCATCGCGTTCTCCTGGTCAAATAACGCCGTCTTCTCTGAGCGCGGCGATTTCCGATTCATCATAGCCAAGCGCGGCCAACACCTCATCCGTATGTTCCCCAAGGCGGGGGCCGAGCCAGCGCGTCGCGCCGGGCGTAGCCGACAGCTTCGGTGTGACCGCCGGCACCGCCAGATCGCTGCCGTCGGGCAGCCGATGGCGCTCGATCATGCCGCGCGCCGCGTACTGCGCGTCGCGGAACATGTCGGCCACGCTGTAGATCTTCGATGCCGGCACGTCGGCGGCGGCAAGCGCGGCCAGTGCATCGTCGATGCGATGCTGCGAACACCACGACTGGATCGCGGCGTCGATCTCCTGCGTGCGCGGCACGCGGCCGTCGTTGCGCGCGAGCGCAGGGTCGTCGGCGAGATCGTCGCGGCCGATCGCCGTCATCAGCCGCTTGAAGATCGCGTCGCCGTTGCCGGCGATCACGATCGCCGCGCCGTCGGCGCAGGTGTAGGTGTTCGAAGGCACGATGCCCGGCAGCGCACCGCCCGTGCGTTGGCGGATCACGCCCGCGCGATCGTACTCGGGCACGGTGCTCTCCATCAGGTTGAACACCGCCTCGTACAGCGCCACGTCGACCATCTGGCCTGCGCCCTTGCCTCGGCCGCCGGTCGCATCGCGGTGATGCAGGGCGATCAGCGCGCCGATCACCCCGTGCAGCGCGGCGATCGAATCGCCGATCGAGATGCCGATGCGCACCGGCGGGCGGTCGGGAAACCCGGTCACGAAACGGATGCCGCCCATCGATTCGCCGATCGCGCCGAAGCCCGGCTTGTCGCGCAGCGGCCCGGTCTGGCCGTAGCCCGACAGCCGCACCATGATCGTCGCCGGATTGAGCGCGCGCAGCTGCTCGTAGCCGAGGCCCCACTTCTCCAGCACGCCGGGACGGTAATTCTCGATCACGATGTCGGCGTCGAGCGCGAGCTTGCGCGCGATCTCCTGCGCGCGCTTGTCCTTCAGGTTCAGCGTCACCGACTTCTTGTTGCGCGCCTGTACATACCACCACAGCGACGTGCCTCGGTGCAGATGGCGCCAGGTGCGGATCGGATCGCCGCCGTCGGTGGCCTCGATCTTGATCACGTCGGCACCGAACTCGGCCAGCATGCGCGCGGCGAACGGCCCGGCGATCAGGGTGCCCAGTTCGAGGACCTTGACTCCGGTGAGCGCGCTCATCTCGATCCGACCCCGGACACGAAGATCGTCAGCGTCGCCAGCCAGCCGATCAGCCACAGCACCGAGCGCGCCCAGTGCCAGTCGGCCAGATAGCAGGCGAGATACGCGACGCGCGCGACGATGAAGATCACCGCCAGCGCGCCGACGCGTTCGGCGGGTGCCTGCGTCAGGTGCGCGACGATCACCGCGGCAGCGAAGAACGGAAACGCCTCGAAGCTGTTCAGCTGCGCCGCGTGCGCGCGCGCGCGAAAGCCCTGCTGCTTCGCCAGCCACGCGCGCGGATCGCGGTTGTTGTAGCGCTCGCCGCCCGCCTTGGCGATTGTCGTGGCGAGATACGGCAGCAGGCCGGCGATCAGCACGCACCAGAACGCAACGGTCATCGGTGTTCCCTCAGGCCGCGCGGCGATCGAGCATCGCCTGCGCCAGCGTGTTGACGTCCGTGTACTCCAGTTCCGCGCCCGCGGGGACGCCGCGCGCCAGCCGCGTCACCTTGAGCTGCGGATCGTGCGCGCGCAGCAGTTCGGCGATGTAGTGCGCGGTCGCGTCGCCCTCCGGCGTGAACGAGGTTGCGATGATCACCTCGCGCACCAGCCCGTCACACGCGCGCGCCAGCAGCCGCTCCATCTGGATCTCGCGCGGCCCCACGCCGTCGAGCGGCGACAGCCGTCCGAGCAGCACGAAATACAGCCCGGAATACGACAGCGATTGCTCGAGCATCAACTGGTCCGAAGGCGACTCGACCACGCACAGCAGCCCGGCGTCGCGCTTGGGATTCGAACAGGTTTCGCAGATGTCCTGCTCGGTCAGCGTATTGCAGCGCGCGCAGTGGCGCACGTTGGCGTGCGCCGCCAGCAGCGCCTCGCCGAGCTTGAGCGCGGTTTCGCGGTCGTGCTGCAGCAGATGAAACGCGATCCGCTGCGCCGACCGCGGCCCGATGCCGGGCAGGCGCTTGAGCGAATCGACCAGCTTGTCGAGGGTGGGACCGAGTTTCATATGTTGCAGTTGTCGTTGCGGCGGGCGCCCGGCCGCCCGAAGTCCGCCGCACTGACTTCACCGGCGAGGGTGCACGTGCGACGCGCAGCGCCGCGTACACCCGAGCCGCCATCAACACGGCAGCTTGAACCCCGGCGGCATCGGCATGCCGGCGGTGACCGACGCCATCTTCTGCTGCGTCGTTTCCTCCGCGCGCCGCACCGCGTCGTTGAACGCGGCGGCGACCAGGTCCTCGAGCATGTCCTTGTCGTCGCCGACCAGGCTCGGGTCGATTGCGACCCGCCGCACCTGGAACTTGCACGTCATCGTCACCTTGACCATGCCGGCGCCGGACTGCCCCTCGACCTCGATCGAGCCGAGCTCGTCCTGCATGCGCTTCATGTTCTCCTGCATCTTCTGCGCCTGCTGCATCAGACCAGCGAGTTGGTTCTTCATCATCGTTCAGTCCTCTCTTTCCCCTCACCCTCGGTCCCTCTCCCTCTGATGAGGGAGAGGGAAGAAGAGCCCCTCGCCCGCATCAGCGGGAGAGGGGTTGGGGTGAGGGTCGCTTTGTCACTCGTTCGGCTTGATCGACGCCGGATCGACGGTGGCGCCGAAATTCTCGATCACTTCCTTCACGAACGGATCGGCGTAGATCGCCTCTTCCGCGCGTTTCTGCTTCTCGGCGCGCGCCTGCTCGGCAATGCCGGCCGCGGTCGGGCCCGCGGTCGCGCCGACGTCGATGCTGACGCGGACCGGGCGGCCGAAGTGCTGCGCCAGCGCGGCCTTGAGTTTCTCCAGGTTACTGCCCTCGGCCAGCGTCTTGATCGGCACCCGAAGCCTGAAGTGGTCGCCATCGGCGGCGATGAGCTCGCTGCGCGCGGCCAGTTCGCGCACCATGCCGGCCACCTTCAGCCGCGCGACCAGCGCCGGCCAGTTGCCGTCGAAGGCGAGGCTCGCCGGAGCCGCTTGCACCGGCGCGGCCGCGACCGGAGCGGCCGCCGGCGCCGCGGTGCGCGGCTTGCTCGCGACAAGCGGCGCGGCGCGCGCCGGTGCAGGCGCATCGCCCGCGGCCTGCGCCGGCGCGAACGCGATCATCCGCAGCAGCGTCATCGTGAAGCCCGCGTACTCGTCGGGCGCGAGATGCAGATCGTTGCGCCCGTGCAGCGCGATCTGGTAGAGCAGCTGCACTTCGTCGGGCGCGATGCTCTGCGCGCAGCGCAGCACGTCGGCGGCGTTCTCCACGTCGTCGCCGATCGCCTCCGGCACCTGCTGCGCCAGCGCGATCCGGTGCAGCAGCCCCGCCAGATCGCGCAGCGCCTGCGCGAACGAAAAGCTGCGCGCCGCCATCTCGTCGGCGACCGCCAGCGCCTGCTTCGCGTCGCGCGCCGCCACCGCGTCGAGCACGCGCACCAGCGTCGTGGTGTCGATCGCGCCCAGCATGTTGCGCACCGCTTCCAGCGTCACGTTGCCGGCGCTGTAGGCGATCGCCTGGTCGAGCAGCGACAGCCCGTCGCGCATGCTGCCGCGCGCGGCGTGACCGAGCATCTTCAGCGCCGCGGGCTCCGCGCTGATGCCCTCCTTCGCGAGAATTTCAGCCATCAGTGACGCCACCGCCGCCGGCGCCATCTGCTTCAGGTTGAACTGCAGGCAGCGGGAAAGCACGGTCGCCGGCAGCTTCTGCGGATCGGTGGTGGCGAGGATGAACTTGACGTAATCGGGCGGCTCTTCCAGCGTCTTGAGCATTGCGTTGAACGCGTGCGTGGTGAGCATGTGCACTTCATCGATCATGTAGACCTTGAAGCGCGCATTGCTCGGCGCGTACACCGCGCGTTCGAGCAGCGTGGTCATCTCGTCGACGCCGCGGTTGCTGGCCGCGTCCATCTCGATGTAGTCGACGAAGCGGCCGGCGTCGATCGCCTCGCACACCGGGCAGCGGTTGCACGGCGTGGCGGTGATGCCGCCCGCGCCGTCCGGCCCGACGCAGTTCAGCGCCTTGGCGAGGATGCGCGACAGCGTGGTCTTGCCGACCCCGCGCGTGCCGGTGAACAGGTACGCATGGTGGATGCGCTTCTGTTCGAGCGCGTGCGTGAGCGCGCGCACCACGTGGTCCTGCCCGACGAGCGAAGCGAAATCGCGCGGGCGCCACTTGCGTGCGAGTACCTGATACGACATGCGATCGATTCTACCCACGCGAGAGATCAGCTGCGTTTGCGACGAACGCGGCGCGAGAAGGCGTGGTCGACGCCGACGCGATCCCGCGCGATGATCGCGCCTCGCCATCCACGCGAGCCCGCCCATGCACACCTTCGCCGGCACAGCGGTTCGTCTGCTCGCGCGCGCATGCGGGCTGGTGGTGCTCGCCATCGGTTGCTTCGTAGTGCCCGCAGCGCACGCCGACGATACGCTGCGCATCGGCTCCAAGCGCTTCACCGAGGCGTACATCCTGGCGCAGGTCCTCGCGCAGACCGCGCGCGCGGCGGACCACACGAAGGTCGAGGTCAAGGCGGGCCTGGGCAACACCGCGATCGTGTACGCGGCGCTGCGCTCGAGCGCAATCGACCTCTATCCCGAATACACCGGCACGATCGATCTGGAGATCCTGAAGAACCGCGAACCCACGTCGATCGACGCGATGAACCGGCAGCTCGCGCCGCTCGGCTTCGGCATCGCGGTGCCGCTCGGCTTCAACAACGGCTACGCGCTGGCAATGCGCGCGGCGGATGCCGAGCGGCTCGGCATCAAGTCGTTGAGCGATCTGGCGCGGCACCCGGAACTCAAGCTCGGGCTGTCCAACGAATTCATCGGCCGCGCCGACGGCTGGAAGGGTCTCGCGCAGCGCTACGGACTGCCGCAGAAGCCGATCGGGCTCGACCACGGCATCGCGTTCGATGCGATCGCCAAGGGGCAGATCGACGTGACCGACATCTACACCACCGACGCGCAGATCGAAAAGTTGAAGTTGCGCGTGCTGGCCGATGACCGCGGCTACTTTCCGCGCTACGAGGCGGTGCTGCTGTACCGGCTCGACGTGCCGCAGCGCTTTCCGCAGGCGTGGGCGGCGCTGCGCAAGCTCGCCGGCACGATCGACGAGCGCACGATGATCGCGATGAACGCGCGCGCCGAGCTCGACGGCGTGCCGTTCGAGACGATCGCGCGCGACCACCTTGCCGGGAAGGGAAAGACCACCGGCGCGCAGCGCGGCTTCTGGGCCAAGCTCGTCGGCCCCGACCTCGGAAGATTGACGCGGCAGCATCTGTGGCTGGTCGCCGCATCGGTCGCCGCGGCGGCGCTGATCGGCGTTCCGCTCGCGCTGCTGGTCGCACCTTATCCGCGCGCGCGCGCCGGCGTGCTCGGCGCCACCGGCCTGCTGCAGACGATTCCGTCGCTCGCGCTGCTGGCGGCGCTGATCTCGTGGCTCGGCATCATCGGCGCCGTGCCGGCGCTGATCGCGCTGACGCTGTACGCGTTGCTGCCGATCATGCGCAACACCTGCACCGGGGTGGCCGAGATCCCCGCCGGGCTGATCGACGCCGCGCGCGCGCTCGGCCTGTCGCGCGCGCTGCGGCTGCGGCTGATCGAACTGCCGCTCGCGTTGCCGACGATCATCGCCGGCGTGCGCATCGCCGCGGTGATCGCCGTCGGCACCGCGACGATCGCCGCGTTCATCGGCGCCGGCGGCTACGGTGAACGCATCGTCACGGGGCTGGCGCTGAACGACGGCGCGCTGCTGCTCGCCGGCGCGCTGCCGGCAGCGCTGATGGCGGTGGCGTGCGAGCTCGGGTTCGAGGCGGTCGAAGTGTCGATCCGGCGAAGACGCGGAAACGGGTCTGCATGAGATGGCGGGTGTCATGCCCGAGAAATCAGACATCCAGTCCGGCGCGGCCATCCTGGATTCCCGCTTCCGCGGGAACGACGCTCGATTGTTCTGGAGCTGAAGCGAAGTGATCAACGAACTCTGCTTTCTCACCGCCTGCGAACTCGCCGCGCGCATCCGCCGCCGCGAGGTCTCCGCGCTCGACGTCATGCGGGCGCACATCACGCAGATCGAGCGCGTGAACCCGAAGGTCAACGCGATCGTGACCTTTCATCCGGAACGCGCGCTGGCGCAGGCGCACGCGGCCGATGAGAAGCAGGCGCGCGGCGAAACGCTCGGCGTGCTCCATGGACTGCCGACCGCGCACAAGGATCTGGTGCCCACGAAGGACGTGCGCACGACCTGGGGCTCGCCGATCTACAAGGACTTCGTGCCGGACGAAGACGCACTGATCGTCGAGCGGCAGCGCGATGCCGGCGCGATCTCGGTTGGCAAGACCAACACGCCCGAGTTCGGCGCCGGCTCGCAGACGTTCAACGCGGTGTTCGGCGCCACGCGCAACCCGTACGACCTCGGCAAGACCTGCGGCGGCTCATCGGGCGGCGCGGCGGTCGCGCTCGCCTGCGGCATGGTGCCGATCGCCGACGGCAGCGATCTGGGCGGCAGCCTGCGCAATCCCGCGAGCTTCTGCAACGTCGTCGGCTTCCGCGCGTCGGCCGGCCGCGTGCCCAAGCATCCGACCAAACTGGCGTGGAACACGCTGTCGGTCGAAGGCGCGATGGCGCGCACGGTCGAGGACGTCGCGCTGATGATGCAGGCCATCAGCGGCCCCGACGCACGCGTGCCGATCGCACTGACGGAACCGGGATCGATCTTCGCGCGGCCGCTCGAACGCGACTTCGCCGGCGCGCGCGTGGCGTGGGCATCGACGCTCAGCGGGCTCGCGCCGGTCGATGCGCGCGTGGTCGCGGCGATCGACGCGCAGCGGGCGACATTCGATTCGCTCGGCTGCGTGACCGAAGATACCCTGCCCGACCTGCGCGACGCCGACGAAGTCTTCCGCACGCAGCGGGCGCTGAGCTTTGCCGCCACGCACGGCGAACTGCTCGCCTCGCACCGCGACCAACTGAAGGACACCGTGATCTGGAACATCGAGCAGGGCTTGAAGCTCGGCTGCCGCGAGATCGGCGCCGCGGAGTTGAAGCGGACCACGATCTTCGCGCGCGTGCACGCGTTCTTCGAGAAGCACGAGTTCCTCGTGCTGCCGGTGTCGCAAGTGCCGCCGTTCCCGGTCGAGCAGCCGTGGGTGCGCGAGATCGACGGCCAGCCGATGCACGACTACCTGGAGTGGATGAAGTCGTGTTATTTGATCACCGCGACCGGGCATCCCGCGATCTCGGTGCCGTGCGGCTTCACGCCCGAGGGACTGCCGGTCGGAGTGCAGATCGTCGGCCGCTACCGCGACGACTTCGGCGTGCTGCAGCTTGCGTATGCGTTCCAGCAGGCGACGGGGTTCTGGAAGCAGGCCCCTCGGCTCTGACGCCGCCGCGCCTCGACGACTTCGAGTTCCAGCGAGTTGCTAGGCCGCAACCTTCTTCAGCGTGCGCGGCTGCAGATGATTGAGTTCCCGTAGAAGCGCTGGAATGAGCTTGGCAAGGTCCTCGAAGCGGTTGCTACGCGCCAACATGATCACGATGGCAATTGGCAGTTTGGCCACGTTCTGCTGGAACTCCATATTGCGATCCGCGGTGAGCAGCACATCGAAGTCCGCCGCGGCAGCAATCAGTAGCCTCCCATTCTTGAGGCCCTTCCATCCCCGCTCACGCACAGATTGACAGGCGTGACCAGACAAGTGGGAACCGAGGCGCTCTGGAACGGATTCGTCAAGCAGGATGCGCATCGGGCGCTACGGCATGACGCGCCTCTTCGAGCACGGCGATCGCGAGTTCGCGGCTGACTGTGGGAAAGTCGGCCAGAAACACGTCGAGCGAATCTCCTGCCTCCAGGTGCTCGAACAAGATGCGAATTGGAACTCGTGTCCCGGCGAATACGGGCGTACCTCCGACGATCTCGGGGTCCACGACCACTTTCGGCTCAGGCATGCGCTGCTCCATGGACTGGAACCGAGCGAATTCTAGCCTCGGCGCCGGCAGCGCGGGACTTGTCGAGCCGGCCCCATTCGTTTGAACAACTGACCGGGGGCCGATGAGTGGATTTCCTGCGGTTAAGGAACTCGGAACTGGGTACCGTGCAGGGTTACGCACGGCCGACCGGTTCGGGATTTCGGTGCCGTGCGGCTTCACGCCCGAGGGACTGCCGGTCGGCGTGCAGATCGTCGGCCGCTATCGCGACGACTTCGGCGTGTTGCAGCTTGCGTATGCGTTCCAGCAGGCGACGGGGTTCTTCAAGGGCGCGCCGGCCGTCGCGGTCTGATCAGTCCTGCCCGCAGCAGGCGCATCAGTTCGTCGGTGCGCCATTTGACCTCCGCACCGCCGTGCACGGCGTCGAATCGATCGAAAGCGCGCAGGACCACATCGCCGGCATCGTTGACCGAGAATTCGACCTGCGCACTGGGCGCAAGATGCAGGGCGTCGCGAATGCGCTTGGGAATCGTGACCTGCCCCTTGGCCGTGAGCGTCGTCGCAAAGCCGATCGCGCGCCCTGTCGATCGAGCGCGCATCAGCGGACGCTCGCCCCCAGCCGCGCCAACGCCTCGCCGCTGACCCGGCAGATGCGCCAGTCCGGCAGCACTTCCGCGCCGAGCGACTTGTAGAAATCGATCGACGGCTGGTTCCAGTCGAGCACCGCCCACTCGAAGCGCCCGCAGCCGCGCTCGACCGCGAGCCGCGCCAGATGCAGCATCAGCGCCTTGCCGTAGCCGCGCCCGCGCGCTTCCGGCACCACGAACAGATCCTCGAGATACAGCCCGCGCCGCGCGAGGAAGGTGGAGAAGTTGTGGAAGTACAGCGCAAACCCGACCGGCCGCGCGCGCTCCCAGCCGATCACCGCCTCGATCACCGGCCGCTCGCCGAACAGCTCGCGCTTCAGTTGCGCCTCGGTGCCCACCACCATGTGCGTGAGCTTCTCGTACTCCGCCAGCCCGCGGATCAGTTCGAGCAGGACTGCACAGTCCTGCTGCCTCACGGCTTCGATGCGAAAAGTCATGCGCGGTTGCGTGCCCGTGTGGGGGAGGTCCAGGAGCGGCGCAGCCCCTCCCATCAAGACCTTCGCGAGCCTCGCCTCGCCGCCCGCCGGGCGGAGAGGCGAGCCTTGTCCTCGGCACTGAAGGAAATCCGCTGTGGCTGCTTCGTTCCCGACCTGACCAGGTTCACGGCACCATCATGCGAGGGGGCCCGCCGGGATGAATGCTAGCAGCCGCGGCGGGTCAAAGTGGTCGACCGCGCCAGACAGACTTCGTAAAGCGATCCGAGCGCTGTCAACGACATCGACCAATCGCCGGGTGCGCCGAGGCAGCGCGGCCCCGCGGCCGCGCTGTGCCGGTCGGACTCGACCGCGCCAAAGGGTCTCGCGAGCGGGCGCGGTTCGCCTGCATAATCCGCGCGCCATGACCGACATCGCACTCGTTGGCGTGTCCAAGCGCTACGGCGCGGTGTGCGCCGTCGACGACGTGAGCCTGCGCGCCGAATCGGGCAAGTTCCTGGTGCTGCTCGGGCCTTCGGGCTGCGGCAAGTCGACGGTGCTGCGCTTGATTGCCGGGCTGGAGGAACCGACCGCGGGCCGCATCCTGATCGGCGGCCGCGACGCCACGCGGCTTGCCCCCGACCAGCGCCGCGTCTCGATGGTGTTCCAGTCGTACGCACTCTTTCCGCATCTGACGGTGGCGGAGAACATCGTGTTCGGGCTGAAGGTGCGGCGCACGCCGAAGGCCGAACGCGAAGCGCGGCTGGCGCGCGTCGCCGCGCTGGTGGGCCTGTCCGAGCAATTGGAACGCAAGCCGGCGCAGCTCTCCGGCGGGCAGCGGCAACGCGTCGCGTTGGCGCGCGCGATCATCGCCGAGAACGCGATCTGCCTGATGGACGAGCCGCTGTCGAACCTCGACGCGCAACTGCGCCACGGCATGCGGGTGGAGATCCGCGCGTTGCAGCAGCGGCTGGGCATGACGGTCGTCTACGTGACGCACGACCAGGTCGAGGCGATGAGCATGGCCGACCGCGTGATCCTGATGCGCGACGGGCGCATCGAGCAGCAAGGCACGCCGGAGGAACTGTACGCGCGGCCGGCGAGTCTGTTCGCCGCGCGCTTCATCGGCACGCCGGCGATGAACCTGGTCGCGCTCGACGATGGGCCCGAAGGCGCCGTGATCCGCGGCGCGCGCGAGCCGGTTCTGCACGCGCGCGGCAAGGGGCTGACCCTAGGCATCCGGCCCGAGCACATCCGGCTGGTCGAAGCCGACGGCGTGGCCGCGGAGGTCACGAGCGCGGAGTACCACGGCGCCGACACGATCCTTACCGCGCGCGTCGGGCAGGAGTCGCTGCTGCTGCGCGCGCCGGGGCAGGTTCGCCTCGGCGCCGGCGCCGCGGTGCGGCTCGGATGGGACGAGGACGCGGTGCATCTGTTCGATTCGAGCGGAGGAAATCGCGTCAATTCCGTGGCCGTCGCCCCTGCGCAGGCCGGGGCCCAATTTGCGGCGTCGTAACTTAGGGCAACGCTGAACAAGGGCCGGCAATGCGGGGCGAAGGTACATCGGTCTTCACCATGCGCAATCCACGACGTTTTCGAAGCGGAATTTGCTCGAGTTCTGCTCCGTTTGCGGTCCGCAGGCGGCGCTTCGGCGTGCTGCGGACGCACTTATGCCATCAATCGAGATCGCGCCAGGTACAGGTTAGCCAAGCCCAGCGCCACGAACGCGCGCGTGGCGTTCTT
>JAKOQB010000138.1 GCA_029778535.1 Pseudomonadota bacterium | reverse complement strand
TCATTTCGCCTCCTTCGTGTAGGTGTCGATCGTTTACCCGGCGCCCGGATGGACTCTGGTCGCCCCGTGGCGGCGCCGGACCTGGCGGCAAGAATGGGCTGAGGTAGTCAATGGAGCACTATCTGATTGACTTGATTGGATAATCTTGTCAACAATGAATCGTGCGAAATAGAAATCTGTCGATAATTGACCTTGCGGTGCAGCATCGGGCGCCGCCGCGGATATGCCGCGCTCGCTGATCGGCGCGCGCATCCGCGAGCGGCGCCGTTCGCTCGGCATGACGCAGGTGGGCCTGGCGGCGGCGATCGGCATCTCGGCCTCGTACCTGAACCTGATCGAGCGCAACAAGCGCAACATCGGCGGCGCGCTGCTCAAGCGCATCGCCGGCGCGCTCGGCCTGGCGCTCGACGAACTCGATGGCGCCGCCGGCCGGCGCCTGCTCGACGACCTGGGCGAGCTCGCCGGGGATTCGCGACTGGCCGCGCTGCGGCTCGATCCGTCGGGGATCGACGACCTTGCGGGCCGCCATCCCGGCTGGGCGCGCGCGCTCGTCGTGCTGCAGCGCGCGCTGCTCGATCGCGACCGCGCGGTCGCCGCGCTGTCGGACCGGCTCAGCCACGATCCGTTCCTGGGCGACGCAGTGCACAACGTGCTGAGCCGCGTCTCCGCGATCCGCTCGTCATCGGAAATCCTGGAGACCGTCGAGGACCTCGAGCCTGCGCAGCGCCAGCGCTTCGTCTCGATCATCGGCGCCGAGAGCGCGCGCCTGTCCGACCTCGCGCAGGCGCTCGCCGCGTTCTTCGACCAGGCGCACACCGCGACGCGCTCGATCACCCCGGCCGACGAGGTCGACGACTTCCTGTTCGACCACGACAACCACTTCGCCGCGCTGGAGCAGGCCGCGACCGACTTCCGCGCGGCCGCGGCAATCGAGGGCGACTGCCGCGAGAGCGCGCTGGCCGACTACCTGCTGCGGACCCACTCGGTGCGCACGGAAGTCCGCCCGGCGGTCGAGGTCGAAGCGATCGCGCCGGGGCGCGCAGCCGCCTTCAGCGCCGACGGCCGCACCCTGCTCGTGGCCGACACCGCGCCGCACCCGACGCGGCGCTTCTGGCTCGCGCGCGCCGCCGTCGAGCGGTTCCGCCAAGGGCGGCCGGTGGCGGCCGAGGTCGACGCAGCCACGCGCCTGACCAGCGACGCTGCGCGCCGGCGCGCGCAGCGAGCGCTCTCGTCGTACCTGGCCGCCGCGGTGCTGATGCCCTACGAGGCGTTCCTCGACGCGGCGGAGCGCTCGCGCTACGACCTGGAGAGCCTGGGGCGGCGCTTCGGCGCGAGCTACGAGCAGGTCTGCCATCGTCTCGTGACGCTGCGCCGGCCCGGCGCCGAGGGCATCCCGTTCGGGCTGATGCGTGCCGATCCGGCCGGCTTCGTGACCAAGCGCGTCCCGTTGCCGCACCTGCTGCTGCCGCGCCACGGAAACGCCTGCCCGATGTGGGCGGTCTACGAGGCGTTCCAGAGCCCCGGCGCGATCGTTCGCCAGCTCGCGGCCTTCCCTACCGGGGATCGATACCTGTTCGTCGCCCGGGCGATCGAGAAGCCGCGTCCCGCGTTCACGATGCCGCGCCGGCTGGTGTCGGTGATGCTCGCCTGCCACGCGCTGCACGCCGACCGCACGGTGTACGGCGACGGACTCGACCTGTCCTCGTCGGCCCCGACGGTGCCGGTCGGGCCGAACTGCCGGCTGTGCGTGCGGCGCGACTGCGTCTATCGCGAAGAAGACCCGATCATCGATGCGTGAACCCGCAGCACGGCGGCTGCGCGCCCGGGGTCGGCTCGCGTGCGCGCCCTGCCAGGCGCTACACTCGCCCCGGGGCAAGGAGCCGGCAATGCAACGGAGAGGCAAGGCATGGCGACTCGGGTACTGATCGCCGAGGACGAGCCGAACATCGTCGAATCGCTGAGTTTCGTGCTCGGCCGCGAGGGCTTCGAGGTGTCGGCGGTACTCGACGGCGAGTCCGCGCTCGAGCGGCTGCGCGCCGACCCACCCGACCTGATGATCCTCGACGTGATGCTGCCGCGGCTGAACGGCTTCGAGGTGCTCAAGCAGGTGAAGTCCGACCCGTCGCTCAGGTCGATCCCCGTGATCGTCCTCACCGCGAAGGGACAGGCGCACGACCGCCGCATGGCCGAGGAACTCGGGGCCGACGG
>JAKOQB010000137.1 GCA_029778535.1 Pseudomonadota bacterium | reverse complement strand
CGCTCGCTCGCCATCGTCAACGGGACGCTGGCGGGCGCGATCGGCCTCGGCCTGCGCCTGTGGATCGCCGGCCTGGTTATCTGGGCCGTCGGTCACGGGCTTTCCGTGTGGGCCGCCCGCCGCGACCCGCAATTCGTGGACGTGGCGCGGCGTCACCTCCGCTACCCGACATGGATGCGGCCATGATGAGCTTGCGCGAGTATCGCAGCAAAGCTGCGAACCTTCCCGACTTCCTGCCCTGGGCCGCGCTGGTCGGCGAAGGCGTGGTGCTAAACAAGGACGGCTCGTTCCAGCGCACCGCGCGGTTCCGCGGCCCTGATCTCGACAGTGCGACACCGGCCGAGCTGGTCGCCACGATCGCCCGGCTGAACAGTTCGCTGCGTCGGCTCGGCTCCGGCTGGGCGATCTTCGTCGAGGCGCAGCGCACGCCAGCGCTCGACTATCCGGAAGGCCACTTTCCCGATCCCGTGTCATCCCTGGTCGAGTTCGAGCGCCGCGAACAGTTCCGCGAGGAGGGCGCGCATTTCGAAAGCCGCTATTTCCTCACCCTGCTGTGGATGCCGCCGGCCGAGGAAGCGGCGCGCGCCGAAGGCTGGCTTTACGAGGGCCGCTCCACATCCGGCGTCGATCCGTGGGAGCTGCTCAAGGGCTTCACCGATCGCAGCGACCGTGTGCTCAATCTGGTCGAAGGATTCGTGCCCGAGGTTCGCTGGCTCGATGACGCGGAGACGCTGACGTATCTGCACAGCACGGTTTCGACGCGCCGCCAGCGCGTGCGCGTGCCGGAAACGCCGATGCACCTCGACGCGCTCCTGGCCGACGAGCCGCTGACCGGCGGGCTGGAGCCGCGCCTGGGCGAGCATCATCTGCGTACGCTCACCGTCGTCGGCTTCCCGAGCGTGACATTCCCCGGCCTGCTCGACGAGCTGAACCGCTTGGCCTTCGAGTATCGCTGGGCGACCCGCGCGATCATGCTCGACAAGACCGACGCGACCAAGCTGCTGAGCCGCATCCGACGCCAGTGGTTCGCCAAGCGCAAGAGCGTCGTTGCGATTCTGAAAGAGGTGATGACCAACGAGGCGTCGGTCCTTGTGGACAGCGACGCCTCGAACAAGGCCGCCGACGCCGACACCGCCCTGCAGGAGTTGGGCGCCGACTATGCAGGT
>JAKOQB010000136.1 GCA_029778535.1 Pseudomonadota bacterium | reverse complement strand
TGCCGCTCGTGCTGCCCCCGACGGTGATCGGCTATTACCTGCTGGTGGCGATGGGCGCCGGCTCGCCGCTGGGGCGCTGGTTCGAGGCCTTGTCCGGACACACGCTGGCGTTCAGCTTCCCGGGGCTCGTCGCCGCCTCGGTGCTGTTCAACATTCCGTTCGCCGTACAGCCGATGCAGCGTGCCTTCGAGGCCATTCCGCTGGAGATCCACGAGGCTGCGCGCTGCTGCGGACTGGGCGCCGGCCAGGCGTTGTGGCGGATCGAGCTGCCGCTGGCGTGGCCGGGCATCCTGTCGGCGCTGGTGATGACCTTCGCGCACACGCTGGGCGAATTCGGCGTCGTGCTGATGGTCGGGGGCAACATCGCGGGCGAGACGCGCACGGTGTCGATCTCGATCTACGACAGCGCGCAATCGTTCGACCACGCCGCGGCCGGGGCGATGTCGCTTCTGCTGCTCGCGGTCGCGCTGGTGACGATCGCGCTCAGCTACGGGCTGGCCGGGCGCCCGTCGTGGCGCGGGCGCGCGCCGTGAGCCTGGCGCTGGCGCTGCATCACGACGGGCCGCCGCTCGACTTCGTTGCCGAGGCGCCCGCCGGTTGCATCACCGCGCTGGTCGGGCCGTCGGGCAGCGGCAAGACCTCGATCCTGCGAGCCGTCGCCGGATTGCTGCGCATCAGGCGCGCGCATATTGCGTTCGACGGCGACGTCTGGGACGACGCGCAACGTCATCGCGAGACCCGCGATCGCCCGATCGGCCTGGTGCCGCAGGGCTACGCGCTGTTTCCGCACCTGACCGTGCAGTCCAACGTCGAAACGGCGCTCCTTCACCTCGATGCTGCGCGACGCGGGCAGCGGGCGAGCGAGTGCATCGCGCTCGCTCACGTCGCTGGCCTCGAGCGTCGCCGGCCGCACGAGCTCTCCGGCGGCCAGAAGCAGCGCGTCGCGCTGGCCCGGGCGATCGCGCGCGAGCCGAAGGTGCTGCTGCTCGACGAACCGTTCTCGGCGGTCGACCGCAGCACCCGCAAGCGACTGTACGTGGAGCTGCGCCGCCTGCACGCGCGGCTCGGCAACACGATCGTGCTGGTCACGCACGACCTCGACGAGGCCGCGCAACTGGCCTCGCACCTGCTGCTGGTGCGGCACGGTCGCCTGTTGCAGGCCGGGCCGACGACCGAGGTGCTGACGCGTCCGCGTGACGAGGCGGCGGCGCGCCTGCTCGACATCTCCAACGTGTTCGACGCGCGCGCCGATGTCGTCCGCGCCGGCGAGCCGCTGAAGCTTCGATGGGGGCCGCACGTGCTGCGCGCGGTGGCGAGCGCGACGGTGCCGGCCGGCGCGTCGCTTCGCTGGGCCGTGCTGCCGTCGAACGTGCTGCTGGTGCGCGCCGACAAGCCCCGGCAGCACCTCGAGAACCTCGTCGACGCGACGGTGGACGAGGTGATCGAGCTCGGCGCCGAGGCGCTCGCCTGGCTGCGTCCGCGCGGCCTGCCGGACGAGCGCCTGCAGATGCGCCTGCCGGCGCGCGCGTTGCGCACGCACTCGGTGCGCGCGGGCGCCGAGATCACGGTGTGCCTGCGCGCCGCCGACCTGGTGCTGCTCGAGGCGGACGGAGATCGCGCATGAGCGCCGCAGATCGTCCGCGCGCGGGTGCCGTGATGGTGCGGCCGCGCGTGCACATCGGCGCGGCGATCGCGCTCGGGCCCGGCAAGATCGACCTGCTGCGCGCCATCGATCGCGAGCGCTCGATCTCGGCCGCAGCGCGCGCGATGGGCCTCACCTACAAGCGCGCCTGGTTGCTGATCGATTCGCTGAACCAGGGGTTCGGCCGGCCGGTGGTCGCCGCGAGCGCCGGCGGACGCGGGGGCGGCGGCGCCGTGCTCACGCTGCTTGGCCAGGCACTCGTGGCGCGCTACGCCGCGCTGGAGTCGCGGCTGGGCGAAGCCTGCGAGGCCGAGTTGCGCGCGTTCGTCGACCT
>JAKOQB010000135.1 GCA_029778535.1 Pseudomonadota bacterium | reverse complement strand
GCCGACGAACGGCGAGACCAGCGTGACGCCGGCGTCGGCGCAGGCCACCGCCTGCGCGAATGAGAACAGCAGCGTCAGGTTGCAGTGGATGCCCTCGTTCTCGAGCGACTCGGCCGCCCGGATGCCTTCCCAGGTCGCGGCCACCTTGATCAGCACGCGCTCGCGGCCGACGCCCACCTCCTCGTAGAGCTCGACGAGGCGCCGCGCCTTGGCGATCGTCGCGTCGACGTCGAAAGACAGTCGGGCATCGACTTCGGTGGAGACGCGACCGGGCACGATCGACAGGATCTCGCGACCGAAGCGCACCAGCAGCCGGTCGCACAGGTCGCCGACCGGCTCACCCCGATGCGCCGCGACCGTCTGCGCGAGCAGCGCGCCGTATTCGGGCTTCTGCACCGCCTTCACGATCAGCGTGGGGTTCGTCGTCGCGTCGCGCGGCGCGTAGGCGCGCATCGTGTTGAAGTCGCCGCTGTCGGCGACGACCGTGGTGAACTGCCTGAGTTGCTCGAGTGCATTCATGCGCGATTCTCCGTCGCGCCGCGCGAGCCCAACGCGGCGCGCGCAGCGAGCACCGCCAGCAGCACGAACAGCGCCGCGCTCCACAGCGCGAAGGGCACGCCGAGCAGCGGCGCGTTCGCGTCGCGGCACGACGCAGTGGCCTCGAACAGCCAGGGCAGCGTCTCGTCGAGCCGCAGCTTCATCAGCACGCGATCGGCGAACGTGAACGCACACGACAGGCTCTGCGCGGCGACGAACTGCTGGTGCAGCGCCGCCCACAGGCCGCCGAGCGCCACCGCCGCGGTCAGCGCCGACATCGCCGTCACGGCCCTGCGCGAGCCGCGCGCAAGCCACCCGATCGCGGCCAACGCTCCGACCAGCAGGAAGATCAGCCGCTGGAACGTGCACCAGGCACAGGGTTCGATGCCGAACGCGTGCTGCAGCACCAGCGCGACGCCGACGGCGCCGATCGCGAGCACGGCGCTCAGGAGGAGGATCGATTCGCTGCGGCGAAGCATCCGCGCACTATACGACATCGCGACGAGCGCCCCGGGCCGCCCCCGCGCGGCGCCGGAGCCCGCGGGCGCCCGTCCGTCTCCCCGCGCCACCGGCGGCGCATGGAGACGGCGGCGCACGCGGGGTTCAGGTCAGCATGTCGTTCCAGATGTTGCGCGCCCACGCGTTCGCGTACTGGCCCTCGAGCTCGTTCGCCGCAGGTGACAGGCCGCCTGAGCCCGCCACCGGCTCGATCGTCTTCTTCTCGGGCACGTAGCGGTGCACCGACGCGACGTGAACGACGTTCTTGTCGTCGATGAAGCTGTAGCAGGTGTTGGCCATCATCGGCGGCTGCGGCGTACGGCCGTTCAGCGTCTCGACGATCGCAGCGGCCGCCGCCTTGCCGTGCTGGTTCGCCATGTGGCCCGACTTCGGCATCGCCGGCGCCGACAACGTCGAGTCACCGAGCACGTGCACGCCCGGCGCGACCGTCGATTCCAGCGTGAGCCAGTCGACCATGCACCAACGGTTGTTGGCGTTGACGAGACCGGTCTTCTGCGCGATCGCGCCGGCGCGCTGCGACGGCACCACGTTGAGGACGTCCGCCTTGACCTTGTCGCCGAGTTCGGTCACCGCGACGCGGTTGCGCGCGTCGACCTCGGTGACGTTCATGTTCGGCTGGTAGCTGATGATCCCTTTGTACGGTCCGTTCCAGGCCGCCAGGAACAGCCCCTTCTTCGACTGGATGTCGGGGTTCGCGTCGAGCACGATGATCTTCGAGCGCGGCTTGGCCGTCTTGAAGTAGTGCGCGACCTGGCAGACGCGTTCGTAGGGCCCAGGCGGGCAGCGGTACGGCGACTTCGGAATCGTCAGCACGTAGACGCCGCCGTCGGGCATCGCCTCGAGCTGCGCGCGCAGCGCCACCGTCTGCGGCCCGGCCTTCCACGCGTGCAGGATCGTCTTCTGCGCGTCGGCATCGAGACCCTGCACCGAGTCGAAGTCGAACTCGATCCCCGGCGACACGATGATCCGGTCGAAGCTCTGGTTGGCGAGCTTGCGGAACGTCGCGCTGCGCTTGGCCGGATCGATCGTCTCGACCTCGTCGTTGACGACGATGACGCCGGCGCGACGCAGCCCTTCATAGGACACCGTCAGGTCGGCGATCTTGCGCGATCCGCCCAGCACCAGGTTCGACAGCGGGCACGAGACGAACGCCGTCTGGCGCTCGACCAGCATCACTTCGACGCCGGGGCCGCCCCCCTGCTTCAGGTATTTCGCAGCGGTCGCGCCGCCGAACCCGCCGCCGACGACCAGCACGCGGCCGAGCTTGCGCTCGGCGGTCGTCGTCGGCTCCGTGGCGCAGCCGGCCAGCGACAACGCCGCGCCGCCACCGACCATCGACAAGGCCGTGCCCGAGCCGATCGCCTGCGTGAAGCGCCGGCGGGAGATGTTCGTGTCCTTCATGTCGTCCTCCGTCGGCCGGTTCATTTCTTCTGCTGCGAGAAGTAGTCGGCGAGCGCCGCAATCTGCTCGTCGGTGTAGCCCTTGGCGATCTGGTGCATGATCGTCGCCTTGCGCGTGCCGTCGCGGAACGCCTTCATCTGTTCCTTGAAGTACGTCGGCGACAGCCCGGCGATGCCGGGCATGCCACCGCCGCCGGCCGACCGTCCGTCGGTACCGTGGCAGTTGGCGCAATTGGCGGCGACGTACTGCGCCTGCTGGGCATGCGCCGGCCCGGCCGCGAGCGCGGCAACGGCTGCACAGGCAGCGGCCGCGAGCGTAAACGTTCTCATCGATGTCTCCTCTTCTGGCGGGAACGTGAGCGCCGAGTCTGTCAACGACGAAGGACAGCCGCCATGATCTGCGGCAAGGTTATGGGCTTATTCGGGGTCCCGGGGGCCGAAAACCACGAGGGGCCCGCGCGGGGCCCCTCGTGAACGGGAACGAACGATCGACCGACTCGGCCGCGGTGGGCGGCCGCCACTGGCCGCGCGTCAGGCGGGCAGCACCTCGACGAACTCCTCGCCCTCGCCGCCTGCGGTGGGCGGCGCACCCTCGGCGAAGGACAGCGTCACCTGCTCGGCACTGTCGATGTCGACGGTCACCCTGCCGCCGTTCACGAGCTTGCCGAACAGCAACTCGTCGGCCAGCGCCTTGCGGATCGTGTCCTGGATGAGGCGCTGCATCGGACGAGCGCCCATCAGGGGATCGAAGCCCTTCTTGGCGAGCATCTTGCGCAGCCGCTCGGTGAACACCGCCTCGACCTTCTTCTCGTGCAACTGCTCCTCGAGCTGCATCAGGAACTTGTCGACGACGCGCAGGATGATCTCCTCGTCGAG
>JAKOQB010000134.1 GCA_029778535.1 Pseudomonadota bacterium | reverse complement strand
CTGTTCGGGCCGCTCGCGGGCGTCGACGCGCGCCTGCTTGCGAAGGGGCGCAGCTACATCGAGCAGGCGCGCGAGCCGCTCCCCGACCGCTTGCAGAGCCGCTACAACCTGCTCAACCGGCTCGGTGCGCAAGAGGTCTTCACCGACGCGGTTCTCGCGCGCGTCTCGCTGGGCCAGCCGCTGGCACTCGAGCGCGAGGTGTGGACGCGCGCCAGCCTGCGCGGCGGTGCGGCCGGCCAGGCGATGTCGCAGATCAACCGGATGCTCGCCTGGGACTTCAAGTTCACGCTGGCCGACAGCGACCTGCCGAAGGTCACGCGGATGTGCCATGCGGCAGGCGTGCAGGTGGCGTTCCCGATGATTGCGCGCGCCCTGGTCGAGCATTCGCTGAAGCTGCGCCCCGGCGAGAAGCTCAAGGGGCGCAAGCTGCGTTACTTCTTCAAGGAATCGCTGCGCGGTTTCCTCCCGGACGAGATCATCGCCAAGGAGAAGCACGGCTTCGGCATGCCGTTCGGCGACTGGCTGCTCACGCACGACAAGCTGCGCGCGATGGCCGACGACGCGCTGCGCTCGCTGGCGGCGCGTGGGGTGATCCGCGAAGGCTTCCTGAAGCAGTTGCTGGCGCAACTGGCCTCGGGGCACGCCGGTTACTACGGCACCATGGTCTGGGTGCTGATGATCTTCGAACTGTGGCTGCGCGGCTCGCCGCTGGCCGACGCGAGGCTGGAGAGCCGCTGATGCGCATCCTGCACATCCTCGATCACTCGGCGCCGCTGCACAGCGGCTATGCCTTTCGCACGCTTTCCATCCTTCGCGAACAGCGGCGCCGCGGCTGGGAAACGTTCCAGCTGACCAGCCCGAAGCAGAACGCCGGCGACGTCGAGCGCGAGACGGCCGAAGGCTTCGAGTTCGTTCGCACCCCCTACAGGCCCGGCTGGCTCGCAAGGGTGCCGGCAATGTGGCCGTTCGACGAGATGCGGGCCACGGAGGCGCGCCTGCTCGCGCTCGCGCGAGAGGTCGAGCCCGACGTGTTGCACGCGCACTCACCCGTGCTCGACGTGCTGCCAGCGATCCGCGTCGGCCGCGCGCTCGACCTGCCGGTCGTCTACGAGGTGCGTGCGCTCTGGGAGGACGCCGCGGTCGACCACGGCACGACCACCGAGCGCAGCTTGCGCTACCGCGCGTCGCACGCGCTCGAGACCCACGCGCTGCGCCGGGTCGACGCGATCACGACGATCTGCGACGGGATGCGTCGCGACATCCTGCGGCGCGGCATCGCGGCCGACAAAGTGACGGTGATCCCGAACGCAGTCGACATCGAGAAGTTCAGGGTGCTCGACGGCGCCGACGCCGAACTCGCGCGCTTGCTCGGGCTCGACGGATGGGAAGTCATCGGTTTTTGCGGTTCGTTCTATGCGTACGAAGGACTCGACCTGCTGATCGACGCGCTGCCGCAGATCATCGCGTCGCGTCCCCGGGTGAAGCTCCTGCTGGTCGGGGGCGGCCCGCAGGACGCTGCGCTGCGCGAACAGGCGCGCGCCCGTGGCGTGGCCGATCGCGTGGTGTTCACCGGGCGCGTGCCCAACGACGAGATCGACCGCTACTACAGCCTTGCGTCGCTGCTCGCCTTTCCCCGTCGCTCGATGCGCCTCACCGAACTGGTCACGCCGTTGAAGCCGCTCGAGGCGATGGCGCAGGGCAGGGTGCTGATCGCGTCCGACGTGGGCGGCCACCGCGAGTTGATCGAGAACGGCCGTACTGGCCTGCTGTTCGAGGCGGGCGACGTGTCGGCGCTCGCCAGGGCCGCGCTGCGATTGCTGGGCGACGCGGCGCTGCGCGATCGCATGGCCACCGCCGGACGCCGGTTCGTCGAGAGCGAGCGCACCTGGGCACGCAGCGTCGATCGCTACGAGGCGGTCTATTCGAGCCTGGTCGAGCGCAGGGAGCGGGCGTGATCCTGCGCGCATTGACGGCGCTGTCCGCGCCGACCGGCGAGCGAAGCCGCCTGTCGGTGTTCTATTTTCATCGCGCGCTGGCGCGCCCCGACCCGCTGCTGCCCGGCGAGCCCGACGCCGCGATGTTCGACCGGATGCTCGGCTGGATCGGGTCGCAGTTCCGGGTGCTCGATCCGCTGGAAGCTTGCGAGCGGCTGTTCGCCGGCACCTTGCCGTCGCGGCCGGCGCTGGTGACGTTCGACGACGGGTACCGCGACAATTTCACGGTCGCGCTGCCGATCCTGCAGCAGCATCGGATGCAGGCGGCGTTCTTCGTCTCCACCGCGTTCCTCGATGGCTCGACGATGTTCAACGACCGGGTGATCGAGGCAGTGCGCGGCTGCACGGCCCAGTCGCTGCCGCTGCCAGGCCCGGACGGCGAGGGGCGCCGCAGCGTTCCGGTGCGGGATCTGGCCGAGCGCCGGATGGCGATCGACTTGATCCTGGCGGCGATCAAGCACCTTCCGCCGTCGCAGCGCGACGAGCGCGTGCTCGAACTCGAGCGCGCGGCGGGCGCGACGCCGGCGCGCGGCTTGATGATGGATCCTGGGCAGGTGGCGGCGCTGCATCGAACCGGGATGCGGGTGGGCGGCCACACGCGCACGCACCCGATTCTCCTGGCACTCGACGATG
>JAKOQB010000133.1 GCA_029778535.1 Pseudomonadota bacterium | reverse complement strand
GCTGGGCTTGGCTAACCTGTACCTGGCGCGATCTCGATTGATGGCATAAGTGCGTCCGCAGCACGCCGAAGCGCCGCCTGCGGACCGCAAACGGAGCAGAACTCGAGCAAATTCCGCTTCGAAAACGTCGTGGATTGCGCATGGTGAAGACCGATGTACCTTCGCCCCGCATTGCGGGTCCTTGTTCAGCGTTGCCTTAAGAGCGCGTATTCGACCGACGAGACCATCGCGCGGCTGAAGCAGGACATCGCCGCCAAGGGCATCATGTTCTTCTCCGAGATCGATCAGGCGCGGCTCGCCGCCAATGCCGGCGTCACGCTGCCGGCGATCAGGCGCTCGACGCTGCTGATCTTCGGCAACCCGCCGCTGGGGACGCTGTTCATCAACGGCCGCCCCGAGGCCGGCATCGACTGGCCGGTGCGGCTGCTGGTGCAAGAAGACACGAGCGGCAACGTATACGCGGTCTACACCGACTTCGGCTGGATCGCGCGCCGGCACGGCATCAGCGGCGACGCCGCGGGCCCGTTTCAGAAGGCGACCGGCGTGATCGCGTCGATCACTTCGAGCGTGGCGGCCAAGTGATCCCCGCGCTGCGCGCGCGGTTGAAAGGTTTGACCGCGCGCGCAGACTAAGTAGCGATAAGTCTGCGCCCTCACCCCAACCCCCTCCCACTGATGTGGGAGAGGGGGCTTGCATCCCTCTCCCCGATCACGGGGAGACGGACCAAGGGTGAGGGGCCGCAATGATCGACCGTCCCGGAGACCCGCATGCCACGCCGTGCAACGAAGAAGCGATCCGCGCAGTCCGATGCCGTGCTCACTCGTCCCCCGGGCCAGATCGTTCTGGTGCTGCAGGGCGGTGGCGCGCTCGGCGCGTATCAGGTCGGCGTGTACCAGGCATTGCACGAAGCGGGCATCGAACCCGACTGGGTGATCGGCACGTCGATCGGCGCGATCAACGCGGCGCTGATCGCCGGCAACGAGCCGGAACAGCGTCTCGCGCAGATGCACGCGTTCTGGGACGCGCTGCAGTGGCGCTCGCCGTTTGCGCTGATTCCGGCCGGGTCAGGTGTGCTCAATCCGCTGGCGAACCTTTCCATCCTGACGCAGGGCGTGCCGGGCTTTTTCAAGCCGAATCCGGCGTCGTGGTGGGGACTGACGACGCCGCTCGGCGTGGACGAGGCCGCCTTCTACGACACGGCGCCGCTGCGAGAAACGCTGCATTCGCACTGCAACTTCGGCCGCGCCAATCGCGGCGCGCCACGCCTCACCGTCGGCGCGGTCAACGCGCGCACCGGCGCGATGAAGTACTTCGACAGCCGCGAAGAGCCGCTTCGTGTCGAGCACGTGATGGCTTCGGGCGCGCTGCCACCGGCGTTTCCCGCGATCCGCATCGACGGCGAGCCGTACTGGGATGGCGGCGTCTACTCGAACACGCCGATCGAGGCGGTGCTCGACGACAATCCGCGCAAGAGCTCGACGATCTTCGCGATCCAGTTGTGGAACCCGACCGGCGAAGAACCCGAATCGATCTGGGAGGTGTTCGGCCGGCAGAAGGAGATCCAGTACGCGAGCCGCGCCGACACGCACATCGCGCGCCAGAAGCAGATTCACCGGCTGCGCCACGTGATCAGCCAGCTCGGCCAGCAGCTTCCCGAGAGCAAGCGCAACAGTGCCGCGGTGCGCGAGTTGCTGGCGTGGGGCTGCCGCACCAACATGCACATCGTGCACCTGCACGCGCCGCGACTCGCCGCGGAGGATCACACCAAGGACATCGACTTCACGCCGGCCGGCGTCCGCGCGCGCTGCGAGGCCGGCTATCGCGACACGAAGGAGGCGATTGCCGAGCAGCCGTGGAACTGCGCGATCGATCCGCTCGAGGGCGTGTTCGTGCACGACCACGATTCGACGGAAGAGATGGCGTAGGCCCTCACCCCGACCCTTTCCCGCTGATGCGGGAGAGGGCGAGCGAATCCCCTCTCCCCGATCACGGGGAGAGGGCCAGGGTAAGGGGCAATCGGTCGTGAACGAGGAGGAGAAACCATGCCCGCAATCGAACCCGTCGATGCAATGATCCTCGGCACCGGCCAGGCCGGCAAGCCGCTGGCGCAGGCGCTGGCGAACGCCGGCTTCCGGACCGTGGTCGTCGAACGCGAACACGTCGGCGGCACCTGCGTCAACGTCGGCTGCACGCCGACCAAGACGATGGTCGCGAGCGCGCGCGTGGCGTACCTCGCGCGCCGCGGCGCCGATTACGGCGTCAACACCGGCGCGATCACGGTCGACATCCGGCGCGTGATCGCGCGCAAGCGCGCGCTCGTCGAGCGCTTCCGCAACTACGGCACGCAACGCCTGCAGAACACGCCGAATCTGGAACTTGTGTTCGGCCATGCGCGCTTCAACGACAGCAAGACGGTCGAGGTGCAACTGCGCGACGGCGGCAAGCGCGCGTTGACCGCGCCGAAGATCGTGATCAACACCGGCGGCCGACCGGTGCTGCCGAAGGTCGCGGGCCTGGCCGACGTGCCGACGCTCGATTCGACGTCGATCATGGAACTCGAAGAGCTGCCACGCCATCTGGTCGTGCTCGGCGGCGGCTTCATCGGACTCGAATTCGCGCAGATGTTCCGCCGCTTCGGAGCCGACGTGACGGTGCTCGAAGGCATGCCGCGGCTCGCGGCGCGTGACGACGAGGACGTGAGCGCGGCGCTGCAGAAGGTGCTCGAGGAAGATGGCATCCACATCGAATGCGATGCGCGGGTCGAACGCGTCGACGGCCGGGCGGGCGATATCGGCATCCACTATGTGCAGGGCGGTGCGACCCGAACGGTGCGCGGCTCGCACCTGCTGGTGTCGGTCGGCCGCACGCCGAACACCGACGACCTGGGCCTCGAAGCGGCCGGCGTGGTGACCGTGCGCGGCTACGTAACCGTCGATGCCACGCTCGCGACCAACGTGCCCGGCATCTATGCGGCGGGCGACGTCAAGGGCGGCCCGCAGTTCACGCACATCGCGTACGACGACTTCCGCATCCTGCGCGACCGCTGGGTGCGCAACCTCGACGCCAGGCTCGGCGATCGGCTGGTGCCGAACACCGTGTTCACCGACCCGCAACTCGCGTCGGTGGGGCTCAATGAAACCGAGGCGCGCCGGCGCGGGCTCGACGTCCGCGTGGCGAAGATCGGCATGAACGGCTTCGCGCGCGCGCTCGAGATGGACGAGGCGCGCGGGTTCATCAAGGTCATCGTCGATGCGAAGTCGCAACAGATCCTCGGCTGCACCGTGTTCGGCATCGAGGGCGGCGAGATCATGGCGATGGTGCAGATCGCGATGATCGGCAGGCTGCCGTACACGGTGCTGAAGGAAACCATCTTCGCGCACCCGACGCTGGCCGAGGGGCTGAACAACGTCTTCCTCGCGCTCGACGCGTAGACGGGCGCGGCGCGTTCGCGTCATCGCGGCACGGCCGCGCCGGGCTATCGTTCCTGTGCCGCGATTGAAGGCTGCGGAGGTTGCGATGAAACCCGCACCGAACTCGAAGGCGCCCGCGCAACGCGCGAACGTCGAGCGCTATCTGGCGATTCGCGCGACCACGCGGTCGCTCGCCGCGCCGCTGTCGGCCGAGGACTGCGCGATCCAGTCGATGCCGGACGCCAGCCCCGTGAAATGGCACCTCGCGCACACGACGTGGTTCTTCGAGACGTTCGTGCTCGCGCCGCACGCGGGCGGCTACCGGCTCTTCGATCCGGCGTTCCGCGTGCTGTTCAATTCGTACTACAACGCGATCGGCGACAAGCATCCGCGGCCCGAACGCGGCCTGCTGTCGCGGCCGGGGCTGGACGAGGTCCTCGTCTATCGCCGGCACGTCGACGAGGCCATGCAGCAACTGCTGGCGCGCGTGCCGCCGCCGGATGTGGCCGCACTGATCGAGCTCGGCCTGCATCACGAGCAGCAGCACCAGGAGCTGATCGTGACGGACCTCAAGCACATGCTGTCGCGCAACCCGCTGGAGCCGGCGTACCAGAAGCACTGGCCGCTGACGCCGATCCGCGCGCGCGAGCGGCGCTGGATCGAATTCGACGGCGGACTGCACGAGATCGGCCACGACGGCGAGGGGTTCTGCTTCGACAACGAGAAGCCGCGCCACTGCGTCTGGCTGCAGCCGTTCACCATCGCGTCGCACCCGGTCACCCACGGCGACTTCATCGAGTTCATCGACGACGCCGGCTACCGGCGGCCCGAGCTGTGGCTGGCGGCAGGATGGGACACGGTGACCGCGCGCGGCTGGCAGGCGCCGCTGTACTGGGAGCGGCGCGACGGCGACTGGCACACGTTCACGCTGCACGGCGACGTGCCGGTCGATCCGCACACGCCGATCTGCCATGTCAGCTTCTACGAGGCGGACGCCTTCGCTCGCTGGGCCGGCGCGCGCCTGCCGACCGAAGCGGAATGGGAGATCGCCGCGCGCGCCGCGCCGCGATCCGGCAACTTCCTCGAGAGCAACGCGCTGCATCCGCTCGCGCTGCGCGAAGCGCCACCCGCGGCAACGCTGGCGCAGGCGTTCGGCGATGTGTGGGAATGGACGCGCAGCGATTACGGGCCGTATCCCGGCTATCGCGCGGCCGCGGGCGCGGTGGGCGAATACAACGGCAAGTTCATGTGCGGCCAGTACGTGCTGCGCGGCGGCTCATGCGCGACGCCGACCGATCACATCCGCGCGAGCTACCGCAACTTCTTTGCCCCCGACGCGCGCTGGCAGTTCTCCGGGCTGCGGCTCGCGCGCGATTCGTGAGCCGGGCTGAACGCCGTGCGTATCCTTGCGCCGGTCGACGCGCGGGGCATCGGACGCGCGATCTCGGAGCGACTGCTTGCGTCGGGCGCGCGCATGTGCACCTGGGACATCGACCCGCTGCCGCTGAAAGGCGCGGACGCGTGGCAGGTCGACGTGACCAGCCGCGCGCAGGTCGATGGCGCGGTCGCGAAGTTCGTCGCGCAGCACGCGCGCATCGACATTCTCGTCAACGATGCCGGTTATCTCGGCACGCTGCATCCGTTCGACGCGCATGACCCGGCCGATTGGCAGCGGATCATTCAGGTCAACCTCGGTTCGCTCGCGGGCAAGGAGGGGCTGGCGAACCTCGCCGCGGTCAGCGCCCGGTTGCGGCAATCACCAGCGCCGGCAGCTCGAACACCACCCGGCCGTCTTGCACGAACGGTTGAAGTTCGCTGCGCGCCGCGTGCAGCAGCCGTTCGAACTGCGCATCGTCGAGCAGGCCGCCCAGCGTCCACACGCACGCACGCTCGGTCGAAATCATCTCGTCGATCGAACCGAACCGCACGGTGCCCGTGCGCCGGGCGATCGTCGGGCCGGTGATGCCGGCCTCGTCGCACAGCGCATGCAGCCGACGCGTGTCGCCGAGCGCGAACGGAACGCAAAAGGCGTCGGCGATGGCGTCGCCAAAGAGTCGGCGCAGCAGCGCTTCGAGCCGCGAATACCCGGGTGATCGTTCGACCGCGTCCCAGACCGCGACCGCCAGCCGCCCGCCGGGGCGAAGAACGCGCAGCATCTCGCGCAGCGCGGCCGCCCGATCGTCGAAGAACATCAGGCCGAACTGGCTGACCACCGCGTCGAAGTGCGCGGCGGCGAACGGCAGCGATTCGGCGCGGCCGTCGACCCACTCGACGTTCACCGACTTGCGCCGCGCGACCTCGAGCATCTGCGCATTAGCATCGAGGCCGGTCACCCGGCCGGCGGCGCCGACGCGGCGCGCGGCGGCGCAGGCCGCCACGCCGGTACCGCACGCGACGTCGAGCACGCGCTCGCCCGGTCCGATGCGCGCGACATCGGCGATCACGTCGCCCCATTGCGCGAACAGCGCGGGAACGAAGAACTCGTCGTAGATCTCGGCGGCAGAACGTCGTGGCGCGATGGCGTGGTTCATGGGATGCCTGCGAAGCGGGTGTCGCAGTAGCATCGGCGCGCACGCAGGAAAGCGCGATGACCGATCTGCCGCTTCGCATGCCGGATCGTCCGTCGGCCGATGCGATGCACGCGCCGGCCGCCGAGGCGCCGCAGCTCGACGTGCTTTCGGACGTGCTGCGCTCGGTGCGGCTGACGGGGTCGATGCTTTTCCTGGTCGAGACCTCGACGCCGTGGATCACCCGCGCGCCGGCGGCACGCACCTTCGCCGCCGCGGTGCTGCCTTCGGCGCAGCACCTGGTCTCGTATCACTTGCTGATCGACGGCGCGTGCTGGGGCGGGCTCGAGGGCGCGCCGCAGCCGATGAGCACCGGGGACGTCCTGGTCATCCCGCACGGCGATCCGTACTTCCTCGCCGATCCGCCGCAGACGCCGCCCGGCTACAGCGACGAGGACGCGGTGTCCTTCTTCCGTCGCATGGCGGCCGGCGAGCTGCCGACGATCGTCGCCGCGGGCGGCGACGGCGACCGGGCGCGCTTCATCTGCGGCTTTCTTGGCTGCGACGCGCGCCCGTTCAATCCGGTCCTCGCCGCGTTGCCGCGCGCGATCATCGTGCGCGGCGACGCGCAAGCCGACCGCATGAGGTCGCTGGTCGAGTTCGCGGTTGCCGAGCTGTACCGGCGGCGCGCCGGTAGCCGCGAAGTGCTGCTGCGGCTGAGCGAACTGATGTTCGTCGCGACCTTGCGCAGCTATCTGGAAACGGTGCGCGCCGAGCAGGGCGGGTGGTTCGCGGCGTTGCGCGACGGTATCGTTGCCCGCGCGCTCGCCTGCCTGCACGAAGCGCCCGAACGCGCATGGACGCTCGATCGGCTCGCGGCGGAATGCGGCACCTCGCGTTCGGTGCTGGCCGAGCGCTTCGCGCGGTTCATCGGCCAACCGCCCCTTCATTACCTCGCCGCGTGGCGCATGCAGCGCGCCGCGCGCTTGCTCGCCGATCCGGGCGCGAAGGTGAAGACGGTCGCGGGCGCGGTCGGCTACGACTCCGAGGCCGCGTTCAGCCGAGCGTTCAGGAGAATCGTCGGCACCTCGCCGCAGCAATGGCGCGAACGCGGGCCGGCTGCAGTGCGGCCCGCGGGCGACAATTCCGGCGTGCTGGTCCCGACGAGGTTCACATGAAAGCGATCTGGAACGGCGCCGTCGTCGCCGAATCCGACGACACCGTGGTCGTCGAGGGCAATCACTACTTCCCGCTCGCAAGCGTCCGGTGCGAGTATTTGCGCCCGAGCGACACGACCAGCGTGTGCGCATGGAAGGGCACCGCCAACTATTACTCGATCGAAGTCGACGGCAGGACCAACCGCGATGCGGTCTGGTACTACGCAGAGCCGAAGGACGCCGCGAAGCAGATCCGCGGCCGGGTGGCGTTCTGGAAGGGCGTCAAGGTAACCCCCTGAAGTGCGCGCGGTTTCGCAGCGCGCGGCGCCGTTGATTCGGCGCGCGCGCGGCCCGGAATTGCGGTGCCGAGCGGGCCGCAACACGCGACGCCATGCCAGTGGCGCGCGCTTCCGGCGCCTTTTAAACGAGGAGCGTCATGCCAACGTAGCAGTACCGTTGCGAGAAGTGCGGCGAGGTGTTCGAGCGGGTCGAGCACTTGGCCGAACACGAGGCGGCCCACCGCTGCCCGAAATGCGGCAGAGAAGCCGTCCAGCACGCCCTGACGACGTTCATCGCGAAGACTTCGCGGAGGGGCTGACCGCGCCGGCGCGCATCGCCGTACCGGCGTGGCCGCTGCGACGGGGCGCTGCAAGCGTATTGTTTCGTCCGGCTTGTGCGTACAGGGAGATGGAACCGATGAGCAAGACGATCAGCTTCAAGCGGCCGGACGGCCAGAGCGTCAACGGATATCTCGCCGAGCCGGCGGCCGCGGGCGCGCCGGGGATCGTGGTGATCCAGGAATGGTGGGGCCTGAACGATCAGATCCGCGGCGTAGCGGACAAGCTCGCTGCCGCAGGCTATCGCGCGCTGGTGCCGGACCTATATCGCGGCCAGGTTGCGCTCGAGGCCAACGAGGCCGAGCACCTGATGAAGGGGCTGAACTTCGGCGACGCGGCCGGGCAGGACGTGCGCGGCGCGGTCCAGCACCTGAAGGGCTCCGGCAGCCGCAAGGTCGGCGTGACCGGCTTCTGCATGGGCGGCGCGCTGACGCTGCTCGCGGCGGTCAACGTGCCGGAGGCGGATGCCGCGGCGATCTGGTACGGATATCCGCCGCTCGAATATGTCGACGCGACCAGGATCAAGGTGCCGCTGCTGGGCCACTGGGCGACGCAGGACACGGCATTCCCGATCGCCACCGTCGACACGCTCGAGCAGAAGCTGCGCGCGGCGGCCGTGAAGTTCGAGTTCCACCGCTACGATGCAAAGCACGCGTTCGCGAACGAGACGGCGGACTCGAAGAACCTGCCGTTCCTGAAATACGATCCGAAGGCGGCGGAGCTGGCGTGGCAGCGGACGATGGAGTTCTTCGCCAGGCACCTGCGCTGACGCAACGCTACGCCGCCCGCACGATTCGCTCGACCTCGCGCGCGGCGTCGGCGTCGAATGGATCGGCCACGATCGCATCGCGCATCGACCGCAGCCAGGTGATCTGCCGCTTCGCGAGCTGGCGCGTGGCGGCGATGCCGGCGGCGCGGAACTCGGCGAACGGCGTTCGCTGCGCGAGATGCCGCCACGCCTGCCGGTAGCCGACGCTGCGCATCGACGGCAGATCGGGACTCAGATCGCCGCGCTTCATCAACGCGCGCACTTCGTCGAGGAAGCCGGCCGCGAGCATCGCGTCGAAGCGCGCCTCGATGCGCCGGTGCAGTTCGGCGCGATCGGCCGGCAGCAGCGCGATCGTTCTTAATCGCAACGGCGGCGCATTGATCGCGGCGAGCAGCGCCGACATCGGCGTGCCGGCCAGCTCGTGGATCTCGAGCGCGCGCTGGATCCGCTGGCGGTCGTTCGGCGGCAGCCGCGCGGCGGTCGCCGGGTCGACGCGTGCCAGTTCCGCGTGCAGCGCGGGCCAGCCGACTTCCATCGCCCGCGCCGTGATGCGTGCGCGCACCTTCGCATCGGCCGCTGGCAGCTTCGACAGCCCCTCGCGCAGGGCGCGGGCGTAGAGCATGGTCCCGCCGACCACCAGCGGCAGCTTGTCGCGGTTCATGATCGCGCCGATCGCGCGCGTCGCGTCGCGCACGAAGTCGGCGGCGGAGTAGGGCTGCGAGGGATCGCGGAGGTCGATCAGGTGATGCGGCACCTGCGCGCGTTCCGCCGCGCTCGGCTTGGCGGTGCCGATGTCCATGCCGCGATATACCTGCGCCGAGTCGATCGACACGATCTCCAGCGGGATCGTCCGCGCGAGTTCGAGTGCCAGCGCGCTCTTGCCGCACGCGGTCGGCCCGAGCAGCAGCACGGCATCAATCGACGCGGCCATACCGCTTGGCGAGCGTGAAGGTGGTCAGCGCCGATGCGACGCCGCAGGCGGCGATCGTCAGCGTCAGCGGATACACGGTGCCGTTGTAGCTGGCGCCGATCCACTGGCCGACCGCCGCCGCCACGACCATCATCGCCAGCCCCATCGCCGCGGTCGCCACGCCCGCGCTGTGCGGAAAGCGCGCCATGCTGCCGGACTGCGCGACCGGCTGGATCAGGCCGTGGCCGATCAGGAACACGAACTGCGGCGCGAGCAGCGCGAGCGGATGGTGCAGGCCCGCGAGTGCCAGGCCCGCGATCGCGCTGCCGGCGGCGAGCTGCAGCAGCGCGCCGCGCCGCATCGTCCACGGCATCCCGTGCCGTGGCACGCTGCGGCGGCAGGCGAGCGTGCCGACGATGTAGCCGGAGACGATGAAGCTGAAGCAGAAGCCGTAGTACACGGGGGCGACGCCGAGCACGCGGATCAGCACGAACGAGCCGCCGGAGATGAACGAGAACAGCCCCGCGTAGCTGGCGACCGCCGGCCACGTGTACGCGTGCCAGCTCGGCGCGCGCACGACCTGCGCATAGCCACGCGCGAGCGGACCGGCGCGCAGCCCATGCAGGTTCGGCGCGCGATGGGTTTCCTTCAGTCGCAGCAGCGTGGCGAACGCGAGCAGCGACGAGACCGCCAGCATCGCGCCGAAGGTCGCGCGCCAGCCGAACGCGGCCTGCAGCAGGCCGCCCAGGATCGGCGCGATCACCACGCAGACGCCGAGGAGCGTGCCGCTCGCCGCGAGCACGCGCGCGCCGTGCTCCGGCGTCAGCTCGTCGCGCACCATCGCGCGCGCCGCCACCAGGCACGAGCATGCGCCGACCGCCTGCAGCGCGCGGCCGGCGATCAGCCACGGCAGCGACGGCGCGAAGGTGCAGATGGCGCTCGCCGCGACGTAGGTGAGGATGCCGCCGAACGCGACCGGATAGCGGCCGTAGCGGTCCGACAAGGGGCCGGCGATCAGCTGCCAGACGCCGAACGTGGCGACGAAGACGGTCAGCGTGAGCTGCACGTCCGCGACCGGCACGCCGAACGCGGTGCCGATCGACGGCAGCGCCGCCTGGTACAGGTCGGTCGAGATCGGCTGCAGCGTGATGAACGCCGCCGTGAACGCGAGCAGCAGCGCGGGCGTAAGCCGCGGTTGCACCGCCGTGGCCAGCGCGCCGTGCACCTTCTCAGCGCCCGCGCAGGAAGAGCCTGTCGAGCTCGCCGATCGACAACTGCACCCAGGTCGGCCGGCCGTGGTTGCACTGGTCGGCGCGCTCGGTGGCTTCCATTTCGCGCAGCAGTGCGTTCATCTCGTCGAGCGTCAGGCGTCGATTGGCGCGCACCGCGCCGTGGCAGGCCAGCGTGGCGAGCAGCTCGTTGCGGCGTTCGGTCAGCACGCGCGAACCGCCGAACTCGCGCAGATCGCGCAGCACGTCGCGCGCCAGCGCCGCGCCGTCGCTGCCGGCGAGCAGCGACGGCACCGCGCGCAGCGCCAATTGCGTGGGCGCCGCGGGCGCGAGATCCATGCCGATTGCCGCCAGCACGTCCGCGTGCTCGTCGGCGGTGGCCACGTCGATCAGGTCGGCGCTGAACACCTGCGGGATCAGCAGCCGCTGCTGCGGTATCGAATGCGCGTCGAGCTGACGCTTCAGCTTCTCGTACACGATGCGCTCGTGCGCCGCGTGCATGTCGACGATCACCAGCCCCGCACCGTTCTGCGCCAGGATGTAGATGCCGGCCAGTTGCGCGATCGCCACGCCGAGCTTCCGTTCGGCCTCACGGACTTCGAGCGGCTGCTCGGCGTCCCCACCTTGGAGCGGCCGCCCGGCGTCCGCTGCCGGCGCGGGCGGCGCCGCGACATCCCGCGCCGCCATCGCGAAGTATTCCGCCACCGGCTGCGCGATGCCGAGCGTGCGCTGCTGCGCACTGCCGCGCGATGCGCGCAGCGCCGCGTCGCGCAACGCCGACAGCTCGGTCAAGGATGCCGGCGCATGCGCGGGCGCGGCGCGCGCCGATTCGGCCAGCGCGGCCTGCACCGCGTGCAGCACGAACTGGTGCACCGCCTGCGAATCGCGGAAGCGCACCTCGATCTTGGTCGGGTGCACGTTGACATCGACGCGCTGCGGATCGATGTCGAGGTACAGCACGTACATCGGCTGCGCCTGCCCGTGCAGCACGTCGGCATACGCAGCGCGCACGGCGTGCGTGAGCACCTTGTCGCGCACGTAGCGGCCATTGACGAAAAAGAGCTGCGCGTCGGCGCGCGCGCGCGCCGCGCTCGGCGCGCCGACCCAGCCGCGAACGCGGATGCCCGGCGCTTCGGCCAGCACTTCGCGCCGCGCGGCGTCGAAGGCGTCCGGCATCAGCCGCCGCGTGCGCTCCTCGACGTCGGCCGGCGGCAGCGCCAGCACCGTGCGGCCCTCGTGCACCACGTTGAATTCGACGTGCGCATGAGCGGCCGCGACGCGCTCGACCTGCGTCACGCAGTGCGCGAGTTCCGTGTTCTCCGCGCGCAGGAATTTGCGCCGCGCCGGGGTCTTGAAGAAGAGGTCGGCGACCTCGACGCGCGTGCCCTGCGTCCCCGCGGCAGGCTCGATCGCGCCCGCCTCGGCGTCGATGCGGTACGCGCCGGGCGCCTCAGCGGTGCGCGACGTAATCGTCACCGCCGCGACCGACGCGATCGACGCCAGCGCCTCGCCCCGGAAGCCGAGCGACGCCACCGCCTCGAGATCGCGCAGCGATGCGATCTTGCTGGTCGCGTGGCGCGCCAGCGCGAGCGGAAGTTCCTCGCGCGCAATGCCGCAGCCGTCGTCGGCAACGACGATGCGGCGCACGCCGCCGCCGTCGAGCCGCACGTCGATGCGCGTGGCGCCGGCGTCGAGCGCGTTCTCGACCAGTTCCTTGACGATCGACGCCGGGCGTTCGATCACCTCGCCGGCGGCGATCTGACTGACCAGCAGGTCGGGCAGCGGACGGATCGCGCGGCGCGCGCTGGCCGCAAGCACGGAGGCAGGTGACATCGCGGCGATTATAGGAACCGGGCGCCGCGCGATCGGTGGTTTCCCTCAGTCGTCCGCTCGGCCGACACCCGCGATCGGTCGCGTATCATTCGCGGCACCTCGGCGGGGCGCCCGATCGGGCGCCCCGCCGTCTTTTTGCTTACCGCCCGCGCATCTCTGATGGAAGGCATCAACTGGTCCGACCTGTTCAGCGCGATGGACAAGTTCCTGCTTGCCATCGTGCACAAGAACGTGCTGCTGGTGTACGTGGTGCTGGCCGCGATCTTCTTTTCCGAGACCGGCCTCGTGTTCATGGCGTTCCTGCCCGGCGATTCGCTGCTGTTCGTCGCCGGCGCGGTGTCCGCGCAGCAGGCGGGACTCAGCGTGTGGGTGCTGATCATCGTCGTCACGCTGGCCGCGATCCTCGGCAACACGGTCAACTACTACATCGGCTCGTGGCTCGGCCACAAGGTCTACGACGGCAGCATCGGCTGGATCGACAAGACTGCGCTCGACCGCACGCACGACTTCTACGAGAAGTGGGGCGGGCTGACGCTGATCCTGGCGCGCTTCACGCCGGTGGTGCGGTCGTTCGCGCCGCTGGTGGCGGGCGCCGGCAGCATGGAGATCCACAAGTTCCAGTTCTATAACGTGATCGGCGCGTCGCTGTGGGTGCTGTCGCTGGTCGGCAGCGGTTACCTGTTCGGCAACGTGCCGTTCGTGAAGGACAACCTCGGCATCATCCTGATCATCGGCATCGCCGCGGTGGTCGTGCCGCTGGTGCTCGGCGCCGCGTGGCGTCTGTGGCGCGGCTGGACCATGCCGACGGCGCGCGCGGTCGCAGCCGGCAAGGATGGCGATGCGCGGCGCTGAGCGCCGCGCCCGATTCAAAGATCGACATCGCACGTCACCGGCGAATGGTCGGATGCGTGCCTGTACTTGTTCCAGATGAACTTGCCGTCCGGCAGCCTGTCGGCGACGCGCGCGTTCTTCACCCACGCCGCCGGCTGGTTGGGCGAATACAGGATGTGGTCGATCCACTCCTTGTGGAACATCTTGTTGAAGATCGGATCGGCGAACATCGTGGTGGCGAGGCTTTCGAAGTCGAGCTTCTTCTGCTGGTTCGGCGTCAGCGATTCGAACAGGGCGTTGCGCAGCGCGAGCTCGGGTCGCCATACGCTGGCCATCAGCCGCTCGATGCCGCTGCCAAGCAGCCGCTTCTCGCTCGCGTCCATGCCCGGGCCGTCGTTGATGTCGCCGCACACGAGCAGCGGCGTCGCCTTCGTCGTCGCGCCGGTCAGGAACGGCTCGATGAACTCGTCGCGGATGTGCGCGGTCTGCGCCAGGATCTTGCGCCGGTTGCCGTCGGCGACCTGCCACCACTTGCTCCACTCGTAGGCGGAGAAGATGCCCTTGCTCTTCAGGTGCAGCCCGAGCACGCGGAAGGACTTGCCGCCGGCGAGGTTGACCTGCACGTGAACTGGCCGGCGCTCGAAGCGGTAGCGCTCCTCGACGCCGTCGTCGTCGATGTCGACGGTGAAGTCGTCGAAGGCGCGCTCCTGCGCGGTGTCGAATGGCGTCAGCGGATCGGCGTCGAACTGCGGCCCGAACTTCACGGCGATGCCGACGTTCTGCTGCGAACCGCTGGTCTTCTGCAAATGCGTCTTCCACGCGCCCGGCTGCCAGTCGTCGAAGAAGAGCTGCAGTTCGGCGGGATCGCTCGGCCCCTCGATCACCACCAGCACGTCGGGAGCGAGTTCGCCGATCGCGCCGCGCAGCGCCTGCTTGCGCGCCGCGACCGTGACGCCGTCGCTGGCGTGCTGCGGCTTGTGCGCGTCGGGCCGGAACGCGGCGGGGACGCCGGTGGCGAACAGATCGTTCATCCACTCCATGTTCCAGGACATGAACCTGATCGCCGTCATCGTTCGCTCGCGCCGGATCGGTCGAGCGCACGATAGACGTGCCATGCTGACCGCACATTCCGCAGGTGCGGGATTTGTTCGTGTTTGCGACAACATGCAGCGTCCGTGCACCGCATCGCCGGCCGCGACGTTAACGGCAAGGCATCGATGACGCGCATGCGACTACGTGACTTGAGGCTGATCGCGCTGCTGGGGCTGCTTGCCGCCGGATGCAGCACGTGGTCGCCGCCCCGCAGCGCCGCGCCCGCGCCCGCAGCGAAAGCGGAGGCCGCGAAACAGGAGGCGGCGAAACCGGAGTCCGCAAAAACGGATGCCGCGGGCGCACCGGGCGCGGCGTCGGTTGGCGCCGCCGACGAGGGCGTGATGGAGAGGACGCGCGAGTCGGTGCGCTCGACGACCGAGTGGCTGGCGCGTGGCGTCGACAGCTGGTTCGGCGACATGCCATTCGAAAAGGGCGGCAGCGTGACCGAGGGCCGGCTGGATCTGGGCGTGCTCAGGCGCGAGGTCGAAGGCACGAGCGTCAGCGTGCGCCTCAATGCACGGCTGCGCCTGCCCAACCTCGAGCAGCGCGCTTATGCCTTCGTCGGCCGCGACAACCAGCGCGAGGTGATCACCGACACGCCCGGCGCGCTGACGCGGCAGCAGCGACTGCTCGAGGAGCGGCCCCAGGACCAGTCGTTCTTCGCCGGCCTCGGCCTGCCCGTGTCGGACAAGGTCGACTTTCGCCTCGGTGTGCGCGGCGGGCTGAAGCCCTACGCGCAGACGCGGTACCGCCAGCCGTGGCACCCGTCCGATCGCGATCTGGTGGAATTCCGCCAGACCGTGTTCTGGGAGCTGTCGGAGCGTTTCGGCTCGACCACCGCGCTGTCGTACGAGCACGCGGTGTCGGCGACGCTGGGCATCCGCTGGCTCAATGCGGCGACGATCACGCAGGCCACGCGCAATCTCGAATGGTCGAGCGTGCTCGGCGCATACCGCAGCTTCGGCGAAGAGCGCCTGCTGTCGCTGGAGGCGCTGATCAGCGGCCGGCCGGGCACCGGTGTGGACGTGTCCGATTACGGCGCGCAGGTGAAGTGGGAGCAGCGCGTTTACAAGGACTGGCTGCTCGGCGAAGCGATCGTCGGCCATTTCTGGCCGCGCAAGGACGCGTTCAGCGAACGCATGCCGAGCTGGGCCTTCGGCGGCAACCTCAAGATGCGTTTCTAGCCCAGCGGGTTGCGCGCGGCCGGCGGGTTCTTCGCGAAGTAGCGGCGGATGCCGCCGACGATCGCCTGCGCGAGCTTCTGCTGGTATCCCTCGTCGCGCAGCCGCAGCTCCTCGTCGGGATTGCTGATGAAGGCGGTCTCAACCAGGATCGACGGAATGTCGGGCGCTTTCAGCACCGCGAAGCCGGCCTGCTCGACGCGCGGCTTGTGCAGGCGGTTGACGCGCTCCAGTTCGCGCAGCACCGCGTTGCCGAACTTCAGGCTGTCGTTGATCTGCGCGGTGGTGGACAGGTCGAGCAGCACGCGCGCGATCTGCGGATCGTGCACGCCGAGGTTGACGCCGCCGATCCGGTCGGCCTCGTTCTCGCGCCGCGCGAGCCACGCAGCCGCGCTGCTGGTGGCGCCGCGCTCCGACAGCGCGAACACCGATGAGCCGCGCACGTTGGGCTTGATCCACGCGTCGGCGTGCACCGAAACGAACAGATCCGCCTGCACGCGGCGTGCCTTCGCCACGCGCTGGTTCAAAGGAACGAAGTAGTCGCCGTCGCGCGTCAGCAGTACGCGCAAGTTGGGCTGGTCGCGCATCAGCCGTTCGATCCGCCGTGCGATCGCGAGCGTCACCGTCTTTTCGAAGGTGCCGCGCCGGCCGATCGCGCCGGGATCCTCGCCGCCGTGGCCGGGGTCGATCGCCACCGTGATGAAACGGTTAACGCGTTCGTCGCGCTTCGCCGCCTCGACGCGAGGCGTGCGCTTCGGGTCGGACAGCGAGCGGTCGATCTGCTTCTCGATCGCCTGCTCGTCGCGCGCCTGCGCCTGCGACTCGCCGCCGTGCGCCTCCTGCTCGCGCAGCAGCGCCAACAGCGGGTCGGGCGGATTGGCCGGATACAGGTCCATCACCAGCCGGTACTGGTACGGCCCGATCGGATCGAGCGTGAAGACCTGCGGCTTCACGTCCTCCTTCAGCTCGATCACCAGCCGCACCACGCGCGGCCGGTTCTGCCCGACGCGCACGAGCGCGATGTACGGGTCGTCGGCGTCGACGCGGCTGACCAGTTCCTTCAGCGCCGGTGTCAGGTCGATGCCTTCGATGTCGACCACCAGCCGCAACGGCGGCGTGTCGCGCACCATGAACTGCGTGAATTTGAGCGGTGCGTCGTGCTCGATCGTCACGCGCGTGTAGTCGGCCGCGGGCCACACGCGCACGCCGACCAGCGTGGCGCCGCGCGCGATCTGAAGAGGAGATAGACAGAGAACGAGGGTGCCCGCCGCGCCCTTCAGCCAGCGGCGGCGGTCTGCTTCCAGCGCGTGATCGCCTCTTTCAGGCATGCGACTCCCAGCTCCGAATGGGCGGCCAGATGCACGCGCCGCCCCTCTTCCTCCACTCTCAACGTCAGCGCAAGGTCTGGCGTTGGCAGTTCTCCCGCACGTTCGGGCCACTCGATCGCGCACACGGCGCCGGGGCCGAACAGTTCGCGGAAGCCCGCAGCATCAAATTCTGCCGGGTCTTTGAACCGATAAAAATCAAAGTGATAGAAGTCTAAGCTCGAAACGGCATAAGGTTCAAGCAGCGCGAAGGTGGGACTCTTGACCGGGCCCGTCACTCCGAGCGCGCGCAACATCGCGCGCACGAGCGATGTCTTGCCCGCGCCGAGGTCGCCGCTCAAACCGATCACGAGGCCGCGCGCGGCGATCGCGGCGCGCTCGTGTTCGATCGCGTGCGCGAACGCGCTTCCGAGCCGCGCGGTGGCCGACTCATCGGCGAGGAACAGCGTCGTTTGCGAAAGCGGCATCGGCGCAGAACAATGCGTGCATGCAGGTGAAGGATACGATCGATCTCGCGCGAGTGGCGCGCGACCTGAAGGCGTGGGGCCGCGAGCTGGGATTCGGCATGATCGGGATCAGCGACGTCGACACGAGCGCGGCGACACCGCGGCTGCGCGCGTGGCTCGACGCCGGCCGCCACGGCGAGATGGACTACATGGCGCGCCATGCGCACCTGCGCGCCGATCCGTCGCAGCTATTACCTCGCGCCGCGCGCGTGATCAGCGTGCGCATCGACTACCTGCCGCGCAGCGACGACGCGCAGTGGGTCGAGCGCGAGCAGCGGCGCCTGAACGAGGGCGACGCCGCGGTCGTGTCGATCTACGCGCGCGGCCGCGACTATCACAAGGTGCTGCGCGACCGGCTGCAGAAACTCGCGGCGCGCATCGAGCAGCAGATCGGCTCGTTCGGCTATCGCGTCTGCACCGACACCGCGCCGGTGTTCGAGATCGAGTTCGCGCGCAAGGCCGGGCTCGGCTGGCGCGGCAAGCACACGCTGCTGCTGGCGCAGGACGCGGGCTCGATGTTCTTTCTCGGCGAGATCCTGACCGACCTGCCGCTGCCGGTCGATGCGCCGGTCGCCGAGCACTGCGGAACCTGCGAACGCTGCATCGAGATCTGCCCGACGCGCGCGATCACCGCGCCGTACCAGCTCAACGCGCGCCGCTGCATCTCGTACCTGACGATCGAGCACAAGAGCGCGATCCCCGAGGAACTGCGGCCGCTGATCGGCAATCGCGTGTACGGCTGCGACGACTGCCAGCTCGCCTGCCCGTGGAACAAGTTCGCGCGCACGGCCGAACTGCCCGACTTCGACGTGCGCCACGGGCTGGACAGCGCGACGCTCGCCGAGCTTTTCGCCTGGAGCGAGGACGAGTTCCGCGAATGCCATGCCGGCAGCGCGATCCTGCGCATCGGCCACGAGCGCTGGCTGCGCAACATCGCGGTCGCGCTCGGCAACGCACCGACTTCGGAGGCCGTGATCGCCGCGCTGCGGTCGCGCGCCGATCACCCGTCGCCGCTGGTGCGCGAACACGTCGCCTGGGCGCTGGCGCGCCATCGCGTGCGCTGACGTCGCCCCGGCGCAGGCCGGGGCTCAATTTGGACTCAGAACGCCGTCAGCGACGCCCACAGCGGCAGCGTGAGCATCGCCAGCAGCGTCTGCGTGGTGATCACGAATGCGACCGGCTTGGCGTCCGCGCCCATGCGCGCCGCGAGCACGTACGCGCTCGGCGCGGTCGGCATCGCGGCGAACATCACCAGCAGTTGCGTCTGCAGCCCCGGCAGCTCCAGCGCGCGCGCCAGCGCGAACGCGATCGCCGGATACGCGGCGAGCTTGACCGCGATGAAGTACGACAGCACGCCGCGATGTGCGTGCACCGCGGCCACCGTCAGCCCCGCGCCGATGCACAGCAGGCCGAGCGCCACGCTCGCGTTGCCGAGGCGCCCGAGCAGGTTGGCGGCGAATGCGGGCGCGCGCCAGTCGAGCAGGTTGGTCGCAAGCCCGGCGACGGTCGCGATCAGCAGCGGGTTCTTCGCCAGTTCGCGCAGCATGCCGGTCTGCCGGTGGCGCGCCAGCGCGTAAACCGCGAACAGGTTGGCCAGCGGCACGCACACCGACATCACCAGCGCCAGCAGCGCCACGCCGCGCGCACCGAGCAGCGACTGTGCAACGGCGAACGCGACGTACGAGTTGAAGCGGAACGCCGTCTGCACGCAGCCCGCGAACAGATCCGCCGGCGGATGCAGCAGCGGCCGCGCCGCGTAACCGAGCGCCGCTGCCGAGGTGATCGCGCCCACCGCGGCGCCGACCAGCATCGCGTCCGCGGCGAGCGAGAACTGCGCGCCGTTGATCGAGTTGAACAGCAGCGCCGGAAACAGCGCGTAGTAGACGAGCTTCTCCGCCCCGGTCCAGAAATTGCGCTCGTAGGTCTGCGGAAACGCGCGCGCCAGCACCCAGCCGAACAGGATCAGCGCGAAGTCCGGCAGGATCAGCAGCGCGTTGGCGAGCATGGTGAGGCGCGAGTTTCCCCGATCCGGCGCGTTTGGCTGCGCTGCGCGAGCCGCCTATAATCCGCGCCTCGCTGCTGCTGTAGCTCAGTTGGTAGAGCAACTGATTCGTAATCAGTAGGTCGGTGGTTCGAGTCCACTCAGCAGCACCAG
>JAKOQB010000132.1 GCA_029778535.1 Pseudomonadota bacterium | reverse complement strand
TTCCGCCCCGGCCACGCCGACTACACCTACTGGCACAAGTACGGGGTGCGTGATCCGCGCGGCGGCGGGCGCTCGTCGGCGCGGCTCACCGCGCCGGCGGTCGCCGCGGGCGCGATCGCGAAGAAGTGGCTGCGCGAGCGCTTCGGCACGCAAATCCGCGGCTGCATGACGCAGCTGGGCGAGGTCGTCATTCCGGTCACCGACTGGGCGCAGGTGCCGAACAATCCGTTCTTCGCCGCCGACGCCGGCATCGTGCCGACGCTCGAGGAGTACATGGACGCGCTGCGGCGCGCGGGCGATTCCTGCGGTGCGCGCGTGCGCGTCGTGGCCGAGAACGTGCCGGTGGGGCTGGGCGAGCCGCTGTACGACAAGCTCGACGCCGACATCGCCTACGCGATGATGGGCATCAACGCGGTCAAGGGCGTCGAGATCGGCGCGGGCTTCGCCTGCGTGACGCAGAAGGGCAGCGAGCACGGCGACGAGCTCACGCCCGAGGGCTTCGCGACCAACCACGCCGGCGGGGTGCTCGGCGGCATCTCCACCGGCCAGCCGATCGTGGTCGAACTGGCGATCAAGCCCACGTCGAGCATCCGCGTGCCCCGGCGATCGATCGACCTCGACGGAGCGCCGACGACGGTCGAGACGCTGGGCCGGCACGACCCCTGCGTGGGCATCCGCGCCGCGCCGATCGCCGAGGCGATGCTGGCGCTGGTGCTGATGGACCACGCGCTGCGCGATCGCGCACAGAATGCCGAAGTGTCGGTGGCTACGCCGCGCATCGCGGGGCCCGCACCGCGCGGCGCGCGTTGAGCGCGGGCGGCATCGGCGCCGCCGGCATCAAGGCGCTCTATCTCGCCTATTTCACCTGGGTCGGGCTGTTCTCGCCGTACCTGAGCCTGTACCTGGCCGCGATCGGGCTGTCCATCGCCCAGATCGGCGTGCTGATGGCGGTGCCGCAGGTGCTGCGCATCGTCGGGCCGCCGTTCTGGGGCTGGATGGCCGATCGCGGCGGCAGCCGCGTGCTGCTGCTGCGGGTGAGCTCGGTCGGCGCGTTCGTCTCGGCGCTGCTGCGGCCG
>JAKOQB010000131.1 GCA_029778535.1 Pseudomonadota bacterium | reverse complement strand
CGCGGCACGGTCGCGGCCAGCGCGGCGGCCAGCAGGGCGGACGACGCGATCGTCTGGCCGAGGAACTTCGGCCATCCCGGCGTCGGATGCCAGACGCCGCGCCTGCGCAGCCCCGCCAGCAGGAGCCCGGCATTGGCGAGCGCCCCGACGGAGATCGACACCGCCAGCCCCGCGTGCGCAAACCAGGGCACCGTCAGCAGGTTCAGCAACTGCGTGACCACGAGCACCGCGATTGCGATCTTGACCGGCGTGCGCACGTCCTGCTGCGCGTAGAAGCCGGGTGCCAGGACCTTGATCGCGATGAGGCCGATCAGCCCGACCGCATAGCCGCTGACCGCGCGCCGTGTCATCTCGACGTCGTGCGCATCGAACCGCCCGTAGTGGAAGAGCAGCGCCGTGAGCGGCTCGGACATCAGCGCGAGGCCCACCATGCACGGCAGTGCCAGCAGCACGCACACGCGCAGCCCCCAGTCGAGCAGTTCGCTGTACGCGCGGTCGTCGCCGCGGCCGCGCGCGCGCGCGAGCGTCGGCAGCAGCACGGTCCCCAGCGCCACGCCGAGCAGCGCGGTCGGAAACTCCATCAGCCGGTCGCCATACGAGATCCACGAGACGCTGCCCGGCGCCAGCCGCGAGGCGATGTGCGTGTTGATCACCAGGCTGATCTGCGCGACGGACACCGCCAGCACGGCCGGCGCCATCAGCTTGAGCACGCGGCGCGTGTGCGGATCGGCCAGCGCCTCGCGAAGGTTCAGCCGGATGCGCGGCAGCATGCCGATCCGGTGAAGCGCCGGAACCTGGATCGCGAGCTGCGCAATGCCGCCGAGGACGACGCCGGCGGCGAGCGCGTAGATCGGCGGGTCGAAGAACCGCGACAGGCCGAGGGCGGCCCCGATGAAGCACAGGTTCAGCATCACCGGGGTGAACGCGGGCACCGCGAAGCGCTTCCAGGTGTTGAGGATCCCGGCCGACAGCGCGATCAGCGACGCGGAGAGGATGTACGGGAACATCCAGCGGGTCATCGTCACTGCCGCCGCGAAGACCTCGGGCTGCTCCCGCAGGCCCGAGGCGATCAGCCAGACCAGCGCCGGCGACGCGAGCACGCCGACCAGCGACACCGCCACCAGCGTCCAGAACAGCGCCGTCGCGATGCGGTCGACCAGCGTACGCGTCTCGGCGAGCGCGGCCTGAGGGTCGGCGCCACCGCGCGCCTCGGCGTGCGCGCGCGACTCGGCAAGGATCGGAACGAAGGCCTGCGAGAACGCCCCTTCGGCGAACAGGCGCCGCAGCAGGTTCGGCAGGCGGAACGCGACGAAGAACGCGTCGGTGAAGGCCGACGCGCCGAAGATCGCGGCGGTGAGGTTCTCCCGGGCGAGCCCGGTGATCCGCGACAGCAGGGTCAGTCCGCTGACGGTGGCGGCAGCCCGCAGCAGGCTCATGCGCGCCCGGGGCGCCGGCCGCGGCG
>JAKOQB010000130.1 GCA_029778535.1 Pseudomonadota bacterium | reverse complement strand
TCGGCGCGCCGGTAGCGCTGGCAGCGCTCGGCGCCGCGCAGCATGCCGATCAGTCCCCAGACCGTGTGGTCGTGGATCGGTGTGTGCTGGCCCGGTCCCCAGACGAAGCTCACCACCGAGAATCGTTCGAGCGGGTCGGCGTGCAGCAGGAACTGCCGGTAGAACTGCGGGTCGGGGCGGGTGAACGGTTCGGGAAGCCAGTCGTCGCGCGCGACCAGTTGCGCGAGCAGGCGCCGACCTTCGACGATCAGCGTCGCCTCGTCGGCACTGGCTTCGACGAGCCGCGTCATCGCGACGACGAAGTCGCGCAGGGGCGCGATCGGGTCCTGGGGTGCACTCATCGGTCGTCCTCCTCGATGCGGGCTCGTTTGCCGGCGGCGCCCGCGACCTGCCGCGCGCGCTCGCGCAACTCGCGATCGTGCTCGCCGAGTGCCGGCGCGCGCGTGTCCACCGGTACTGCGGCGCCGTCGATGCGCACCGGGCAGACGACGGTGCGCGTGTCGGTGCCACCGGGCATCGTCATCGGCTGCACCAGCCCGAGGTGCTGCGCCTGCGGGTCGGCCAGCGCTTCGGCGTAGCCGTTGATCGGCGCGCCCGGCACGCCGGCCTTCGCGAAGCGCGCCAGCCAGTCGGCGGCGTCGGCGTCGGCGAAGCGCGCTTCGAGCAGGTCCTTCAGTTCGGCTTGGTGCGCGGCGCGCAGCGTCGTCGACGCGAAGCGCTCGTCGGCGAGCAGCTCGGGCATCGCGACCACGTCGCACACCGCGCGCCACAGCCGGTCGTTGCCGGCGGCGATCGCGAACCACGCGTCGCGCGCGCGGTAGGCCTGGTAGGGCGCGTTGCGCGGGTGCGCGGAACCCAGCTTGCGCGGATTGCGGCCGGTGCCGAAGTATTCGCTCGTCTGCAGCGCGGCGATGGCGAGCGTGGTCGCGAACATCGGCACGTCGAGCTGGCCGCCGGGGCCCCCGGCGCGCACGCGCGCGATCATCGACGCGATCGAGAATGCGCCGTACAAGCCCGCAGTGAAGTCGGCCAGCGGCACGCCGCACTTCACCGGCGCGCCGTCGGGCTCGCCGGTCACGCTCATCACGCCGGCGGCGGCCTGGATCGTCAGGTCGAAGCCGCCCTGGGCGGCGCGCGGGCCGCTCTGGCCGTAGGCCGAGATCGAGCAGTAGACGAGGCTCGGCTTGCGCGGGCCGAACCAGTCCCAGCCCAGGCCCAGCCGCTGCATCACGCCGGGGCGGTTGTTCTCGACCAGCACGTCGGC
>JAKOQB010000129.1 GCA_029778535.1 Pseudomonadota bacterium | reverse complement strand
CTGCATCCCTTCGGCCAGCGTCCAGAGCGCGCGGTTGAGCGTCACATTCTGGTCGATGCCATTGATCGCGCGGGTCTGCGCGCGGCGGATACGGCCCTCGGCGTTGCGCTTACGGCCCTGCAACCCGCCACGAACGACATTCTCCTGAATGACGTTGAAGGTGGTCCACAGGCTGCGGTCCACATCCTCGCGGCGGCGCGGCTCGATGATCTGCTCGGGCCGAACCGGGCTTTCGTCGTCGCCATAGCGCGCAACAAGGCTAACCTCGCCAAGCAAGCGCTGCTCATCCGGCGAAAGCTGGATCGCCTTCATCGATTCGCTGGCGTCAATCAGCCGGGGGAAGTCCTCCGCGACCGTGTAAACGCCCTCGATGATGTCATGCTCGATATTGCCTTTGTGCGGCACGCGGACCTCCTCGAACCGCTCACCGGCAATCATGCTGTTGGTGCAGACGAACCGCAGCATTCCGGCGAACATCTGATAGGCGCTGGTCCCGTCATGGCTGTTGACGATGATGACTTCGGCGGCCTCCGGCTTGCCGATGCCGTCATCCCTGCGCAGGCGAAGCATATGCTTGGCGTGGCCGTGGCGGCTGCCGTCGCGGGGGACGGACTGGACGGCGAAGAACGGGAACCATCCTTCCCGGCGCAGCCCCTCCACGATGTCGATGGTCGGAACATAGACGTAGCGATCTGAACGGCTGTCGTGCGCCTCGCGCGCGAAGATGGACGGGACGTGGCGATACAGCGCCTCGTTGTCGAGCGGCTCCCGGCCGCTGATCTGGTGGGCGTTGCGGCCGAACCGGGTGGCAAGCTGATAGTGCATTTTGGCCTCCTTGGGCTTGGGTTTCCGCGCAGCGGAGCGCCGCGCTGAAACCCTGCCCGTCGGCGAGACCGGGGGTGCAAACGGAAAGCAGCTTCGCGGGGAACCGGCTGCACGGAACGCGCTCGCGCGTGGAGGAAGCTGGGCGGAAGCCGCTTGTAGTGCGCCGGGGCAGAGCCCCAAGCACCGCGTCGCCTGCGGTGCCAGCAAACAACGCTTGCCATTTGTTCCTGTTTTGATCCACACCGCCAACAAGGAGTCGGTATGAGCATCACCATAACAGGACAGCCCGGCCAGCGCATCGCGGTCGCGGGCGACATCACAAAGACGCTGCGCGTTCCCTATGACGAGGTGGAGGAGCGTTTCCTGTTGGCGGCGAGCGACGGTTCGCTGATCGAAGGCCGCCTCGAAGCCGAAAAAGATCGCTTCGACTTCCGGGTCGTGGTGGACGGCGCGGGGATCTCGCGCGTTGGTCACGGCGAGCTGACGCTGGACTGGCGCGTCGAATGGGTGACAATCGCACCCTATGACGCCGGCGCGCTGCCGGAGCGCAGCCCGATGCCGCTGCCGCTATTCGATTCGCTGTCTGGTTAGTTGCCCTATTCAACGCGAGAGGCGCCCCCGCTCCGGTGGAGCGGGGGCGCCGTATGGGGTCAGCGGGACCAGATGAGCGCGTATTCTCCGCCGGTCTCCGTTTCGGATAGGGTGGCGTAGATCGGAGCCGGGAATGTCGGGTCGTCGAACTTGACCGAAATGTAGTCGCGGTTCTCGCGGCTGGTCTTCTTCCACCCCGCGCCGCACTCGACCGTGCCGACCGTCAGCCGGTAGTCGGGCGCCTTGTCGCCGTCCATGTCGATCGGCCGGAGCGTCGCCTTGAGCTTGAGGGTCGCGGTGGTGATGGTGCCGTTGAAGTTGCCGTTGTCGGCTTTGGTGAAGGTGCCGATGGTCGCCATGTCGAAGTTCCTTTCGCTTTCGGGCCACGACCGCCGCGGCCTCGATGGCGATCGGTGAAGCGGGGACGATCGGACGCGCACCGCTTGCGGCCGAAGCGCAGCGGAGGATGGCGACGCGCGGCTTTTTTGCTTCGCGATGCAAAGCCGAAGGCGGCGGAAAAAAGGCCGCGCGGCGGCGTTGCGCCAGGCCGAGCGAGGCGAAGCCGGCCCCGGTTAGATCAAGCCAATCGAGAGGCCGCGCGGTCGCGCCGATGCGGGATGGATCGTCATGCGAACTGCGGCACCACCCGGTCGCTAGCGGCTCATTGACCCGAGGGCTCCAGTAGCACCGCGCCGGCTCCCGTTTCCGAGAGTCGATCGCCGGGATTGCGCAACGGGCAGTCGCTCAGCGATAGGCAGCCGCAGCCGATACAGCCGTCCAGTTCGTCGCGAAGCTGCGTGAGCGCGCGGATCCGCGCGTCGAGTTCGGCCCGCCAGGCCGATGACAGCGCACCCCAGTCCAGTGCGGTCAACGTGCGGCCGGCTGGCACGGCAGCGAACGCGGCGCGGATGTCGGCGAGTCCGATACCGGCGCGCTGCGCGACGCGGATGACCGCAATTCGGCGCAGCACGTCGCGCGTGTAGCGGCGCTGATTACCGCCGCTGCGCCAGCCTTCGATCAGCCCTTTGGCCTCGTAGAAATGCACGGTCGAGATCGCGACGCCGCTGCGTCGCGCGACCTCGCCGACGCTGAGCGCCCTGGTCGTGTCGATCCGCTGCGTCATAAGGGGCTTGACCTCAACAATGGTTGAGGTTTTATCAGAGATGTCGGCCGTCAATCAAGCCCGCGGCGAGTCCCGCCGGAAAGGAGCCGATATGGACATCACCGAACCTGGGCCCGCACCCGTAGCCCGGTGGGCCGACCTGCTGTCAGGCCGCAACGGCGTTCGCTCGCTGGCGCTGGCGGGCGGCGTCGCGCTACACGCTGTCAACGTCTACATCGCCACCACCATTCTCCCCTCGGTCGTGCGCGACATCGGGGGTCTCGACTATTACGCCTGGAACACGACGCTGTTCGTGGTCGCCTCGATCCTTGGCTCGGCGACCTCGGCGCGGCTGCTCGGCGCGGCCGGGCCGCGCGGCGCTTACGTCGCCGCCGCTGCGCTGTTCGCGCTCGGCACACTAATATGCGCCGCCGCGCCGTCGATGCCGGTGCTGCTCGGCGGGCGGATCGTCCAGGGGCTGGGCGGCGGATTCCTGTTCGCGCTGTCCTACGCGATGATCCGGCTGGTGTTCGCCGAAGGACTGTGGCCGCGCGCGATGGCGCTGGTCTCGGGAATGTGGGGCGTCGCCACGCTCGTCGGTCCCGCGGTCGGCGGGGTGTTCGCCGAGCTCGATGCGTGGCGCTGGGCGTTCTGGTCGCTGCTGCCGGTGGTCGCGCTGTTCGCGTTCCTCGCGCTAGCGGTCCTGCCCCGGCGCAGTGGCGATTCGAACGACCGCACGGCGACGCCGACGACTCAGCTCGTGCTGTTGACCGCGGCGGTGCTCGCCGTATCTGCGGGCAGCGTCTCGAACGTCCTGGCGTGGAACGTCGCCGGGATTGTCGCCGCGCTGATCGCCGCCGGCGCGCTGATCGTGGTTGAAGCCAAGGCCCGCCACCGGCTGCTGCCGCGCGGGGCGTTCCGGCTGGGTGCGCCGCTCGGCGCGCTCTATGCGACGATGGCGCTGCTCGCGGTCGCGGTGACCTCGACCGAAATCTTCGTGCCGCTGTTCCTCCAGGTTCTGCACGCGCAGACGCCGCTCACCGCCGGCTATCTCGCCGCGCTGATGGCAGCGGGCTGGACGCTGGGATCGATCGCGAGTTCCGGCGCGGGCGAGCATGGCGCGCGCCGCGCGGTCCAGGCTGCGCCGATCATCGCGCTGATCGGGATGGCGGCGCTGACGGGGCTCGTGCCCCGGCCGAGCGATGGCGCCTGGAATGTGCTCGCCCCAATCGCGGTAGCGCTGGCGGCAGTCGGGTTCGGGGTCGGCCTGGGCTGGCCGCATCTCCTGACCCGCGTGCTCAAGGTCGCGCCCGACGACGAGCGGGATCTGGCCTCGGCCTCGATCACCACCGTGCAACTGTTCGCCACCGCGATCGGCGCGGCGCTCGCGGGCATGGTCGCCAATCTCGGCGGCCTGACCGACCCGGGCGGGGTCGCGGGCACGTCCGCAGCGGCATTCTGGCTGTTAGCGGTGTTCGCGCTAGCCCCGTTCGCTGCGCTCAAGACCGTGGCGACGCGATAAGGCAGAGGCGGCCGCGCCCCTTACGGGCGCGGCCGCAAATTTTTCTGGTCAAAGCGCGAAAAGGCCGGGACCGCTCGCGCGGCCCCGGCCCGCTGCCGCTATTCAGCAGCGACGGCGTAGGCGTCCTCGTCCGCGTCCTGCGGCTTAATCGCTTCGCCCTCGGTGGGCTGTTCGCCCTCCGGCTGCGGCGTCCGCAGCACGGCGGGAAGCCAGCCGGTCCCGGCCAGGAGCTGCTCGGCGGCTCGCGCCATGTCCGGCTTCTTCATGTCCGCGATCCGGCGAGCGGCGTCCTCCGACACGCCCTCCGCGACGGCCTCCACGATATGCGCCTTGGTGACGCGGCCAAAGTAGCTGTCCACGGTTGGCGTCCAGTCCTTCGCCACGTCCAGCGCCAGCGCGCTCGCCAGCCTGTCCGCCGTTTGCAGCGTCCGGGGCTTGCGGTCCCACGGCAGCCGCAGGGCGTTGACGGTGCGGGACGCGCAATGCGCCAGCAGCGCCAGCCGCTTCTCGTCGTCCAACGCGACGATGAAGCCCCACAGGTCCGCCACGTCGCGCGGCATACGCTCGGCCCATGCCTCGCGCTGCTCACCCGCCCGCGCCGCCAAGGGGGTGTCCTCGAT
>JAKOQB010000128.1 GCA_029778535.1 Pseudomonadota bacterium | reverse complement strand
GCCGCTTCGCGAAGAGCGTGTTCGGCTCGATCGTCAGGTGGTACAGCGACAGGTGCGGCGGGCCGAACGCCAGCGCGCCGGCGAGGTCGGCGCGCAGGGCGTCGAGCGTCTGGCCGGGCAGCGCGTACATCAGGTCGATGTTGAAGCTCGCGAAGCTGCGCGCCGCCTCCTCGATCGCCGCCCGCGCCTGTCGCGCATCGTGCACGCGGCCGAGCGCGCGCAGCGCGTCGTCCGCGAAGCTCTGCACGCCGATCGAGAGTCGGGTCACGCCGGCTTGCGCGAAGGCGGCGAAGCGTTGCGCCTCGAAGGTGCCCGGATTCGCCTCCAGCGTCACCTCGGCGTCGGGCGCGAGGCGCAGCCGCGTGCGGATCATCGTCAGCAGCCGGTCGATCGCGTCGGGCGAGAACAGGCTCGGGGTACCGCCGCCGATGAATACGGTCGAGACGCTGCGCCCCCAGACCTTCGGCAACGACGTCTCGAGGTCGGCCTGCAGCGCGTCGAGGTACCGCGCTTCGGGCACCGAATCAGCGTCGCCGCGCCATTCGTGCGAATTGAAGTCGCAGTACGGGCACTTGCGCAGGCACCACGGCACGTGCACGTACAGCGACAACGGAGGCGGCGCCTGGACGCCCAGCGCGGCCAACGACGCGTCGGCCCCCGCGCGGCTCGCGCCGCGCTCGACGCGGACCGGAACGGATTGCAGGCGGGTCATGCGGGGCGATTCATGGCGCTCCGACGAGACGGTCGCGGCGCAGCCGCTCGACGAGCAGGCGAAGCGCCTGCCCGCGATGGCCGAGCAGGTTCTTGCGCTGCGGGTCGAGTTCGGCCGCGGTGCATTCCTCGTCGGGAAGCAGGAAATGCGGATCGTAGCCGAAGCCGCCGGTGCCGCGCGGCGTGTCGACCACTTCGCCGTGCCAGCTCGCGTCGGCGACGATCGGCTGCGGATCGTCGGACGCGCGCAGCAGCACCAGCACGCAGTAGTAGTGCGCGGCGCGATCGACGCAGGCGGCGAGGTCGGCGATCAGCTGCCGGTTGTTGGCCGCATCGGTGTCCGGGGGTGCGGCCGCAGCGCGATCGCCGTGACCGTCGGGCAGCGCCGATCCGGACGTCGCCGAGGCGGGTCGCCCGGGGCTACGCGCGGCCCAGCGCGCCGACAGCACGCCCGGGCGCCCACCCAGCGCATCGACG
>JAKOQB010000127.1 GCA_029778535.1 Pseudomonadota bacterium | reverse complement strand
GCCGACCCACAGGCCGAAGCTGCCGGGCAACGCGGCCAGGGCCCCTTGCGCGGCGACCAGCGCCACCAGCGACGCGGCGAGCAGCGCCCCGCGGCCGAAGCGGGCACCGAGCAGGCCGGCCGGGTACGACGCGACCGAGTAGACCGCGCTCATCACGATCATCACCATCGGGATCCACACGACCGGAAGGCCGATCTCCTGCGCGCGCAACACCAGGAACGCTTCGGAGATGCGCGCCAGCGCAAACAGCGCGGCGAGCGCGATCAGGCGCCAGAACGCCTGCGGCATCGCAGCCACGCTCGCGAACCGGATCGGTGCGCTGCCCTCGCGCGCCTGCGCGACGTCGGGCTCCTCGACGCCGGCGACGATCAGCGCCACCGCCAGGAAGGCGGGGACGACCGCGACCCACAGCACCGCGCGCAGGTCGTTGGCCCACATCCAGAGGAACAGCATCGCCAGCAGCGGGCCGACGAACGCGCCGACCGTGTCGAGCGCCTGGCGCAGGCCGTAGGCCGCGTCGCGCAGCTCGGGGCGCGTCACGTCGGCGACCAGCGCGTCGCGCGGCGCGCCGCGGATGCCCTTGCCGACGCGGTCGGCGAAACGCGCCGCGACGACACCGGCCGCGCCGTCGGCGAGCGGGAACAGCGGCTTCGTGAACGCCGAAAGGCCATAGCCCAGCAGCACCAGCGGCTTGCGACGCGCAAACCGGTCGGAGACGTACCCGGAGAACACCTTGGAGATCGACGCCGTCGCTTCGGCGATGCCCTCGATGATGCCCACGGTGAGCACCGAAAGGCCGAGCACTGCGGTCATGTAGACCGGCAGCACCGCGTGGATCAGCTCCGACGACATGTCCATGAACAGGCTCACGCCGCCGAGCACCCAGACGGTTCGGGGAATGCGGCGGGAAGCATCCATGTCCGCGTGGACTCCGGTCGTGCTGCGCAACGACGTGATCCTAACCCGCACGCGGCCTGCGCGACGCCCGGGAACGCCGTGCGCGCACGCCCGGCGAGCGCACCGCGCGCCGCAGGCTCGTGCTATGTTGGCTTCGCCGATCACCCGCGCGCAGTCGCCATGCACTGGCTCTTTTCGCTGACACCCCTCGAGCACGGCGCGTTCGTCTTCGTGGGCTTGCTGATCTACGTCATGGTGACCCGCATCGGGCAGCAGCATCGGCATCCGTCTGCCGCGAT
>JAKOQB010000126.1 GCA_029778535.1 Pseudomonadota bacterium | reverse complement strand
TCGGCGCGCGACGAACTGGCGGCGTACTTCGCGGGCGTGCTGCGCGTGCGCGACTGAGCCTGCGGGCATTTCCCTGGAAGGATCGCATGGCGCCGCTCCTGGCGGCATCCAGGGTGCCCGAGGGGGCAGCGAGCACATCCAGCCCTGCAGCCTCGTCACACCGACAAAGCATGCGACGATGCGCCATGACCAGAGATCTCGACCTGATCGTGTTCGGCGCCACCGGCTTCACCGGCCGACTCGTGGCGGAGTATCTGCTCGAGACCTACGGCGTCGGCGGCGCGGTGGCCTGGGCCATGGCCGGACGCAACCCGGACAAGCTGGCGGCCACGCGTCGCGACATCGGCGCGCCGCAGGCGCTGCCCCTGCTGCAAGCCGATGCATCGGACCCCGCGGCGCTGGCGGCACTGGTGCGGCGAGCCAGGGTGGTGCTCAGCACGGTCGGGCCCTACCAGCTGCACGGCGAGCCGCTCGTCCGGGCGTGCGCGCACGCCGGCACCGACTACGTCGATCTCTGCGGAGAACCGGCCTGGATGGCGCGGATGATCGCGCAGTACGACGCGCCCGCCCGGGCCAGCGGCGCGCGCATCGTGTTCTCGTGCGGTTTCGATTCGATTCCGTTCGACCTCGGCGTGCTGTTCCTGCAGGACGAGGCGATGCGCCGCTTCGGCGCGCCGCTCACGCGCGTGCGCGGCCGCGTGCGCGTCATGAAGGGCACGTTCTCGGGCGGCACGATCGCCAGCGCGCTGGCGACCATCGAAGCAACGGGCCGGAACCCGGCTCTGGCGCGCACCATGGCCGACCCGTTCGCGTTGACGCCCGGGTTCCGCGGCCCGGCACAGCCCGAGGGCGACTCCGTGGCCTACGACGACGCGGCGCACGCCTGGACCGGTCCCTTCGTGATGGCGGCGATCAACACCAAGAACGTCCACCGCACGAACGCGCTGCGCGGTCATCCCTGGGGTCGCGACTTCGTCTACGACGAGCGCATGCTGACCGG
>JAKOQB010000125.1 GCA_029778535.1 Pseudomonadota bacterium | reverse complement strand
CTCTGGGCGGCAGCTTCAAAGGCGCAGAGCACTTGGGCATGTTCGGGGGCCACGGGTCAGGCCCACGCATGCGAGACATGTGAGCCACTTCGACGATGTAATCGTGGCCCCGCCGGGTTCACTGAGCGGCAGGTCTGGTGTGATTCTGGTCGACCTCATTGCGCCGGGTGAATCACCGGCTCCGCATCATCGCGAGGGTGTGCGGATCGTGGCGCAACGCGTCTATCGGGACGCCGCACCCTGGATTGTCGTCGCCATCGCGACGCGTTAGCGCCACGCGCTCGCGACCCACTGGGTACTTCACACCGAGCCAACCTGTGTTGATGCGACCATCGCCGGGCCTCCGCACCGGTGGTAGCTGCCATGATCCCCTCCTGACGATGAATTGGTGGAGAGGCAACGATGCGCCGGCAGCAGACTTTGAGTCCGCCGGACGACGCGCAGCAGATAGTTCTCGCCAATGACCGGTATTCTCGACGTCGACGGGCAGCAACGGGTCGCGAGGCGACTTCCAGGCGCCCCCGTATCATCCGCACCCTGTCAGCGGAGCCCCGAATGCAAGTCGTCTGCCTCGATCTCGAAGGCGTGCTCGTGCCCGAGATCTGGATCGAGTTTTCCAAGCGCACCGGCATCAAGGAGTTCTCGCGCACCACGCGCGACGAGCCCGACTACGACAAGCTGATGCGCTTTCGCCTCGGGCTGCTGCGCGCGCACGGGCTGAAGCTCGCCGACATCCAGCAGACGATCGGGTCGATGAGCCCTTTGCCGGGCGCGCGCGAATTCCTCGACGAACTTCGTTCGCGCTACCAGGTGATCATCCTGTCCGACACGTTCTACGAATTCGCCGATCCGCTGATGCGCCAGCTCGGGCGGCCGACGCTGTTCTGTCATCGGCTGCGCATCGACGCCGAGGGGTTCGTCGCCGATTACCGGCTGCGCCAGCCGGACCAGAAGCGGCACGCGGTCGATGCGCTAAAGAGCCTGAACTTCCGCGTGATCGCCGTCGGCGACTCGTTCAACGACACCGGCATGCTCGGCGCGGCGGACGCGGGTTTCTTCATTCACCCGCCGGAATCGGTCGCCGCGCAGTTCCCGCAGTTTCAAGTGAGCCGCAGCTTCGCCGAACTGCTGCAGTCGATCGATCGGGCGGCGGAAGAGCTGTCCGCGCGCGGTTGACTTCGTCGCCCCGGCGCAGGCCGGGGCCTAATGTCGGGCGCCGAAATTGGGCCCCGGCCTGCGCCGGGGCGACGAGGCTGAGCTACACCGCGCGGCGGAACACCAGCGTCAGGTTGTTGGCCGGCATCGAAACGCGCTCGCGCAATGCGAGCTGCACCTTCTGCGCTTCGGCGACGACATCGGCCAACCTTCGCAGGCCCCACGCGCGATTGCGCGCCTTCAGGTCGGCGTCGAAGGCGAGGTTGCTCGGCGCGGTGGGCTCGCCATCGACCACGAACGGGCCGTAGATCACGAGCACGCCGTGCGCGGCGAGATGGTGCGCGGCGCCGCGCATCAGCGCCGCGCACGCGGCCCATGGGGCGATGTGCAGCAGGTTGGCGCAGAAGATCGCGTCGACGACCGGCACGCCCGGCCACTCGGGCGCCAGCACGTCGAGCTTCAGCGGCGGCAGCAGGTTGGCGAGCTTCGATTGCGCGCGCCACGCGTCGATCGACGCGAGCGCGTCGTCGTCCGCATCGCTCGCGAGCCACGTCCACTGCGGCAGATGCGCGGCGAAGTGCGCCGCGTGCTGGCCGCTGCCCGCGGCGATCTCGAGCGCGGTGCCGCGCGCGGGCAGCACGCGCCGCAGGACGTCGAGGATCGGTTCGCGATTGCGCTCTGCGGCGGCGCTGAACCGGCGCGCGTCCGTCAAGACGCTTAGCCGCGCAGCACGATGTGGTTGCCGCTGACGCGCACCTTGGCGCCGACCGCGAACGGCGACGATTGGGTGAAGGTGCGCGTGCTGCCGTCGTCCATCTTCACGTCGACGTGATACACGATGTGCGCGCGCGCCTCCTTCTCGATCTGATGGCCGGCGATTCCGCCGCCGACCACGCCGAGCGCCGTCATCGCGTCCTTGCCGCGTCCGCCGCCCATCTGGTTGCCGACCACGCCGCCGATCACGGCGCCGGCGACCGCGCCCACCCCGGTTCCCTGTCCGGCTTGCTTCGATTCGCGCACGGCGACGACGACGCCGCAGTCGGTGCAGACGGCCGCGACGGGCCTGGCCTCGTTGCGCGCGGCTGGAGCGACCTTCTGCGCCGCCGTCTTCGATTCAGCGACCGGCTGCTGCGCGCCCGCTTGCGACTTCGCGTCCCTGGGCCACAGGAACTGCGCGGCCGCGATCAGCGATACCGCCGTGACCGCCAGCGCCGCGATCACAATCATCGGGTGCAGCGGACGCCGCGCCGCGTGCGCAACGCCTTCGACTCGTTGTTCGGTGCTCATGATGCCTCCTGCAAAGTGACCTGCCGCCATTCAACGACGATTCGCCTGCGCCGGAATCACGCGACCGGGCTACGACTTCCGCATCAATGACGGGCCGAGGCTCGTCAGGTTTCGCGCAGCGATCGCCGGTACTGAATCGCTTCGGCCACGTGCGCGGTGGCGAGTTCATCGACGCCCTCCAGATCCGCGATCGTGCGCGCGACCTTCAGCACGCGGTGATACGCGCGCGCCGACCAGCCGAGCCGCGCGCTGGCCGCGTGCAGGAGCTGCCGGACCTGGCCCTCGGGCCGGCAGGTGCGCTCGATCTCGGTGGAGATCAGCAGGTCATTCGGCTTGCCCTGGCGCGCGAGCGCGCGCTCGTAGGCCTTGAGCACGCGCGCCGCGATCGTGCGCGTCGGCTCGCCGTCGGGCAGCGCGAGCAGTTCGTCCTCGCTCAGCGACGACACCTCGACGCGCATGTCGATGCGGTCGAGCAGCGGCCCGCTGATGCGGTCCTGGTACTTGGCGATCTGGTCGGGCGAGCAGCGGCACGCGATCGTCGTGTGGCCGAAGTAGCCGCACGGGCACGGGTTCATCGCGCCGACGAGCTGGAACTTCGCCGGGTACTCGACCTGCCGCGCGGCGCGCGAGATTGTGATACGGCCCGACTCGAGCGGCTCGCGCAGCACCTCGAGCACGCGGCGATCGAACTCGGGCAGCTCGTCGAGGAACAGCACGCCGTGGTGCGCGAGCGAGATCTCGCCCGGCAGCGGCGGGTTGCCGCCGCCGACCAGCGCGATCGCGCTCGCGGTGTGATGCGGCGCGCGGAAGATGCGCGTGGCCCAGCGCTGCGGCGCGAACTGTCCCACCAGCGACAGCACGGCGGCGGACTCGAGCGCCTCCTCGGTCGTCATCGGCGGCACGATGCCGGCGAAGCGCTGCGCCAGCATCGTCTTGCCGGTACCGGGCGGGCCGACCATCAGCACGCTGTGGCCGCCGGCGGCGGCGATCTCGAGCGCGCGCTTGGCCGCCTTCTGCGCCTTGACCTCGTGGAAGTCGGGGTAAGCGGGCGGCGTCAGCCGCACCGCGGCGACGTGCGGCTTGATCAGGTGCTCGGCGGCGTCGGTGCCGTCGGCGGTCAGATGCGCGACGACCTGCAGCAGGTCCTTGGCGGGAAAGATCTGCAGCCCGCCGACCAGCGCCGCCTCGTCCGCGTTGTCGGCGGGCAGGATGAAGCCGCGCGGTTTGCCCTTCGGGTTCGGCGTCTTCGACACCGCGTAAGTCATCGCCAGCGTGCCGCGCACCGGCCGCAGCTCGCCCGACAGCGACAGTTCGCCCGCGTACTCGTAGCGATCGAGCGCGCGTGCCGGAATCTGGCCGCTGGCGGCGAGGATGCCGAGCGCGATCGCCAGATCGAAGCGGCCCGATTCCTTCGGCAGCTCCGCCGGCGCGAGGTTGACGGTGATGCGCCGCATGGGGAACTCGAAGCGGCAGTTCTGCAGCGCCGCGCGCACGCGCTCGCGCGCCTCCTTGACCTCCGTGTCGGGCAGGCCGACCAGAGTGAACGACGGCAGGCCGTTGGCGAGATGGACCTCGACCGTCACCTCCGGCGCGAACATGCCCGACAGGCCGCGACTGCGAACGACGGCGAGAGCCATTCAGATCGATCAGGGGAAGGCGCGCGATTGTACTTACCGCACCTATCGGCCGTTCATGAGCACGGTACGCGAATGCAAACGGCCGATGCGCGCTTGCGTGGCGCGTTTGAGGGTGTAGGCGTTCGGCCGGACGGTCGATCGTGACGCATCACACGGATACCGAGAATCGGAGATATCTCTTGCCACGCGGCGACTCGTGGCCACAATGAAGAACTGCAAAGAAGGGGCGCGGCAACGCGTCGGATTCAGATGGGCTATCTGCTGTTGTACGGCTGGCTGTTCGTAGGGGGCGGGGTCGCGTTCCTCTGGGCGTGGCAGAAGCTGCGGGCGCGACGCGCGGCCGCCGCCGCGCGCGAGGCCGCAGTACTCGCCGCGGTGCAGGCCGCCGGCGCGGTGGCGCCGACCGGCGAGGGCGAGACGAACATCGACGCCGGGCTTTCAACCAACCTGCGCGGCCAGCGCGGCATCGAAGTCGCCGAGGAAAGCATCGACATCGAGGCGTTGCTGTCGAGCGTGCCGACGGGTACCGCCGCGCGCGCCCGCGCGCAACTGGCCGAGCCGACCAACATCGTGCCGGCGAGCACTGCCTGGCTGTCCACGGGACTGCAGACCGGCGCGCCGAGCACGCAGCCGGCGCTGGATTCGTCTCTGAACACGTCGTCGCGCGCGGTGCCGAAGCCACCGCCGAGCCTCGACATGGACGTGCCGTTGCGCAACCTCGTGCTGGCTTGGTTCGAAGCGCGCGGCTACCGGCCGGCGCCGGCATCGAGCGCGCTGCGGCCGATCGACGTGGTGTTGCGCCATCGAGAAGACCCGGCGCGCAACTACGCGTTCATGTACGACCCCGGCCGCGCTACCGGGCCGCGCGCGAGCAGCCTGCTCGACTTCGCGCGCTCGGCCGGTCTGTCGAAGTTGCTGATCGCCGCCGAACACGGCGGCGATTCCGCCCTGCGCGCCAACCGCGTCAAGGGCGTGCGGATGATCGACTGGCCGACGATCGAAGCGGACCTGAAGAAACTCGACCGCGAGATCGCCGAGCGCATCGTCGGCATCGCGCGCCAGCGCTCGGCGCCGGCCCGGCGCCCGGCGCCGGTCGAGCGCGTCGCCGCGACCGCGCGCTAAGGCGCGCCCATCTCCGCGCGCATCCGCCTCGAGCGCGGTCCCGACGGCCGCGGGCGCGCATGCAATCCGAACCCACCTGCACGCTGACGATCGCCTGCCCGGACCGCGCCGGCATCGTCGCCGCGGTCAGCCGTTTCATCGCCGATCGCGGCGGCTGGATCGTCGAGGCCAATCGTCACGCCGATCAGGCCGCGCAGCGCTTCTTCATGCGCAATGTGCGGCTGGCGCGCGCTGAAATATCACCTCGAGGATCGCGTGCTTCTGAACGGGCATCGCACGATCGTGTTCCGCTGAGCGCCAACCTGCGCTGCGGCAACACGCGGGCGAGGCGCGGGGGTAGCCTAGGTCACCTCGGAGGTGACCGATGTTCTCCGATCGTGATGAGGCTGCGCGCCAGTTGGCGCGGGCATTGGCGAAGTACAAGGGAACCCACCCGCTCGTGCTCGGCATCCCGCGCGGCGCGGTGCCGATGGCAAAACGGATCGCCGACGAGCTGGGCGGCGAGGTCGACGTGGTGCTGGTGCGCAAGCTCGGCGCGCCCGGACACGCAGAGTACGCGATCGGCGCGATCGACGAGTCGGGCTTTTCGTACCTGAATCCCGACGCGGCATGGGTGCAGGCATCGACCGAATATCTTGAGCGCGAGAAGGAGGCGCAGTTGGCGACGATGCGCGAGCGCCGCCGCCGCTACACCGAGCAGCGCGCGGCGATCGATCCGGCCGGCCGCACGGTGATCGTCGTCGACGACGGGCTGGCCACCGGCTCGACGATGATCGCGGCGCTGCACGCGCTGCGCGAGAAGAAGCCGGCGAAACTGGTGTGCGCGGTGCCGGTGTCGCCGCCGGAGACGCTCGAGCGCGTGCGTCCGCTGGCCGACGAGGTGGTGTGCCTGTACGCGCCGGCCGCGTTCTACGCGGTCGGGCAGTTTTATCGCCGCTTCGATCAGGTCGAGGACGACGAGGTCGTCGCGGCCTTGTCCGGCAAGTAACGGACGAACCAGTCGCGCGCCGCGGCGGCCGCCTGTTCGAGCGTGCCCGGCTCCTCGAACAGGTGCGTGGCGCCGGGCACGATCCGCTCGGCGTGCGGCGCATGCAGGCTCTTCGCGGCGCGGCGATTGAGCTGCAGCACCTCGTGGTCGAATTCGCCGACGATCAGCAGCGTCGGCGCCCGCACGAGTTCGATGTCCTCGGGCGGCGCCAGATCGGGTCGCCCGCCGCGCGAGACGACCGCGCGTACGTCCGGACCGAGCCGTGCCGCGGCGATCAGCGCCGCGGCCGCGCCGGTGCTGGCGCCGAAAAGTCCCAGCGGCAGCGCGGCGAGTTCCTTCTGCTCGCGGCACCAGTGCGCGGCGCCGAGCAGGCGTTCGGCGAGCAGCGCAATGTCGAAGCGCGCGGCGCGATCGGTGTCCTCTGCCGGCGTCAGCAGGTCGAACAGCAGCGTGGCGAGTCCGGCTTCGTTCAGCACTTCGGCCACGTAGCGGTTGCGTGGACTCAAACGGCTGCTGCCACTGCCATGCGCAAACAGCACGAGGCCCTTCGCATCCGCCGACAGCGTCAGATCGCCCGGCAGTGCGATCTCGCGCAGGTCGATCCGAACGGGCCGGGCGGCGGCGCTCATGCCCGGTGCAGCCGGACCGGAATGCGGCGCGCGCCGAACGCGCGCTCGAACTTGCCGAAGCGCCCAGCGATCGCGGTCGTGCAATGCGGGCAGCGGCCGTCGTCGGTCAGGTCGTAGCGCAGGATGCGGTGCCAGTCGCGCTCGATCAGCGCGGCGTGGCACCGCGGGCAGAACGTCGTTCCGCCCTCGCTGTCGTGCACGTTGCCGGTGTAGACGTAGTGCAGGCCTTCCTCGATCGCGATCGCGCGCGCGCGCGCCAGCGTGCTCGGCGGCGTCGGCGGCAAGTCCGTCATCTTCCAGTCCGGATGGAATGCCGTGAAGTGCAGCGGCACATCGGGGCCGAGTTCCTTCCTCACCCAGGCCGACAGCGCACGGATCTCCTCCGACGAATCGTTCTTGCCGGGAATCAGCAGCGTGGTGATCTCGGTCCACACGTCGGTCTCGTGCACCAGGTACTTCAGCGTGTCGAGCACCGGCGCCAGGTGCGCGCCGGTGAGCTTGAAGTAGAACTCCTCGGTGAACGCCTTCAGATCGACGTTGGCGGCGTCCATCTTGGCGTAGAACTCGCGCCTTGGTGCGGCGTGCATGTAGCCGGCGGTGACGGCGACCGTCTTCACGCCGTGCGCGTGGCAGGCGTCGGCGCAGTCCATCGCGTACTCGGCGAAGATCACCGGGTCGTTGTACGTGAACGCGGCGGACAGGCACCCGGTGCGCTGCGCGGCAAGTGCCAGTTCGTCGGGGCTTGCCTGGTCCATCAGCCGGTCCATTTCCTGCGATTTCGAGATGTCCCAGTTCTGGCAGAACTTGCACGCGAGGTTGCAGCCCGCGGTGCCGAACGAGAACACGGCGGAGCCGGGATAGAAATGATTGAGCGGCTTCTTCTCGATCGGATCGACGCAGAAGCCCGACGAGCGTCCGTAGGTGGTCAGCACCATCGCGTCGCCGCTTCTCTGCCGCACGAAGCACATCCCGCGCTGGCCTTCGTGCAGCTTGCAGTCGCGCGGGCACAGGTCGCACTGGATGCGGCCGTCGGGCAGCGCGTGCCACCAGCGCGCCGGAAAGTTCAGTTCGTCGCGCGCGCCCACGTCACTCCTCCGCGAATTTTTCGACCGTGTACCGCGCGACTTCGAGGTCCCCGTGCCAGAACCCGATCGGCAACCCGGCCTTGCGCTGCAGTTGCGCGATGAAGTCGTGCGCGTCGGGCAGCGTGTCCCACACCTGCGGCAGGAACGTGGCGCGCTGCACGCCGTAGCGCAGGATCAGCCCGTCGACGTGCGGCCGTAGCTGCGCGCGAAGTTCGTCGAGGCTGCCGGCCGCGATCGGCTGCGGCGCCGACAGCACCGATACCTCGACGCGGACTTCTTCGAATTCGTGTACCGCCAGCGGCTCGAAGCGCGGATCGGCAAACGCCGCCGCTCGCGCGTTGTGTTCGACGTCCTCGCCCAGCGGCCGCCGCGCCTCGAGCGAACCGATGCAGCCGCGCAGTTCGCGCTCGCGCCGCAGCGTGACGAACGATGCGCCGTGCGCGCGCAAAAACTCCGCTTGCGCGCGCGGCGGGCTGCCGATGCCGAGCCGCTGCGCGATCGCGCCGCGCGCCAGCGCGAGCAACGTGTCGCCGCGTGATCCCTCGTCGGCCGCGCCTGCGCCGGCCTCCTCCTCGCGGCTCCTATGCGCCGGCTCGTAGACCGCCCACGCGCCGTAGCCGACCACGCGCGCGCGATCGCCGGCGGTGTCGCCGGAGTTGCGCAGATCGAGTTGCTCGACGCGCAGCCCGGTCCGGCGCGCGATGGTGAGCAGCCCGTTGACCGGCGTGGCGCCGCACGCCTGCAGGTGATCGAGCGTCGGGGCCAGCGCGACGATCGCCTGCGCGGTGTGCGCGTCGGTTCGCCGCGCTTCGGCGTAGGGCAGGTAGTGCGACAGGTCGGAACTGACGACGATCAGCGTCTCGGGGCCGCCCCACACGGACCGCAGCACCTCGGCGACTTCGTCCGCGGTCGCATCGCCGACGACCAGCGGCAGCAGCGTGAAGCTGCCCAGCGTGTGCTGCAGGAACGGCAGATGCACCTCGAGCGAATGCTCGTATGCATGCGCGCGCGCGCTGACCTCGACCTGCGGCAGCGCGGCCAGCTTGCGTGCGCCCTCGGCGTCGATGGGAACCGCTCCGAGCGGGGTGTCGAACGCGTCGACGCCCGGCAGCGCCAGCCCGCGCACCGGAACGCGATGCGCGGGGCCGAGCAGCACCACGCGCTCGATCCGGTCGCGCGCGCCTTCGAGCCGCGCGTACGCGCTGGCGGCGATCGGGCCGGAATAGACGTAGCCGGCGTGCGGCGCGATCAGCGCCTTCGGCGTCGAACTCGCCGCGCGTGACGTCGCATTGCGCAGATGCGCGCGCACCTCCTCACGCAGCGCGCCGGCTGCGGCGGGGTAGAAGCTGCCGGCCACGGCGGCCGGTCGGGTGGTCATCGAGTGCGCGCGAAGCGGTCCGTCCGAACAGGTCTTATGTTGGACCGAATCGCGGCGGAATCAAGCGTCGGCAGGGCTCAGCGCGGCTTGTTTTCGAGTTCCGCCAGCCGCGCTTCCAGCGCCTCGAGCTTCTCGCGCGTGCGCGCCAGCACCTTGGCCTGGGTGTCGAATTCCTCGCGCGTGACGAGGTCCAGCCGCGCGAACTGCTGCGCCAGCAGCGCCTTCAGATTCCTCTGCAGGTCGGCGGCGGGCGTGTTCGCCAACAGTGACTCCAGCTTGGCCTGCAGTTCATCGAGGAATGCGGTCTTCTCCATCGCGGTCTCGTTCCGGGCGGTGCCAACTCAGTCTAACCCGCGCCCGGGACGGGTGCGGTTTGCGCCAATTCGAACCGTCGCGGGTCGCACGTGCACGGATTTGGCGCGCGGATGCGCCGTCGCCGGGCGCTTTCGGCGGCGTCGCCTGGGTGGCACGCAGGTTGCAGTGGTTGATGCGGACTTTCCCATTTCATCTGAACCGAGGACTCGATGAATAAGACCCTTGCATCCGCTTTCGTTGCCGCCGCGTTCGTTTGCCCGCTGGTGGCGTCCGCCCAGTCCACACCGGCGAAGCCCTCGCCCGAGTACACGTTCACCGGCAACGCCGGGCTGTTCAGCGACTACCGCTTCCGCGGCTTCACGCAGACGGCGTACAAGCCGGCATTCCAGGGCGGCTTCGATCTGGCGCACAAGTCCGGCCTTTACATCGGCAACTGGAACTCGAACGTCGAGCAGTCGCTGTACACGGGCGCCAGCCTCGAGATGGATTTCTATGGCGGCTACAAGGGCGCGGTCGGCGACCTCGGCTATGACGTGGGCTACCTCTACTACGACTACCCGGGCAGCGGCCGCAACGGCCAGACCAGGATCGACAACGGCGAGATCTACGTCGGGGGCTCGTATGGTCCGGTGGCGCTGAAGTACTACTACGCGACGACGAAATTCTTCTCGCTCGGCGAAGGCACGAATGTCGATACCAAGGGTTCGCAGTACCTGGACCTGTCGGCCAGCTACGACCTCGGCGCGGGCTGGGGCGTCAACGGCCACATCGGCTGGCAGAAGGTCAAGAACCTGAAGCAGCTCGGCGCCAGCGACGACAGCTACACCGACTACAAGCTCGGCGTGACCAAGGACATCGAGGGGTGGCTGCTCGGCGCGTCGATCGTCGCCACCAGCAAGAAGGAGTTCTTCACCACCGGCAACGGCGAGGACGCCGGCAAGTCCCGGCTGGTGGTATCCGTGTCAAAGACGTTCTGATCGAGGAAGCACAGCCATGAAACTGATCACCGCCATTATCAAGCCGTTCAAGCTTGACGAGGTGCGTGAGGCCCTCTCCGCCGTCGGCGTGCAGGGCATCACGGTCACCGAGGTCAAGGGCTTCGGCCGGCAGAAGGGCCACACCGAACTGTACCGCGGCGCGGAGTACGTGGTCGACTTCCTGCCCAAGGTCAAGATCGAGGCCGCCGTGCCGGAGGACATCGTCGAGCGCGCGCTCGAGGCGATAGAGAATTCGGCCCGCACCGGCAAGATCGGCGACGGCAAGATCTTCGTCTACGACCTTGAACAGGTGGTACGCATTCGCACCGGCGAGACCGGCAAGGAAGCGCTCTAACAACGACGGGAAACCATGAAAAAGCTACTCGCAATGCTGTGCGCCGCGGCGGGATTCGCGCTGGCGGCACTACCGGCGGTGACCGCGGCACAGACCGCGCCTGCGGCCGAACTGAAGAAGGACGAGTCGAAGGCGGATGAGGCGAAGCCGGCCGAAACCGCCGCGCCCGCCGAGAAGAAAGAAGAGGCCAAGCCCGCGCCGACGCCCAACAAGGGCGACACCGCGTGGATGCTCACCTCCACCGCGCTGGTGCTGCTGATGTCGGTGCCCGCGCTGGCGCTGTTCTACGGCGGTCTGGTGCGCACGAAGAACATGCTGTCCGTGCTGATGCAGGTGTTCCTGACCTTTTCGCTGGTCACCGTGCTGTGGTGCATCTACGGCTACAGCATCGCGTTCACCGAGGGCAATGCGTACTTCGGCGGCTTCAGCCGGCTGTTCCTCGCCGGTACCTTCGACGCGATCAAGGGCGAGTTCTCGATGGCGGCGACCTTCTCGAAGGGCACGCCGATGTACGAGCTCGTGTTCGTCGCGTTCCAGGCCACGTTCGCGGCGATCACCTGCTGCCTGATCCTCGGCGCCACGGTCGACCGCATCAAGTTCTCCGCGGTGCTGATCTTCGTCGTGATCTGGTTCACGTTCAGCTACCTGCCGATCGCGCACATGGTGTGGTTCTGGGCCGGTCCCGACGCGTATACGGCGGCCGACGTGGTCGACAAGGTCAACGCGACCGCGGGCAAGATCTGGCAGTGGGGCGCGCTCGACTTCGCCGGTGGCACGGTCGTGCACATCAATGCCGGCGTGGCCGGTCTGGTCGGCGCCTACCTGCTCGGCAAGCGGATCGGCTACGGCCGCGAGTCGATGGCGCCGCACAGCCTGACGATGACGATGATCGGCGCGTCGATGCTGTGGTTCGGATGGTTCGGCTTCAACGCCGGCTCCGCGCTGGAGGCCAACGGCGCGGCGGCGCTTGCATTCATCAACACCTTCCTCGCCACCGCGTGCGCGGTGCTGGCGTGGACGTTCGCCGAATGGATGTTCAAGGGCAAGCCGTCGATGCTCGGTGCGGCGTCGGGCGCGGTCGCGGGACTGGTCGCGATCACGCCGGCGGCCGGCAACGTCGGCATCCTCGGCGCGTTCGTGATCGGCATCATCGCCGGGCTGATCTGCTTCTGGGGCGTGACCGGGCTGAAGCGGATGCTGAACGCGGACGATGCACTCGACGTGTTCGGCGTTCACGCGGTCGGCGGCATCACCGGCGCGCTGCTGACCGGCGTGTTCAACTCGCAGAGCCTCGGCGGTCCGGGGCTGGTCACCGACTGGGTGACCGGCAAGGTGGGGTCGAATCCGATTGCCGAGCAGTTGCTGATCCAGGCCAAGGCGGTCGGGCTGACAGTGGTCTGGACCGCGGTGGTCGCGTTCGTCGCGTTCAAGATCGCGGACATGATCGTCGGGCTGCGCGTAACGGAGGAAGAGGAGCGCGAGGGGCTGGACACGACGTACCACGGCGAGTCGGCCTACCACTATTGATTCCGGACGCGCGCGCTGCGTGCCGGAATCAATCGCCTCGTTCGAGCGGACTCTGACGCGCCGCCCAACTCGGCGGGGCGCAAGGACCAAGCCCGGCATCGCCGGGCTTGGTCCTTGGCCGGCACGGCGAACCCCGGGCACACTGCTTGCTGCGAGGATGAACTCGTCTCCCTGGCTCGCCTGGCCGCACCTTTAGTCGACGCGGCCGCACCAAAGGCAGCTTTCGGGCGCCCCAATCGCGGGCGCCCTTCTTTTTTGCGTCGCGGCGATCCCCATATCTCTCGCTAGAATGCCCGTCCGACGTGCGCGCAGGGAGACTGCCGTGTCCAATCCCACTGTCCCGAACCTTGCCACCGCCGTAAGCCCCCCGTTGCTCGAACTGGAGCGTCGGATCCTGGATTCGATGCCGGCGATCGAACGCTGGTTCCGGCTGCAGTGGCAGGACCATACCCCGCCGTTCTACGGCTCGGTCGACCTGCGCAACGCCGCGTTCAAGCTGGCGCCGGTCGACATGAATCTCTTTCCGGGCGGCTTCAACAACCTGTCGGAGGAGATGTTGCCGTGCGCGGTGCAGGCCGCCCAGTCCGCGATCGAGCACCTGTGCCCGGAGGCGCGCAATCTGCTGCTGATCCCGGAGCGGCATACGCGCAATGTCCATTACCTGACCAACGTCGCGCGCCTGGTGCGCATCCTGCGCTCGACCGGGTTGGAGGTGCGCATCGGCTCGCTGTCCGCCGAGGTCACGCAGCCGACCACGATTTCGCTGCCGGGCGGCGACAGCCTGACGGTCGAGCCGCTGGTGCGAACCAACGGGCGCGTCGGCGTGGCCGGCTTCGATCCGTGCGCGGTACTGCTGAACAACGACCTGTCGGCAGGCATCCCGGACATCCTGCGCGATCTGGACGACCAGGTGCTGGTGCCACCGCTGCACGCGGGTTGGGCGGTGCGGCGCAAGTCGCATCACTTCGCCGCGTACGACGAGGTGGCCGACGATTTCGGGCGGCTGCTGTCGATCGATCCGTGGCTGATCAACCCGTACTTCGCGCGCTGCAACCAGGTCGACTTCCACGCGCGCGAGGGCGAGGAATGCCTGGCCGAAAGCGTCGACCTCGTGCTCACGCGCGTGCGCGCCAAGTACAAGGAACATGGCGTCGGCGCGGCGCCGTTCGTGATCGTCAAGGCCGACGCCGGCACCTACGGCATGGGGATCATGACCGTGCGCGATCCGTCCGAGGTCCGCGACCTGAACCGCAAGCAGCGCAACAAGATGGCGGTCGTCAAGGAAGGGCTGGCGGTGCGCGACGTGATCATCCAGGAGGGCGTGCCGACGGTGGAGAAGGTCGAGGACGCGGTCGCCGAGCCGGTCGTCTACATGGTCGACCGCTACGTGGTCGGCGGCTTCTACCGCGTCAACAAGGAGCGCGGCATCGACGAGAACCTGAATGCGCCCGGCATGCATTTCGTGCCGCTGGCCGAAGCGCAGCCGTTCGCGGGTTCCTGCAACCTGCCCGACTGCAAGGCGCCGCCGGGCGGTAGCGCGCTGAACCGCTTCTACAGCTACGGTGTGGTGGCGCGGCTCGCGCTGCTGGCGGCGTCGATCGAGCTTGAGCGCACCGCGCACCTGCTGCCGCCGCGTGCGACGGCTGCCGAGCCGGCGCTGGCGGGCTAGCGGGCGCGGCCCGATGTCGCAGGGACTGTCGTTGCTGTTCGTCGTCGATCCGCTCGCCAGCCTCAAGGCGTATAAGGATTCGTCGGTGGCGATGATGCGCGAGGCCGCGGCGCGCGGCCACGACGTGTGGGCGTGCACGCCGCCGGCGCTGCGCTGGTCGAGCGACGGCGCCGGCAGCCGCGTGCAGGCCGCGGCCGTGCTGCTGTCGCTGGCCCCGCCGTCGAACGATGCGCACGCGCAGTGGTATGTCGAGCGCGAGTCGGGGCTGCAGGATCTGTCGTCGTTCGACGCGGTGCTGATGCGCAAGGATCCGCCGTTCGATCTCGAGTACCTGTACGCGACCTTCCTGCTCGAGGCCGCGCAGCGGCAGGGCACGCGCGTGTTCAACGATCCACGCGCCCTGCGCGACCACAACGAGAAGTTCGCGATCGCCGAGTTCGCCGAATTCGCGCCGCCGACGCTGGTCACGCGCGACGTGGAGGCGATCCGCGCCTTTCTGCGCGAGCACGGCGACGTGGTGGTCAAGCCGCTCGACGGCATGGGCGGCATGAGCGTCTTTCGCCTGCGCCCGGACGACGCGAACCTGAACGTGATCCTGGAGACGATCACGCGGCTGGGCGAGCGCACGGTGATGGCGCAGCGCTACATCCCGCAGATCAAGGAAGGCGACAAGCGCGTGCTGCTGATCGCGGGCCAGGCCGTGCCGTACGCGCTGGCGCGGATACCGAAGCCGGGCGAGACGCGCGGCAACCTCGCCGCCGGCGGCATCGGCCGCGCGCAGCCGCTGTCGGAAGGCGACAGGGAAATCGCCGCCGCGCTCGGCCCCGTGCTCGCCAAGCGCGGCCTGCTGCTGGTGGGGCTGGACGTGATCGGCGACTACCTGACCGAAGTCAACGTCACCAGTCCGACCTGCTTCGTCGAGATCGCGCAGCAGACCGGCTGCGATGTCGCGGGAATGTTCATCGACGCGCTGGAAGGCGCGATCAGCAGATGAAGCGGAGCACCGGCGCCCTGCGGCCCGCCGCGTGGCAGCTGGATCGCGCGCTGTCGCCGAACGGCCGCAAGGTGGCGCGCCCGACGGAACCGCCGCGAGTGCACGGGCCACGCGCAGCGTCGCGTGCGCGAGCGGCGCCCGACCGATGATCGGAGTCTTGATCATCGCCCACGCCCCGCTCGCCAGCGCGCTGGCGCAGTGCGCGTCGCACGTGTATGCGTGCGATCCGAGCCGGGCCGAGAGCAAGCTGCGCGTGCTCGATGTGCCGGCCGGCGCCGACGTGGCGGCCTACGGGACGACGGCGCGCGCGCTGCTGGCCGAAGTGGACGATGGCGCGGGCGTGCTGGTGCTGACCGACGCGTTCGGCGCCACCCCGGGCAACATCGCCGCGCAACTGTCGAACCCGCCGCGCGTGTCGGTGGTTGCGGGCGTGAACCTGCCGATGCTGCTGCGCGCGTTGTGCTATCGGGACGGCAAGCTCGCCGACCTCGTGGACAAGGCGATTGCCGGCGGCATGCAGGGCGTGATGCAGGTCGTGACGACACCGGTACAGAACCAGAATTCCCGGCCGACGGGCGATGATCACGCGCGAGTTCAAGATCACCAATAAGCTCGGACTGCATGCGCGGCCCTCGGCGCAACTGACCAAGACCGCAGCGCAGTTCAGGAGCGAAGTCTGGATCGCCAAGGCCGGCCGGCGCGTGAACGCCAAGTCGATCATGGGCGTGATGATGCTGGCGGCCGGGCAGGGATCGACCGTGACGGTCGATGCCGACGGACCGGACGAGGCGGCCGCGGTCGATGCGATCGGTAAGCTGATCACGTCGAACTTCGGCGAGCACGAGTAGGGGTTCCGGCGTGACGCGCGAACTGGTCGGCATCGGCATCGTCTCGGGTTCGGCGCCCGGGGTCGCGATCGGCCGCGCGCACCTGCTCGGCGCCTCCGAACTCGACATCCCGCAGTACCAGATCGAGCGCAAGGACGTGCTGCACGAGGTGGCGCGCCTGAACAACGCGTTCTCGATCGTGCGCGCCGAGCTCGACGAGCTGCGCGGCCAGGTCGCGCCCGATGCGCCGGGCGAGGTGGTCGCGTTCCTCGACCTGCACCGGATGATCCTCGACGACTCGCACCTGTGCGACACGCCGCGCGACCTGGTGCGAAGCAAGCTGATCAACGCCGAGTGGGCGTTGTCGATGCAGCTCGAGGAGGTGTGCCGGCAGTTCGAATCGATCGACGACGAATACCTGCGCGAGCGCTCGCAGGACGTGCGCCAGGTCGTCGACCGCGTGATGAAGGCGCTGGCGCACGGCAAGCCTCAGACCGCGGTTGCGGTGCCCAAGGTCGCCGAAGGCGAGCGGCTGATCCTGGTCGCGCGCGACATGGCGCCGGCCGACGTGCTGCACCTGAAGGATCGCGCCGATCTGGACGTGGCGGGGTTCGTCACCGAACTGGGCGGACCGACTTCGCACACCGCGATCCTGGCGCGCAGCCTCGGACTGCCTGCGGTGCTGGGCGTGGCGGGCGCGCGCGAGGCGGTCAGGGAGGGCGACCTCGTCGTGATCGACGCGGAGGCCGGGCGCCTGCACATCGTCCCCGAGGCGGGCGCGCTGGGCGAATTTCGCCAGCGGCTGCGCGCGCAGACCGAGGCGCGCGCGCAACTGCGGCGGCTGAAGGGCAGGATCGCGCGTACCAGGGACGGAGTGCCGCTGGAACTGATGGCCAACATCGAGCTGCCCGGAGACGTGCGCGACGCGCTCGAGGCCGGCGCCGACGGCATCGGCCTGTTCCGCACCGAGTTCCTGTTCATGAACCGCGACCGCCTGCCCGACGAGGACGAGCAGTTCGAGGCTTATGCGAAAGTCGCGCGCGCGATGAAGGGCAAGCCGGTCGTGATCCGTACGCTCGACATCGGCGCCGACAAGGTGCTGAACGAAGCCGCGCGCCTGAGCCTCGGCATCGCGCAGGGCGCGCCCACGGTCGAATCGAACCCGGCGCTCGGTCTGCGCGCGATCCGCTATTGCCTGGCGTATCCGGAGCTGTTCCTGACGCAGCTGCGCGCGATCCTGCGCGCCTCGGCGGTCGGCACCGTGCGCATCCTGGTGCCGATGCTCGCGCACGTGCACGAGGTCGAACAGGCGCTCGCGTTCGTCGCGCGCGCGCGCGAGCAGTTGAAGGAGCGCAAGCAGAAATTCGACGGCCGCGTGCCGGTCGGCGGCATGATCGAAGTGCCGGCGGCGGCGCTGTCGATGCCTGCATTCGTCAAGCGGATGAAGTTCTTCTCGCTGGGCACCAACGACCTGATCCAGTACACGCTGGCGATCGACCGCGCCGACTCCAGCGTCGCGCACCTGTACGACCATCTGCATCCCGCCGTGCTGCACCTTATCGCGCGCACGATCCGCGTCGGCATGCGCGCGCGCACGCCGGTGGCGGTGTGCGGCGAGATGGCGGGCGAGGTCGAGCTCGCCGAACTGCTGCTCGGCATGGGGCTGCGCCAGTACTCGATGCACCCGTCGCAGCTGCTGACCGTCAAGGAGCGGCTGATGACGCTGTCGACCAAGAGCGCGGCCAAGCTCGCCGCGCGCGTGCTGCGCGCCGACGACCCGATGGACGTGCGGCGCGCGCTGGAGCGCGCGCTGGCGCGGCAGCAAGCGGCCTGACGCGGGCGATCCTCGACTCTGCTAGATTCCGCGCCTCGCGCTGATTTGTTGATCCGCTTGCGGGCGCGCCGGGCTCCGGCTATCCGCTAAAGAGATCCGCGTCCCGTGACGGGGCGTGACCGGAACCCGACAAGTCCGCCTGTCGGGTTTTTTTGTGGATTTCGACATGGCCAAAGCAGGCTCGGTCGGAGTGGTCGCGCCGAAGTCGATGCACTTCGAGGCGCCGCTCGCGCTCGCCAGCGGCGCGTCGATCGGCGACTACACGCTGGTGTACGAAACCTACGGCGAACTGAACGCCGCGCGCAGCAACGCGGTGCTCATCTGCCACGCGTTGAACGCGTCGCATCACGTCGCCGGCGTCTATGCCGACCAGCCGAAGAACGTCGGCTGGTGGGACAACATGGTCGGGCCGGGCCGGCCGGTCGACACCAACCGCTTCTTCGTCGTCGGCGTCAACAACCTCGGCTCGTGCTTCGGCTCCACCGGGCCGATGTCGGTCAACCCCGCCAGCGGCCGGCCGTACGGGGCGAGCTTTCCGGTCGTCACCGTCGAGGACTGGGTTGACGCGCAGGCGCGGCTCGCCTCGCGGCTGGGCATCGAGCGCTGGGCCGCGGTGATGGGCGGATCGCTGGGCGGCATGCAGGCGCTCAGTTGGGCGATCCGGTATCCCGATCGCATCGCGCACAGCGTCGTGATCGCGGCCACGCCCAAGCTCAGCGCGCAGAACATCGCGTTCAACGAGGTCGCGCGCACCGCGATCCGCTCCGACCCGGACTTCCACGGCGGCGACTACTACGCGCACGGCGTGGTGCCCAAGCGCGGCCTCACGGTGGCGCGCATGATCGGCCACATCACGTACCTGTCGGGCGACGACATGGCGGAAAAGTTCGGCCGCAGCATGCGCGCCGAGGACTACCAGTTCCACTACGACATCGAGTTCGAGGTCGAGAGCTACCTGCGCTACCAGGGCGACAAGTTCTCCGAGTACTTCGACGCCAACACGTACCTGCTGATCACGCGCGCGCTCGACTACTTCGACCCGGCCAAGGCCACCGGCGGCGACCTGCGCGCGGCGCTGGCGCCGGCGAGCGCGAAGTTCCTGCTGGCGTCGTTCACCACCGACTGGCGCTTCACGCCGGCGCGCTCGCGCGAGATCGTCGCGGCGCTGATCGCCAACGACCGCGACGTCACCTACGCGGAGATCGACGCGCCGCACGGTCACGACGCGTTCCTGCTCGACGATCCGCGCTATCACGCGGCGGTGGCGGCGTACTTCGACAATATCGCGCGCGAGTTTTCCGGATGACTCTGCGTTCCGACCTCGAGCTGATCGCCGGCTGGATTGCGCCCGCAACGCGCGTGCTCGACCTCGGCTGCGGCGACGGCGCGCTGCTGGCGCACCTGCGCGACGGACTCGGCTGCCGCGGCTACGGTGTCGAGATCGACGACGGCCACGTGCTCGAGTGCATCAGGCGCCGCGTCAACGTGATCCAGTCCAACCTCGACGCCGGGCTGCGCATGTTCAGCGACGACATGTTCGACATCGTCGTGCTGTCGCAGACGCTGCAGGCGATGCACCGCGTCGAGGACGTGCTGCGCGAGATGGCGCGCGTGGCGCGCCACGGCATCGTCAGTTTCCCGAATTTCGGCCATTGGCGCCACGCGCTGGCGCTGCTCGGCGGCCACATGCCGGTGACGCGCGCGATTCCCTACCAGTGGTACGACACGCCGAATATCCACTTGTGCACGCCGAAGGACTTCGAGATCCTGGCCGCCAAGCTCGGCTTCAGCATCAAACAGCGCGCGCTGCTCGCCGACGGCGCGCCGGTCGAGTTCGCGCCGCACCTGCGCGCCACGCTGGCGGTGTATCGCTTCGACATGAGGTGAGGTGATGAGTCTGCGCGAGAAACTGGTGCGCAACATCCATGAGGTCGCGCTCGAGCATTTCCGGCGCGAACCGAAGTACGACACCCGCTGCGGCGGCGTGATCGGCCCGCGCGTCGCGGGCACCGTGGCGCGCGACCTCGGCGCCGGCTACGACATCCTGGCGCCGGGCAGGATCTCGTGCCCGTACCACTCGCACTACGCCGAGGAGGAGATGTTCGTGATCCTCGAGGGCGAGGGCACGCTGCGGGTGGCCGGCGAGATGATCCCGATCCGCGCCGGCGACGTGATCGACATCCCGCCCGGCCCCGAGTACCCGCACCAGATCATCAACACGTCGAACGCGCCGCTGCGCTATCTGTCGATCAGCACGCAGAAGAGCCCCGAGGTATGCGAATACCCGGACTCGGGCAAGTACGGCGTGTACACCCGCGACAAGGGCGGCCTCGTCAGCGGCCGCCGCATGCATCGCGCCGAGTCCGATCTGGACTACTGGGACGGCGAGCCGTGAGCGTTGTGCGCCCGCCCTGCCAGCCACACCAGCAGCAGCACCGGTAGCCCGAGCAGCGCGGTGGCGACGAAGAAGCTCACGTAGCCGAACGTGTCGACGAACAGGCCGGAGAAGCCGGCCAGGTACTTCGGCAGCAGCAGCATCACCGAGGAGAACAGCGCGTACTGCGTGGCCGAGTAGGCGACGTTGGTCAGCCCCGACAGGTAGGCGACGAACGCGCTGCTGGCGATGCCGGCCGACAGGTTGTCGGCCGAGATCGCCAGCACCAGAAACGTGAGGTCGTGGCCGCGCAGCGCCAGCCACGCGAACAAGAGATTGCTCGCCGCCGAAAGAACCGCGCCCGCGAACAGCGTCCGCAGCACGCCGATGCGCAGCGAGATCACGCCGCCGATGAAAGCGCCCGCCAGCGTCATCACCACGCCGTAGACCTTGGACACCGCGGCGACCTCGTCCTTGGAAAAGCCCATGTCCTTGTAGAACGGATTGGCCATCACGCCCATCACGATGTCGGAGATGCGATAGGTCGCGATCAGCGCCAGCAGCAGCACCGCGTGCCAGCGATAGCGGCGGATGAAGTCCGCGAAGGGACTGACCACCGCGCCGTGCAGCCACGCGAGCAGCCGCGCCATCCGCGGCGAATGCGCGTGCGCGGCGATGTGCGTGGCGGCGTCGCGCTCGCGCGCCAGCGTGGCGGCCGACACGTGCGCGGCCGGCTCGGGCGCCATCAGCGTCGTGATCAAGCCGATCGCCATCGACGCCGCCATTGCCAGGTACGCGGCGGTCCACGCCGCGAACGAGTAGCGGCCCGCGCCGGTGTCGAAGCGCGCGGCGATCGCGAGCGCGCCGGCGCCGGCCCAGATCATCGCCACGCGATAGCCGGTCTGGTAGGCGGCGGCAAGCGCGGCCTGCTTCTCGACCGCGGCCGATTCGATCCGGTACGCGTCGAGGGCGATGTCCTGCGTGGCCGACGCAAACGCGGTCAGCAGCGCCAGCGCGACCAGCCCGTGCAGGTGCTGCGCCGGATCGGTCAGTGCCATGCCGGCGAGGCCGGCCGCCACCGCGCACTGCGCTGCCAGCAGCCAGCTGCGACGCCGGCCCAGCGCGCGCGTCAGCCACGGCAGCGGCAACCGATCGACCAGCGGCGCCCACGCCCACTTGAACGCGTACGCCAGCGCGACCCAGCTCACGAACCCGATCGTGGTGCGATCGACGCCGGCCTCGCGCAGCCAGAACGACAGCGTGCCGAACACCAGCAGCAGCGGCAGCCCGGCGGAGAAGCCGAGCAGCAGCATGCGCAGCACCGCCGGCTCGCGATACACCGCAAGCGCCTGCAGCCACGCGCGCGGCCCGCGCGGGCGCGCGGCGACGCTGACACTCGGCGTCACGGAGTTGGCCACTGCGCGGACTTGCGTCGGGGGAAAGCGCCCATATGTGCGCGGATCAGTGTAGCGGCTGAGTCCGCGCGCAGTCGTTCGGCCGAACCGCCGGGTAAGCTCGCGCATTGAAGGAGAAGCGACGGATGCGTTCACTGCGATCGATTGCCATCACTCTGCTGCTGGCCGCGGCGGCGCCGGCTCTGCACGCGCAACCAGCGACCGAGGCCGGCGTGCAGGTGCGCAAGCCGCGGCTGATGCTGGTGCCGGAATCGGCGGTCAACCAGAGCGCAGCGCAACAGTACGCGCAGCTGAAGCAGCAGGCCGCGGCGCGCGGCGTGTTGAACGCCGATGCGCCGAATCTTCAGCGCGTGCGCGCGATCGCGCAGCGCCTGATTCCGCACGGCGCGCGCTTCAATCCGCGCGCCGCCGACTGGCGCTGGGAAGTCAACGTGATCGACGCGCCGACGGTCAATGCATTCTGCATGCCGGGCGGCAAGATCATGGTGTTCGACGGCATCATCGACCGGCTGAAGCTCACCGACGACGAACTCGCGGCGGTGATGGGGCACGAGATCGCGCACGCGCTGCTCGAGCACGGCCGCGCGCGCATGAGCGAGGCGGTGATGAAGAACTTCGGCATCAACCTCGCCGCCGCGTACTTCGGACTGAGCAACGTCGGCACTCACGCGCTGGCGCAGGCGGCGGAGCTGGCGATCTCGCTGCCGTACTCGCGCAGCCACGAAACCGATGCCGACCTGCTCGGCATCGAACTGGCCGCGCGCGCCGGCTACGACCCGCGCGCCGCGGTCACGCTATGGAAGAAGATGGCCGCGGCGAGCAGCGGCCAGCCGCCGCAGTTCCTGTCCACGCACCCCGGTCATGCGGAGCGAATCAGGAAGATCGAAGCGGCGCTGCCGCGTGTGCTGCCGCTGTACGAAGCGGCGCGCCGCTGATCGTTGCTCGTTGTCCGTTGTCCGTGCTTGGCGCGGCGCAATCCTCAATCCTCATTCCTCGATCCTAGAGCCGTCCCACGTAGTCGATGATCAGCGGCGCGTGGTCGCTGAAACGCTGCTTTGTGTAGATCTCGGCCGCTTTCGCCTTCGCCGCGATGCCGGGCGTCGCGATCTGGTAGTCGATGCGCCAGCCGACGTTCTTCGCCCACGCCTGGCCGCGGTTGCTCCACCACGTGTAGCGCTCCGGGCGCGGGTCCAGCCTTCGGAACACGTCGACCCAGCCTTGCTCGTCAAACACGCGCGAAAGCCACGCGCGCTCGTGCGGCAGGAAGCCGGAGTTCTTCTGGTTCGAGCGCCAGTTCTTCAGGTCGATCTCCTTGTGCGCGATGTTCACGTCGCCGCAGAAGATCACCTCGCGGCCGCCGGCGCGCAGCTTTTCCAGATGCGAATAGAACACGTCGAGGAAGCGGTCCTTCGACGCCTGCCGCTCGGGTCCGGCCGAACCGGACGGGAAGTAGACCGAGATCACCGTGACGCTGGAGAACTGCGCCTCGATGTAGCGGCCCTCGTCGTCGAACTCGGGCACGCCGATGCCGAGCCGGATCGTGCGCGGTTTCTTCTTCGAATACAGCGCGGTGCCGGCGTAGCCCTTCTTCCGCGCGCAGTTGAAGATGCTGGTCAGGCTGTCGTGGTAGCGCAGCTTTTCCGGGATGTCCTGCTCGTGCGCCTTGACCTCCTGCAGGCACAGCACGTCGGGATCGACGCGCCTGACCCAGCGGAACAAGCCCTTGGCTGCGGCGGAGCGGATGCCGTTGACGTTCAGCGTGGCGATGCGAAACATGGCGATGGAGCGTGAGCGATTGGGATTAAGCCGATCGTGCTGGCGACACGATAACGGCTTTTTGACACAATCCGCCGCGATGCGACTGCTCACGTCGCAATAACGACGACGATGGACCCGCTGCGCCGACAATTCATCGAATTCGCCTTGCAGTCGGGCGTGCTGCGTTTCGGCGAATTCACGACCAAGGCCGGCCGCAAGTCTCCTTACTTCTTCAACGCCGGACTGTTCTGCCGCGGCTCCACGCTCGGACGGCTGGCGCGCTTTTACGCGCAGACGCTGCTCGCCGCGCGCGAGGCCGGGCGGGTGAAGTTCGACATGCTGTTCGGCCCCGCGTACAAGGGCATCACGCTCGCGTCGAGCACCGCGGTCGCGCTGGCCGAGCTGGGCCACGACGTCGGGTTCGCGTTCAACCGCAAGGAAGCGAAGGATCACGGCGAAGGCGGCGTGATCGTCGGAACGCCGCTGGCCGGCCGCGTGCTGATCGTCGACGACGTGATCACCGAGGGGCTGGCCAAGCGCGAGTCGGTGCAGTTGATCCGCTCGCTCGGTGCCGAACCTGCCGGCGTCGTGATCGCGCTCGACCGGCGCGAGCGCACCGGGCCGGACGATGCGCTGTCAGCGCAGTCGGCGGTTCAGGCGTTCGAGCAGGCGTTCGGCGTGCCGATCGTGGCGATCGCGGACTTCGACGACCTGATCGAGTTCCTCGATTCGGGCTCGCCGCTGGCCGTGCCGGCACAACCTTATCGAAGCGCGATGCAGTCGTATCGGAGTCGCTATGGCGTATGAATTCCGGGCTCGATCCTGGCTCGTCCTCGCGGTGGGCGTCACGCTCGCCGCCGGCGCGCTGGCCGCCGGCGGCACCGGCGCGTTGTATGTTTGCACCGACGCGCGCGGCAAGACGATCACGTCGGACCAGCCGCCGCCGCAGTGCGCGGACCGGCCGATCAAAGAGCTGCGCAGCGACGGCTCGGTGCGGCGCGTGATCGATCCGCCGCTGACCGCCGCGCAGCGCGAGCAGAAGGCGGCGGAGGAGCGCCGCAAGGCGGAAGAACTGGCGCAACGCCGCGATCAGGCGCGGCGCGACCAGGCGCTGCTCGACGCCTACGGCGACGAGAAGGAGATCGAGGAGGCGCGCGTCCGTGCCGCCGACAGCCGGCGCGCGGTCATCGATCGCGCGCGCAAGCGGATGGACGAGCTGCAGCGCGAACGCAAGAAGCTTGACGACGAGGCCGAGTTCTACGCCAGGCGCGAGAAGCCGGACAAGCTCAAGCGCGCCTACGATACCAACGCGACGATGGTCAAGGCGCAGGAGAAGATCATCGCCGACACCGAGGCGGAACTGGCGCGCATCAACGAGCGCTTCGACGCCGACCGCAAGCGATTCCGCGAACTGATGCAGAACGGGGCCCGGTCCGCGCAGCGCAGCGCGAGCACCGTAACCCGATAGCGGATTCGTCGGTGGCATCCGACGCCGCTCGCCGGCGCCCGGCTCCTGCGCCGCCCCCGGACGCTGCCTGCGGCCGCCGCTGCGGCTTCCCCTTCTGGCCGGCAACGCCGTGCATCGGGCAGTTGCGTTTCAGCCGCCCAGCTTGCGGCGCAGGATCTCGTTGACCTGCTGCGGATTGGCCTTGCCCTTGGTCGCGCGCATCGCCTGGCCGACCAGCGCGTTGAACGCCTTCTCCTTGCCGGCCTTGAATTCCTCGACCGACTTCGCGTTGGCGGCGAGCACTTCGTCGATCAGCTTCTCGATCGCGCCTGCGTCCGAGATCTGCTTCAGGCCGCGCGCCTCGATGATGGCGTCGGCGCTGTCGCCCTCGCGGTTCCACAATGCGGCGAAGACTTCCTTGGCGGTCTTGTTGTTGATCGTGCCGTCGAGCACGCGGTTGATCAGCGCGGCGAGCTGCGCGGCAGACACCGGCGCGGCGTCGATCTCGATGCCGGCGTTGTTCAGCGCCGCCGCGACCTCGCCCATGATCCAGTTGGCGGCCGCCTTCTTGTCGGGCACCGCGCGCGCGACTTCCTCGAAGTAGGCGGCCATCGCCTTCGAGCTGGTCAGCATGCCGGCGTCGTATTCGGGCAGCGCGTAGTCGCGCACAAACCGCGCGCGCATCGCCGCCGGCAGCTCGGGCATGTCGCGCGCGACCGCGTCGATCCATTCCTTCGAGATCGCCAGTGGCAGCAGGTCGGGGTCGGGGAAGTAGCGATAGTCCATCGCGTCTTCCTTGCTGCGCATGCTGCGCGTCTCGTCGCGGTCGGGGTCGTACAGCCGCGTCTCCTGAACGACCTTGCCGCCGTCCTCGATCAGTTCGATCTGCCGCCGCACCTCGTAGTCGATCGCCGCCTGAAGGAACTTGAAGCTGTTCAGGTTCTTGATCTCGCAACGCGTGCCGTATTCCTTCTGTCCGGTCGGCCGCACGCTGACGTTGGCGTCGCACCGGAAGCTGCCTTCCTGCATGTTGCCGTCGCAGATGCCGAGCCACACGACCAGCGCGTGCAGCGCCTTCGCGTACGCGACCGCCTCCTCCGACGAACGCAGGTCCGGCTCGGACACGATCTCCAGCAGCGGTGTGCCGGCGCGGTTCAGGTCGATGCCGGTCTTGCCGCCGAGCGAGGCGACGCCGAGCGGACCTGACCTGTCCTCGTGCAGGGACTTGCCGGCGTCTTCCTCGAGGTGCGCGCGCGTCAGCCGCACGATCTTCGTATACGGCTCTCCTTTCGCAGGCCGCACGACGAACGACAGCGAGCCGCCCTGCACGACCGGGATCTCGTACTGGCTGATCTGGTAGCCCTTCGGAAGATCGGGGTAGAAGTAGTTCTTGCGCGCGAAGATCGAGCGCGGCGCGACGGTGGCGCCGATCGCCAGCCCGAACCTGATCGCGCGCTCGACCGCGCCCTTGTTCAACACCGGCAGCACGCCGGGCAGCGCCAGATCGACCGCGCACGCCTGCGTGTTGGGCGCGGCGCCGAAGGCGGTCGAGGCGCCCGAGAAAATCTTGCTGCGCGTGGAAAGCTGCGCGTGCGTCTCCAGCCCGATCACGACTTCCCACGCCATGTCAGTACCCGGCAGGAACGCGCTTGTGCCAGTCGGACGCGCGCTGGTACGCGTGAGCGACGCCGAGCATCTTCGCTTCCTCGAAATGGTTGGCCATCAGCTGCAGCCCGACCGGGCGACCCTTGGCGCCGAAGCCGCACGGCAGGCTCATGCTCGGAATGCCGGCCAGCGAACCGGGCACCGTATACAGGTCGGCGAGATACATCGCGACCGGATCGTCGGTCTTCTCGCCGAAGCCGAACGCGACGCTGGTCGTCACCGGCCCGGCGATCACGTCGCACTGCGCGAACGCGCGCTGGAAATCGTCGGCGATCAGCCGCCGCACCTGCATCGCCTTGATGAAGTAGGCGTCGTAATAGCCGTGCGACAGCACGTAGGTGCCGATCAGGATGCGCCGCTTCGGCTCGGCGCCGAAGCCCTCCGAGCGCGACTTCTTGATCATGTCGGTGAGGTCGGCGTAGTCCTTTGCGCGATGGCCGTATCTGACGCCGTCGAAGCGCGACAGGTTGCTCGAGCACTCGGCCGGTGCGATCACGTAGTAGACGGGGATGCCCAACTCGGCGTTCGGCAGCGAGATGTCGACCAGTTGCGCGCCGAGCTTTTCGTACTCCGCGAGCGCCGCGCGCACCGCCTGCTCGACGTCCGGCTGCAGGCCGGCACCGAAGAATTCCTTCGGCACGCCGATCTTTAGCCCCTTGACGCCGGCGTCAAGGCTGCGGGTGTAGTCCTCGCGCGGCCGGTCGATACTGGTCGAATCCTTCGGGTCGAAGCCGAGCATCGCGTTGAACACCAGCGCGCAGTCCTCGGCCGAGCGCGTCATCAGCCCCGCGGTGTCGAGGCTGGAGGCGAACGCGATCATGCCCCAGCGCGACGGCCGCCCGTAGGTCGGCTTGGTGCCGGTGATGCCGGTGAACGCGGCCGGCTCGCGGATCGAGCCGCCGGTGTCGGTGGCGGTCGCCACCGGCGCGAGGCGGGCGGCCACCACCGCCGACGACCCGCCCGACGATCCGCCCGGCACCGCGCCCTTGTCCCATGGGTTCAGTACGTTCCCGTACGCACTGTTCTCGTTGGACGAGCCCATCGCGAACTCGTCGCAATTGAGCTTGCCCAGGCAGACCATGCCGGCCTGCTTGAGGCTTGCGACCACGGTGGCGTCGAACGGGCTCATGTAGCCCTGCAGGATCCGGGACGACGCGGTCGAGCACCACTCCTGCGTGACGAAGATGTCCTTGTGTGCGATCGGCACGCCGAGCAGCGCCCCGGTTTCTCCCCTGGCGCGGCGCTCGTCCGCCGCGCGCGCCTGCGCCAGCGTCACGTCGGGCCGCACGTCCAGGAACGCATTCAGGTCGCGGTGCGCATCGATCCGCTTCAGGAGCAACTGCGCCAGCTCGACCGCCGACACCTGCCTGTCAGCGAGCAGCCGCCCCAGCTCCGCTACCGACGCGTGCGCCAGCTCGCTCATAAATCGTGATCCGTGACCGGTGATCTGTGATCCGTGGCGCGCAATCCGCAATCCGCAATCCGCAATCCGACCGTCATTCAATGACCTTCGGCACCAGGAACAGCCCGTCCTGCTGCTCCGGCGCGTTGCGCATCAGCGTCTCGCGCTCGTCATGTTCGGTCACCACGTCGTCGCGCAGCCGCTGGCTTCCGCCGAGCGGGTGCGACATCGGCTCGACGCCGTCGGTCGGCACCCGCTGCATCTTCTCGATCATCGCGAAGATGTCGTTCAGCTGCGCCAGCGTGGCCTGCGCCTGCGTGTCGGTAATCTCGATGCGGGCCAGGTGCGCGATGCGGCGGACGTCGTCGATGGACAGGGACATCGGGTCGCTAAAGCGGGCGGGACAGACGAAGGGATGAGCGAAAAAATGTGGTCGCGGGAGTGAAATCGCACGCGTGTCGGAGTGACGACTTGCACATGTAGTCTATCATCCGTGCTTCGTCGTTTCCCTCTGGCGCAAGCCATTTCGAGCCAACGCATGCGCTCTCTTTTACGGGCGCGGCACAGCGAGGATCAGACAAGGCGTCCATGTTCGGCTTTCTCCGCAGCTACTTCTCCAGCGATCTCGCGATCGACCTCGGCACGGCCAACACCCTCATCTACGTCCGCGGCAAGGGCATCGTGCTGAACGAGCCGTCGGTCGTGGCCATCAGCCAGGAAGGCGGCCCCAGCGGCAAGCGCACGATCCGAGCGGTCGGCCGCGAGGCCAAGCAGATGCTCGGCAAGGTGCCCGGCAACATCGAGGCGATCCGGCCGATGAAGGACGGCGTGATTGCCGACTTCACCGTCACCGAGCAGATGCTCAAGCAGTTCATCAAGATGGTGCACCCGTCGAGCCTGTTTGCGCCCAGCCCGCGCATCATCATCTGCGTGCCGTGCGGCTCCACCCAGGTCGAGCGGCGCGCGATCAAGGAATCGGCCGAGGCGGCGGGCGCCTCGCAGGTGTTCCTGATCGAGGAGCCGATGGCCGCCGCGATCGGCGCCGGACTGCCGGTGTCCGAAGCGTCGGGCTCGATGGTGGTCGACATCGGCGGCGGCACGACCGAGGTCGGCGTGATCTCGCTCGGCGGCATGGTGTACGCCGGCAGCGTGCGCGTCGGCGGCGACAAGTTCGACGAGTCGATCATCAACTACATCCGCCGCAACTACGGCATGCTGATCGGCGAGCCGACCGCGGAGAGCATCAAGAAGGAGATCGGCTCCGCGTTCCCCGGGTCCGAGGTCAAGGAGATGGAGGTCAAGGGGCGCAATCTCTCCGAGGGCATCCCGCGCAGCTTCACGATCTCCAGCAACGAGATCCTCGAGTCGCTGACCGACCCGCTGAACCAGATCGTCTCGGCGGTCAAGATCGCGCTCGAGCAGACGCCGCCGGAACTCGGCGCCGACATCGCCGACCGCGGCATGATGTTGACCGGCGGCGGCGCGCTGCTGCGCGATCTGGACCGCCTGCTGATGGAAGAGACCGGGCTACCGGTGCTGGTGGCCGAGGATCCGCTGACCTGCGTGGTGCGCGGCTGCGGAATCGCGCTGGAGCGCATGGACAAGCTCGGCTCGATCTTCGCGCACGGGTGAGGCGCGTCGGGCGTCCGGCTCCGGGCCTCCGGCGCAAGTACGGCCGACGCCAGGCCTCGCGCCCGACGCCAACGCCCGACGTTCGACGACCGCATGGAACACGGCCCGCCGCCGCTATTCAATCAGGGCGTTTCCGCCCGCGCGCGGCTCGCGTTCTTCTCCATTCTCGCGATCGCGCTGATCATCGTCGATTCGCGCGTGCAGGCGCTCGACACGATCCGCGTCGGCGTCGGCGTGGTGCTGTATCCGATCCAGCAGGTGCTGCTCGCGCCGGTGCGCATGGCCGAGACGATCGGCGAGTACTTTACGACCGTCAGCCGCCTGACGCGCGAGAACGACGCGCTGAAACGCGAGGCGACCGAGCGCGCGCGCCAACTGCAGCAGGCGCAGACGCTGGAGAGCGAGAATTCGCAGCTACGCCGCCTGCTCGGCGCGCGCGAACGGATCAATCGTCCCGGCGTGCTGGCGCAGGTGCTGTACGAATCGCGCGACCGGTTCTCGCGCAAGCTGGTGCTCGACAAGGGAGCCAACGACGGCGTGCGCGCCGGCCAGCCGGTGATCGACGACCACGGCGTGGTCGGGCAGGTCACGCGCGTTTTCCCGCTGACCGCCGAGATGACGCTGCTGACCGACAAGGATCAGTCGATCCCGGTTCAGCTCGCCCGTAACGGGCTGCGCGGCGTGGCCTACGGCGGGGCCGAACCGGGAACGCTCGACCTGCGGTTCATGCCGGCCAACGCCGACGTCAAGCAGGGCGACATCGCGACGACCTCCGGCATCGACGCGATCTACCCGGCCGGACTGCAGGTCGCCACGGTCACGAAGGTCGAGCGCGCGGAAAACGACCAGTTCGCGCACATCGTGATGACGCCGTCGGCCGGTATCCAGAACTACGCGTTCCTGCTGATCCTGCCGCTCGACGCTGCCGCGCAGCCGCGTCCGGCGGCGGAAGACGCGCGCCCCGTACCGCGCAAGGGCGCGCGCAAATGACGGACCGCCGACGATGAGCTGGTTCAGGCGCCTGCGCAGCGCATTCGCGCTGAACCGTCCGCGCAGCCCCGACCCGGTCGAACTGGTGTCGGCCGACGGTCTGGGCGTCGGCCGCGCCGCGTATCGGCCTTCGGTGCTGCTGCGACCGGCCAATCCGGTGTTCATCTTCGTTTCGCTGCTGGCCGCGCTGGTGCTGAACCTGATGCCGTGGGGGCAGGCGACCTTCGTGCCGGACTTCGTCGCGCTCGCGCTGGTGTTCTGGAACGTGCACCAGCCACGCCGGGTCGGCATCGGCGCCGCGTTCGTGTTCGGGCTGCTGATGGACGTACACAACGGTGCGCTGTTCGGCGAGCACGCGCTCGCCTACACGCTGCTGTCGTACGGTGCGATCTCGCTGCACCGGCGCATCCTGTGGTTCCCGCTCGGCGCGCAGGCGCTGCACGTGTTCGGGCTGCTGCTGGTGGCGCAGTTCTCCTCGCTGCTGATCCGCCTGTGGGTCGGCGGCAGCTTCCCGGGCCTGAGCTACTTCGCCGAAAGCCTGGTCGGCGCGCTGGTGTGGCCGATTGTCACCTGGCTGCTGCTGGCGCCACAGCGCCAGCCGCACGAGCGCGACGAGACCCGGCCGATTTAAAGGCGGTTGCTCGTTTCTCGTTGTTCGTTGTCCGTCGATCGAGGCGTGCGCTGCGCAACGGACAACGAACAACAAACAACGAACAACGAATCAGATCACCCGCCACTTGATGGCGATCCACACCACCAGCACGATCAGGACGAGGAGCACCGGCAGCACCGCCAGCGACAGCCGCTGCTGGCGCTGCACCGCGAGCCGCTGCACCTGCAGCGACTCGCCGATCCGTGCCTGCGAGCGCGCGAACTGCCCCTGCGCCAGTTTCAGGTGCTCCGTCTGCGCCGCCAGCGCCTGGCGCTGGTCGGCTTCGATCTGACGCAGCAGGGCGAGCAGTTCCTGGTCGTGGCTCATGCGCTACCCCGGGTTGAACATGTGAACGGCCGAGCGTCGGCACTGCCCGGCTGAACGATAATGCGCACCTGCACAGCGCACGGACGTACCGGATGTCGGACAGTATCGCCGCCTCTATTGCGGAAGGGAAGCCGTGTCGCCGCACGCGCCGGCTGAGCCGCATCGGTGACGCTGTGGTCGCCGCCGGACCCGCATGACCACCTTTCGCAATCCCGAGCACGAGATCCTGCAGTTCCGCACCCGCGTGGTGGTGGCGACGCTGTTCGTGCTGGTCTGCTTTGGCACGCTGCTGGCGCGCTTCATGTGGCTGCAGGTGGTCAAGCACGCGGAACTGTACGAACAGGCGGAGGTAAACCGCATCGCCGTGGTGCCGGTGCAGGCCAACCGCGGGCTGATCCGCGACCGCAACGGCGTGATCATCGCGCGCAACTTCTCCGCCTACACGCTGGAGATCAATCCGCGCAAGGTGGACAACGTCAACGCGGTGATCGACGAGCTGGCGAACGTGATCGAGATCCAGCCGCGCGACCGCCGCCGCTTCAAGAAGCTGCAGGAGGAACTGAAGGGCGCCGAGTCGATCCCGATCCGCACGCGCCTGACCGACGACGAAGTCGCGCGCTTTGCCGCGCAGCGCTTCCGCTTTCCCGGCGTCGAGCTGCGCGCACGGCTGTTCCGCCACTACCCGCTCGGCGAGGTCGGCGCGCACATGATCGGCTACATCGGCCGCATCTCGCCGGCCGACAAGGAGCGCATCGCGACCTTCGACGACGCGGACAACTACGGCGGCGCCGAGTACATCGGCAAGACCGGCATCGAGCTGTCGTATGAGCGCGAACTGCACGGCGCCACCGGTTCGGAGCGCGTGGAGATCACCGCCGGCGGACGCGCGGTGCGCACGCTCGACCGCGCGCCGTCCACGCCCGGCAACAACCTGAACCTGTCGATCGACATCAAGCTGCAGCAGATCGTCGAGCAGGCCTTCGGCGACCGCCGCGGCGCGCTGATTGCGATCGAGCCCGAGACCGGCGACGTGCTCGCGTTCGTGTCCAAGCCGAGCTTCGACCCGAATTTGTTCGTCGACGGCATCGACCCGAAGAACTGGGACGAGCTGAACAACGACCCCGACAAGCCGCTGCTGAACCGCGCGCTGCGCGGTACCTACCCGATCGGCTCAACCTACAAGCCGTTTCTCGCGCTCGCTGCGCTGCAGACCGGCAAGCGCAGAGCCGACCAGGTGATCTACGACCCCGGCTACTTCAATTTCGGCGGGCGGCGCTTCCGCGACAGCAACAAGGTGCCGCTCGGTCCGGTCGACATGCACAAGTCGATCGTCAAGTCGAGCGACATCTACTACTACATGGTGGCCAACGACCTCGGCGTCGACACGATCCACGACTTCATGAAGCCGTTCGGCTTCGGCCAGATCACCGGCATCGACCTCGAGGGCGAGCAGACCGGCATCCTGCCGTCGTCGGCCTGGAAGGAGAAGCGCTTCAAGCAGAAGTGGTTCCCGGGCGAGACGATCTCGATCGGCATCGGCCAGGGCTACAACGCGTTCACGCTGCTGCAGCTCGCGCACGCGACCGCCACCCTCGCCAACGACGGGGTGGTGATGAAGCCGCACCTGGTCAAGAGCATCGAGGACGTGAAGACCGGCGAGGCGCGGCTGACGGTGCCGAAGGAGAGCTACCGCATACCGCTGAAGCCGGAGCACATCCGCATCGTGCGCGAGGCGATGGTCGATGTGAACATCAGCGGCACCGGCCGCCAGGCCTTTCTCGGTGCGCCGTACAAGGTGGCCGGCAAGACCGGCACCGCGCAGGTGATCGGCATCAAGCAAAACGAAAAGTACAACGCCAACCGCATCGACGAGCGCCACCGCGACCATTCGCTGTTCATCGCGTTCGCGCCGGCCGGCCCGGGCGAGAAGCCGAAGATCGCGCTCGCGCTGCTGGTGGAAAACGGCGGCTTCGGCTCGATGGCCGCCGCGCCGATCGCGCGCCAGGCCCTTGACTACTACCTGCTCGGCAAGGTGCCGAATGCGCCGGCTCCCTTGAAGCCGGAGGACGACCGCGAGCCGTCCGGGGAACTGGTCGCGCAAGTGAACGGAGGCGCGCATGCACAATGACCGTCTGCGCGCGCGCATCTGGCTGTGGGTACGCGAGCGCCTCTCCGTGCTCGACCCGGCGCTGCTCGCGATCATCGGTGGGCTGATGCTGCTGGGGCTGATCACGCTGTACTCGGCGGCGCTCGACTTTCCGTGGCGCTTCGCCGACCAGATGCGCAATTTCGCGATCGCCGCCGGCGTGATGTTCCTGGCCGCCAGCATCCCGCCGGGCGTGCTGATGAAGGCGGCGGTGCCGATCTACGCGGTCGGCCTCGCCTTGCTGATCGCGGTCGATCGCTTCGGCATCATCGTCAAGGGCGCGCAACGCTGGCTCGACCTCGGCTTCACTCGCATCCAGCCGTCGGAGGTGATGAAGCTCGCACTGCCGATGATGCTGGCGTGGTACTTCCACAAGCGCCAGGGCGCGGTGCGCACGCTCGATTTCGCCGCCGCCGCGCTGCTGCTGCTGGTCCCGGTCGGCCTGATCGCCAAGCAGCCCGATCTGGGCACCGCGGTGCTGGTGCTGGCGGCCGGTTTCTTCGTGATCTTCTTTGCCGGCCTGCCGTGGAAGTGGCTGGCCGCGATGCTCGTCGCCGCCGGCGCGATGCTGCCGGTGGCGTGGACCTTCATGCACGGTTACCAGCGCGAACGGATCATGACGCTGATCGATCCGTCGCAGGACCCGCTCGGCAAGGGCTTTCACACGCTGCAGGCGATGATCGCGATCGGCAGCGGCGGCCTCACGGGCAAGGGCTGGATGCAGGGCACGCAGACGCACCTGGAGTTCATTCCCGAGCGCACCAGCGACTTCATCTTCGCCGTGTACTCGGAGGAATTCGGGCTGATCGGCAACCTGGTGCTGGTGGTGCTGTTCTTCGCGCTCGTCACGCGCGCGCTCTTGATCGCCGCCAACGCCGCGACGATCTACTCGCGCCTGATGGCGGCGGCGATCGCATTGATCATATTCACCTACGGCTTCGTCAACATGGGCATGGTCAGCGGCATCCTGCCCGTGGTGGGCGTGCCGCTGCCGTTCGTGAGCTACGGCGGCACCGCGCTGGTCACCCTCGGCATGGCGTGCGGCATGCTGATGAGCATCGCGCGCAATCGCAAGCTGGTGCAGTCGTGAAGGCAGTCGGCAGTGCGTCGGGCGTCGGGTGTCGGGCGTCGGGCGGTGGGCAGTCAGCGGTCGAATTGCGGATTGCGGATTGCGGATTGCGCGCGGTTCGGATCACGGATCACAGATCACGGATCACGGATCACGGATCACGGATCACAGATCACGGATCACAGATCACGGATCACGGATCACGGATCACAGATCACGGATCACGGATCACAGATCACGGATCACGGATCACGCTGTCTGCCGTCATCGCGTGCGCGCTCGTCGCCGGCTGCGCAACGGTATCGAAGCCGCCGCAGCGCGCGGGCGGCTATTACCAGAACGACGGGCCGCCGGCGCGGGTGCCGGTGGATCTGGCGAAGGTGCCGGATGCCGTGCCGCGCGTGGAGCCGCTGCATCCGTATGCGAACCGGCCGTACGTCGCGCTCGGCAAGACGTACACGCCGCTCGCGGCTGACGTGCCGTTCCGGCAGCGCGGCTACGCGTCTTGGTACGGACGCCAGTTCCACGGCAACCGCACGTCCAGCGGCGAGATCTACGACATGTTCGCGATGACCGCCGCGCATCCGACGCTGCCGATCCCGAGCTACGCGCGCGTGACCCGCGTGACGAACGGCGCCAGCGTGATCGTGCGCATCAACGACCGCGGGCCGTTCAAGGACGACCGCATCATCGACCTGTCGTACGCCGCGGCGACCCGGCTCGGCATCGCCGATGCCGGCACCGGCGAAGTCGACGTTGAGCGGCTGACGAACGCCGATATCGCCTCCGGCCGCTGCTGCCAGCGCACGCAAGTCGCGACTGCCCCCGCGCCGGTACTGGCGCCGGCGCCGGACCCGGAGCCGGTCGCGACCGCGCTGCCGATCGCGTCGGCGGATGCGAGCAGTGGCGCGCCGCTGCCTGAGATCGCGCCCGCGCTGCTGCCGCCCGCGCCAAACGCCACTGCGCCGGCCGCCACCGCACCGACCGCCACCGCACCGAACGAGACACGCTGGTCCGTGCAGCTCGGCGCGTTCGCCCAGGCCGCCAACGCCGAATCGCTGCGCGACCGCATCGCGCAGGAACTCGCGCGCATTGCCACCGGCGCCGACGCGGTCGATCAGCCGCGGGTCGAGCGCCACGGGAGTATCTTTCGCGTCCTGATCGGCGACCTCGTCGATCGCGCGGCGGCGCTCGCGCTGTCCCACCGCCTCGAGCGCATGCTAAACCGCGAAACCACCGTGTTCGCGCGTTGAGCTGTCTGCATTCGCTAGGAGAATCCCGATGAATCTGGCCGACCTCAAGCATTTCGTCGAGCGGCGCTGGGACGAGGATCTGATCCCGCGCCTGGTCGACTACGTGAAGGTGCCCGCCAAGTCGCCCGCGTTCGACGCGAGCTGGAGCGCCCACGGTTACCTGCAGGCGGTCGTGCAGGAAGCGTACGCGTGGGGCGCGGCGCAGAAGATCGAGGGCCTCACGATCGAGATCCTGTCGATCGAAGGCAGGACGCCGTGCATCTTCTTCGACGTGCCCGCCACCGGTACGTACGGCAACGCGAAGACGGTGCTGTTCTACGGCCACCTCGACAAGCAGCCGGAGATGGCCGGCTGGCGCGACGGCTTCGGCCCGTGGACGCCGATGATCGAGGACGGCAAGCTCTACGGGCGCGGCGCCGCCGACGACGGCTACGCGATCTACTGCGCGCTCACCGTGATCGCCGCGCTCGACGCGCAGGGCGCCCCCAGGCCGCGCTGCGTCGGCATCATCGAGACCTGCGAGGAAAGCGGCTCGCCCGACCTGCCCGCGTATCTCGACCTCCTCGCGCCGCGCTTCGGCGACGTGGCGCTGGTCGCGGGGCTCGACTCGGGCTGCGGCAACTACGAGCAGTTGTGGATGACGACGTCGCTGCGCGGGCTGGTCGGCGGCACGCTGACCGTCGAGATCCTCGGCGAAGGCGTGCACTCGGGTCACGCGAGCGGCATCGTGCCCAGTTCGTTCCGCATCGCGCGGCAGTTGCTCAACCGCATCGACGATCCCGCCACCGGCCGCGTGCTCGACCCCGCGTTCCACACCGAGATTCCGCGCGAGCGCCTCGACCAGGCGCAGGTCGCGGGCCAGGTGCTCGGCGACAAGGTGTGGACCGAGTTTCCGTGGATCGCCTGCGCGCGCGGTCCCGGCACGGATAACGAAGTGCTGCCGCAGGATCTGCGGCAGCACGTGTGCGAAGGCATCCCAACCTCACAGCCGGTCACGCGCGATCCGGTCGAGGCGATCCTGAACCGCACGTGGCGGCCGGCGCTCGCGATCACCGGCGCCGGCGGTCTGCCGTCGATCGAATCGGCCGGCAACGTGCTGCGGCCGAAGACGACGCTGAAGGTGTCGCTGCGCATTCCGCCCACCGTCGACGGCGAGCGCGCCACGCGCCGGCTGAAGGAACTGCTGGAAGCCGATCCGCCGTACAACGCGAGGGTGACGTTCGATGCCGACTGGGGCGCGACCGGGTGGAACGCGCCCGCGACCGCGCCGTGGCTGAAGCTGGCGGCCGACGACGCGTCGCGCGCGGTGTTCGGCCGCGAGTCGGCGTGGACCGGCTCGGGCGGCACGATTCCGTTCATGAACATGCTGGGCGACAAGTTCCCGCGCGCGCAGTACCTGATCACCGGCGTGCTGGGGCCGAAGTCGAATGCGCACGGCCCCAACGAGTTTCTGCACATTCCGTATGTGAAGCAGATCTCGGCTGCGGTGGCGCGCGTGATCACCTCGTTGCCCGGATAACCTGCGCGAAGGGCGTCATCGATGTTCGACGCCCCATTCCTCGAACGCTTCGGTTCGCTGGCACGCCGGCGGCCGGTGGAGCTTGCGGCCGGGCTGCTCGTGATCGCGGCGATCAGCGTCTGGATCTACAGCGGCGTGCGCAATGCGCTGACGGAGCTCGAAGCGAACACGCTGCGCACTCTGGTCGGCAGCCAGAGCATCACGCTCGATGCGTGGATCAACGAGAAGAGGCTGAACGTGCAGCGTTGGGCAGCGGATTCGCGGCTGATCGACGCCGCCGCGCCGCTGCTCGCCGCGGCCGCGCGCGGCCCCGACGAACTGCGGCGCGCCTGTCGCGGTGCGCCGGGTACGCACCTGATCGCCGCGATCGACACGCTGCGCCAGCCCGATCTGGCGGCATCGATCCACCTGTTCGATCTCGACGGCCGCGTGCTGGCCGCGCGCAATTCGGCCAAGTGCGGCTGGCCGCTGCACGACGCGATGCGCGCCACCTTCGACAAGGTGCGCGCCGGCGCGACTGTCTTCAGCGGCTCGCGCAGCGACGCCGAGCGGATCGGCGCCGTCGCCGACGTGGAGCCGGGTCCGCCGCGCGTGTGGATCGCCGCGCCGGTGCGCGACGCGGCCGGCAACGTGATCGCGGTGCTCGACATCGGCAAGCCGGCCGACGATCGCTTCTCGCAGCTGTTCGAGGCGGCGCGCACGGGCGCGAGCGGCGAGGCCTACGCGTTCGACGCCGCCGGCCGGCTGCTGACCGCGAGCCGTTTCATCGCCGCTCTCGAAGAGACCGGCCGCGTCAAGCCGGGCGAAACCCCGATCGGCCGCCTGCGGCTGATCGATCCCGGCATCGAGTTCGGCGAGCCGCCGCTGACCGCGCTGATCGCGCACGCGCTGTTCGCTCGTGCCGGCGGCGAGAAATCGGGCGAGCTGCTGCAGCCGTATCGCAACTACGTCGGCGAGTCCGTGATCGGCGCCTGGCGCTGGCTCGACGACTACGACTTCGGCATTGCGGTCGAGATCGCGGAGCGCGAGGCGTTCGCGCCGCTGGCGCGGCTGGAGACCGCGTTCCTCGTGTTCGGCGGCCTCGTGAGCGTCGCGGTGTTCGGGCTCATCGTTGCGCTGCTGCGCATGCTCAGGATGCAGCAGGAAGTCGAGGATGCGAAGCGCGTCGGCAACTACGAGCTGCTGGAGGAGATCGGGCAGGGCGGATTCGCGCGCGTGTACCGCGCGCGTCATCGGCTGCTGAAGCGGCCGACCGCGGTCAAGATCGTCGAGCTGCGGCTGGCCAACGACGAGACGCTGGCGCGCTTCGATCGCGAGGCGAAGCTGGCGAGCCAGCTGTCGCACCCGAACACGGTCGAGGTGTTCGACTTCGGCCGCACGCCCGAGGGCCAGCCGTTCTTTGCGATGGAGTACCTCGACGGCCTGACGCTGCAGCAGGTGGTCGAGCGCCACGGCGCGCTGTCGGCGCCGCGGGTTGCGCACGTGCTGCGCGGCATCGCCGGGTCGCTCGCCGAGGCGCACGCGCGCGCGCTCGTGCACCGCGACATCAAGCCGGCCAACGTGATGCTGTGCCGCAGGGGCGGCGAATACGACGTGGTCAAGGTGCTCGACTTCGGCCTCGTCAAGGACACGCGCACCGAGGCGACGCGCGATCTGACGCGCGCGCTGCGCGTGCTCGGCACGCCGTCGTACATGGCGCCCGAGCGCATCGAGCATCCGGACAGCGCCGACCTGCGCTCCGACCTGTACGCGCTCGGCGCGGTCGGCTCGTTCCTGCTGCGCGGCGCGCCGCCGTTCGAGGGCGCGAACGATCTCGCGCTCGCCTATCAGGTCGTGCACGTGCCGCCGCCGCCGTTGCCCGCGTCGGTTCCGCCCGCGCTGGCGCAACTGATCGACCGCTGCATGGCGAAGTCGCCCGACGCGCGGCCGCAGTCGGCCACCGAGGTGATCAATGCGCTCGATCCGCTGCTGGCGCAACTGCCGTGGACCTTCCACGAGGCGCGCGCATGGTGGGAGTCGCGCGACGGCGTCGATACCGGCGCGAAGGTTCAGCCGCGCGACTTGCCGATCAGCGCGTCGTAAAGGCGCGCGCGTGGCAGTCCGGTGACTTCGGCGGCCAGCGCGGCCGCGCGCGCGGCCGGCAGCTCCGCGCCGAGCGCGTGCAGCCAGCGCAGCGTCAGCGCGTCGATGTCGCGCTCCGGCGCGACGGCGGGCGCATCGATGGCCAGCACGTATTCGCCGCGCGCCTCGCCGGCAGCGACCGCGGCCGGCAGCTCGGCTGCCGTGGTGGCGACGATCGATTCGAACTTCTTCGTCAGCTCGCGCGCGACGATCACGCGCCGCGCGGGATCGAAGGCCGCTGCGATTTCGGCCGCGGTGGCGCCGATCCGGTGCGGCGCTTCGAGAACGATCGTCGCGTTCCCGCTCGCGGCGGCGGCGCGCAGCACACGTTCGCGCTCGCGCGCACCGCGCGGCAGGAAGCCGATGAAGGTCCACGGCGCGTCGAACAATCCGGCCGCGCTGAGCGCCGCGGTCACGCTGCTCGCGCCGGGGACCGGAACGATGCGATGGCCGGCGGCGCGCAGCGCGCCGACAAGGCGCGCGCCCGGATCGGACACCGCGGGCGTGCCGGCGTCGCTCACCAGCGCGACACGCTGGCCGCGCGAAAGATGAGCCGCGATGCGCGCCGCCACTGCACGCTCGTTGTGCTCGTGCGCGGCCAGCAGCGGCGCCTCGATCCGATAGCGGGCAAGCAGCGGCCGCGAGGTGCGGGTATCCTCGCAGGCGATCGCGTCCATCTGCGATAGCACCCACAGTGCACGCAACGTAATGTCCGCGGCATTGCCGATCGGCGTGGCCACCACGTACAGCGCGCCGGCCGGCAAGTCCTGATCCGCCACGCCGCTCACAGCGATCAGTGGATCGTCGTTCCAGAACGGCTTGCGTTCCATGCCCCTCCGCCACCCCTTCCTGTGCGCTCTCGCCGCGTGCCTGACATTGTCGGCGCGCGCGCAGGCGCCGACAAACCCTCCTCCCGCCGCACCCGCCGCCCCGACCGAGGCGACGATCGCGCTGATTGTGCCCGGCGCCGACACGCCGTTCGCGCGCGCGGGCGAAGCGGTGCGCGAAGGCTTCGTCGCCGCCCACCGGACGCGGCGCGCGCAGGTCGCGGTGCAGGTGATCGAGACCGATGCCGGCGCCGCCCAGGCGGTCGATGCGGTGCGCGCGGCACGCGAGCGCGGCGTGCGCCTGGTTGTCGGCCCGCTGACGCGCAGCGCGGTGAATGCCGTGGTCGAGCGCGGCGACGCGGGCGTTCCCGTGCTGCTGCTGAACGTTCCCGACAACGCCGGCGCGATTTCCGCGTCGATGCTGGCGTTCGGCGTCAGCGTCGAGGACGAGGCGGCGCTGCTGGTGCGCGCGGCGCTGCGCGCGGTCGATCCGGGCGCCACGCCGTCCGGCGCGCGCCGATACGCGGTCGTGGTCGGCGACAGCGCGCTCGCCAGGCGCACCGCGGCCGCGTTCGTCGCCGCGCTGAAACAGGCGGGCGCGCCGACGATCACGCTCGACTACGCGCAGTACGGCGCCGACGGCGTGGCGCGCGAGATCGCGAAGGCCGCGCCGGCCGCGATCTTCCTCGCGCTCGACGTGAACGACGCGGTGCAGGTGCGCACGCGGCTGCCGATCGACGCGTCGCTGTTCGCCACCTCGCAGATCAACAAGGGCAGCGGCTCCCTTATGACCAACGATCTCGAGGGCGTGCGCTTCGTCGACATGCCATGGCTGATCGACCCCGATCGGCCGGCGGTGAAGGCCTATCCGCGCGCGCCCGATACGTACAGCGCCGAGGTACAGCGGCTGTACGCGCTCGGAATCGACGCGTACCGGATCGCGCTGGAACTGCTCGCCGACCGCACGCGCTTCGAGCTCGACGGCGTCACCGGCTGGCTGCGCGTCGATCGCGAGCGCTCGCCGCGCGTGGAACGAACGCCGACCTTCGCGGTCTTTCGGGAGGGCCGCATCGAACGCAGCGATGCGTTGCGCGAAGTCACGCGATAGGACCGGATCATGAGTTTTCTCCGCAGGCGACCGGGGGTGCGCACGCCGAAGCAGCGCGCCGGCGATGCCGCCGAGCAGGCCGCGTGCGAGCGGCTGCTGGCGAGCGGATGTCGTATCCTCGCGCGCAACGTGCGCTACCGCGAAGGTGAGCTGGACATCGTCGCGCAGGAGGGCGCCACCGTCGTGTTCGTCGAGGTGCGGTTGCGCAACGACGCGCGCTTCGGCGGTGCGGCGGCGAGCGTCGACCGCTTCAAGCGGCGGCGGCTGGCGCGCGCCGCGCAGCATTACCTGATGGGGCAGTTCGGCGACAAGTCCGCGGGCTGGCCGCCGTGCCGGTTCGACGTGATCACGGCCGACGATCGCGGCGTCGGCGAATGGATTCGCGATGCATTTACTGAACGGGGAGACTGAATGAAACAAAGCCTGGTGCGGTGGGCGGCGCTGGCCGCGATCTCGTTCGTGGCGGCGGGCTGTGCGCCGCTGGTCGTCGGCGGCGTGGTCGCCGGCGGCGCGCTGGTGGCGACCGATCGGCGCTCGGTCGGAATCCAGCTCGAGGACGAGGCGATCGAACGCCGCATCAATCGCGCGCTGGCGGAAAAATTCCCGCGCGACACGGCCAACATCAACGTCTCGAGCTACAACCGCAAGGTGCTGCTGACCGGCGAAGTAACCACCCAGCAGGCGAAGGACGAGGCGGGGGAGATCGCGCAGAAGACCGAAAACGTGCGCGAGGTGCTGAACGAACTGCAGGTCGGATTCCTGTCGACGATCGCCGCGCGCACCGCCGACACCGCGACCACGGCCAAGGTGCGCGCAGCGCTGATCGAAGCGAAGGAAGTGCCGGCCGCGACGATCCGCGTGGTGACCGAGCACGGCGTCGTCTACCTGATGGGACGCGTCACGGAGACCGAGGGCAACTATGCCGCCACTGTCGCGAGCCGCGTGTCGGGCGTGCAGCGCGTGGTCAAGGCGTTCGACTACCTGACGCCGGCCGAGGTGTCGGACCTGCAATCGAAGCCGGCCCAGCCGGCCCAGCCGGCGCCGAGCGACACGCAGCGCAAGTAGACGCCGGCGCCGCTGGACGCGGTGCCCGCGCGAACCGGTTCAGCCGAAAATCCGCTTGCGCGGCGTGACGGTTCTCTTATAGTCCGCCGCTCGCTGGTCGACTTCGACAGGGGGTACGGATGGGCTGGCTGATCTTTCTCGGCTTGATCGTGCTGGTGATCTTCTGGGCCGTCGGCGCCTACAACCGCCTGATCGGGCTGCGCAACCAGTTCAAGAACGCGTTCGCGCAGATCGACGTTCAACTCAAGCGCCGCTACGACCTGATCCCGAACCTGGTCGAGACGGCCAAGGCCTACATGAAGCACGAGCGCGAGACGCTCGAGGCGGTGATCAAGGCGCGCAACATCGCGGTGACCGCCAACCAGACCGCCGCCGCCGATCCGGGCAACGCGGGCGCGATGCAGGGGCTCGTTGCCGCCGAAGGCGCGCTGCGCGGCGCGCTCGGCAAGCTGTTCGCGCTGGCCGAGGCGTACCCGGACCTGAAGGCCAACCAGAACATGATGCAACTCACCGAGGAGCTGACCGGCACCGAGAACAAGATCGCGTTCGCGCGCCAGGCCTTCAACGACGCGGTGATGACGTTCAACACCGCCGTCGAGCAGTTCCCCTCCAACGTGATCGCCAGCGCGTTCTCGTTCAAGCAGGCCGAACTGCTGGCCGCCACCGAAGCGCCGGAAGAGAAGAAGCCGGTCAAGGTCCAGTTCTGATCCGGGTTGCGGATCGCGGATTTCGGATTGCGCTGACCGGAGCGCACGCAATCCGCAATCCGCATTGCGCAATCCGAACCCGATGAACTTCTTCGAGCATCAGGACGAGGCGCGCCGCAACAGCAAGCGGCTGATCGCGCTGTTCGTGCTCGCGGTGATCGGGGTCGTGATCGCGGTCAACGTCGTCGGCGCGTTCGTCTATCTGAACCTCGTGCCGACCGCGCGCGGCGCCGGGCTGCCGAACGGGTTCTTTGTTACCAACACCGCGGTGACGCTGGCGCTGATCGGCGGCGGCACGTGGTGGGAGACCGCGCGGCTTTCGGCCGGCGGCGCGGCGGTGGCGAAGATGGTCGATGCGCGGCTGATCGATCCGTCGACGTCCGACCTGCTCGAGCGCAGGCTCGTCAACGTGGTCGAGGAGATGGCGATCGCCTCCGGCATTGCCGTGCCGCGCGTGTACGTGATGGATCACGAGAACACGATCAACGCGTTCGCCGCCGGCCACTCGATCAACGACGCGATCGTCGCGGTCACGCGCGGCACGCTCACCAGGCTGAATCGCGACGAGCTGCAGGGCGTGATCGGGCACGAGTTCTCGCACATCCTCAATGGCGACATGCGGCTGAACCTGCGGCTGATCGGCGTGCTGTTCGGGCTGGTGATGATCGCGATGTTCGGCCGCTTCATGATGGAGATGAGCCGCGGCAGCCGCGAGCGCGGCGCCGGCGCGTTCGTGGTGGCGGGGCTGGTGCTGTGGATCGTCGGCTACATCGGCGTGTTCTTCGGCCGCCTGATCAAGGCCGCGGTGTCGCGCCAGCGCGAGTTCCTGGCCGACGCGAGCAGCGTGCAGTTCACGCGCAACCCCGACGGCATCGGCGGCGCGCTGCGCAAGATCGGCGGGCTCGGCGGCGCGGGCGGCATGGCGCCGGCGGTTACGGTGACCGACAGCGCGCTGCCGCAGCAGGTCGACACCGCGCACGAACTGCGCGCGCGCGGCGTGCGCGTGCCCCTCGCCGACGGCGTCGGCAGCCACATCGGCCACGCGCACGCGGAGACGCTGTCGCACATGTTCATCGCGCCGGCGCGGCTCGCGTTCGCCGGCGGCTGGCTGTCGACGCACCCGCCGCTGGAAGAGCGCGTCAAACGCATCTACGGCCGTCCACAGCCGTTCCTGCCCGCGCCCGAGCAGCCGCTGCAGCTCGCGATGGAGGCGACCTCGCGCTGGGGCCGCAGCGCCGCGGCGGAGCTGCCGCCGATCGAGTACACGGCCGGCGATGCGTCGGCGAGCCCGATCGCGGGCCTCGTCGCCGGCGCGGCAGTAACCGATCCTTCGGCGCGGGTGCACGGCTCGATCGGCGCGCCGCAGGCGCAGGCGAGCGACTTCGCGCGCCGGCTCGCGCAGCAGAGCACGGACGAAATCGAGGCGATCCTGACCGACACCACCGGTGTGCAACTGCTGGTGCTCGGCATGCTGATCGAGAAGGGCCAGCCCTTCAGCGGCCAGCAGCGCCAGCTCGTGACCGAGGCGTACGGCGCCACCGCCGCGCAGCGTGTCGATGCGCTGCACGAGCTGGCGCAACAGTTGCCGCCGGGACGCCGGCTGCCGCTGCTCGACCGCGCGATGCCGGCGCTGCGCAAACTGTCGGTCGACAGCGCAGAGCGGCTGCTGATGCTATGCCACGCGCTGATCGCCGCCGACGGCCGCGTGACGCTGCCGGAGTTCCTGCTGTTCACGGTGCTCAAGCGCCGCATCGGCCGCAACGCGCAGCGCGCGGTGCCCATTCGCTATCGCAGTGTCGCCGAGCGTGCGAATGACGCCGCGCTGGTGCTGTCGCTGATCGCCGCGGTGCGCCTGCCCGAGCGCGCGGAGCACGCGTTCAACGCCGGCGCATTGCTGCTGCCCAACGTCGAGGTCGAGCGCATCGACGCGGCCGCGATCCGGCTCGACGAAGTATCCGCCGCGCTGGAGCGGCTGAATCAGCTCGCGCCGCTCGCCAAGCCGCAACTGATCAAGGCCTGCACCGCGACCGCGTTCGTCGACGGCCAGACGAACTGGAAGGCGGCGAGCTGCCTGCGCACGATCTGCGCCGCGCTCGATGCGCCGCTGCCGCCGCAGATCGACGGCGCGCCGGAGGAAGACCAGCCCGCCGCGGCGATCGCGCAGCCGGTGCAGGGCGAGCTGCTGTAGTCCGCCGCGAGGTCGTCGCCCCGGCGCAGGCCGGGGCCCAAGTTGCGCCGAATGAACTTGGGTCCCGGCCTGCGCCGGGACGACGATCCATTCAGTCGTGAATCGGAAACGAAACTACCTTATCGCGCCGAACACCTTCTTCAGGATCGCGCTGCCGGTGCCGACCGGGTCCTGGCGGATCTTCTTCTCTTCCTCGCCGATCATGAAGTACAACCCGTCGAGCGCCTTCGCGGTCACGTGGTGCTCGACCTTGGCCTGATCGCCGCGCACCAGCCCGAGCTGCTCGCCCTTCGCGGCCAGCGCGTTGTACTGCCGCGCCAGCCCGATGCGATCGGTCACCTTGGTCACGATCGGCAGGAACTTGCCGGTCAGCGGCTCGCGCGTTTTCGACGCGAAAAACTTCGTCACCGAATCGTCGCCGCCGGTGAGGATGCTCTTGGCGTCCTGCACCGACATGTTGCGCACGGCACTGACCAGCAGCGCCTTCGCCTCCGGCACCGCCTGCTCGGCGGCGCGATTGACGCCAAGCTTCAGGTCCTCGATGTCCTTGCCGCGGCCGGCGAGCTTCAGGGCGCCCTCCGCGCGCTTGAGCCAGTCGGGCAGCGGGATGCGTACCTTGTCGTTGCCCCAGAAGCCGTCGGTGCGGCCGAGCAGATCGACCGCAACCGTCGCGCCTTTCTCCAGCGCCGCCTTGACGCCCGCGCTCGCGTCCTTCTGCGTCAGATCCGCCAGCGACAGCGCGAACGCGTCGCGGCTGGCGAGCGCGGCGGCGAGCGCGCTTCCTATAATCAACGCGCGTCGAACGTCATCGACGCCGAACTCATGCTCAAGCACCTTGTCCTCCTGCTGCAGCGGCACCGCGCCGCCGCGTTGATCGTCGTCCTGCTCGCGACAGCGGCAGTGTTCACGTCGGCGGCACTGCTGTCAAAACCGCCCGCACCCGACGTGACGCTGGTCAATCTCGACGGCGAACGCGTGCGGCTGGCGGACCTGCGCGGGCAGGTGGTGCTGGTGAATTTCTGGGCCACGACCTGCGTGGTGTGCGTGAAGGAGATGCCGCGGATGGCGGAAACCTATCGACGCTTCGCGGATCGCGGCTTCCGCACCTATGCGGTGGCGATGCCTTACGACCGCCCGGACTGGGTGCTCGAGTACCGCGCACGCAACCCGCTGCCGTTCCCGATCGCGCTCGACGTGCAGGGCGAGATCGCGCGCGCGTTCGACGACACGCGCGTGACGCCGACCACGTTCCTGATCGATGCGCAGGGCCGCGTCGTCAAGCGCTACATCGGCGAGCCGGATTTCGCGGAGCTTCGCGAGCGGATCGAGGGGCTGCTGGCCGGTTGAAGGCGTTGGCCACGGAGGATCGAAAGACCGAACGCCGAGCCCGGAAGCTTGACCGAAGTTCGGCTCTGAGTACGCTTCCGAGCATGGATCTGGTCGAGCTGCTCGAGCGGCCCGAGGCAAAGACGCTGCAGTTCAAGCACGACCTGTCGAGCCCGGACGGAGCACTGAAGGCCATCGTCGCCTTCGCCGACACCGCAGGCGGAACGCTGCTCGTCGGCGTCGAAGACGGGTCCGGCCATGTGCGCGGCGTTGCCGCAACTCTGGACGTGGAGGAACGCCTCGCCAATCTGATCAGCGACAACATCGCGCCGCGGCTCGTCCCCGAAATCGAAGTCTTGCCGTGGCGCCGTACGCAGGTGGTGGCGGTGCCGGTTCATCCGAGTCCTTCCCGGCCGCATTCTCTGAAGCGCGAGGGAGAGGAGACCGGGGTCCATGTCCGTGTGGGCTCGACCGACCGACGGATCGACCGCGAACTCATCGGGGAACTGCGCCGCTCCGGCCGCGGCGAGTCCTTCGACGAGCAGCCGATGCCGGAACTCGACTCGGAAGCGCTGGACCTCCGAGCGGCTTCCGAGTCGCTCGCAGGCCACCGCAAGCTCGTGCGACGCGATCTCGCCACGCTGCGGCTCATGCCCGGGCACCAGGGACGGAAGATGCCGACGGTCGGCGGGGTGCTCCTTTTCGGGCGCGATCGCCGGCGACATTTCCCCGACGCGTCGATCGAGGCCGGACGGTTCGGCGGTCGTGACAAGAGCCGGATCATCGACCGCACTGAAATCCGCTCGCTGCCCGCGCACGCGATCGAGGAAGCGATCGCCTTCGTCGAGAAGCACTCGCTGCACGGCGCCGAGATCGGAAAGATGCATCGCCGCGAACGCTGGAGTTTCCCGCCCGTGGCGGTACGCGAAGCAGTGCTCAATGCCGTGGCGCACGCCGACTGCGCCCAGCGCGGCGCACCGATCCGCGTGTCGATCTTCGACGATCGCCTCGAGGTCGAGAACCCCGGGCTGCTGCCATTCGGCCTTACGGTCGAGGATCTTCCGCGCGGCGTGTCGAAGCTGCGCAATCGCGTGATCGGCCGTGTCTTCCACGAGCCTGGCCTCGTCGAGCAGTGGGGCAGCGGTGTGCAGCGGATGGCGACGGCATGCCGGGACATGGGTCTCGCGCCGCCGCGGTTCGAGGAGATCGCCACCCGCTTTCGCGTCACGCTCGACACCGAGCGCATCGGCCGCCCGGCGCTCGACCCGACCGACAGCGCCAACGTCGAGACTCTCGCCAAGGGCCGCGGCCTGCCGACCAGCGGGATTGCGCAGGCCATCGGTCTCACGCCGCGCGCCACGCGCACGCGGCTCGTCGGCAGCGGGCTGCTGCGCGAGGTCGGCACCGGGCCGCAGGACCCGAAGCGGCGCTACTTCAGGACGGAATGAAGTCCACGAAAGTCACGATGGCACAACGCAAGCAGAAAGCGAACGACATGAAGAACACCGCCGCCACCGTCGGCTACGAAGCTGAACTCTGGAAGATGGCCGACGCCCTGCGCGGCAGCATGGACGCCGCCGAGTACAAGCACGTCGTCCTCGGCCTCATCTTCCTCAAGTACATCTCGGATGCCTTCGAGGAGCAGCACGCGAAGCTCGAAGCCGAGCGCGCGCAGGGCGCGGACCCGGAGGATCCCGACGAGTATCGGGCGCAGAACATCTTCTGGGTGCCGCCCGAGGCGCGCTGGGCGCACCTCAAGGCGCAGGCAAAGCAGCCCACGATCGGCCAGCTCGTCGACGACGCGATGGCGGGCATAGAACGTGACAACCCAGCGCTCAAGAGCGTGCTGCCCAGGGACTACGCCCGCCCCGCGCTCGACAAGCAGCGCCTCGGCCAGCTCATCGACCTCATCAGCAACATCCAGGTCGGCGACGAGGCATCGCGCGCAAAGGACGTGCTCGGCCGCGTGTACGAGTATTTCCTCTCGCAGTTCGCGAGCGCCGAGGGCAAGAAGGGCGGCGAGTTCTACACCCCGCGCTGCGTGGTCAAGCTCCTCGTCGAGATGCTCGAGCCCTACCGCGGCCGCGTGTACGACCCGTGCTGCGGTTCATCGGGCATGTTCGTGCAGTCGGTCGAGTTCATCCGCGCGCACGCGAACGGCAACGGAAACGGCGGCAAGGCCAGGGCCGACATCTCGATCTACGGCCAGGAGTCGAACTACACCACCTGGCGGCTCGCGAAGATGAACCTCGCCATCCGCGGCATCGACGGCCAGATCGCGCACGGCGACACGTTCCACAACGACCGCTTCCCGGACCTCAAGGCCGACTTCATCCTCGCCAATCCGCCCTTCAACGTCTCGGACTGGGGCGGCGAGCGGCTCAGGAACGATGCCCGCTGGAAGTACGGCGCGCCGCCGGTCGGCAACGCCAACTTCGCCTGGGTGCAGCACATCGTGCACCACCTCGCGCCCGCGGGCGTGGCCGGCTTCGTGCTCGCCAACGGCTCGATGTCTTCCAACCAGTCGGGCGAGGGCGAGCCGGCGGGCTGCCATGTGGTAGGAGCGGAGACTGCATGAAATTCGTCCGCAACACCGGCAACGACCGCGTCGCTGACCTCATAAGCCCTTTGCTCGGTGCGGGACGGCGGCTCGACTGCGTGACTCCGATGGTTTCACTGTTCGCATATGCACAACTGGCGCCTCAGCTAGCGAGTGGGGGGCCTAGCCGTTTCGTTCTGCCCTCCGACGACGCGGCACTGTCGCTACTGGGTTCCGACAATGATCGTCCCGCGCGCAATCGTCTGCAGGCACGCTGGCTCGCGGCGCGCCTGGGCAAGTGGCTTTCGGACACGGTGAATATCCGTCGTGCCAGCGGCGCTGTTCCGCAGGGTGCCATCGTGTTGCGTGATGGCGAGGGCCGGGCCTTATTGTCCCTAGTCGGCTCACTTGCTTTCAGCACAGATGGTCTCGGACTCACGCCGGGCAATTCGCTCGCCATCATCCAGGCGTCCGAGTCGCCCGAGGAGGCGGCGGTGCTGGCCCAGTGGTTCGAAAGCCAGTGGGCGAGCCTTCCGGATACCCCGGTGGCGAAGGCAGAGCTTCTCGCTCGGCTGGCGGACATCGCCCGCCACCGCGACCCGCACGGCGCCTATGCCCTCATCTTGCACCATCTTTTCGCCAGCCGTGGCGACGAGCTCGATGAAGAGCGGATCGTCAAGTCGGCCACCGGCATCCGCAACACCATCGTCTGGAAGAAGCTCTACAAGTTCCAGCGCGATGGCGTGGTGGGCGCCATTGACAAGCTCAACCGCTTCGGCGGCTGCATCATCGCGGACAGCGTGGGCCTCGGGAAGACTTTCGAGGCGCTGGCCATCATCAAGTACCACGAGCTGCGCAACGATCGCGTCCTGGTGCTCTGCCCGAAGCGGCTGCGTGACAACTGGACACTGTACAAAGCCAATGACCGCCGCAACGTCCTGGCCGCCGACCGCTTCAACTACGACGTCCTGAATCACACCGATCTGTCCCGCGACAGCGGCCTGTCGGGTGACATCGATCTCGCGCATGTGAACTGGGGCAACTACGACCTCGTCGTGATCGACGAGTCGCACAACTTCCGCAACAAGAAGACGCCGCAGGCGGGCGGCGAGACGCGCTACGACCGGCTGATGCGCAAGATCATCCGCGAGGGGGTCAAGACGCGCGTGCTGATGCTCTCGGCCACGCCGGTGAACAACCGCCTGGCGGACCTGCGCAATCAGATCGCCTTCGCCACAGAGGGCGATGACACGGCGCTGGTCGACCACGGCATCGGCAGCATCGACGCCACCACGCGGCTGGCGCAGAAGCAGTTCAACCGCTGGCTCGATCTCGACGAGGCCGAGCGCACGCCGTCGCGGCTGATCGAGATGCTGGGCTTCGACTACTTCACGCTGCTCGACCTGCTCACGATCGCCCGTTCTCGCCGCCACATCGAGAAGTACTACGGCACCACGGAAACCGGCCGCTTTCCGGAGCGGCTCAAGCCTATCAACATCAAGGCCGACGTGGACCGTGCCGGGGCCTTTCCGCCCATCGCCGACATCAACCTCGAGATCCGCCGTCTGACCCTCGCTTCGTATGCCCCGCTGCGCTACGTGCTGCCGCACAAGCAGGAGGCCTACGACCGCAAGTACAGCACGCAGGTGAAGGGCGGTACCGGCTTTTTCCGGCAGGTGGACCGTGAAGAGAGCCTGATCCACTTGCTGCGCGTCAACGTGCTCAAACGGATGGAGAGTGCCGTGCCCTCGTTCGCGCTCACCGTTGAGCGCCAACTCCGTGACGTAGAGGCTACGCTGGCGCGCATCGAGGCACAGGCGGAATCGGTAGAAGAGTTCGACCTCTCGATCGACGATCTGGACCTCGACGATCCTGCATTCGAGAGTCTGGTCGTGGGTGGCAAGGTCAAGGTGCTGCTCAAGGACGTGGATCTGGTGCGCTGGAAGCAGGATCTGCTCGAGGACCGCAACCGGCTGGCCACCCTCGTCTCTGTCGCTCGGCAGGTGGATGCGGCGCGCGACGCCAAGCTCATCGCATTGCGCGAGGTGATCGCGCAGAAGTGCCGCCACCCGATCAATCCCGGCAACCGCAAGGTGATCGTCTTCACCGCCTTCGCCGACACCGCCCGCTACCTGTACGAGCACCTGGCACCGTGGGCCAAGACAACCCTCGGCGTTGACTCGGCGTTGGTCACGGGTGCGGGCAGCAATCAGACCACGCTGCCCCGCCTGCGCAAGGACCTCGCCTCGATCCTCACCGCCTTTGCGCCGCGCGCGAAGGAACGCCCGGAAGAATTCGCCGGCGAGGGCGACCTCGATCTGCTCATCGCCACTGACTGCATCTCAGAGGGCCAGAACCTGCAGGACTGCGACTGGCTGATCAACTACGACATCCACTGGAACCCGGTACGCATCATCCAGCGTTTCGGCCGCATCGACCGCCTCGGATCGCCCAACGAGCGCATCCAGCTCGTCAACTTCTGGCCCAACATGGAGCTGGAGGAGTACATCAACCTGGAGCAGCGGGTCAGCGGCCGCATGGTACTGCTCGACATCTCCGCCACCGGCGAGGAGAACCTGATCGAGCAGCAGTCCGGCAACCCGATGAACGACCTCGAGTACCGCCGCAAGCAGTTGCTGAAGCTGCAGGACGCAGTGATTGACCTGGAGGATCTGTCCACCGGCGTCTCGATCGCGGACCTCACGCTCACGGACTTCCGCATCGATCTGGCCGAGTACCAGCGCGCACACCCCGGCGTGCTCGAAACCCTGCCGCTCGGCACAATGGCGGTCACCACCACCACCGACGCCGAGATCCCGCCGGGCATCGTCTTCTGCCTTCGGGCGGAAGGCGCGGCCGCCACACGCGTCTTCGAACAGGGCTACCCGCTCGCTCCGCACTATCTTGTGCATGTGGGCGACGACGGCACCGTGCTGTTGCCGTTCACGCAGGCCAAGCAGATCCTCGACCGCTTGAAGCGCCTGTGCGCGGGCCGAGACCTGCCCGACGCCACCGCCTGCGCCCGCTTCGACAAGGCTACGAGGCAAGGCGAGGACATGCGCCACGCCCAGCGCCTGCTGGCGGCGGCTGTGGCGTCGGTGGTGGGCAAGACCGAAGAGCGCGCTGTCGCGAGCCTGTTCACGCCGGGCGGCACACACGCGCTGGCCGGCGAGTTCGCCGGGATGGACGACTTCGAAGTGGTGGCGTTCCTGGTGATCCTTCCGGAGTCGGCTGCGTGAACCCCACCGCATGACCGTAGCCGACCTCATCGCCGCGCTCGACCTGCCGTCCGGCGCCCGGGTGGACCGCCGCGTGCCCAAGACACTGCTGGTAGAACACGGCGCACCAACGGCCGCGGACAAGCGGCACATCCAGGAGGGCATCGAGGAAATGCAATGGCTGGCGACGCTTAAGCCCACCACTATCGGTGTGCCGGCCTTGCGCGACGCAGTGCGAGAGTACCTGGAGATTGCCGTGCTGAGCGTGGTGCTCCGGGCAAAGGCAAGGACAGAGCGGTTGACGGAGCTGATCCATCGTGCGGTGCCCTACCCGGTGTTCCTGCTGGCGGGCGAGGGCGCGCGCCTCACGCTGTCGCTGGCCCACAAGCGCTGGTCGCAGGTAGAGACGGGGGCGACGGTGCTGGACGGCGAGCTGGCGGCGGTCACGCTGACGGGCTCAGAGCCAGACGGGTTGCAATCATCCTTTCGCGAGGCGCTCTCGCTGGCTCGCCAGCCACGCGCCGACCTGTATCGGCTCTACCAGGGCTGGATCAATACGCTGCAGGCGCTGCTGGCCGCGCGGATGACGGGTCGTTTTGCGGTGGTCACCTCGCCCGATCAGACTGCCACGAGGCGCGAGGCACTGCGCGAGTGCGCCCGACTCGACACCGAAATCGCCCGCCTGCGCGCGGCGGCGGCAAGGGAGCGGCAGGTGCCCCGGCAGGTGGAACTGAACCTGCAACTGAAACGCGCCGAGGCTGCCCGGGCCGAGGCGTTGGCGAAACTTTGAACAAAGAACACAGACCTCAGGAGACAGACGACAGCATCATGAAGAAGCTCACCGCGAACGACCCCGAAACCAGAAGCCCCGACCTCGTCGCCGAGAACATCGCGCGGCTGAAGGCGCTGTTCCCCGAGCTGGTCACCGAGGGGCCGAAAGGTGCCTCTGTGAACGTGGACGTGCTTAAGCAACTGGTGGGCGACAAGACCGTCACCGATGCCGACGAGAAGTACGGCCTCAACTGGCACGGCAAGCGCCGCGCCCGCCAGCTCGCGCTCACGCCTTCCACCGGCACCCTGCGCCCCTGCCCGGAGGACAGCGTGGATTGGGACACCACGCAGAACCTGATGATCGAGGGCGACAACCTGGAGGTGCTCAAGCTCCTGCAGAAGAGCTACGCGGGGAAGGTGAAGCTCATCTACATCGACCCGCCTTACAACACCGGCAAGGACTTCGTCTATCCAGATGACTTCAAGGACAACATCAGGAACTATCTGGAGCTGACCGGGCAGGTGGAGGGCGGGCGGAGGATCAGCAGCAACACGGAGGCCAGCGGGCGGTTCCACACCGATTGGCTGAACATGATGTATCCGCGGTTGAAGCTGGCAAGAGATCTGCTGACGCAGGACGGCGCGATTTTCGTGTCCTGCGACGAGACGGAGCAGGCCCGCCTTCGTCTCGCCATGGACGATGTGTTTGGCGGCGAGAACTTCATCGCTGACATGATATGGGCCGCTGGGCGCAAGAATGACTCGCGGCTCGTGTCAGTATCGCACGAGTACATCGTCTGTTACGCCCGTGACGCTGGCTTCCTGACCGAGCAGAAGATCGAATGGCGGCAGCGAAAGAAAGGACTGGAAGACATCTACGCCCAATACGAAAAGCTCAAGCGCGAGCATGGCACCAACTACGCCGCTATGACCGCCGGTCTGAAGGAGTGGTACAAAGGTCTCGCCGACTCTCATCCTGCTAAAGTGCACAGGCACTACAACCATGTCGATGCTAGAGGGGTGTTCTTCCCTGCAGACATTTCGTGGCCGGGCGGTGGCGGACCCAAGTACGCGGTCCTGCATCCAATGACTAAACGCCCGGTCAAGATTCCTGCGCGAGGCTGGATCACGCCGGACCCGGCGAAGATGCAGACATGGATCAAGGATGATCGGGTGCACTTCGGCGACGACGAGTCGAAGGTCCCCTGTCTCAAGGCTTATCTTCGAGATCAAGAGTACCAAGCGCCCTACAGCGTCTTTTATCAGGATGGACGCGCAGCGACGAAGCGTCTTCGCGACCTGATGGGTGCCGATTGCTTTGATTTCCCTAAGGACGAAACAGTTCTGCAGGAAATCGTCGAGATGGTGACGTCCGGCAGCGACGTAGTGATCGACTTCTTTGCCGGCTCCGGCACTACCGGCCAAGCTGTTATGGCCCAAAACGCCGCCGACGGCGGCAATCGCCGCTACATCCTCGTCCAGCTTCCCGAGCCGCTCGATCCCGAGAACACGGACCAGAAGGTCGCCGCCGACTTCTGCGACACGCTCGGCAAGCCCCGCAATATCGCCGAGCTGACCAAGGAGCGCCTCCGCCGCGCCGCAAAGAAGATCAGGGCCGAGAACCCGACCTTCGCGGGCGACCTCGGCTTCCGCGTCTTCAAGCTCGACTCCAGCAACATCCGCGCGTGGGAGCCGGACCGAGACAACCTCGACCAGACACTGCTCGACCACGCGGAGCACCTTAAGGAAGGCCGCACCGAGCAGGACATCCTTTACGAGCTACTGCTCAAGCTGGGCCTCGACCTCTGCGTCCCGATCGAAACCAAGACCATCGCCGGCAAAGCCGTACACAGCATCGGCGGTGGCGTGCTGCTGGCCTGCCTCGCCACGCAGATCACCCGTGACGAAGTGGAGCTGCTGGCCCAGGGCATCGCCGCCTGGCACAAGGCACTCGCCCCGGCGGGCGACACCACCTGCGTGTTCCGCGACAGCGCCTTCGCCGACGATGTGGCCAAGACGAATCTTGCCGCCATCCTGAACCAGCACCACCTCACGAACGTGCGGAGCCTGTGACGCCGTGACTGCCGGTGCAAGAGCGACGTTTCGCACCTTCGCCTACGGCTCAAACATGCTGTCCGCGCGACTCAAGGCGCGCTGTCCGTCGGCGCGGGCGCTGGGCGTAGCGGAGTTGCCCGGCCATGAACTTCGGTGGCACAAGCGCAGCATGGACGGATCGGGCAAGTGCGACGTAGCACCTGCCAGTAGTGATCTCGCCGTTTTCGGGGTCGTGTATGAGATCGATGCCGACGATAAGCCGGCTCTCGATCGTGCAGAGGGCCTCGGCGACGGATATGACCAGAAGGACGCGACAGTCATCCTGAATGGAGACGTCGTCACCGCGTCGATCTACTTCGCCACCACCACCAATCCAGGACTCAAGCCCTACACCTGGTACAAGGCCCTGGTGGTTGCTGGCGCCAAAGAGCACGGCCTGCCGGCGCCCTATATCGCCAGTCTCGAGGCCGTCGAGGCATCGGAAGACCCCGACCGCACGCGCCACGAGCGCAACATGCGCATCGTCAGCGCCGCGGGCCGCCTGGACGGAGCGAAGGTATGAAACTCCACTTCGAACCGAACCTCGATTATCAGCTCCAGGCCATCGAGGCCGTCTGCGATCTGTTCCGCGGGCAGGAGATCTGCCGCACGGAGTTCACGGTGACGATGAAGGCTCCGACGCCTGTGGGGTCGGATCTGTTTCCCGGCACCCGACCTGAGCAAATGGCCCTGGGCATAGCCGAGTCGGATCTGGGGGTCGGCAACCGGCTGACGCTGCTCGACGACGAGCTGCTGAAGAACCTGAACGATGTCCAGCTTCGCCATGGCCTTCCCCCGTCCGGCACGCTCGCCTCGGGCGACTTCACCGTGGAGATGGAGACCGGCACCGGCAAGACCTACGTCTACCTGCGCACGATCTTCGAGCTGAACAAGCGCTACGGCTTTACCAAGTTCGTCATCGTGGTGCCGTCGGTGGCGATCAAGGAGGGCGTGTACAAGTCGCTGCAGATCACTGAGGATCATTTCAAGGGGCTCTACGCGGGGGTGCCCTTCGACTACTTCCTGTACGACTCGGCCAAGCTCGGCCAGGTGCGCAACTTCGCCACCAGCGCCAGCATCCAGATCATGGTGGTCACCGTCGGCGCCATCAACAAGAAGGACGTCAACAACCTCTACAAGGACAGCGAAAAGACCGGCGGCGAAAAGCCCATCGACCTGATCCGCGCCACCCGCCCCATCGTCATCGTGGACGAGCCGCAGAGCGTGGACGGCGGCCTCGAAGGACGCGGCAAGGAAGCGCTCGATGCGATGAACCCGCTCTGCACGCTGCGCTATTCGGCCACCCACGTGGACAAGCACCACATGGTCTACCGGCTGGACGCGGTGGATGCATACGAAAAGCGGCTGGTGAAGCAGATCGAAGTGGCCTCGGCCACGGTCGAGGACGCGCACAACAAGCCCTACGTGCGGCTGGTCTCGGTGAACAACCGGCGTGGCACGATCAGCGCGCGCGTCGAGCTGGACATGCAAACCCCCGGTGGCAAGGTACGGCGGCAGGAAGTCACCGTGCAGGACGGCGACAACCTGGAGCAGACCACCGGCCGCGCCCTTTACGCCGGCTGCCGCATCGGCGAGATCCGCGTGGCGAAGGGCGACGAGTACCTGGAGCTGCGCGTGCCGGGCGGCGCGCAATACCTGAAGCCGGGGCAGGCCTGGGGCGATGTGGACGCGCTGTCCGTGCAGCGCGAGATGATCCGCCGCACGATCCGCGAGCACCTCGACAAGGAGAAGCGGCTGCGTCCGCAGGGCATCAAGGTGCTGTCGCTCTTCTTCATCGACGAGGTGGCCAAGTACCGGTCGTACGACGCCGACGGCAACCCGGTGAAGGGTGACTACGCGCGCATCTTCGAGGACGAGTACCGCCGCGCAGCGAACCTGCCCGACTACCGCACGCTGTTTCAGGGAGTGGACCTCACCCGAGCCGCCGAGGAGGTGCACAACGGCTACTTCTCCATCGACAAGAAGGGCGGCTGGACCGACACCGCCGAGAACAACCAGGCCAACCGCGACAACGCCGAGCGCGCCTACAACCTGATCATGAAGGACAAGGAGAAGCTGCTCAGCTTGGGCACGCCGCTCAAGTTCATCTTCTCCCACTCCGCGCTCAAGGAAGGCTGGGACAACCCCAACGTCTTCCAGATCTGCACGCTGCGCGACATCCAGACCGAGCGCGAGCGGCGCCAGACCATCGGCCGCGGCCTGCGCCTGTGCGTCAACCAGCAGGGCGAGCGCGTCCGCGGCTTCGAGGTCAACACGCTGACCGTGGTGGCGCTGGAAAGCTACGAGCGGTTCGCCGAGAACCTGCAGAAGGAGATCGAGCAGGACACCGGCATCCGATTCGGCGTCGTCGAGCCGCACCAGTTCGCTGGCGTCACGGTCGCCCAGCCCGACGGCAGCGCGGCACCGCTCGGCGTCGAGCAGTCCAAGGCGCTGTGGGAGCACCTCAAGGCGGCGGGTCACATCGACGCCAAGGGCAAGGTGCAGGATTCGCTCAGGCAGGCGCTGAAGGATGGCACGCTGACCGTGCCCGAGCCCTTTACCGCGCAGCTCGACCAGATCACCGCCATGCTCAAGAAGCTGGCCGGTCGCCTGGAGATCAAAAACGCCAACGAACGGCGCCAGGTGCGTACTCGCCAGGCGGTGCTGCACAGCGCCGAGTTCAAGGCGCTGTGGGACCGCATCAAGCACAAGACCACCTATCGGGTGCAGTTCGACAACGAGAAGCTGATCGAGAGCTGCATCCGCGCGGTGCAGCAGGCGCCCGCGATCCCGAAGACGCGCCTGCAGTGGCGCAAGGCCGACATCGCCATTGGCAAGGCAGGTGTGGAAGCAACCGAGCAGGACGGTGCCGCAACGGTAGTGCTCGACGAAGCCGACATCGAGCTGCCCGACCTGCTGACGGACCTGCAGGACCGCACCCAGCTCACGCGGCGCAGCATCCAGCGCATCCTGAGCGGCAGCCGGCGGCTCGACGACTTCAAGCGCAACCCGCAGGCCTTCATCGAGCTGACCGCCGAGGCCATCAACCGCTGCAAGCGTCTGGCAATAGTGGACGGCATCAAGTACCAGCGGCTGGGCGACGAGTACTACTACGCGCAGGAGCTCTTCGAGCAGGAGGAGCTGACGGGCTACCTCAAGAACCTGCTGAACGCCACCAAGAGCGTTTACGAGCAGGTGGTGTACGACTCGGACACCGAGCGCAGCTTCGGCGACCAGCTCGAGAAGAACAGCGCCATCAAGGTTTACGCCAAGCTCCCGGGCTGGTTCACCGTGCCGACACCGCTCGGCAGCTACAACCCGGACTGGGCGGTGCTGGTCGAGAAGGACGGTGCGGAGCGGTTGTACTTCGTGGTGGAGACGAAGAGCGGGCTGTTCACGGACGATCTGCGAGACACGGAGCGGGCCAAGATCGAGTGCGGGAAGGCGCACTTCGAGGCGCTGAACGTTGGGGAGGCACCGGCGCGGTACATCGTGGCGCGTTCGGTGGATGACTTGATGGCGAGCTCCTGAGACGCAGGCCGTTTCGATCGCCGACGAGGCGCACGGCAGCCAGTACGACTTCATCGACGGCTTCGCGCGCCACATGCGCGACGCGCTGCCCAACGCTTCGTTCATCGGTTTCACCGGCACGCCGATCGAGCTGGCCGACGCCAACACGCGCGCAGTGTTCGGCGACTACATCAGCATCTACGACATCCAGCGCGCGGTGGCCGACGGCGCCACGGTGCCGGTCTACTACGAGAGCTGCATCGCCTGGCCGGGGCTGCCGGCTGGCGTAAGCGTCCTCTCAAGGCCGTCTTGAATTGAGTCGTGTGATTCGGGACGATGGTGTCCACCATGCAGGAGGTGGACACCTTGGAGACGGAGCGCGGTCAGAGCGAAGCGGGCCTGGTGCTCAAGCGCAAGGGCGATGGCCGGCGCGTGTACAGCCCGAGCCACAAGCGGGCGATTGTCGAGCGGTGCCTGCAGCCTGGCGTATCGGTCGCCGGGATTGCGCTGGCGCACGGCATCAACGCCAATCTCGTACGCAAGTGGATCGTCAAGCACCGGCGCGCGGCGCCCGCGGCGAAGCGCTCTTCTGTTGCGCCCACGGCGCTGTTGCCCGTCGCGATTCAGGCGGATTCGCCCAAGCCAACGGTGCGCACACCGGCAGCGCGCGGCATGATCGTCATCGAACTGCACGGCGCGCGAGTCGAACTGGTTGGCGGCGTCGATGCCGAAGCGCTGCGCACGGTGCTGCGGGTGCTGAGCGCCGTGCGCGTGTGATGATCGGACTGCCCACCGGCACGCGCATCTGGTTGGCCGCCGGTGTGACCGACATGCGTAAGGGGTTCGACGGCTTGAGCGCGTTGGTGCAAACGCAGTTGGCCGAGGATCCTTTCGCTGGCCACGTGTTCGTCTTCCGCGGTCGACGCGGAGATTGCGTGAAGCTGTTGTGGTGGAGCGGCGATGGATTGTGTCTGTTTGCCAAACGTCTTGAGCGCGGTCGCTTCATCTGGCCGCAGGCCACGAGCGGCGCCGTGTCGTTGAGCGGCGCGCAATTGTCGATGCTGCTGGAAGGCATCGATTGGAGAAGACCGCAACGAACGTGGCAACCACAACACGCTGCGTAAATTCTTGGCGCAGCAACGCGCACAAGTGAGCCAGCGCCTCATACACTTCGTGCATGGCGCTCGCGCACGATCAACTGCCCGATGACATCGAACAGTTGAAGCGTCTGCTCCTCGGGCGCGAGGAGTTGATCGCGCAGCTGATGGCCGAGATTGCGCGGCTCAAGCGCTGGCGCTTCGGTCGCTCCTCCGAGCAAGCCGATGCGGCGCTGTCGCAACTAGGCTTGGCTATCGAAGAGCTTCAGACCGCTCACGCAGCGGCGACGATCGAACAGCCCGACGGTCGCATTGCGGCCGAGGACTCGAAGGAACAGGATTCGACGAACGAGGCACGCGGCCGGCGACGATTCAAGCCGCGCGGTGCACTGCCCGATCATTTGCCGCGCGAGACCTTGGTGCATGAGCCGCAGAGCTGCACGTGTCCCGACTGCGGCAAGCACATGCGCAAGCTTGGCGAAGATGTCTCTGAGCAACTGGACTATGTGCCCGGCTACTTCCGCGTGTTGCGACACGTGCGACCGAAGCTGTCATGCGGCCACTGTAGCCGCGTGATTCAACTTCCCGCTCCGTCACGACCCATTGAGCGCGGCTTGCCTACAGCCGGCCTGCTGGCTCACGTTCTGGTATCGAAGTACGGGGATCATTGCCCGCTGTACCGGCAGCAGGGAATCTATCGACGTGCCGGTGTCGATTTGGACCGCGGCATGCTGGCCGAGTGGGTTGGCGCCGCAGCGCGCCTGCTCGATCCGCTGGTCGACGCGGTCGGTCGCTATGTGCTGGCCGCCGAGAAGGTGCACGCCGATGACACGCCGGTGCCGGTACTCGATCCCGGGCGCGGCAGAACGAAGACCGGTCGGCTGTGGGCGTACGTGCGCGACGATCGGCCTGCCGCCAGTCGCGCGCCGCCGGCGGTGTGGTACCGATACTCGCCTGATCGCAAGGGCGAACATCCGCAAGCGCACCTGCGCGGTTGGCGCGGCGTTCTGCAGGCCGACGGCTATGCAGGCTTCGGCGCGTTGTACGACGGCGGCCGGATCGTGGAGGCGGCATGCTGGGCGCACGCACGCCGCAAGTTCTACGACATCTGGATGGCCGATCGCTCACCGCTGGCCGCCGAAGCGATTCGTCGCATCGGCGCGCTCTATGCGATCGAGCGCGACATCCGTGGTCAAAGCGCGGAACTGCGCGCGGCCGCGCGGCAGCGGCGCGCCGTGCCCTTGTGCGCTGAGTTGCACGCATGGCTGTCGAGCACCCTGCGAACGGTGTCAGCCAAGTCGCAGCTGGCGGCAGCGATCAAGTACGCGCTCGTGCGCTGGGCGGCGCTCACGCGTTATTGCGCCGACGGGCGCATCGAGATCGATAACAACACTGCCGAGCGGGCGCTGCGCGGCGCGGTGTTGGGGCGGAAGAACTATCTGTTTGCGGGTTCCGATGCCGGCGGCGAGCGCGCTGCGGCGATCTACAGCCTGATCGGCAGTGCGCTGCTCAATGGTATGGATCCGTACGTCTACCTGCGCCACGTGCTGGAGCGCATCGCCGCGCATCCGATCAATCGGATTGATGCGCTCACGCCCTGGAACGTGGCGGCGCGCCAGGCCGCTAGAGGTGGCTCCGGTTCTTTGAACAGCTGGAGCCGGAGATAAGGTGATGAACTGCGGTGCAGGGTTTTCCACGGTCGGCCGGTTCGGTCGCCTCGAACGAACCAGGAACCGGCCGGCGGTGGGAAACCCGTATTCGAAGTTCAGTTTACGCGGCCCTCCTTTCTCGCGTGGCCAGCGCCTCGAAGTACACCGCATCCGGCGTGCGGTAGTCGAGGCTCTGATGCGGCCGACGCGCATTG
>JAKOQB010000124.1 GCA_029778535.1 Pseudomonadota bacterium | reverse complement strand
TGAACCTGATAGTGCTGCGCCAACTCGGCCACCGTCTTGTCGCCAGCGATGGCCGCCAGCGCGACTCGCGCCTTGAACGCGGCGCTGTGATTCCTGCGGGCCTTCTTCATGCTCTGCTCCTCGGGGATCAGCCCCCTTTGCGGTTGACGGAGCAGTTCTATCACCTTAGGCGCTGTTCAAAAAAGCGTGACCATCTCTGCTGATCTGCGCGAGGCAGCATGAGCGCGGCGCGCACGACGGCGTTGCGCGCCGTAGCGACGTCGGCGCCGATCTATCAACTGCGCGTCGATCTGAAGTATCTGAAGCCACCGATCTGGCGCCGTGTAGTGGTGCCCGGATCGATCAAGCTGTCCAAGCTGCACGGCGTGTTGCAGGCGGCGATGGGCTGGCTCGGCGGCCATCTGCACGAGTTCATCATCGGCGAAACCCACTACGGCATTCCTGATCCCGACTGGCCGGACACGATGCCGGTGCTGCGCGAAGATCGGGCGACCCTGGCAGCTGCGTTGGGCGGGCTGATGACCTTCACGTATCTGTACGACTTCGGCGACGGCTGGGACCACAAGATCAAGGTCGAGAAGATCCTGCCGCCCGATCCGCATCTGCAATTGCCATTCTGTCTGGGCGGCGCGAATGCGTGTCCACCAGAGGACGTCGGCGGCGTCTCGGGCTACGTCGAGTTTCTTGCAGCGATTCGCGATCCAAACCATGAAGAGCACGCCGACATGCTCGAATGGTGCAACGGCGCCTTTGATCCCACTGCCTTCGGCCTCGACGTCGTCAATAATCGGCTGGCATCAGTCAAGATCTGAGTCAACGCGGTCTTGAGAGGACGCTTACCGGCTGGCGGCCACTCGGCGTATTGAGTAAAAATACTCAACGCCATGAGCACTCCGCGAACCCCCTACCGCCGCCCCCAGGCGGCCGAGCTGGCGCGCCGGATCGCCGGGCCGCGGCGCTTCATTCAGGTGGTGGCCGGGCCGCGGCAGGTGGGCAAGTCCACGCTGGTGCAGCAGGTCGCCGACGACCTCGCCTGCGAGGTGCGCTACGCGAGCGCCGACGAGCCGACGCTGCGCGGGGTGGAGTGGATCGCGCAGCAATGGGAGGCGGCGCGGCTCGCCTCGGGCGCGGCGGGCAGGCGCGGCGCGGTGCTGGTGCTCGACGAGATCCAGAAGATCCCCGGCTGGTCCGAGACGGTGAAGCGCCTCTGGGACGAAGACACCCGCAAGCGCGTGCCGCTCAAGGTGGTGCTGCTCGGCTCGGCGCCGCTGCTGATCGCGCGCGGGATGAGCGAGAGCCTCGCCGGCCGCTTCGAGCTCACGCACCTGCCGCACTGGTCGTACGCCGAGATGCGCGCGGCGTTCGGCTTCGGGCTGCATGAGTTCCTGTATTTCGGCGGCTATCCGGGCGCGGCGCCGTTGATCGGCGAGCCGCAGCGCTGGCGACGCTACATCGCCGACAGCCTGATTGAGACCTCCGTCTCGCGCGACGTGCTGCTGCTCACGCGCGTGGACAAGCCGGCGCTGCTGCGGCGCCTCTTCGAGCTCGCCTGCCGCTACTCGGGGCAGGTCCTCTCCTACACCAAGATGCTGGGTCAGCTCCAGGACGCCGGCAACACGACCACGCTCGCGCACTATCTCGACCTGCTCGCGGGCGCGGGGCTGGTGTGCGGCTTGCAGAAGTTCGCGGGCGACGCCGCGCGCAGCCGCGGCTCGAGCCCCAAGCTGCAGGTGATGAACACGGCGCTGATGACCGCGACGAGCGGGCTCGGTTTCGACGAGGCACGCGGCGATCGCGAGTTCTGGGGGCGGCTCGCCGAGTCCGCCGTCGGCGCGCACCTCGCCAACGCGGCGGCGGCTGGCGAGTGCGAGCTTTTCTACTGGCGCGAGCGCAACCGCGAGGTGGACTTCGTCGTGAAGCGCGGGCGGCGGCTCGTCGCCATCGAGGTCAAGAGCGGCCGCGCGCGCGAGACGCCCGCCGGCATGGCCGCCTTCGCCGAGGCCTTCAGGCCCAAGCGCACGCTGCTCGTCGGCGGCGACGGCATCGCGCTGGAGGAGTTCCTCGCGAAGCCGGTGGCGCACTGGATCGAGCCGTGACCGCCTTCACCGAATCCGTCGTCGAGGAAGCCGCCCTTGCCTGGCTCGAAGCGATCGGCTGGCAGATCGCGCACGGCCCGGACATCGCGCCCGACATGCCCGCCGGCGAGCGGGCCGACTACGCCGAGGTGATGCTCGCGCAGCGGCTGCGCGATGCGCTCGCGCGCCTGAACCCCGGCCTGCCCGCCGAGGCGCTCCAAGACGCCTTCCGCAAGCTCACGCGGCCCGAGGGCGCGGATCCCCTGCAGCGCAACCGCGCCGTGCACCGCATGCTGGTCGATGGCGTGACGGTGGAGTACCGCGACGCCGAGGGCGCGATCCGCGGCGCGCAGGCGCGGGTGCTGGATTTCGACGCGCCCGCCGCTAACGACTGGCTGGCCGTGAATCAGTTCACCGTGGTGGAGAACAAGCACGAGCGGCGGCCCGACGTGGTGCTGTTCGTCAACGGCCTGCCGCTCGCGGTGCTGGAGTTGAAGAACGCGGCCGACGAAGACGCGACGATCTGGACCGCGTGGCAGCAGCTTCGGACCTACCAGGCCGAGATTGCCTCGCTCTTTGCCACCAACGCGGTGCTGGTGATCTCCGACGGCGTGCAGGCGCGCGTCGGGGCGCTCGGCGCGGGGCGCGAGTGGTTCAAGCCCTGGCGCACGATCGGCGGCGAGACGCTGGCCGCGGAGGCAACGCCTCAACTGCAGGTGGTCATTGACGGCGTGTTCGAGAAGCGGCGCTTCCTCGAGCTGGTGCGGGACTTCATCGTCTTCGAGGACGACGGCAGCCGCATCGTGAAGAAAATGGCCGGCTACCACCAGTTTCACGCCGTGCGCGTGGCGGTGGGCGAGACCCTGCGCGCGGCGCAGTTGCATCGCGCACAAGACGCGGCCCAGGGGCGGTACGAAGCCGGCCGCAAGCCCGGCGGCAGGCCCGGCGACCAGCGCGTCGGCGTGGTCTGGCACACGCAGGGCTCGGGCAAGAGCCTGACGATGGCCTTCTATGCCGGGCGCATCGTCCGCGAGCGGGCAATGGAGAACCCGACCTTGGTGGTGCTCACCGACCGCAACGACCTCGACGACCAGCTCTTCGGCACGTTCGCGCGCTGCCGGGATCTTTTGCGCCAGCCGCCGGTGCAGGCGGAAAGCCGCGCGCATTTGCGGCAACTGCTCTCGGTGCAGGCGGGCGGCGTGGTCTTCACCACGATCCACAAGTTCTTCCCCGAGGACAAGGGCGACCGGCACCCCACGCTCTCCGAGCGCCGCAACATCGTCGTGATTGCCGACGAGGCGCACCGCAGCCAGTACGACTTCATCGACGGCTTCGCGCGGCACATGCGCGACGCGCTGCCCAATGCCTCGTTCATCGGTTTCACCGGCACGCCGATCGAACTGGCCGACGCCAGCACGCGCGCGGTCTTCGGCGACTACATCAGCGTCTACGACATCCAGCGCGCCGTCGCCGACGGCGCGACGGTGCCGATCTACTACGAGAGCCGGCTCGCCAAGCTGGCGCTCGATGAATCCGAGCGGCCGAAGATCGACCCCGACTTCGAGGAGGCCACCGAAAGTGAGGAAGTCGAGCGCAAGGAGAAGCTCAAGACCAAGTGGGCGCAGCTCGAGGCCGTGGTGGGCTCAGCGAAGCGGCTCGCGATCGTGGCGCGCGATATCGTGGAGCACTTCGAGAAGCGCCTGGAAGCAATGGACGGCAAGGCCATGGTCGTGTGCATGAGCCGGCGGATCTGCGTCGAGCTGTACGACGAGATCGTCAAGCTGCGGCCCGAGTGGGCCGCTGACGAAGACGACCAGGGCGCGATCAAGGTCGTCATGACGGGTTCAGCCTCCGATCCGGTGGACTGGCAGCAGCACATCCGCAACAAGCCCCGGCGCGAGGCGCTGGCCAATCGCGTCCGCGATCCCGTGGACCCGCTCCGCATGGTGCTGGTGCGCGATATGTGGCTCACCGGCTTCGACGCGCCGAGCCTGCACACGATGTACATCGACAAGCCGATGCGCGGGCACGGGCTGATGCAGGCGATCGCGCGCGTGAACCGCGTCTTCAAGGACAAGCCGGGCGGGCTGGTGGTGGACTACCTTGGGCTGGCGCACGAACTGAAGGCAGCGCTCGCGACCTACACCGAGAGCGGCGGAACCGGTCGCACGGCGCTGAAGCAGGACGAGGCCGTGGCCGTGATGCTGGAAAAGTACGAGGTCTGTTGCGGGCTCTTCCACGGCTTCGACCGTTCGAAGTGGACCACCGGCACGCCGCAGGAACGGCTCGGCCTGCTGCCGCCTGCGCAGGAGCACATCCTGGCGCAAGCTAGCGGCAAGGACCGCTGCGTGAGCGCGGTGCGCGAGCTGTCACAGGCCTTCGCGCTGGCAGTGCCGCACGCCGAGGCGCTGCGCATCCGCGACGACGTGGCGTTCTTCCAGGCGGTGCAGGCGGTGCTCGCCAAGCGCGCGCCCGGCGACGCGCGGCCCGAAGAGGACATCGAGCACGCGGTGCGGCAGATCATCTCGCGCGCGGTGGCGCCCGAGGGCGTGATCGACATCTTTGCGGCGGCGGGGCTGGCCAAGCCCGACATCTCGATCCTCTCCGAAGAGTTCCTGTCCGAAGTGCGTGGCATGCCCCAGCGCAACCTCGCGGTGGAGCTGCTGCAGAAGCTGCTGAAAGGCGAACTGGCCACGCGCCGGCGCAAGAACGTCGTGCAGGCGCGTTCGTTCGCCGAAATGCTGGAACAGACGATCCGCCGCTATCAGAACCGCGCGATCGAGGCGGCGCAGGTGATCGAAGAGCTGATCGGCCTGGCGAAGGAGATGCGCGAGGCCAACGCGCGCGGCGAGAAGCTCGGTCTCAGCGACGATGAACTCGCCTTCTACGACGCGCTGGAAGCCAACGACAGCGCGGTCAAGGTGCTCGGCGACGAGACCCTGCGCACCATTGCCCAGGAGCTGGTCAAGACGGTGCGCGCCAACGTCACGATCGACTGGACGTTGCGCGAGAACGTGCGTGCGCAATTGCGAGTGCTCGTGAAGCGCATCCTGCGCAAGTATGGCTATCCGCCCGACAAGCAGGAGAAGGCGACGGAGACGGTGCTGGAGCAGGTCGCCCTGCTGTCGAACGAATGGGCGGTCGCGTAGGCGATCTTGCAGACCATGGGCGCGTGTTGGCTCAGACCACGCCCGCCTTGTGCGCCTGCTCGTCCGCGTAGTAGGAGCTTCTGACCAGCGGCCCGCACGCCGCGTGCGAGAAGCCGAGCGCCAGCGCCTCGCGCTCGAACACCGCGAACGTGTCCGGATGCACGTAGCGCTGCACCGGGAAGTGCGCCGCGCTCGGCGCCAGGTACTGGCCCAGCGTCAGCATGTCGACATCGTGCGCGCGCAGATCGCGCAGCACCTGCAGGATCTCGTCGTCGGTTTCCCCCAGCCCCAGCATCAGACCGCTCTTGGTCGGCACGCCCGGCACGCGGCGCTTGAACTCCTGCAAGAGCTTCAGCGAGTGCGCGAAGTCCGATCCCGGCCGCGCCACCTTGTACAGGCGCGGCACGGTTTCGAGGTTGTGGTTCATCACGTCCGGCGGCGCGGCTTCGAGGATTTCCAGCGCGCGGTCCAAGCGGCCGCGGAAGTCGGGCACCAGCACCTCGATCTTGGTCGCCGGCGCGCGCTCGCGCACCGCGCGGATGCAGTCGACGAAGTGCTGCGCGCCGCCGTCGCGCAGGTCGTCGCGGTCGACCGAGGTGATCACGACGTACTTCAGCTTCAGCGCTGCGATCGTTTTGGCGAGATTGATCGGTTCGTCGTGATCGAGCGGCTCGGGCCGGCCGTGCGCGACGTCGCAAAAGGTGCAGCGGCGCGTGCACTTGTCGCCCATGATCATGAAGGTCGCCGTGCCCTTGCCGAAGCATTCACCGATGTTCGGGCAGCTCGCCTCCTCGCACACGGTGTGCAGCTTGTGGCTGCGCAGGATGTCCTTGATCTCGTAGAAGCGCGTGGTCGGCGAACCGGCCTTGACGCGGATCCAGTCGGGCTTGCGCAGCCCCGGCTGCGCCGGCGCGACCGCGATCGGGATCTTCTTGAACACGACGCCGGTCTTGGCGTCGCCCTTTTTCTTCGCGAACGGATCCGGCGTCGGTGTGCTCATCGGGAGAAGTGGGCCGCCAGCCGCTCGCTCAGGCGCTCCGCAGCGTCGGCCCAGGTCGTGGAGACGCCGATTTTACGCAGGTCGACCGTCGCGAGCCCCGCATAACCGCACGGATCGATGCGGTCGAACGGCGCCAGATCCATCGCCACGTTGAATGCCACGCCGTGATAGCTGCAGCCGCGCGTGATCTTGATGCCGATGGCGGCGATCTTGGCCAGCCCCGCGAAGTCGTCGTCCGTCGAGCGTCGGGAGTCGGGCGCGGACCACGGCACGTAGATGCCGGGCGCGCCTTTGACGCGCCGGCCGGCGATGCCGTAGCTGTCGAGCACCTGGATCACGCTGCTCTCGATGCGGAAAACGAGTTCCTTCACGAAGATGCCGAGGCGCCTCAGATCGAGCAGTGTGTAGACGACGACCTGCCCCGGCCCGTGATACGTGACCTGCCCGCCACGATCGGTGGCGATCAGCGGGATATCGCCCGCGTCGAGCACGTGTTCGCGCCGGCCCGCCTGCCCGAGGGTGAACACGGGCGGGTGTTCGACGATCCACAGTTCGTCGGGCGTGTCGGGTCCGCGCCGCGCGGTGAACTCTCGCATCGCCTGCCACGTCGCCAGGTAATCGGCGCGTCCCAACGAGCGCACGACCAACGCCCGCACCGCGAGCGCGGGCGCGCTGTCGATCACAGCACCACCTTGACCAGCGGGTGCGAGGTCAGCGCGCGATACAGATCGTCGAGCTGCGCCCGCGACGTGGCGTTGACGGTGGCGGTCACCGACAGATAGTTGCCGGCCTTCGATACGCGCAGTTCGAGCGTGGCCGGATCGAAGTCCGGCGCGTGCCGCCGCACGACATCGACCACCGCCTGCGCGAAGCCGTTGACGCGCTTGCCCATCACCTTGATGGGGAAATCGGTCGGAAACGACAGGGGCGAATGCGTTTGCATTCGCTCTATGTGGGGATGCCGGATGAAATTGCCAGGGCGCCGCCGCCGAGCCGCTGCAACTCGGCGCGCCAGCGCGCCGCATCGTCGCGCTTGGCCTGCTGGTACCACGCGTGGATGCGGCGGAAGCCTTCGCCCGGCATGCCGCTGCCGACCGGCTTGCCGTCGAGCCGCGTGATCGCGATCACCTCGCGGCCGGATGAACTGAGAAGGATCTCGTCGGCCGTGCGCAGTTCGGCTGCGCCGATCGCGCGCACCTCGCACGGCATGCCGTGCGCGCGCGCGATGTCGAACACCGCGTCGTAGGTGATGCCGGGCAGGATTAGATTCGTCTTGCGCGGGGCCAGCAGCGTCCCGTTGCGCACGATCAGGATGTTGGTGCTCGAGCCTTCGGTCAGGAAACCGTCGCGCAGCAGCACCGTCTCGGTCGCGTCGTGCTCGATCGCGTACTGCTTCATCAGCACGTTGCCGAGCAGCGACGTGCTCTTGATGTCACAGTGCAGCCAGCGCTCGTCCGCGTGCGTGACCGCGGCGGTGCCGCGCTCGATCTGCTCCTTCGGAACCTCCGGCCACGGCGATGACATCGCGAATACCGTCGGCGTCACGCCGGCCGGGAACACGTGGTCGCGCTTGGCTACGCCGCGCGTGACCTGCAGGTAGATCGATTGCCGCGGCCACGGGTGCCGCGCGATCAGCCCGGCGACCAGCCGCAGCCAGTCGTCGCGCGACATGGGATTGGCGATGCGCACCGCGGCCAGGCTGCGGTCGAGCCGGTCGAAATGCTCGCGCGCGCGGAACGGCGCGGTGAAACCCGGCTGCACGTGGTCGCACGGGATCACCTCGTACACGCCGTCGCCGAAGATGAAGCCGCGGTCGAGCACGGAGACCTGCGCGCGGGCAAGCGCAATGAACTCGCCGTTCAGATAGCAGGTGGCCTCGTTCCATTCCATCGCATTCGTCCCCGGGGTCCGGCGCCAGAGGACGGAATGCTACCGCCCCGCTCAGCGCCGCCGCAGCGCCTGCAGGAAGTCCTGCGCAGCCTTCTCGCCGATCGCATTGGCGAGCAGCCGCTCGGCGTCGCGGATGCGGGCGCGCAACTCCTCGATGCTGGCGCATCGCTCGATCTTGATCGCCACGTATTCGGCCTCGGGGCCGAGGCGGTCGGTCAGCTCGCGCACGACGCGCCGCTTCGCCTCGTCGAGCGACATGAAGCGGTTGGGGTCGGTCACGTCCGACAGCGTGCGCGGCCCCTGAGTGATCGTGGTCGGGCCGGCGGCGGGGGCGGGTTCCGGTGCCGCGGCCACGATCGGCTCGATGTAGCCCTTTTCCAGCAGCGCGGCGATCAGGCCGTCGATCTCGCCCGCCCGCACCAGCGGCGCCAGTTCGGCGAGCGGGCGCCGGCCGTCGACCATGATCAGCACGCGCCGCATCGACAGCGTCAGCGAGCCGCTGCGCGCGGTGACCTCGACCTGTCCGGCCGGGGTCTTCCTGAACACGAGTGCTTCGTCCATGCCTGCTCGACCGCCCGCGGGTCGTGACTCGCAAAACTTCTAGTCGCTTTGCCCGGCAGCGTCAATCGACCTTTCCGCAACGACGTGCATCTGCACCAGCCGCTTCAGCAGCGACAACCGACGATGGAAGAAGTGGTCGGTGCCGGGCAGCACGACGATCGGCAGACCCTGCGGCCGCGCCCAGTCGAACACCGCCGCGAGCGCGATCGTCTCGTCGTGCTCGCCGTGAATCACCAGCGTTTGCGGCGGCACTGCGGGCATGTCCCATTTGCCGGCGGCCGCGCCGACCAGCACCAGATGGTCGGACGTGCGGCCGCGCTCGGCCAGCCGCTGCGCCGCGCGCGCGGCGACGAAGCTGCCGAACGAGAAGCCGGCCAGCGCGAGCGGCAGTGCATCAACGGGCGCGAAGTCGGACAGCCAGCGCGGCGCCGTGTCGACCAGGTGCACGAAGTCGTCGGTCTCGCCCTGGCCGTGATCGTGCGTGCCTTCGCTCGCGCCGACGCCGCGGAAGTTCGGCCGCAGCGCGAGCCAGCCCAGTCCGGCGAATGCGCGAGCGAGCGTGGCGGCGACCTTGTTCTCCAGCGTGCCGCCGTACAACGGATGCGGATGGCCGATGAACGCGAGTCCGATCGGTCTGAGCTCCGGTGGCGCGGGCACCGGCACGTCGAGCGCAACCTCGATGCGGCCCGCCGGCCCGTCGACCAATCGGCGTTCGGCTTTCAGCACGGCTGCACCCGCGCCATCAGATCTTCAGCCGCTCGACGACCTGGCCGTTGAGCAGATGCGAATCGACGATCTCGTCGATATCGTGCTCGTCGACGTACGTGTACCAGACGCCTTCGGGGTAGACGACCACGCACGGCCCTTCTTCGCAGCGATCGAGACAGCCCGACTTGTTCACGCGGATGCCGCCCTTGCCGTTGGCGCCGGCGGCCTTCACGCGGTCCTTCGCGTGCGCCTGCATCGCCGCCGCGTTGTGGTTGGCGCAGCAGGGCCGGCCGTCGTCGCGCTGGTTCAGGCAGAAGAACACGTGGTGCTTGTAGTACATGATCGATTCCGTCGTCGCGCTGCTGCAAGTTTACGGGTGCGACGGATGCGATTTCGGCAGCCGCGCGCTGAGCGCCGCCGGCAGCAGCCACGCCAGCAGCGCGTACGGCCACGCGGTCGCCAGCCAGTCGGCACCCTGCGCGGCGTGCAGCAGCCGGCCGGGATGCCACTGCTGCAGCCAGTGGACGTGGTAGGGGTTTTCCGGAGTCAGGTTGACCAGCGCGATCTGCACCAGCGTGGCCAGCAACGCGAGCCGCGCGAGCGCGCGCGGCCGCCCGGCCGCGGCGACCAGCAGCGCCAGCGTGCCGATCGCGAGCCCGCCGATCGCGCCCGGCGTGGCCCAGGCGAAGACGCGGTCGGCACCGAACTGCACGCCGAAGGCGAGCGAACGCGTGGCGAGCGCGGTCGCGAGCAATGCCAGCAGCAGGCGTGAGCGCGGCGCGAGCGCCTGCATCACCGCGGCCAGCGTCAGCCCGGCCGCCAGCAGCCCGGCCGTCGCTACTGCGGCTTCGCTGAGAATGAATTCGGCCGGACCGAAGCGGGCCGTGGTGAAGCCGCTCGGCCACAGGTCGAACGCGCCGAGGATCGACTGCAGCAGATCGCGCAGTTCGCCGTTGCCGAACAGCATCGTGCCCGGGTGCACCTGCGCCAGCGGCCACAGCGCGATCAGCGTCAGCGGCAGCGACGCGTCGCGGCGGAACCAGCGCGCGCGCAGTTCGGCCAGCCGGCCGCGGTCGATCAGGCTCGACGCATAGCGCGCGGCCAGCGCTGCGCCCAAGAGCGCGCCGGCGCTGTTGGTCGCCAGATCGATCGACGAAGCGACGCGGCTCGGCAGGAACGTCTGCAGCGCTTCCATTGCGCCCGACAGCAGCGCGCACGTCGCCACCGCGAGCGCCGCGGCCGCCGCGCCGCGCACGCGCGGATGCAGCGCCAGAACCACGAGCGCGCCCAGCGGCAGATAGCCGAGCACGTTGACGACGACATCGAACGCCGTGATGTAACGCGGCAGCGGCGCGCTCAGATACGCGAAGGCGCCGATGCCGACGTCGCGCCAGCCGGACCACGGCGCCAGGCTCACGTAGACGACCAGCGCCAGGTACGCGACGGCGAGCGCGCGCGCCAGCGGCGAGGCGCGGCGCGTCCACGCGGTCTCGAGTCGAGTGCTGGCGGACACGGCGCGATTGTCGATGCGCGGCCGCGCCTCAGCAAGCGCGCACGCCGATGCTAAAGTGGCCGCGCATGAATTCCGCCACCGAGCCGGGCACCGTCGCCGCGTCTTCGAGCGCGCTGGCCGCGTTCGCGCGGCCGCTGGCGCGCGAGCTGATCGCGCGCGCGCTGGCCGGTGGCGGCGAGTCGATCGACGTCGAAACGGTGCGGGAGACCGGCTCGACCAACAGCGATCTGCTGACGCTGGCGCGCGCGCAGCAACCGCGGCGGCCGCGGCTGCGCGCGGCGCTGGTGCAGTCGGCCGGGCGCGGGCGCCACGGGCGCCGCTGGCACAGCAGCCCGGGCGCATCGCTGCTGTTCTCGCTCGCGGTGCCGCTCGCCGATTCGCCGCACGCGCCGTCGGCGATCACGCTGGCCTGCGGCGTGGCGATCGCCGAGACGCTGCACGACGACGGCGTGGCCGTGCAGCTGAAATGGCCGAACGACGTGCTGCTCGACGGTCGCAAGCTGGCCGGCATCCTGTGCGAACTCGCGCAGGACGGCGCCGGACAGCGAACGCTGGTGATCGGCGTCGGCGTGAACCTGTGGGCCGACGCGGCGATGCGGGCGTCGGCCGCGCAACCGCTGGCGACGCTGGCCGAGCGGATCGAGCTGGCGCCGCTCGCGGCCGGCCGCGAGGCGCGCATCGCGCGACTGGCGCGCGCGCTGCTCGGGGTCGCGCGCGAGCACGAGCGCGACGGCTTCGTGCCGCTGCAGCCGCGCTACATGCGCTGGTTCGCGCACGCCGATGCCGAGGTCGACATCGTCGATCACGGCACGCGGGTCGTGAGAGGGCGCGCGCTCGGCGTAGACGGCGAGGGCCGCCTGCTGCTGCAGACCGATGCGGGCCTGCGCACCTTTGCGAGCGGCGAGCTGTCGCTGCGGCCGGCGAGGGCTGCGTCATGACGTGGCTGTTGCTCGACGCCGGCAACTCGGCGCTGAAGTTCGCGTTCGCCGCGCCGCACGAGCGCGCCGTCACGCCCGGCGCCGCGCTCGCGCTCGACGATCTGCCGGCCGCGCTGACGGTGCAACTGCGGCGGCGGCCGCTCGCGGCCGCGTTCGGCTGCAACGTCGCGGGCGCCGAAATCGCGCGCGCGATCGAGGCGACGGTGCAGGCCGAATGCGGCGTGCCGGTCACGTGGTTCGCTTCGCAGCGCGAATTCGAATCGGGCGGCGTGCGCCTGCGCAGCGGTTATCGCGATCCGGCGCAGCTCGGCGCCGACCGCTGGCACGCGATGCTGGCCGCGCGCGCCGCGCATCCCGGCTGCGCGCTGCTGGTCGTCAACGCGGGCACCGCGACCACGGTCGATGGCGTGAGCGCCGACGGCGAGTTTGTCGGCGGAGTGATCGCGCCGGGCGTGCGGCTGATGTTCGACAGCCTCGCGCGGCACACCGCGCAGCTTCCGCTCGCCGACGGCGATCTGGTCGGGCACCCGGACAATACCGACGACGCGATCACGACCGGCGTGCTGGAAAGCCAGCTTGGACTGATCGAGCGGCGCGTGCGCCGGCTCGCGGCCGACGGCGGGCCGGTGCTGGTGCTGCTCGACGGCGGCAACGCCGCCGCGCTGCGCGCGCATCTGACGTTCGATCCGCGGCTCGCCACCGTGCGGCGGGAGCCGAACCTCGTGCTGCGCGGCGTGCTGCTGCGCGCGCAGGCCACGACCTCGGCGCGCTGACGATGCGCACGCTGCTGCTGCTCCTGCTGCTGGCGAACCTGGTGCTGTTCGCGTACCAGCAGGGCTGGCTCGGCCAGCTGACGCCGGCCGGCCGCGAGCCGGGCCGCATCGCGCAGCAGATCGAACCGCAGGCGATCCGCGTGCTGAGCGAGGACGAGGTGCGCAAACTCAACGAGGGCGGACGCGCGGGCGGCAACGGCGCCGACCGCAAGGACGCGGCGGCGTGCGTCGAGTTCGGCGACTTCGCCGCCGACGTGGGCGCACGGGTTCGGCAGCGCCTGGAGGCGCTCAGCCCCGCACCGCGCATCACCGCGGCCGAGGTCGACGTCGGCGGTTGGTACATGGTCTTCGTGCCGCCGCTGAAGACGCGCGCCGAGGCCGAGCGCGTCGCCGACGACCTGCGCGGCAAGGGCGTGCGCGACCTGATGGTGATCGAGGACAGCTCGCCGCTGCGCAACGCGATTTCGCTCGGCCAGTTCAAGGATCAGGAACTGGCGCTCAAGCACCAGGCCGATCTCGAGCGGCGCGGCGTCAAGGGCGTGCGCGTGTCGGTGCGGTCGTCAGGCGTTGCGACTCGCTTTCGCCTGCGGCCCGCCGACGCGGCGCTGATGCAGCAGCTCGCGCCGCTGCAGAAGGAGTTCGGGGCGACGAGGCTGGCGCCGTGTGGTGAATAGGGATTGCGGATCGCGGATTGCGGATTGCGAGTCACGGATCACGGATCACGCGCTGTTCGATCTCCGCCGCCAGCGCGGACAACAGCGCGCGGCGCGCGGCGAGAACGGCGGGATCGGGTTCGCGCTGGCGCCCGGCCCAGATCGGCTTCGGGTAGTGCGGATCGTCGGCGAAGCGCGGGATCGCGTGCCAGTGCACGTGCGGCGTCATGTTGCCGAGGCTGGCGAGGTTGACCTTCAGCGGTTTGAGCACCGCGCGCAACGCATCCTCGACCGCGAACACCGCGCCCATCAGCCGCGCGATCTGCGGCGGCGCGAGGTCCGTCATTTCGCGCACGTGCGCGTTCCAGATCACGCGCGCGAAACCCGGATAGCCGGGCTCGTCGACCAGCACCACGCGCAGCTCGGCAGTGCGCAGTACAACGTCGCCGCCGTCGGCGCGGCACAGTTCGCAGTCGGTCATCGTCGCCATTGTCGCAGCGCTCGCCATTGTGCCGCAGCGAGCGGCAACGGCCGGGTTATCCGCGCACCAGTTTCAGCACGCGCCCGTCCCGCGCGAGCAGGCACAGCTCGCCGCTCGCGTCAACGCCGAACGACGCCGTGACGTTCGAGGCGATCGACGCGATCCATTCAGTCCGCTCGCCGACCGTTGCGCCGGCGAAGCGCGGGCTGCGCTCCCAGCCGCTGCTGCAGTCCGAGTAGAAAAGGCGGCCGGCGCGGGCGTGGCCCCGAATCGCTGCCGCCGCAGCCCGCGAGCGGCAACGCCAATGTCACGGAAGCGGCGCAGAGCGCAAGCCAGCGCTGCATGTGAGACTCCCCGGCTGCTTCGAGTGCGAACCACGTCGCGATGCCATGGCTCCGAGTCAGAGATTCGTTGCACAACGCTGCCGATGGCACGAGCGCTATGAATTGCGTTGCGACCGTACGAGAGCGCGGGGAAAGGGTTGGGTTCACCGTCAGGCCAGGCGCGTCGCCGCCGGAACGGGACGTTTGGCAAGGCGCGCAACGACGCATGGCGGTAGCGGATTGGCTGCGACGAATTTCTGATTCAGGACACCAGCCCGCGACTGCGCCGTCCGCGTTGCCCGCGGCACCGATTCCCGCCGACCCGAAGATCGCGCAGCTATACCAGCACGCGCTCGATCCCGCCCGCGTTCGCTTTGGTGACGAAATCGGGAAGCCAGTTCTCGCCGAGCAGGTGGCGCGCCATCTCGACGACGATGTAGTCGGCGTCCGTGTCGGCGTCGTCGTTGTAGCGCGTGAGCCCCTGCAGGCAGGACGGGCATGAGGTCAGCACCTTGACCGCCCCGGTGAAATCGCCCGCACGCAGCCGGTCGGCGCCCCTGCGGATCTCCTCTTCCTTGCGGAAGCGCACCTGGGTCGAGATGTCGGGCCGCGCGATCGCCAGCGAGCCCGATTCGCCGCAGCAGCGGTCGCTCTTCTCGATCCGCACGCGGTCGGCGGTCGCGATCAGCGCGTTGACCGTCGCGAGCGGATCCTGCTGCTTCATCGGCGAGTGGCAGGGGTCGTGATACATGTAGCGCACGCCCGTCACGCCTTCGAGCCTCACGCCCTTTTCCAGCAGGTACTCGTGGATGTCGACGATGCGGCAGCCGGGAAAGATCTGCTCGAATTCGTAGCCCGCGAGCTGGTCGTAGCAGGTGCCGCAGCTCACCACCACGGTCTTGATGTCGAGGTAGTTCAGCGTGTTGGCGACGCGGTGGAACAGCACGCGGTTGTCGGTGATGATCTTCTCCGCGCGGTCGAACTGTCCGCTGCCGCGCTGCGGATAGCCGCAGCAAAGATACCCCGGCGGCAGCACGCACTGCACGCCGACCGCCCACAGCATCGCCTGCGTGGCCAGGCCCACCTGCGAGAACAGCCGCTCCGAGCCGCAGCCGGGGAAGTAGAACACGGCCTCGGCGTCGGCCGCGGTCTGCGGCGCGCGAATGATCGGCACGTAGCGGTGATCCTCGATGTCGAGCAGCGCGCGCGCGGTTCGCTTCGGCAGGTTGCCCGGCATCTTCCTGTTGACGAAGTGGATCACCTGCGCCTTGAGCGCCGGCTTGCCGGTCGACGCCGGCGGCTGCCTCGTCTGCGCCTTCGCCGCGAGCTTGAGCAGGCGGTGGCCGAGGCGCTGCGCCTTGTAGCCCCATTCGATCATCAGCGTGCGCGCGAGCTTGATGGTCTGCGGGTTGGTCGCGTTCAGGAAGAACATCGTCGCGGCGCTGCCCGGATTGAAGCGCTTCTTGCCCATCCGGCGCAGCAGGTCGCGCATCGCCATCGACACGTCGCCGAAGTCGATGTCCACGGGGCACGGCGTCAGGCACTTGTGGCAGATCGTGCAGTGATCGGCGACGTCGGCGAACTCGTCCCAGTGCTTGATCGACACGCCGCGGCGCGTCTGCTCCTCGTACAGGAAAGCCTCGATCAGCAGCGAGGTCGCGAGGATCTTGTTGCGCGGCGAGTACAGCAGGTTGGCGCGCGGCACGTGGGTGGCGCACACCGGCTTGCACTTGCCGCATCTCAAGCAGTCCTTGATCGCGTCCGAGATCGAGTTGATGTCGGACTGCTGCATGATCAGCGACTCGTGGCCGAGCAGGTTGAAGCTCGGCGTGTAGGCGTTGTCCAGCGTCGCGCCTGGCAGCAGCTTGCCCTTGTTGAATCGCCCCTCGGGATCGATGCGCTGCTTGTACGCGCGGAACTCGCGCGTTTCCTCGTCGGTCAGGAACTCCAGCTTGGTGATGCCGATGCCGTGCTCGCCCGAGATCACGCCGTTCAACTCGCGGGCGATTCTCATGATGCGCACGACTGCCGCGTGCGCGGTGCGCAGCATCTCGTAGTCGTCGGAGTTGACGGGGATGTTGGTGTGAACGTTGCCGTCGCCCGCGTGCATGTGCAGCGCGACGAACACGCGGCCGTGCAGCACGCGCTGGTGGATCGCTTCGCACTCGGCAAGCACCGGCGCGAACGCCGCGCCCGAGAAGATTCGCTCGAGCGGCGCGCGCACCTCGGTCTTCCACGACACGCGGATGGTGCGGGATTGCAGCAGGTCGATCAGCCGCTCGTTCTCACCCGGCGCCGGCGCGCCACCCTCTGCCGCTGACGCGGGCGAGGGTTTGAACCCGTCTCCCACATCAGTGGGAGAGGGGCGGGGGGTGAGGGCCTGCGGTCGATCGAATGGGTTCACTACGTGCGTCAGCCCCAACCGCGTCAGCTCGGTCGCCGCAGCCGCCACCGGCGTGTCGAAATTCGCCAGCAGGTACTGCCACCGCTCGCGCGTGAACGCGATCAGCTCGCGCGCCTGCTCGACGCGATCGCCGAGGATCTCCTCGCGCGGTAGCCGGTCGAACTCGACGTCGCCGGTCTTGCCCAGCGCGAAGTCGGTGGCGAAGAAGGCGTCGAGCGCGTCGAGCAGCGCGAGCTTGTTCTTGATCGACAGTTCGATGTTGATGCGCTCGATCGCGTTCGTGTAGTCGCCCATCCGATCGAGCGGGATGACCACGTCCTCGTTCAGCTTGAACGCGTTGGTGTGCCTGGAGATCGCCGCGGTCTTGGCGCGGTCGAGCCAGAACTTCTTGCGCGCCTCGCCGCTCGCGGCGACGAAGCCTTCGCCGCCGCGCGCGTTGGCGATGCGCACCACTTCGCTCGCGGCCTTCGCGACCGCTGCGTCGTCGTCGCCGACAAGGTCGCCGATCAGCACCATCTTCGGCAGCACGCCGCGCTTGCTCTTGGTCGTGTAGCCGACCGCGCGCAGGTAGCGCTCGTCGAGGTGTTCGAGCCCGGCAAGCAGAACGGGGGAGCGGGCCCCGTTCTCCCGCCCTGCGCCGCCAGGCTTGTCGGCGAGCAGGTTCTTCACCTCCACGATCGACGGCACCGCGTCGCGCGCGTTACCGAAGAACTCCAGGCATACGGTGCGCGTGTGCTGCGGCATCCGGTGCAGCAGCCAGCGCGCCGAGGTGATGATCCCGTCGCAGCCTTCCTTCTGGGCGCCGGGCAGCCCGCCGAGGAACTTGTCGGTGACGTCCTTGCCGAGCCCCGTCTTGCGGAAGCGCCGGCCTTCGATCTCGAGCCGTTCGCGCTTCAGTTCGCGCGCCTGGTCGGGCAACTGGCGGCCGTCCTTCCACACGAGGTCGAACTTCGCGACCGGCGCATCGTGGATCTTGCCGAGGTTGTGCCCGACGCGCGTGACCTCGAGCCAGTGGCCCTCGGGGTCGACCATGCGCCACCAGACGAGGTTGTCGAGCGCGGTGCCCCACAACACCGCCTTCTTGCCGCCGGCGTTCATCGCGATGTTGCCGCCGATGCACGACGAGTCGGCCGAGGTCGGGTCGACCGCGAACACCAGCCCGGCGCGCTCGGCCGCATCGGCCACGCGCCGCGTGACGACGCCGGCGCCGGAGAAGATCGTGCTGCGGTTCTCGGCCACGCCCGGCAGCTCGGTCTGTTCGACCGCGCCAAGCGACTCGAGCTTCTCCGTGTTGATCACCGCCGACCGCGCGCTCAGCGGCACGGCCGAGCCGGTGTAGCCGGTGCCGCCGCCGCGCGGAATGATCGTCAGCCCCAGTTCGATGCACGCGCGCACCAGCGCCGGCACTTCCGCTTCGCTGTCGGGCGTCAGCACCACGAATGGAAATTCGACGCGCCAGTCGGTGGCGTCGGTCACGTGCGACACGCGCGCGAACGCATCGAAGCACACGTTGTCGGCGCGCGTGATGCGGGTGAAGAGTCGCTTCGCGCGCTTGCGCAGGTCCCAGACATCGCGGAAATCCTGCTCGAACTTCGCCACGCAGGCGCGCGCAGCATCGAGCAGCACGCCGACCTTGGCATCGCGCTCGCGGTCGGCCGGCTCGCGCCGCTTCTCGATCTCGCCCAGCCGGTGATGCAGCGCTTCGATCAGCAGCACGCGCCGCTTCGGATTGTCGAGCAGGTCGTCCTGTAGGTACGGATTGCGCTGCACGACCCACACGTCGCCGAGCACCTCGTACAGCATGCGCGCGCTGCGGCCGGTGCGGCGCTCCGCGCGCAGCTCGTCGAGCACGCGCCAGGCGTCCGCGCCGAGCAGCCGGATCACGATCTCGCGATCCGAGAACGACGTGTAGTTGTACGGGATCTCGCGCAGGCGCACCGGGGCTTCGGTGGGCGGCGCGGGTCGGGTCAGGTTCGGCGGCTGCGGCGCATTCATCGCGGTCGATCGGCAAGCGGCCAGCGGTCAACGGCGGCGCGGCTTGAACGCGGATTTTACGTTTTCGCTGCAGCGCAGGGCGGACGTCGCGCGGAGAGTCACCGTGCGGTGCGCGATCACAGTGCCTCCAGTGATTGCTCGTATAAGGGATTCCCGGATTCCGGCCGCTGGCGGCGCTGATATGAAAACGCCTCGGACGAAGACGAGGCAACGAGGGAACACGATGATCGATCGACGCCGATTCGTGGCCGGCCTGGCTGCCGGCGGCGCCGGCGCGGTGCTGCCCTCATGGGGGCGCGCCGCGACCGCGGAGCTTGGCTTCGCAGAACTGCCGGCTGGCGCGGCGGCCGAGCAGGCGCTGGATGCGCTGCCGGGCAAGGTGCCGCTGATTCGCAAGAGCTACCGGCCACCAAATTACGAGACGCCGGTCCGGTACTTGGGTGACGTCATCACGCGCAACGATGCGTTCTTCGTGCGCTGGCATCTGTCCAACATCCCCGAAGTGAAGGCGGAGTCGTGGCGCCTGAACGTCGGCGGCGAGGCGGCGGACAAGCCGGCGAGCTTCACACTGCAGGGACTGAAGTCGCAGTTCCCTCAAGTCGAGGTGGTCGCGGTGTGCCAGTGCTCCGGCAACCGCAGGGGCCTCTTCGAGCCGCACGTGGCTGGAGTGATCTGGAGGGCCGGAGCGATGGGCAACGCGCGCTGGCGCGGCGTGCGGCCGAAGGACGTGCTGGCGCGCGCCGGCGTCAAGAAGACGGCGGTCGAGATCTCCTTTAACGGTGCAGACGCGGGCGCAATCGAGGCCACGCCGGACTTCGTCAAGAGCCTGCCGGTGTGGAAGGCGCTCGATGCCGACACGCTGATCGCGTTCGAGATGAACGGCGCGCCGCTGCCGCACTTCAACGGCTTCCCGGCGCGGCTGATCGTGCCGGGCTGGACCGCGACCTACTGGGTCAAGCAGCTCGTCGACATCGCGGTGCTGGCCAAGCCCTTCACCGGCTTCTGGATGGCGACCGCGTATCGCGTTCCGGTCGGCAAGTTTCCGGTCGTCGATCGCTTCATCACGCAGGAGACGGCGGTCAACACGCCGATCACGCAGATGGTGACCAATTCGCTGATCACCAACCTGCGCGTCGGCCAGCGCATCAATGCCGCGCAGGGGCTCGAAGTGCGCGGCGTGGCGTGGGACGGCGGGTCCGGAGTCGCCGCGGTCGACGTCACCCTCGACGGCGGCGCCAACTGGATGCGCAGCACGCTCGGCGAGAACCTAAGCCGCTACTCGTTCCGCACCTTCGCGCTGCGCGTGCCGAAGCTCGCGCCCGGCAACTACGAGGTGATGGCGCGCGCCACCAGCGCCAACGGCACCACGCAGACCTTCACGCTGATCCACAACCCTGCCGGCTACCACCACAACGTGGTGCAGCGGATCCCGATCGTGGCGGCATGACGATGAGAACCGACATGAAGCGTTGGATTGCAATTGCATGGGTCGCGTTGCCGCTCGCGGCAATGGCCGACGAGTCGCAGCTCGCGCTGAAGGACGCTCCTGGCCGCACCGTCGTGCTCGCCAACTGCACGATGTGCCACAGCGTCGACTACGTGCTGACCAATTCGCCGTTCATGGACCACAAGGCGAGGGAGGCCGAGGTGGCCAAGATGCGCAACGCGTTCAAGGCGCCGATCTCCGACGCCGACGCGCGCATCATCGTCGATTACCTCGCGGCCAACGACGGCAGCGACGCGATGAAGGCCGCGGCGAAATAGATAGAGTGGACGCTCATGCCGCGAGCGGCGGCTCGGCCATCGCCGCGATCTGCTCGCGCAGCTCGAGGACGCGCTCCTCCCAGTAGCGCGGCGTGTTGAACCACGGAAACGCCGCCGGGAAGGCCGGGTCGTCCCAGCGCCGCGCGATCCACGCCGCGTAGTGGATCAGCCGCAGCGTGCGCAGCGCCTCGACGAGGTGCAGTTCGCGGCGGTCGAAGTCAGAGAACTCCTCGTAGCCCGCGAGCAGGTCGGCCAGTTGCGCCTGCATCTCGTCGCGCGTGCCCGACAGCAGCATCCACAGGTCCTGCACCGCCGGGCCGGTGCGCGCGTCGTCGAAGTCGACGAAGTGCGGCCCCGGCTGCGCTCCCGAGTCGGTCCACAGCACGTTGCCCACGTGCACGTCGCCGTGCAGCCGGATCGTGCGCACCGCGCCGGCGCGCTCGTAGCAGCGCCGCACCTCGTCGAGCGCCTGCGCCACCACGCCGGCGTATACGTTCGCCAGCGCGTGCGGCACCCAGCCGCTGTCGATCAGGTAGGCGCTCGGCTCGGCGCCGAATGTCTGCATGTCGAGCGCGGGCCGGTGTACGAAGCGCTGCGCGCGGCCCACCGCGTGGATGCGGCCGATGAAGCGGCCGAGCCATTCGCGCACCTCGCGCTGATCGAGGTTGGGCGCGCGCCCGCCGCGGCGCGGATAGAGCGCGAAGCGATGGCCGGTGCCGAGCCCGGTCGAAGGGTCCGCGCGCTCGTGCAGCGTGCGGCCTGCGAGCTCGAGCGGCGGCACCGCCGGTACTTCGGTGTCGGCCAGTGCCTGCGTGAACGCGTGCTCCTCGAGGATCTGCGCATCGGTCCAGCGGCCGGGCCGATAGAACTTCGCGACAACGAAGCGCTGCGCGTCCTCGACGCCGACCTGGAACACGCGGTTCTCGTAGCTGTTCAGCGCGAGCAGCGTGCCGGTCGTCACCAGTCCGACCTGGTCGATCGCGTTCAGCACCGCATCGGGGGTCAGGTCGGCGAACGGCGCGGTCGGCGCTTTCATGCGCCCGATGGTACCGGGCGGCTGCTCTCGGCGCGCCGGCTCGGAATGCGAGCGCCGCGTGAACACGAACGGGGGTTGGCTGTCGAGCGTCTCGATCGCGTTGACCGTCCCGTCGGTCTGCACCGTGTAGCGCAACAGCACTCGGCCCTCCACTGCGTCGATGCGTGCGTCGACGGGATACGCCGGCAGACGGCGCGCGACGATCCGGATCGGATCGGCGACGATCGATCTTGAGCTATCGGGCGCCGCAGCGAGCAGGGTCTCGGCCGGCATCGACTGGGCGGCGCCGGCCATCGAGGAGCTCGCTCCGGCGAGGAAGAGGACTGATCCGAGCATGGCTTTGCAGGTTTCGTTCATTTCGGCTCTCCGGTTTGTTGAGGGGGCACCAGCGGCTTCCGAATCGCGTCGAACCCGGGCGCCGGACGGTGCGTGTGCTGCCCGAGAAGCGCCGGCAGCGTGGCGTCAAGGGTTTCCGGCGTCAGCGCCTTGCGACCAGGACGTTCGACGCGTGGCCGGTCTGTGCGCCGGTGCCCCTGCAGAAGTCCTTTACGGACCTGAATTCGCGCCTGAAACGTTATGAATCGCGCACCCGCGGGTTGAATCGACCGGCGCCGCCGGGCTTTAATGGCATCGCGCAGGAGGAGAGTCCGTGCCGGGGACATTTCGATTTGGCCGCTGCGAAGTCAGATCCGTCGAGCGGCAGTTGTTCGTCGGCGGCAAGCCTGCCAGTCCCGGCGCGCGCGAGCAGAGTCTGCAGCGGTTGGCCGCGCACCTGCGGCTCGACGAGATCGAGCAGTGGCAGCGCGCGGGCGCGCCGCTTTCGGTCGAGGATGCCTACCGGCTCGCGCTGGCGGATGCGCGCGACTGAATCGGAACGTTCTCCGCTGCCCCTCGACGCCGCAGATGCGGCGCCCGAGGCGATCGGAGCCGCTACAGCACTAGGAGGTGCTTCTTCGTCGCCCCGCGGACGGCCGACAGCGGGATCGCGTCGTCGAAGGTGACGAAGCGGCCGCCGTGCGCGATCGCCAGCGCGAGCAGGCAGGCGTAGGTGATCTGGCGCGGCCCGTGCAGGCGCGTCATGTCGAAAACGCTCTCGTCGCGCAGCGAAATGTCGTCGGGCCAGAATTCGTGGTCATTGACGCGACACGCTTCGCGCAGCAGCGCGGCGATTGCCGCGATCGGCTGCTTCGCGCGGATGCTGTAGCCGGCGCTGCTCATGATGCAGACCACGCCGTTCTCCGTCAGGGGACAGGTGGCGATCGCAGGTCGCTCGCGCGCGACCCAGGCATTGGCGCGCTCGGCGAACGCGTGATCGGCATCGAACAGCGCGATCAGGACATTGACGTCGAGCAACGCGCGCACTCAGATGCCCAGCTCGTCGCGCAGGCGATTGACGTGCTCGTTGGTGATGATTTCGCCGCGACTCGGCAATGGCGTGATGCCGAACGGAAACTTCTTGCCGCGCCGCGCCGCGCCGGTGGTCCGATGCCGGCCGGCGCGCGCCATCTGGGTCAACGCTGCACCGGTGGAGATCTTCTCCTTGCGGGCGCGCTCCTTGGCCGCGAGCAGCACGTCGTCGTCGATATCGAGGGTGGTTCGCATCGCCGCTGGCTGATGAATTGATGCTGGCGCATCATAGGATCAACCTTGGCGGTCACCCACCCTTCGCCTTCGCCCGCTCCAGATACCTCCCGCTCGCCGTTTCGATCCGCACGCGGTCGCCGGTCTTGATGAACAGCGGCACCAGCACCTCGACGCCGTTGTCGAGCTTCGCCGACTTCATCGCGCTCGTCTCGCGCTGGTGCGTCGGCTCCGCGGTCTCGGCCACCTGCAGCTCGACCGCCTCGGGCAGCACGACGTACAGCGGCCGGCCCTCGTAGCTCTCGACCGTCGCTTCCAGCCCCGGATGGACGAACGCCTTCGCCGCGCCGAGCGTGGCGGCAGCAATCGGCAGCTGCTCGTAGGTCTCGGGATTCATGAAGTAGTAGTCGTCGCCGTCGGCATAGATGAACTGCCAGCGCGCGCGGTCGACTTCGACCGCCTCGAGCCGCTCGTCCGGGCGGAAGCGGCGCTCGACGCTGTGGCGCGAGCGCAGGTTCAGCAGCTTGGCGTGCACCACGCCGCCGAGCTGGCCGCCGCCGGCGTGCGACGACGCGTCGATCACCCGGTAGAACTCGCCCTCGAAGCGAAGCACGGATCCCGTGCGCAGTTCGGATGCCAGCATGGTCGTCCTTTCCGTCGGTGACATTATCTTCGCGCCGGCGCGCGCGCCCGTACACTCCGCAACTAGTTCAACCGCCGATGCCATGCCTGCCCACGAATACCTGCGCCGGATCCTGACCGCGCGCGTGTACGACGTGGCGATCGAATCGCCTCTGGAAGACGCGCCGAAGCTGTCGGAGCGGCTCGGCAACCGCGTGCTGCTCAAGCGCGAGGACCTGCAGCCGGTCAAGAGCTTCAAGCTCCGCGGCGCCTACAACAAGATGGCGCGGCTGCCGCGCGAGCAGTTGAAGCGCGGCGTGATCGCGGCCAGCGCCGGCAACCACGCGCAGGGCGTGGCGCTGGCGGCGCAGAAGCTCGTCTGCCGCGCGGTGATCGTGATGCCGGTGACGACGCCGCAGGTGAAGGTCGACGCGGTGTGCGCGCGCGGCGCCGAAGTCGTTCTGCACGGCGATTCGTACTCCGACGCCGCCGCGCACGCGCTCGAACTGCAGGCAAAGCACAAGCTCACATTCGTGCATCCGTTCGACGATCCGGACGTGATCGCCGGCCAGGGCACGGTGGCGATGGAGATCCTGCGCCAGCACCACCCCGGCGACCACGGGCCGCTCGAGGCGGTGTTCGTCGCCATCGGCGGCGGAGGGCTGATCGCGGGCGTCGGTGCGTACATCAAGGCCCTGGCGCCGCAGATCAAGGTGATCGGCGTGCAGACCGTCGACTCCGACGCGATGGCGCGTTCGCTCGAAGCGAATCGGCGCGTCACGCTGCACGACGTGGGGCTGTTCTCCGACGGCACCGCGGTGCGCCAGGTCGGCGAGGAGACGTTCCGGCTCGCGAAGGAATTCGTCGACGAGATCGTGCTGGCCGACACCGACGCGATCTGCGCCGCGATCAAGGACGTGTTCCAGGACACGCGCTCGATCCTGGAGCCGGCCGGCGCGCTGGCGATCGCCGGCATGAAGGCGTATGTCGCGCGCGGGAAGCTCAAGGGCCGCACGCTGGTCGCCGTGTTGAGCGGCGCCAACATGAACTTCGACCGCCTGCGCTTCGTCGCCGAGCGCACCGAGGTCGGCGAGGCGCGCGAGGCGCTGTTCGCGGTGACGATCCCCGAGGAGCGCGGCAGCTTCCGGCGCTTCTGCGAGCTGGTCGGCAACCGCAACGTGACCGAGTTCAACTACCGCATCTCGGACGCGCGGATCGCGCACGTGTTCGTCGGCATCGCGACCGCCAGCGCGGGCGACAACGAAAAGCTGGCGAAGACATTCCGCGGCCACGGCTATGCGACCGTCGATCTGACGCACGACGAGCTGGCCGAGGAGCACATCCGCTACATGGTCGGCGGCAGGAGCGCGCTCGCGCAAGGCGAGTTGATCTACCGCTTCGAGTTCCCCGAGCGGCCGGGCGCGCTGATGAAGTTCCTCAACAGCATGGCGCCGTCGTGGAACATCTCGATGTTCCACTACCGCAACCAGGGCGCCGACTACTCGCGCGTGCTGGTTGGCCTGCAGGTGCCGAAGGGCGAGCGGCGTGAGTTCCGCGAGTTCCTCGCCAATCTCGGCTACCGGCACTGGGACGAGACCGACAACCCGGCGTACAGGATCTTTCTCGCCTGACGCGTTCGCGCGTGAATATTCGCTCGAGCCGAATATTCGGCTGACGCGCGGTCAACCGTTGCGCACACTGCGGCCTGCCGTGGGGACGGCGCCAACGGGAGACGGGCGATGGATGCAGTGCAGGCCGACGATTACCTTGTCAATGAGGTGCGCATCGAGCAATGGGTGCTGGCCGCGCTGCAGATGCAGCACGGGATGAGCCTGCGGCCCCGTCGCCGCGCGCGCATCAAGGCGCCGCCTGCGGCGCGCTCCGCGCCCGCCCGCGGCAGCCTGTGGCTGATGCTTGGCGCGTGCTGCCTTGGTCTTGTCCTGCTGTGAGATTCCGCTGAGCGCGCGGCCGCGCTAACCTGCGGCGCATGAGCCATCGCCGGGCCGCCCCAAGATGGCTCGCTCCCCCTTGGGGGGACAGCGCCGCAGGCGCGAAGGGGGTCATATGAAGCCATCGCCGGGCCGCCCCAAGATGGCTCGCTCCCCCTTGGGGGGACAGCGCCGCAGGCGCGAAGGGGGTCATATGAACGCGATCGAGCACCTGATCCGGGGCCGCGAAACCGACCTCGGCGGCTTCAAGGTGCTGCGCGTGCTGCCGGCGGCGGCGCAACGCATGGTCGGGCCGTTCATCTTCGTCGACCACATGGGCCCGGCGGCATTTGCCCCGGGCCGCGGCGTCGACGTGCGGCCGCATCCGCACATCGGGCTGGCGACGGTCACATATCTGTTCGAGGGCGAGTTCGTGCATCGCGATTCGCTCGGCACCGTGCAGCGGATCGCGCCGGGCGACGTCAACTGGATGACGGCCGGCCGCGGCATCGTGCATTCGGAGCGCACGCCGCCGGACCTCATCGCGCGCGGCAGCCGCGCGCACGGCGTGCAGACCTGGGTCGCGCTGCCTCTGGCGCACGAGGACGACGCGCCGTCGTTCGAACACCATCCGGCCGCCGCGCTGCCGCGGATCGAGCGGCCGGGCGCCACTATCGACGTGATCGCCGGCACCGCGTTCGGCGCGCGGTCACCGGTCGGCGTGCTGTCGCCAACACTGTATTGCGCGCTGAAGTTCGATCCCGCCGCTGCGCTCGTGATTGCCGCCGAGCATCCCGAGCGCGCGGTCTACGTGGTCGACGGCGAGATCGAAATCGGCGGGCAGTCGCTCGCGGCCGGCCAGATGGCGGTGCTCACGCCGAAAGTGGATGTCACCGTACGCGCCCGGCGCGCCGCGCGCGCGATGCTGCTTGGCGGCGCGCCGGTCGGCGAGCGGCTGATCTTCTGGAACTTCGTCGCCGGCTCGCGCGCAAAGCTCGACGCGGCGAAAGCTGACTGGCTGCGCTACGGCGACCCCGCGGCGCGTACGCGCTTCGGCGCGATCGAAGGCGAGACCGAGTTCATTCCGCTGCCGGCGCGGTGACGGCCGGCTCGCGCGCGATCTCCAGCGCGCGCAGCACCGCCGCCGTGCGATTCTCCACGCCGAGCTTGCGGAACACGTGCTCCAGGTGCTTGTGCACCGTGCGCGGACGGATCGAAAGGATCGCCGCGATCTCCGCGTTGCTCTTGCCGGCGGCGAGCCAGCGCAGGATCTCGCGCTCGCGCGCGGTCAGCCCGTAGTCGCGCGCCGGCGCATGGTCCTGCGCGACGCATTCGAGCATCAGCGTCAGCGCAGCGTCGCCCTGCAGCAGGTGCAGCTTCAGCGTGTGCGCCGCGGTGGCGAGCACCAGCGGTCCGGGATCGAACATCGCCCACGACGGCTCGAGCCGCGTTCGCATCCAGCGGTCGATCGGCTCGGGCAGCCGCGCGCCGATGCGCACGTTGCCCGCGAACCCCGCGTACGCGAGCCACTTCAGCGCCTGCTCCGAACTGCGCGTCACGCGCCGGCTGCGGTCGAGCACGATCACCGCCATGCCGGCGCCCATCAGAACGTCGTTCAGTTGCGCCATTGTGCGCCGCGCGCGCAGCCGCGTTTCCTGCGCCATGTATTCGGCGCCCAGCTGAAAGCGCAGCGTGTCGAGCAGTGCGCAGTCGCGGTCGGAGAAATCGCGCCGCGCGCGATTGAGAACGAAGCTCACCAGCCGCGCCGCATCGACGTGCACCGGCACCGCGACCACGTAGTCGATGCCGATCTTGCGGTAATAGTCGGCATAGAGCGCGGTGCGGCGGAAGCTCGTATCCGGCAGTGAATCGGAGATGCGATGCGAACCGGCGCCGGCGTGCGTCGCGTGGTGGCGCACCAGCGGATGGCTCTGGAAGAAGCGGTTGAAGCAGGCAACGTCGTCGTCCGACAGCGACTGGTCGGGCCAGGTGACCACGCTGCGCGTTCCGGCGCGCAGGTCGCAGTAACTGAGCGTGACCAGATCGGCGCCGACCAGTCCCGCCAGCCCCGCGATCGCCGAGCGCGCGAACTCGACCATCGTCGGCGCCTCGGCGCGCTGCGCGCGCAGGAAGTCGAGCGCGCGCTGCAGGTCGCTCGCGGACAGCAGGCTTGCCGAGGATGCGGTCATCGCCATCGCCTCCGCGCCGCGTACGCCGGAATGCGTATGGGCGTTCGTGCCGGGGTGGCAAACACTATAGCTCGCGGCGCGCGCCGTGCGCGCCGGCGGATGAACGCTGAACGGAGGTGATACATGAAACTTGCAATGGATGTGCTGCGGTGCCGGGCGGCGTCCGCTGCCCTGTGCGCGCTCGCCCTGGCGGCGGGCGCGGCGCTGGCGCAGTCGCCGCTCGATGGCAAGGCGTTCGAGGGCGTGTTCATCGAGCGCGGCAAGACGCGCGGCGACGCCGACACGCTGATCTTTGCCGGCGGGCGGTTCAGGTCGACTGCGTGCGACAAGTACGGCTACGGCGACGCGACGTACCGCATCGTGTCGAACGACGGCGGCGCAATCCGCTTCGAAGCGACCACCGAAAGCCCGAAGTACGGCAAGCTCGAATGGTCGGGCGTGGTGCGCGGCGACAAGCTCGACGCCACCGCAACCATGGTTCAACCCGGCAAGGCACCGGTCGAGAACTGGGTCGTCGCCGGTCTGAGAAGATGAGGAGACTGCAGATGAACAAGGCGGAACTGAAGCATTTCGGCCAGCCCGACGACGTGCGCGAATTTCCGAAGGGGCGGCTCGAACTGGTCAACATCGGCGGCGCTACCGTCGGCCGCGCGATCTTCGAGCCGGGCTGGCGCTGGCTGACCTCGGTGCAGCCGCTCGCGAACACGAAGAGCTGCGAGGCGCCGCACTTCCAGTACCACGTGTCGGGCGTGCTGATGGTGAAGATGGACGACGGCACCGAGCTCGAATGCCGCCCCGGCGACGTGTCGCTGCTGCCCTCGGGCCATGACGCCTGGGTGGTCGGCAACGAGGCCGCGGTGGTGGTCGATTTCCAGGGCATGGTCGACTACGCGAAGGGGCAACACGCGCACCCCTGACCGCCGTGCTGCTTCACAAAGAAGCCGCGCAGCGCGCGGCCTATTTGCGTTGGGTCGAACACCGCGCGCGGTGATCGCGCTAATCTGCGCGCATTGCGACGGGTTCGACCGATGCCCTGGACCGAGTTTGACTACCCCGCGTCGATGCGCCACCTGAGCGAGCCCGCGCGCGCCAAGGCGATCGAGATCGCCAATGCGCTGCTCGACGAAGGCATGGACGAAGGCAAGGCGATCCGGATCGCGATCGCGAAGGCGAAGGAATGGGCCGTGCAGCACGGCGTACCGGCGCGCGACGGCGAGGCATGACCTTTCAGCCGGCGCCGATCGATCCGGCCGAAACATCGATCGGGCACTCCGTCCCGCCAACGCGCGATGAACCATCGGTCCGCGCTGCGCCTCCAATCCGATATCAATGCAAAGGAGAACGACCATGAAAGAACGCACGTTGCTGCAACCCGGCCGGCGCCGTGTCGGCCAGGCCGCACTCGCCGTGGCCGCATCGCTGGTGCTGCCGGCCGCACGTGCCGATGACGCGTCCGAGGCGCGCGGCGTAGTCGACAAGGCGCGCATCTCGCTCGAGTCGCTGGCGGCCGACAAGAACATGGGGGCGCTGCGCGCGGGGCTGAAGCAGGCGCGCGCGGTGCTGATCTTCCCGCAGATCCTCAAAGGCGGTTTCTTCATCGGCGGCTCGGGCGGCACCGGCGTGCTGCTGGTGCGCGACGGCGACAACTGGGTCGGGCCGGCCTTCTACACGATCGGCTCGGCGAGCATCGGCGTGCAATTCGGCGGCGAGGCGGCCGAGGTCGCGATCCTTGTCAACAGCCAGAAGGCGCTCGACGGCCTGTACGGCAACCGGTTCAAACTCGGGTCCGACGCGTCGATCGCGGCCGGGCCGATCGGGCAGGGCGGCGGCGTGACGTTCACGAGCGACATGATGAGCTTCTCGCGCTCCAAGGGCGCGTTCGCCGGCATCAGCCTCGAAGGCTCGGTGATCGACGTGCGCGACTCGTTGAACAACGCCTACTACGGACGCAAGGTGACGCCGATCGACATCCTGGTCAAGCGCACGGTGTCAAACCCGCAGGCCGACGCGCTGCGCGCCGCGGTGAAGGCGGCGGCGAAGTAGCGGCTACCTTCCGCCGCGCTTCTGGTACGTGCCGATCAGGGACGCGCGCGCCAGCACGTGTCCCTGCATGGCCTGTTCGAGTTGCGCCTTGGTCGGCCGCTGCAGGTCGGGCAGCACGGTGTCGAGCGCGTACAGTTTGAAGAAATAGCGGTGGCGTCCGATCGGCGGGCACGGCCCGCCGTAGCCGGTGCGCTTCCAGTCGTTCAGTCCGAGCCGCGTTCCGGCCGGCAGCGTGCGCGCCGCTTCGGGCAGCTCGCCGGCGGGTGGCAGGTCGTACAACACCCAGTGCACCCACGTCATCCTCGGCGCCGCGGGGTCGGGTGCGTCGGGATCGTCGACGATCAGCGCGACGCTCTTCGTTCCGGCCGGCGCGTCGCGCCATGCCAGCGGCGGCGACAGGTCCTTGTCCTCGCAAGTGTGGCGCGCCGGGATCTCGCCCCCCGGCGCGAACGCGGTCGAAGTGATCTTCATCGTTCGCCTCCTTGCCTTGATTTGCAGCGTCGTCGCACGCCATGCGAGAAGCAATCCCGCGTGACGCGAACGTGGTAACTGCGCCGCGTGCGCGATGCCGCGGTTCGTCAATGTTGAAAAACGCCGGGCGCGCATTATTTATCTGAAGGCCGGGCAGTCCGGCCCGATGCAGCAATGGAGGAAGGTATGGCCAATATCGTCGTCAGACAGGACCCGTTCGATCTCGCGTTTCGCGATTTCTTCAAGAGCTTCTGGCGGCCCGCCCGCTGGGAAATGGAGCCGGGCTTCGAGATGCGGGTCGACGTGAAGGAAACGGACAAGACCTACAAGGTCCGCGCCGAAATCCCCGGCGTGAAGAAGGAGGACATCGACATCGCAATCGACGGCAACGTCGTCACGCTGAAGGCGGAGGTCAAGCGCGAAAAAGAGGAGAAGGACGAGAAATCGGTCGTCTCCGAGCGCTACTACGGCGCGATGTCGCGCACTTTCACGCTCGACACCGACGTGGATGAAAAAGGTGCGACCGCGAAATACAGCGACGGCGTGCTCGAACTCGTGCTGCCGAAGAAGGAAGGCACGCGGGCGCGGCACCTGAGGGTCGAGTAGCCGGGGAATCGCCGCCCCGGCGGTCCGACCGGGGCGGCATGTTCCTCTCAGCGTTTCAGCCAGTTGCGCAGCGCGACCAGCGGGCGGGTGTTCAGCACATCGCCCGCCTCGAGCCATCCGCGCCGTGCCTGGCCGATGCCGTGTGCGAGGTTGTCGAACTCGTGCACGGAGTGCGCGTCGGAGTTGATCGCCACCAGCGCGCCTTCGTCCTTCGCCATCCGGCAGTGCAGGTCGGTGAGGTCGAGCCGCTCCGGGTGCGCGTTCAGTTCGAGCGCGATGCCGCGCGCCTTGCACTTGCGCACGATCGCCGGCATGTCGACGTCGTAGGGATCGCGCTGGTCGATCAGGCGCCCGAGCGGGTGCGCGAGGATCTTCACGTGCGGGTTTTCGAGCGCGGCCAGGATGCGTGCGGTCTGCTTCGCGCGCGGCAGGTTGAACTTCGAATGCACGGCCGCGATCACCACGTCCAGCGGCGCCAGCGCGGCGTCCGGCAGGTCGAGCGCGCCGTCGTCGAGGATGTCGACCTCGATGCCGGTCAGTAGCTGCACGCCCGACAGCGCGGGATTGAGCCGCTCGATCTCGTGCACCTGCTTGGCGAGCCGCACCGGGTCGAGCCCGTGCGCGACGGTGAGCCGCCGGCTGTGCTCGCTGATCGCGAGGTAAGACAGGCCGTGCGCGCGCGCGGCCTGCGCCATCGCTTCGAGGCTCGCGGTGCCGTCGCTCCAGTTGGTGTGCACGTGCAGGTCGCCTCTGAGGTCGGCGAGTTCGATCAGGCGCGGCAGCCTGCCCTTCGACGCGGCCTCGATCTCGCCGCGGTCCTCGCGCAGCTCGGGGGCGATCCACGGCAGCTTGAGCCGCTCGTACACCTCTTCCTCGGTCGCGCCCGCGAGCGCGCGGTCGCCCTTGAACAGACCGTACTCGTTCAGTTTCAGCCCGCGGTCGAGCGCGAGGTTGCGCAGCCGGATGTTGTGCGCCTTGGAGCCGGTGAAGTACAGCAGCGCCGCACCGTAGCTTGCCGGCGGCACCACGCGCAGGTCGACCTGCAGCCCGGACTTCAGCACCACCGACGCCTTGGTGTCACCGAGCTGCAGCACATCGCGCACGTCGGGATACGAGGCGAAGTGCCGGCACACCGCCGCGCCGTCGGCCGCGGTCACGAGCAGGTCGAGATCGCCGACCGTGTCGCGGCAGCGGCGCAGGCTGCCGGCGGCGATCGCCTGCTTCACGCCCGGACCGGCGCGCAGATGAGTGAGCAGTGCATCGGCGTACTGCGCGGCGACCGCGAGCTTGAAGCGCTTGACCTCGCCGAGCTTCTGGTTGATCGCGGCGACGATGCGCTCCTCGGTCTTGCTGCCAAAGCCCGGCAGCGAGCGGATGCGGCCGTCGCGCGCGGCGCGCAAGAGCTGCGGCAGCGTGTGCACGTGCAGCTCCTCGTACAGCGCGCGCACGCGCTTGGGTCCCAGCCCCGGCAACTGCAGCAGATCGGTGACGCCGGCCGGCACTTCCTTGCGCAGCCGGTCGAGCGCGGCGAGATGGCCGGTGGCGGCGAACTCCTGGATCTTCGCGCTGAGGTCGGGACCGATGCCCGGCAGCTTCGGCAGCGGCTTGCCCGCCGCTAGCTGCGCGGCAAGGTCGAGCTTCAGTTCGCCCACCACACGCGCGGCGTTGCGATAGGCGCGCACGCGGAACGGATTGGCGTCCTGAAGTTCGAGCAGGTCGGCGATCTGCTCGAACGCCGCCGCGATGTCGGCGTTGGTGGTCGGCATCCCGCGCGGACTACTTGCGCAGCGCGGTTTCCTTGGTCTGCTCGGCCTTGATCACGCGCACGATCGAGTCGAGCTGCTCGGCCAGCGCCTCGAGCAGGTTGTCCACCGCGATGATGCCGGCCAGCGCGCCGTCGGCGTTCACGACCGGCAGCCGGCGCACGCCGCGCTCGCGCATCCTGGCCAGCGCGTCGAGGATGTCGTCGGTGTCGTTGACGGTCGCCAGCGGTGTGGCCATCACGTCGCCGGCGGTCAGTGTCTTCGCGTCGAGATCGACCGCGACGGTCTCGATCACGATGTCGCGGTCGGTGACGATGCCGACCGGGTTGTCGCGCCGGCCCTTGTCGTCGACCACGATCACGCTGCCGACGTGCTGGTTGCGCATGATCTGCGCGCACTCCGCCAGCGTCGTCTGCGGCTGCACGGTCACGACCTGCGTGGTCGCCAGATCGCGTACGGTGACAGTCTTTGCTCTCATGCGTCCTCCTATCCGATCAGGCGCGCCAGCGCGAACGCCACCGCGGCCGCCAGCCCGCCGATCGCCAGCGTCTGCAGCGCGGACGTCGCTTTCGGCGCGCCCGTGTAATGACCCTTGATGTAACCGAACACCGCGAGCGCCGCCAGCGTGACCGCGATCGACCACGGCAGCGCGCGGGCGACCGTGTCGAAGGCCAGGTATGGCGCCAGCGGAATGAAACCGCCGACGACGTACGCGCCGGCAATCGTCGCCGCCGACCATTTTGCGCGCTGCGGCTGCGGCTCTTCGAGTCCGAGCTCGAAGCGCATCATGAAGTCGCGCCACGCGACCGGGTTCGCCTTCAGGCCGTCGATCAGCGGCGCGTAGTGCGCGGGCGTGAGCCCGTAGCGCGCGAAGATGTCGGCCACCTCGCTCGCCTCGGCGTCGGGCTTGTCGACGATCTCGCGTTCCTCGCGCGTACGCTCGGACACGTAGTGCTCGTGCTGGCTGCGCGCGGCGAGGTAGCCGCCCAGCCCCATCGCGATCGAGCCGGCCGCCACTTCGGCCACCCCGGCGGTGACGACCAGATCCACGCCCGCCGCCGCGCCGCTGATGCCGGCCGCGAGCGCGAACGGCACGGTCAGCCCGTCGGCCATGCCGATCACGATGTCGCGCACCGTATCGCTCGCGCGAAAATGCGATTCGTGGTGCAGATAACTGTCCATAACGCCTTTCGATTGCATGCTGCGCTGATGATCGCCGTGGGCGCTGACCTGTATCAACCGCGCACTCGGCAATGCGTTAGCCTAGACCATGGATTGTGAGTTCAGGCGATTGCGGATGCCGCTCGCCGCTGCTGCGGCGCTCGCGACCGCGGGCTGCTACGTGGCGATCGGCTTCGATGGTTCGATCGTCGGCACCGCGCTCGACATCCGGCAGCAGCCGCAGGCGCAGACCGTGCTCGCAGGCCAGAGCGCGAGCTTCGCGGTCGGCGTGGTCGGCCTGAGCCCGATCAGCTATCAGTGGCGCAAGAACGGCGCCGACATCGCCGGCGCCAACGACCTTACCTACGTCACCCCGCCGACGACGCTCGCCGACAACGGGTCGCTGTTCAACGTGCGCGTGTGCAACGACTTTGTCTGCGTGACGAGTTCGCCGGCCCTGCTGACCGTGTTACCGAAGTAGGCGGCGTATCGTCGCGCTGAAATGGACATGGGCGGGAGCAACGATGGAAGGCGATTGCTGCAAGTGTTTGACGCTGTGCGCGCGCGCGCTCGCATAGCGGTCGCGCCGGGCGCGACCGCGCGCGAGTTGGTCGAGCGCGACGACGAACGCCCAAGGGCAAGGCGTACCTGTACTGGGACGGGCGGCGAGACCGTGCGGCCCGGACTGCCGCGCGTGGTCGATTTCGCGACTGCCACGCCGCAGGATCTCGCCGATGTGTTCCAGTCGCGGCGCGCGACCCGGCGCGGCACGCTCAGCGCGGCCGGACGCCCGTTGTGGCCGAGCAGGACCGACACGCGCATGGCGCGCGACGACGCAGCGCGGGTCGGCGAGCATGCGTTCAGCGGGCAGGGCGTGCCGGATGGCGTCAGATTCGCGACCGGTGCCGCTCAAGACAACATGCCGGCGATCGAGCTGTCGCAAAGCGAAGGCGCGAATGCGACGCTGCTCGAACGGAAGCCGGTGCCGCACGCGCGCGCGTACTTCATCGCCGCGATGGGATCGCGCGGCAGCGGCAGCAACCCCGAGATCGTGTTCCGGTCATCGAGCGAGCTGCAGCCGAGGCGGGCCGACAGGGTGCGGATGAAGTCCCTTTGCCAGGGCATGGTCGCGATGGACATGCCGGCGATGGCAGCGCGCGGACGTGCCGCGCAGCCCGAGGCCGCCCCACCGGAAGCGGAGCCGGCGGAGAAGGACGAACCGAGAACGCCGAGCGCGCTCGGCATCCCGCGCGGAGTACTTGGGGAATAAGCGATGAGCCTCGACGACGAACGCTTCGCGCGCATGCTGCATCTGGCGAGCAAGACGACGCCGGTCAATCAGGCGTTCTCGCCGCCGATCGTCAACACGTCGGTATACGCGCTGCCGGGCGATCCGGGCGGCGCGTACCAGTACGCGCGCTGGGGCAATCCGACCTGGACCGCGCTCGAGGCGTCGCTGTCCGCGCTCGAAGAAGCGGAGACGATCACGTTCCCGTCGGGCATGGCGGCGATCGCGGCAATCTTCACCTCGGTGCTCAAGCCCGGCGACCGCGTGCTGCTGCCGAGCGACGGCTACTACACGACGCGCATCTGCGCCGACAAGTACCTGGCGCCGATCGGCGTGCGGGTCGACACGGTGGCGACCGCGCAGCTCGGCGCGCACAAGCTCGCCGGCTACAGGCTGGTGCTGATCGAGACGCCGTCGAATCCCGCGCTCGATCTGGCCGACATCGCCGCCAACGTCGAGCGCGCGCACGCGGTCGGCGCGCTGGTGGCGGTCGACAACACGACGATGACGCCGCTCGGCCAGCGGCCGCTCGATCTCGGCGCGGACTTCGTCGTCAGCGCGGATACGAAGGCACTGAACGGCCACTCCGACGTGCTGTTCGGCCACGTGTCGTCGAGAAGCGACGAGCTGATCGCCGGCGTTCGCGACTGGCGCCGCATCGTAGGCAGCATCCCGGGCCCGTTCGAGGCGTGGCTCGTCCACCGCGGGCTGGAGACGCTCGAAGTGCGATTCAGCCGCATGTGCGCGAACGCGCTGGTACTCGCGCAGCGGTTGGCCGGGCACCGGAAGGTGGTCGGCGTGCGTTACCCGGGACTGCCTTCGCATCCCGCGCACTCGCTGGCGCAGGCGCAGATGGCGAGCTTCGGCGCGTTGATCGGCTTGACGCTCGCCGACAAGGAAGCCGCAGAACGCTTCATCGGCGCGTGCCGCTTCATCCGTCCCGCGACCAGCTTCGGCGGCGTGCATACCAGCGCCGAGCGCCGCGCGCGCTGGGGCGATCAGGTGGCGGAGGGTTTCATCCGCCTGTCGGTCGGCTGCGAGCCGACCGAGGTGCTGTGGCGCGAGGTCGAGCGCGCGCTCAACGAATGATGCCGCACTGCCGGTAACGCGCCGGTAACACACGCCCAGCTAGGTTCGCCTCCGCTCGACGCGCCGCGTCGGGGTCAACGAGGAGAGGCTGCGATGGCACGTGGGGTCGAAAGGAAACTCTTTGGCGCCTGCGTCGCGGGCGCTCTGGCGCTGTCCGCATTGACGGCTTGCGGCGGATCGAGTCCGTCGCCGTCGCCTTCGCCGACGCCGTCGCCAGCACCGTCACCGGCGCCTTCGCCCGCACCGTCGCCCGCGCCTGCTCCGGCGCCGAGCCCGGCGCCGCCGCCCGCGCCGACACCCACGCCGCCGCCGGCGCCCACACCAGCACCGTCGCCTGCGCCGTCTCCGGCACCGACGCCCGCGCCTGCACCGACGCCCGCGCCGGCGCCGTCGGCATCGAGTTACTGGCTGTGGGCCGGCGCCGGCACGCCGGCGCAGACGACGATCAACACGGCGTCCGGTCCGATCACGGTGCCGAGCGCGAACCTGACGCTGGTCGACCCGAATGCGCCGACGCCGGGGGTCGTGGTCGAGAGCGGCAACTGGGTCCTGCAGGGCGGCGCCGCCGCGCAGGTGCTCGACGGATCGGGCAATCTGACGCAACTGAACACGCGCTATCTCGTGTACGCGAAGGGCGCGCGGCTGTATCGGCTCGACCTGCTGAAGAGCGGTGGCACGCCGGCGCCCACGGTGCTCAGTTCGGTCGCGACTCCGCAGTTGTGTGCGAAGTCGGGCCTGTTCGGCGAGCTGCTGGGCGCGGACGCACCGAATCCCGATCGGACCGTCCTCGTCTATCGCGCGCCCGGACCCGACCTCGCCTGCAACACCGCCGACGACACGTACCTCGGCGTCCGGCTGAACATGGCCGACACCGATGCGCCGCTGTCGACGACCGCCACCCCGATCACGTCCATCAACGGCAACGCGGGCGAGCTGACGGGATTCGTGGTCCGCACCGGCAACCAGATCCAGCGCGTCGATGCGAGCTTCGCCAATCCGGCGCCGCTGTTCACCGTCAGCGGCGGGACATTCGCCCGCGTCGGGCGGCTGGTCAATGCGGCCAAGGACATCTTCGTCTATCAGGACGGCAGCGACGTGCGCGCGTACGACCTGAAGAACGGAGCCGGTCCGACCACGCTGTTCAGCCTCGCGGCGGGCGAAACCGCAATCGGCGGCGCGCCCGATTCGAGCGGCATGTACCTCGTCGTGAACACCAGCTCGGGCGGGCGCGTCGTGCGCGTGACCGACACGCTGGCGGTCACGACGCTGGCAACCGAGACGTCCGGGCCGCCGAACATCTGGGGCACGACGCCGACGCGCGTGATCTTCGCCGCCGCCGGCAACCTGCGCTCGGTGCCGAAGACCGGCGGCAGCGTCACGACGCTGGCATCGATCGCGCAGCCGGCGTTCCTCGCCAGCGCGTTTCCGTCCGGAGAGAACGTGTATTACGCGTCGGTGGGGGTGCCGACCTCGACATCGAGCGGCAAGACGCTCGGCATCGTCCAGTCCGACGGCGGCAATCCGCAGCAGATCGCCGACGCCTACACGATCGGCGTGCATCTGGCCAATCCGCTGTCCGCGATCCGCAACGAGACCGGCTGGTATGCGATCCTCGTCGCGCATGCGCTGCCGCCCGGCGTCACCACGTTCTCCGGCGCGTCGCTGCGGGCGTACGAAGGCCCGACGCGCAACGTGCTGGTCAACTACGGCAGCCTGCCGGCCGGCGCCTTCATCACGGTGGCGAACACGAACACCGGTACGTTGTGGCGCCAGCCGGATCTCTTCGTCGCCAATGCATTGATCGGCACCAGCTTCACGACCGACCTCTTCTTCTACCGCAGCGATGCGGCGGGAGTGACGCGCGTGACGACCTTCGTGCCGTGATCCCGGTAACGCCGCAGTAACGGCGACTGGTGCACATTGGCGCCTCGCCGAGTCCGTGGGGGATCGGCGATCAACCAGTGCGGGGGTGGAGATGAATTCGATTCGGGCGACGCGCGCGGCGGATCTGCGCGCAGTGTTCACGCGTTCAACATTGGCGTCGGCGATCCTACTGGCGCTGGCGAGCTGCGGCGGCACGATGCCGACGATGGGAGGATCGAAGGGCACCGTGACCGGCGCGGCCGGCGGGGAGACGGCGCAGGGCCAGAACACGCAGCTCACCCGCTGCGACGAGACGCTCGGCACGCTCGCCGTCGAGGAAGACTCGGCCGCGCCGTGGTACGTGCAGCTGCGCCAGTACAACCTCGGCTCGACCGTGCCGGTGCTGCGGCTGATGATCCAGCAGTCGAACTGCTTCGTGATCGTCGAGCGCAGCGCCTCCGGCATGGCCGCGATGACGCAGGAGCGCGCGTTGCAGCAGTCCGGCGAGATGCGCGGCGGCAGCAACTTCGGCAAGGGCCAGATGGTCGCCGCCGACTACACGATGCGGCCGAGCATCCAGTTCGCGCAGAAGGGCACCGGCGGCATCGGCGGCGCGCTCGGCGGGCTGGGCTTCCTGGGCGCGGCAGCCGGCGTGGTCGCGGGCGGTCTCAAATCGAACGAGGCGGCCACCACGCTGCTGCTGATCGACAACCGCTCGGGCGTGCAGATCTCGGCGGCCGAAGGAAGTGCCAAGAACTACGACTTCAACATCGCCGGGGGGCTCTTCGGCGGCGGGCTCGGCGCGGGCGCGGGCGCGTACTCGAACACGCCGCAGGGCAAGATCATCACCGCGGCATTTGCCGACTCGTTCAATCAGATGGTTGGCGCGCTTAAGAACTACAAGGCGCAGACCGTGCGCGGCGGCCTGGGCACCGGCGGCCGCCTCGGCGTCGACGGCGGCTCGACGCCGGCGTCGAAGGAGCTCAATCAGGCGCCGGCCGCGACCGGCGCCAAGCCGCCGGCCAAGAAATAGCCAAAGGCGTAGGCTGTCGCGTGTCTGCCGCGGCGTCGCCGGTCCCCCGCAAGCAGCGAACCGGCGCCGCCGCGGCCAGACCGCGCGCGACGAAGTGTCGAAATCGACATCCGCCCCGGCGATCGCGATAGCCACCCGAGCGTGGGGTGGGTGGGTTGGTACCGATTAGCCGGCGGGTGAGCATCTGCTTATGATCGGCCCCATCGCACCCGGCGGACCGCGTGGCAACTTGCGCCTGCGGCTGCTGCTGCGGTTTGCGGAGGGGCCGATGGGCGAGGCGGCTTCAACCGGATCCGACGCGCAGGTTCTGGCGACAGCGGCGGCCGCGACGCGGCTGCGCCTGCAGTTGCTGAACCTGCCGTGCCTCGTGCTGGCGAGCGGCAGCGCGCACGTGCTCGAGCGCAAGGACGCGGCGCTGCTGGCGATGCTGGCCGCCGAAGGACCGACACCGCGCAACAAGGTTGCCGCGCTGCTGTGGCCCGACATCGACGAAGAGCGCGCGCGCAACAACCTGCGCCAGCGTCTGTTCCGCCTGCGCCGACTCGCCTCGGGTGATGTGGTGCGTCCCGGCGCCATGCTCGCGCTCGCGGAGGACGTGCGGCACGATCTCGAGGCGCTCGGCCCGCGGCTGCTGGACGACCCGGATGCCGCGACCGGCGAGCTGCTCGGCGAGCTCGACTACGGCGATTGCCTCGAACTGTCCGAATGGGTCAGCGTCGCACGCGATCAGTGGCGCACCGCGCGCTGCAACGCGCTGGCCGAGATCGCGGCGCGGCTCGAAGCCGACGGCCGCATCGCTCCGGCGCTGCGCTACGCGCAGCGGCTTGCGGCCGAGGATCCCACGCTCGAGCACGCCCACCGCCGCGTGATGCGGCTGCACTATCTGCGCGGCGACCGCGCGGCGGCGCTGGCGGCGTTCGAGCGCTCCCGCGAACTTCTGCGGCAGCATGTCGGCGCGCTGCCCGGCAAGGAAACGCTGGAGCTCGCGCGACTGATCGAGGCGAGCGGCGCGCTGCCGCAGCCGGCGCCGGCGGCGAAATCGGTCGCCATCTTGCGGCCGCCGCGGCTGGTCGGGCGCCAACGCGAGTGGCAGTTGCTCGAACATTGGTGCGACAGCCTGCGCGTGGTCGTGGTGGCGGGCGAGCCTGGGATGGGCAAGACGCGACTTCTGTCCGATTTCGCGCAGGCGCACGGAAACGCGCTCGTGGCCGGAAGCCGCCCCGGCGATGCGCGCGTGCCGTATGCGACGCTCGCCGCGCTGCTGCGGGCGCTGGTCCGCCGCCATGGCGCGCCAGCCGACGACTGGGTCGGCGCCGAACTGGCGCACGTGCTGCCCGAACTCGGCGAGACCTCCGCGAAGTTCGAGCCGCTGCGGCTGCGGCTGGCGGCCGCGCACGCGTTCGAACAGTGGCACGAGGCCGGGCTGCGCATTCTCGCTCTCGACGACCTGCACTTCGCCGACCAGGCCACGCTCGAGGTGCTGCCGGCGCTCGCGATGGCGGCCGACGCGCGGGTGTTCTGGCTGTTCGGCGTGCGCGCGAACGAACTGCCGGCCGCGGTCGACGCGTGGCTCGCGCAGCAGGACGCCGGCACGCACGCGCACGTGACGCTCGGGCCGCTCGACGAGCCGGCAGTGCGCGAATTGCTCGACTCGCTGGCGCTGCCGAGTGTCGACGCTGCGCGGCTCGCGCCGCTGCTCGTGCGGCATACGGGCGGCAATCCGCTGTTCGTGCTGGAGACGCTCGGCGCGCTGCTCGCGCAGGGCGGCGCCGCGCTTCCGGGCGGGCCGCGGCTGCCGACGCCCGCGAGCGTGGGCGAGCTGATCGAGCGCCGCTTGCGGCAGCTCACGCCGCATGCGCTAAAGCTCGCGCGCGTCGCTGCGCTGGCCGGACAGGACTTCAGCGCCGGGCTTGCGGCACACGTGCTCGGCGTGCACGCGCTCGACCTCTCCGAGCCATGGCGCGAACTTGAAGCGGCGCACATCCTGCGCGACGACGCGTTCGCGCACGACCTGATTCTGGAAACAGCGCAGCGTTCGGTGCCGGCGCCGATCGCACAGGTTCTGCATCGCGACGTGGCTGCCTATCTCGAAGCGCACGGAGCGCCGGCGGCCCGCGTTGCGCCGCACTGGTCTGACGCGCAGGAATGGAGCCGCGCCGGACGGGCATTCACTGCGGCAGCGTTGGACGCACGCCGCATGTCACAGCGTTCGCACGAGATCGAGCAATGGCGGCGCGCCTGCGAATGCTTCGAGCGCGTGGGGGAACACGATGCGGCCTTCGATGCGCGGCGCGAAAGCGTGGAATCGCTGATCCTGATCGGCGGTGTCCAGCGTGCGACCGAGGTGGTCGATTCGCTGATCCGCGAGGCCCGGACCACAGAGCAGCGCGCCGCCGCATTGACCGCGCAGGCGCATCTGCGACTGATGGCGGCCGACCACGCGGCCGGGATCGCGGCCGCACGCGAGGCGTACGACCTGGCGAGCGAATTCGACGCGTGGGGACCGAAATTCGAGGCCGCGCGCCTGCTGGCAATCGGCCTGGCGCAGCAGGAGCGCGCGGCCGAGGCGCTGCCGCTGATCGAGGGGTTTCGCGAGGCCGTCGAACGCGAGGGAACGCGCGAGCAGCGCGGAAAATTCTGGGGTGACTATGCCTATGTGCTGAATTCCGCGCGACGCTTGCGCCTGGCCGCGGAGGCGCTGTCGCGGGCGATCGAGAACGCGCGCGAATTGGGCGACTATGGTGAACTGGCGACGCTGACCTCGAACTTTGCCCTCACGCAGGGCAATCTCGGTCGTTTCGATGCCGCGCTCGAACAGGCGCTGCGTGCGCGGGCGCTGCGCGCGCAGCTGGGCGAAACCGGAGGTCCGCCCGGCGCCGCGATCGACATGTACATCGGCATGTTCAGCGCGATGCTGGGTCGCTATCGCGAGGCGCTCGCGAGCCTCGAAGCGGCGATCGAAGTCTTCCGGCGCGACGGGCAGACGCTATGGATCGCCGTTGCCAGCAACCACCTAGCCAACGTGTTGCTCGATCTCGGACAGGCCGCGCGCGCCAGAAAGGCACTGCAGTACGCGCCTCCTTCGATGGATTCGGTACGCGCCCGGCGCTGCACGCTGGAAGCGCGCATCGATCGCGTTCTCGGTCGCAGCGGAGCAGCGAAGATTCGAGAGGCGCTGGTCGAGCTCGGCGCACACGGGGACGCTTACATCCAGATGCTCGCCGAGCTGGAAGAAACGCTGGCGCGCCCCGCCGAAAACGCAGTGGCTCGGTGCGAGGACGTTTGGCGTCGCGCCGAGACACTGGAATACGAAGGCGTCGCGATGAAGGCGCGGCTATTGACGGCGCAGCACCGGCTGCGTGCCGGCGACGCAAGCGCGGGCGCGGCCGAAATGCATCGGCTGCTGCCGCGCCTTGATTCGACGCGACCCGCCGACATGTACTTCGCCGAAGCCTGGTGGATTGCCTACGAAGTCTTCGAAGCCAACCATGATCCCGCGTCGGCCACGGCGGCACTGAGGCGCGCTCGTGACTGGATTCATCAGACAGCGCAATCGAGCGTTCCCGATGAATTCCGCGACAGCTTTCTCAGTCGCAATCCGATCAACCGGGCAATCGTGACGGCAGCAAGCCGGCGGCTGCGCGAATAGACGCAAGGTCTGGCGATCTGGGATCGATCGTCCGCGGTAACGGGCCGGTAACAGCCGCGGCCATAGAGTCGCCTCCATGTTCACCGGGAACGGCGGTCTCGCAGTTCCCCGCGCAGTTCCAAAAACAGACAGCCATCACCGATCGAGGACGACGACCGTGAATCATCTGCCCCGCGCCTTTGCTTTCACTGCCGGATGCGCAGCTGCGCTGACCGCTGCAACGGGCTGCGCGCTGTCACTGATTTCCATGGACGCGGGAGCGCAATCGGCCGCGCAGCAACTGGCCAAGGCGCGCGAAGCGCAGGCGCGTGCGCTGCTCGCGAAGTACACCGCATCGCCCGGGCGGGACGACAGCGAAGGATTGCTGAAGGAGCCTGCGGTGCGTGCGGAACTGCAGCGCGTCGTCGGCGCGCAGTTGCCGAAACTGATGCAGAACCTCAACGTCCGCGGTTCGATCGCCTTTGACGGCGGCAGCCTGAGCATTGCGGGCAATGCGCCTCACAAGGGCACCGAGGAGGAAGGCGTGGTCTGCGTCACTCCGTTCGGGCCCGCGCTCGTCGAGGCGGCCATTTTCTCGCGCGGCAAGGTAACGCTGTTCTCGACCGCCGAGAAGTACGAGTACGCGACGCTGTGCGTGAAGGACTGGATCACCTTGGTCAACTCCGCGCACCGCGATCGCTTTGTCCAGCCGAGGAATGTGCAGATGGTGCGAGCGAAGTGACGCAGCGGGCAGGACGCGGCGCGTTGCCTCGGTTCAGTCAGTCGTCGAAGGAGGTCGCGATGACACCCGTTCGAGCCGCACTGCTTGCGCTTGCGGTCGCCGTGCTGCAGGTGGCGGCGCAGACGCCCGCGCAGATGGAGTACGAGCGCCAGCAGCGCGAATATTGGCGCCAGCAGGAGCAGCAGCGCCAGGAGCAGCAACGGCAGCAACAGATCATGAACGACAACGCGCGCCGGCAGCAGGAGGAATCGCGCCGCCTGGATGCGCCGTCGGGCCAGGGCGCCGCGCCGGGATATCAGGGCGGCGCGCCTGCCGGCGGCATGTCGCCGCAGGGAGCGCAGGGCGACGCGCTCGAAGAAGCGCGCCGCACGTGGCTGAAGCGCCCGCCGCTGCCGGCCGATCGCAACCCGCTGCTCGGCAAGTGGACGCGACCGACGTCGAACCGCGGCAATTCGTCGGATCCGTTCGCGCAGTTGGGCGCGATGCTGAAAGGCGGGCTGTGCGAGGTGTTGTTCGGTGGCGGTGTATTCGAGTTTCGCGCGGACCGCCTGCCTGGTTCGGACCAACGCGCCGGGGTGCAGGAACTCGACCGCGTCGAATATCGCGGCGATGCGAAGCGCGTGGCAGTCATTCCGAAGACCACGTTCAAGCTGTTCGTGTTCGATTTCGACGGTCCCGATCGGATCAACTGGGCGGGACAGGACTGCGTGCTGGTCCGTGTCGGCGCCGCGCCGGTGGCCGTTGCGGCGCCCGCAACGTCGAATGCGCAGCCTGCGCCCGTACCAACGGCGAAAGGCGATGCGAACCCGCGCGACGGTGCCGTGCTGAATCTCGCGGCTGGCTTCCAGGCGGACGACGGCGCATTCAGTTCGCCGGCGGGCAGCAAGTTCATCGTGCTTCGCCACAGCGTCGAGGTCGCGCTTGCTAGCCGCGGTTATCGTCCGCCCCCGGGCGTGCCGATCTACCGGAGCGGGATGAGTGCCTGCCGGAACAAGGCGCCCGGCTGCGCGCTGGGGCTGCAGGGAATTCAGGCCGATGCGCTTGGCGTACTGACGACGGATCCGCAGGGCAACGCGCACACGCCGCCGCTCACGGCGGGAACCTATTACGTGATCGGCAGCGCGAAGCGGGGCACCGAGTCGATGCTGTGGAACGTGCGGGTCGACCTGAAGCCGGGCGCAAACGCGGTGAAACCGGATCAACGCAACGCGGTAGCGTTGAACTGATCGCAGTGCAACGGATCAGGCCCGATGCTGCGTAAGTGACCGGATGATTTCGGGTTCGGCGCCGGGTTCTTCGTCAAAGGCGATGTCGCCGTCTCGATCAGCGACGCCGCCCGCGCGCACTGAAGCGAAGTCGAACATCTGCGCATCCAGCAGATGCGACGGCACCACGCGTGCGAGCGCATTGAAGGCGTTTTCGACGCGGCCCGGGAAGCGCTTGTCCCATTCGGCGAGCATCCGCTTCACCTCCTGCCGCTTCAGGTTGTCCTGCGAGCCGCACAGGTTGCAGGGGATGATCGGGAACTGCATGATCTGCGCGTAGCGCGCGAGGTCGGCTTCCTTCACGTACGCGAGCGGCCGGATCACGACGTGCCGGCCGTCGTCGCTGACGAGCTTGGGCGGCATCGACTTCAGTTTCCCGCCGTAGAACAGGTTCAGGAAGAACGTGCCGAGGATGTCGTCGCGGTGGTGCCCGAGCGCGATCTTGGTGGCGTTAAGTTCGCTCGCCACGCGATAGAGAATCCCGCGCCGCAGCCGCGAGCACAGCGAGCACATCGTCTTGCCCTGCGGGATCACGCGCGTGACGACCGAGTAGGTGTCCTGTGTCTCGATGCGGAACGGCACGCCGAGCTTTGTCAGATACTCCGGCAGCACGTGCGCGGGGAAGCCCGGCTGCTTCTGGTCGAGGTTGACCGCGACGAGGTCGAACGAGATCGGCGCGCGCTCGCGCAGCTTCAGCAGCACGTCGAGCAGCCCGTAGCTGTCCTTGCCGCCCGACAGGCAGACCATCACGCGGTCGCCGTCCTCGATCATGTTGAAGTCGGCGATCGCCTGGCCGGCGAGCCGGCACAACCGCTTCTCCAGCTTGTGGTCATCGCGCGCGATCTTCTCCGCGCGCTGCAGTTCGGCGGGGGCGTTCATTTCGCGGCCTCCTTGAATCGAAACACCTCGACGCCGACCGCCTCGACGTCGGCATACACGTCCGGCTTTTCGCTCGACACGCGCACTGCGGTCACCGCCGGGTGCGCGAGCAGTTCGCGCGCCAGGTCGTCGACCAGCGTCTCCTGCAGGTTGATGTGGCCGCGCTCGATGCGGTGGCGGATGGCGGTGCGCACGAAGTCGTAGTCGACCACCTCGCTGATGCGGTCGTGATGCGGCGTGGACAGCGCGAGCGGCACGAACAGGTCGACGCTGATCGCGAGCCGCTGCGCGCCGGCCTTCTCGAACGCGTGGATGCCGATATTGGCATCGAGCAGCACCTCGCGCAGGAAGATGCGCCGGCACTGGGCCAGGCGCGGATCGCTCCACCACGTGGTCATTGTTGCGGCTCCGTCAGGAACATCACGTCGCGCGGCGACGGCGCCAGATGCTGGCCGCCGTCGACCAGCAGCGTGGTGCCGGTCACCGCGCGCGCGCGCGCCAGATAGACGACCGCCTGCGCCACGTCGTCCGGCGTGCTGCCGCGGCCGAGCGGCGCGGTCGCGTGCGCGGCGGTGAAGCCCGCTGCGCTCTGCGTGCCCGACGCCAGCGTGATGCCGGGCGCGACGCCGACCACGCGCAGCTTCGGCGCCAGCGCCTGCGCCAGCAGCGTCGTCGCTTCCTGCAGCGCCGCCTTCGACATCGTGTAGCTGAGGAAATCCGGATTCGGGTTCCACAGCTTCTGGTCCAGCAGGTTGATCACCACGCCGTGCTCGCCGTCGGCGATGCGCGCGTGCAGGCCGTGCGCGAGCAGGATCGGCGCGGCGCAGTTGATGCGCATCATCCGGTCGAGCAGATCGGGCCGGAAGTTCACCGCATCGTCGTACTCGAAGATCGACGCGCTGTTGACCACGCAGCGCATCGGTCCGAGCGCGGCCGCGCACTCGTCGAGCAGCGACCGCACGCCAGCCTCGTCCGCGAGGTCGCGCTGGACCGCGGTTGCGCGCCGTCCGAGCCGCTCGATCTCGCGCACGGTCGCGAGCGCCTCGTCACGCGAGGTGCCGAAATGGACCGCGACGTCCCAGCCGTCGCGCGCCAGCGCGAGCGCGATCGCGCGCCCGATCCGGCGCGCCGCGCCGGTGACGAGCGCGCCGCGCGGGGCGGCTTCGGTGTGAGTGGTCATGGGGCGGGGGAGTTTACCGGTAGCATGAGCCGTGATCCGTGATCCGTGATCCGTGATCCGTGATCCGTGATCCGTGGGACTGAATCCTCAATTGAATCCTCGCTCCTCGCTCGCGGCCCCGAGCGCCGAGGCGCTAGCGCACAGCGCGCGCGTGGCCGCGCACATCCGCGGCGCGATCGAGCGTGCGGGCGGGTGGATCGGGTTCGACCGCTACATGGAGCTGGCGCTGTACGCGCCGGGGTTCGGCTATTACGCGGCGGGCACCCGCAAGTTCGGCGATGCCGCGAGCGGCGGCGACTTCGTCACCGCGCCGGAGATCTCGCCGCTGTTCGCGCGCTCGCTGGCGAATCAGGTGGTGCAGGCGTTCGACCACTGCGCGCCGCACGTGCTCGAGTTCGGCGCCGGCTCCGGCGCGCTCGCGCGCGACCTGCTCGACGCGCTTGCGCAACTCGGCGCGCGCGACGTCCGCTACGCGATCGTCGAGCTGTCGGCCGACCTGCGCGAGCGCCAGCTCGCCACTCTGGCGGGCCGCGGCGTCGAGTGGCTGACCGCGCCGCCGGCGCGCTTCGACGGCGTCGTGATCGCCAACGAAGTGCTCGACGTGATGCCGGTGCAGCTTTTCGTCAAGCGCGAGGGGCGCGTGCAGGAGCGCGGCGTGACGACGATCGACGGCGATCGCCTCGTGCTCGCCGAGGCCCCGGCGGGACGAGAACTCGCGACCGCGGTGGCGGCGATCGAGGCCGAGGTCGGCGCGCTGCCCGACGGTTACGGCTCGGAGGTCGGCCTGATCGCGCGCGCGTGGGTCGCGTCGCTTGCCGACTGGCTTGCGCGCGGTGTCGCGTTGCTGATCGACTACGGCTTTCCGCGCCGCGAGTACTACCACCCGCAGCGGCTGATGGGCACGCTGATGTGCCACTACCGCCATCACGCGCACGCCGATCCGCTGTGGCTGCCGGGGCTGAACGACATCACCGCGCACGTCGATTTCAGCGCGCTGGCCGATGCCGCGCACTCGGCCGGCCTGTCCATGCTCGGCTACACGTCGCAGGCGCACTTCCTGCTGAACTGCGGCCTCGCCGACCTGCTGCAGGCCGACCACACGCACGCCCGCGCCAACGAGGCGCACCGGCTGATCTCGGAAGCCGAGATGGGCGAACTGGTGAAGGTGCTCGCGCTCGGCCGCGCCGTCGATGCGCCGCTGATCGGCTTCGCGCGCGGCGACCGCGCGCACCGCCTTTGACCGGTTGCGCCCGACGCCCGACGCGAAGATGCGCTTCATCGTCACCCTGTTCCTGGCGCTGATCGTGTTGACCGCGCTGCAGCCGTGGCTGCAACGGCTTGGCATCGGCCGGCTGCCGGGCGATTTCCGAATCCGCATCGGCAAGCGCGACTACCTGCTGCCGTTCGCCAGCACGCTGCTGCTCACGCTGATCGCATTCGTGATCGGCCGCCTGATCTGACGGCGCGGTCGGCGTGCGCGCCGCCCGGATCAGCGCCGGATCGCCGCGATCGCCGCGATGCGCGCCTGCCGCACCGCCTCGGCGATGCGCGGCTGGTCGTCTTGATGGCGTGCGGCGATCGCGCCTGCGTCGATGCCGCGCGCGGCAGCGAGCGCGGCGAGCCATGGTGCCCGATACGGAAACGGCTCGTCCTCCTTGCCGGCGCGGCCGCGATAGTCGGCCTCGCATGCATCGAGGAACTGCGCAAAGCGATCGGGCCGGCGCAGCGCGTCGCAGCGTTCCAGCAGCTCGAGCACGGTACCCGCGCGCATTTCACCGATGCGCAGCACGAGCCCGTGCTCGCGGGCGACGATCAGCGCCAGATCGCGGCAATCGCCCGGCACGCGCAGGCGCGTGCAGACCGCTTCGACCAGTTCGGCCGAGCGCGCCTCGTGGCCGGGATGGCTCGGCAGCAGCGCCGGATCGGTCGTGCCCTTGCCCAGATCGTGGGTGAGGGCGGCGAAGCGCACCGGCAGCGGGTAGTTCAGGCGCGCCGCGGCATCGATCACCATCATCACGTGCACGCCGGTGTCGACCTCCGGGTGAAAGTCGGCGCGCTGCGGTACGCCCCATAGCCGATCGACTTGCGGCAGCAGCCGCGCCAGCGCGCCGCAGTCGCGCAGCACCTCGAACATCCGAGACGGCTGCCGTTCCATCAGCCCGCGCGCCAGCTCCTGCCACACGCGCTCGGGCACCAGCGCATCGACCTCGCCCGCGTCGACCATCGCCCGCATCTGCGCACGCGTCTCGTCGGCGACCGTGAAGTCGGTGAAGCGCGCGGCGAAGCGCGCCACGCGCAGGATTCGCACCGGGTCCTCCGCGAATGCGGGTCCGACGTGGCGCAGCAAGCGCGCCGCCAGATCGCGCCGTCCGCCGAACGGGTCGATCAGTTGCCCGGCTTCGTCCATTGCCATCGCGTTGATCGTCAGGTCGCGCCGCGCGAGGTCCTGCTCCAGCGTCACGTCGGGCGCGGCGTGGAACACGAAGCCGTGATAGCCCGGCGCGGTCTTGCGCTCGGTGCGCGCCAGCGCGTATTCCTCGCGCGTCGCCGGATGCAGAAAGACCGGAAAGTCGCGCCCGACCGGCAGATAGCCGGCGCGGATCAGCTCGTCGGGCGTGGCGCCGACGACGACCCAGTCGCGGTCGGCGACCGGCAGCCCCAAAAGCTGGTCGCGCACGCAGCCGCCGACGGCATAGACCTTCATCGCCTCGCTTTGGCGCGGAAGCCGCTGAAGTGCGTGCGCGGATGCAGCCCCGCGAGATACAGCGACGCCTCCGGCTCCAGCGGCGCCAGGTGGTGCAGGCCGAGCTCCGGCGCGGGTCGGTACGGCTGCTGCGAGGCGATGTTGTCGCGCTTCATCGAGTCGAGGTTGTCGCGCGACAGCAGCGTCGGCCCCGGCATCAGCTCCATCAGCAGGGCCTGCAGCCGGGCGATGGAATCGGGCAGCGCGATCACCGGGCGCGGATGACCGGACGCGCGCGCGGCGAACGTCACCAGCTCGCGCAGCGTGTAGATCTTGGGCCCCGCCAGTTCGTAGACCTTGCGGTAGGTCGCCGGGTTGTCGAGGCTCGCGACGAACGCCGCTGCGACGTCCTCGACCCACACCGGCTGGAACTTCACGTCGGCGCCGCCGATCGGCAACACCGGGAACCATTTCGCCAGGCGCGCGAACAGGTTCAGGAACTGGTCCTCGACGCCGAACACGACCGAGGGGCGGAAGATCGTCCAGTCGAGATCGGACGCGCGCACCGCCGCTTCGCCGGTGCCCTTGCTGCGCTGGTACGTCGACGGCCCGTTCGGATCGGCGCCCAGCGCGCTCATGTGCAGGTACCGTCGCACGCCTTTCGCACGGCACGCGGCGATGACCCGCTGCGGCAACTCGACGTGCGCGCGCTCGAATTCGCGCTGCGTTCCGTGCAGGATGCCGACCAGGTTGATCACCGCATCCTGGCCGTCGACAAGCTGGTCCAGCGTTGCGTCGTCGTGGATGTTCGCGTCGACCACGTCGCAGGTCGGCAGCAGGATCAGGTGCTTGGCATGGTCGCGCCGTCGCGACGGCACCAGCACGCGGCAGCCGCGGTCGACCAGCAGGTTGACGATGTAGCGGCCGATGAAGCCGGAACCGCCGAGGACCAGGATGTTCTTGTGCTGCATCGGGCTACGTATCGCTACTCGCACGGAGGCGGCCAGCGAGGATTCTAGTGGTCCGGCGCTTGTGCCGGCGTGCGGCCGGCTTCAAACTCGATCCTGCGCGCAGCGACATCGAAGCACGGCGGTGTTGCGCGCCGAATCGCGGCCCCAAAAAGCGGCGGCCGCACGAGGGAGACAGTGGATCTGATCGATTTCCGGCGGCCGGCCGGCGGCTTCGCCAATGCGCTGCACCTGTGGCTTGCTTGCCATGACCGTTTCGAGCGTGTCATTGCGCTGATCGAGCGGCTTGCCGATCACGTCGACCGTCATGGACCCGACGCCGCGGCGGGCATCACCGCGCGCGAGGTCCGGCGCTTCTTCGAGGAGGCGATGCCGCGCCACCATGCGGACGAAGAGCAGGATCTGTTTCCGCGGGTGCTGCAGCGGGCGCGGCAGGCGCGGCGCAACGGCGAGAGCGCCACGGCCGCGCGGGCGATCGAGCGCCTGGGCGCGGATCACGGCGCCATCGACGCGCTGTGGCGGGGGATGCGCGAGCTGCTCGGTGCGATCGAACTCGAGCAGGCGCGGCCGCCCGACCGCGCGCTGATCAAGCGCTTCGTCGACGCGCAGATCGAGCATCACCGCGTCGAGGATCAGATCATCTGCCCGCTGGCGCAGCGCGTTCTGACGCCGTCGGATCTGGACGCGCTCGGCGGCTCGCTGGCCGCCCGGCGCGGCCTGGCGTGGAGCGATCTGGCTGGCGACAGCGCGGCGCCGCAGGCGTAGCGGCCCTCGCCTCAGCGCCGGCCGAGCCAGTGCTGTGCCCTTTGCATCTCGATCAGATGCTGCGGGCACGTGAGGTTCAGCGCGTCGGCCCGCGGCAGGCACACCTGCAGCATCTGCGCCGTGGCCAGCGCGTCGGCAAGCGCGTCGTGGCGCGCAATCATCCGGATACCCATGAAGCGCAGCCAGTCGTCCATCGTGCGGTTGTCGTTGTTCGGGTATAGCGCCGGCAGCACCTTGGCCAGATCGATCCAGCGGCTCTGCGTGCGCACGTTCAGCGTCTCCTTCAGCGCCCGGTCGAGCATCGTCTGATCGAACTCGGCGCGGTACGCGACCAGCGGCGCGTGCGCCACGTATTCGAGAAACCGCACCAGCGCTTCGTCCGGCTCCGTGCCGGCGAGCTGCCGCTGGCCGCCGATCCGGTGCACCAGGATGTTGTCGTGGCTCGACGATTCCGGCTGCTTCAGCACGACCTCGAAGCATTGCGCGAGATCGATGCGCCCGCGCGCGACGCTGACCGCGCCGATCGACAGCACGCGGTCGCGCCGCAGGTCGAGCCCCGTGGTCTCCACGTCGACGGTCACGTAGCGCGACGCGCGGTGGCGGTTGCGCGTCGGCGGTGGCGATTTCTCGGCCAGATGCCACAGCCGGTCCTCGATGTCCGGTGACAGCCGCGGCGGCGAATGCAGCAGGTTGGCGAAAAACCCCATCACAGTCCGAACGTGTACGTTTCCTTCAGCCGCTGCTGCACCTTGCGCGCCTGGCGGAACGCCTCCTTCAGCATCCGCTGGTCGATGTCGTTCAGGGCGTACGGATCGATGCGGTTGGGCGCGCCGCCCGCGTCGCGGCGGTGCTGCGTGCGCATGCGCAGCACCTGCAGATAGTGAAACGCGTCGACGGTGGCGTCGACGTGGCGCGGTTGCACGCGCAGCTGCTCGCCCGCCCGCCGCAGCCGCTCGGCCGTGCCGGTGGCGGCGATCCCCTGCGCCAGCGCGAACACGCGCGCCGCGTCGACGAAGATGCGCGTGCCGCGCGTCTTCAGATCCAGCGTGCCCGGCGCGTCCGGATCGTCGTCGACCACGAACGCGCGGATCAGCCCCAGCGGCGGCTCGGTCTGCAGCGCGTTGGCGACCATCAGCCTCAGGAACAGCTGATTGCCCTGCGTGCGCGCCAGCAGCCAGCGCGACAGCCGGTCGGCGAGCGTGCGGTCGCCGAACAGCGCGCGGAAGTCGAAGAAGATGTTCCCGCGCAGCAGCGCCTCGGGCGTCGGTTCGGTCAGCCACTGCGCGAAGCGCGCGCGCCATTCGTCCTCGGACAGGCACCACTGCGGGTTGCTCGCCATGATGCCGCCCTTGCACAACGGAAAGCCGAGCGTGTTGAGCGCGTCGTTGATCTCGCGCGCGAAGCCCAGCAGTTCGTGCCGGATGCGCAGCTGCTCCGACGGCGTCACGTCGGGACCGGCGGCGTAGATCAGCGCGTTGTCCTGATCGGTGGCGAGCGTCTGCTCGCCGCGCCCTTCGGAGCCGAGCGCCATCCAGCACCAGTCGATGTTGGTCAGATCGTGCTCCTGCAGCACGCGCGTGACGACCTCGCGCGTCAAGGCGTCGTTCAGCGCCGAGATCGTGCGCGTCAGCGTCTCGGCCGACACGCCCTGCGCGAGCAGGTTGTGCGCGAGGTTGCGGATGTCGCCCGCCACGTGCGCCAGCGCCGCGATCGTGCGCGACGAGCGGATCGCATGGTGGATCTGCCGCAGCGACACCCGCTGCAGCGCGAACAGGTCGTGCTCGGCCACCGTGCCGAACACGCGGCCGTGATCGGTCACGATCATCTGGTGGAATCCGCCGGCGGCCATCATCTGCATCGCCTCGGCGGCGGTCGCGTCGGCGGCGAGCGTCAACGGCTTGCGCGTCATCACGCGCTGCACCGGCGTGTCGAGCGGCAGTTGCTGCAGCACCACGCGGTCGCGCAGGTCGTTGAGCGTGAATACGCCGATCGGCGCGTCGTCGGCGTCGACGACGATGATCGAGCGCACCGAGCTGTCGCGCATGCGGGTCAGCGCCTCGCGCAGCGTCGTCTCGGCGCGGCAGGTCACCGGCTCGCGCGCGACGATCTCCGACAGCGGCCGCGTGAGCGAATTCTGGTCGGCCGCGACCTGCGCGTAGTGGCGCTGCAGCTCGGCCAGCGACTGCTGCGCCAGCACCGTAACCGCGGCGGTGCAGAACGCCTCGAACTGCGGCGAAAGCTGGCGCAGCCGGTTGAAGCTCGCGACGTCGAGCTGATAGGCGAACACGTCGTCGACTGCGCGATAGGTACGCGTCGGCTGTCCGCCCGCGGACAGCGCGCCGACCGGGAAGCACTCGCCGGGGCTTAACACGCGGTCCGGCAGCGTGTCGAGGCCCGCGGTGACGCTGGAGACCAGCCCGCTCTGGATGATGTGAAACGGCGGAAACGGACCGCCCTGCCGGTCGACGATGATCGCGTCCTTGGGAAAGTACGCGAGCTTCAGCCGCGGGATCAGGAACCGGAACGCCTCCTCGCGCATGCGCGAGAACGGCTCGTGCCTGGCGAGAAAGTCACGCACCGACTCGTAGATCAGCGGCGGCGTCGTCGGTTCGTTCATGGGCAAACAGTATCGCGCTCGCGGTTGCCCGGCATTGCGCCCGCACAGAAACGCGAAGGCCCCGCTGCGGGGCCTTCGCGGATCATGGATCAACGATCACGATCAGTGCGCCTGCGCCTTCGCCGCCAGGATGCCGGTCGTCTGCCGCACGTAGACCTCGTCCCACAGGTCTTCCGCGCGCTTGTCCCGATACAGCAGCGAACCGAAAATCACCGCCAGGAAGCCCAGCGGGATCGAGATCAGGCCCGGGTTGCGCAGTTCGAACCACGGCTGCTCCAGGCCGACCAGGCTGGTGTTGTCGTCCTTGAACTTGTCGAGGTTCGCCATCGCGGCCGCGACCGCCTTGTCGAGCGCGGCCTTGTCGCGTTCGGCCTTCTTGACCTTGGCGGCGTCGCCGGAGGCAAGCGCTTCGTTGATCGCGGCCATCCGGGCCGGCGCGCCGTCGACGACCTTCTGCGCCGCCGCCTTGATCGCCTTCGGATAGGTCATGTTCGGCGACACCAGCACCAGCCCGATCGCGGTCAGCGTGCCGATCACCATGCCGGCCATGATGCCGCCGGTGTTGCAGCGTTTCCAGTACAGCGTCAGCAGCACGCACGGGAAGTTGGCCGAAGCCGCGACCGCGAACGCCAGGGCGACCAGATGCGCGACGTTCTGGCCCTTGGCCGCGATGCCGATCGAGATCGCCATCGCTCCGACGATGACGGTGGCGATGCGCGCCGCTTTGACCTGCTCCTGCGGCGTCACGTGTTCGCTGCGGATCACGCCGACGTACAGGTCGTGCGCCATCGCGCTCGCCGCCGCCAGCACCAGCCCCGCGACCACCGCCACGATGGTGGCGAACGCCACTGCCGCGACGAACGCGAGGAACAGGTTGCCGAGGAACGAGTCCGGACCGCCGCCGACGAACTGCGCGAGCATCGGCGCGGCCATGTTGCCGCCGGCGTCGATCGTGCGGATGTTGCCGGCACCGACATGCATCGCGGCGCCGAGTCCCAGGAACAGCGTCAGCACGTAGAAGCCGCCGATGATCGCCATCGCCCAGATCACCGACTTGCGCGCCTCCTGCGCGGTGGGGACGGTGAAGAACCGCATCAGGATGTGCGGCAGCCCGGCGGTGCCGAACACCAGCGCCATGCCGAGCGAGATCTGGTCGATCGGCGCCTTGAACAGCAACCCCGGCTCGAGGAAGCGCTGGCCCAGCTCGGCCGCGCTCATGTTCTTCGACGCGTCGCCCAGCAGCGCCGCGACCTGCGCCTGGATCTTGGCGTCGCCGACCGCGGCCTGCAGGAACGCCGGCAGCGAGAAGCCGTACGGCAGCCACACGAACATCACCAGCAGGATCGACGCGGTGACCAGCAGGATCGCCTTGATGATCTGCACCCAGGTCGTCGCGACCATGCCGCCGAACAGCACGTAGCCCAGCATCAGCACGCCGACCACGATCACCGAGATCTCGTAGTCGATGCCGATCAGCGTCTTGACCAGCACGCCGCCGCCGACCATCTGCGCGGTGAGATAGAACGTCGACACGGTGATCACCGAGATTGCGCCGACCACGCGCGTCTTCTTCGGGTCGTTGCGATAGGCCAGGATGTCCGCCAGCGTGTACTTGCCGATGTTGCGGCAGGGCTCGGCGATCACCAGCAGCACGGTGATGTACGCGACCAGCCAGCCCACCGAGTACATGAAGCCGTCGTAGCCGTACAGCGAGATCAGGCCCGCGATGCCGAGGAAGCTCGCCGCCGACAGGTAGTCGCCGGCGATCGCCCAGCCATTCTGCAGTCCCGACACGCCGCCGCCGGCGGTGTAGAAGTCGGCCGCCGACTTCACCCGCTTGGCCGCCAGGTACGTGACGAACATCGTCAGCCCGATGATCGCGGCGAACACCGCGAACGTGAGCCAGCGCCACTCGGCGCCGACCGCGCCCTGCGCGAACGCCGGCATCGTGATCAGCGGCGCCGACAGCGCGCCGGCCGCCAGATAAAGCGATGTGCGCTTGTTCATCTCGTTACCTGCCGATCTTCTCGGCGTCGCGGATCAGTTCGCGCGCCATCTCGTCGAATTCTCGGTTGGCGCGGCGCGAGTAATGGAACGCGATCGCCCACGCGACCACGAATTCCGACAGCGCGAACAGGAGGCCGACGTTGATCGGCCCCCACACCTTGATCCTGAAGATCCCGGGGAAGTACGCCGCGCCGACCGGCAGCAGGAAGTAGTAGATGATCGAGAAGATCATCAACCCGGCCAGAAAGCCGACCTTCTTGCTGTGCAGTTTCTGGAAGCGCGGATCGGCATCGATCGCGGCCCAGTTGTAGACCGGCGTCGCCGGTGATGCAGCAGTCATGGGAGCCTCCCGAAATGAATGAACCGAAATCCACGTCCGCTCTGCGGCGGATTCAGACCAGCGCACAAGCTACCGAGCGAAACTTGCGTCAGTCTTACGCCGCCTTGCGCCAGTCTTACGCTGCGAACTTCAACGCGCAATCTGCGCCGCGGCGCGGCGGGCACGAATCGCGAGCTTCAGCGTCCCGCGTTCGCGCGGTGGGTCAGGGCAGGTCGGTGGTGCCGGCGGCCTTCGGGGCGATCACGCCGAGCCGCGCCTTCAGCGACTGCGCCTTTTCCTCGAACAGCGCGGCGTAGTAGACGGCGTTGGACATCACGCGCTTGACGTAATCGCGCGTCTCGTTGAACGGGATCGTCTCGGCGAAGATCGCGCCTTCGACCGGCCGCACCAGCGCCGCGCGCCACAGCCGCGGGCGCCCGGGCCCGGCGTTGTAGGCGGCGGTGGCGAGCACCGGCTGTCCGTCGAGGTCATCGAGCACCATGCGCAGGTAGCCGGTGCCGAGCCGCAGGTTGACGTCGACCTCGGTGATGCGGGCCGGCGCGAAATCGTTCATGCCGACCTTGCGCGCGACGAAGCGCGCGGTCGAGGGCATCAGCTGCATCAGGCCCTGCGCGCCGGCGCTGGAGCGGATGTCCTGGATGAAGCGCGACTCCTGCCGGATCAAGCCGTAGACCCAGGTCTCGTCGAGCCCGGCCGCGCGCGCGCTCTGCGTCAGCTCGGCCCGGTGCGGGGCCGGGAAGCGCTGCGTGAAATCGAATTCGTCGCGCGTGCGGTCGGAAGTCGCGATCATCCGGTCCAGCACGTTCACGCTGCGCGCATACTCCGCCGCGGCCAGCAGTTGGCGATCGTTCATGCCGCGCAACTGCCAGTTCCATTCGCGGTGGCCTTCGGCGCGCAGCCCGAGGCGGTAGAACGCCAGCGCGCGCGCGAAGCCCGGATTGGCCGCCATCGCGGCGACTTCCTCGGCGCTCGGTTCGGCGGCGCGCGGCGGCACCACGATCGGCTCGCCCAGTTCTTCCGCCGCGAGCTTGCCGTAGAAGTCGAAGCGGCCGGCGATCGTGCGCAGCAGCTCGGTGGCCTCGGCGTCGCGGTCCTCGGCCTGCAGCGCGCGCGCACGCCAGTAGACCCATGCCGGCTCGCGCGCCAGCGAGCGCGGCATCCGCTCGATCGCCGCGCGCACCATGCGCCAGTCGGGGCCGTTGCGATCGCCGCGCAGCGCGGTGCGCACTTGCCACTCGAGCACCTCGTCGGCGCGCACCGCATCCGGGCCGATGCCGACGTGCTCGCCGCCGCGCCGATACCACTCGAGCGCCTCCGGCGCGAGCTTCAGCGCGCCCATGTGACCGATGCGGCCCCAGACGACGCCGCGCTGCTCCGGCGTCAGGTGCAGGTTCAGCGCGCTGGCGAAGCGCGCCGCCTGCGCCGGGTCGTCGCGCGCCAGCCGCGCGATCGCGACCAGCGCCAGCTCGCGTTGCGCATCGGTCAGCCGCCGCTCGTGGGTGGCGAGGAACGCGGCCGGATGGTCGATCGCCTGCGCGGTCAGCGCCGGCGTGGTGCCCTTGGCCGCGGCGGCCACGCGCTTGGCGGTGGCGAACTGGTTCTGCTCGACCAGCGCGCGCACGCGCTCCCACACCGACAACCGCCCGTCCTGCAGCAGCGCGTCGGTCAGCGCCACGCACGCCTCGGTGCCGGACTCGCGCGTCGCCGACAACAGGTGCCGCGCCTCGCGCCCCAGCGCATCGTTGCGCCTTTCGCGCAGGTAGCGGGCCAGCAGCGCGTAGCAGCGGATCTGCGCATCGTCGCCCCAGACCAGCGCCGGCAGTTCGCGCGTGAAGGTGTCGAAGTCGCCCCGCGCGCCCAGCGCCAGCAGCCAGTCGAGCCGCAGGCGGTCGGCCAGATACGTGCCGCGATGACGGGCGAAGAAGTCGGACACGGCGGCGTCGACGCTTGCGGGATCGTCGGTGCGCAGCCTGGGGGCGAGCTGCCAGTATTCGACGTACGCTTCGAGCGGATGACCCTTCACGCGCTCGGCCAGCATCGCCAGCCGCTCGCGGTCGCCGACGCGAGATGCCTCGCGCGCCGCCACAATCGCATCGTCGGCCGACAGCGAGTCGGTGCGGGCGGCGGGGCGCGGCTGCGACGTAGCGCCGATGGGCGAGGCGGCGAGCCACAGCGCGGCTGCTGCGGCGAGAACGACGGCACGGCGTAATAACATCGAGATCACGTTAGCACGCAGCGCGAAAGAGATGGCGACAAAGTCGATCGGCGGAACACCATCCGATCCCGAGCGGGGCGGCCTGCGCGCGCGTCTACTCGCCGCGCGCATGAACATGGAAGATCGCGCCGAGCGCGAGCGCGTGCTGGTGAATCGCGTGTCGCGCTGGCTGCACACGATGCCGGTGAAGCGGCTCGCGTTTTACTGGCCGACCCGCGGCGAGCCGAGCCTGACGCAGATGGTCACCGCGTGGCTGGCGGAGGATGCAACGCGCGAGGCCGGGCTGCCCGTGGTCGTCGGCGACCTGCTCGAGTTCGCTCCATGGACACCGTCCACGCCGCTGGAACCGGGCGCGTATGGCATCCAGCAGCCGGCGTCGAAGCGGCGCATGAAGCCGCAACTGCTGCTGATCCCGTGCCTAGGCATCGACGCCAGTCGCTACCGGCTCGGTTACGGCGGCGGCTATTACGACCGCACGCTCGCGCGCCTGTCGCCGCGGCCGGTCGCGGTCGGCATCGGCTTCGACTGCGCGCGCATCAAGACGATCAACCCCAAGCCGCACGACATCCGCCTCGATCTGGCGCTGACGGAGGGGGGATCGCTTTAGGATTGCGGAATGCGGATTGCGGATTGCGCTGGCCGCGGCCTGCGCAGTGCCGTGCCAGCAAGAGACGCAGGCCCACTCAGGCGTCAGCGCCCGCCGCGCGGCCCGGAATATCTGCATGCCGCTCGCAATCCGCAATCCGCGATCCGAGGTGTGCGGTCCGCGATCCGAGCTTCTCTCAGGTGAGCCGCATCGGCCCCCGCCTGAACTCTTCGAGCAGCCACTGCGTGAACGTGGCCACGTGGGGCAGGCGGGCGCTGTCGGGGTTGACGACGAGGTAGTAGTGATAGCCGGTCTGCATCTTCAGTTGCGGAAACGGCGTCGTCAGGTCGCCGGCCGCGACCGAATCCTCGATCAGCGGCGAGCGTCCCATCACGGCGCCCTGGCCGCGGATGGCGGCCTGCACGGCCTGGTCGATGAACGAGAAGGTCATGCGCCCACCTGCGGGCGACTGCGGCGGCACGCCGGCGAAATCGAACCAGCGCTGCCAGCTGCTGGCGATCGAACTCGGCGCCGACTCGTCCATCTCCAGCAACGGCAGCTTGAACAGGTCCGCCGGTGTATTCAGCGTCACGCGCGTGCGCTCGATCAGCCGGCTGCTGACGGCCGGCGTCACGTATTCACGCAGCAGTTCGATCGCATCCGTCGGCAGCGGCGTGCGCTCGGGGCTGCACCAGCGGATCGCCACGTCCACGCCTTCCTTGCGTAGGTCGATGAAGCGGTCGGCGGCGTCGATCCGGATCTCGATCTGCGGATGCTCGCGCTGGAATGCCGCCAGCCTCGGCACCAGCCACTGCGATGCAAACGACGCATACGTGGTCAGCGAGATGCGCGGCGGCAGGCCGACGCCGCGGATCTCGTCGACGCTGCGGTCGATCGCGGCGAGCGCCTGCTGGACCGCGCGCTGCAGCCGCTCGCCGGCGGCGGTCAACTCCAGCGCCCGCGTCTTGCGCACGAACAGTTGCTTTCCCACCTGTCGTTCGAGCGCGCCGATCTGGCGGCTGATCGACGATTGCGTCAGCGCCAGCTCGTCGGCCGCGAGCGTGAACGACAGCAGCCGGGCGGCGGCCTCGAAGCCGCGCAGCGACGCGAGCTGGATCGGGCGCTTGCGGCGCGGGACAGGTCGCGCAGCTGCCGGACGGGAAACCATGGCGCGACCATACATGCGAATCATGCATGCATCAATTGCGCTCTTTTCGTTTGTCGGCGCGCGCTCGGTGTCCTCTAATTCGCCCGTGCCGCAAGGCCAATCACGCAGTGGAGGTTGTCATGATGGGCGAATGGGGACCGGTCACGTCGCGGACGATCGATCTCGGCCATGAGCAGCTGCTGATGCTGGAAGGCAAGCGCGGGACGCGCGTGAAGGTGATCTACGGCGGCGTCTGGCTGACCGAGGAAGGCGAACCGCAGGACGTGTTCGCGCTCGGCGGCGACGAAGTCGCGCTGCGCACGCACCGGCGCTCGGTGATCGAAGGCCTGGGCGCGACCCGCGTCGAACTGATTGAGCCGCCCGGCGGCGGCGGGATGCGCGCGCTGGCGCGGCACGCCGGCGAAGGCTTCCTTCGGCTGGCGCGCGCGGCGCGGCGGCTGCCGGCGCCCGCGTGGACGCCGCACGTGCCGCGCGGGACGCTGGCCGTGCTCGCGGCGGTGGTCGGCGTGGCGATTCCCGCGCTGGTCGCGATCGGCATCGCGACGACAGCGCCGACGCTCGCGCAGTTCGTCTGACGCGAGCCCGTGACGGCGGAGCCGATGCTGACGCTGTACGGCGCGAAGGGCTCGGGCGTGGCCGCGATCGAGGCCGCGCTGCGGCTCGCGGGCATCGAGTACCGGCTGATCGATGCCGCGTCGTGGCAGCCCGGCCCCGGACTCGATGCACTGAAGCGCGTCAATCCGCTGGCGCAGGTGCCGACGCTGGTGCTCGACGACGGCGCGGTGCTGACCGAGAGCAGCGCGATCCTGATCGAACTGGCGCTGCGTCACCCGGCGAGCGGCCTGCTGCCCGCGCTGCCGTCACGCCGCGCACAGGCGATCCGCGGTCTGACGTACATCGCCGCCAACTGCTACGCGGCGATCGGCGTGATCGACTATCCGGAACGCTGGTGCGCGCCGTGCGACGACGAACTGGCCAAGCGCGTCTGCGCCGGCGCGCGCGCGCGGCTGCACCGGCTGTGGGATGTGTTTGCCGACACGTTTCCGGCCGCGCCGTACCTGAGCGACGATCGGATCGGCGCGCTCGACCTGCTGGCGGCCGTCGTGTCGCGCTGGTCCGGCACGCGCGCGCATCTGAAGGAAAGCCGGCCGCGCTTCCACGCGCTGCTCCAGACAATCGAGTGCGCACCATGCGTCGCGTCGGTGTTCGAGGCACATTGGCCGACGCAGTGACGATTCGTTCCCCGAAGGAGGCTGCGTGAAGCTGGTGATCGGCAACAAGAACTACTCGTCGTGGTCGATGCGTCCGTGGCTGCTGCTGCGCCACGCCGGCATCGCCTTCGATGAGGTCAAGCTCAGTTTCAATTCGCCCACGTTCAAGCGCGACGCACTCGCCTTCGGCCCGACCGGCAAGGTGCCGGTGCTGGTTGACGACGGCGTGACGGTATGGGACACGCTGGCGATCGCCGAGTATGTGGCCGAGAAGTTCCCCGACAAGCAGTTGTGGCCGCGCGACGCCAAACAGCGCGCCGAGGCACGCGCGATCTGCGCCGAGATGCACGCGGGCTTTCCGGCGCTGCGCACGCACCTGAGCATGAACGTCACCGCGAACCTGGCCGGGCTCGGCTGGAACGTCGCGGTGCAGGACGACATCGACCGCATCAGCGCGATCTGGACCGGGCTGCGCGCGCGCCACCGGGCCGACGGGCCGTTCCTGTTCGGGCGGTTCTGCATTGCCGACGCGTACTACGCGCCGGTGGTCACGCGCTTCAACACCTACAAGCCGAAGCTCGCGCCTGCGCTCGATGAATACATGCACACCATGCTCGATCTGCCGGAGATGAAGGAGTGGCTCGCCGCGGCCGTGCAGGAAAACGACTTCGTCGCGCACGACGAACCGTATCGCCGCGCACCGAACTGAAAGCGGTCACTTCGGCAGGCCGAGCCGCCGCCACAGCGCGAGCGCGGCGTCGGCCTGGTTCATCGTGTAGAAGTGCAGCCCCGGCGCGCCGGCCGCCAACAACCGCTCGCACAGATCGGTCACCACGTCCAGGCCGAAGGCGCGGATCGAAACCTTGTCGTCGCCGAAGCCCGCGAGCTTCAGCCGGATCCAGCGCGGGATCTCCGCGCCGCAGTTGTCGGAAAAGCGTGCCAGCTGCGTGAAATTCGTGATCGGCATGATGCCGGGCACGATCGGCGCCGTGCACCCGGCCGCCTCGACCTCGCGGCAGAAGCGGAAATAGGCGTCGGCGTTGTAGAAGTACTGCGTGATCGCCGAGTTCGCGCCCGCTCGGACTTTGCGCAGGAAGTTGGCGCGGTCGTCGTCCGGCGACCGCGCCTGCGGGTGCATCTCCGGATACGCGGCGACCTCGATGTGAAACCAGTCGCCGGCCTCGGCGCGGATGAACGCGACCAGTTCGTTCGCGTAGCGGAAGTCGCCGGCGCCGCCCGCCGCGCCCGACGGCGGGTCGCCGCGCAGCGCGACCAGCCGCCTGATGCCCGCCGCGCGGTAGCCGTCGATCAGCTGCGCGACCTGTTCGCGCGTGGTGCCGATGCATGAAATGTGTGGCGCGACCGGCAGTCCGGCGGCGTGGATCTCCATCACCGTGTTCCACGTGCCTTCGCGCGTGCTGCCGCCGGCGCCGAACGTCACGGAAAAGAACGCCGGCTTCACTTCGGCCAGCCGCGTGCGCACCACGCGCAGCTTGTCGGCGCCCTCGGGCGACTTGGGCGGGAAGAATTCGAAGCTGTAGGTGCGCTGCATCTCAAGGGCGCGCCGGAAACGAGACGGGCAGGCCGTCAAACGACGAGGTCATGCGCGGTTGTCCTTTGGCCGGTTCAGATGGTCGAGCGCCGCGCGTGCGAGCTGGCGATCGAAGGTGACGAGAGGTGCGTCGAGCAGCCCCGCAAGCCAGAGGTACGCTGCGTCGTATGCGGACATTTCGTAACGCCGCGCCAAGGCCGACATCGGCAGCGGATCAACGGCGTGACGCACCAGGTCGAGCGCGGCAAAGTTCTCCATTGCCGCGGTGAACTGTCGCTCTGAGAGGGCATGCGCGCGCAGCTTCCGAACCGCCACGTGGGTCAGCTCGTAGTCAATCAGCGTCGGCGCCGTCAGCCGCCGGCCACGCATCAGCAACTCGGCTTCTGCGCGTGTCGGTTCGCCAAGAATCGACGCCGCCAGCACGCTGGCGTCGACGACTATGGGCGGCCGCGTCCGGTAGGCAGCGACAGGTTCGGCGACATACAGCCGGCGCATCAGTCGTCGTGCCGGCCGGTCTTCAGCCAGCGGTCGCCGTATCGGCCGTCGCGCATGCCCCGGATGATGGCTGTTGCCGATTCACCCTTCGTTGGACGCGGAAAGATTTCCCGCGCTCGCGCCGCGATCTCCTCGATCGGCAGCTTGCCCTTCTCCGGGGCAGTTGCCTCCCATTCCCTTGCTGCCTGTCCGCCGCGCGTGTCGGCGGCCGCCCCTTCGAGAATGCTGAGCAGTTCGCGCTGCAGCGACCGGCGATTGCGCTGTGCGCGTTCGCGCAGTTTCTGCGCCAATTCGTCCGGCACGTTCTTGACCGAAAGATTGACAGCCACTCGTTGCTCCATAACGGATGCACAAGATCCATTTTGGAGTCTTGCGGCGCCGGGCGTCAAGCTGCTAGCGCCGCGGCAGCAGCGTCGAGAACGCCCAGCACAGGATGCTGTACAGCAGCGCACCGGCCATCGCCCACCAGAAGCCGGCAACGTGAAATCCGGGCAGCAGCGAGCCCACGGCCCAGAATAGCAGCGCGTTGATCACCAGCAGGAACAGCCCGAGCGTGACCACGGTGATCGGCAAAGTCAGAATGACGAGCACCGGCTTGACCAGCGCGTTCACGAGTCCGAGCACGATCGCGGCGATAAATGCGTGCACGGGGTCCTGGATCTGCACACCGGGCACGATCAGCGTGACGAGCCATAGCGCAACGGCGTTCAGGATCCAGACGAGGAGAATGCGCATCGGGTCTTCCTTCATCGCGCCGTGGCGCCGTTCAGGTACGGCTTCATCGCCGCGTAGATCGTGGTACTGACCGGCGCGGCGAGGTTCAGTTCGCGCGCCATGCGCGCGACCGCGCCGGACAGCCACGGTGCCTCGAGCCGGTTGCCCGCGGTCAGATCGTTCAGCATCGACGAGCGCATCTCCGCCGGCAGTCCGTCGAGGAAGCCGAGCTGGCGCTCGACGAAATCGGCGCCGAGCGCGATGCCTTTCGCCTGAGCAACCGCAGCCGCCTCGCGCACCGCGGCGGTGAAGGTGGCCCGCAGTTCGGGGTCCGCGCGCACCGTGCCGACCGGCTGGCGCGCAAGGCACGTGGTGCCGGACAGCGCGGCGAGCATCGCGAACTTCTGCCACAGCGCCTTTTCGATGTCGTCGACGGCCTCGATGTTGACGCCCGCCGCCTTGCCGGCCGCGGCGAACGCGCGCACCTGATCCGCCAGCGCGGGCGTGAACGCGCCGACCTGCAGCCGGGCCATCGTGCCCGTATGCGCGATTACGCCCGGCGCCTTGATGGTGGCGGCGATCTGCGCCACGCCGCCCGCCACGCGCTCCGGTCCGAGCAGGCGCTGCAGGATCGAGTGGCTGTCGACGCCGTTCTGGAACGGAATCACGATCCCGCCCTTGGCGACCACCGGCGCGATCTGCCGGCCCGCCGACTCGACATCCCACAGCTTGGTGCAGAACATCACCACGTCGACGGCGCCGGTGGACGCCGGGTCGTCGGTCGCGCGTACCGACGCGAGGTGCAGCGGCGTCACGCCGCTTTCAATCGTGAGGCCGTTCGCGCGCAGCGCGGCCAGATGCGCACCGCGCGCGACGAACGTCACCTCATGCTCCGTCCGCGCATACAGCGCGCCGAAGTAGCCGCCGACCCCGCCGGCGCCCATCACCAGGATTCGCATAAGGCAGTCTTCAGTCGGCAGTCTTCAGTCGGCGGATGGCAGTCCGGACATTTGCTGCCGACCGCCGACTGCCGACTCCCCATCAGTACCGATAATGGTCGGCCTTGTAAGGTCCGGCCTTACTGACGCCGATGTAGCGCGCCTGCTCGTCGGTGAGTTCGGTGAGCTGCGCGCCGAGCTTCTTCAATTGCAGCCGTGCCACCTTCTCGTCCAGGTGCTTCGGCAGCACGTACACGCCGACCGGGTACTTGTCGGTGTGGGTGAAAAGCTCGATCTGCGCGATCACCTGGTTGGAGAACGAGCTGGACATCACGTAGCTCGGATGCCCGGTGGCGCAGCCCAGGTTCACCAGCCGCCCTTCGGCGAGCAGGATGATCCGTTTGCCGTCGGGGAAGATTACGTGGTCGACCTGCGGCTTGATGTTCTCCCACTTGTACTTCTTCAGCGACGCCACGTCGATCTCGTTGTCGAAGTGGCCGATGTTGCACACGATCGCCTGGTCCTTCATCTTCTTCATGTGCTCGTGCGTGATTACATGGAAGTTGCCGGTCGCGGTGACGAAGATGTCGGCCTTGTCGGCCGCGTAGTCCATCGTCACCACGCGATAACCCTCCATCGACGCCTGCAGCGCGCAGATCGGATCGATCTCGGTCACCCACACCTGCGCGCTCAACGCGCGCAGCGCCTGCGCCGAGCCCTTGCCGACGTCGCCGTAGCCGGCGACGACCGCGACCTTGCCCGCGACCATCACGTCGGTCGCGCGCTTGATGCCGTCGACCAGCGATTCGCGGCAGCCGTACAGGTTGTCGAACTTGCTCTTGGTGACCGAGTCGTTGACGTTGATCGCCGGGAACGCGAGCTTGCCTTCCTTCGCCATCTGATACAGGCGCTTCACGCCCGTGGTCGTCTCCTCGGTCACGCCCTTGATCTTCGAAAGGCGCGTCGAGTACCACGTCGGTTCCTTGGCGAGCTTGGCTTTGATCGCCTTGAACAGCGCCGTTTCTTCCTCGCTGGTCGGCTTCGCGATCACCGACGCGTCCTTCTCGGCCTTCGCGCCCAGGTGCAGCAGCAGCGTCGCGTCGCCGCCGTCGTCGAGGATCATGTTGCTGTAGCCGCCATCGGGCCACTCGAAGATGCGGTGCGTGTAGTCCCAGTAGTCGTCGAGCGATTCGCCCTTGACCGCGAACACCGCGGTGCCGGCGGCGGCGATCGCGGCGGCGGCGTGGTCCTGGGTGGAGAAGATGTTGCAACTCGCCCAGCGCACCTGCGCCCCGAGCGCCTGCAGCGTCTCGATCAGCACCGCGGTCTGAATCGTCATGTGCAGCGAGCCGGTGATACGCGCGCCGCGCAGCGGCTGCGCGGCGGCGAATTCGTCGCGGATCGCCATCAGGCCCGGCATTTCCGTCTGGGCGATGCGGATTTCCTTGCGGCCCCAGTCGGCCAAGGCAAGGTCGGCGACCACGTAGTCGCCCGATGGGGAAGATTTGAGTACGGCGCTCATCTCGCGCCCTCCTTTGGGGAAAGAAGTTTGCGAGCGCCGTTGGAACGTGCCACCCGGGCGGGTGGCCGCTTCGAGCCTGGCGGGGCGATGGCCCCGTCGCAACGCTCCTCGAAGCGAGCGCGGATTGTACCCGCGGCCCGGGCGCGTGCGTGTCGCAGGCGCGCGGCCGGGCCGCCGTTCAGACAGCGATCATCGTTCGGTCAATCGCGCTTGGTGATCACGACTTCGAGGTACTCGCCGGGCACGACCAGCGACGCCGGCCCCGCCACGTTCAGCCGTGCGAGCAGCGACGTGATGTCGGCCTCGAGTTTTGCCCGGCCGGCCGCGTCGAGCGCGGCGAACGCCTTGTGCATCGGCCCGTAGTAGTCGCGGAAGATCTGCAGCCAGTGCGCGGCCGAGGCGTAGCGGAACTTGAAGTACCTGCGCTCGCAGTGGATGTCCGCGGCCTGCGCGCCGAACAGCTCGACGATGTGTGGCTCGCTGCCCCATAGCGCCGGAGACTTCAGCCCCGCCGGCGGCGGGACGTGGCTGCCGATCAGCTTGAACAGCTGGCCGATGAAGCCCTCCGGCGTCCAGCTCGCCAGCCCGATGCGGCCGCCGGGACGGACCACGCGCAGCATCTCGCCGGCGGTGCGCGCGTGCTGCGGCGTGAACATCGCGCCGAAGGTCGACAGCGCGACATCGAAGCTCGCATCGGCGAACGGCAACGCCTCCGCATCGGCGACCTGGCAGGTGACCGCGAGCCCGTCGGCCTGCGCGCGCGCGGCGCACTTCTCCAGCAACGCCGGAACGTAATCGGTCGACGTGACGTGCGCGAAGCGGCGCGCCGCAGCCAGCGTGGCGTTGCCGTTGCCCGCGGCCACGTCGAGCACGCGCTCGCCGGCGCGGATGTCGACCGCCTCGGCGAGCGATTCGCCGACGATCTGCAACGTGATGCCGATCACCGCGTAGTCGCCGCTCGACCACGTGGCCTGCTGCCTGGCCTTGATGGCGTCGAAGTCGGGTTGCACGGGTGCGGCGGGACGAGTCTGAACGAAGGTCATGGTGGATTCCTTGGTGGATAAACCGAAGGGAAGTGCGGCGGCCTTGCGTGCCACAAGACGGCCTTTTCGCGTCAAACCGGACAGGGTTGGGTCAGCTTCACTCTCGCGGATTCCCGGGTCGGCCGGAGCACGACTCGATTGGCAAACGATCGATGCCGCGCATTGTTGGCGAGCGGCGCGATTGACGCTTCGCTGCGCGTCGCCGATATTTGCTCGCGCGTCCTTTTTCGCGGCGCCGCCCGCCCATGAGCCAGGACACGCTGTCCGACGTATTGCGTACGGTCCGCCTGCGCGGCGCCGTGTTCTATTACGTCAGCTATCGCGACCGCTGGGCGGCGGAGGCGCCGCCCGCGCGCGAGATCGCCGCAGCCGTGATGCCGGGCGCCGAGCACGTGATCGAGTACCACCTGGTCGCCAAGGGCAACGGCTGGGCCGCGGTGTCGGGGCTGAATCCGGTGCGGCTCGCGGCCGGCGACATCGTGTTGTTTCCGCAGGGCGATGCGCACGTGCTGTCGAGCGCGCCGGAACTGCCGCCGCAGCGCATCGACGCCAACTGGGTGTTCGAGACCCGCGATCAGCCCAAGCCGATCCCGATCGCGTTTCACTACGGCGTCGAGCAGCCCGGCACGACCGCGCCGGTCGACCACGCCGACACGGTGCTGGTGTGCGGCTTCATCGGCTGCGACCTGCGGCCGTTCAATCCGCTGATCGCGGCGTTGCCGCGCCTGCTGCACATCCCTGCTGCGCGCGCGGGCGGCTGGGTCGGCCGCGTGATCGAGCAGGCCGCGGCCGAATCGCGCGCGCCCGGCCCGGGCAGCGACGCGATGCTCGCGCGCATCAGCGAGATGGCGTTCGTCGATGCGGTACGCCGTTACGTCGAATCGCTGCCCGAGCCGGCGGGCGGCTGGCTCGCGGGACTGCGCGACCGCTACGTCGGCCGCGCGCTCGCGCTGCTGCACGAGCAGCCGGCCACGCCGTGGACGCTCGACGAGCTCGGCCGGCAGGCCGGGCTGTCGCGCTCGGCGCTGCACGAACGCTTCGTGCAGTTCGTGGGCCAACCGCCGATGCAGTACCTGACCAACTGGCGCATGCAGCTCGCGTCCAACCTGCTGCGCAGTACCAACGCCAATGTCGCGTCGATCGCGCTCGAGGTCGGCTACGACTCCGAGGCCGCGTTCGCGCGCGCGTTCAAGCGCGCGGTCGGCATGCCGCCGGCGGCGTGGCGGCGTGCCGAGAGCGCCGCGCGCTAACGCGTATCCCAAGAACAGGCGAGCGTCGCTGTCGATTTGACGGCGCCTCATTCGTCCAATACAGAGGCGGGATCGTCCCGCATCGTGACTCACGCTCAACGGAGGCAATTCGATGCGATTCATGGTGATCGTCAAGGCGAGCAAGGATTCCGAAGCCGGCGTGATGCCGAAGCACGAACTGCTGGGAGCGATGGGCAAGTTCAACGAGGAACTCGCGCAGGCCGGCGTGCTGCTCGCGGCGAGGGCCTGCATCCGAGCTCGAAGGGCAAGCGCGTTCGCTTCTCGGGGAAGTCGCGTACGGTGATCGACGGCCCGTTCGCGGAGACGAAGGAACTCGTCGCCGGCTTCTGGCTGTGGCAGTGCAAGTCGCTGGAAGAGGCGATCCAATGGGCCAGGCGCTGCCCGAACCCGCACAATGACGGCGGCGAACTGGAGATCCGGCAGGTGTTCGAGGCGGAGGATTTCGGCGCCGAATTCACTCCCGAGTTGCGCGCGCAGGAGGAACGTCTGCGCGCGCAGGTGGCCCGGAAGGCCGCCGGCAGGTAGTCGCGTCATCGCAACCGCAACCCCCATGAGGAGGTCCCATGCAGGTCCAGTCCTATCTGTTCTTCGACGGCAACTGCGAGCAGGCGCTCGAGTTCTACAAGAAGGCGCTCGGCGCGCAAGTCGAGATGCTGATGCGCTACAAGGAAAGCCCCGAGCCGCCGCCGCCGGGCATGGTGCCGCCGGGGTTCGAGAACAAGGTGATGCATTCGAGCTTCCGCATCGGCGCAACGACGGTGATGGCGGCCGACGACTGCACGGGGCACCCGAAGTTCGGCGGCTTCTCGCTGGCGATTTCGGTCGCCGACGTCGCCGCGACCCAACGCGTGTTCAACGCGCTTGCCGACGGCGGCAAGGTGACGATGCCGCTTGCCAAGACGTTCTGGTCGCCGAGCTTCGGCATGCTGACCGACCGCTTCGGCGTCGGCTGGATGGTGATGGCGACGGCGTGAGCGATCGGAGTGAGCGAACAACGGCAGGAGATGCCCGTGACCACGAAGAAGACGACCGGCAAGGCGACGACGCGCAGGATAAAGAAGGATCGGGTCGTGCTGCTGCTCGCCACGCGCAAGGGCGCGTGGCTGTTCCACGGCGACGCGTCACGGCGCACGTGGCGCGCCGATGGGCCGCATTTCCTCGGTCACGTCGTCAATCACGTCGTGCTCGATCCGCGCGACGGACGCACGCTGCTGGCGGCGGCGAAGACCGGGCATCTCGGTCCGACGATCTTCCGCTCGACCGACCTCGGCCGCACCTGGAAGGAGGCCGCAAAACCTCCCGCGTTCGCGAAGGCCGCGGATGGCACGGGCCGAGCGGTCGATCACACGTTCTGGCTCACAGCCGCGCACGCGAACGAACCCAATGTCTGGTACGCGGGCACGTCGCCGCAGGGGCTGTTCCGCTCCGAAGACGGCGGCGTCACGTGGTCGCCGTATTCGATGATCAACGATGATCCGAAGTATCGGGAATGGATGGGCACCGTGCAGGACGGCACGCCCGACGGGCCGAAGCTGCACTCGATCATCGTCGATCCGCGCGACCCGAAGCATCTGTACTTCGGCATGTCGGGCGGCGGCGTGCACGAATCGACCGACGGCGGCCGCACCTTCGCGCCGCTGGTGAAAGGGATGGAGGTCGTCGAGGGCTTCGATGCCAAGGTCGTCACCTTCCACGACCCGCACTGCGTGCGCATGTGCCCGAGCAATCCCGATCGGCTGTACCAGCAGAACCACTGCGGCATCTACCGGCTCGACCGCCCCGACGATCAATGGGTACGCATCGGCCGCAGCATGCCGAAGAAGGTCGGCGACATCGGCTTTCCCATCGTCGTTCATCCGCGCGATGCAGACACGGCGTGGGTGCTGCCGATGGACGGCCAGACCGTGTGGCCGCGCACGAGCCCCGACGGCAAGCCCGCGGTGTACGTCACGCGCAATGCCGGCAAGACGTGGCGGCGGCTCGATGCGGGCCTGCCCGAGTCGCAGGCGTGGTGGACCGTCAAGCGGCAGGCGATGACGATCGATGCGCGCGATCCGGTCGGCCTGTACTTCGCCACCACCGGCGGCGAGCTGTGGGCGAGCCGCGACGAAGGTGCGAAGTGGCACTGCATCGCGCGCAACCTGCCCGAGATCTACGCGGTCGAAGCGGCCGAAATTCACGGATGAACGTGCTGATCCCGTCGCCGCTGCGTTCGTACACGCAGCAGTCCTGGGTGCGGGCGGAGGGCGCAACGCTCGGCGCCGTGCTCGCGGATCTGGAACGGCAGTTTCCCGGCATCCGCTTCCGCATGGTCGACGAGCAGGATCGCCTGCGCCGGCACGTGCGCTTCTTCGTCAACGGCGAACCTGTGTTCGATTTGACGCGTGCGCTCGCAACGCACGACGAACTGTGCATCGTGCAGGCACTGTCGGGCGGCTGAAGGTCAGCTCGGCTGCGCCTGTGCCAGCAGCCACTCCTCCAACGCGCGCACCGCAGGGCGGCCGCGCGCGGCCGGCGCGACGACGAGAAAGTACGCGCGCTCGGAGGCGACCGGATCGGCCTTGAACGGCGCGACCAGCTTGCGCGCGCGCAGCAAATCGTCGATCAGCGGGCGGCGGCCGAGCGCCACGCCCTGCCCGGCCAGCGCGGCGGCGATCGCGCTGTCGTAGTTGCTGAACGACAGCGTCGCCGCCGGCGCCAGTTCGCCCAGGCCGACCGCCTGCAGCCACGGCTGCCACTCGAGCGGCACGCTCGCGCCGGGCGGCACCGTCACCTGCAGCAGCGTGTGGCGCAGCAAGTCCCCCGGCGTCTTCAGCGGCCGCTCGCGCGACTTCGCGAGCTGCGGGCTGCACACCGGCAGCGTCGCCTCGCGGAAGAGCTGCGTGCCGGCCGTGGCGCCGATGCGCGCATAGCGCAGCGCCAGATCGAAGCCGTCGGCGTTCAAATTGCGGCGATCGAGGCTGGTGTCGATGCGCACGTCGATCTGCGGATGCGCGCGCAGGAACGTGGACAGGCGCGGGATCAGCCACAGCGACGCCAGCCCCGGCGTGGTGGTGAGCGCGATCACCGTGCGCGCCTGCGGGGCGCGGATGCGCGTCACCGTTCGGCGCAGCTCGGCCAGCAGCACGCGCGCGGCCTCGTGCAGTTGCCGGCCGTCATCGGTCAGCTCGAGCGCACGATGGCGGCGGCGGAACAGCGCAACGCCCAGATCGTCCTCGAGCGCCTTGATCTGCCGGCTGATCGCCGATTGCGTCAGGAAGCGCTCCGCCGCCGCCTTGGTGAACGACAGTTGGCGCGCGGCGGCCTCGAACGCGGTCAGCAGTTCCAGCGGCGGCAGACGATCGGCTTCCTTTCGCATGCGGATCGGGAATGCGAGACCTGCGCAAAGATCGTTTGAATGCGGCGACTGCCGAGCGGAATATGCGCTCCATTGGAATCGCGCGTCAACCGCCAGCATGCGTGCCGGTCATGTGCGCGGGGCCCGGAAAGGAGTCCCATGAGCATCGATCTCGAATGCGGCAACCTGATGTTGAACCGGCGCGGCGTGGCGCTGCTGCGCGGCGCGCGCGGGCTGCGCGTGTTGGGCCGGCGGGGCGCCGCGTGGCTGACGATCGACGGCGAGCGGCGCGACGTGGTGCTCAATCCAGGCGAGGCCTTCGTCGTCGACACCGACCGCGATGTGGTGATCTCGGCGCTGGTCGGTCCGGTCGAGGTCGCGGTGCGCGCGGCGCCGCGCCGGGTGCGCGCGCCGCTGTGGGCGCGCGTGGTCGATCTGATCGCCGGCACGGCGCGGGTCGCTGCGTGAGACGCGTGGGGGAACCGGTCGTTCGGCGGCGGCCGCCTGCTGCACGCGTAGCGGTCACCGGCGCGCCGCGTCGCCGGCCCAAAGCTCGTCCAGGTGCGCGAAGCCCCAGCGCGCCGGGTCTTCGCGGCCGACGATCTGTTCGCGCGTGCCGGGGCGCGCCAGATCGATCAGTTCCGGCGCCACGTGCACCTGCGACCGGATCGAGTAGAAGGCCTTGATCTTCGGCGTCAGCAGCGCGCGCTCGTTCTGCTCGACCACGATCGCGAGCCGGCCCGACGCCGTGCGCACCAACGAGCCGACCGGATAGATGCCGATGCTCTTGACGAACGCCTGGAACACGGTGTCGTCGAAGTGCGTCTTCGTCCACGCGGCCATGCGGCGCACCGACTCGGCCGGATTCCAGCCCGCCTTGTACGGCCGGTTCGACGTGATCGCGTCGTACACGTCGCACACCGCGCCCATTTTCGCGTGCAGGCTGATCTGGCCGGCCTTCAGTCCGTGCGGATAGCCGCTGCCGTCGACCTTCTCGTGATGGTGCAGGCAAACGTCGAGCGCGGCCGCGCCGGCGCTGCCGCCTTCGACCAGCATCTCGTGCCCCAGCTCGGGATGGCGCTTGACCTGCGTGAACTCGGCGTCGGTCAGCTTGCCGGGCTTGTTCAGCACGTCCATCGGCACGCGCGCCTTGCCGAGGTCGTGCAGCAATCCGGCAAGCCCGGCCTGGCGCGTCGCCGCCTCGTCGAGGCCGAGCTGGCGCGCCAGCGCGATCATCAGCGCGCACACGGCGACCGAGTGCATGTACGTGTACTCGTCGGCGGTCTTCAGCCGCGCCAGGCTGATCAGCGCACCGGGATTGCGCGTGACCGAATCGGAGATCTGCTGTACCAGCGGCGCGGCCCGCTCGGCGTCGATCGCCTTGCCCATGCGCGCCTCCTGGAACATCGACACCACAGCGTCCTTGCCCTCGCGGCAGATGCGCGCGGCGCGCTCGATCTCGGCGCGGAATTCGACCGTCGCGGTCGCGGCCGGCGGCGCCGGCCCGGTCGCGGCCGCCGGCGTCCTCTCGTCGGCCGGCGCGTCGGCGGTATTCGGCGCGACATCGAGCCCGCGCGACGTATCGATCAGCACGTCCCGGATGCCGCTGTCGGCGATCTGCTGCAGCTCTTCGGCGCTGGTCAGTTCGAAGCGGCTGCGCCAGAACGGATGGTCGATCCACGACCCGCACAACTCGTGCAGGAACATGCCGACTCGAAGCTTCTCGACCGCGACGCGCTTGAGCATGGGTGGACGTGGACCGCGGGCCGCAGCGGGCACGCGCCCCTACGTTCGGCCGCGCGGGCCGGAACTTGAGACTGCGCGTTTCGCGAGCGCGCGGCTTGCGCACGCTCCGTGTCGCTACCTACGTCGATCGGCCGAATCGGCGGGGTCGCGCTACGCGGCCTTGCGCTTGATGCCAGCCGCTTCGGCCAGCGCAGCGGCCTTATCCGTGCGTTCCCAGGTGAACTCGGGCTCGTCGCGACCAAAGTGGCCGTACGCGGCGGTCTTCTCGTAGATCGGGCGCAGCAGGTCGAGCATCTGCACGATGCCCTTCGGGCGCAGGTCGAAGTGCTCGGCGACGAGTTGGCTGATCTTCTCGTCCGGGATCACGCCCGTGCCCTCGGTGTAGACGGTGATGTTCATCGGCCGCGCGACGCCGATCGCGTAAGCGACCTGCACCTGGCACTGGCGCGCGATGCCGGCGGCGACCACGTTCTTGGCCACGTAGCGCGCCGCGTAGGCGGCCGAGCGGTCCACCTTGCTCGGGTCCTTGCCGCTGAACGCGCCGCCGCCGTGCGGGCAGGCGCCGCCGTAGGTATCGACGATGATCTTGCGGCCGGTGAGCCCGCAGTCGCCGTGCGGCCCGCCGACGACGAAGCGGCCGGTCGGATTCACCAGATAGCGCGTTCCCTTCAGCCACTCGTGCGGAATGCTCGGCTTGATGATCATCTCGACCACCGCCTCGACGAACTCCTTCTTCATCGTCTTGCCCTCGGACATCTCGGGCGCGTGCTGCGTGGACAACACGACTGTGTCGATCGAGTGCGGCTTGCCGTCGATGTAGCGCATCGTGATCTGGCTCTTCGCGTCCGGTCGCAGGTACGGCATGCGGCCATCGCGCCGCAGATCGGCCTGGCGCTCGACCAGCCGGTGCGCGTAGTAGATCGGCGCCGGCATCAGCTCCGGCGTCTCGTCGCAGGCGTAGCCGAACATCAGTCCCTGGTCGCCGGCGCCCTGGTTCAGGAAATCGTCGGACGCCTGGTCCACGCCCTGCGCGATGTCGTTGCTTTGCTTGTCGTACGCGACCAGCACCGCGCAGCCCTTGTAGTCGATGCCGAACTCGGTGTTGTCGTAGCCGATGCGCTTGATCGTGTTGCGCGCCACGTCGATGTAGTCGACGTGCGCGTTGGTCGTGATTTCGCCGGCCAGCACGACGAGGCCGGTGTTGACCAGCGTCTCGGCCGCCACGCGCGAACGCGGATCCTGCGCCAGGATCGCGTCGAGGATCGCGTCGGAAATCTGGTCGGCGACCTTGTCGGGGTGGCCCTCGGAAACGGATTCGGAAGTAAAGAGAAAGTCGCTCGCCATGCCGCTCTCCACGTGGGTACTCGAACTTGCGTCCGAAAGCCGCGGAAAGCGCGGCGACGCTTTAGCAGTATTTGCCGCTGGATGTACCCAACTGCCGCGGCGCGCCCTGCAAGTTGTTCGTTAACTCGGCGTGGCCGGATTATAGGGGATGACCGCGCGCATTTCGCCCGGCGGCGTGGCTGCGACAATGCGCCGTCTGTCGTCTACCTCGGCTCGGATCGATCCGCGTGCTGCTGCTGCTCAGGCTCCTCGCATCGCTGCCGCTGCGCGCGGTGCACGCGCTCGGCGCCTCAGGAGGCTGGCTCGTCTACCTGCTGTCGCCGACCTATCGCCGGCGGATGCGCGCGAACCTCGCACTGGCGCGGCTCGACGCGCCAGCGGTGCTGCGCGCCGCGATCGCGGCAGCCGGCCGTCAGGCGCTCGAGGCCGGCTGGTTCTGGCTGCGGCCGGCGGCCGACGTCGCCGCGCGCGTGCAGGATGCGAACGCGGGCGAACTCGATGCGCTGCTCGCCGATCCGCGCCCGTTGCTTCTGCTGACGCCGCACTTCGGCGGCTTCGAGGCGTTCGCGCAGTACTACGCGACGCGTCCGCTGGCGCGCACGCGGCCGATGACGATCCTGTATCGCGTGCCGCGCAAGGCCGCGCTGCGCGGCGTGATCGAGGCGCGCGGCCGCGCCAACCTGCTCTTGGCGCCGGCCGACATGCGCGGCGTGCGGATGCTGGCGCGCGCGCTCAGAGCGCGCCACACCGCCGGCATCCTGCCCGACCAGGTGCCGTCGCAGGGCGAGGGCGTATGGGCGCCGTTCTTCGGCCGGCCCGCGTACACGATGACGCTGCCGGCGCGGCTCGCGTACTCCGCGGGCGCGCGCGTGGTACTGGTGTTCTGCGAGCGGCTGCCGACCAGCCGCTACCTGGCGCACTATGCGCCGCTGCAGGAGGCGCTGACCGGCGTGCCGGAGCACGACGCGGCGCGGCTCAACCGAGCGCTCGAGCGGCTGATCCGCACGCGGCCCGAGCAATACCTGTGGGGCTACGCGCGCTACAAAGCGCCGCGCGGCGCGCCGCCGGTCGAAGCGGAGGACACCTCTTGAGCGCGTGGTTCGCGCACGTGTGGATCGCGCTGATCAACGCCACCGCGCATTGGCACTTTGCCACCCGCGCGCGGCTGGGCGCGCGGCTCGGCGATCTGCTGTGGCATCTCGTGCGGCCGCGCAGGCGGATCGCGCTCGCCAATCTGCGCGCGTGCTTTCCGGAGAAGTCGGAGGCGGAGCGGACCAGGATTGCGCGCGCGTGCTTTCGCCTGGCCGCGCGCAGCGCGCTCGATCATTCGGTGCTGTGGCGCGGCTCGCGCGACGACGTGCAGCGGCTGGTCCGCTGCGAGGGGCTCGAGCGCACGCTCGCGCTCGTGCGCGAAGGCCCGCTGATCATCATGGCGCCGCACTTCGTCGGCCTCGATGCCGGCGCGATCCGGCTGGCGACCGAAACGCGCGCGGTGTCGATCTACGCGCGCCAGAGCAACCGCGTGTGGGACGCTGCGTTGAAGGCCGGTCGCGCGCGCTTCAACGACCAGTTGCTGATCGCGCGCAGCGACGAGGGCGCGATGCGGCGCGCGCTGCGCGCGCTCAAGTCCGGGTTGCCGATGTACTACCTGCCCGACATGGACCACGGCGCGCACAACTCGATCTTCGTGCCCTTCTTCGGTGTGGCCGCGGCGACGCTGCCGATGCTGCCGCGGCTGGCGAAGCTGGCGAGCGCGCGCGTGATCACGGCGGTGACCGAGCTCACCGACGACGGCTACATCGTGCACCTCGGCGAGCCATGGGCCGATTTTCCGACCGGCTCGGTCAATGCCGACACCGCGCGCATGAACCGCGAGATCGAGCGCTGGGTGCTGCGCCTGCCCGCGCAGTACCTGTGGACGCACCGGCGCTTCAAGACGCGGCCGCCCGGCGCGCCGCCGGTCTACTGGAAAGCGTGTAAGCGATAATCGCCGCGTGAAATTGCGCTTCACCAAAATGCAGGGCGCGGGCAACGACTTCGTGATGCTCGACGGCATCGCGCAGCCGTTCGCGCTGACGCGCGAGCAGTTGCAGCGGCTGGCGGATCGCCGTTTCGGCGTCGGCGCCGACCAGATCCTGCTGGTCGAGCGTGCGCAGCGCGGCGGCGTGGACTTCCGCTACCGGATCTTCAACGCCGACGGCGGCGAGGTCGAGCAGTGCGGCAACGGCGCGCGCTGCTTCGTCAAGTTCGTGCGCGCGCGCGGCCTGACCGATCGCACGACGATCCGCGTCGAAACGGCGGGCGGAATCATCGAGCCGCGGCTCGAGGACGACGGCGACGTGACGGTCGACATGGGCGCGCCGCGCTTCGAACCGGGCGAGATTCCGTTCGACGCGAACGGGCTGGTGGCGCGCGCCGATCACGGCGAGCGGCTGTGGCCGCTGCGCGTGGCGGGCCTCGAGCGCTGGATCAGCGTGGTGTCGATGGGAAATCCGCACGCGGTGCAGATCGTCGCCGACGTGGAGGCGGCGCCGGTGGCGACCGAGGGGCCGCTGATCGAGACCCATCCACGCTTCCCGCAGCGGGCCAACGCGGGATACGTGCAAATCGTCGACCGCCACGCGATCCGGCTGCGCGTGTGGGAGCGCGGCGCCGGCGAGACGCTCGCGTGCGGCACCGGCGCGTGCGCGGCGGTCGTGAGCGGCATTCGCCGCGGCGTGCTCGACTCGCCGGTGGCGGTGCACGCACGCGGCGGCCGCCTGCGGATCGCATGGCAGGGTGACGCGCAGCCGGTGCTGATGACGGGACCGGCGGAGAAAGTCTTCGAAGGCGAAATCGAGCTATAGGAGCGCAATGAAGTCCGACGACGTCGCGCAGTATCTGAGCCAGCACGCCGACTTCTTCGAGCAGCATCCGGAGCTGCTCGGCCTGCTGACCGTGCCGCATCCGCAGAGCGGGCAGGCGATTTCGCTGATCGAGCGCCAGTCGCTGCTGCTGCGCGAGCGCATCCGCGCGCTGGAGGCGAAGATCGCCGAGATGATCCGCCACGGCGAGGAGAACGACGCGATCGCCGACAAGCTGGTGCAGTGGAGCCGTGCGCTGCTGCAGCAGCCGAGCGCCGCGCTGCTGCCCGACACGCTGATCGCGGATCTGAAGCGCCTGTTCGCCGTGCCGTACGCCGCCGTGCGCGTGTGGGGCGCGGCGCCGGCCTATGCCGGAATCGAGGCGACGCAGCCGGTCAGCGACGACGTGCTGCGGCTGGCGGCGAGCATGCAGTCGCCATTCTGCGGCTCCAACGTCGGCTTCGAGGTCGCGCACTGGATGACGTCCGACGAGAAGCAGATCGCGAGCCTGGCGATGATGCCGCTGCGGACCGGCAGCCATTCCGAGGCGTTCGGCATGCTGGTACTCGGCTCGCCTGACCGCGAGCGGTTCCAGATCACGATGGGAACGTCATTCCTCGCGCGCATCGCCGAACTCGCGAGCGCGGCGATGTCGCGCCTGCGGGCATGACGGCTGATCGCGACGACGAAAGAACGTTGCCGCCCGCGGCGGAAGAATTCCTCGACACCCTGCGCGTGCAGCGGCGGATGTCGCCGCACACGCTGGCGGCGTACCGGCGCGATCTGCAGGCGCTCGTCGCGGCTGCGCCGTCGGTCGCGATCGAGCAGGTCACGTCGGCCGACGTGCGCCGCTTCATCGCACGGATGCACGCCGGGGGCCTGTCGGCCGCGTCGCTGGCGCGGCGGCTGTCGGCATGGCGCAGCTTCTATCGCTGGCTCGGACAGCAGCGGCGCGTGGCGGCCAATCCGGTCGTCGGCATCCGCGCGCCGAAGCGCGCCAAACGCCTGCCCAAGGCGCTCGCGCCCGACCAGGCGGTGCAACTGGCCGCGCACGCGACCGACGGCTCGGCGCTGCAACTGCGCGACCGCGCGCTGGTCGAGCTGCTGTATTCGAGCGGACTGCGGCTGTCCGAGCTGGTGAGCCTCGACTGGCGGCACTTCGGCGCGAGCGGCAAGCAAGCGGCGTCGGCGAGCTGGATCGACCTGGAGTCGCGCCAGGTCACCGTGCTCGGGAAGGGACGCAAGACGCGCGCGGTGCCGATCGGATCGGCCGCGCTGGAAGCGCTGCGCGCGTGGCTGCCGGCGCGTGCGCGGATCCGCGATGTCGACGAGCGCGCGCTGTTCGTCTCAGAGCGCGGCGGCCGCATCGCGCCGCGCAGCGTGCAGCAGCGTCTCGATCTGCTGGCGCGGCGGCTCGGGCTCGGCGTGCGCGTGCACCCGCACGTGCTGCGGCATTCGATGGCGTCGCACGTGCTGCAGTCCAGCGGCGACCTGCGCGCGGTGCAGGAGCTGCTCGGCCACGCGAACATCTCGACCACGCAGATCTACACGCGGCTCGACTGGCAGCATCTCGCAACGGCATACGACGCGGCGCATCCGCGGGCGAAGCGCAAATGAGCGCGACCGGGGAACTGGTGCTCAAGCCCGGCAAGGAGCGCTCGCTCGTCCGCCGCCATCCCTGGATCTACGACACCGCGGTCGCCAAGGTGCAGGGCAAGCCGGCGCCGGGCGCGACCGTCGCGGTGCGCGGCGCCGGCGGCGAATTCCTCGCCTGGGCCGCTTACTCGCCGCAGTCGACGATCCGCGCCCGCTGCTGGAGCTTCAGCGAATCCGACCGCATCGATGCCGCGTGGCTCGCCGCCCGCGTCGAGGCGGCGGTGCAGCGCCGCGCGCCGCTGGCGGCGGAATCGAATGCGTTGCGGCTCGTGTTCGGCGAGGCCGACGGGCTGCCGGGATTCATCGCCGATCGCTACGCCGATCAGCTCGTCGTGCAGTTCCAGGCCGCAGGTGTGGACGCGCAGCGCGAGGCGCTGCTCGACGCGCTGATCGCCGCGACGCGCTGCAAGGATGTGTACGAGCGTTCCGACAGCGCGACCCGCCAGCGCGAAGGGCTGGCCGCGTCCAGCGGCGTGGCGCGCGGCACCGAGCCTCCGGCGCGGATCGAGATCGCCGAGCACGGGCTGCGCTTCCTGGTCGACGTGCGGCGCGGCCACAAGACCGGCTACTACATCGACCAGCGCCCGAACCGGCTGCTGACGCGCGGGCTGGCCGAACGCGCGCGCGCGGTGCTCGGCCGCGACCTGCGCGCGCTGAACTGCTTCTGCTACACGGGCGGCTTCTCGGTCGCGCTCGCGGCCGGCGGCGCGCGCGCGGTGGTGTCGATCGACTCCTCGCACGACGCACTGGAAGTCGCGCGCGCCAACGCGGCGCTGAACGGTCAGGCGAACCACGACTGGCGCGCGGCCGACGTGTTCGACGCGCTGCGCGCGCTGCGCGATGCGGGCGAATCGTTCGACCTGATCGTGCTCGATCCGCCCAAGTTCGCGTCGAGCCACCATCACGTCGATCGCGCGGCGCGCGCGTACAAGGACATCAGCTTCAACGCGCTGCGGCTGCTGGCGCCGGGCGGTTACCTGCTGACGTTCTCGTGCTCGGGGGCGATCGGCGTCGACCTGTTCCAGAAGATCGTCGCCGGCGCGGTGATCGACGCGCGCGTCGACGCGCAGATGCTGGCGCGGCTGGCGGCCGGCGCGGACCATCCGCTGCTGATGACTCACCCCGAGGGCGAGTACCTGAAGGGCCTGCTGCTTCAGCGGATCTGAGCGCCTGCGTTCGGCGCGCGATTTCATTAGAATTCCGCCCCTTTTCCGGGACACGGTCCCGGCGCGCGCAGCACTACGGGAGTGCGGGATGAATCAAGCTTCACCGGTGCCAGTCACGGTCCTGACCGGCTTCTTGGGCGCCGGCAAGACCACGCTGCTCAATCGCGTGCTGAGCGAGCAGCACGGCCACAAGATCGCGGTGATCGAGAACGAGTTCGGGCCCGAGGGCATCGACAACGAACTGCTGGTCACCGACACCAGCGAGCAGATCGTCGAGATGAACAACGGCTGCATCTGCTGCACGGTGCGCGGCGACCTGGTGCGGATCCTGAACGACCTCAAGGGCAAGCGCGAGCGCAATGAGCTGAACTTCGAGCGCGTGATCATCGAGACCACCGGCATGGCCAACCCGGGGCCGGTCACGCAGACGTTCTTCATGGACGACGACATCGCGTCTTACTACCTGCTCGACGCGGTGATCACGCTGGTCGACGCCAAGCACGGGCACGACACGCTCGATGCGCAGGTCGAGGCGCAGAACCAGGTCGGCTTCGCCGATCGCATCCTGCTGTCGAAGACCGATCTGGTCGGCCAGGAAGAGGTCGAATCGCTGCGCGAGCGGCTGGTGCGGATGAACCCGCGCGCGCCGATCAAGCCGGTGCACATGGGCCAGGTGCCGATCCAGGACATCCTGGACATCCGCGGCTTCAACCTGAACGCGATCCTCGAAATCGATCCGCAGTTCCTGGCCGCCGATCATCCGGACGCGGCGCGTTCACGCAAGGACGGCGCGCACGGCGACGATCATGATCATGATCACGATCACCACCACCACGATCATCACCATCATCATCACGACGACGCGATCAAGGCGTTCGTGTTCCAGTCGAAACGGCCGTTCGATCCGGCGAAGCTCGAGGACTATCTCGGCGCGCTGACTCAGGTTTACGGTCAGGACATGCTTCGGTATAAAGGCGTGCTTTTCATCGACGGCACCCATCGGCGCATGATTTTTCAGGGGGTGCACATGCTTATGGGCGCCGACGTGGGCCGGCCGTGGGGAAAGGACGAGAAACCGTCGTCGAAGATCGTCTTCATCGGGCGCAACCTGCCGCAGGATGCGATCCTGAAGGGGCTGGAAGCGTGCCTGAAGTAGCCCCCGGAGCCGCGCAGTAAGTCAGAGGAACACACCATGGCAGCAAAGGCCAAGGCAGCAGCGAAGAAGCCCGCGAAGCCGCAGGCAAAGAAAGCGGCCAAGCCCGCGAAGCCGGCCAAGGCAGTGGTCAGGCAACCCGCGAAGCCGGCGGCCAAGCCGGCCAGGAAGCCGGCCGCAAAGGCGGCGCCGGCGAAGAAGCCCGAGCCAGCGAAATCGCCGGCGCGGGTCTCGCCCGGACGGCCGCCCAAGATCGTGCGTCCGCCGACGGTGCCGGTGCCGGCGGCAACGGTGGTACCGAGCGTGCGCACCGTCGCGCCGAAAGCGCAGCCGGTCGCCAGCCCGCGCGACCTCGCCGCTGCGCACGAATACCTGTTGTCACGTTCCGCCAGCCGGAGTGAAGAACCCGTGATCGTCAATGGCCGCAGGCTGCCGACCGAGGAGGAGCTCCTCAACATGTCGGACGCCGATTACATGAATCAGGACCAGCTCGCTTTCTTCAAGTACCGGCTGCAGCAGATGGAGCGCGAGTTGCTCGCCAACGCGGGCGAAACGACCGAGCACTTGCGCGAGACGGTGATCGTCCCCGATCCCGCCGATCGCGCAACGATCGAGGAAGAGCACGCGCTTGAACTGCGCACGCGCGATCGCGAGCGCAAGCTGCTGAAGAAGGTGCAGGCGTCGCTGGCGGCGATCGAATCCGGCGACTACGGCTTCTGCGAAGAAACCGGCGAGCCGATCGGCATCCCGCGCCTGCTCGCGCGCCCGACGGCCACGCTGTCGCTCGAAGCGCAGCAGCGCCGCGAGATGAAGCAGAAGTTGTTCGGCGACTAGCGTCGCCTGACATCTTCTTTTCCGTCAGGACGCAGACGGGGCTGCGCCCCCTTCTGGACCACCGCTGCCCATGGACCTGCCGACGACCCGCTCGATCGAGCATCGCTACGGCGGCTCGTCGGCATCTGGCTCGCGCAGCCGCGCTCGCTGAGCTTGACCACATGGACGCGGACGCCTGAGCCGATCGGCGCGGCGCCGAGCTTTGCGCAGATGCCCGGCAACTGGCTCGGATCGCCGATCGATCCGGAGCTGCTGAACAATCTGCCGGAGCTGAAGGGCGCGGTGACCGCCGACGATCCGTTCGGCCTTTGCTATCGGCTCACCTCTGCGCAGATTTCGAGCGCGTCGCATGAAAAGGCGAAACGCGTTCCCCTAGCGCCAAGACGGTAGGCGGTCGGTCCGAACATTGCGTCGGATGATGAAGCCGGAAAGCGAAAGTTGATATAGTGGTCCGCCGTGTGATGGGCGCGGGGCGGTGAAGCGATCGATGGGCGGCGTCTGACCTACCAACTCCGTCGATTGCGGATACCCCGGCCCGATATGCTGGGAGGGGCGATACCGCGACGGTCGACGACGGCTGCCTGGGCAGCCCGGCCGATTGACCGTCCCAGGAATCTACAGAGCACACGTGGTTTTCTCGTTCTTCAAGAAAGACACCAAGGATCCGAAGCAGCGTCCGGCGCGGGCAGGCAACGCTGCGCGTGCTGAACCCGCGGCGCGGCCCGGCGCACCGGTATCGCGCCCCACGCCCGCCGTGCGCGCGACGCCGCTCGACGGCGTGCCGCCGGAACGCGAAGTGGCGCGATCGCTCGCCATGGAGACCGCGGCGAAGATCGACGCGATCGAAAGCGAGATGACGCGCGACTTCCTGCGGCCATCCGCGCGCAATACCGGCGGGCCGATCACGGCCGCGCCGTCGCCGATGACGGGCAATCCCGCGATCGTCGAAGCGGAGCCGGCGCTGAAGCTGGTGCCGAAGGCCGAGGAGCGCCGTGTCGACGTCGACGATTTCGATCCCGGCAGCGACGTGCTCGCCGGCAGCGTCGACGCGATCGAGATCAACACCTCGGGCGCCGGCTCGATCATCGACGAGACGGCGATCCTGTTTTCCAACGGCCAGATCGACGCGGCCGAAGCGGTGCTGCGCGCGGGCATCCGCGCCGACGATCTCGGCCACGCGACGCACAACGCGTGGCTGATGCTGTTCGAGCTGATCAATCAGCGCGGCGACACCAAGGCATTCGAGCAGCTGACGATGGAGTACGTGCTGCGGTTCGAGAATTCGCCGCCGGCGTGGTTCGATTATGTCGACACGCCGGCACGCAATCCGCGCGCGGCCGCGGCCGCACCGGCCCCCGCCACCGGCGCCGAGCCGGCGGTGCGCCTGGCGGAAAAGATCGACGCCGGCGTCGTCAAGCAACTGGAAGAGCTGAAGCAGCTGGCGACTTCACACGCGGCGCTGAAGCTGGATTTCTCCGCGGTGCGGTCGATCGACCTGGTCGGCGCCGAACTGCTGCTGCGCGTGATCAACGCCTTTAAGCGAGCGCGACACGAACTCGTGCTGGCCGGCGCCGAGCAGTTTCTCGCGCCGCTGCGCGGCGCGACCGAGCCGGGCCGCCGCGACGCCAGCGACGCGCTGTGGATGCTGATGCTCGAGATCCTGCGCGTGCTTGACCGGCAGGAGGAGTTCGACGAGACCGCGATCCAGTACTGCATCACGTTCGAGGTTTCGCCGCCGTCGTGGGAGCCGGCGCCTTCCAACATCAAGGCGGGGCCGGCGACCGCGTTCGAACCGATGCCGGTCATCGACGCGGCGGTCGATTTCTTCGAATGGCGTGGCGCGATCGAAGGCGAGGGTGAGCCGCACTTCGGGCGGCTGCTCGCCGCTGCGGACGCCAATCCGGAGCTGATCGTCGAATGCGCGCAATTGCGGCGCATGGCGTTCTCCGCCGCCTCCGCGCTGCTGACGCTGGCGCGCCGGATCCAGAAGGCCGGCAGCGCTCTCGAATTGCGCAACATCAACCCTTTGATCGCCGCGCTGCTGCACCTGCTCGGCGTCACCGGCGTGGCGACGGTGCAGCCGCGCCGCGGCTGATCGCTGCCGGCCCTTGAAAGCGGCGCGACCCGGCCTCATGTCGCGCCAAATGGAACCCTTCCACGGCACCACCATCGTGTCCGCGCGCCGCGGCAGCGTGGTCGCGATGGGCGGCGACGGGCAGGTCACCCTCGGCAACGTGGTCGTCAAGCAGAGCGCGCGCAAGGTGCGGCGCCTGTATCACGATCGCATCCTCGCGGGATTCGCCGGCGCGACCGCCGACGCGTTCACGCTGTTCGAGCGCTTCGAGGCCAAGCTGGAGAAGCACCAAGGCAATCTGCTGCGCTCCGCCGTCGAGCTGGCGAAGGACTGGCGCACCGACCGCATCCTGCGCCGACTGGAGGCGATGCTCGCGGTCGCCGATCGCGAAACGTCGCTGATCATCAGCGGCAACGGCGACGTGCTCGAGCCCGAACTCGGCCTGATCTCGATCGGCTCCGGCGGCCCGTACGCGCAGGCCGCCGCGCGCGCGCTGCTCGAAAACACGGAACTCGCGCCGGTCGACATCGTCAAGAAGTCGCTCACCATCGCCGGCGACCTGTGCATCTACACCAACCAGTCGCACACGATCGAGTCGCTGGATTGAGGGTCGTGATCCGTGATCGGTGATCCGTGATCCGAAGGATCGCGGACTGCAGCGACCACGGATCACGGACAACGGATCACGGATCACGAAGATGATGACTCCCAAGGAAATCGTCCACGAGCTGAACAAGCACATCGTCGGCCAGGACAACGCCAAGCGCGCGGTCGCGATCGCGCTGCGCAACCGCTGGCGGCGCCAGCACGTGGCCGAGCCGCTGCGCTCGGAGATCACGCCGAAGAACATCCTGATGATCGGCCCCACCGGCGTGGGCAAGACCGAGATCGCGCGCCGGCTGGCGCGGCTGGCGGACGCGCCCTTCATCAAGGTCGAGGCGACCAAGTTCACCGAGGTGGGTTATGTCGGGCGCGACGTCGATTCGATCGTGCGCGACCTGGTCGACATCGCGATCAAGCAGGCGCGCGAAGGCGAGATGAGGAAGGTGCGCGCCAAGGCGCAGGACGCCGCGGAGGATCGCATCCTCGACGTGCTCGTGCCGCCGGCCCGCGACTTCGGCTTCTCCGACGCGCGCCGCGACGAAACGAGCGACACGCGGCAGAAGTTCCGCAAGAGGCTGCGCGAGGGCGAGCTCGACGACAAGGAGATCGAGATCGAGCTCACGGCGCCGAGCGCGCAGATGGAAGTGATGGCGCCGCCCGGCATGGAGGAGCTGACGCAGCAGATCCAGGCGATGTTCCAGAGCCTCGGCCGCGAGCGGCGCAAGCCACGGAAGCTGAAGATCGCCGAGGCGATGAAGCTCCTGATCGACGAGGAAGCCGCGCGGCTGGTCAACGACGAAGACCTGAAGACGCGCGCGCTTTCAAACGTTGAGCAAAATGGCATCGTGTTCATCGACGAGATCGACAAGATCGCCGCGCGCTCGGAGGTGCAGGGCGCCGACGTATCGCGCCAGGGCGTGCAGCGCGACCTGCTGCCGCTGGTCGAGGGCACGACGATCAACACCAAGTACGGGATGGTGAAGACCGACCACATCCTGTTCATCGCCTCCGGCGCGTTTCACTTCGCCAAGCCGAGCGACCTGATCCCGGAGATGCAGGGACGCTTTCCGATCCGCGTCGAGCTGGACTCGCTGACGGCGCAGGACTTCGAGCGCATCCTGACCGCGACGGACGCCTGCCTGACCGAGCAGTACAAGGCGCTGCTGGCGACGGAGGAGGTTGAACTCGAATTCACCGCCGCAGGCATCACGCGGCTGGCGCAGATCGCCTACTCGGTGAACGAAAAGACGGAAAACATCGGCGCAAGGCGCCTGTACACGGTGATGGAGCGGCTGCTGGAGGAGGTCTCGTTCGATGCCGGCAGCCGGCACGGCCAGAAGATCACGGTCGACGCGGCCTACGTCGACGCGCGGCTGGCGAATCTGGCCGGCAACGAGGATCTGGCACGCTACGTACTTTGATGAGAGTGAGAGGGATTCGATGCTGCGAGGACTGTTGGTTGTGCTCGGCGCGCTGATCACGGCGCCCGCGCTGGCGCAGGTCAGCGTGACCGGTGCGTGGGCGCGTCCCACCGTGCCCGGCCAGATGGGCACCGGCGCGTTCATGACGCTGACCGCGAAGGACGGCGCGCGCGTGGTCGGCGCCGAAAGCCCGGTCGCGGGCGTGGTCGAGATCCACGAGATGAAGATGGAAGGCAACGTGATGAAGATGCGCGCGATCGACGCGCTCGAGCTGCCCGCCGGCCGAGCCGTCGAGCTGAAGCCCGGCGGCTATCACGTGATGCTGCTCGATCTGAAGCAGGCGCTGAAGGCGGGCGAGAAGATTCCGCTGTCGCTGCGCATCGAGACACACGACCGCAGGCTCGTCACGCTGCCGGTCGAGGTCGAGGTCGCGCAGCGGGCGCCGGCGCACTGATGAAGCGCAAGCGCGTGGGCGCGCACCCGCGCAACCCGATCGCGCTCGCCGCGCGCCGGCGAGCCGCCGGGCCCCACGGCCCGAGCCGCAAGGCGCTGCGACAGCAGGAGAAGCGAAAGCTGAAGAAGCTGCTCGGTCAGGACTGACCAAGCTCCGCGGCCTGGTAGTCGCCGATCTTGGCCAGCGCGGCGCGCACCGCGTCGAGCGGCACCGCGGACGGCGCCTCGAGCGTGGCGCGCGGCGGATCGAGCGTGACGCTGACCTCGTCGGCCAGCGGCGCGAGGGCCTTGGCGACGCGGTTCACGCAGCCGTTGCAGTGCATGCCGGTGATCTGGAAGCTCTGTTGCATGGGTCGGTTCCTGCGCTTGCAGAGGCGCCATTTTGCTCCGATTCGGGCGACGGCCCGCTGATACACTGCGGCGCGCCGCGCCACGAAACACAGAATTCTCGCGATGGATCGCGTTCAAGCGTCGCCGCAACTGAAGGCGGACATCCTTTCCGAAGCGCTGCCGTACATCCGCCGCTTCCACGGCAAGACCATCGTGGTCAAGTACGGCGGCAACGCGATGGTTGACCAGAATCTGAAGGAAGCGTTCGCGCACGATGTCGTGCTGCTGAAGCTGGTCGGCATGAATCCGGTCGTCGTGCACGGCGGCGGCCCGCAGATCGAGGACGCGCTCGAGCGCGTCGGCAAGAAGTCGACCTTCATCCAGGGCATGCGCGTGACCGACGCCGAAACGATGGAGATCGTCGAGTGGGTGCTCGCCGGCCAGGTGCAGGGTGAGCTGGTGATGCTGATCAACCGCTTCGGCGGCCAGGCGGTCGGCATGACCGGCAAGGACGGAGGGCTGATCCGCGCGCGCAAGCTGCGCATGCCGGACAAGGACGATCCCACCAAGACGCACGACATCGGCCACGTCGGCGAGATCGAGGCGATCAATCCCGCGGTCGTGAAGGCGCTGCAGGACGACGCGTTCATCCCGGTGATCTCGCCGATCGGCTTCGGCGAGGACGGCGCCACCTACAACATCAATGCCGACGTCGTGGCCGGCAAGATCGCAGAGATCCTGAAGGCCGAGAAGCTGGTGATGCTCACCAACACGCCCGGTGTCCTCGACCGCAACGGCAAGCTGCTGACGGGACTGACCGCGCGCGAGATCGACCAGCTCTTCGCCGACGGCACGATCTCCGGCGGCATGCTGCCGAAGATCTCCTCCGCGCTCGACGCGGCCAGGAGCGGCGTGAATTCCGTGCACATCATCGACGGCCGCGTCGACCACTGCCTGCTGCTCGAGATCCTCACCGACGAGGGCGTGGGCACGATGATCCGCAGCCATTAGTCGGCAGCCGGCAGTGAAAGGCAAACAGCATCGCCGCGCGCACGGTCGGGCGCAGGGCAGGTCGGGAAAGGACTGCCGACCGAGGACTGCCGACCGCCGACTGATCTGGTTCTTCGACCTCGACGGCACGCTGCACGATGCGTCGCATGCGATCTTCGCGGCGATCGACGCGCGGATGACCGACTACGTGGTGCGGCACCTGCAGGTCGGGCACGAGCAGGCGAACCAGCTGCGGCTCACCTATTGGCGGCGCTACGGCGCGACCCTGCTCGGGCTGATCCGCCATCACGCGGTCGATCCGCACCACTTCCTGCGCGAGACGCACGACTTCGACGTGGCAAGCCTGCTGCGTGCCGAGCGCGGGCTGGCGCAGCTGTTCGCGCGGCTCTCCGGACGCAAGGTTCTGCTGACCAATGCGCCGCAGGCGTACGCGGAATCCGTGCTGGCCGGCATCGATCTCGCGCGGCAGATCGGCACGCGCTATTCGATCGAGTCGATGAGAGTGCACGGCACGTTCCGCCCCAAGCCGTCGCGCGCGATGCTGCGCCACATGCTGGCGCGCGAGCGCGTCGCGCGCGGTGCCGCGATCCTGGTCGAGGACAGCGCGGCGAACCTGAAAGCGGCGCGCGCCGTCGGCTATCGCACCGTGCTGATCGGGCGCGGCGGACGGGCGGGGCGCGCGAGCTACGTCGGACTGCGCGTGCGCTCGGTGCGCGATCTGCCGCGCGCATTGGCGCGACTGCGCGGGTAGCCGCGGCCGCGCACTGTAAGCTTCAGCGCGCTTCGTAACTGCATCCTGGAGTCACATATGCCTGTTGGCCGTCCCGGACCGATCCGCCGCCTCGTGGGCTTCGTGTGGCGGACGCTCGACTTTTCGCGGCGGCTGGTGCTGAACCTGTTGTTCCTCGCAATCGTGGTCCTCTTCGTCTTTGCGTGGTTCTACGAATTCCGGCCGGCGCCGGCCGACAAGACGGTGCTAGTGCTCGACATCAAGGGCCCGATCGTCGAGCAGTACACCGGCGCCGCGAGCGAGGCGATCCTGGCGCAGACGTTGCTGGAGCGCGAGCGCGAAACGCAGCTGCGCGACGTGCTGACCGCGCTCGATGCCGCCGCCAAGGACACACGCATCGCGCGCGTGCTGGTGCTGCTCGACGACTTCGAGGGCGCGGGGCTAGCGACGCTGCGCGAGGTCACCGCCGCGCTGGGCCGCGTGCGCGCCGCCGGCAAGCAGGTGGTCGCGTGGGGGTCCTCGTTCGACCAGCGCCAGTACTACATCGCCGCGCACGCGGACGAGGTGTACCTGCATCCGTTGGGGACCATTTTGCTGCGCGGATTCGGCGGCTACCGCAACTACTATCGTGATGCGCTCGACCGGCTCGGAATTTCGGTCAACGTGTTCAAGGTCGGCAAGTACAAGAGCTTCGCCGAGCCGTTCACGCAGAACGGGCCGTCGCCGGAGGCGCGCGCGGACGAGCAGAGCCTGCTCGACGACCTGTGGCGGCAATACACCGCGGCGATCGAAGCCGAGCGCAAGCTGCCGGAGGGCAGCATCGCGCGGCTGATCGACGAGCTGCCGCAGCGCTTTGCCGCGGTCAAGGGCGACGCCGCGCAGCTCGCGCTGAAGGAGAAGCTGGTCGACGGGCTGAAGACGCGCGACGAACTGCGTGCGCTGCTGATCGAGCGCGGGGCGGTCGACCGCGCGCACAAGACCTTTCGCCAGATCGCGCTCGGCGACTATCTGTCGCTGCAGCCGCAGTCGACGCGCGGCGACGTGGTCGGCGTCGTGGTCGCGGCCGGCGACATCGTCGACGGCGATGCGCCGCAGGGAATGATCGGCGGTCGGTCGACGGCCGAACTGGTGCGGCGCGCGCGCGAGAGCGAGCGTGTCAAGGCGGTGGTGTTGCGGGTCGACTCGCCGGGCGGCAGCGCGTTCGGGTCGGAGCTGATCCGGCGCGAACTGCAACTGACGCAGCAGGCCGGCAAGCCGGTGATCGTTTCGTTCGGCGATGTCGCGGCGTCGGGCGGCTACTGGATCTCGATGGCGGCCGACGAAGTGATCGCCGACCCGGCCACGGTGACCGGTTCGATCGGCGTGTTCGCGCTTCTGCCCTCGGCCGACAAGGCGATGGAAAAGCTGTCGCTGCACACCGCCGGCGTCACGACGACGTGGCTCGGCGGCGCCGGCGATCCGCGCCGCCCGCTCGATCCGCGCGTCGGTGAGCTGATCCAGACCGGGGTCGCCCACAGCTACGACCAATTCATCCGGCTGGCGGCGGCCGCGCGCAAGTCGACGCCGGAGAAGATCAACGAGGTCGCGCAGGGACGCGTGTGGAGCGGCCGGCAGGCGAAGGAGCAGAACCTGGTCGATCGCCTCGGCAGCTATGTCGATGCGCTGAAGGACGCCGCGGCGCGCGCCAAGCTGGGCGAGGATTTCCGCGTTGTTTACCTCGAGCGCGAACCGCGCGGCATCGATCGCCTGCTCGCACTGCTGTTCGGCGAAATCGCGCGCGCGCTGCAGGCGGGCCTCGGTCTGACCCCGACTGAGCTGATCGGCCAGGACGCTTCGAACCAGGCGCGGCGCGATCTGACCTGGCTGCGCAAAGCCGCGGCGAACCCGCTTTCCGCCATGTCGCACTGTTTGTGCGAGCCGCGCTGAGAAACCTGACCCGCCGTTCGGCCTAGACCGCGCGGGTTAGCAAATCCGTGTATCGGCCGGCTTCCCGATGGAAGTAATTCCCCACGTCAAGCGGCTTTACGGTAGATTTTCGCCACTCATGCGAGGTGGCAATGGACGCCGCAAGTCTGTCGGTCGAATCACCCAGCAAACGCAAGCCCGGCGCGCGCAGGCTGCAGATCCTGCAGACGCTGGCGACGATGCTCGAAGACCCGAAAGGCGAAAAGGTCACCACTGCCGCGCTGGCAGCAAAGCTCGACGTGTCAGAAGCGGCGCTGTACCGGCACTTCGCGAGCAAGGCGCAGATGTTCGAGGGGCTGATCGAGTTCATCGAATCGACCATCTTCGGGCTGATCAACGAGATCTCGGCCAAGGAACCCTCGGGGTTGAAGCAGGTTCGGCGCATCGTGCAGATGCTGCTCGAGTTCGCGCAGACCAACCGCGGCATGACGCGCGTGCTGATCGGCGACGCGCTGGTCAACGAGCACGAACGGCTGCAGGAGCGGATGAACCAGCTGCTCGACCGGATCGAGGCATCGATCCGGCAGAGCTATCGGGTCGCACTCACGCAGAACGAGCTGTCGACCGAGTTCGATGCGGCCGCGCACGCGAACCTGATCGTCGCCTACGTGGTCGGCCGCTGGCTGCGCTTCGCCAAGAGCGGGTTCAAGCGGCTGCCGGCCGAAGGGCTCGACGCGCAGCTGCCGTCGCTGCTTACGTAGCCCGCGCGCGGCACACCGGGCAGTCCGGGTCGCGCGGCACGGTGAGCGTGCGGAAGCTCATCGTCAGCGCATCGAGCAGCAGCAGCCGGCCGGAAAGGCTCTCTCCCGCTTTCGCCGCGAGCTTCAGTGCCTCGGCCGCCTGCAGCGTGCCGATGATGCCGGTGACCGGCGCGAAGACGCCCATCACCGCGCACAGCTCGTCCTCGCCTTCGCCCTCCGGAAACAGGCACGCGTAGCAGGGCGAGTCGGAGCGCGTCAGGTCGAACACCGCAAGCTGGCCGTCGAAGCGGATCGCCGCGCCCGACACCAGCGGCCGGCCGTGCCGCACGCAGGCGCGATTGACCGCGTGCCGGGTGGCGAAGTTGTCCGAGCAGTCGAGCACCAGCGTGGCCGCACGCACCAGCTCATCGAGTTCCGCTTCGGCGACGCGCTGCGTGCGGGGGATCACTTCGACCTGCGGGTTGATCGCCGCCAGCGTCGCCCGTCCCGACAGGGCTTTTGGCTGTCCGATTCGATCCGTCGTGTGCAGGATCTGCCGCTGCAAGTTGGTCAGATCGACGTTGTCGCCGTCGGCCAGCGTGATGCGGCCCACGCCGGCGGAGGCCAGGTAGAACGCGGCGGGCGAGCCGAGCCCGCCGGCGCCGATCACCAGCATGTGCGCAGCGCGCAGCCGCTGCTGCCCTTCGACGCCGATCTCGTTCAGCAGGATGTGGCGCGAATAGCGCAGCAGTTCCTGATCGTTCATCTGAAGTTTCCGCGGGCTTCACACGACAAGGGCCGCAGCGCGGCCCTTGCGTGTGTGAGCGGTGACGCCTACTTGGTGACCGCGGTGGCGGCGACGCTCTCGCGCGGCTTGGCGGTGACGACCGGCTTGCCCTGCAGATAATTCAGCGCTTGCCGCAACTGGAAGTCATCGTTCGAACCGAATTCGTAGCGGCGCTGCGGCGCCGCGGGGGGCGCCGTCGTCGCATGCGGGGCGGCGGGCGAGGTCGACGCACCCGCGGGTGCCTGGGTCACATCGCTCGGCTTCGCCTTGTTTTCCAGATGGTGCGCGAGGTCCGCCTCCCGCACGGTCAGGCCGGCGAAGTTGCCTTCCGGCGTGTCGTCGACGGCCATGTCGGGGACGATGCCCTTGGCCTGGATCGAGCGGCCGCTGGGCGTGAAGTAGCGCGCCGTGGTCAGCTTGATCGCCGCCGGCTGGTCGCCGTCGGTGCGGATCGGGATGATCGTCTGCACCGAACCCTTGCCGAAGGTCTGCGCGCCGATCAGCAACGCGCGCTTCTGGTCCTGCAGCGCGCCGGCCACGATCTCGGACGCCGATGCGCTGGCGTTGTTCACCAGCACCACCAGCGGCACCGTCTTGATCTCGCGCGGCAACTTGGCGAGCACGTCGTCGCCGCGGCCGCGCTGGTAGTCCTCCGGCGCCGCGATGAAGCGCCGGCGCGCGTCCTCGGTGCGGCCGTCGGTGGACACGACCAGCGTGCGCGGCGGCAGGAACACGGCCGACACGCCGATCGCCGCATGCAGCAGCCCGCCCGGGTCGTTACGCAGGTCGAGCACCAAACCCTTGACCGGTCCCTGCTTGTACAGCTCGTTGATCTTCGCCACCAGGTCCTCGACCGTGCGTTCCTGGAAGCTCGAGATGCGGATGAAGGCGTAGCCGGGCTCGATCATCTTGGCCTTGACCGACTGCGTGCGGATCACGTCGCGCACCAGCTTGAACTCGAGCGGCTGCGTCTCGCCCTTGCGCAGCACCGTCAGCAAGACCGCCGTGCCCTTCCTGCCGCGCATCAGCTTGACCGCTTCGTTCAGTTGCATGCCGCGCGTCAGCTTGTCGTCGATCTTGATGATCAGATCCCCCGACTTGATGCCCGCGCGCGCCGCCGGCGTGTCGTCGATCGGAGCGACCACGCGTACCGCGCCGTCCTCCGGCGCGACCTCGATGCCGAGCCCGCCGAATTCGCCCTGCGTGCTGGTCTGCAGCTCCTTGAACGCGTCGCTGTCGAGGAATGCCGAGTGCGGATCGAGCCCGGACAGCATGCCCGAGATCGCCTCCTGCATCAGCTTCTTGTCATCGATCGGCTCGACGTAGTTGGCCTTGATCACGCCGAACACGTCGGTGAACTGGCGGATATCGTCGAGCGGGATCGGGCCGCGCGACTCGCGAAAGGCGTAGGCAGAAATGCCCAGGCTGATCGCCACGCCGGCAAACGCGCCGACCGCGATCAGTCCGATGTTGCGCAAGCGTCCGCTCATGAAACCTCCTGGAGCTTCAACAGATCGCGGGGTAGATTGAAAGTTCCGGCAGCTTAGCGGGCCGCCGCCCACCGCAAGGGGTCCATGGGACGGCCCCGGTAACGTAACTCAAAGTATAGGCCGGGCTCGGCATTGCCCCCGGTGCTTCCGACCTCGGCGATCACGTCCCCGCGGCCGACCTTTTCGCCGACGCTGCGGATCAGCGTGGCGTTGTTCCCATAGACCGAGATGAAGCCCTCGCCGTGGTCGAGAATCAACAGGTTGCCGAAGCCGCGAAGCCAGTCGGCGAAGATCACCCGACCGGCGGCGACGGCGTGCACCTCGGCGCCCGCCGGCGCACGGATGAACACGCCCTTCCAGGTCGGCGCATCGACGCCGGCTTCGGTGCGGCGCGGGCTGCCGAAGCGCGCCGCGATGTCGCCCTGCACCGGCAGCGCGAGGTGGCCGCGCAATTGCGCGAACGCGAGGGTGGCCGGAGGCTCCGCATCGACCGCGCCCGGCGCGCGCGGCGTCGCCGGGGCGACAGCCGACGGTCGCTCGCGTCGCCGCCCCTGTTCGGCGAGGACCTTGCTCAGCCGGTCGATCAGCGTCGACAGTCGACGTTCGTCGCGCTCGAGCGTGGCGATCGAATGCCGCTGCGCGGAGATCTGACGGGACAGCCGGTCGAGCGTCTGCCGGTGCAGCGCCTGCTGCTGGATCAACTGCGCGCGGCTTGCGCGTTCCTCGCCGGCAATCGCGGCGAGTTCGGTCTGGCGCAGCCGCGATTCGGCCTCGAGGCCGGCCAGCTCGTCGCGGCGCGACCGCAGCTCGCCGATCAGCTGCGCCTTTGCGCGGCCGATGTAATCGAGGTACTGCAGGTCGCGGCCGATCTGTCCGGGGTTCTCGCCGTCGAGCAGCTTGTGCCACGGCGACGCCCGCGTGAGCACGAACTGGCTGCGCAGCACCAGTCCGAACTGGCGTTCCTGTTCGCCTTGCCGCGCGACGATCGCGCGGTTGCGGTCCTGCAGTTCCGCGATCTTCCGTTCCAGTTCCCTGCGCGCGGTCGCCAGTTCGCGCAGGCGGCGGTTGGCGGTCGAGATCGCCGCCTCGGACGCGCGCAGCGCGTCGGTGGCCTCGGAGTGCGACGCCTCGGCGGCGGACAGCTGCTTCTTCAACTGCGAAAGCCGCTGCTGCAGGTCGCGCTGCTCGGACTGCAGCTGGTCCTTGCGATTGGCGCTCGGCTCGGCCTTCTTCTTCGCGTCCTTCTTCGCGGCCGGCTTGCCCGTCTGCGCGGAGGCCGGTCCGGCGAGCATCGGCCCGGCCAGCAATGCCGCCGTGCACGCTGCGAGCAGCTGCCTTGCGGTCAACGCGTGGCGCTACCCGCGCCCCGTCGGCGCGGCGCGTCCCTGCGCGGCCACCGCCGCGGTGGCGCGCGCGATCGCCTCCGGATCGCCGAGATAGTAGTGGCGGATCGGCTTCAACCGATCGTCCAGCTCGTACACCAGCGGCTGCCCGGTCGGAATGTTCAGGCCGACGATGTCGTCGTCGGAGACGTTGTCGAGGTACTTGACCAGCGCGCGCAGCGAGTTGCCGTGCGCGGCGACCAGCACGCGGCGGTTGCGCGAAATGGCCGGCGCGATCGAGTCGCTCCAGAACGGCACCACGCGCGCGACCGTGTCCTTCAGGCATTCGGTGGCCGGGATCTCCTCCGGCTTCAGGTGCCTGTAGCGCGGATCATTGCCGGCCCAGCGCGGGTCGTCGCGCGCGAGCGGCGCGGGCGCGACCGCATACGCGCGGCGCCAGATCAGCACCTGCTGCTCGCCGAACTTGGCCGCCGTCTCGGCCTTGTTCAATCCCTGCAGCGCGCCGTAGTGACGCTCGTTCAGCCGCCACGAGTGAACCACCGGCAACCACATCAGGTCGAGCGCGTCGAGCGCCAGCCACAGCGTGCGGATCGCTCGCTTCAGCACCGACGTGTACGCGATGTCGAAGACAAAGCCCTCGCGCTTCAGCAGTTCGCCGGCGGCGCGCGCCTCGCGAATGCCGTTTTCGGACAGGTCGACGTCGGTCCAGCCGGTGAAGCGGTTTTCGAGATTCCACTGGCTTTCGCCATGGCGCAACAGTACAAGCTTGTGCATTGGGTTCGCCGGTTGCAAGAGCGGTCATGCCGGCCCGCGCGCGGTGCGCGCGGGGGATTGGGCACGCACATTCTATAATTCAGACCCTTCGTCCGATCGCGTCTGCTCCGTGCGTTTCTTCATCGACAACATCTTCCTGATCGCGGTGGCGTTCATCAGCGGCGGCATGCTGGTGTGGCCGCTGATACGCGCGCGCGCCGCGGGCCCGTCGGTGACGACGCTGCAGGCAACGCAGCTGATCAACTCCAAGCACGCACAGGTCATCGACGTGCGCGGCGAGGACGAGTTCGGCAGGAGTTCGCTGCCGAACGCGAAGAACATCCCGACCGCGAAGATCGCACAGCGCGCCGCCGAACTGAAGAAAGACCGCCCGGTGATCCTGGTCTGCAATACCGGCCGCAGCGCGGGCCCGGCCGCGGCGCAGCTGCGCGCCGCCGGTTTCGCCGAGGTGTACGTGCTCGCGGGCGGCCTGGCGGCCTGGCGCGAGGCCGGACTGCCGGTCAGGACCTGATACGAAAACGAGTCGACAGACGATGACTGCCCGCGTAAAGATGTACAGCACCGCGGTGTGCCCGTTCTGCCTGCGCGCCGAGGCCCTGCTGAAGGCTCGCGGCGTGACCGAGATCGAGAAGATCCGCATCGATCTGGATGCCGCGCGGCGCGACGAGATGATCGCTCGCACCGGGCGCCGCACCGTTCCGCAAATCTATATCGGCGAAACGCATGTCGGTGGATTCGACGATCTGTCCGCGCTCGATCGCGAGGGCAAGCTCGCGCCGCTGCTCGCCGCCTAGCCGGCCCGATTCCTCCCGGGAAAGCATCGCCGGCGCGCCGCCGGCACTTCAAGAAAGGATAGAAATGGCCGAGAACGTCAGCCCGTCGTCTGCGCCGCCGGCGGTGTTTCAGCTGCAGCGCATCTACCTGAAGGATGCGTCGCTCGAACTGCCGAATGCGCCGCAGATCTTCCTCGAGCAGACCGCACCGCAGGTCGACGTGCAGCTCGAGGTGTCGAACAGCAGGGTGCTCGACGGCATCTACGAGGTCGTGGTGCGCGCCACGACGACGGCCAAGGTCGGCGACAAGGTGCTGTTCCTGGTCGAGGGCAAGCAGGCGGGCATCTTCGAGATGCGCGGCATACCAAACGAACAGTTCGAGGCAATTCTCGGCATCGTCTGCCCGGGCATCATCTATCCGTATTTGCGCGCCAATGTGGCGGACCTGATCAACCGCACCGGTCTGCCGTCGATTCATCTGGCCGAGATCAACTTCGAGGCGATGTACCAGCAGCGGCTCGCGCAACAGCAGCAGGGGCTCGCGGCGGCCGCGCCGGCAACCAAGCAGTAGTTCGAGCCGGTTCGCATGGCGCAGGTGGCGGTCCTCGGCGCGGGCGCCTGGGGCACCGCGATCGCCAGCGTGCTGGCGCAGCGCCATCACGTCGCGCTGTGGTCGCACGACGCGGCCCAGGCGCGCGCGCTCGCGGCCACGCGCCGCAATGACCGCTATCTGCCGGGCACCGTGCTCGACGCGTCGATCGCGGTGACCGCAGACTTCGACGCCGCGGTCGCGCACGCGCGCCACGGGCTGATCGTGCTTGCGGTGCCCACCGCGGCGCTGCGTGAGACGGTGCGCGGGCTGCGCGAGCAGGCGGCGCTGGCGCCGTTCGTCTGGCTGTGCAAGGGCTTCGAGCGCGATAGCGCGAAGCTCGCGCACGAGGTCGTGTGCGACGAGATCGCATCGCATCCGAGCGGTCCGCTGTCGGGACCGAGCTTTGCGGCCGAAGTCGCGCGCGGCCTGCCGACCGCGCTGACGGTGGCCGGTCCCGCCGAGTTCTGCCGCTGGGTCACGCAGATCTTTCACGGCGGCGCGCTGCGCATCTATTCGAGCGACGACGTGATCGGGGTCGAGGTCGGCGGCGCGGTGAAGAACGTGATGGCGATCGCCACCGGCATCAGCGATTCGCTCGGACTCGGGCACAACGCGCGCGCGGCGCTGATCACGCGCGGGCTGGCCGAGATCGCGCGGCTGGGCGCCGCGCTCGGCGCGCGCGCGGAAACCTTCATGGGGCTGGCGGGCGTGGGCGACCTGATACTGACCTGCACCGGCGAGCTGTCGCGCAACCGGCAGATCGGCATGCTGCTCGGGCGCGGCATGCCGCTGGTGACCGCGCTCGAGCGCGTCGGCCACGTCGCCGAGGGCGTGTGGTCGGCGCCCGCGGTGGCCGCGCGCGCGCGGTCGCTGAAGGTCGAGATGCCATTGACCGCGGCGGTGTGCGCGGTGCTCGACGGCAGCACCGCGCCGAAGGATGCGCTGGCGCTGCTGCTGGCGCGCGATGCGAAGCGGGAGAACGCATGAGCGCCTCACGGCCGTTCCGAAGGCGCTCGCTCCCCCTCCGGGGGACAGCCCGCAGGGCGAAGGGGGCAACATGAACCCGCCGGGCCGCCCCAGGGGCGAATCCCCGAGCGTGCAGCGCGAGGGTAGTCCAGCGAATCCGCTGCGCTCGGTGTGCGTGTTCTGCGGTTCGCAGCCGGGCGCGCGGCCCGAGTACATCGAGGTCGCGCGCGAACTCGGCGCGATCGCGGCGCGGCGAGGCCTGGCGCTGGTCTACGGCGGCGGCCACGTCGGCATGATGGGCGCGATCGCCGACTCGTGCCTCGCCGCGGGCGGCAAGGTGACCGGCGTGATCCCCGAGCATCTGATGCGGCCCGAGGTCGCGCACCAGGGGCTCACCGAACTGCGGGTGGTCGATTCGATGCACACGCGCAAGCGGTTGATGGCGGAGCGCGCCGACGCGTTCGTCGTGCTGCCCGGCGGCTATGGCACGTTCGAAGAGATGTTCGAGATGATCACCTGGCTGCAGCTGCGGCTGCATGCGAAGCCGGTCGGGCTGATCAACGTCGAGGGCTACTTCGATCACCTGCTCGCGTTCCTGCGCCACAGCGCGGCCGAGGGTTTCATCCGCCCCGAGCACTGGGACCTGCTGATCGTCGAGACCGCGCCCGACCTGCTGCTCGAGCGGCTGCGGCTGCACGCGCCCGCGGTGGCGCGCGGCGCCGCGGCCGATTTCTCGAAATCGTAGCCGTCAGGCGTTGCTACGAGCCTCCGGCGTAGCCCTGCTGGCGCCACGCCTCGTAGACGATCACCGCGACCGCGTTGGACAGGTTGAGGCTGCGATTGCCCGCGCGCATCGGCAGCCGGAGCCGCTGCTCCGGCGCGAAGCGTTGGCGCAACGGCTCGGGCAGGCCGCGCGTTTCGGCGCCGAACACGAACCAGTCGCCCGGCGCGAACGCAACTTCGCCGAGCCGCCGCGTGCCGCGCGTGGTGAAGGCGAACATCCGCTGCAGGTCGCAGCACGCGGACGCCAGCAGTGCATCGAAGCTGGCGTGCACCTTGACCGTCGCGTACTCGTGATAGTCGAGCCCGGCACGGCGCAACTGCTTGTCGGTGAGATCGAAGCCGAGCGGCTCGACCAGGTGCAGCCGCGCGCCGGTGTTCGCGCACAGCCGGATCACGTTGCCCGTGTTGGGCGGGATCTCCGGCTCGACCAGCACGACGTTGAACATGGTCACGGTGTCCGCGCGACGACGAGGTTGGTCACGCGCGCCGCGCCGGCCTGCTTCAGCACCGCCGCGATCTCGTCGAGCGTGCTGCCCGTCGTCATCACGTCGTCGACGACCAGCACGTGCCGTCCGCGCACGTCGGCGCGCACCGTGAATGCGCCGCGCACGTTGCGCCGCCGCTCGGCGAGCGCCAGCTCGTGCTGGGGAGCGGCGTGCCGCACGCGCAGCAGCGCATCGGCATCGAGCGGGACTGCGAGGTCGCGCGCCGCGCGGCGCGCGACCTCCAGCGCCTGATTGAAGCCGCGCTCGGCCTGCCGCTCGAAGGCGAGCGGAACCGCGGCGAGCAGCGCGCCGGCGCGCTCGATCCGCTGGGCGCGGCGTGCCAGCAGCGCGCCGAAGTCGGCCGCGAGCGCAAGTCGGCCACCGGCCTTCAGCGCGACCACCATGCCGTCGAGCGGCGGCGCGTAGTCGCCGAGCGCGAGCGTGGCATCGAAGTGCGGCGGATGCCGCAGGCACGCGCCGCAGACCGTCGCGGCGGAAGCGGGCAGCCGGATCGCGCATACCGCGCAGCGCGGAACGAGCGGCGAAACGAAGTCCCGCTCGCAGTCCGGGCACAGCGGACCCTCGGCGCTGTCATTGATTCCGCACAGCGCGCACGGCCTGGCGCCGCGCGCGAGCCGCTGCAGCAAGAAGCCGACTCTCATCCGCGGCGAGCATATACTGCCGCGCAGCTTCAGCGCCGCCGCATGGCTCTCGGTCCCGGCACCTCCGAACTCACTCCCACGATCGTCGATCCGCCGCGCGTCCCGGCGCGGACCGCGACCGTGCGCGGTCAGTTCGACCGGCGCGCGCCGCACTTCGCGCAGCGCGATTTCCTTGCGCGCGAGGTCGAGCGCCGGATGCTGGAGCGGCTCGACGTGATCCGGCTCGCGCCGGCGCGCATCGTCGACATCGGCTGCGGCACCGGCGCGTCGCGCGCGCCGCTGCTGCGCCGCTACCGTGCGGCTGAGTGGATCGGCATCGATCACTCGCTGCGCATGCTGAGCCTCGGCCATGGAGCCGGCGGCATCGCGCGGCTGGCGCGCTGGTGGGGCAATGCGCGCGCGCACCGGATCGCCGCCGACGCGGGCGCATTGCCGCTCGCCGACGGCTGCGTGGACTTCGTCTTCTCCAACCTGATGCTGCACTGGCACCCGACGCCGCACCGATTGTTTCCGGAGTGGAAGCGCGTGCTGCGGACCGACGGCCTGCTGATGTTCAGCTGCTTCGGCCCCGATACGATCAAGGAGCTGCGCGAAGCGTTCACCGCGGTGATGCCGCGCGCGGCGCCGATGCCGTTCATCGACATGCACGACTTCGGCGACATGCTGGTGGCGGCCGGCTTCGCGACGCCGGTGATGGACGCCGAGCGCATCCGGCTGACCTACGTCACGCCGGGCGAGCTGCTGCGCGAAGTCGCCGCGCTCGGCGGCAATCCGCGCGACGATCGCGCGCGCGGCCTCGCATCGGGGCGGCAGGCGCGCGCGCTGCTCGATCGGCTCGAAGCGCGCCGCGGCGCTGACGGGCGCATCGGCCTGACCTTCGAGATCGCCTATGGCCATGCGTGGAAGCCCGTCGCGCGCCCGGCCGGGAAGACGACGCGCATTCCGGTCGATAGCCTGCGCGCGCAGCTGCGCTCGCGCTGATCGACGTTACCCACCGCGGGTGTGGCTGGCGTTGCGCGGCTGTGCCTATAATCCGCCCGCTCTGTAATTGCCCTGGATCAAGAAAGCTCATCTGGATATTGCCGGGTGTGCCGTCGGGTTGATCGCGGCCGCGCCGCGAAGCCGCCCGGCCGCGCAAGCAGAAGGAAGATCCCTGTCGATGGCCGAACCCGTGATCCGCTGGATCATCAAGCGCAACTGTTCCGCTTCGCCGCGGCAACTGGCCGCGGTGTTCGCGTCGATCGTGGCATTGTCGTTCGCGATCGGCGTCGGCTTCGCCGCGTACGGACTGTGGCTGGTGCTGCCGTTCGTGGGAGTCGAGCTGGTGGTGCTCGCGGCCGCGTTCTTCTGCTTCGGGCGGCATGCGGGAGACTACGAAGTGCTCGAGCTGCAGGCCGGACGGCTGCGTCTCGAGCAGGTTCGCGGTTCGCGCCGGTCGGACTGGCAGGTCGCGACGCCGCGCGCGCGGGTCGAGGTGGACGCCGGCGCGGACCGCGCATCGAGTGCGCGGTTGTTCCTGGTGGCGGCGGACCGGCGCGTCGAATTCGGCGCCGCTCTGGTCGACGAGCGCCGGCGGCAGCTGGCGCACGAACTGAATCGCGCGCTGCGATCCGCGGACGCGGGGTAAACGGAGACGACGGCAATTTGGGGGCGGCGCGGGCCGCGGCGGATGACTTGATGGATTCGATCAGAATGACGACAACGATCAGGGCGGCCCTGGCAGCGGGGCTGCTCGCCGCGGCAGGCGCGGCGGGCGCCATCCAGAGCCGGTACAACCTCGCGCCGCCGGTCACGCCGATCGCGCGCGACGTGAACTGGCTGCACTGGATGATGCTGGGCATCTGCGGCGTGATCTTCGTCGCCGTGTTCGGCGTGATGTTCTATTCGATCTACGCCCACCGCAGGTCCAAGGGTCATCAGGCGGAGAACTTCCACGAGAGCACCGCGGTCGAGATCGCGTGGACCATCGTGCCCTTCATCATCGTGATCGTGATGGGCGCGTTGGCGACCCGCACGGTGGTGGCGATGAAGGACACGTCGAACGCGGACCTGACGATCAAGGCGACCGGCTACCAGTGGAAGTGGGGCTACGACTATCTGAAGGGCGAGGGCGAGGGCATCTCGTTCTTCTCCACGCTCGCCACGCCGCAGGATCAGATCGACGGCGGCAACGACGCCGCGCGCAAGGCGAATCCGGTGTATCTGCTCGAGGTCGACAACGAGCTCGTGGTCCCGGTCGACAAGAAGGTGCGCGTGATCACCACCGCCAACGACGTGATCCACGCGTGGTTCGTGCCGGCCTTCGCGGTCAAGCAGGACGCGATTCCCGGCTTCGTGCGCGACACGTGGTTCCGCGCCGAGAAGACCGGCGTCTATTACGGCCAGTGCGCCGAGCTGTGCGGCAAGAACCACGCGTTCATGCCGATCAAGGTGCGCGTGGTGACCGCCGAGGAATACACCAAATGGGTCGGCGAGAAGAAGAAGGCGATGGCGGCGGCCGCGGACGACCCGAACAAGACCTGGACCATGGCCGAGCTGATGGAGCGCGGCGCCAAGGTGTACGCGGCGAACTGCCAGGCCTGCCATCAGGCGAACGGGCAGGGCATCAAGGGGACGTTCCCGCCGCTGGACGGCAGCCCGGTGGTCGCGAACAAGGAGCAGCAGATCGCGATCATGCTGAACGGCAAGGGTGCGATGCCGCCGTGGAAGGCGCTGTCGGACGTCGAGCTGGCGGCGGCCGCGACCTACGAGCGCAACAGCTGGGGCAACAAGACCGGCGTGGCGATCCAGCCGAGCGAATTCAAGGCGGCGCGCAAGTGATGCGCGGTGATGCAACGAAGGGCAACAGCGGACTAAGTCCGAAGGAGCACAAATGAGCGCAATCGTCCACGATCACGGTCACGCGCACGACGCCGCCCACGACCACGCTCCGTCCGGCTGGCGGCGCTGGCTGTACGCGACCAACCACAAGGACATCGGCACGATGTACCTGTGGTTCTCGTTCACGATGTTCCTGAGCGGCGGCGTGCTCGCGCTCGGCATCCGCTCGGAGCTCTTCCAGCCCGGGCTGCAGATCTTCGAGCCGCAGTTCTTCAACCAGCTCACCACGATGCACGGGCTGATCATGGTGTTCGGCGCGATCATGCCCGGCTTCGTCGGCTTCGCGAACTGGCAGATCCCGCTGCAGATCGGCGCGCCCGACATGGCGTTCGCGCGTATGAACAACTTCAGCTTCTGGCTGCTGCCGCCGGCCGCATTGCTGCTCGTGGGTTCGTTCTTCGTGCCCGGCGGCGCGCCGGCCACCGGCTGGACCGTCTACGCGCCGCTGACGGTGCAGATGGGCATGGGCATGGACATGGCGATCTTCGCGCTGCACATCATGGGCGCGAGTTCCATCATGGGGTCGATCAACATCATCACCACGATCCTGAACATGCGCGCGCCCGGCATGACGCTGATGAAGATGCCGATGTTCGTCTGGACCTGGCTGATCACCGCGTACCTGCTGATCGCGGTGATGCCGGTGCTGGCCGGCGCCATCACGATGACGCTGACCGACCGCCATTTCGGCACCAGCTTCTTCAACGCGGCGGGCGGCGGCGACCCGGTGATGTTCCAGCACATCTTCTGGTTCTTCGGCCACCCCGAGGTGTACATCATGATCCTGCCGGCGTTCGGGATCGTCAGCCAGATCGTGCCGGTGTTCTCGCGCAAGCCGCTGTTCGGCTACGCGTCGATGGTGTACGCGACCGCATCGATCGCGATCCTGTCGTTCATCGTGTGGGCGCACCATATGTTCACCACCGGCATGCCGGTGACGGGGCAGCTCTTCTTCATGTACGCGACGATGCTGATCGCGGTGCCGACCGGCGTGAAGATCTTCAACTGGCTGGCGACGATGTGGAAGGGGAGCCTCACCTTCGAGACGCCGATGCTTTGGGCGATCGGCTTCATCTTCGTATTCACGATGGGCGGCTTCACGGGGCTGATCTGCGCGATGGCGCCGATCGACATCCAGATCCAGGACACGTACTACGTGGTCGCGCACTTCCACTATGTGCTGGTGGCCGGCTCGCTGTTCGCGATGTTCGGCGGCGCCTACTTCTGGCTGCCGAAGTGGACCGGGCACATGTACGACGAGAAGCTCGGCAAGTGGCACTTCTGGCTGTCGATGATCTTCTTCAACGTGACGTTCTTCCCGATGCATTTCCTGGGGCTCGCGGGCATGCCGCGCCGCTACGCCGACTACCCGATGCAGTTCGCCGACTTCAACATGGTGGCATCGATCGGCGCGTTCGGCTTCGGGCTGTCGCAGCTGATCTTCCTGTGGGCAGTGCTCAAGTGCATCAAGGGCGGCCCGAAGGCGAAGGAGAACTACTTCGACGCGCAGGACGGGGGGCTCGAATGGACCGTGCCGTCGCCGGCACCGTTCCACACCTTCGAAACCCCTCCGGTCGTCAAATAGTCGGATGACGCCGGTCGCGATGCGGCCGGCCACGCTAGGCCATGGGTCAGCAGACTTCGGCAGATCGGCAGCAGTCGAGCAACAAGCGCACCGCGCTGGTGCTGCTGTCGATCGCGCTGGTGTTCTTCGTCGGCATCATCGTGCGGCGCTGGCTGTTCGGAGGCTGAGGGCGCGATGGCCGAACCGCGCATCGACACCCGGTCCAACCGCCACCTGCTGCGCAAGCTCGTGGTCGTGGCGGCGCTGATGTTCGGCTTCGGCTGGGCACTGATCCCGATCTACCGCACGATCTGCGAGATCACCGGCATCAACATCCTGACCGGCAAGGATCCGGAGGCGGAGCGCCGCGCCGCCAACACGCAGGTCGATCGCACGCGCACGATCGTGGTCGAGTTCGACGCCAACCGGCAGGGCCCGTGGCGCTTCAGGCCGGAGGTCAACCATCTCGAGGTGCACCCGGGCGAGCTGGTGCACGTCGAGTACGACCTTGTCAATCTCGAGGACCGGGCGATGGTCGGGCAGGCGATCCCGAGCTACGCGCCCATGCAATCGGCGCGCTACTTCAACAAGATCGAGTGCTTCTGCTTCAAGCAGCAGACCCTTGCGGCGCGCGAGACGCGCCGGTTCCCGGTCGTGTTCTTCGTCGATCCCGAGCTGCCGAAGGACATCGGCACGATCACGCTGTCGTACACGTTTTTCGAGGTGCCGGGCGCGGCGCCCGCGCAGGCGCAGATCGGGCGTGAGCGCCGGAGCTGAAATGAACGACGACGCAACGAAGCCATCCGTCGTCGGGCGCAAGGCTTCGCTCGGGCAGACCGCGCGTGCGGTGTTCTGGTCGTTCTTCGGCGTGCGCAAGCGCAAGCATTACGAGTCCGACGCCGCGCACCTGAACCCGATCCACGTGATCGTGATGGGCGTGATCGGCGCGGCGCTGTTCATCGTTCTGCTGGTGTCGATCATCAAATTCGTCGTGCTGCGCTGAGGCGGCCGGATTGCGATAAGGAAGGAGAAGGGACAAATGGGTTCGACGCACGGGGGAGCGGCAGCGCATTACTACGTGCCGGCGCCGGCACGCTGGCCGATGGTGGGGATGATCGCGATGATCTTCACCACCTTCGGCGCGGCGATGGTGGTCAACCGCGTCAGCGGCGGCGGCTACGTGCTGCTGATTGGCTTCCTGATCCTGCTCTACATGATGCGCGGCTGGTTCGCCGAGGTGATCGGCGAGTCGGAGGGCGGCCGCTACAACCGCCAGGTCGACGTGAGTTTCCGCTGGGGGATGAGTTGGTTCATCTTCTCCGAGGTGATGTTCTTCGCGTCGTTCTTCGGCGCGCTGTTCTATGCGCGCGTGATAACGCTGCCGTCGCTCGGCGATTTCGACCACAAGCTGCTGTGGCCCGATTTCACCCCCACCTGGCCGACGCTTGGGCCCGGCGGAATCGTTGGCGAGTTCTCCAAGATCCACGCCTGGCCGGTGCCGACGATCAATACAATCCTGCTGGTCAGTTCGGGCTTCACGCTGACGGTGGCGCACCACGGCTTGTTGTCCGGCGAGCGCGGCAAGGCGCTGCTGTGGTTGCTGCTGACGCTGCTGCTGGGTTTCTCGTTCGTCGGCGTGCAGGCGTTCGAATACATTCACGCGTACACCGAGCTGAACCTGCGGCTGGACTCGGGCATTTTCGGCTCGACGTTCTTCATGCTGACCGGGTTCCACGGCTTCCACGTGATCATCGGCGCGATCATGCTGACGGTGATGTTCTTCCGCATTCTGCGCGGCCACTTCCGCCCCGACCACCACTTCGCGTTCGAAGCGGCCGCGTGGTACTGGCACTTCGTCGACGTGGTGTGGATCGGGCTCTATATCGTCGTGTACTGGCTGTAGAGCGTCGGCAGTCGGAAGTTGTCAGTCGGCAGATAACAAAGACGGCGCCCGCGGGCGCCGTTTCTGTCTTTGAGCTGCCGACTACGTCCTGTGGATCTTCAACCGGTTGCCGGCGTCGTCGATCTCTTCCAGCACCACGTCGAACTGCCACAGCTCCTTCACGTAGCCGAGCACCTCGGCGACCGATTCGGCCTCGAGCAGCCGGCCGTGCTCGACCCGATGCTGCAGCAGCAGCGCGCGGTCGGAATCGGCGCTGTCGCGCGCGACCGTGATCTGCGGCAGGTAGTGCTCCGGCCGGTACTGCGCGGCGAGCGTCTGCCGCACCCGCAGATAGCCCTGTTCGTTGTGGATCGCCTCGACCCGATATTCGTCGCGCGACTGTTCGAGATCGGACAGCATGAACAGCCGCAGCTCGCGCATAACCTTCGGCGACAGGTACTGCTCGATCAGGCTTTCGTCCTTGAAGTTCGCCATCGCGAAGTGGATCTGCTCGGTCCACTCCCGGCCCGCCAGATGCGGGAACCAGTGCCGGTCCTCGTCGGTCGGCTGCTCGCAGATGCGGCGGATGTCGCGCATGATCGCGAAGCCGAGCGCGTACGGATTCATGCCGTGATAGTGCGGCGAATCGAACGGCAGCTGGGTGACCACGTCGCTGTGGTTGGCGAGCCACTCCAGCATGAAGCCGTCGTCGACCTGGCCGGCGTCGTACAGCTCGTGCAGCAGCGTGTAGTGCCAGAAGGTCGCCGCGCCCTCGTTGGCGACCTTGGTCAGCCGCTGCGGATAGAAGTACTGCGACACCTTGCGCACGATGCGAACGAGTTCGCGCTGCCACGGCGCCAGCTTCGGCGCCGATTTCTCGATGAAGTACAACAGGTTCTCCTGCGGCTCGAACGACGGCGACTCGTCGGCCGCCTGCTCCTTGCGCGAGTCGAACAGGTGCGCGTAGTCGGGGTTGAAGTGGCGCTCGGCGAAGCGCAAGCGCTCGGCCTGCCGCTCGCGCTCGCGCTTGGCCGACAGGCGTCCGGGCCGGCGGTAGCGGTCGACACCGTAGGGCGCGATCGTGTGGCAGCAGTCGAGGACCTTCTCGACCTCGCGCCAGTCGTAGCGCTGCTCGCATTCGAGGATGTAGCCGCGCGCGAACTTGAGGTAGTCAAGGATCGCGTCCGGCTGCGTGAACTGCTGGAACAGGTAGTTGTTGCGGAAGAACGCGTTGTGCCCGTAAGCCGCGTGCGCCATCACCAGCACCTGCAGCGCCAGCGTGTTCGTCTCCATCAGGTAGACGAGCGACGGGTTGGTGTTGATCACGATCTCGTACGCCAGCCCGGCGCGGCCCTTGCGGTAGCCGCGCTCCTGGCTCACCAGCTGCTTGCCGAAGCTCCAGTGCGGGTAGTGCACCGGCATGCCGACCGTCGAGCACAGGTCGAGCATCTGATCGGCGGTGATCACCTCGTACTGGATCGGAAAGGTCACGAGGCCGAGCCGCTTTGCGTGCTCGGCCAGCGCGGCGTCGAAACGTTCCAGCAGCGGCACCGTCCACTCGGTGCCGGTGGCAATCGGTTCCCGCTTCGGCCGCTCCGCGCGCGGCATCGGCACCGTCGGTTTCGACAGCAGCTTCGGCCACGGCCGCTCGGCGACCGTCTGATCGCCCTTGAACGCGGCATCCCAGGGGTTCATGCGGTCGCCTCCCGGCGCGCGAACAGATCGCGGAACACCGGCCAGATGTCGCGCCGGTCATGCACCTTGCGCTTGGCGAAGCTGTCGTCGGAGATGGCCTCGTAGCACTGCCACAGGTCCGACGGCCGCGAGAACCAGCCGCCCGAGGCGTTCGACGGAATGTCGACGTAGGCGAAGTAGCGCACCCGCGGCAGCAGATCATCTTTCAAGTAGCCGGCGCAGCGCGTCGCATCCTCCTCGCCGCAGTCGCCGTCGGACGCCTGCGCGATGTAGACGTTCCAGTCGCTGCCCGTGTAGCGCTCGTCGATCACCTTGCGCGCCAGTTCGAGCGCCGGCATCACCAGCGTGCCGCCCGACTGCGGATCGTAGAAGAAGGTCTTTTCGTCGACTTCCTGCGCGGTCTCCGTGTGGCGGATGAACACGATCTCGACCGCGCCGTACTTGCGCTCGAGAAACAGGTACAGCAGCGCGAAGAAGCGCTTGGCCAGATCCTTCTTGCGCTCGTCCATCGAGCCCGACACGTCCATCAGGCAGATCATTGCCGCGCGCGTGGCCGGCGCCGGCATCGGCGCGCGCGCGCGATAGCGGCGATCGACATCCTCGAGGAACGGCAGGCGCTCGCGCCGCTCGAGCAGGCGCGCGATCTCGGCGCGGATCCGGTCCTTCTCGTCGTGCGGCGCGCCCGCCAGCTCGTCGATCAGATCGTCGATGCGCTCGCCGGCGGCGCCGCGCAGCGCGATACGGCGCGCGATCGACATGCGCACCGTCATCGCCGGCAGCAGGCTGCTCGGCACGCCGTCGCGGCTGAAGCCGGCGCGGCGCGTGCGCTCCATGGTCACCTCGCCGAAGCGGGTGCGCTCCAGGTTCGGCAGTTCGAGGTCGTCGAAGAACAGCGCCAGGAACTCGTCACGCGAGAGCACGAACGCGAAGTTGTCGCGGCTCTCGCCTTGGCCCGGCTCGTCGCCTTCGGGTCCGCCCTGGCCGCCGCCGCCCGGGCGCGGGATCGTGTCGCCGGGCATGAAGTCGCGATTGCCCGGCAGCACGAAATCGCGATTGCCGGTCTGGTCGTCCTGATGGAGGAAAGGCTCCTTCAGGCCGCGGCCGGGAATGCTGATCTTGCCGCCGCGGCCGATGTCCTTGATCGAGCGCTTGGCGAACTCCTCGTCGGCGGCACGTTTGATGTCGTCCTTGAAGCGGCGCACGAAGCGCTCGCGATTGACCGCACCGCGCCCCGGCGGATCGCCGCGGCGATCGACGATCCGCATCAGTTTGCCCGGTACAACCAGGTCGGCCATCGTGGCCTCACATGCTCAGGACTGCGCAGATTTCTTGTAGTGCAGGTACCAGTCGACCAGGCGCCGCACCTGCTTCTCGGTGTAGCCGCGCGCGACCATGCGGTTGACGAAGCTCTTGTGGCGCTCGTCCATCTCCTGCGAGCCCTTGGCCTCGAACGAGATCACCGGCAGGATGTCCTCGGTCTTGCTGAACATCCGCTTCTCGATCACCACGCGCAGCTTCTCGTAGCTGGTCCAGTGCGGGTTCTTGCCATGCGCGCGCGCGCGCAGGACGAAGTTCACGACCTCGTTGCGGAAGTCCTTCGGATTGCTGATGCCAGCCGGCTTCTCGATCTTCTCCAGCTCGGTGTTCAGGGCGTCGCGCGAATACTGCATGCCGGTCTCGGGATCACGCCAGTCTTCGTCGAGCAGCCACTTGTCCGCGTAGGTCACGTAGCGGTCGAACAGGTTCTGGCCGTACTCGCCGTACGCGTCCAGATACGACATCTGCAGTTCCTTCTCCAGGAACTCGGCGAAGCGCGGGACGATCCACTCCTTGATGTGCGAGCGCAGGCGCCGCTTGTACTCGTCGGGCAGGTCGTCCTTGCCGAGCCGCTCTTCAAGCACGACCAGCAGGTTGACCGGGTCGGCCGCGATCTCGCTCGGGTCGCGGTTGAAGGCCGCCGAGATGGTCTTGAACGCCCAGCGCGTCGACAGGCCGGAAAAGCCTTCGGCCAGTCCGGCGTCGTCGCGGTATTCCTTCACGCTCTTGGCGCGCGGATCGACGTCCTTCAGGTTCTCGCCGTTGTACGAGCGCAGCTTGGAGTACACGGACGAATTCTCCGGCACCGTCAGCCTTGAGAGCACCGTGAACTCGGCCAGCGTGCGCAGCGTCTGCGGCGCGCATGGCGCTTCCGACAGCGTCGAGGCCTTCAGCATCTTGTCGTAGATGCGAACCTCCTCGTCGACGCGCAGGCAGTACGGCACCTTGACCAGGTACACGCGGTCGATGAACGCCTCGTTGTCCTTGTTGTTGCGGAACTTCAGCCATTCCGCCTCGTTGGAGTGCGCCATGATGAAGCCGTTGAACGGCATCGCCGGCAGCGCCTCGGTGCCCTTGAAGTTGCCTTCCTGCGTGGCGGTCAGAATCGGATTGAGCACCTTCAGCGGCGCCTTGAACATCTCGACGAACTCCACGCAGCGCGCCGACCCCAGGCACAGCGCGCCCGAGTAGCTGTACGCGTCGGGATCGTCCTGCGCGAACTGCTCGAGCATGCGCAGGTCGACCTTGCCGACCAGCGAAGAGATGTCCTGCGTGTTCTCGTCACCGGGTTCGGTCTTGACGATGCCGATCTGGTTCAGCACCGACGGCATCACGCGCACGACGCGGAACTTGTTCAGATCGCCCTGGTATTCCTTCAGCCGCTTCAGCGCCCAGGGACTGGCGATTCCGGTCAACGCGCGGCGCGGAATGCCGAACTTGTCCTCCATCTGCGCGCCGTAGCGTTCGCGGTTGAACAGGCCCAGCGGCGATTCCAGCAGCGGCGACACCTTGCCAGTCAGCGAATCCTTCAGTGCATAAATCGGGAACTGTTCGCAAAGCGACTTGATCTTCTCGGCCAGCGACGACTTGCCGCCGCCGACCGGGCCGAGCAGGTAGAGAACCTGCTTGCGTTCCTCCAGGCCCTGTGCCGCGTGCAGGAAGTACGCATACAAATTCATCAGCGTCTCTTCCATGCCGTGGAACTCGGAGAACGTGTCCCACGACTGGATCACGCGGTTCTGGAAGATCCGCGACAGCCGAGGATCCTCCGCGGTGTTGACCAGTTTCGGCTTGCCGATCGCCTCGAGCACGCATTCGTGCGCGCTCGCGTAGGCCATCCGATCGGTCTTGCAGTATTGGAGGAAGTCCCCCAGGCTCATCTCTTCGTCCTGGGCGCGGACAAAGGTCTCCTGGAAGTGCGAGAACAGTTCCGTTCGCGCTGGCATCACCACCTCCTTGGCCCGATGGGCCGGCACCGAAGCAAACGCGATGAACCGAGAGTAGTTGACAAAGCGCCTGTCGCGGTACGGTTAAATGAAGAGTAAACGCCCGCCACTCTGAGGGATATCGTGCGGTCGGCCGAATCCTTACGGCAGTGCGGCCGGCATCGATGAATGGCAGTGCTCGTATGAGTGGGGGTTCTCACGCTTTCATTGCGGGCGGGCGCCCGGCATCGAACGAAATCGAAACGATCACTCATGTTAGTTTCGTCTGGCACCGCGAAAGTTCAGTCTTCGTTGTTTCTCCTTTCTTGTTGGAAACCTTCGTCGTGCATTAGATCACCATATGTCGAACCAAAAGTCCAGACCCCCGCGGTGATATGCAACATGATTCTCGTCCGGGCGACCGAACGCGCGCAAGCGGTCAGTACGAACGGGGACTGATCCAGCCCATGTACCAGCTGAACCAGATCAGCAGCAGCAGGGTGATCGACAGTCCCACGCGCAGGCGCAGCGCGTTGAGCGTGCGCGTGCCCTGGCCCTTGTCCTTCATCAGGAACACCAGCGCGGAACCCAGCGCGCCAAGGACGGCGGCGAACGCGACGATGATGAAAGTTTTCATGAAACCGGCTCCGGGCGCAACTGCATTATCCCATCGACAAAAATGAGTCGCCGTCGCGTAATGGTCGCCGTGCTGGCGGGAATTCTTGGTATTGCGCTGACGGTGGCGCTCGGCAACTGGCAGACGCGCCGCGCGCAGTTCAAGCTCGGCCTGCAGGCCCAGTGGGACGCCGCGCAGCGCGCGGCACCGCTGGTCGTCAACGCGGCGACGCTGCGCGAGATCGCGGCCCGTATGCCTGTCCGCGTTCGCCTGACCGGTCGCTTCGATCATCGGTACAGCGTGTGGCTCGACAATCGGCAGAACCATGGTCGGCCGGGCTTCTATGTCATTACGCCGTTCGTGACCGACGGCGGTGACGTGCTGGTCGCGCGGGGTTGGGTTGCGCGCGACCCTCAGGAGCGCCTGCGTTTGCCGGCCGTGGGCGAGCCGGCGGGCGTCCTGACGATCGAGGGGCTGGCATTGCCCGAGTTGCCGCGGCTGCTCGAACTCGGGGCGCCCGACGAATCGCGGCGGTGGCCGCGCGTTTGGCAGAATCTCGACTTTGCAGCGTACGAACGCGCCAGCGGTCTGGCGGTTGCGCGCTTCGTGGTGCAGCAGACTTCGCAGAGCGACGACGATCTGGCGCGGGATTGGCCGCCGCCGGATCTCGGAATCGACATGCACCGCGGTTACGCGCTGCAGTGGTACTCGCTGGCGGCGCTGATAGCAGGACTGACCTTGTACTTTGGCTGGCGCGGCTTGCGTACAGCACAATGACTCTCTTCATTGCATGACCGCCAGCGCATCGACAACGTCCACGTCGCATTGGAAGCGGTTCCGGACGCTCTACCTGCTGTTCGCGCTGTGCGCCGCCCCGGTGGTGGCTTCCTATACCGCGTATTACCTGCTGCCGCCTTCGGGGCGGACCAACTATGGCGAACTGATCGAGCCGCAGCGGCCGATGCCGGCGCTGGCGCTGCGCGAACTCGACGGCAGCATCGTGGATCCGGCAACGCTGCGCGGCCGCTGGCTGATGGTGATCGTCGATGGCGGCGATTGCGGCGACGCATGCCAGCGCAAGCTGTGGCAGATGCGGCAGGTCCGCCTGACGACCGGGAAGGACGCCGATCGCGTCGAACGCATCTGGCTGATCGACGACGCGGTGCCGCTGCCGACGATCGTCATGCGCGAATACGAAGGCACGCGCTTGCTGCGAGCCGATCCGGCCCAGTTGCGGTCGTATCTCGCGCTGCCGGCCGGGGGCGCGTTGTCGGACCACATCTGGATCGTCGATCCGCTCGGCCACCTGATGCTGCGCTGGCCGAAGGATGCGGATCCGAACCGGATGAAGCGCGATCTCGCCCGACTCCTGAAGGCTTCGGGAATCGGCTAATGATCCAGCCCGACGCGCTGCTGTGGCTGGCGCTCAAGGCGGTCGCGGTCGCCGCGCTGCCGCTAGCGTATGTCTGGCGCTCGCGCGACCCGTACAAGCTGCGCAAGCTGGCCTGGGTCACCGCGTTCCTGACGCTCGACCTCGTGATGTTCGGCAGCTTCACGCGGCTGACGGACTCAGGACTCGGTTGCCCGGACTGGCCGGGCTGCTACGGGCATTCCAATCCGCTGTCCGCCGGCGAGCCGATCCGCGCGGCGCAGACCGCGCAGCCGACCGGCCCGGTCACGATGACGAAGGCGTGGATCGAGATGCTGCACCGCTATTTCGCGATGGCGGTCGGCTTCCTGATCATCGTGCTGATGGTGCTCGCGTGGATGCGGTGGCGGAGCAATCGTTCGCGGCTCTCGCCGTGGCTGATCACCGCGATCTTCGTCACCGTGTGCCTGCAGGGCGCGTTCGGCGCGTGGACGGTGACGATGAAGCTGCAACCGGCCATCGTCACCACGCATCTGCTCGGCGGAATCGCGTTGCTGGCGCTGCTCACGTGGTTCGCGCTGCGCGAGAGCCCGCCGCGCAGCGTCGATCGGCGCGCGCTCGATTTGCGCTCCCATGCCCTGCTCGGCCTGATCGTGCTCGCGGTCCAGATCGCCCTCGGCGGCTGGGTCAGCACGAACTACGCGGTGCTGGCGTGCCCCGATTTCCCCCTGTGCCAGGGGGTAGTGCTGCCGCAGGCAGACTTCCGGCACGGCTTCACGCTGTGGCGCGATCTGGGCATGACCGGTGCCGGCGCGCCGATACCGTTCCAAGCGCTGGTGGCGATCCACTGGACGCATCGCTTGTTTTCGCTGGCGGCCTTCGCTGTGCTCGGCCTGCTGGCCTGGCGCGCGTGGCGGCTGCCGGGCCTGCGTGGTCCTTCGCGCTGGCTCGCAGCGCTGCTCGCGGCACAGTTTCTGACCGGGCTGTCCAATGTCGTACTGGATTGGCCGCTCGTGCTGGCGGTCGCGCACAACGGCGGAGCCGCGCTGCTCGTCGCGATGATGGTCGTGCTGCTGCACCGGATCTTCTTGGCGGGGCATTCGGACGCCCTGGCCGAGAGGTAGAATCCGCGGCTTCGCCGCGCGAGCGTTTGCGAACCCGGCCCGTTACCGATGCAAACCCACACGACCAACGAACGCATTGCGCCGATCGCTCACCTGGCGCGGCAGTACTGGCTGCTGACCAAGCCACGCGTGACGCAGCTGGCGCTGTTTTGCGCGGTGATCGGCATGTTCCTGTCGACCCCGGAATTGCCGGCGCCGGCGCTGGTGCTGAAGGCGACGCTGGGAATCTGGCTGCTGGCGGGCGCCGCGTTCGCGGTCAATTCGATCATCGAGCGGCACGTCGACGCGCGCATGCTGCGCACCCGGATGCGGCCGCTGGCTCGCGGCGAAATCACGCCCGCGCAGGCGATCTTCTTTTCCGGCGGCATCGGCGGCGCCGGCATGTGGGTGCTGTACACGCAGGTCAACGCGCTGACGATGTGGCTGACCTTCGCGACATTCGTCGGCTACGCGGTGATCTATACGGTTCTGCTGAAGCCGTACACGCCGCAGAACATCGTGATCGGCGGAATGAGCGGCGCGATGCCGCCGGTGCTCGGCTGGGCGGCGGTCACCAACGCGGCGCCGGCCGAGGCATGGGTGCTGGCTCTGATCATCTTCGTCTGGACGCCGCCGCACTTCTGGGCGCTGGCGCTGTATCGGCTCGATGACTACCGCAAGTCGGGGCTGCCGATGCTTCCGGTCACGCATGGCTCGGAGCTGACCCGGCTGCACATCCTCCTCTACACCGTCGCGCTGGTCGCGGTGACGACGCTGCCGTTCGTGACCCAGATGGCAGGCGTGCCGTATCTGGCCGCGGCGCTTGCACTTGGCGCGGTTTTCCTTGTCTATGCATGGCGCCTGCTGCGCGACTACAGCGATCGGCTGGCGCGGGCCACGTTCAACTACTCGATCGTGTACCTGTCGGCGCTGTTCGCCGCGCTGCTGATCGACAAGTACGTCGCTTGACGCCCGCGCGGCCGCGTTCCTGACGAGTGCGACGTTTCCTCCCACTTCTGATCGCCCTGCTGGCGGCGTGCTCGCCGCCGACGTTCAATAACGTCGACGTCACCGGCGCCGACTTCGGGCGCGATTTCGCCTTGACCGATCACACCGGCGCCCGGCGCACGCTGGCCGACTATCGCGGCAAGGTCGTCGCGCTGTTTTTCGGCTACACGCAGTGCCCGGACGTGTGCCCGACCACGCTGTCGGACCTTGCGCAGGTTAAGAAGAAACTCGGCGCCGACGGTGACAAGCTGCAGGTGCTGTTCGTCACCGTCGATCCGGCGCGCGACACGCGAGAACTCCTCGCGCAGTACGTGCCCGGCTTCGACCCGAGCTTCGTCGGGTTGTACGGCAGCGAAGAGGAGATCGCCCGCACCGCGAAGGAGTTCAAGGTCTTCTACCAGAAGGTGCCGGGCAAGTCGCCGACCTCGTACACGATCGATCACACGGCCGGTACGTTCGTCTTCGACAAAGACGGGCGGCTGCGGCTGTTTCTCAAGCACGGCGGCGCGATCGATCCGATCGTCGCCGATCTGAAGAAGCTGCTTTAGGCGGGCGTTCGAGGCAGCGCGCCGGTCTCCGCGTTGATCGGTATCGCGCTCGACAGCACGGGACCCGACGCCGGCGCGGCGCCGACGCCGAACGCGGCGCGCGCTGCCGCATCGAGCTCGATTTCGAAGCCTACGAAGACGCTCGGCGGCGCGCCTTCGTAGTGCTCGCGCGAGTACTGCGCCCGCTCCGGATCGAGCACCGCGTGCGGTTCGTACGGGTCGAACACGACGAGGTCTCCGATCGCCGCGCCGACGCGCATCGACGCGCGCGCGAACACGATCTGGCGCGCTGGCCCGAGCACGCACCAGGCCCCGAACAGCACGCCGTCGTAGTGCGCATCGTTGTGGAATCCGGCGCCGCGGCAGGCGTACCACTCGAACCGCTCGCGCAGTCGCAGCCCGGAGCTGGCAGGCAACCGCGCGAGCAGCGACCGATGCGCGGCGGGATCGACGAAGTCGCCCAGCCCATGCACGCGGCCGGGCGGCTGCGGACACTCGGCCTCGATCCGATGAGCGGACTCCGCGACCGCCGCGCTGGGGGCAAGATGGGCGACCCAGATGCGGCGGGCCGAGGCGCGTCCGCCGTCCTGGCCCTCGCACCGCGCCGCCGCAGCCGGCAATTCAATGAATGACATGCGCGATCACGAGGTCGAGGATAGCCGGCCGCAGGCAAAAAAAGACCCCGCCGGAGCGGGGTCCAGAATCCGCCTCTTCGGAGGAGAGGGGGAGGAGGAGAGGCGGATCTGTCGAGGCAACCAACCGTCCGAAGACCGGGCGTCACTCACGCGTATTCGGCAAGGGCGCCCCGCATCTTCTGTAGTGCTTTGGCCTCGATTTGCCGAATTCGTTCCGCTGAAACTCCAAATTCATCGGCGAGATCGTGCAGCGTGGCCGTGCCGACGTTGCCCTCCGCGTCCTCATTCAGCCAGCGCGCCTCGATGATCCGGCGGCTGCGCGCATCGAGCCCTTCGAGCGCGGAGCGAATGCCTTCGGTCTGCAGGCGGTCATATTCGCGCCGCTCCAGCACCTGGACCGGTTCCGACCCCGGGTCCGCCAGGTACGCGATCGGCGCGTATTCCTCTTCGCCGTCCTCGGTCCGGCTTTCCAGCGCAACGTCGCCACCGGACAGCCGCGTTTCCATCTCGACGACTTCTTCCGGCTTGACATTGAGCGTCGACGCGACGTCCGCGATCTGGTCCGGCGACATCGTCCCGCTTCGCTGCTTCATGCTGCGAAGGTTGAAAAACAGCTTGCGCTGCGCCTTGGTCGTCGCGACCTTGACGAGTCGCCAGTTGCGCAGGATGAACTCGTGGATCTCCGCCTTGATCCAGTGCAGCGCGAACGACACCAACCGCACGCCTCGCTCGGGATCGAAGCGTTTGACCGCCTTCATCAGTCCAATGTTGCCTTCCTGGATCAGGTCGGCGTGCGGCAGCCCATAGCCCAGATAATTGCGCGCCACCGCCACGACCAGCCGCAGATGCGAAAGCACCAGCCGCCCTGCGGCTTCGAGGTCGCCGTCCTTGCGAAACGCGCGGGCCAGGCGAATCTCTTCGTCCGCGGTCAGCAGCGGCACCCGATTCACGGCGCTGATGTACGCGTCCAGATTCCCGAGACTGCCGGGACGCAGCGCCAGCGCGCCGCTCCCGATGGGGACCAAAGCATTCAATGAACGTTCCATTCCGTCTTGGCCTTTCATGAGACTTACTCTAGCACTCTCGACCAACGAGTGCTAGACGGTAGAGTCGGTGCCAAGAAATTGGTTCAATTGGCATTCAAATCAGTGCCGGCGCGCATGATCCAGATAGAGAGCGCTCACTGACTGATCCGCCGGCGCCCCTTCACCGTCCTCGCGCAATGCGGCGCAGCGCGCTCCGAAGCCCGATCGAACCGCCCGCCATCCCGATCAGAAGAGCGGCGCCGGCCAACCCGAGCAGCGCGGGCCACGGCAGCATTCCGAGGCCGACCGGCACCGCGAGCACCTGGCCGAGCCAGCTCAAATCGGGGGCGAGCGACTGCAACAGCGCGGCCACGGTCCCTGCCGCCAGCACGGTCGCCAGCAGCAGCGCGGTTCCTCCGGCATACGCGTAGGGCCGGGCGATCTGGCGCTCGTCCGCGCCGATCAGCCGCAGCAGACGCAGTTCATCGCGATCGGTCATCGCGACCAGCCGCACTGCGCCGACCGCCACCAACGCCAGCAGGCCCAGCGTGGCAACTCCAACGAAGCCGGCGACGCGCTGCAGGATCTGGCCCAGACCGGCCGCCTTCCGATACCAGCTGCTGTCGACGTACACGCCGTCGACGCGCGAAAACTTGCGAATCTGGTTAGCGGCACGGTCCAGATCGTCGGGCTGCACGCGGCGGTCGAGGGTGACCACCAGCGTGTCGGGCAGCGGGTTGGGCTTGATGTCCGCCAGCGGCGCGATGCCGCCGGTGCGACGTGCCAGTTCGGCCAGCGACTGATCGCGCGTGATCCATTGCACGCGCTCGACGTTCGGCATGCCCTCGAGCTTGGCCTTCAGCGCGCCGATGTCCTGGCTGGTCGCCGACAGCGAGGCGAACACGCTGATCTCGGGCGCCAGCGGCACGCGTGCGGCCAGCGGCGCCAGCCCGTAGCCGATCGTGAGCGCCAGCAAAGGCAGCACCAGCGCGCACGCCGCGAGCGCCACTGCCAGCAGAAACGTCGCGCTGCGCCGGCGCAGCAGCCGGCCGGTCTCGCCCAGCGCATGGGAGAACTTCGCGACGGTGCTCACGAGACCACCCGCCCGCTGGCCAGTCGCAGCACGCGCGTTCGCTCCGGCAGCGCGACGCTTTCGCCGTGCGACGCCAGCACGACCGCGATGCCGGACGCCGAGAACCCGTCGAGCAGTCGCACGATGCCCGCCGCAGCGGAGTCCTCCAGATGCGCGGTCGGCTCGTCGGCCAGGATCGCGACCGGCCGATTGACGATCGCGCGCGCCAGCGCGACGCGCTGCTGCGCGCCGCCCGACAGCGCGGGCGGATACCGGTCGACGTCGGCGATCCCCACGCGCGCCAGCGCGGCTCGAGCGCGGTCCTCGGCTTCGGCGCGCGCCAGCCCCGCGACCAGCGCCGGCAGCATCACGTTGTCCAGCGCGCTGCGATCGGGCAGCAGCAGCAGATCCTGCGGCACGATTCCGAGCGAGCGGCGCAACGCGGCGCGCGCGCGCGGCTTCAACCGCGCCAGTTCCTCGTCGGCGACGGCGATCTTTCCGCTCGACGGCGATTCGAGCGCGGCCAGCATCCGCAGCAGCGTCGACTTGCCGGCGCCGCTCGGGCCGGTCAGAAGCCGGAACTCGCCGCGCGCGACGGTGAAGCTCACATCGTCGATCGCCGCCGGCGCGTCGCCGTAGCGTTTGCAGATGCGGTCGACCACGATCAGCGGCTGAGCTTCGTGAGGGGATTCGTTCATGGGGGAAACGGCGCGGCGCGGACGGCGATGGACTGGCGCCTAGAATCGATCGACGCGGCCGGATTGTAAGAGGGGCCTGTCATCACGCCGTCATCGGGCGTTTCTATGGTGCGCTGGAAGCACAGAATTGGGCCCGGCAAAGGCCGCAAGGACGACAAGATCCGCCACGCCAAGGCGCCGTCGGAGCGCTTCTTCAATCGCGAGCTGTCGCAGCTCGCATTCAACGAACGGGTGCTGGCGCTCGCGGAGCGCATCGACGTTCCCCTCGCCGAACGGCTGCGCTTCATCTGCATCGTGTCGTCGAATCTCGACGAATTCTTCGAGATCCGGGTCTCCGGGCTGATCGACGAGATGCGCGACGAGGCCGGCACCAGCAGCGGCTGGGGGCCACAGGCAACGCAGTGGGAGCATTACCTCGAGATCTCGGCGCGTGCGCAGCGGCTGGTCGAGAAGCAGTACGCGCTGTTCAACCACGTGCTGATGCCGCTGCTGGCCCGGCGCGGCATCGTCGTCATCAGCCACGCCCGGCGCACTCCGGCGCAACGGGCCTGGGTGCGCGAATATTTCGAGGCCGAGGTCCGGCCGCTGCTGGCGCCGATCGGTCTGGACCCGTCGCACCCGTTCCCGCAGGTGATGAACAAGGCGATGAATTTCATCGTCGCGCTCGAGGGCAAGGACGCTTACGGCCGCGTCGCGGCAACCGCGATCCTGAAGGTGCCGCGCGCGCTGCCACGCGTGATCGCGCTGCCGCCGCGGCTCGCGCCCGGCCAGCAGGCGTTCGTGATGCTGACTTCGGTGATCCGCGCGCATCTCGCGGACGTGTTTCCGGGCCGCAGCGTCGCCGGTTTCTCCCAGTTTCGCGTGACACGCGACTCGGACCTGTGGGTCGACGAGCGCGAGGTGAAGAACCTGCGGCAGGCAATGCGGGTCGAACTGACGCAGCGCCACTTCGGTAATCCGCTGCGGCTGGAGGTGCTGCGCACCTGCCCACCGCAGCTCGAGCTGATGCTGCGCGAACAGTTCCAGTTGCCGAACGAGGCCGTGTTCCGAGTCGAGGGTCCGGTGAACCTGGTGCGCATGAACCAGCTCGTCGATCAGGTGTCGCAGCCGCAACTGCGCTGGCCGACCTTCGTTCCTGCGTGGCCGGCGAAGGTCACGCCGTCGGCGGGCGAAGCGGACCTGTTCGATGCGATGAGGCGCGGCGACATCCTGCTGCACCACCCGTTCGAGAGCTTCGAGCCGGTGATCGAGTTCCTGCGCCAGGCCGCGCTCGACCCCAAAGTGGTCGCGATCCGCATGACGCTGTACCGCACCGGCACCGCCTCGGTGGTCGTCGACCTGCTGGTCGACGCCGCACGGCGCGGCAAGGACGTCACCGTGATCGTGGAACTGAAGGCGCGCTTCGACGAGGAAGCCAACATCAACCTGGCCGAGCGGCTCGAAGCGGTCGGCGCGCAGGTCGTCTACGGCGTGGTGGGGCTGAAAACGCACGCCAAGATGCTGCTCGTCCTGCGACGCGAGGAGGCGCCCGGTAAGCGCGGCGCGCCACGGTCGCGGCTCGTCCATTACGCGCACGTCGGCACCGGCAATTACCACCCGACGACGTCGAAGCTTTACACCGACTTCGGCATGCTGACCGCCGATGCCGCGCTGTGCGCCGACATCGAGCGCGTGTTCACCCACCTCACCAGCCAGAACAGGCTGCCGAAGCTCGTGCACCTGTGGGTCGCGCCGTTCACGCTGCACAAGCGCGTGCTCGCCGCGATCGCGCGCGAGGCGTCGATCGCCCGCGCCGGCAAGCCGGGCCGCATCGTCGCCAAGATGAACGCGCTGATCGACGAGGCGACCGTCGACGCTCTCTACGCGGCATCCCGGGCGGGCGTGAAGATCGACCTGATCGTGCGCGGCGCGTGCAGCCTGCGGCCGGGCGTCAAGGGACTGTCGGACAACATCAGCGTGCGCTCGATCGTCGGCCGCTTCCTCGAGCATCACCGCATCTACTACTTCCGCAACGGCGGCGCGGACGACGTCTATCTGTCGAGCGCCGACTGGATGGGGCGGAATCTTTTCCGACGCATCGAGATCGCGTGGCCGGTGCTGAACAGTAAGCTGAAGCAGCGCGTGATCGACGAAGGCCTGCTGCCGTACCTGACCGACACGACCAACGCGTGGACGCTCGGCCCCGACGGCGAGTATCGGCCGCCACGGCCGCGCAAGCACGGCTACTCGGCACAGGGCGCGTTGCTGCAGCAGCTCGCCGCCGTCACCTGACCGGCGATGGAACTGATTCTTTGGCGCCATGCGGAGGCGGAAGCGGCCGAGCCCGATCTCGGGCGCAGGTTGACCGCGAAGGGCGAGAAGCAGGCACGCCGCATCGCCGAGTGGTTGCACGCGCAGTTGCCCGATTCAGCGCGCGTGCTGGTGAGCCCCGCGGCGCGCGCGCAGCAGACCGCGCAGGCGCTCGCCGATCTTTCGCGGCGCAAGTTCAGGACCGTCGACCGGCTCGGACCCGGGGCGAGCGCCGACGACGTGCTCGCCGCCACCGGCTGGCCGCAGGGCAAATCGACCGTCGTGATCGTCGGGCACCAGCCGACGCTCGGCCGGGTCGCGAGCAGGCTGCTCGCCGGCCGCGAACTCGACTGGTCGATCAAGAAGGGCGCAATCTGGTGGTTCAGCGCGCGCGAGCGCGCCGGCGATGATCGGATCGTGCTGCGCGCGGTGATCGGCCCGGACCTGCTTTAGCGGCGCCTCTACAGCGGCTTCAGCGTGAAGCGGATTCCGACCTTGCCCCACTGCGCGGCTTCCTCTTCCAGCAGATGCTGCGTCAGCGGGTGATCCGCGAGCCAGTCGCCGTCGAGCGCCAGTTCGATCCAGGTCTTGCCGGTCGTCAGTTGCCATTGCGGCAACTGCACTTCGTGCCGCGCGTGGCAGAAGATGATCGCCAGCCTGAGCGCGACGATCTTCGCCACGCGCGCTTCCTCCATCAGCGCGTCGATCACCTTCCTGAGGTTTCCGCGCTGCGCGAGGATCAGCGTGGCGATTCGCTCCTGGTCTGTGGTGGAGAAGCCCGGCAGGTCGCCGTGCTGCACCAGATACGCGCCGTGCTTGTGGTGGTCGTTGTGCGAAATCGCGAAGCCGACCTCGTGCAGCAGCGCCGCCCACTGCAGGCGCTTGGCCATCTCCTCGTCGGCATGAGGCTCCAGCGCCGCGTGGAACTGCCCGGCGATGCGCGCGACCTGCATCGCCTGCGCGCGATCGACGCCGAAGCGCGATTGCAGCCGCTCCACCGTCGCATCGCGCAGATCGCGCCGTTCGCGCCGGCCGAGCAGGTCGTACAGCACGCCGGTGCGCAGCCCGCCGCGGCCGAGCCGCAGTTCGCCGATGCCGAGCGTGTCGAACACCGCCAGCAGCACCGCGACGCCGCCCGCGATCACCTCCTGCCGCTCGGGCTTGATGCCGGCCAGCCGAATGCGCTTGACCGCGCCGAAATCGATCAGCGCCTGCCGCAGCCGCTGCAGGCCGTCGTTCGTGATCGTCCCGCCGGCCCAGCCTTCGTTGCGCAGGGTCTCGGCCGCCGCGCCGATCGTGCCGCTGGTGCCGTACGCCTCGTCCCAGTTTCCGCGCGCGAACTGGGCGATCGCCTCCTCCAGCTCGGCCGCGCACGCGACCACCGCGCGCTTGAAGCGGCCGCGGTCGATCGCGCCGTCTGCGAAGAAGCGCTGCGTGACGTTGAGGCAGCCGATCTTGAACGATTCCGCCGCCTCGGCGGTGAAGCCGCGGCCCACGATCACCTCGGTCGACGCGCCGCCGATGTCGACCACGAGGCGCGGCTTCGGCGACGGCGGCAGCGCGTGCATGCAGCCCTCGAAGATCAGCCGCGCCTCTTCGCGGCCAGAGATCACCTCGATCGGATGGCCGAGCGCGGATTGCGCCTCGAGCAGGAACTCGTTGACGTTGCGCGCCTCGCGCAGCGTTTGCGTGCCGACCGCGCGCACCTGTTCGCTTTTCAGCCCGCGCAGCCGTTCGTTCATCCGCGCCAGGCATTCGCACGCGGTCTCGATCGATTTCTTCGACAGCCGCAAGTCATCGCCAAGCCCGCGCGCCAGCCGCACGGTCTCCTTCCAGCTGCCGAGTGGAACGACGCTGCTGCCCTCGGCGCGCCCAACCTCGAGCCGGAAGCTGTTCGATCCGAGATCGACGACCGCGAGCAGCATCCTTTGCCCTGCGCGTCAGTCGACGCGTCCGATCCGCTTCACCGCATCGACCATGCGCGCGGCATCGGCGTCCCGGTAGCGCTGGAACTCGGGCGCATGGAGGTAGAGGATCGGGCTTCCCGCGGCGCCGATCGCCTGCTGCACCTTCGGATCGTTGGCTGCCGCGCGCGCGGCCTCGCGCAGCATGGCGGCGATCGGCTCAGGTGTCGCGGCGGGAACGAACAGCCCCGACCACTGCGAGAACTGCACCGGGTAGCCGAGTTCGGCGAGGCTCGGCACGTCGGGCAGCGCCGCGAGCCTTCCTTCTCCCCAGTGCGCGAGCGCGCGCAGCCGCCCACTGCGGATGTGCTGCACGACCGTCGACGGACCGGTGGCAAGCGCGTCGGCCTGATGGCCGAGCAGTGCCACGATCGCCGGACTCGCGCCCGTATACGCGATGTGCAGCAAGCGCAAGCCGGCAGCGCTCCTCATCGTCGCCATCGGCACGTGCATCGTGCCGTAGTTGCCCGACCATCCGGACGAGTACCGGTCAGGTTCGCGCCTTATCGCTTCGATGAACTGCTGCGCTCCCGCGACCAGCGCGAACAAGGCCGGTAGCGAAGCGGCGACAGTCCTGCGCATGGCAGCCTCCGATCGATGCGCGATCGTACGTCAGAAGAGGTAGCTCGCGAATCTTGTTGATCCAGCGCAGAGCTGTGCGCGCGGCGCCTGGCGAACATGCGCGCATGACCACTGCCGAAGACCGCCGCGCGCGGCTGCTCAAGCCGCGGCTGGCGCGCGAACTTAGGACGATCCGCGCGATGCTGCGAATCTACTGCCGCGATCATCACGGCGGGCGCAAATTGTGTGACGAATGCGAACAGCTCGCCGCGTATGCGGAGAAGCGGCTGGCCGGCTGCCCGTACGGAGACGAAAAGCCGACCTGCGCCAACTGCCGGATCCACTGCTACGGACCGGTGCAGCGCGAGCAGGTGCGGGTGATGATGCGCTACGCGGGGCCGCGCATGCTGACGCGGCATCCGTATCTGGCGCTGATGCACATCGCCGACGGCAAGCGGCCGGCGCCGCCCAAGCCGCGCGGTCGCGCGGCTTCATAAGACCCTCGCGCGGCTGCGCGGCTTCGTGAAACCCGCGCGCGGCCGTGCGGCTTGTTAAAGCAGCGAGGGGACGTCCGGCGGCTTGAACCGTCGACCCGGCGCAGGCCGGGCCCAAGCTCGAGCGCCGCAAATTGGGCCCCGGCCGGCGCCGGGGCGACGGGATGTGCCTCACGGCGCGCCGAGCAGCGCGTCGGCGAATTCCTTCGCGACGAATGGCTGCAGGTCGCCGAGCTTCTCGCCGACGCCGATGAACAGGATCGGGATCGGCTTGTGGCGCCGCTCGCGCGCGATCGCGGCGAGCACGCCGCCCTTGGCGGTGCCGTCGAGCTTGGTGATGATCAGTCCCGTCAGCCCGATCGCGTCGTCGAACGCCTTGACCTGCGCGAGCGCGTTCTGGCCGTTGGTGCCGTCGAGCACCAGCAGCACCTCGTGCGGCGCGCCGGGCAACGCCTTGTCGAGCGCGCGCCTGACCCGCTTCAGCTCGTCCATCAGGTGCAGTTGCGTCGGCAGCCGTCCGGCGGTGTCGGCGATCAGCACATCGATGCCGCGCGCGCGCGCCGCACCGACCGCGTCGAAAACGACCGCGGCCGGATCGCCGCTCGCCTGCTGGATCACCTCGACGTGGTTGCGCTTGCCCCAGATCGCCAGCTGCTCGCGCGCGGCGGCGCGAAACGTGTCGCCGGCGGCGAGCAGCACGCTCTTGTGCCGATCGGCGAGCCAGTGCGCGAGCTTGCCGATCGACGTCGTCTTGCCGGCACCGTTCACTCCCGCGACCATCATCACCAGCGGCTTCGCCGCGTCGAGCTTCAGTTCGGCTTCGCACGGCGCCAGCCGCTGCGTCAGTTCCTCGCGCAACGCGTCGCGCACGTCGGCCGGCGTCTTCAGCCCGGCGAGCTTCACCCGCCGGCGCAGCGCGTCGAGCAGCTCCGTCGTCGTGGCCACGCCGACATCGGCGCCGATCAGCGCGATCTCGAGGTCCTCGAACAGCTGCTCGTCGATCACGCCGCCCGAGAACAGGCCGACGATGTTCACGCGCGTGCGCTCCAGCCCCTGCTTCAGGCGCGCGAGCCAGCCGGACCTTTCGGGCGCGGGACTTATCATCGATCGATGGCGACGGGACCTGAGAAAAAACGCGCCGCCCATCGATCCACAAGGGCGGCGGCGCCGCGCAGTTTAGCAACGCGGGCGTCGTCATTCGAGAATGCGCCGCGCGCGGTGCGCATCATCGGCGGCCTCTACAAGCGCGCGAAGATTCCGGTGGCCGACGTGCCGGGCCTGCGGCCGACGCCCGATCGCGTGCGCGAGACACTGTTCAACTGGATCGCACATCTGATGCCCGATCTGGCGCAGGCGCGCGGGCTGGATCTCTTCGCCGGCGCGGGCGCGCTCGGCTTCGAGCTGGCGTCGCGCGGCGCCGCGCACGTGACGCTGGTCGAGCGCGATCTGCGGCTGCTCGCGAACCTGCGCGCCTTGCGCGAGCGATTGAAAGCGACGGGAATCGAAGTCGTCGCCGGCGACGCGTTTGCGGTCGCGCAGCGGTTGCCGGCCGCGAGCTTCGACCTGATCCTGCTCGATCCGCCGTTCGATTCCGGGCTGAACGAGCCGGCGCTGAAGGCCGCGCGGCGGCTGCTCGCGCGCGACGGACTGGTCTATCTGGAAAGCGCGACGGAATTCACCGCCACGCAGGCGGCCGCGGCCGGATTCGAGATCGTCCGCGCCGCGCGCGCAGGGCGCGTGCACTTTCATTTGCTGCGACCGCTTGATGCCGGAATAATCGCGGCGCGTGGCCCGGCCGCGCGCTTCGGAGAGTGAAAATGGTCATCGCCGTCTATCCGGGAACGTTCGATCCGCTGACGCGCGGCCACGAGGACCTCGTGCGGCGCGCCGCGGGCCTGTTCGCGAAGCTGGTCGTCGGCGTGGCCGACAGCCGCGCGAAGAACCCGTTCTTCACCTACGACGAGCGGCTGCAGATCGCGCGCGAGGTGCTCGGACATTATCCGAACGTCGAGGTGGCCGGTTTTCGCGGACTGCTGAAGGATTTCGTCCGCGAACACAACGCGCGCGTGATCGTGCGCGGCCTGCGCGCGGTCAGCGACTTTGAATACGAATTCCAGCTCGCCGGCATGAACCGCTACCTGCTGCCCGACGTGGAGACGATGTTCCTGACGCCGTCGGACCAGTACCAGTTCATCTCCGGTTCGATCGTGCGCGAGATCGCGCAACTCGGCGGCGACGTCAGCAAGTTCGTGTTCCCTTCGGTCGACAAGTGGCTGAAGGCGAAGATCGCGCAGCTCGGCGGCGCGCCGGGTTGAGTTCCGGCGCGCGCCGGATCGAGCTTCTCGACGCGCTGCGCGCGTTCGCGCTCGCCGGCATCCTGCAGGTCAATATCCAGTCGTTCGCCTGGGGCGCGGGCGACCCGCTCGGCTACTTCGCGACTTCGCCGACGGCGGCCGACGCGCTCGTGCACCTGGCGATCGGTACGCTGGTGTCGACCAAGTTCATGTCGATCTTCGCGTTCCTGTTCGGCGTCGGCTTCGCGCTGCAGTGGCGCGGCCTGCTGCGCCGGGCCGGGTCGGTCGACGCCGCGCGCCGCGCGTACCGGCGCCGGCTGCTGTTCCTGCTCGCGGTCGGGCTGGCGCACGGCGCGCTGTTGTACTTCGGCGACATCCTTGCCTTCTATGCGCTGTGCGGCTTCGTGCTGCTGCTGTTCGCGCAGGCGCGGCCGGCACCGCTCGCGCGCACCACGCGCAACGCGTGGCTCGCGTTCGCGGGCTGGAGCATCGCCTGGACCGCGCTCGCCGAGAGCGCACGCATGGCGCTGCCGGCCGACGAAGCGACGCAGGTGCCGGCGTCCGCGCTGGCGCGGCTCGCGCTGTACACGCGCGGCGGCTTCGCCGATCAGCTGGTGGCGCGCGTCAGCGATTTCGGCGAGGGGTTGCTGTCGATGATCGCGTTCGCCACTCCGCAGATCGTCGCGCTTTTCCTGCTCGGCGCGCTGGCGGGCCGGCTGGGCTGGCTGTCGCATCCCGAGCGACATCCGCGCGTGTGGCGGGCGGCGCTGTGGATCGGCACGGCGGCGATTCCATTTTCAGCCGCCGGCGCATGGCTGAATTACGTCGCGATCCGCGACGCACCGGGCGACCCGGGTTCGCTCGGCTATGCGCTGCAACTGGCCGGTTCGCCGATGGCGTGTCTGTACGTTGCGCTGTTCGTACGGCAGCGGGCACGCCTCGCGCGCGCGCTCGCATGGCTCGCGCCGGCGGGTCGGATGCCGCTGACCAACTATCTCGCGCAATCGGTCGCGATGGGCTGGCTGCTGTCCGGCTGGGGACTCGAACTCGGCGCCGAACTGTCGCGCGCGCAACTGGCGCTGCTCGGGCTCGCGCTGGTCGCGCTGCAGCTTGTCGCCAGTCGCGCATGGATCGCGCGCTTCGGCCAGGGACCCGTCGAAGCGCTGTGGCGGGCTTGGACCTATCGCGGACTGTCGACCGCGTCGACCTTCAGCCAGACGCCGCGCTGAGTCGAGTGCGAGGCCGACCCCGTCTGCTCGCGCACGTCCGCGCCGCCGACCGGGATCCATTCACCCAGCCTGCCGCGCACCGTGGTCGAAAGCTGCGCGCGGTCGAGCGTGGCCAGCAGTTGCTTCAATTGCCGCGCGTTCGCCGCCGACGCGCGCACGAACAGTTGATAGCCCTGTCCGGTCAGAGCGCCGCCCGGTTCCAGGAACGCGCGCAGGTTGGGCAGCACGTCGTCGGCGGTGCGGTGCTTCAGCTCGATGATCTCGAGCTGCTGCGCGCGCAGCGCGGGCGCCAGCAGAAGCGCGAGGAGCAGCGAGCGCCGGTGCAGGTCAGACATTCAGCTCGACTTCGAACTCGTCGCCGACCGCGAGCGTGGCGCCGGCGCCTTCGACCACGATCGCGTTGACGCCGAACATCACGCCGTCCGGCCTGCCACGGAAGGTCGCCAGCAGGTCCGGCACGACCGTCGACGCCGTGCCGGTCAGCGGGTCGACGCCCGGCACGGTGCAGCGTGCGCACGGCTTGACCGGTCGGATCACGAGGCCGTCGCGGCGCAGGGACTTGACGTAGTCCTCGTCGAACTCCGGCAGCCCATCCAGCACGAGGTTGGGTCGGAAACGCGCCATCGTCACCGCCGGCGCGCCGATCTTCGCAAGCCGCGCGTTGACCTCAGCGAGAGACGCGCAACCGGTGATCAGCAGCGCGAACGCGTCGGCGAACTTGTACGGTGCGTCGATCTCGCCGGTGTATCTGCGCTTGGCGAGCCGCCGTCCCTCCGGATCGAAGCGCACCAGCCGCGCCGGCGCGCCGAGGAAGTCGCTGAACCACGCGTCGGCGACCTCGCCCTGTGTGACCGCGGCGACGCGGTCGTCCCACACGCTCACCTCGACGACGTCGCCTTCGGATGCGAACGGCACTTCGAGCGCGAGCATGCCCGGCGCCTTCACCCGCATCGATTCGCCGACGAAGCACGTTTCGATCAGCGCCATGCGCGGATGCTCGCGCTGGCTGAGGAAGCGGCAGCCTGCATCGACGACGACCCATTCGCGGTCGCCGATGCCGTCGACTTCCAGCCCCGTGGCGGGCAAGTGCGCGCTGCGAACGGAGAAGCCGCGGCAGCCCTTGATCGGATAGAGGTTCAGTTCGGAGATCGTCGCTTTCATCAGCCGGAGTCTATCGTCCGAGCAGACCTTTCAGCGCATCGCGCGCGCGTTGCTCGAGGTTCTTGCGCTGGTCGTCGATCAGCCGCGATTTGACCGCCTCGCGCGCCACGCCGCCCCAGTCGATGTTGTAGGTGAGCTGATCGAACGGCCCCGACAGCCGCACCGGGACGGTGACGCCGCGCAGCTCGGCCAGCGCGCCGGTGGTCGCGACGCGCGCGGTGTAGTCGATCGCGCCGGCGCCGAGATCGATGCGGCCGGCGCCGCCGGCGCGCAGCAGCGGCGACTTCAGGTCGAGGTCGTCGCTCGTCGCCACGCCGTCCTTGATCGCGAAGCTGATGTTCAGCTCGGAGAAATCGGTCTTGTCCGCCGTATCCGCCTTCTGCGCGTCGCTCTTGCCGCCGAGGATCAGCGCGCGCGCGTCGCGCAGCTTGCGCACGATGTCGATGCCGCGCACCGCGCCGTCGCGGATCCGCAGCGACGCGCTGCCGTCGAGGCCGCGCTTCAGCGCGTCGACCGTGGCGCCGCCGGTCGCGAGCGCCAGGCGCACGCTGCCGCGGCCCTCGAGCGGCTCCTTCTTCAGCACGTCCTTCAGCAGCGGGCCGATCGAGACGCCGGCCAGGGTCGCATCGAGGCCGACGCGATTGCCTTCCGCCGCCGCGCGCGCGCTGCCGTTCAACGTGCCGCCATAAAGCTGCGCGGCGATCGGCGCGATGTCGGCGCGGCCGTTGGCGGCGTTCACCCCGATGCGTACGCCGGACGCCTTCAGCCCGCGCGCCTTCAGTTCGCCGATCGCGATCTGCCCGGCCGCATCGAGCGTGCGCAGCGCGGCGAGGTCGATCTTCGCCGGCGCGCCGCCGGACGCCGCTGCCTTCTCCCGCTCGGCGGCCGGCGGAGCGTAGCGGTCGAGATCGAAGCGGTCGGCTTTCAGGTCGAAGCCGATCCGCGGCCGGGAGAAGCCGTCGACGGAGACCTTCGCATTCAGCGTCGTGTCGTCGAAGCGCGTGTCGGCGCGCAGATCGACCGACTGCTTGCGCGCGTCGAGCGCGAGCGCGCCATCGATCGCGAGCTTCAGCGACTTCATCGACAGCGCCGGATCGTCGATCGTCACCGTGCCGGCGAGCTTCCGAGCCGCGAACGTCTGCGCGTCGAGGCTCGCGTTCGCAGGGCTCGCCAGCGTAGCCGCGACACGGCGCTCACCCTGGCGCAGATTCGCGGCGACATCGATGCGGTCGATCCGCAGCGCTTTCACGCTGCCTTCGAACGCGGCGACGGCGAGCTTCACGTCCGCGGCGTCCGCGCCGCCACGCTTGGCCGTCAGCGCGATCGCATCGCCGCGGATCGAGTTGCCGTTGATCTTCAGCTTCGGGGCGGTGAGCCGCGCCTCGACTTCGTCGTTGCCGATCCTTCCCTTGACTTCGAGCGCGACGCCTTCGGCGCTGTACGCGCGCAGCGGCGGATCGAAGTCGAACGCCGCCGCCAGGCGTGCTTCGCCGGCGGTCTTCGACGGCAGCGCGAACTGGGTGGACGCGGTGACCGGCAGCCGCACGCCGGGCGCGATGCGGCCGGTCTTCAGCGACAGCTTCGACAGCGTCGTCGTTCCCGCCGGCCCGATCAGCCGCAACTCCGCGTCGACGAGTTCGATGCCGCCGATATCGAATGCGATCGGCTTCGTTTCGCCGGTCTTCGCTTCGGCGCCGGTCGCCTTGCCGGTTCGCAGCAGGTCGTCGATGCTCGAGCTGCCGTCGGCGGCGCGGCGGACCTGCGCGCTCAGGCCGTCGATTCGGATCCGATCGACCTCCACGCGGCCACTCAACAGCGGCAGCAGTGCGACGCCGACGCGCGCGCTGTCGAGCGACAGCAGCGTGCCCTTGCCGTCGTGCTCGTACAGCGTGGTGCGCGGCAGCCGCACCGCCAGGCGCGGAAACACCGACAGCGACAGGTCGCCGTCGATCGCCAGCCGCCGGTGCAGGCGCTCCTGCGCCGCCTGCTCGATCTGCGGCTTGAAGCGATTGACATCGAAGAACGCGAGCAGCGCGACCGCGCCCGCGATCACGAGCGCGACGACGGCGAACACGCCGATCAGTATCTTGCGCAGCATCGGTTGAAGGGTGGTTGTGGCGCGGCAGCTATGCTACCGAGCGGTCGGAAACCTTGCGCCGCCAACGGATAACCCACGATGAACGATGACACGGGCCGCCGCGACGGCTTTCTCCACGGCATTGTCGCCGCGGGCCGCGACGCCGACAGGCAACGGCTGAACGCGGCGCTGGTCGATGCGGCGCGCGCGATCCGCGCCGCGCGCGACGGGGCGCCGCCCGCGGACGAGGCCATGCTGGCGCGCTGCGATGCTCTGCTGCAATACGCGCGCGACGCCGCCGGCGCGAAGCGGCTGCTCGTCGCCTGGGACTGCCTGCACCAGATCGAACGCGAAATCGCCGCGGCGATGGACGAATCGCAACGGCGCGCCGCGCTGGCCGCCTATCGTGCCGAGGCTGCCGCGCTCGGCCAGCCGCGCGAGGCGATCGATGCGCTCGCAGGCGAACGCGCGGGCGGCACGACGGTCGCGGATCTGCAGGCGCTGATGCGCAGCGTGCACGCCGCGCGCGAGCAGCGCCATTACCGCACCGAACTGGCGCGCAGGCAGATCGCAGCGCTCACCGCGTTGCTGGTGGCCGCGGTCGTGTTCTTCAGCGGCTGGGCGCTGGCAGGCGGGTTCGAGTGGATCCTGCACGAGGACGTCGAGGTCACGCTGGCGATGGCACTCGTCAACGGCGTGCTGTTCGGATTCCTCGGCGGCTTGTTGAGCCTCGTCTTCGGTCTGCTGCAGGCGAGCCGGATAAGCGGACCCGGCGGCGTCTGGATCGCGACGATCGCGCGCCCGTTTGTCGGCGCGGCGGTCGCGATTCCGATCGCGTTCTTTCTGCAGTCGGGTCTGCTGAACCTCGGCAACGTGACACCGGCGCTCGATCTCGCGCTGTGCTTCATCGGCGGATTCTCCGAGCGCTGGTTCGCAAGACAGTTCGACCGCATCGGTGCGCAACCCCCGGTGCGCCGCGCCGATTGAGCGGCGCGCAGCGTCTGACCGCGGTCAGACGTTGAACCTGAAGTGCATCACGTCGCCGTCCTGCACGACGTAGTCCTTGCCTTCCAGCCGCATCCTGCCGGCTTCCTTGGCGCCGACCTCGCCGTTGAACTTCACGTAGTCGTCGAACGCAATCGTCTCGGCGCGGATGAAGCCCTTTTCGAAGTCGGTGTGGATCACGCCGGCGGCCTGCGGCGCGGTCGCGCCGCGTGACACGGTCCACGCGCGCACCTCTTTCGGCCCGGCGGTGAAGTAGGTCTGCAAACCGAGCAGCTCGTAGCCGGCGCGGATCACGCGGTTCAACCCCGGCTCGGTCATTCCCATGTCGGCGAGGAACACCTGCCTGTCGGCGTCCGACAGATCCGCGATCTCGGCCTCGACCTTCGCGCACACCGCGACCACCGGCGCGCCTTCCTTCGCCGCGTGCGCGCGCACCTTGTCGAGCAGCGGATTGTTCTCGAAGCCGTGCTCCTCGACGTTGGCGACGTACATCGTCGGTTTCATCGTCAGCAGGAACAGCGGCCGCAGAACGGCCCTTTCCTCCGCGTACAGATCGACGCTGCGCACCGGCTTCGCGTCGTTCAGCGCCGGCAGGATCTTCTCCAGCGCATCGACCAGCCGTTTGGCTTCCTTGTCGCCGCCGCTCTTCGCGACCTTGGTGTACCTGGCCAGTTGCTTCTCGACGGTGGCGAGATCCGCCAGCGCCAGTTCGGTGTTGATCACCTCGATGTCCGACACCGGGTCGACCCTGCCCGCGACGTGAACCACGTTCGGGTCCTCGAAGCAGCGCACGATGTGCGCGATCGCGTCGCACTCGCGGATGCTGGCGAGGAACTGGTTGCCGAGCCCTTCACCCTTGCTCGCGCCGGCGACGAGTCCCGCGATGTCGACGAACTCGACGGTGGCCGGGATCACTTTCTCCGGCTTCGCGATCTTCGCCAGCGCGTCCAGGCGCGGGTCGGGTACCTCGACGATGCCGACGTTCGGTTCGATCGTGCAGAACGGATAGTTCTCGGCGGCAATGCCCGCCTTGGTGAGCGCGTTGAAGAGCGTCGATTTGCCGACGTTGGGCAGGCCGACGATGCCGCATCTGAGAGCCATGGAAATCCTTAAGACGAAGCCGCGCCGGTCGCGCAACGGCTAAATTTTTAATTATCGCGCGAGGCCACGGCGATCGCAGACGAGCGTCGCGGACGCGACTCACAGCGGCCGGATCAGCGAAGGATCGGGCCGTGCGCGCCAGCTTGCAGCACTCGTCGCTGAAGTGCTTCGGGGTCGGATTGCGCGAGTACTTCTGCGCGACGTTGGCGTCGGACAGCCCTCCGGGCGCGGCGGCCGGATCGGGCATAGATGCCGGCGGCGGGGACACGCACGATGTCGCCCGGCGCGATTCCGTTCGCGCGCACGTGCGCGGCGGCGCGTGCGCCGGCGTGCACGACGAACGAGCGGTCCCCGCTCATGCGCTGGGCGTCTTCGGCGTCGAGTGCAGCTTCATCATCGCGCGCTCGAACTGGCCGTCGATCAGCGCCGGCACGATGTCGAGTGCGCGCGTGATCGCATCGTCGATCGCGGCCTGGTGCTCGCGTCCGGGAGGATGCAGCACGAAGTCGGCGACTTCCTGAGCAAGGGCGAGCGTGCGCGGATGGCCCACGCCGATGCGCAGCCGCCAGAAGTCGGGCGTGGTGAGCTTCGCCTGGATGTCCTTCAGCCCGTTGTGGCCGGCGGTGCCGCCGCCGCGCTTCAGCTTCACGACCCCGGGCGCGAGATCGACCTCGTCGTGCACGACCAGGATCTGCGTCGGCAGGATCTTGTAGTACAGCGCGAGCGCGACCACCGCCTGGCCCGAGCGGTTCATGTAGGTGCCGGGCTTCAGCAGCCACAGTTCACGCGCGCCGTCCTTCAGTCGCGCGACCTCGCCGTGGAACTTGCGCTCGTGCGCGAGAAAGCTCCCGGCCTTGGCCGCCACCGCATCGACGAACCAGAAGCCCGCGTTGTGGCGCGTGCGCTCGTATTCGGCGCCGATGTTGCCGAGGCCGACGATCAGCCGGATCGAGTTGTCGTTGTCGCTCATGGTTCAAACAAAACGGCCCGCGGTGTCGCCACGCGCGGGCCGCATTGTGCCGAAGAGTCGATTACTTCTTCTTCTCCTTGTCGCCACCCTTTTCCTTCTTCTCGGGCGCGGCGGGCGCGGCAGCGGCGGGCGGCGCCTTCTGCGCGGTGGCCGGGACCTCGGCCGCCGGCACGACGGCAGCGGCTTCGGCCTCGACGACCTCTTCCTCGCCCTTGATCGACACCGACACCACGACCGGGTTCTCCTTGCCCTTCAGCACCGCGGTCACGCCGGCGGGGAGCGCGAGATCGCGCACGCGGATCGTCTGGTGCGCGTGCAGGCCGGACAGATCGACCTCGATGTACTCCGGCAGGTCCTTCGGCAGGCAGGCGACGTCGACGTCGGACAGCACGTGGCTCACCAGCCCGGCCGACTCCTTGACCGCGGGCGAGTTCTCCTGCCCGACGAAGTGCAGCGGCACGCGCATGTGGACCTTCTGGTCCTCCGACACGCGCTGGAAATCGATGTGCAGCACCTGCGGCTTGTACGGGTGCATCTGGAAGTCCCGCAGCAGCACCTTCTCGCCCTTGCCGTCCAGTTCCATGTCGAGGATCGACGCGTGAAACTTCTCCTTGCGCAGCGAATGGAACAGCGGGTTGTGGTCGACCTCGATGTTGACCGGCTGCCCCTTGCCGCCGTAGATGATGCCCGGCACCTTGTTCGCGCGGCGCAGGGAGCGGCTCGCACTCGTGCCCTGCTTGCTGCGCGTGGTTGCGACTACTTTCATTTCACTCTCCAGTTGAGTCCCGCGGGCCGCGACCAGCCACGACGGAGCGTTCACTCGATGAACAGGCTGCTCACCGAGTCCTCGCGCGAGATGCGCGAAATCGTCTCGCCCAGCAGCGCCGCGCACGACAGCTGCCGGATCTTGGGGCACTTCCGCGCGTCGTCGCGCAGCGGGATCGTGTCGGTCACCACGACCTCGTCGAGCACCGAGTTCATGATCCGTTCGACCGCCTTACCCGACAGCACGGGGTGCGTGCAGTAGGCCATCACCTTGGTCGCGCCGTGATCGCGCAGCGCGGCGGCGGCGTGGCACAGCGTGTTCGCGGTGTCGATCATGTCGTCCATGATCACGCAGGTGCGGCCCTCGACGTCGCCGATGATGTGCATCACCTCGGCGACGTTCGCGCGCGGGCGGCGCTTGTCGATGATCGCCAGATCCGCGTCCATCCGCTTGGCCAGCGCGCGCGCGCGCACCACGCCGCCGACGTCGGGCGACACCACCATCAGGTTCTGGATATTCTGCTTCCACAGGTCGCCGAGCAGGATCGGGCTGGCGTAGATGTTGTCCACCGGGATGTCGAAGAAGCCCTGGATCTGATCGGCGTGCAGGTCCATCGTCAGCATGCGGTGCACACCGGCCGTCTGCAGCATGTTGGCGACCACCTTGGCACTGATCGCCACGCGCGCCGAGCGCGGGCGGCGATCCTGGCGCGCGTAGCCGAAGTACGGAATCGCGGCGGTGATGCGGCCGGCCGAGCCGCGCTTCAGCGCGTCGACCATGATCACCAGTTCCATCAGGTTGTCGTTGGTCGGCTGGCAGGTCGACTGCAGCACGAAACAGTCCTTGCCGCGGACGTTCTCGTTGATCTCGACCATCACCTCGCCGTCGGAGAAGCGCGACACCGTCGCGCGCCCGAGCGGGATGTTCAGGTGCTGGACGACCGCGTGCGCGAGCCTCGGGTTCGCATTGCCCGTGAACACGACCAGGTTCTCAGGAACCAACGGCACCATCTTCTCACCGCGCACGAGAGCCGCCTGCTGCTCCGGCCGACTGCTGCGTTGAAATGGCTGGGGAGGAAGGATTCGAACCCTCGAATGGCGGAATCAAAATCCGCTGCCTTAACCAGCTTGGCGACTCCCCAGCGCGAAACCTGCCCTAGAGTGATCCTCCCGATCACCACTCCGCGAGGGGATGGTGCTTCAGGCTCCTCACAACCCAGCCCGTCCAGCCATCCGGCAACTGCGCAACCGCCTCGCGCGCCTGCTCCTCGGTCGCGGCAGCCATGAACACCGCCGAGCCCGAGCCCGTCATCCGCGCCGCGCCGAAGCGTGAAAGCAGCGTCAGCGCGGCGTCGACCTCAGGGACCTGGCGCCGCACGACCGCTTCGAGATCGTTGGCGCCGTATAGAGCGCGTGGGAACTGCGCAAGCCCCGCGGAAAAGGCCGAAATTATCGTGGCTTTCGTATCACGGGTCAAACCGGGATCGGCAAAGATTTCAGCGGTCGCGACCGCGACCTGCGGCCGCACGACCGCGAACCACGCGGGCGGAAATTCGATCGGCGTCACCCGCTCGCCGATGCCCTCGACGAAGGCCGGTCCGGTGCCGAGAAAGAAAGCCACGTCGGCGCCGAGCCGCGGCGCCAGCGAGGCCAGCTTCGCGCGCGGCCAACCGAGCCGCCACAGCCGGTTCAGCGCGATCAGCGTGGTGGCCGCATCCGAACTGCCGCCGCCCATGCCGCTGCCGGCGGGAACGCGCTTGTCGACGTTGATCGCGACGCCGCGCTTCGTTCCGGATTCGAGCTGCAGCAGGCGCGCGGCGCGCAGCGCGAGATCCATCTGCGGCTCGCCGACGATATCGCCGCTGCGCGTGATCGCACCGTCGTCGCGCAATTCGAAGTCCAGCGTGTCGGCCAGATCGATCGGCACGAACGCGCTCTGCAGCTCGTGATAGCCGTCGGCGCGCCGGCGGAGCACGTGCAGGAACAGGTTCAGCTTCGCCGGTGCGGGCAGGCCGAGGAAGAGCCGCGTCATCGTTGCCTCAAGCTGCCGGCTCGTCGAGCACGAGCCGCACCGTGACGGCCGGCGAATTCGCTGCGGCCGGTCGCTCGAAGCTCAGGCGTCGCGGGGCGCCGTCGGCGCCGAAGCGGTCGAGCACGCGGATCGTCCAGCCGTCCTGCTCGATCGTGCCCGCTTCGGTTGTGCGATACGGTCGCGCCGCCTCGGGTCGGCCGACGATCCAGTCGCCGATGCCCGAGACCGGCAGCGGCCAGCCGAGCACCTGTTCAGCCAGCGCGTCGGCGTTCGGTCCCCGAAGCTGCTGCAGTTCGCCATTCGCGCCTGGAGCGGTCAGCCGCGCGCCGCTGCGGTCGGTGTCGATGCGCGCCAGCGTGTTGCCGAACGGAGACGACAGGTCGAGCGTGATGCCGTCGGAGTGAACCGCGAGGGAGAAACGGCCGCTGCTGTTCTCGGTCCGCTCGGGCCAGACCGCGGTGACCGAGAAGCGGCCCTGGTGCACGCGCTCGGCTTCGCGCACCGGCGCGAGTGTCGCGCACGCGCCGAGCAGCGCGCCTGCGAGCGCCAGGGCAGCGGCCGCCCGCATCGCGCGCTACGGCTTCACCTTGAACCGCGCCAGCGTCGCACGCAGCAGTTCGTTGTCGGGTTCAAGGGCGACCGCCTCGCGCCAGACGCGGCGCGCGGCATCGCGCTCGCCCATCAGCCACAGGACCTCGCCGAAATGCGCGCCGACTTCGCCCTCGGGCCGCCCCTTCCAGGCGCGCTCGAGGAACTCGCGCGCCTTGGGCAGATCGCCGAGGCGGTAGTACACCCAGCCCATCGAATCGAGGATGTAGCCGTCGTTGGGCGAGAGCTTCAGCGCCTGGGCGACCAGCTGCTGCGCCTCCTGCAGCCTCAGGTTGCGGTCGGCGAACGTGTAGCCGAGCGCGTTGTACGCCTGCGCGTTGTCGGGTTTGAGCTCGATCATCCGGCGCAGATGCGTTTCCATCACGTCGATGCGGTCGAGCTTCTCCGCCGCCATCGCCGTGTCGTACAGCAGGTTGGTGTTGTCGGGGGCTTTCGCCAGCGCGGCCTCGAGCAGGTCGAATGACTCGCGATAGCGCCGCGCTTCGCGCAGCAACTGTCCTTCCGCGACCACGACCTGCACCTTTTCCTCCTCACTGCGCGTGGGCTGCGCGGCGAGATCGGCGAGCAGCTTGCGCGCCTCGTCGACGCGCTTCATCCGGCCGAGCAGCAGCGCCTGCCGCAGGCGCGCGGTCAGGTACTGCTCGCCGTCGTCGATCCGCTCCAGCCACTTCAGCGCCTCGTCGTACTTGCGTTCTTCTTCCGCGATGCGCGCGAGATTCATGTACGCCGGATCGGGGTCGCGCGTGCCGGGCGCGGCTTCGAGCGCCTTCAGGTAGCGCTCGAAATAGCCCCGCGACTCGTTGCGCGGCGGCTTACTGTCGAGCGTGAGAACGCCCATCGCGAACAGCGCATCGAGGTTTTTCGCGTCGCGCTTGAGCATTTCGCCGAACTGCTGGCGCGCGGCCGGCAGGTCGTTGTCGTTGATTAGCAGCCTCGCGTACATCAGCCGCGCGTCGCTCGACTCGGGCCGGCGCTGCAAGAAACCGCGCAGCAGTCCGAGCGCCTGCTTGCGGCCTTCGGCGTTGTCCTTGGCGTCGGGCTGCGCGAGCAGTTGCGCGGCGGCCAGATTGGCGCGCTCCGAATCGGGCTGCAGTTCGACCGCGGCGCGCGCCTCCTGCGCGGCGCGCTGCGGCAGGCCGGCGGCGTGCGCGCCGCTGGCGAGGATCAGCCGCACATCGGCGCCGCGCGCCGGGTCATCGCGATACGGCACGGCCAGGGATTCGAGCAGAGCGAAGGCACCGGCGCGATCGGGTGCGCGCGCCAGCGTGCGCTGCACGCGCGCCAGTTCATCGACCGGGCTGGCAGCACCTGCGATCTGCTGCTTCAGCAGCGGCGCGGCGTCCTGGTAGCGGCCGTTGGCGACCTGGACCGCGGCGAGCGTCTGTGTCGCCTCGCTCGAGTGCGGCGCCAGTTCGCGCCAGAGTTGCACGGCCTCGAGCGCCTGAGCGGGCGCGCGGCCGCCGAGCGCGATCTCGGCCGCGCGCCGCGCCAGCCGCGGATCGCGCGTCTGGCGCGCGACGTTCATGTAGGTCGCGAACGCGGAGCCGGCGTCGCCCCGCTGCAGCGCGACCTCGGCGGCCACGATCTGATACAGCAGCGCGCCGGTCAGGTCGACATCGGGCAATGCGTCGACAGCAGGCGCGGCCGGCTTTTCCTCGACCGTCGGCTGCGTGGTCCCCGCGTTCGGCTGCGCGATCGATGAGCAACCTACAATCGTGCCGGCGAGCAGTGCCGGCAGACTCAATCTGATTCGCAACACGCGATCCTTCGCAGCAGTAGACATTCAACCACTCGATCCGAACGACCGCAGCGCGTCACCGCCGGCCGGTCGGCCCCGATCTTAGACGCGTCGACGATGCCCGAGTTGCCTGAGGTCGAAGTCACCCGGCGCGCGCTGGCGCCGTTCGTCGAGGGCGAGCGGGTGCAGGCGGTCGTCGTGCGCGAGCGCAGGCTGCGCTGGCCGGTGCCGGCGCGGCTCGCCGCGCAGCTCAAGGGGCAGCGCATCGAACGGCTGGAACGGCGCGGCAAGTATCTGCTGTGGCGCTTCGCGCACGGCACGCTGATCTCGCACCTGGGCATGTCGGGCTCGTGGCGCGTGCATCCCGGTGCGGCGCCGCCGGCCGGCGCGCATGACCACGTCGACATCGTGATCGCGGGACGCAAGCCGAGCGTGCTGCGACTGACCGACCCGCGGCGATTCGGCGCGCTGCTGTGGCATCCGGCGCGCAGCGGCGACGCGCGGCGGCATCCGCTGCTTTCGCACCTGGGGCCGGAGCCGTTCGATCCGCGCTTCGACGCGGAGCACGTATTCCGCCACACGCGCCAACGGCGCGCCGCGATCAAGCAGGTGCTGCTCGCGGGCGACCTCGTCGTCGGCGTGGGCAACATCTACGCATCCGAAAGCCTGTTCCGCGCCGGCATCGATCCGCGCCTCGCGGCGCATCGGCTGACGCGCGCACGCTGCGAGCGGCTGGCCGCCGCCGTGCGGGCAGTGCTGACCGAGGCGATCGAGGTCGGCGGCAGCACGCTGCGCGACTTCGTCGGCGCCGACGGCGCCGAGGGCTGCTTCATGCTGGAAGCATTCGTCTACGACCGAGCCGGCCAACCCTGCCGCATCTGTCGCACCCCGATCCGCCGCATCGTGCAGGGGAGCCGCGCCACCTATTTCTGCCTGCGTTGCCAGACCCGCGCCGGGCGAAGCTGAGGCGCCGGCCTCATCCGCACGAATGGGGTGCCGCGCGAAATCGCTGTGCTAGATTGAAACGCGACCCTGCGCCCGGACGCGTTGATCCCGACGACGCGTTCAATCCGACGACGCGTTTGTCCCGATGGCCCAACTGGCGAGCAGCTTTCAGGAATACGGCGCATGGCGCGACTCGCTGGCGCACGGCGTCACGCATCTGCGCGGCTGGCTACAGGACAACGAACTGCTCGATCACGATGCCGCCCGCCGGCTCTCGCTCGGGCTGGACCGGCTGGCTGAAGACAAGCTGGTCATCGCCTTCGTCGCCGAGTTCTCGCGCGGCAAGTCGGAACTGATCAACGCGATCTTCTTCGCCGATTACGGCCGCCGCATCCTGCCGTCGTCGGCCGGGCGCACGACGATGTGCCCGACCGAGCTGATGTACGACGAATCGCTGCCGCCGTGCATCCGCGCGCTGCCGATCGAGACGCGTGCGCGCCAGGGCACGATGTCCGACTTCAAGAAGGCGGGCGCCGAATGGCGCGTGTTCCCGGTCGACATCGATGCGCCGGAAGGGATGCTGCGGGCCTTCAAGCTGGTGTCCGATACGGTGCGCGTGTCGGTGCAGGAAGCCACGCTGTACGGGCTGTACGACCCGGCCGACCCGGATCAGCAGACGGCGGTGGCGACGGATGGCACGATCGAGATCTCGCGCTGGCGCCATGCGGTGATCAATTTCCCGCATCCGCTGCTCAAGCGCGGGCTGGTGATCCTCGACACCCCGGGGCTGAACGCGATCGGCGCCGAGCCGGAGCTGACGCTGTCGCTGGTGCCCAGCGCGCACGCGGTGCTGTTCGTGCTGGCGGCCGACACCGGCGTCACGAAGAGCGACCTCGAAGTCTGGCGCCAGGTGGTGCACGACACCGGCGCGGCAACCAATCACATCGCGGTGCTGAACAAGATCGACGGGTTGTGGGACGGACTGAAAACCGCGCACGAGATCGACAGCGAGGTCGAGCGCCAGGTAAAGCTGGTCGGCCGCACGCTCGAGCTGGACACCGGGCGCGTGTTCCCTGTGTCGGCGCAGAAGGGGCTGGTCGCCAAGGTGATGCAGGACGAGCGACTGCTCGCCGCGAGCCGCCTGCCGAAGCTGGAGTCGGCGCTGGTGGATCTGCTGGTCCCCGCCAAGCAGCGGATCGTCGGATCGCAGACCCTGGCGGTGGTCGAGCGGATCGGCGAGGAGGTGCGGCAGGCGCTGTCCGCGCGCGAGCGCGGCGTGATCGAGCAGCTGTACGAGCTGCGCGCGCTGCAGGGCAAGAACCAGAGTTCGATCGAGCGGATGTCGCAGCGCGCGGGAGCCGAAAGCCGCGAGTTCGAGGCCAACGTGCGCAAGCTCGTCGCCACGCGCGTCGTTCTGGCGCGGCTGGCGGACCAGGCGACCGCGCCGCTGTCGCACGAGACCCTGAAGGCGACGCTGGAGGGCACGCGCGAGCGCATGCGCAAGGTGCGCCTGACGCCGCAGTTCTATTCGTCGTTCAAGGGCTATTTCACCGAGCTGCACGATCAGCTTCGGGACGCGAACACCAAGCTCGCCGAGATCGAGAAGATGGTGATCGGCGTGCAGCAGAAGTTCGCTTCCGAGCTCGGCTGGAGCCTGCCGCCGCCGATGTCGTTCACGCTCGACAAGTACCGCAGCGACCTGGAGCAGGTCGAACGCGCGGGCCGCGCGCATTTCGGCGCGTTCGTCGTGATGACGCACGACAAGTGGTCGCTGATCGAGCGCTTCTTCGACACCGTGGCCGCGCGCACGCGCGAGATCTTCGCTGCCGCCGAGCGCGACACCGAGGCGTGGATCCGCTCGCTGCTGCCGCCGATCGAGGCCCAGGTCCGGGAGCAGCGCGCGCAACTGAAGAAGCGCGCGGAATCGGTAGAGCGCATCCGCACCGCGCAGGAATCGCTCGATGTCCGCATCGGCGAGCTGGAGGCCGCGCTCGAGGACGCGCAGGGCAAACTGGAGGCGCTGCGCGCGCTGCTCGCGCGCGTGCGGCTGATCGGCGCCGCGTGTCCCGCCGCCGCGCTGCCCGAATCTCTGCCCGAGACCGCGGCGCCGGTGCGCCGCGCCGACCAGACCGAGCCCGCGTACCTGCGCGTCGAGATCTGATGCCGGGTTTCGCCGACCGGATCGTCGCCTGGCAACGGACGACCGGGAGGCACGATCTGCCGTGGCAGGGCACGCGCGATGCTTATCGTGTCTGGCTTTCGGAAATCATGCTGCAGCAGACGCAGGTGGCGACGGTCGTTCCGTACTACCGGCGCTTCGTCGAGCGCTTTCCCGACGTCGCGGCGCTCGCAAGCGCCGATGTGCACGAGGTGATGAGGCTCTGGGCGGGGCTCGGCTACTACGCGCGCGCGCGCAACCTGCACGCGTGCGCCCGGCGCGTCGCTGCCGAACACGAACGGCGGTTCCCGCGCACCGCGCGGGAACTGGCGCAACTGCCCGGCATCGGCCGCTCGACCGCCGCGGCGATCGCGGCGTTCTGCTTCGATGAGCGCGCGGCGATCCTCGACGGCAACGTCAAGCGCGTGCTGGCGCGTCAGTTCGGCGTGGCCGGCTTCCCCGGTGCGGCCGCGGTCGAACGCGAACTGTGGGCGCGCGCCGAATCGCTATTGCCCGCGGCTGCGCAGATGCCCTCGTACACGCAGGGGCTGATGGACCTGGGCGCGACGATCTGCACGAAGACGCAGCCGCGCTGCGACCACTGCCCGGTACAGCCGACCTGCGTCGCGTTGCGCTCGGGCCGCGTCGATGAATTGCCCGCGCCGCGGCCGGGCAGGTCGACGCGCACGCGGTCCGCGCAGCTGCTGCTGCTGGTCGACGGCGATCGCGTGCTGCTCGAGCAGCGCCCGGGCGTGGGCATCTGGGGCGGGCTGCTGGCGCCGCTGCAGTTCGATCGCGTGGAGGAAATGACGACCGCGCTGCACGCACTTGCGCCCGGCGCCTTGGCGCAGGCGCTTGCGCCGCGCCGGCACGCGTTCACGCACTTCACGCTGCAGTTCACGCCGCATCTGGCGCGATGCGATCGGCCGCTGGCGGCGATGGAGCCGCGTTTGCGGTGGGTCGATCGCGCGGACATCGAACACGCGGCGCTGCCGGCGCCGATCCGCATCCTGCTTAGAGAACTGATGGCGGGCGGCTGAAGCGCGCGCGGGCGCCGGCTCAGCGCAGCACCGCGTGCTGGCGCAAAAAGCGCAGCACGATGTCGAGGCGCGTGCGCGCGTCGTCCAGCTCCATCAGCTTCTGCTTTGCACGCATGGACACCGGCAGGACTTCGCACAGCCGGTTGCCGACCCACACGGTGGACTCCAGCCGGCGCGGGCGCTCGATGGCGTTCGCGGCCAGCATGCCGCCGGCGTCAGGGCGGTTGCTCAAGGCGGCCTCGCGCTGCGCGTCGAGGTCGTCGATGATGCGGGCGAGCAGTGCGGCGCACGGCTTGTGCTCGGGCGCCAGCGGCGCGTCGACGTCGGCCGCGATCTCGTCGATGTCGCCGACCAGCAACCCGTCGGGCTGCGCCGCCGCGTGCCTGACGCGGAAGCGCTGCGTGCCGAGCGTGCGGATATTCAGCACGCCGAGCTGCTGCATGTCCCAGGCAGCGATCGCTGCCATGCAGCCGACCGTCTCGCATTCGGCCGGTTTGCCGGTCTCGCGCCCGCGCGTGATCAGGCAGATCCCGAACTGCGCCGCGTTGCGCAAGCAGTCGCGCACCATGTCCATGTAGCGCGCCTCGAACACGCGCAGCGGCAGGCTGCCGCCGGGGAAAAGGACCGCGTTCAGCGGAAACAGCGGCAGCTTCATCGCCGGCGCGCGCCTCAATGGCGCGCGATCGCGCGGTGGCGCGCGAGCACGCGCGCCTTGCCATCGAAGCGCCGGGCGAGCTGCTCGACGACGTAGACCGAGCGATGCTGCCCCCCGGTGCAGCCGATCGCGACCGTCACGTAGTGGCGCGTGTCCTCAACGTAGCCGGGCAGCCAGCGATCGAGGAAGCGGCCGATGTCTTCGGTCATCTCGTTGACGCGCTTCGACGCGGACAGGAACGCGATCACGGGCTCGTCCAGCCCTGTCAGCGGCTTCAGCCGCGGGTCGTAGAAAGGGTTCGGCAGGTTGCGCACGTCGAACACCAGATCAGCATCGACCGGGACTCCGTTCTTGTAGGCGAACGATTCGAACGTCAACGTCAGCGCCGCACGCGGGCTGTCGGCGAACTGGCGTACCCAGTTACGCAGCGTGGTCGGCTGTAGCGAGCTGGTGTCGATCAGGTGGCCGATCGAATTCAGCGGCGCGAGCAGGTCGCGCTCGGCCTCGATCGACTCGGTCAGCGTCGGCTCGAGGCCGTCGGCGCCGAGCGCGAGCCGCTCGGACAGCGGATGGCGGCGTCGGCTTTCCGAGTATCTCTGCACCAGAGCTTCGGTCGATGCGGTGAGGAACAGCACCCGCACGTCGTCGCCAGCGGCGCGCAGCTCATCGACCACGCCCGGCAGCTGCGCCAGCGACAGCTCGGTGCGCGCGTCGACGGAAACGGCGATCTCGTTGTGCCCGGCGTCGCTCAGGTACGTGCACACTTGGCGCAGGAAGCGTGACGGCAGGTTGTCGATGCAGTAGTAGCCGACGTCCTCGAGCAGGCGGATCGCGACCGACTTGCCCGAGCCGGACATACCGGTGACCAGTACCACGCGCATGCGGGCATTCTTGCACGACGCGGGCCGCAGGACGAAAAGGGCGCGGAGCCCGCGCCCTTCGGGATTGCCTCGAGGGGCTGCGTGTCAGCCCTTCAGGCACTCGGACATGAACTTCTTGCGCTCGTCACCCTTCAGGTTTTTGGCGCTGGCGTCCTTGTTGCAGGACTTCATCTTGTCCTGCTGCGTCACCTTGGCTGCCGGCTTCGCCGCCAGGCACTCCTTCATGAACCCCTTGCGTGCATCGCCTTCCAGTTTCTTCTCGCCGGCTTCCTTGTTGCACGCCGCCATTTTCTGCTGCTGCGGAGTCATCTTCTTCTCTTCCGCGGCCATGGCGGTCACGGGCAGCACCAGACAGGCAGCGATCAGCACTTGCTTGAGCATCGGTCTCTCCTCCGGAGGTTGGTCAGTTGGTCAACTGGCGCGCGGAACGAACCCGGTCCAGTCCCGCCTCAACGGCGCGCCTGCGTCGGCCGTTGACTGCGCGCGAATCGCGCCTATACGTCGTCCATTGCCTGGCGCTGGCGTTCGAGGAAGTCGGCCATCGTGTCGATTCCACGCAGCTTCAGGATGGTGTTGCGGACCGCGGCCTCCAGCAGGACCGCGAGGTTGCGTCCTGCGGCCACCGGAATCACGACCTTGTGGATCGGCAGGCCCAGCACCTCCTCGGTCGTGCCCGCCAGCGGCAACCGTTCCATCATCTCGGCGGCGGCGCGGCGGCGCAGTTCGACGATCAGGCGCAGCTTCATCTTTCGGCGCACGGCGGTTTCGCCGAAGATCGACTTGATGTCCAGCAGCCCGAGGCCGCGCACTTCGAGCAGGTTCGACAACAGGGAAGGGCAGCGGCCCTCGATCGCATCCGGGGCGACGCGCGCGAAATCGACCACGTCGTCGGCGACCAGCCCGTGGCCGCGACTGATCAGCTCCAGCCCCAGTTCGCTCTTGCCGACACCCGACTCCCCCGAGATCAACACGCCCATGCCGAGTACGTCCATGAAGACCCCGTGCATCGTGCAGTGGGCCGCCAGCACCTTCCCCAGATAGATCCGCAACAGATCGATTACGTTGGCGGCGGGCAGCGGCGAAGCGAACAAAGCCAGTCCGGTCCGCTCGGCGGCGGCCTCCATGTCGGGAGGCAGGCTCAGATCCTCCGCGACAATCAGCCCCAGCGCGCCGCCCGAAACCAGTTCGTCCGCGTAGTGCGCACGGCGCGTGGCATCCATGCGCGCGACATAGCGGACTTCGGGCTCGCCCAGCACGTGCAGCCGGTTGGGGTGAATCAGGTTCAGATGGCCGACCAGGTCGGCCGCCGGAACGTCCAGGGCGCCGCTGCCCTGGTACTTGCGCTCGCCGCCTCTGCGGCCGGCGATCCAGCGCAGCTTCAGCCGGTCGGCGTTTTCTTCGAACAGCGATTGGATTGTCGGCATGCTGCGAGCTTAGCCGACGCCCCTGCGCTTGCGTCAGGCTGCGGGACGCACCGGCTCCCAGGTCGCAAGCATCGCGTGCACCGCCTTCGGATCGCTCGCCGCCAAAAGACTCTCGCGGAACACCTTGTCCGACAGCATCTGCGCCAGTTCGGACAGTATGTCGAGGTGCTGCTGGGTTGCCTGCTCGGGTACGAGCAGGAAGATCAGCAGCTGCACCGGGCGACCGTCCGGCGCGTCGAACGGCACCGGTTCCTCGAGCCGGATGAATGCCGCCACTGCCTCTTTCAGACCCTTGATTCGACCGTGCGGAATTGCCACTCCCTGGCCGAGGCCGGTCGACCCCAGGCGTTCGCGCGCGAACAGGCTGTCGAACACCGCCGCGCGGGCGATTCCCTGATTGTTCTCAAACAGCAGGCCCGCCTGTTCGAAGACGCGCTTCTTGCTCGATGCGGCGAGTCCGAGCAGAACGTTCGACGGCGGCAGCAGACGCGAGATCAGGTTCATTTCGCGGATCGGGGCCTTGAGCGCGGATGACCGGAGCGGCTATCGCAGCCGAGGTTACCCGTTGGGGCAAACTCGGATCGATCCGGATAGGGGTTTGTTCGCAGCCATCTCTCGGTCAGCGGACGGCTTCGGGATCGGCTCGGGCGCCCAAGGGCTGACCGCGGCAAGTTTCCTTCGCCGATGTCCCCGGAGTTTGAGATGCAGTGCAGTATAGGCGCCGGCCCGAAGGCGCAATCGAGGCGGGCCTCCAACCGCAGCCGCCCCGCGAGCAGTGTTGCGGCATTGCAACAACGCTGCCAGAGGTCACCGCAAGAGGCGCGGACCCTGGTCGCGCGTACCGCCCCGGTCTCACTGCTGCTGTTGCGCGTCCTGGTGTTTGAGCGGATCGCGCACGTGATTGCGGACCCGGTCCTTGTGCCGCAGCACCTGGCGATCGAGCTTGTCCATCAGGCAGTCGATCGCGGCATACATGTCCTCGTCGGTCGCCTCCGCGTGCAGGCTGTTGCCGCGCACCCGCAGCGTGATCTCCGCGCATTGTCTGAGCTTGTCTTCCACGGATAGCACGACGTCGGCCTCGATCAGATGATCGAAATGGCGCCGGATCCGTTCCATCTTGCCCTCGACGTAGCCGCGCAGCGCGGGAGTCACTTCGACATGATGACCGTGGATGATGAGGTTCATGCAGCACCCTTACGCTAGGGCCGGCGACGCGCGACGCACGCGCCGGCAGGTTTGACGGAACAACGCAGGCACCACGGCGCCCGCGCCGCTACAGCACTTTTCGCATGGCTACCGGCGGGATCTTCAGCGCTTCGCGGTATTTCGCGACGGTCCGCCGCGCCACCACAATGCCCTGTTCGCCGAGCAGTTCTGCGATGTGGTTATCGGACAATGGATCCTTCGGGTTCTCCGCTCCTATCAGTTGCTTGATCAACGCGCGGATCGCCGTCGACGAAGCCGCGCCTCCGGTTTCGGTCGCCACATGGCTGCCGAAGAAATACTTGAGTTCGAACACGCCGAACGGCGTCGACATGTACTTGTTGGCGGTCACGCGCGACACGGTCGATTCGTGCAGGTTCACCGTACCGGCGATCTCGCGCAGCACGAGCGGGCGCATCGCGATGGCGCCGTGGGTGAAGAAGTTGTGCTGGCGATCGACGATCGCCTGGGCCACGCGCAGGATGGTGTCGAACCGCTGCTGAATGTTGCGTATCAGCCAGCGCGCTTCCTGCAACCGAGCCGACCAAGGGGCCTGTCCTTCCTTGCCTCTGTCGCGTTTGACAATCGACGCGTAAAGCTGATTCACGCGCAATCGCGGCATGACGTCCGGATTCAGTTGCGCGATCCACCGGCCCTTAATGCGCCGGACGAAGATGTCCGGCACCACGTAATCGATTGTCTCTGCGCCAAAGCCTACGCCCGGGCGCGGGTTCAGTCCACGAATCACCTGATGCGCGGTACGCAGATCCTCGTCGCTCGCGCCAAGCAGGCGGCGCAGCCTGGCGAAATCCCTGTTCGCCAGTAACGGCAAGTGCTCGCTAACTATCGCCTTCGCGTATGCCACGGCTTGTGCCGAGTGCGGCGCATCCGCCTGCCTTCCCAACGCATCGAGTTGGATCAGCAGGCACTCGGCCGGCGTACGCGCGCCGACTCCGGGCGGATCGAAACTTTGCAGCAGCTTCAATGCGGCCGAAAGCTCCTCCAATTCGATGCCGGCGTCGGGCGGGCACATCTGCTGCAACTCTTCCAGCGTCGACGTGAGGTAGCCATCCTCGTCGAGCGCCTCAATCAGCAGCTCGATCAGCGCCCGATCGCGCGCTGAAACCTGCGTTGCGGCGAGCTGCACGTTCAGGTGCTCGGACAGCGATGTTCTCGTCGTGGCCCACGACAGCGGACCGGAGTCGTCGTCGTCGGCAGGCGCACTCGCCGCCGAACCCCAATCCGGAACTCCGGCGTCGCCTTCGCCGTGATCGGCGCCATTGACTTCCTTGGCCGGCGCTTCGGGCGCAGCGTCGGGCGGCTCGGCCGCGGGCGCCTTGTCGACGATCGCGCCGTCGGACGCGATGCGCATCGATGTGGCGAGCGGATCGTCGTCGCGTTCCAGCAGCGGGTTATCCGCCAGCGCCTGCTCGATTTCCTGATTCAGTTCGAGCGTGGATAGCTGCAGCAGCCGGATCGACTGCTGCAGTTGCGGCGTCAGCGCCAGATGCTGACCGAGTTTCAGATGCAGGCCGGGCTTCATCCATGCGCCCGCTACATGCGGAAGTGCTCACCCAGATAGACACGGCGCACCGAGTCATTCTCGACGATCTCGTGCGGCGCGCCGGCCGCGAGCACCTGGCCCTCGTTGATGATGTACGCGTGGTCGCAGATGCCGAGCGTCTCGCGCACGTTGTGGTCGGTGATCAGCACGCCGATGCCGCGTTCCTTCAGGAACCGCACGATGCGCTGGATCTCGATCACCGCGATCGGGTCGACGCCGGCGAAGGGCTCGTCGAGCAGGATGAAGCGCGGCCGCGCCGCCAGCGCGCGGGCGATCTCGACGCGGCGGCGCTCGCCGCCCGACAGGCTGTGCGCGGTGTTGGTGCGCAGGTGCGCGATCTGCAGCTCGTCGAGCAGCGCGTCTAGCTGATGCTGCACGCGCGCGGGCGCGAGCGGCTTGCGGGTCTCGTCGACCTGCAGCTCGAGCACCGCGCGCACGTTCTCTTCGACCGTCAGGCGGCGGAACACCGACGCCTCCTGCGGCAGGTACGACAGGCCGAGCCGTGCCCGCCGGTGGATCGGCAGGTGCGCGATCGACGTGTCGTCGAGAGAGATCGTGCCGCCGTCCATCGGAACCAGTCCGACCACCATGTAGAAGCAGGTTGTCTTGCCGGCGCCGTTCGGTCCCAGCAGTCCGACGACCTCGCCCGCTTCGACCGTGAGCGAGACATCCTTGACGACCACGCGCGTTCCGTATTGTTTGCGCAGATGCTCGACCACGAGACGACCGCGCGCCAGGGAACCGCGCACGGTCGGCCGGGCAGCGGTCACGGCGGTGTCGTTCACTTCTTGCGCTCCGGCTCGAGGCTGCGCGCGGGCGCGAGCGGAGCGGGCGGCTCAGGCGGCGCCGGCAAACGGGGCGCGATGATGGTGCGCGTGCGCCCGCCATCCTTCGTGTCGCCCTGACCGCTGTAGCGCGACTCGCGCATGTTGTACGTGATCTCGCCGCCGCTGAACTCGTCGCGCGTCTCGCCGTTCTCGGTCCGCTTGACGCGCGCGCGCCCGATGAGCTTGATCGTCTCCGCCTTTCCGTCGTATTCGAGCCGCTCGGCGTCGGCCTCGATGAATTCCTCCACGCCCGGCTGGGCCGGGTCGCGCCGCTGCCGGAACGTGGCGAGACCGCCGGGCGCGGCCGTCACGATCGCGTACTGATAGCCTTCCGGGTCCTCGCGCAGCGCGAGGCGATCGCCGGTGATGCGCAGGGTTCCCTTGGTCAGCACAACCTTGCCGCTGTAAACGACCACCTGCTTCAGCTCATTCCCGCGCCACACATCCGCGTCGATCTGGGTCGGCTTGTCGCGATCCGCGCGATCGGCGAACGCCGGCAGCGCGGCGAACGCAAGCGTGATCAGCAGCCATCGACGCGAGCGCAGCGGCATCAGCTATCGCCTCGCCGCCGGTCGCGGCTCGATCACGCTGTGCACTGCGCCGGTCAGCACCACGGTGCGCGCGATGTTGTCGAAGTCCATCGCGTTGGCGCGGATCGACGAGTCGCCACGTGCGAGCGTCACCGGGCGGTCGGTGCGGTAGCGGTCCTCATCGGGCAGCACCAGCAGGTAGTCGGTCGCCATCTTCATCGGCGGCTCGCCGCCGAACGCGGCGCGTGCGATCGTCACGTCGCCCTTCAGGTACAGGCGCTCGCCGGCGTTCTCGACGCGCGCAGTGTCCGCGCGCGCTTCGACGCGCGGCTGGTCGGGCCGCAGGCTCACCAGCCGCGGCGCGGTGACTTCGATGTCGTCGTTCTCCGCGAAATGCCGCAGCTGTTCGCCGAACAGCTTGTTGCGCGCGCGCCCCTGGTCATCGAACTGCGTCAGCACCACGCGGTCGACCACGATGTCCGGCGTGCCGGGGCGCGGCGGCTCGGCGCTTTCCGGCATCCGCATCACACGCGAATACCAGTAGCTGGTTGCCGTGACGATCGCCAGCAGCGCGATCGCGATGATCGTCGTGATGCGGTCACGCATGCGCGCGGCCTTCCGTGAAGCCCGCCAGCGCTGCGTCGAACCTGCCTTGCGCGCGCAGCAGGAATTCCGCTACCTGCCGTACCGCGCCGCAGCCGCCGCCGGCGGGCGCAATCCAGTGCGCGGCGCGGCGCACCTCGGGAACTGCATCGGCGACCGTCGCGGCCAGTCCGACTTGCGACAGCACGGGCAAGTCGGGCCAATCGTCGCCGATGTAGGCGCACTGCGCGGCCGAAAGCCTCATGTCCGCCAGCAACCGCTTGAAGCCCGCGAGCTTGTCGGCTTCGCCCTGCAGCACGCGTTCGATGCCTAGTTCGCGCGCGCGCACGCCGACGATCTCGGAACGCCGCGACGACAGGATCGCCACTTCGATGCCCGCGGCGCGCAGCAGCTTGATCCCGTGACCGTCGCGCACGTCGAACACCTTCAGCGCCTCGCCCTGCGGCCCGAAGTACAGCCGGCCGTCGGTCAGCACGCCGTCGACGTCGAGGATCAGCAGGCGGACATTCGCGGCGCGCGCCTCGGCATCGGAGTCCATCAAAGCACCTTCGCGGCGGTCAGGTCGTGCATGTGCAGCGCGCCCACCAGCTTGCCGTCGTCGATAACGAGCAATTGATTCCTTAGGCTTGCGTCGAGGATTCGAGCCGCTTCCGCCGCGAGCATGCCGGACGGCACGGTCAGCGGCGTGCGCGTCATCACGTCGGCCACGCGCAGCGCGCGCACGTCGCCGACGCGTTCGATCAGGCGGCGCAGGTCGCCCTCGGTGAAGATGCCGGCCAGCGCGCCGTCGCGTTCGAGCACTGCCGTCATGCCGAGGCGCTTCTTGCCGATCTCGGCCACCGCGTCGAGCACGCTGGCGTCGATCGGCACCGAAGGGACCGCGTCGCCCGTGCGCATGATGTCCGCCACCCGCGTGAGCAATCGCCGGCCGAGCGCGCCGCCCGGATGCGAGCGCGCGAAATCGGCCGGCCCGAATCCGCGCGCCTCCATGCATGCGATCGCCAGCGCGTCGCCGAGCGCGAGCGTGGCGGTGGTCGACGAGGTCGGCGCCAGGTTCAGCGGACAGGCCTCCTTATCGACGCGCACGTCCAGATGCACGTCGGCGTGCCGCGCCAACGACGATCCGGCGCTGCCGGTGATGGCGATCATCGGCGTGCCTTCGAGCTTGATCAGCGGCACGATCGTCAGCAGTTCCGCGGTCTCGCCCGAATAGGACAATGCGATCAGAACGTCGGCCGGGGTGATCATCCCGAGGTCGCCGTGCGCCGCCTCGGCCGCGTGCACGAACAGCGCGGGCGTGCCGGTCGAGGCCAGCGTGGCCGCGATCTTGCGGCCGATGTGACCGCTCTTGCCGACCCCCGACACGACAATCCGTCCGCGGCACGCCAGCAGCAGGTCCACCGCGCGCAGGAATCCGGCGTCGAGCCGGCCCGCCAGCGCGGCGACTGCCTGCGACTCGATCGCCAGCACCTCGCGCGCCAGTTCGAGTGCCGGTGCACGGGGCCGGTTGCGTGAGTCTTCCATCGAGACCGGGGAACGGGAGGATTTGCAGCGGGAAAATCGCGGTCGATGATACTCTCGCGGCCATCAAGCTGGCACAGGAATTGCTGTAGCCGGATGGCTGATTGCGGGCGTCCGGATCGTCGCACCACGCGCCATGCCGACCGCGCTTGAACTGACGCTGTTCTTGCTCGCCGCCTCCGTGGCGGGCGTCGTCGCATTCCGACTGCTCGACCTGCCGCCGATGCTGGCCTATCTGGTCATCGGCATCCTGGCCGGTCCGTACGCGCTCGGCGTCGTGCCGGACACCGGCAATACGCGCTACCTGGCCGAGTTCGGGGTCGTGTTTCTGATGTTCTCGATCGGCCTGGAGTTCTCCCTGCCGAAGCTGAAGAGCATGCGGCAGATCGTGTTCGGGCTCGGCTTTGCGCAGGTGCTGGCGACGATCGTGATCATTGCCGCGGCCGGCTGGATCGCGGGACCCTATGTGGGCTTGACTCCCGCGGCGAGCTTCCTGCTCGGCGCCACGCTGGCAATGTCTTCGACCGCGATCGTGGTCAAGCTGCTGGTCGATCGCCTCGAGCTCGAGACCGAGCACGGCAAGCGCATCGTCGGCGTGCTGCTGTTCCAGGACCTGGCGGTCGTACCGCTGCTGGTCGTGATTCCGGCGCTCGCCACCGAGCCGGAACGGCTCGGCTCGGCGTTGCTATGGGCGGCGGCCAAGGCCGTCGTGCTGCTGGCGCTGCTGCTGGTGGGCGGGCAGTGGCTGATCCGGCACTGGCTGCACCTGGTCGCGCGGCGCAAGTCGCATGAGTTGTTCACGCTGAACCTGCTGCTGATCGTGCTCGGACTGGCGTGGCTGACGGCACGCGCGGGGCTGTCACTTGCACTCGGCGCGTTCGTCGCCGGCATGCTGATCTCCGAGACCGAGTACCGGCACCAGGTGGCCGACGACATCAAGCCGTTCCGCGACGTGCTGCTCGGTCTGTTCTTCATCACGATCGGCATGCTGTTGAACGTTCGCATCGTGGCCGAGAATTTCGGCTGGGTGCTGCTCGCACTGCTCGCGCCGACCGCGTTCAAGTGCGGACTGATCGTGGCGCTGGCGCGCGCGTTCGGCGCCAGCGCGGGCACGGCGATCCGTACCGGGCTCGCGCTGGCGACCGCGGGCGAATTCGGCTTCGTGCTGCTGGCCGAGTCGGGGTCGATCCTGGCGCCGGATCTGAAGCAGATCGTGCTGGCCGCGATGCTGCTGTCGATGCTCGCTGCGCCGTTCCTGATCCAGTACAGCGACCGCATCGCGTTGCGCTTCGTCGGCTCGGAGTGGATGCTGCGCGCGCTGCAGTTGACCCAGGTCGCCACGCGTTCGATGGCGACCGAGCGCCACGTGATCATCTGCGGCTTTGGCCGCAGCGGCCAGCACCTCGCCAAGATGCTCGAGCAGGAGAACATCGGCTACGTCGCGCTCGACCTCGATCCGGACCGCGTGCGCGAGGCCGCGGCTGCCGGCGACTCGGTCGTTTACGGCGACGCCGGCAGGCGCGAGACGTTGATCGCCGCCGGTCTGATGCGCGCGGCGGCGCTCGTCGTGAGCTACAACAACTCGACCTCCGCGCTGAAGGTGATCCACTTCGCGCACGAGGCGCGGCCCGATCTGCCGATCATCGTGCGCACGCAGGACGACGCCGATCTGGACCGGCTGCTGAAGGCGGGCGCGACGGAAGTCGTGCCCGAGATCTTCGAGGGCAGCCTGATGCTCGGCTCGCACGCACTGGTGCTGCTCGGCGTGCCGCTGCAGCGGGTGGTCAAGCGCGTGCGCGAGGCGCGCGACTCGCGCTATCGCCTGCTGCGCGGCTACTTCCACGGCGCCGACGATCCGGCCGAGTTCGAGGACGAGACGCACGTACGGCTGCACTCGGTGCCGATCGAGGCCGGCGCGGCCGCAGCTGGCAAGGCGCTCGGCGCGCTCGGCCTGAAAACGATCGGCGTCGACGTGACCGCCGTGCGCCGGCGCGGGATCCGCGGCGCCGATCCGAGCGACGACATGCTGCTGCAGGCCGGCGACGTCGTCGTGCTGCGCGGCGTGCCCGAGGCGCTCGAACTCGCCGAGGGGCGACTGCTGGAAAAGTAGCCGGCGCGCCGGTCAGGCCGTGGCCGGTCGCAGGTAGCGTGACAGCACTGCGGCGATCTGCTCGGTCTTCACCGGCTTGGCCAGGAAGTCGTTCATCCCCGCGGCGAGGCAGCGCTGCCGGTCATCATCGGACGCGTTGGCCGTCAGCGCGACCACCGGCGTGGCGGCATCGGAGCTGTGCTGTTCGCGGCGACGGATTTCGCGTGTCGTGTCGAGCCCGTCCATCCGCGGCATCTGGATGTCCATCAGCACGAGGTCGAAGCGGCGCCCCCGCATCGACTCGAGCGCTTCCATGCCATCGTAGGCGCACACGACCTCGACGCCCAGAAGTTGCAGCATCTCGCTGGCGACGAGCTGATTGATCGGGTTGTCCTCCACCAGCAGGACAAGCCCCGAGAACCGCGCCGGCAAGGGCTCGGCCGGCGCTTTGGTCGATGGCATGAGGTCCGGCTCAGAGCGTGTTTCGCGGAGCATTTTCTTGTTGGTTTGAAGCTTACTGGAAGACTCCGCTATGCGGCGCGGCGCTGTTCGCTCTTGGCCGCGCGCGGCAGCGCACGCGCGAGAAAGCGGCCGGTATGGCTGCCGCTGTGCGCGGCAATCGCCTCCGGGGTGCCGGTGGCGACGATGCGCCCGCCGCCTTCGCCGCCCTCCGGACCCAGGTCGACGATCCAGTCCGCGGTCTTGATCACGTCGAGGTTGTGCTCGATCACGACCACGGTGTTGCCGGCGTCGCGCAACTGGTGCAGCACGCGCAGCAGCAGTTCGATGTCGTGGAAGTGCAGCCCGGTGGTCGGCTCGTCGAGGATGAAGAGTGTGCTGCCGGTGTCGCGCTTGGACAGCTCGAGCGACAGCTTCACGCGCTGCGCCTCGCCGCCCGACAGCGTGGTCGCGCTCTGGCCGAGCCGGATGTAGCCGAGCCCCACGTCCGCGAGGGTCGCGAGCTTCTTCGCCAGCACCGGCACCGCGCCGAAGAACTCGGCCGCCTGCTCGACGGTGAGATCGAGCACCTCGGCGATGTTGCGGCCCTTGTAAAGCACCTCCAGTGTCTCCCGGTTGTAGCGCGTGCCGTGGCACGTCTCACATGGAACGTACACGTCGGGCAGGAAGTGCATCGCGACCTTGATCAGCCCGTCGCCCTGGCACGTCTCGCAGCGGCCGCCCTTGACGTTGAAGGAAAAGCGTCCCGCCTCGTAGCCGCGCTCGCGCGCGGTCGGAGTGCCGGCGAACAGATCCCGGATCGGCGTGAACAGTCCCGTGTAGGTCGCCGGGTTGCTGCGGGGCGTGCGGCCGATCGGGCTCTGATCGACGATCACGATCTTGTCGAAGTGCTCGAGGCCTTCGATCGACTCGTAGGGCGCGGCCTGCGTCGTGGAACCATAGAGGTGCCGCGCGACGATCGGTGCCAGCGTGTCGTTGATCAGCGTCGACTTGCCCGACCCCGACACGCCGGTCACGCAGACGAAGAGTCCCACCGGCAGCTCCAGATCGACGTGCTTCAGATTGTTGCCGCGCGCGCCGGTGAGCTTCAGCCGGTGCAGCCCGGGCGCCACGCGCGCGGCCGGCACCGCGATCGTGCGCCGGCGCGCGAGGTACGCGCCGGTCAGTGACGCCGGCGCCGCCTCGATGTCGCGCGGTGTGCCCTGCGCGACGACTTCGCCGCCGTGCTCGCCCGCACCCGGACCCATGTCGACCACGTGGTCGGCGGCACGGATCGCATCCTCGTCGTGCTCGACCACCAGCACCGTGTTGCCGAGGTCGCGCAGATGCTTCAGCGTCGCGATCAGCCGCTCGTTGTCGCGCTGGTGCAGTCCGATCGAAGGTTCGTCCAGAACGTACATCACGCCGGTCAACCCGGAGCCGATCTGGGAAGCGAGCCGGATGCGCTGCGATTCGCCGCCACTGAGCGTGTCCGCGGAGCGGTCGAGCGTGAGGTAGGTCAGTCCGACGTCATTCAGAAAGCGCAGCCGCGCGACGATTTCGCGCACGATGCGCGCGCCGATCTCGCGCTTCGCTCCCGCCAGTTCCAGCGCGTCGAAGTACGCGAGCGTGTCGGCCAGCGGCGCGCGCTCGATCTCGTAGATCGCGCGCTTCTGCGGCCCGGCGCCCACGAACACGTAACGCGCCTCGCGTTTGAGCCGCGTGCCGTCGCACGCCGGGCACGGTTTCACCGCGCGGTACTTGGCCAGTTCCTCGCGCACCGCCGCCGAATCGGTTTCGCGCCAGCGCCGCTCCATGTTAGGCAGCACGCCTTCGAACGCGTGGTGGCGCACGATCCGGCGCCCCTTCTCGTTGGTGTAGGCAAACGGCAGGACCACGTCGCCGCTGCCGCGCAGCACCTGCGCGCGGAATGCTTCCGGGAGCCGCTCCCACGGCTGGTCGATGTCGACGCCCGCGTGTTTCGCCAGCGCGGTCAGCATCTGGAAGTAGTACTGGTTGCGCGCGTCCCACCCCTTGATCGCGCCGCTGGCAAGCGTCAGTTCGGGATGCACGACCACGCGCGCTTCGTCGAAGTACTCGACCGATCCCAGCCCGTCGCACGACGGGCACGCGCCGACCGGATTGTTGAAAGAGAACAGCCGCGGCTCCAATTCTGCCAGCGAGTAACCGCAGATCGGGCAGGCGAAGCGGTTCGAGAACACCGTCTCGGTGCCGTTGTCGGTGTCGAGCAGCAGCGCGCGGCCGAAGGCCAGTCGCAGCGCGGTCTCGAACGACTCCGCCAGCCTCTGCTTGGCTTCCGGCCGCACCTTCAGGCGGTCGACGACGACGTCGATCGAGTGCTTCTCGTTCTTCGCCAGGTGCGGCAGGTTGTCCGTCTCGACGATCGCGCCGTCGACGCGGAAGCGCACGAAGCCCTGCGTCTGCAGGTCGTCGAACAGTTCCTCGAATTCGCCCTTGCGCTCGCGCACGATCGGCGCCAGCACGATGAGCCGCGTGTCGGCCGGAGCCGCAAGCGCCGCATCGACCATCTGCGCGACCGACTGCGCGGCGAGCGGGTTCTCCGGGTGATCCGGGCAGTACGGCGTGCCGATGCGCGCGAAAAGCAGCCGCAGATAATCGTGGATCTCGGTGACCGTGCCGACGGTCGAGCGCGGGTTGTGCGAGGCGGCCTTCTGCTCGATCGCGATCGCGGGACTCAGGCCTTCGATCGAATCGACGTCAGGCTTTTCCATCAGTTGCAGGAACTGGCGCGCGTAGGCTGACAGCGATTCCACGTAGCGCCGCTGGCCTTCGGCGTACAGCGTGTCGAACGCCAGCGAGCTCTTGCCCGATCCGGACAGTCCTGTCAGCACGATCAGCCGCTCGCGCGGCAGGTCGAGGCTGATGTTCTTCAGGTTGTGCGTGCGTGCGCCGCGAACCTTGATGGCATCCATGCGCGGGAGAGATCGAAGCCGAACTCGCCACTATAGCGGCGCCGACCTGCTGCACGCGAGTCGCCGCGCCGGGCGCCCCGTTGGCAGCCGGTATCATGGCCGCACCACGGGACCGGAGGACGCGCGATGGCATCGGTGAACAAGGTCATTCTGATCGGCAATCTTGGCCGCGACCCGGAAACGCGCTACAGCGCCGACGGCGCCGCGATTGCCAACGTGTCGATCGCTACCACCCGCCGTTACAAGGATTCGGCCGGCCAGCAGCAGGAAGAAACCGAATGGCACCGCGTCGTGTTCTTCGGCCGGCTGGCCGAGATCGCCGGCGAGTACCTGCGCAAGGGGCGCCCGGTCTACGTCGAGGGCCGCCTGCGCACGCGCAAGTGGACCGACAAGGAAGGCGTGGAGAAGTACACGACCGAGATCGTCGCGGAGAACATGCAGATGCTCGGCTCGCGCGAAGGCATGGGCGGCGGCGACGTGGAGGAGTCCGCAGCCGCGCGGCCCGCCGCCAAACCCGCGGCGAAGCCGGCGCAGAACATCGCCGAGATGGACGACGACATCCCGTTCTGACCGGGATCCGGCAAGTGGAGCATCAGGGCGCGGCAGCGCCCTTTTTTTTGGTGCGCCCGGCAGGGCGCACTCACTTAGAGGTGAGAGTCCTCGACCCGCCCGGCAAGGGGAAGGGTTAGCTGAACGGCAAGGGTGTCGTGGGTAACTG
>JAKOQB010000123.1 GCA_029778535.1 Pseudomonadota bacterium | reverse complement strand
TGGCGCGCGCGGCCCGGCGCCGGCGAACCCGGGTGAGGGCGACGACGTGAGCGCGGGCAACGATCTCCTCTGGCGCCGCGGCGCCGTCGCGCTCGCGGCCGCGGCGATCGCCGCGATCGCCGGCGCGCTGCTGCGCTCGCGCGGCGGATTCGACGGCTGGACCTTGCTGCACTGGATCGGCAAGCCGCTGGCCACGGCGATTCTCGGGGGGCTCGGCTGGCGCGAAGGCGCGGCTGTCGATGCGCGGTTGCGCCGCGGCGTGCTCGCGGGGCTCGTGTTCTCGCTGGCCGGAGACGTGCTGCTGATGCTGTCGCCCAGGCTGTTCGTCGGCGGGCTGCTGGCCTTCCTCGTGGCGCACCTGTGCTACCTGCGCGCGTTCACCGTCGACACCCGGCTGTTCGCGCGGTGGCTGCCGCTGGCAGTGATCGGCGCGATCGGCGCTGCGATCCTGGCTTTCCTGTGGAGCGGGCTGGCGCCGGCGCTCAGGGGCCCGGTGATCGCCTATGTGGTCGTCCTGGTGGCGATGGCGGCGCAGGCGCTCGCGCGATGGCGCGAGCACCCCGGCGCTCGCACGCGGATGGCGGCGGTCGGCGGCGTGCTGTTCGTGGCGTCGGATGCGCTGCTCGCGATCGACCGCTTCCAGGCGCCGATCGCGGCGGCCCCGCTGTGGGTGCTGGGCACCTACTGGGCCGCGCAGTGGGGCATCGCGCAGAGCGTGCGTGAGGGAACCGCGCAGGGCGTGCGCGGGGTCGTCGCGCCCGGCGCTCAGCGCCAGTAGGCCGGGTTGCCGTAGGTGTTCTTCAGGTAGTCGACGAACATCCGCACGCGCAGCGGCAGGTGCTTGCGCTGCGGGAACACCGCGTAGATCGCGTTGTCGGGCGCTGCAAACGCGTCGAGCACGCTCCTGAGGCGGCCTGCGCGCAGGTCGTCGCCGACTTCCCACATCGAGCGCCAGGCCAGGCCGCGACCGGCCAGCGCCCAGTCGCGCAGCACCGCGCCGTCGTTGCACTCCATCGTGCCCGACACGCGCATCGACAGCAGTTGCCCGTCGATGGTGAACTGCCAGCCGCGCGCCTGGTTGCCGTAGGTGCCGAAGGTCAGGCAGTCGTGCTGGGCCAGGTCGGCCGGCGTGGCCGGCTCGCCGTGCGCTTCGAGGTAGGCCGGACTGGCGACCACGACGCGTCGGTTGTCGGCCAGCTTCAGGCCGACGAGGCTCGAGTCGTCCAGCGCGCCGATGCGGATCGCCACGTCGATGCCCTCGTTGACGATGTCCGCGAGCCGGTCGGTCAGGTCCAGCGCGATCGACACCTCGCGGTGCGCGTCGAGGAACGCGGGCAGCAGCGGCGCGACGTGCGCGCGGCCGAAGCCCGCGGGCGCCGTGACGCGCAGGTGGCCGCTCGCCTTCACGCCGCCGAGCGACACCGACGCCTCGGCGTCGTAGAAATCGTTGAGCAGCCGCTGGCAGTCTTCGAGGAACGCGCTGCCCTCGAACGTCAGCGAGATGCGGCGCGTCGTGCGCACCAGCAGCTTCACCCCGAGGCGCTCCTCGAGCGCGTCGATGCGGCGCCCGATCACGGCCGGCGCGACGCCCTCGGCCTGGGCCGCGGCCGACAGGCTGCCGCGGGTGGCAACGGCGACGAAGGTCTCGATCTGCTTGAAGCGGTCCATGCTCGCTCGGGGTTCCGCGGCGATTATTCCAGAGACGGCGCCTTCTCGACGCGCCCCGACGGGCGTAGACTCCGGGGCTTTCCGGACTGCCTGCGATGCCCGACCCGACGCGCCATCCGATCGTGCTGGCCCCCGAGGACCTGGTGCTGCTGCAGCGGGGCTGCGGGGTGTCGATCGCGTCGCGCGACGCCACCTGCCTGCCCGACCTCGTTCGCGGCGTCGGACAGCGCGTCGAGCCCAACGGCGAGATCACCGTCTTCCTGTCCCGCGTCGACGGCGCCGGCGTGCTCGCCAACCTGCGCGAGAACGGCGCGATCGCGGCCGTGTTCAGCCAGCC
>JAKOQB010000122.1 GCA_029778535.1 Pseudomonadota bacterium | reverse complement strand
GACGTTTTCGCCGTCGCAGTACACGCGCACGCCGGCCAGTTCGGCGACCAGCCATTCGACCCGCTGCGGCTCAGCCGTCGGCACCAGGCCGGCGATCGCGCGCAGCCGCTGCGCTGCCTCGCGCGCAGGCATGTCGGGCTGCGCGAGCAGCTCGCCGGCGAACTGGTTGATCTTCGGCAGCAGCAGGTCGGCCGCGGTGCGACTGGTCAGCCGCTTGACGCCGCGGCGGCGGAACATGCGGCCTTCCGGATCCAGCAGCGCGACGCGCTGCGTTCCGTTGGCGCCGAAGCGGCAGCCGTCGCGCTCGACGATCTCGAACGGCGCCGGCGCGCCGCCGCCGGACATCAGATCTCGTCCCACGCGACGGTGAGCGTCTCGGTGGGCGTCAGGCCGCCGGATGCAGTCGACTGCACTTCGGCGAGCATCACGAGGTGGTCGCCCTTTTCGCCGGTGCCGGTGAATGGGCCCGCACCGAGGCTCAGTGGCGCGCCGCTCGTGTACGTGAAGAAATTGGCGTAGCCGGTGCTCGCGGTGCCCTCCGCAGGCGTGGCATAGGTGGTGACCGCTTTCGCCCAGACGTTGATGCCGGTGCCAAGGCCCGAGGTACCGTCGCTGTAGGCCTTGATGTTGCTGATCTGGGTGAAGGTGCCGCCGGTGATGTTCAACCGCAGCCACTTCTCGAATGACCAGTCGCTGCCGCTGCCGGGCTTGACCATCGGATTGTTTAGGTCGACGGTCGAGTTGTCGGCGTTCTTGAAGCGGATTGTTCCGCCGGTCTTGTCGGTCGCCGTGCCGCCGGCACCGTTTTTCTCGATGATCTGGACTGTGGCTGCCATCGGATATCACCTCAGCAAAGAGAACGACGGTTGCAAGAGCAGGACTCACCAACGCTGCACGAAGCCTGCCGGTCGTCGCAGCGGCCGTAAGCCGTGCGGCCGACGTGGCGCCGGCGACGGCTGGATCTGCGGCGGCGGCGCCGCTGCGGGCGCCGGTGCAGGCGTCTGCGCCCCGCTGTCGAGCATGTCGAGCTGCGGCTGGACGCCGTAAACGCGCTCGCGGTTGCGCCAGAAGGTCTCGGCGTGCTGGCCGCTCATCGCGTACAGGAATGCGGCGTAGGCGTAGACCTCGCAGTCCCACGCTTCGTTGCGTTCGCTGCCCTTGATCCACCACAGCGCCTTGTTGCCCTGGGCGTCGCGGCGCCATTCGCGCCGTTCGCTGCGCAGCTGCTTGAAATAATCGGCCTGGAAGCCGAGCGGGAAGTGATAGCAGCCGCCGCCGGGTTTCTGCAGTTTCAGGCGCGCATCGAGCAGGTTCTTCACGCCCTGCGTGCCGACGAAGCGCAATTCGACGCCGCCCGGCACCGGTTTGCCGCGCCAGGTGAACTCGATTGTCTTGGGCCGGCTGATGCGCGGCGCATCGAAGCTCTTGGCGCCGCGCACCGCGAACCAGTGCTTGCCGCGCAACGCGGCGTCGCGCGTGAACGCGTAGACATCCTCCGCATGATGGCCGCCGGCGTCGATGGCAACCACGTCCACGCGGATGGTCTGGCCGCTGGCGTGCCTGATCGGCGCCTCGAGCAGCTCGCGCAGCTTGCCCCATACCTCCGGCGACGAGGGCGTGCCGTAGATCTCGCCGTGCCACACGCCCCACGACTCCTCGCCGCGACCGAAGGCGCGGATCACGACCGCGAGCCGGTTGTCCTGCGTGTCGACGCCGGCCGCGAGCAGCAGTCCGCCCTGCGGGCAGGTCATCAGTTCGTACTGCTCGGCGCGCGCCTGCAATGCGTCGGCGCCGACTTCGGTGCGAACCGTCTCGTGCCACGGCTGGCCGCGGAAGTTGTTGACGAAGGTTTTCAGCTTGTCTTCGTCATCCTGCGCGGCGAGCCATTCGGCGACCAGCATCGGCCATGGGCGCCAACCGATCGGCGCGGCGAGCGCTTCGAAGTCGCACCAGCTCGCCACCCCAGGCTCGCCGAGGGCGGTCGCTTCCCAGTAGGCACGGCCGGACGCCTTGGCCTGCGCTTCGGTCATGCGCGGCGCGCGCGGCCGGTAGTTGTGTGCCTTCCACGCGGTCTCGCCGTTGAGGCTGCCGCACGCGACGCAGGCGTACCGCGCGCTCGACGGGTCGCCGTCGACCCATTTCAACTGTTCCCACACCAGTACCTGCGGCTGCGCGCAGTCGGGGCAAAAGAGGTGCCATTTGCGCCGATCGCCGCGCGCGACCTGCCGCTGGATCTCGCTGCGGCCGTCGATCGTCGGCGTGCCATCGCCGTAGAGCTTGGCCTTGTTGCCGAAGTTGGTCGTGCGCTTGCGCGCCAGGTCGACCGGGCTGCCCTGCTCGCCGATCGTGGGCAGGTATTCGTCGGGCTCCTCGAACTTGACGTAGCGATAGGTCGATGACTTCAGTGCGCCGACACGGTTGGCGCCGATCAGCCGCATCACGCCGCCGGGGAAGCGCTTGCGCAGCTTGGTGTTGTCGGCGCCCTTCACATCGGCGGCGCGGATCCGGCGGCGCAACGCGGCGGTGCTCGAACGCATCGGCTCGAAGCGCGTCAGCTCCCACTGCTTCGCGTCGTCCAGCGTCGGGAACACGACCAGCATCGAGCCGGCGGCGGCGCAGATCCATGCCGCGATCAGGTTCTCGCCGCTGACGGAGCCGCCGACCTGGTGCGGCTTCATCCACCAGCCCTCGCGATAGGGCGACCCGGGCGACATCGTGCGCATGATGTCGATCAGGTACGGCGTGCGCGCGCAGCGAAACGGGCCCGGCTCCGGCACGTCGGGCGGCAGCACGCGATGGGCTTCGGCCCATTCGTCGACGAGGATCGACGGATCGGGGCGCAGCGCCTTGGCGAGCGTGTGCAGATAGGACTGCGCCGCTGCCTGCTGCCACGGCTCAGTCGGTTTCATCGGCGTCCGGATCGTCGGGCGCTTCGCTGATCGCGCGCGCCGGATCGAAGCTGGCGAGCACCGCCATCAACTCGGCTTCGATCAGCCGTTCGACGGTCAGAGGATCAGTCTCGGCGGCGCACTGGTCCTTGATGCGCGCCGGCACGTTCAGGATCGCGTCGCGCAAGCTGCGGAATGCGGTGAAGCCGATGCGGCGCAGCTCGTCGATGTCGGCCAGCTTGCCGCGCAGCTGATCGAGCTCGAGCTGCTCGCGCTGCAGGCGCAGCTTCTCGCGTCCGGCGCGCGCGGTGCGGTAGTCATCGCTGTCGGATGGCTGAGGCGCGTCATCCGCGTCGTCATCCGGCTGCGTGCTTATCGGGGTAGCGCTGTGCAGCAGCGACTGCCGGCCGGGATCCGTCGTCGCCGCCCACGCACGATCGGCGGCCTCCGCGTCGATCTTCTCCCGGCCCTCGATTACCTGAGTGCCGATGCGTCCGGCAATGATCGCCTTCTGCACCGCCTTGAGCGACACGCCGCGATGGCGCGCGTACTCCCGGAATCCCATCAGCGCCATAGGCGACCTCACATCACAGGCGACGACCTCCCATCGACGACTGACGACTCAAAGCGACGACCCCACCAAAAACCCGCCGACCCTACGCCCCACGCGCTCGCGAATGACCCTCGGGGGTGGGGGTCGGGGAAGGACCCGAGACGGGCGGCGCACCGCTGCAGGCGCGTCAGCGCGCGGTGGCGATGGCCTCGCGCAGGGCGCGCGCGAACTGGTCGGGCAACAGTGCACGGGCGCGGCGATCGCCCCAGCCGGTGAAGTCGAACAACGGGCGGTAGCCGGCCGAGCGGCGCGGGAAGACGACCAGCGGCTCGATGCCGTCGCGGCCGCGCGGGCCGAGCCGCAGCCAGAGCGCGGCGGGCAGATTCGGCATGCCGCGCGGCACGCCGTAGAACACGCGCGCTTCCGGCGCCAGGCCGAGGCGCTCGCGCGTGCGCTTGCTGATGCGGCCGCGCTTCGCCGCAGCGGCGCGGCGCAAGCGCGCGATCGTGCCGCTCGGCACGTTGCCTTCGCGGTCGAGCGCGAGCGCGCGACCGGGCAGACGCAGTGCGACCCTGCGCGGCACGCGGCGGCCGCCGCTGACCTGGTAGGCCATGTAGGCCGCCTGCCGGTCCTTGTAGCCGACCGTCGCGATCGGCTCTGAAACAGTGGCGCGCGCACTGAAAACGCCGCCGCGCGTGTAGCGCGTGGTCGGCCCGCGCAATTGCCGCTCGGCTTCGTCGGGTGTTTCGAGCGCCAGTTGGCGGGCGGTGCGGGTGGCGGCCGTGACCGCGGCGAACTTGACCTGCTTGGCGATGCCGCCGGCGACCGCGGCGATCTGCGCGCGATCGAACGTCACACGGATGCGCATTGCGGCCTCCGGAAATGCGAACGCCACGGCGAGCGTGGCGTTTTCTGAGGGCGAGCGCGGGCATCGAAGTTCACTCGGTCCGGGCCGGCGGATTGGCTACCGCGCGCGTCTCTGTCTCGTTTTACCCGGCGAGCCCCACGGCCGACCAGCGGACTTACGTGGGTATCGGTGCCTGCGCACTTGCAGGAATGAGCCGTTGGGCGAGTTCCTGCCGAATGGCGCGCACGATACCGGCGGTTTCATCGGATTGCAAGTGCGGTGAACGAAGCTGGCCGCGCAGCTCGGACTGGACGCGAAAGTCGAACGCATCGAGCCGCGCGAGCAGCTCGGCGAACACCGGCTCCCAGCGCGCGCGATAGAGCGCGAGCGAGATGCCGATCATCACCGCACGCGCATTCGGCTGCACCGGGGCGCGGCCGCTGCCCTTGCAGCGCCCGCACAGGCGCGGCGCGGCGGCGTCGACCGGCTGCTCGACGTGGCCGGTGCCGCCGCACTGCGAGCAGCTGCGCACCGGCGCGGTGCCGCTGCGCGGCCAGTAGCGCCACGGATCCTGCGCGGCGCGCGCGGTGCCGGCGCCAGAATTTCCGGGGGATTTTTGCCCGTCAGATGCGGCCTCGTTTTTGCCGCGCGGACTGCAGCGCTTGCAGGGCGCGCGGCGCTTGGCGGGCAGGTGCTGCTCGCCGCCGAGCGTGCCCTTGCCGTGACAACCTGGACAACGGTCGGCGCACCATTCGGCGAGCACCGCCGCCGCGACTCGGTCGGCGAGATCGGCCGGCGTGGCGTCGCGACAGACGCCGTTCGCCTTCGCGCGGCGCTTGCTGCGTGCATCATGCCAGCGCGAGAAGCGCCGTGCACTGCGAATGGTGTCGGCGAGCAGGCGCACCGCGGTCGGCGCCTGACTGTGATCACCTCCGTACTTCCAGCGCCACAACGCCACGCCGAGGCTGTCGCAGAACGCGAGACCGCCGAGCAGCGCGGTCGGATCACCCGCCGGATCGGCGAGCAGCGTGTGCGCATTGATGGCGCGGGCGACCGCTTCGCGCAGCAAGGTCATCGCAGGTGTCTCCTCTGCCAGCGATCTTCGGCGACGTAGCGAACTTCGGTGCGCGGCGTGAACGGCGTGCCGACGACGCGGTTTCCCTCGACGGCGTGAAAGCAGTCGGGCTCGCCGGCCAGACCGGCGACCAGCATGCGATCGAGCTCGGCGCTCGCCGCCGGCGTGTCGCAGAACGCTGCGCGCACCGCATCCACGATGGCCGCGGTGTCGGGCATTTCGGCGCGCAGCCAGCCGCGCGGGCGGCGGTCGGTCATGAGCGCGCTTCGATCATCTTCTCGAGGCATTCCACGACGGCACGTTCGATCTCGTCCGGATCGCCGGCTGCCGCCTCGCCAAATTCGAGCGCTACATCAGCCAGCGCACCGGCCAGCAGCCGCACGAACTCTTCGCGCACAGCGGAACCGCGCGCCCATGCAAAGCGGCGGATCAGCGTCCGGCAATTGCGGCTGAGACCTCCGCCAGGGCGCTGCTTGACGGGAATCAATTCGGCCATCTTCCTAACCTCCCCTACCAGAAAGAGACTTTCACCCACACGTCTGTGCGTGCCTCGCGCAGGCGCCTGCGCCTGCCGTGCACATACCTGCGTGCGACCCCCCAAACCCAGTTGGGAACCATCGGAGTCAGAGCTCAGAACGGTGGCGCATCGCCGTCTCCGTCAAGCTGCGCGGGCACCGCGATCCTGTGCGACATCGCCGACCTGGCCACCTTCTGCGGGGGCTTGTACCAGTAGCGCGTCATGCCGTTGCGTTTCTCCAAGCGCTCGCAACCGAGCGCCGCCAGTGCCTTGCCGATGCGCGTCTGCAGGTCGCGCGTCAACTGGGCGTAACTCACTTTCAGACAGCGGAAGGCTGCCTCGGCCAGGCTGAAGCAGCCGTCATGCGAAAGCCGATGGCTCGACTCATCCAGGTCCGGGTCGAGCACCCAGTCATGCAACGCGTCGATCAGCGACTCCTGCACCACGCGCCGGCTCTGCTCGGGGCGGAACAGGTTCTCCTGCTCGTCATCGGTCGGATAGCAGTGCTCGCCGGCGTCGAAATCGGCCACCGCCTCAGCCAGCAGTTGCGGCAGCTCGCGCCGCAGACCCTCAATGTCGATCTTCTTCGCCACCGCGATCGGCCAGAAGCGGCGCGCACCCTGCCCTTCCTTGATGTACTCAGTCTCGTTGGTGGTGCCGATGAACACGCACTGTCGCTGTACCTTGGTGTTGCGGCCGCTCCAGAACGGCCGGTACTGGTCGAAGCGGCGCGACAGGAATGACTTCTGCAGGTGCGCCTCGGCGCGGGTGACCGACTCCATCTCGGAGAACTCGACCACCCAGTTGCCGTGCAGCGCGAGCGCGGCCTCGCGGTTGTTGTCGAGGTCGAGCGGCGTGTCGGAACCCCACTGCACGCCGAGCGTCTCGGCAAGCGTGGACTTGCGCAGGCCCTCGGCGCCCTCGATCACCAGGCAGTAATCGAATTTGCAGCCCGGCCGCAGCACGCGCCACACCATGCCGCGCAGGAAATAGGTGCCGACGCATTGCGCGTACTCGGAGTCGGTCACGCCGAGGTACTTGGACAACCACGCGCCGAGGCGGCGCTCGCCGTCCCAGCGCAGCGTGCGCAGATGCTCGACGACCGGATGGTAGGTGCGCTCGCGCGCGACCGATTCGATCGCCTCGACCACCTGCTTGCTCGACACGTCGAGCCGGTGCTGCTGCGACAGCCACACCGCGGTGCGCACGTCATCGTCGGCGGTCCATTCGCCCTCGCGGCCGAACGCGTACGGCGGCGCCGTGCGCTTGACCACGCGTTGCGCGAACTCGTCGTAGGCGATCACGCCGCGCCAGCGCTCGTCGTTGCGCAGGATCTCGCAGATGTTGGACGAGTGCTTGACGAGCTGGCCGCGCTCCCAGCGCAGCGCGCGGCGCCAATCGCCGGGCTCGAGCTCCGGCGGCGCCGGCGCGACCGACGCTGCGGCCTGCGCAGCCACCGCAGGGGTCGGCAGGCCTTCGCTGCGCGGCAGGCGCAACCGCTCGGGCGCGAGCCATGCCAGCACCGCGGCGCGCGCGCCCGGCGCGTCGGGACCGCCCGCCTCGGCGATGCAATCGGCGACATCCCAGCCGTCGGGCTTTTCGCCAGGCGCTGGGATGGCGACGATGCGCACCTGCGCCGCGTGCGGCGCCAGCAGCGCGGCGATCGTCTCGGCCGCGCGCATGCCGGGTTGCTGCGGCTCGGGCAGAAGTTCGGGGGAGTTTTTCGCGCGCTTGGCGTCGGCATCGGGCCAGATCACCACCCGGCGCTGCGCAAGCCAGGCCCAATTTGCGCGGTCGGCGGCCTTGGCGCCGCCCGGCCAGGTCGTGACGATGCAGCCGGCGCCGAGAACGCGCTGCGCGAGCTCGACGCATTTCTCGCCCTCGACGACGAGCACCGGCAGCGCCGGACTCGCCTGCAGACGGTCGAGCGCGTAGAGCGGCCGCGGTGCATCGAACGCGCGCCAGCGCCACGCCAGCCCCTTGGCCGGATGGCGCGACCATACGCAGGGCAGGATCTCCTTGCCGCCGCTCGACGTCGCGAAGCGGTGCACCCAGCCGAGCAAATTGCCGTCGACATCGCGGTAGGCCCATGACGCCTGCGGCTTGCCGCGGTAGCTGTGCGCGACCGGCGCCGGCGGCCCGTCGACCGGCCAGGCGCCGGCGTCGTGCCAGGCGTCAGCCGGTTCGGCCGCGGCGGCTGCCGGCTCGCCGGCGGGCGCTTTCGTTTCGCGCGATCGGGGTTTCGTTGCGCGTTTGCGCGCCTTTGTTTCGGTCGGCGCCGGCGCGAAGCCCAGTTCGGCGGCCAGGCGGCGCGCGGCCTCGCCCTGCTTGATGCCGTGGATCGCCGCGTAGAGCGAAATCAGGTCGCCGCCGCGGTCGTCGTTGGCGAAGTCGGCCCACAGGCCGCTGGTCAGATTGACGCTGAGCGATTCACCCGCGGCGCCGGAGAGATCGGCGCAGCGCCATTCATGGCCGATGCGCTTGCCGCCCGGCAGCCACTGCGGGATCAGTTGTTCGGCGCGCGCCAGCGCGGCCGCGGCGATCGCCGCGAAATCGAGCTTGGCAGCAGGCATTGCGCCGGCCCAGCCCGATTCAGCGCCGTTTGCCCTGGGTCGATTGCAGCCCGGCCGCCGCGAGCTGCGCCGGCAGCTCCTGCAGCAATGCCAGCACGGTCGCCAGCGCCTGTTCGCCTGCGGCGGCCTCGCCGCCGAGGTATTTGGCGACCAGGTAGTAGATCGGCGTCTTGTCGCCGGTCACCGCGACGTAGCGCTCGAGGTGATCGACGCCGAAATGGCGCGCGCCATCGCCGGCCAGCGCCACGCTTAAGTTGCCGGGCGCCAGATCGAGGTCGGCCGCGGTGCGCTTCAGGCCGCGCCGGTAGACACCGGCGGCCAGGCATTCCAGCAGGCTGGAGAAGCGCTCGGTGAGCGCGGCATCGAGCTGCAGGGTCATCTGGCGCTGCGAATCCCCGATAACTGGCGACATGTTGTTCTCTCGACGTTTTTCAGTGCTTATCAATGATGGGCGGAAAGATGCCAGGCATGAATACATTCTTCATTGCGACGAAAGCAATTGCCGGCCGACGACCTCCCAGTCTGCCGCTGGACAGCTTTCCTCCACCGACACAACCCCGTTGGTCGCCCGTTCGATGCGCAATGCCATTTCGGCGGTCACCGCCCGGTGCCCGCTCGCAAGTTGCGATAGATAACTCGGAGAGATACCGAGCGCGGTGGCCAGGCGTTTGCCATTGCCAGGCGCGGAGGCGATGTATTCGCGGATTTGCATGCGCTCAACTTTAGCCTGAGCGAAAGTATTTCACAAGCCCGTGCTAATTTAGCTAAAGCTACATTGTTGGCATGCAACTCGAAGAAATTCGCCGGCAGAAGCTGCAAATGCTCATCGCGACGCGATTTGAGAGGGCAGTCGATCTGGCACAGGCCGCAGGAGTCAGCGAATCTCAACTGAGCCAGTGGGTGCGCGGGATACGAAACATCAATGAAAAATCGGCGCGAAAAATAGAACGCGCCGCGCGCATGCCAGAACGCTGGCTAGATAGCCTAACAGCGGAGGAAGCTCCGGCGCCAACCTATGCAGCGGGCCCGTACCCAGTTCTCAGCAGCATCCGGGCCGGGCATTTCGATGACGCCAAGGACCCCTATCCGCCGGGCGTTGCGGACGAATGGATTGCCGGGACGCGCGACGCCGGTCCGCGCGGCTACTGGCTCCGCGTCGAGGGCGATTCAATGACCGCGCCGAGCGGACGTTCGTTCCCGGCTGGGTGTCTCGTCTTGGTGGATCCGCGTCGTCGCAGCCCAGTGCATGGCGACATTGTTGTTGCTCGTCAAGAAGGCGAGGATCGCGTTACGCTAAAGCAATTCGTCGACGAAGATGGACGGCGCTGGTTGAGACCACTCAACCAACAATACCCAGCGATCATCGATCGATTCCTTGTCCTCGGAACAGTGATTGCAAAACTTGAGCAGTGAGAGTTCCTCATGCATAGGTCAATGATATTGACCAGCGCCTTCACCGCTTGTCTGAGCTCAGGCGCATGCTCCGATCCTCCACCAACGGAGCCTCAGACCATGGGCCAAATAGTGGCGCTCTGCAAGGCTCGCGAGAATGTGCCCACCGGCGCAACTGGGGACACGATGACGCCCGATCACTACGCGCGTTACAAAGCATGCCTGCGCATTGAGGCGACGCAGATGGAAATTCGAGAGCAGCGTGCCCGCAGATGATCGATGAGGCCAATTTAGCTTGGGCTTGACATCCGACTTTAGCTAAGGCTACAGTGCGCTCCGTCATCACGACGGAGTGCACATGGTCGAACCGCTTTTCCGCTACCGCGCACGGATCTGCCGGCGCGTCCCGCTCGAGCCGATCGACGATCCGGCGCTGCTCGAGCACATCACCGTCCACGCGGCCGACGCCAGCGACGCGCGCAGGCGCATCGCCTGGGTGACCGGCGCGCCGATCGTTTTCGAGGCCGAGCGCCTGGATGACGATCCGGTCGCGATTCGCAATGTCGACGTGCCGGCGCTGTCGCTGTCGCAGATCGCCGGTGGCGGCGCGCTCGGCTGCGTGGTGTTCGCATGAGCGCGCCCGAGTCGAAATCCGAGCCGAGGATCGACGAGCAGATCGACCGAATGATGGTCGATCGCTGCAATCGCGTCCGGCGCGCGCACGAGCGCCTGCGGCACAAGGCGCGCCGCGCCGAACAGCAGTTGCGCTTCGCGGATGCCGATGCACTCTGGTGCGGCGTAGGCGCCGTCTGGCGCGATCTGCAGGACGTGCAGTCCATCGTCGCGCGGGCCTGCGCGCCCTGGTTCGAGGTGCGCGCATGACCCCCGCCCAGTGCACCCAGCTACAGGCGCTGCGCATCGCGCTCGATCGCCTGCAGACCTTCGACTGCCCAGTCGAGCATTTCCGCGCGGTCGCCGGCGAGCAGCCATACGTGCGCCTCGCCGCCGCGACCAGCGAGCTGCTCGACCACCTCGACGCGCGCCAGACGATGATCGGCGCCGTGTTCGGCCTGCACGTCGCCGAGCTCGACGGCTGCGCGGTGGCCTGGCCAGCCGCCAGCGAGCCATGCGCCGCCGGGGCCGTGCAGCGCAAGGCCGCATGATGCAGCCGCAGCGCTACTTCCGCCGCACCGTGCTCGGCGCGACCTTCGCCCGCTACTACCTGCTCGCCGGCGAGCGCACCGTCGAGGCAGTGCAGATCAGCCGGCCGGATGGCATCGAGATTCCCGAGCCGCCATTCCTGCGCTGGGCGCTCAAGCCCCGCGACAATTCGCCGCTCCGGCGCCCGGCGATCAATCCGCCGCTGCAGGCGCACAAGCGCTGCCCGCGCTGCCGCCAGGTCAAGCCGCGCGCCGAATTCGCGCTGCGCGGCGTGAGCAGCCGGCTTCAATCCTGGTGCAGCGCCTGCTACAGCGCACACAAACGGAGCCGCACCCATGCGACCAACCGCCTGGCTTGATATCCGCCTGCGGCTCGCGCTCGAACAGCTCGGGCTGATCGCGCGCGTCGCCGTTTTCCTGCTGCTGTTCTACCTCGGCGCCGGCGCGCTCGGCGCGCTCGACTTCGCCGACGAGCAGATCGTCGCCAACGTGAGGGCGCCGCGATGAGCCTCGCGACGATGATCCGCCTGTGGTGGGCGCGCACGCGCCGCGAAGGCCTGCGCCGCGAGCGCGCGCGGCTGCATCAACTGCGCGCCGGCATCGAGTGGGAGCTGGCGCGCAACACGCGCGATATGACCGCCGCGCAGGCGGCGCTCGCGCACCTGGAAGAATACCGCCGGCAGCAGAAGTTCGCGCGGCGGTTCGTGATGCGAGGCCGCGCATGACTGAGGCGGCCGTCTACATGCCGCGTCCGGGCTCGAAAGCCGAATCCGCGCTTGCCGCGCTGGAGCGCGAAGTTTGGCTCTCGATCGACGACATGGCGACCGAAATCGATGTCGAGCGCAATGCGGTGCATGCTTATCTTGCCGTCGCGATCAAGCACGGCGCCATCCGCCTCGTCGTACGCGACGGCAAGGCCGGCTTCGCATTGTCGGGCGACGATCAACCAGCCATAGCGCCCCGTGAGAAATCCGCCCGTGAAAAGCCGCCGCAGCTTCGCAACCGTGCACGTCCCAATGGCTCAGTGGCGCCGACCGTCGTGCCCGCCATCGATCCGCCTGGTTCGGTCGCCGTCGCCGACGACGGTTCGATCCTGCTGATCGACGGCGATCGTATCACCGCGCGCCTCACGGCGCAGCAGGCACGCAACATCGCCGCGATGGCGGCACGCTTCAAATGAGCGCGCCCGTCACGTCGGACGAATTGTTCGCCGCCTACGAGGCGTCGACCTTCCCGCGCTCGCTGAGCTTAGAGCAGGCCTGCGAGCTGCCCTGGAGCCGCGTCGCGCTCGAGCTGGGCGCGCTGCTGCTGCGTCGCGCCGATCCCGCGCACGTCGAGATAGCGCATCGGCGCCCGCAACCGCCGCTGCAGCGCCGCCTGCCATTATGAAACCGGCCGCGATCCGCGAATTGCTCGCCGCCGCGCGCGATCAGATGGCCGAGATCGAACACGAGCTCGACTCGCCACCGCGTGGCATTCCCGTGCGCGCGCTGATCGAAGCCCATGCCGCGCGGCTGCTGAAGCTCGCCGCGCGACTGTACGCAGATGCCCGCACCCTCCACCCGCCGGAGCCGAAATGAATCACGCCGAATTCGTGCGCGCGCTGCCGCTCGCGCAGCTTGCCCCCTCGCCGTTTCAGCCACGCCGCGCGGTGCCGATCGACGATGTCGCGCTGGCCGAACTGGCCGACAGCATCCGCGCCAATGGCGTGCTGCAGCCGATCGTCGTGCGGCCGATCAGCGCAGAGACGCGCACGCGCGTGGCCGACCTCGACAACGGCGCGCAGTACCAGATCATCGCCGGCCACCGCCGCGCCGCCGCCGCGCAGATCGCCGGCCTGGCCGAGGTGCCGGCCATCGTCCGCGCGATGACCGACGCCGAGCTGCGCGCCGCACACCTGGTCGAGAACCTGCAGCGCGAG
>JAKOQB010000121.1 GCA_029778535.1 Pseudomonadota bacterium | reverse complement strand
GATGCCGGCCTTCGCGATCTGCGCGTCCTCGCTCGACTGCACGCCGGAGACGCCGACCGCGCCGATCAGGTGGCCGTCGACGATGATCGGCACGCCGCCTTCGAGCATGCCCGCGAGCGGCGCCGACAGGAACGCGGTGCGGCCCTGGTTGATCATGTCCTCGTAGCGCTTGGTCTCGCGCCGGCCGAGCGCGGCGGCGCGCGCCTTCTCCTGTCCGATGTACACCGACGCGGTGGCGGCGCCGTCGAGGCGCTGCAGCCACAGCAGGTGGCCGCCGTCGTCGACGATCGCGATCGTCACCGCCCACTTGTTCTTCTGAGCCTCGGCAACAGCGGCGGCGCCGATCTTCTGCACGTCATCCTGCGTCAGGAATTTCCTCGTCTGCATCGCGCTCTCCGTCACGACCCGAGCCAGGAGAGTAGCCGATCGCGCGTCAGCGCGAGCCACTCGCGCAGCGCGACGTGCGACAGTCGCAGCGCGTCGGGGCTCGGAACGAGTTGCAACCAGATGAATTCGCGCAGCCCCTGGTAACCGGTCGCCGCCGGTATCACCGTGAGTCCCGCGTGCTCGAACTGCGCGGCCGCGCGCGGCATGTGGAATGCGTGCGTGACCAGCAGCACGCGCGTGACGCCCGCGGCGCGCAGCAGATCGGCGCTGAACTGCGCGTTTTCCGCCGTGGTGTGGCTGGCCGTTTCGACCCAGCGCGGTGTGATGCCGAATTCGCCCTGCAGCGCGCGCTGCATCAGCACCGCCTCCGGCGCACGCCTCCGGTTGCCCAGGCCGCCCGTGAGCAGCACCGGCAGCCCGGTCGTGCGCGCCATATGGGCGCCGTAGCGCAGACGAGTCAGCGTGAAACCGTTGACCGTTTCGCCGCCCCATTCGATCGCGCCGCGCGCGCGTCCACCGGCGACGATCACGATCGCCTGCGCCTGCTTCGCCTGTGCGGGATCGAGCGGGGGCACTTCGAGTGGCCTGAACAGCGCAAACGCCACCGCCGGCAGGCTCAGCACCAGCATGCCGCCCAGCGACGCCGCGAGCAGCAGGCGCGCCGGCCATGAATAGGGCTTGCGCCACAGCAGCGCCGCGCCGATGCCCGCGGTGATCAGCAGAAGGATCGGCGGCAGCAGGAACGACGCGAGGAAATAACTGAGACTGAACGTCTCCAAGGTGAAGTCGAGCACCGCTGCGCGATCAGCCCGACTTCACCGCCGCGCGCACCTGCTCGAGCGCGCTCGGATCCTCGATCGTCGTCAGATCGCCCGGATCGCGGCCTTCGCAGATCGCCTGGATCGACCGGCGCAGCAGCTTGCCGGAGCGCGTCTTCGGCAGCACGGTGACGAAGTGCACGCGCGCCGGCCGCGCTACCGCGCCGAGCTGCTCGTCGACGACCTTCATCATCTCGCCCTCGTGCGCGCGTTTCAGTTCCGGCGTGGCTATCTTCGACGGGTCCTTCAGGACAGCGAACGCCATCGCGACCTGGCCCTTGAGCTGATCGGCGACGCCGACCACCGCGACCTCGGCGACGTTCGCGTGCGAACTCAACGACTCCTCGATCTCGCGCGTGCCGAGCCGGTGGCCGGCGACGTTGATCACGTCGTCGGTGCGGCCGAGGATCAGGAAGTACCCATCGGAATCGCGGATGCCCCAGTCGAACGTCGAGTACACGATGCGGTTCGGGATGCTCTTCCAGTAGGTCTGCACGAAGCGCTCGTCGTCGCCCCACACGGTGCTCATGCATCCCGGCGGCAGCGGGCCGTTGATGCCGACCACGCCCTTCTCGTTGTCGCCGACCTCCGTGCCGGTCATCTCGTTGAAGAGGCGCACGTCGTAGCCGTAAACCGGCAGCCCCGGCGAGCCGAACTTCGACGGCAGCGCCTCGACGCCGCGGCAGATCGCGAGGATCGGCCAGCCGGTCTCCGTCTGCCAGAAGTTGTCGATGATCGGCTTTTTGATGCCGTCGGCGATCCAGCGCGCGGTCGGCTCGTCGAGCGGCTCGCCGGCGAGGAACAAGAGGCGCAGCGACGACAAGTCGTACCTGGACAGAAACGCCGGATCCTGCTTCTTCAGCACGCGGATCGCGGTGGGCGCGGAGAACATCGACGTGACCTTGTACTTCTCGACGATGCTCCACCACACGCCGCCGTCGGGCCGGATCGGCGTGCCCTCGTACAGCACGGTCGCCATGCCCGCGAGCAGCGGGCCGTAGACGATGTAGCTGTGCCCGACGACCCAGCCGATGTCGCTGGTGGAGAAATACGTTTCGCCGGCGTTGCCGCAGAAGATGTGCTTCATCGATGCGGTCAGCGCCACCGCATAGCCGCCGGTGTCGCGCTGCACGCCCTTCGGTTTGCCGGTGGTGCCCGACGTGTACAGCACGTAGGACGGCTCGTTCGATTCGAGCCATTCGCACGGCACTTCGTCGTTCATGTGCTGCTCGCGCAGCTTCGCGTAGTCGAGATCGCGGCCGGCGACGAGCTTCAGTTCTGCCAGCCCGCGGTTGATCATCACGACGTTGCGCGGCGGGAACTTCGCCAGCGCGATCGCCTCGTCCAGCAGGCCCTTGTACGGCACGACCCTGCCGGCGCGCGAGCCGGCATCGGCGCTGACGATCACCTTCGGCTGTGCGTCGTCGATGCGGGTGGCGAGGCTGTGGGACGCGAAGCCGCCGAACACGACCGAATGGATCGCGCCGATGCGCGTGCAGGCGAGCATCGCGAACACCGCCTCCGGCACCATCGGCATGTAGATCAGCACGCGGTCGCCGCGGCCGACGCCGAGGCCCATCAGGATCCCGGCGAAGCGGTTGACCTCGCGGTGCAGCTGCCTGAAGGTGTAGGTCTTCTCCTGATCGACCTCGGTCGACACGTAGATCAGCGCCGCCTGGTCGCCGCGCGTGGAAAGATGGCGGTCGATCGCGTTGTGGCACAGGTTGGTCCGCCCGCCGACGAACCACTTGGCAAACGGCGGCTTCGAGTAATCGAGAACCTTCGTGAACGGCGTCTGCCAGTCGATCAGGCGCGCCTGTTCGCCCCAGAAACCCTCGGGGTCGGCGATCGATTTAGCGTGGAACTCCCTGTAGCTGGTCATCGCGTGTTCCCTCCGAATGGTTGGTCTGTATCTCTCGTTGTTGTCGCAGCAACTTCAGCAGCGGGTCGAGCTGGACCAGGAGCCGCGGCAGATGCGGCACCACTTCGTTGGCGCGCCCGGCGCGGATCAGCGCCAGCGCGAGGCTCACGTCCATCGAGGCTTCGTCGGGGCGGGCGTCGATCGCGCCCGGCGCCGCGCCTTCGGCCGCGCCCAGCACGATGCGGCGCGAGCGATTGGCCTGCGCCTGCTGCGCGCGCCGCTGCGCGACCGCGCGCAGCTCCTCCGCGCCGCGCCGCAGGTCCTCCGACAGCGTGGCCACGCCGATGCAGGTCCAGACCTCGACTCCCGGCCCGGCCGCGTCGACGTTTTCCAGCACCTTGCGCAGCCGCGCGGCGAAGCGCAGCACGCCCGACAGGCCGTTGGTCTGCGTCGCTACGCAGAACTCGTAGCGGTCGGAGCGCGTGCCCAGGTCCTCGAGGCGGATCGATGCGGCGAGCGTGCGGCCGACGAGCTTCACCCGGCTTTCGGTCTCGCCCTCCCACGAGTCCGACTGCGGCAGCGACAATTCCACCCGCACGCAGATCAGCGCCACGTCCGACAGGTTGCGGCGCGAGTACGAAATCAGCTTGTCGACCTGGCGATCGAAGAACACCAGGTTGTGCAGCTCCGTGTCCGGGTCGATCGTGCGCGCCGATTCCAGCGTCGCCTGAGTCTCCGACAGCGTCTCGCGTGTGGTCGCGAGTTTCACCAGCACCTCGAGGCGCGAGATCAGTTCGGCCGCGTTCACCCCTTTTTGGATAAAGTCGGTGGCGCCGAGCGCAGCCGCGCGCTCGCGCTCCGCTTCCTCGTCGGCGCCGGTGATGACGACGACCGGCAGTTCTCGAATGCGCTGCACCTTCGAGCTGCGGATGCGCGACAGCAGTTCGTAGCCGTCGATCTTGGGCATCGTCAGGTCGCTGATCAGCACGCGGATCGACGCGTCGAGCAGAATCGCCTGCCACGCGGCTTCGCCGTCGGTCACTTCGCGGATGTCGAAGCGGTCACGGATGTGCTGCGTGATCGATGCGCGCACGATGCGCGAATCGTCGGCGATCAGCAGCCGTGCCCTCGGGGGCAGCGGAGCGGTGTTCTTGAAGTTGGCGTCGTCCGACACGCAGTCACTCGCAAGCGCGCGGTGCTTCCGCGACGCGACAGGGCTCTGCAATTTACCCGAATCGGCTGATGCGGCGCCGATTCGCGGCATGGCAGGCTGGGATTTTCCGAACTCTTTCGCTATCTTGGCGAGCGGTTTTCGCCATTCGTCTGATCGTGGTCACGCATTCGCGCTCATCCCTCCGCCACCGTGCGTGGATCGGCGCTTGCTGTGGCGTTCTGCTCGCTGTTTCGGCACCCGCGCGCGCGGATGAAGGGCGGTCGGAATCCGGCGGCGCCGAGGTCGTGATGCGCGCGCTCAGTTTCCTCGGCGTGCCGTATCGGCTCGGCGGCGAGGATCCGGCGCACGGCTTCGACTGCAGCGGACTGGTGCGCACCGTGGTGCAGGCCGCGCTCGGCATCGAACTGCCGCGCCGCTCCGATGCGATGAGCCAGTTCGGTCGATCGGTCGTGCCGGCGCGGCTGGCACCGGGCGACCTGCTGTTCTTCAACACGCTCGGGCGGCCGTTCTCCCACGTCGGCGTCTACATCGGCGAGGGGCGCTTCGTCCACGCGCCGGCGCGCGGCGGCAGCGTGCGGGTCGAGTCGATGCGGCTCGACTACTGGCGCGCGCGCTTCAACGGCGCCCGGCGGCTCGCCGCCGGCACCAAAGCCGGACGGATGCGCGGCGCGGCCGTTTCCGCTTCGCCCGATGACTCCGGCCCGTGACGGCCGGGTGGTTGACTCAGATCAAATGCGAATGAGTTGCATTTGAGAATTGCTTCCGATAATCTGCGGGCATCAGGCAAGCAGAATCGGGAGCGGGGATGAGAGCAACGAACGGACGGGCCGAACGCTGGCCCGAGGCAGCGCTGGGGATGGTGCGCGCGATCGGGGTGGCGCTCGCCGCATCGCTGCCGTGGTCGAGCCACGCGCAGGTCGCCGGCGACAAGGTGCTGAATCTGTATTCGGCACGCCACTATCAGACCGACGAGGCGCTGTACGAGAACTTCACCCGCCGGACCGGCATCAGGATCAACCGGATCGAACTGGGCGATGAGCCGCTGCTGCAGCGGCTCAAAAGCGAAGGCGCGAACAGCCCGGCGGACGTCGTGCTGCTGGTTGATGCCGCGCGGCTGTGGCGTGCGCAGATCGACGGGCTGTTCCAGCCGATCAAGTCGAAGGTGCTGGAAGAGCGCATTCCGGCCCAGTTGCGCTCGAACGACGGCAGCTGGTTCGGCTTCTCCACCCGCGCACGTGTGATCGTGTACGACAAGGCGCGCGTGAAGCCGGCCGATGTCGACACCTATGAGAAGCTCGCGGACCCGAAGCTCAAGGGCCTGGTCTGCACGCGCTCCGGCTCGCACCCGTACATGCTGTCGCTGATCGGCGCGATGGTCGAGCGCAGCGGCGAAGCGGCGACGGAAAGTTGGGCCAGGGGCGTGGTCGCGAACATGGCGCGCCCGCCGCGCGGCGGCGACACCGATCAGATTCGCGCGGTCGCGAGCGGCGAGTGCGGGGTGGCGCTGACCAACACCTACTACTGGGTGCGGCTGGTGCGCTCGACCGATCCGAAGGACAGGGACGTCGTCGCCAAGGTCGGCTTTGTCTGGCCGAACCAGGCAAGCAGCGGTGCGCACGTGAACATCTCCGGCGGCGGCGTCGCGCGGCATGCGCCGCATCGAGACAACGCGATCAGGTTCCTCGAGTACCTGTCGAGCAGGGAGGCGCAGGCGTACTTCGCCGAGGGCAACAACGAGTGGCCGGTCGTCGAGGGGGCGGAGACTCAAAACCCGGCGCTGGCCTCGCTCGGCACGTTCAAGGCGGAAAGCGTGCCGATCTCGTCGGTCGGCAAGGGGCAGATCGCGGCGCAGCGCATCCTCGATCGAGTCGGCTACCGGTAAAGGGCGCGATGTACGTCTGCATCTGCAACGCCGTCAGCGATCGGCAGATCCGCGCCGCGGTGGCGGGCGGGGCGCGCACGCTCGATGATCTGTCGATCACGCTCGGCGTCGGCGCGGGCTGCGGCTGCTGCCGCGACGCGGCGCGGGAGTACATTCAAGCGGCGGGTCGCTGCGACGGCGACTGCGCGGCATGCCCGCGCGTTGCGGCCGCGGCGGCGTAACGGGGACGGCGCTCTCCGGGGAGCGCAGGGGGACGCGCGATGCAAGGCGACAAGGCGGTGATTACGCAACTGAACGGCCAGCTGAAGAACGAGATCTCGGCGATCAACCAGTATTTTCTGCACGCGCGCATGCTGCGCCAGTGGGGATACGGCAAGCTCGGCAAGCACGAGTACAACGAGTCGATCGACGAGATGAAGCACGCCGACCGGCTGATCGAGCGCATCCTGCTGCTCGGCGGGCTGCCCAATCTGCAGGACCTGGCGAAGCTGCGGATCGGACAGGACGTGCCCGAGGTGCTGAAGGGCGACCTCGCGCTCGAGCGCGCGTCGCAGCAGGCGCTGAAGGGCGCGATCGCCAAGTGCGAAGCCGCGCACGATTTCGTCTCGCGCCAGATCCTGGTCGACATCCTCGACGACACAGAGGAGCACATCGACTACCTCGAGACGCAGCTCGCGCTGATCGACCAGATCGGCCTGCAGAACTATCTGCAGTCGCAGATGGATTCCGGCAGTTGATCGTGTCGACGCGGCGCGCGCGCTGAGGCGGCCGGCGCGCGATGGACTGCGACGTCGCCATCATCGGCGCGGGCCACAACGGGCTCGCCTGCGCCTGCTATCTCGCCGCCGCGGGATTGAGCGTGCGCGTGCTGGAGCGCCGCGGCGTGGTCGGGGGCGCGGCGGTGACGGAGGAGTTCCTCCCCGGCTTCCGCAATTCGAGCGCGAGCTACACGGTGAGCCTGCTGAACCCGCAGGTGATCCGCGACCTGAAGCTCGTCGAGCGCGGGCTGCGGATCGTCGCGCGGCCGTTTTCCAATTTCCTGCCGCTGCCTGACGTCAGGTTCCTGCGATTCGGTGGGGCCGCGGCCGACTCGGCGGCCGAGGTCGCCAAGTTCTCGCCGCGCGACGCGGCTGCGCTGCCGACGTATCAGGCGCGGCTTGAAGAGGTGGCGCGCATGTTGAAGGAGTGGGTGCTGCGCGCGCCGCCGAACTTCGGCGGTCCGATGATCGTGCAGGATGGGCGCGACGCGCTCGCCGCCGCCCGCCTGCTGTTCGAGTTCGGGCGTCGGTCACGTCCGGTGCAACGAGACCTGATCGAGCTGCTGACCCGCAGCGCGGGTCATTGGCTCGACGCGGCATTCGAATCGGCGCCGCTGAAGAGCGTGCTCGGCTGGGATGCGATCGTCGGCAACTACGCCAGCCCGTATGCCGCGGGCTCCGCGTACCTGCTGCTGCACTATGCGCTCGGCGAGGTCGACGGCAAGGCCGGGCAATGGGGCCACGCGATCGGCGGCATGGGGCGTATCAGCGAGCTGATGGCCGCTGAGGCGCGCGCG
>JAKOQB010000120.1 GCA_029778535.1 Pseudomonadota bacterium | reverse complement strand
GAATACGGCGTCAAGCAGCTCGTGTGGTACGAGCAAACGGAAAGCATCGATTCCGCGATTCAGCGAGAGAAACAGATCAAGAAGTGGAATCGAGCTTGGAAGCTGGAATTGATCGAGAAGTCGAATCCGACTTGGAAAGACCTATACGAGGAATTGACGCTGTAACTGGATTCCCGCTTGCGCGGGAATGACACGCGGGTTGGGTGTCATGCCCGCGAAAGCGGGCGTCCGGTGAGCGCGCTGACATCGAAAGATCGACGATGAGCATCCTGATCAACCAGAACACCCGCGTGATCACGCAGGGCATCACCGGCAGGACCGGGCAGTTCCACACGCGCGCGTGCCGCGAGTACGCCTTTGGTGCGAACTGTTTCGTCGCCGGGGTCAATCCGAAGAAGGCGGGCGAGAACTTCGAGGGCGTGCCGATCTTCGCCTCGGTAAAAGAGGCGAAGGAAAAGACCGGCGCCAACGCGTCGGTGATCTACGTGCCGCCCGCGGGCGCGGCCGACGCGATCTGGGAGGCGGTCGAAGCGGATCTCGATCTCGTCATCTGCATCACCGAAGGCATCCCCGTGCGCGACATGGTCGTGGTGCGCGACAAGATGCGCAAGCAGCACCGCAAGACCTTGCTGCTCGGACCCAACTGCCCGGGTGTGATCACGCCCGGCGAAATAAAGATCGGCATCATGCCGGGGCACATCCACCGCAAGGGACGCATCGGCGTGGTGTCGCGCTCCGGCACGCTGACGTACGAGGCCGTGGCGCAACTGACCGAGCTCGGGCTCGGGCAGTCGAGCGCGGTCGGCATCGGCGGCGATCCGGTCAACGGGCTGAAACACATCGACGTGCTGAAGCTCTTCAACGACGACCCGGACACCGATGCGGTCGTGATGATCGGCGAGATCGGCGGCAGCGATGAAGAGACTGCGGCCGAGTGGGCCAAGAAGCACATGAAGAAGCCGGTGGTCGGCTTCATCGCCGGCGTGACCGCGCCGCCGGGAAAGCGCATGGGGCACGCCGGCGCGATCATTTCGGGTGGCAAGGGCACGGCGCAGGAGAAGCTGGCCGTCATGGAGGCCTGCGGCATTCGAACGACCAAGAATCCCTCCGAGATCGGCAAGCTGCTCAAGTCGGTGATCTAGGGCCGTCGGGCCTCGGCGACCCGCGACGGTGGCCGACTGAAAACAAGTTGCATCAAGGGGGAGAGGGATGGAGTTGCTCGAGATCGCCGGCACGGCGCTGTTCTGGAAGTCGCTCGCCGAGATCATCGTCGTCAACATCATCCTGTCGGGCGACAACGCGGTCGTGATCGCGCTGGCCGCGCGCAACCTGCCGCGGAAGCAGCAGAAGGCCGCGATCTTCCTCGGCAGCGCCGCGGCGATCGTGCTGCGGGTCGTGTTGACTGTCTTCGCGGTCCAGTTGCTGCAATACCCGTATCTGAAGCTCGTCGGTGCCGGGCTGCTGATGTGGATCGGCGCCAAGCTGCTGCTGCCCGAGGATGACGGCGGCGTGGAAACAGAGGCCTCCTCCGGCCTGTGGAGCGCGGTGCGCACGATCCTGATCGCCGATCTGGTGATGAGCCTGGACAACGTGATCGCGGTCGCGGCCGCCGCGGAGACCGGACCGCCGCAGGCGCGGCTCGCGCTGCTGATCATCGGTCTCGGGCTTTCGATACCGCTGATCATCATCGGCAGCCAGATCCTGCTGAAGCTGATGGCCAGGTGGCCGATCATCATCACGCTCGGCGCGGCACTGCTCGGCTTCGTCGCCGGCGAGATGGCGGTGACCGATCCAGCGATCGACACGCGGTTCCACGACACCTTCGGCCACATCGACTACGCGGTGTCGGCGGCGTGCGCGGTGCTGGTCGTCGTGATCGGACGGCTGTGGGCGCGTCAGATCGAGGTGGAGGCGAAGTGAGGCGCCAACGCGCGGTGTCGTGCCCGCGAAAGCGGGCACCCAGCCGGTCGCCGTTCCTGGGTTCCCGCTTGCGCGAGAACGACGCTGGGGGCACGGAGGCGCGTCGCCTTCGTTGATAATGAACGCCTCCTGACCGATCATCGCCCATGGCCGCCACCATCGAATTCGCGCTGTGCTCGCATGCCGGGCTCGTGCGGCCGCTGAACGAAGACGCGATCGGTCTCGATCCCGAGCTCGGTCTGGCGGTGCTGGCCGACGGCCTGGGCGGCTACAACGCCGGCGAGGTCGCCAGCACGATGGCGGTCAGCAGCTTGCTCACCCAACTGACCGACGATCTGGCTGCGGCGCGCGCCACCGGCGTCGAGCTCGACGTGGCACGCGCGCTGTCGCAGCGCCTGGTCGAAATGAACGCAACCATCTTCCGCGCCGCGACCAGCAGCAGCGCCTACGAGGGCATGGCGACCACCATCGTCGTCGTGTGGCTGATCGAGGGCCGACTGTGGGTTGCGCACACCGGCGATTCGCGCGCCTATCGCTTCCGCGACGGCGTGCTCGAACAGTTGACGCGCGACCATTCGTTCTCGCAGGAACTGCTCGATGCCGGTATGGTCACGGAGGAAGAGGCGCGCCTGCTGCCGGCCAAGAATCTCGTCACGCGCGCGCTCGGCGCGGCGGCCGACGTCGAGCCCGAGGTGCACGAGTATCCGGTGCAGCCGAACGACTGGCTGATGCTGTGCTCGGACGGATTGACCGAGATGGTGTCGCACGCGGAAATCGGCGCGGCCCTGTTCGCCGCGCTGCCTGATTCGCAACGCGCGGCGCAGCGTCTCGTCGACCTCGCCAACGCGGCCGGCGGACGCGACAACACGTCGATCGTCATCGTGCGCGCGCTGCCCGGTGGTGTGCTCGCAGGGACGAACGGGGCGAGCTGACGTTGCCTGCGCGCATGATTCGGCTGGCCAACTCATTGGACGGCTGGTAGATTTGTTCGCCTGATGCGGTGGGCAGGGAGCGATTGACCGCCGCATCGACTCGACATAACAACCGATCTGGCACACGGAGACAGGATGCCAAAGCTGGTGTTGAGCCTCGATGGAGTCGTGCTGCGCGAGGTCAACCTGTCGAAGGACCGGATGACGATCGGCCGTCGCTCGCACAACGACCTCGTCATCGACAACCTTGCGGTCAGCGGCGAACACGCGGTCGTGTTCCGCGCCGGCGAGGACGTCTACCTCGAAGATCTCGGCTCCACGAACGGCACCACCGTCAACGGGCAGCCGATCAAGAAGCACCTGCTGCAGAGCGGAGACTTCATCGAGATCGGCAAGTACCGGCTGAAGTATCTGGCCGACAGCGGCGCCGCGTCCGAAGGCGAAGTCGATTTCGACACCTCGCAGCCGTTGCGGCGCGAGTTCTACGGCCCGGGACCGGCGACGATTCAGGTACGGCAGCCAGGAGGCGCCGACGAGGCACCCGCCGCGGGATCGGCCACGATCCGCATCCTGTCCGGGGCAAACGCCGGCCGCGAACTCGTACTCGTGAAGGCGCTGACCACGATCGGCCGTCCCGGCTATCAGGTCGCCGTCATCACGCGCCGGCCGACCGGCTACTTCATCGCTCACGTCGAAGGCGAAGTCTTCCCCAGCGTCAACGGCGCCAACCTCGGCTCCGCCGCGCATCCGCTGAAGGACAAGGATGTGATCGAGCTGGCCGGCGTGAAGATGGAGTTCCTGCAAAGCGGCGGCGCTGCTTAGCGGCCGCAGATTGCGCCGGCCGCACCGCCGGAAGCGCAGACTGCATTGATCCGTCGCTGACCAATTTGGTCAGTTCTGCGCCCAAGATCGTCAGTCAGACGACCGAATGACCCCGAATGCGACCCAACGCGTCCGCCAATCGGCGGATTTGAGGGTGGCACGGAACTTGGAATGATCTTGTCATCGGCGTCGGGCCGGTATCCCCAACCTGAGGAGAGTCAGACCTATGAAACGTCAATACCAACGCGGCTTCACGCTGATCGAGCTGATGATCGTCGTGGCCATCATCGGCATCCTGGCGGCGATCGCCATTCCGCAGTATCAGGACTACACGATTCGGGCGCGGGTTTCCGAAGCCGTGAACCTCGCGTCGGCGGCCAAGACGGCGTCGGCGGAGTACTTCAACACGAACGGCGAGATGCCTCTAAACAACGATAGCGCGGGGTATACGAGTCCGAATTCTCCGCTCGTGCAGAGCGTGACCGTGGCGCGACCCGGAGCGTCGAACGTGGTTACGGTCACGTCACTGCTATCGACGGGCACCGTTCTCGGAGGCGCGGCCGGTGGAAGCATCATCTTGATTGGTACAGGCTCCGGCGCGGTTGTTACTTGGACGTGTTCGGCGACGGGCGGTACGAACATCATCAAGTACGTCCCCGCGAACTGCCGCAGTTGATCAAACTCAGTTCACTAGTACGTTTTGATCAGGGAAGGGGTGGCGCCTGCCACCCCTTTTTGTCTATGCGCAGTTTGCCAGCGGGCTTCGCAGTGGCGGTCGGATTGGCTCTCATCCTGCCGCTACTTACCTATTTCAGGGAAATGCCGCTCGCCGACTTTTATGGCGAATGGTCGAGCGCACTTTGCATGGCGCTCGCTGCGACCATGCTATGGCCGCAGCTTTCGCGGCGATCGCAGGTCAGCGGCAGCCTCTTGCTCCTTCCAATCTCGATTGTGTTGCTGATCGCCGTGCAGTTCATTCTTGGGCGCTATGAGTTCAAGATGGACTGGCTCCTTCCCATTGGGTACTTGTGGATGCTGCTGCTGGCGATCCTGTTGGGCCAGCATTTTCGTGCCGCCGGCCAGGAGACCGAGGTCGCGGACCGTCTGGCCTTCGCGATCATCATGGTTGCGATCTTCAATGCATTTGCTCAAGTCGCCCAAGTGACCGGGTTCGATGCGTCGCTGCAGCCATTCGTGATTCTCGTGTCGGATCGACCCGTCTGCACATTCTTCGGAAATACCGGCCAGTCGAATCAGACTGCAACCATCGCGTGGTTAGCAGTTGCCGGCGTCCTCTATCTGGCGGGCAAGGGCCGAGTGCGAGTTCCGTTCGCCGCTTCGCTCGCGTTCGTTCTGATGTTGAGCGCCGCTTTGACGGCTTCGCGCATGGCCTGGCTCATTTGCTTCTTCGTAGCGTTTATGGTCGCAGCCAGCCGGTTGACGTTGGGGCCGCAGTCCGCAATCCAGAATCGACTGGCATCGGCCTTGACGCTTCCGCTCGGATTTCTCCTTGCGACACTCCTCATAGCAGAGGCTCTTCAATTACTTGAGGTGCCATGCGCGACTGCTGCGGGTCGGCTCGCGGATGCGCGCGACGGCGGCGTCTTGATTCGCCTGGAGCTGTGGAGGCAGGCGATCATGGTTTGGCTGACGCACCCTTGGATCGGCGGAGGTGCGGGATCATTCTTCGGCGCTGCCTATCGATTGCAGCCCCTTGGCGCGCACGAGCCGCTTGATTCCTACGCGCACAGTTTGCCAATGCAACTCCTGGCTGAGTTCGGCCTGATTGGTCTCGGCGTGGTGGCGCTGCTTCTGTTTCTGTCCCTATACCCGGCAATCAGGCGGTGGTCGCAGCTAAGTTCGGTCGATGGGCTAATGTTCAGTTGGATTGGAGTACTCGGAATCCATAGCATGCTGGAGTTTCCGCTTTGGTACGTGCATTTCCTCATGTTCTTTGGTCTGGCACTAGGCCTCCTGGTTCGGTCGGACGCCAATGGACTGCAGATCAGCGTGCCAATGCGAACGGCGGTCACAACTGTCGCGTGCGTTGCCTTGATTGGAAACGTTGGCTTGTTCCTGGACTATCGAAAGCTTGAGCACACGGTATTCCTGGTAAATCTCGAATTGCAGAACAACGTCTCTTCTCCTCGACTCGATGCTGCGATCGAAAGCGCAGGCAGGGAGGTCGTGGTCTTTGATTTCATCGCGACACATGCGCTCGGCCTTCGCGTGCCGATCTCAAAAGAAGATCTTGAGAAGAAAACGCGCGACGCAGAGCGAATATTTCATCGTGCGCCATCGGCAGAAAACGTTGGCAGATTGGTTTTGCTAAAGGCAATGGCAGGGGATTTCGGTTGGGTGCGCGAGCAACTCGCACGCATGACCATGTTCTTTCCGACCGGTAACGACGGCATTCTCGCTCGCATTCGGAAGCGCGCCGTCGAACGCCCTGCTGACTTCGGTAACTTGGCTAAGCTCATTGACGAAGCGGAAGCCAACGCGCCGCCGCGAAGATGGCACTAGGTCAACTCAACCGTAGCGAATCGAATCTGAAAAGCGGCGAGGAGTAGACGGTTGCTGGAACGCAAACAAGTATTCAGTGAGAGCGCATGCTACGGCTCATCGTGTTGAACATGATGGCGGACGCATATCGGTTCATTGGTCTGCCTGGATGCGACTTTGGGATCGCCTCGAATCTGAGAGTTAGGCCACCAAAGGCAGTGCCTCACTGACCGGGCGCGACATGCTTGCAGTGAGGGGCCGACTTCGGCGGTTCGCTAGCGGGGGATCAGTCAACAGCCGAATCGCGCGCGCGGCAGTGCTTTCGGGCGGATTGACGGCCGGCGTGAAAGTCGCTTCACTCGCGCGCGAGATCCTCGTCGCCGCCGTGTTCGGGGTGTCGGGTCAGATCGATGCCTACCTGATTGCCCTCATGCTAATCGGCATTCCACACGGCATCGTTCTGTACGCAGTGCAGTGGACGTTGATTCCGGAGTTCGTGAGAGCGGATTCGATCCACGGGCGCGCGACCTCCCGCCGCTTGTTACGGCAGGTAGTCGCAATCACTTTACTGATTCTCACCGGCGTACTGGTGCTCTGGGCGTTCCTGCTGCCGCAACTCATCGCGTACCTGACTCGAACGGGCGGCGCCGGGACATCCGGAAGCGTTCTCAACTGCGTGCTCGTGTTAGGCGTCTTCTACTTCGCCTCGGGAACGGTGCTGCTCGGCTACGGAGCGCTTCAGGCGCGAAAGCGGTTCTTGATCAACGGAGCGGTGCCGCTCGCGACACCGCTTGTCATGGTGGCGGTGCTTCTCGCCTTCCCGATAGCGAGGGCCGAGACGCTGGCGATCGGCATGGCTGTGGGAGCCGTCCTGGAACTGCTAATCGTTGAGATTGTCCTGCGCAGCGACGGATTGACGATGCTCCCTGCAACGCCGTTCGTTGGTCCGGTCAGCAAACCCTTCGTGACCGGCGTTGGGAGGGTTGCCGCCGGTGCAGCTGCGATTGCGTTGCTTCCTCTCGTGGAGCAAGCCGCCGCGGTTGAATTCGGGGTCGGCGCTGTGGCTACGCTCGGCTACGGCAATCGATTGCCGGCTCTCCTGAATGGGCTCGCCGTATCGGCGTTTGCCGTTACGGCTCTCCCCTATTTCTCCGAGATGCTTGCTATGCGCGAGGCCGCGCAGTGCCGGAAAACATTGGAGCGCTACGCAGTGGTGCTCGCTGCAGGTGGAGCTGCAGTGGCCTTCATGTTGATACTTGGTTCGGACGCCATTGTGCGGGTTGTGTTTCAACGCGGCGCTTTCGACGAGGCCGCTGCTGTCGGTGTCGCACTCGCGCAGCAGGCATATCTCATTCAGCTTCCTGGGGCACTCGTGCTAGTTCTGGCCTCCCGCCTGCTTCTGGCGCAGGGACGTGCGGGGGCGGTCGGCATTCTGTATCTTGGACAACTGTTGCTGTTCGCGCTTGGCGCTGTCATCGGCATGCAGGTCGGCAATCAGGCTGCGATCATCGCGCTCGCGTATTCACTGTCCGTCACAGTTGCGGCCGGCGGAGGAGTTCTGCTCGCGAGGCTAAGCCTTGAGCAAAGCTCCACAGGGAATTGATAGCACATGGCCAATTCATCAAAGCGTCCGTTCGAAAGGTGGCAAAGAGTCTCCGGCAATGTCGTGATTGCCAAGCTCCGGCTCTTGAAGGTGTTCGCTGATCGATTGTTTGGCGACTTCCGCCTGACCTGGCCACAGCTCGACTGGTGGCAAGACGCGACGTTTAACGCCTACCTCGATCGATTCAATGAGCGGAAACACCCCAACACGCATCGCCGGTGGATGGTTCGGCAACTCATTCGCCTGACCGGCGACGTGCCTGGGGATACGGCAGAGTGCGGCGTGTACAAGGGTGCGACTTCATACCTGATTTGCGAAGCGAATCGACTCAACGGGCGATTCAAACGCACGCATCACATGTTCGACTCGTTCGAGGGACTCAGTGAGCCGTTGCCGGTCGATGGCGGGCACTGGAAGAAGAGCGATTTGTCTATCGCTGAAGATGTGGTCGCTCGGAATCTTGCTGCTTTCGAGGGATCGATTCGTTTCCACAAGGGCTGGATCCCGAATCGATTTGGCGAAGTCGCGGACAGGAATTTTTCATTCGTCCATATCGACGTGGACTTGTACCAACCCACGCTCGATAGCATTTTCTTCTTTTACTCTCGACTCAGCCACGGGGCCGTGCTCGTTTGCGACGACTACGGGTGCACTACGTGTCCCGGTGCGACAAAGGCCATCGATGAGTTTCTCGCCGACAAGCCCGAGAAGATGCTCAGTCTCGACGCGGGTGGCGGATTCTTCGTCAAGGGGTGCGAAGTGGCCCCTTGACTGGGATCCATCCGCTTGGAGCGTCCAAGGGCGGGGATTCGTCAGCGCTTCGAAAAGACGAACTCGTCGCAACCCGAGCCGAACAACCCGAGGAGCCGCGTGAACCGTCGATCGACGTTGCGTCGAACCAGATGCATCGAATGGGAGGTCATCAGTTCGTCCACTGCGCGCGGCGAAATGGACTCGTACGGATATCCGCCGAGCCAGTCGTGAACGTCATGCGCATAGCTCATGCCGCGCTTGCCGACATACCCCTCGACGTAGGTCGCCGGGTCACGTCCCGTCAGGCGCAGCGCAAGGCGGTGCGCACCCATGTAGAGATTGGCCGCCGTCCGCTGGCGCTGCGACGTCGTCTGTGCATACCAGCGCTTCTCCAGTGTCCACAGCGGGCAGAGCAGCGTTTTTCGATACAGGGCGAACGCGAAGGCGCCGCCGGCGGAAACGAGTTCGCACGCTCTTGTCAGCGCCTTGATCATGTCTCCCGTGTGATGCAGTACGCCCCACGAGTAGACACATTCGAACTGGCCGACCTGCGCGGGATCGAGATCAAATATGCTTCGCTGCACGACTTCGTAGCTCGGCGTAGGGGATTGCGCCTGCAGCACCGCCTTGGTCGTGCTCACCGAAGCGGGATCGATATCGCAGGCCAGCACGCGTGCCGCGCCAAGGCGCAGGGCCGCAAGCGAGTGCAGCCCCGAGCCGCATCCGATGTCGAGAAACTTCTTGCCCCGAAGAGCCGCCGCGCCGAGCAATCGATCCAACGCCCGTTCCGCTTCTCCGATGTGGGCGGCCGTGATCGACGACGCGAAGTCCCGCCAGTTCTCGCCGAAGGCGAAGTGCGCATCCAGACGCGTCAGGTCTTGCATCGCGAGGTTCCCTGTTGGCCGGCATCCGCGTTTCGGGTTGGCAATCGGTCGATACGGCTGCGCCGAAGACCAGACCGCAGTCAGGCCGCAACGATATCCGAAACACGAGCTCGCTTTGCGTGCTGCGTGGGCGACCGTCGGGATTAGCGGGCGCCGGATGATGCATGTCGCATTCGTCAGCAGCGGTCTCGATGCCGGAGGTGCCGAATTCGCGTTGCTGCGCCTGACGATGGCATTGCGCAACCGCGGCATTGCGCCGACCGCCATATCGCTGCGCGGCCTGGGCACGGTTGGCCCGATGCTGCAGCAGGCGTCCATCGACGTGTTGCCGTTGGGGCTGCCGGCGCCAGGTTCGTTGGCCGTCGCGCTGCCGCGGCTGTCGTCGTTTCTGCGCTCGCGCGCGGCGGCGCTCGTGCATGGTTGGATGTATCACGGCAATCTGGCCGCGCTGGCCGCTGGACGGAGGGTCGGCTTGCCCGTGGTCTGGGGCATCCGTCAATCGTTGTCTGGCGCGCTGGACGGCTGGCTCACGCGCAGGGTGATCGATGCGGGCGCCTTCCTGTCGCGCAACGCGCAGCTGATCGTTTACAACTCCGTCGCCGGACGCGCACAGCACGAGGCGCGGGGCTACGACGCGTCCAGAGGCGTCGTGATGCCGAACGGCTTCGATACGGAACGATTCCGCCCCAATGAGGCGCTGCGCGACTCGGTCAGGGCGAGGCTTGGAATTGCTGCGGACGCACCGGTGGTCGCCCAAGTGGCCCGCTTTCATCCGGGCAAGGACTATCCGGGTCTGCTGCGGGCGGCCGCGACGATTGCGTCGGCGCGCCCGGATGCGAAATTTCTGCTGATCGGCAACGGTGTCGACGAAGGCAACGCCGAGTTGATGGAACTGGTGCGGCAACTCGAACTCGGCGCGCGCGTCCGCATGCTCGGTCATCGTGACGATGTCGCCGATCTGCTGGCGGCGGTCGATGTCGTGATCCTCAACTCCACGGCCGAAGGGTTTCCGAACTCGCTGGCCGAGGCGATGTGCTGCGGTGTGCCCTGCGTCGGGACCGCGGTCGGCGACGTGCCCGAACTGATCGGTGACACGGGGGAGGTCGTGCCGGCGTCGGATCCCGGGGCCTTGGCCGCGGCGGTCCTCCGGCTTCTCGCGCTCGACGAGTCGGCACGCCGCGCGCTGGGCGCGCGAGCGCGGGAGAGAATCGTCCAGAGATACTCGATCGACGAGATCGCGCGGCGCTACGCCGACCTGCTGTTCTCCGTCGCGCATCCCCGCCACTGAACGAGCCGGAATCATGTGCGGACTGGTCGGTGTTCTCGAATGTGTCGGCCACGGCGATCGAGCGGCGCTGCTTTCGAGCGCCTCGTCGATGGCGAATCGCCTCGCCCACCGCGGCCCCGACGACAGCGACGTCTGGTGCGACCCGCAGGCCGGCATCGCGCTCGGCCACCGGCGGCTCGCCGTCGTCGACCTGACCGCGGCCGGCCACCAGCCGATGCGCTCGCACGACGAGCGTTTCGTGGTCGCCTACAACGGCGAGCTCTACAACACGGCCGACGTGCGAGCCGAGATCGAAGGCGCGCGCGGTCCGGTTCAGTGGCGCGGCCATTCCGACACGGAAGTCCTGCTCGAAGCGATCGCGCTGTGGGGCGTTAAGGACGCCCTGCGCCGCGTGGTCGGCATGTTCGCGTTCGCGCTGTGGGACCGCGCGGAACGGCGGCTCACGCTCGCGCGCGACCGCATCGGCGAGAAGCCGCTGTACTACGGCCGCTTCGGCGACACGCTGCTGTTCGGCTCGGAGCTGAAGGCGCTGCGCGCGCACCCGGCCTTCCGCGGCGAGATCGACCGCGACGCGCTGGTCTCGTACCTGCGGCACGGCTATGTGCCGGCACCGCGCTCGATCTACCGTGGCGCAGCCAAGCTGCCGCAAGGTTGCGTGGCCGAGTTCACCCGCGCGTCGCTCGAGCCGCGCATCGAGCCCTACTGGTCGGCGCGCGAGGCCGCGCTCGCGGGACTTTCCGAGCCTCTGCGCGCAAGCGAGGACGCGCTGGTCGAAGAGCTGGATGCGCTGCTGCGGCAGGCGGTGCGCGGCCAGATGGAGGCGGACGTACCGCTCGGCGCGTTCCTGTCCGGCGGCATCGACAGCTCCACCGTCGTCGCGCTGATGCAGGCGCAGAGCCGGCGGCCGATCAACACGTTCACGATCGGTTTTCACGAAGCCGAGTACAACGAGGCCGAGCACGCCAAGGCGATCGCCGCGCATCTGGGCACGCACCACACGGAGCTCTACGTCACGCCCGGCGAGGCGCGTGCGGTCATTCCGCTTCTCCCGCAGATCTACTGCGAGCCGTTCGCCGACTCGTCGCAGATCCCGACCTATCTCGTGTCGCAGCTCGCGCGCCGGCACGTGACCGTCGCGCTGTCGGGCGACGCGGGCGATGAGCTGTTCGGCGGCTACAACCGGTATCTCATCGCCGCGCGCCTGTGGCGCCGGCTTTCGGCTGTGCCCGGCGCGCTGCGAGGGCTGGCGGCCGGTGCGCTGCGCGCGCTGCCGGCGGCGGCGTGGGACGTTGCGCTCAAGCCGGTGCGCACCGTGCTGCCGCATCCGCTGCGCGTGCAGCATCCGGGCGAGAAGATGCACAAGCTCGCCTCGGTGCTGCAGAAGGCGAGCCTCGACGACGTGTATCTGCGCCTGGTGTCGCTGTGGCCCGATCCGGCCGCGCTGGTGCCAGGCGCGCGCGAGCCGCGCACGCCGCTGACCGACGGCGGCGCCAGCGTGCAGGGGCTCGATGCGCCGCTGGCGCGGATGAGCTTCCTCGACCTCGTGACGTATCTTCCGGACGACATCCTCGTGAAGGTTGACCGCGCCGCGATGGCGGTGAGCCTGGAGACGCGCGTGCCGCTGCTCGACCATCGCGTGGTCGAGTATGCGTGGCGCATCCCGCTCGATTACAAGGTCCGCGCCGGGCGCGGCAAGCACTTGCTGCGGGCGGTGCTGGAGCGCTATGTTCCGCGCCGGCTGTTCGAGCGTCCGAAGATGGGGTTTGGCGTTCCGATCGATCACTGGCTGCGCGGGCCGCTGCGCGAATGGGCGGATCACCTGCTCGATCCGGCGCGGCTGCGCGCGCAGGGCTACTTCGCCGTGGAGCCGATCACGCGCGCATGGACCGAACATCGCGAAGGACGCGCGTCGCATCAGTACCCGTTGTGGACGATCCTGATGTTCCAGGCCTGGCTCGAGCACGCCGATGGGCGCTGAGCGTCCGCGCCTGCTGTTCGTCGTCACGGAGGACTGGTATTTCGCATCGCACCGGCTGGCGCTGGCGGTCGCCGCGCGGCAGGCCGGTTATGCGGTCGCGGTGGCCACGCGCGTGGACCGGCTCGGCGAGCAGATCCGCAGCGAGGGCATCGAGCTGATCGCGCTGCGGCGGCTGCGCCGTTCGAGCCTGAATCCGCTGCGCGAGCTGGCTGCGATCGTGGAGCTCACGCGCGTCGTGCGCCGCTGGCGGCCGAGCCTGGTGCATCTGGTGGCGCTCAAGCCCGTGCTGTACGGCGCGATCGCGTGCCGCCTGGGCGGCGTGGCCGCGCGGGTCAATGCGCTGGCCGGGCTCGGGTTCGTGTTCCTCGCCGGCACGCCGCTGGCGCGCGCGCTGCGGCCCTTCGTCAAGGCGGCGCTGCGCTGGACGCTGGGCGGCGCGCGCGCGGCGACGATCGTGCAGAACCCCGACGATCGCCGGCTGCTGATCGACGAGGGTCTCGTCGATGCCTCGCACGTACGCCTGATTCGCGGCTCCGGGGTCGATCTGACACGATTCGTCCCCGGCCCTCCGGAGGCGGGGGCGCCGATCGTGCTGCTGATGTCACGCATGCTGTGGGACAAGGGAGTGGGCGAGCTCGTCGAAGCGGCCCGGCGGCTGCGGAGCCGCGGCGTGAACGCGCGGTTCGTGCTTGCCGGCGATCCGGACACGGAGAACCCGGCGGCCATCGCGGTCGGGCAACTGGAGCAATGGCAGCGCGAAGGCATCGTCGAATGGTGGGGTCACCGCGACGACGCGCCGCAGGTGCTGGCGCAGGCGCAGCTCGTCGTGCTGCCTTCGTATCGCGAAGGCCTGCCCAAGGTGCTGCTGGAAGCGGCGGCCTGCGGCCGGCCGATGATCGCCACCGATGTGCCGGGCTGCCGCGAGATCGTCGAGGACGGGGTGACGGGGCTGCTCGTGCCGCCGCGCGAGAGCGAGCCGCTGGCGGATGCGATCGCCGCGCTGCTCGCCGATCCCGAACTCTGTGCGCGGATGGGACGCGCGGCGCGCGCGCGGGCCGAACGGGAATTCGGGCTCGATGCGGTGATCGACCGAACGCTCGCCGTCTATCGCGAGCTGCTCGCGTGATGCACGCGCTCGTCACCGGCGCCACGGGTTTCGTCGGCCGCGTGCTGGTGAATGAACTCGTGCGCCGAGGTCATTCGGTGCGTGCCGCGGTGAGGAGGGGCGATGTGGCGCATGTCGTTCCCGCGCAAGCGGGAACCCAGAGCGCGCGATCGAAGGGCTGGATTCCCGCTGTCGCGGGAATGACTCAGGGCCCTGGTTGTCGTGACAGCACAGCGCGCCGCGAGATCGACATAGTCGAAATCGGCGACCTGTCGCCCACCACCGACTGGCGCAGCGCACTGCGCGGCATCGACACGGTGTTCCATCTCGCCGCGCGCGTGCATGTTCGTAATCGGGCGCAGGACGAAGCGGAACTGGAACGCGTGAACGTCGCCGCGACGATCGCGCTCGCGCGCGCGGCGCTCGAAGCCGGCGTGCGCCGCTTCGTGTTCGCGAGTTCGGTCAAGGTCATGGGTGAGACCTCCGGCGATCGGCCTTTCGTCGAGTCCGACGCGCCGCGGCCGCAGGACGCGTACGGCCGCAGCAAGCTCGCCGCCGAGCGCGCTCTGGTCGAGCTCGACGGGGGACTCGATATCACGATCGTCCGCCCGCCGCTCGTCTACGGGCCGGACGTGCGCGCGAATTTCCTCGCCCTGCTGCGGCTGGCGGACTCGCCGTGGCCGCTGCCGCTGGCGGGCGCGAATTCGCGCCGCAGCCTGGTGTGCGTCGGCAACCTGGTCGACGCGTTGATCGCCTGCGCGACGGTGCAGCACGCAACCCCTGCGACGTATTTCGTTTCCGACGGCCACGATCCTTCGGTGGCGGAGCTGGTGACGCAATTGCGCGCCGCGCTCGGCCAGCGCGCACGGCTGTGGACCTTGCCGGCCGCGCTGTCGCGCGCGCTGGCCACGGCGCTCGGCCGCGGCGACGCCGTGCAGCGGCTGTTCGCGCCGCTGCAGGTCGACACGAGCCGCATCCGGCGTGAACTCGGCTGGACGCCGCCGTTCGATCAGCGCGCGGCGCTCGAAGCGACCGCGCGCTGGTTTCGCGCCGCGCGCGCACAGGCGGCGTGATGGGGACATTGCTGCTGTTCGTCGTCGGCTGCTTCGGCGCCGTCGCCTTGCTGCTGCGCTGGCTGCTGCGCTCGGGGCTCGCGCAGCGCATCGCGCTCGATCACCCCAACGAGCGCTCGCTGCATCTTCAGCCGGTGCCGCGCATCGGCGGCCTGGTGCTGGTCGGCGTGGCGACGGCAGCGATGCTCGTCGCGCTGCCCGCGCTGCGGCCGCTGGCGACGATCGCCGCGGCGCTGATGCTGCTGTCGGCGTGGGATGATCGCCATGGGCTGCCGGTCGCGCTGCGCTTGATCGCTCATCTGGCGGCCGCGCTGCTGGCGGCCGGCATCGTGATGCCGGCCTCGGCGGCGTGGGTGTGGCTGGCGGCGATGGTTGCGCTCACCTGGGGGATGAACCTGTACAACTTCATGGACGGGTCCGACGGACTCGCGGGCGGCATGGCGTTGATCGGCTTTGCCGCGCTCGCGCTGGCCGCAGGGTCGGAGGCGACCGAACTCGCGCTCGCGTGCGCGTGCATCGCCGCGGCGGCGGCGGGCTTTCTGCTGCACAACTTCCATCCGGCGCGCGTCTTTCTCGGCGATGCAGGATCGATCCCGCTCGGTTTCCTCGCCGGCGCGCTCGGCCTCGAAGGGTGGATCGACGGGATCTGGCCGCTGTGGTTTCCGCTGCTGGTGTTCTCTCCCTTCGTTGTCGATGCGACGGTCACGCTCGCGCTGCGGATCCTGCGCGGGCGTCGGCCGTGGCAGGCGCACCGCGAACACGCGTATCAGCGGATGGTCGCCGGCGGACTCGGACACCGCGGCACCGCGCTCGCGTGGTACGGGCTTATGCTCGCCTGCGCCGGCAGCGCGCTCGCGGCGCTGCGCGCCGAAGCGGCGACGCAGGCGCTTCTGCTCGGCGGCTGGGCGGCGATTTACGTCGCGCTGCTCACGTGGGTCCGCGCGCGGCTGCCGTTGAAGCGAACCTGACCGAGGAGCGCCGGTGGCCCACGCACTGACAACCCGAGTGCCGCGCCGACTGGCCCAGTCGGCACTCGACCTGATCGTCGCTCTGTGCGCGTGGGCGTTCGCCTATCTCGTTCGCTTCAACCTCGACCTCGCGGCCGCGGCGCCTTACCTCAACTTCAACGCGATCGCGATCTTCTCGGTCGTGCAGGTGGTTTCGCTGGCGCTCGTCGGCAACTACTCGCGGTTGTGGCGCTACACGTCGCTCGCGGACCTGTGGCTGCTGGTGCTCGGCATCGGGCTCGGCGCGCTGCTGACGCTGGCGCTGGCGATCGCCGGCGGCAACGCGCTGTTCGTGCCGCGCAGCGTGCTGCTGTCGCAGCCGGTGTTCTTCTTCCTGCTGGCCGGCAGCCTGCGCGTGGCGCGGCGCTGGTGGCGCGAGCGCGGCAACCGCGGCGCCGAGCATCAACCCGGCGAGCCGGTGATCCTGATCGGTGCCGGCGACGCGGCGGTGGCGCTGCTGACGGAATTCCAGCGCGGCACGCGCTGGCGCGCAGTGGCACTGCTCGACGACGATCCGATCAAGCTGCAGGCGGTGATCCAGGGCGTGCGCGTGCTCGGCCGCATCGCCGATTTCCGCGCGGTGGCGGAGCGGCTCGGCGTGCATGCGGCGGTGATCGCGATTCCGACGCTGTCGCCGCGCGAGCGGCAGCAGCTTGCGCGCGAGCTGAGCGAACAGGGCGCGCAGCTGTACACGATGCCGCCGCTCGACGCGATCCAGCGCGGCGTGACCGCGGAGGGCGCGGTGCGCAGGGTGCAGCCGGAGGAGCTGCTGCGGCGCGCGCCGGTGGAACTCGACCGTGCGCTGCTGCGCGCGGCGGTCGAGGACCGCGTCGTGATGGTCACCGGCGCGGGCGGCTCGATCGGCGCGGAACTGTGCCGGCAACTGGCGGACCTGCGGCCGCAGCGGATGGTGCTGTTCGACCTGAACGAATTCCGGCTCTATCTGATCGCGGAGGAGCTGCGCGAAGGCTGGAAGCACAGCGACCTCGTCACCGCCATCGGCGATGTGAAGGATCACGCGCGCGTGTCGCACGTGATGGCCTCTTACCGGCCGAGCCTCGTGTTTCACGCGGCCGCATACAAGCACGTGCCGATGATGGAGGAGGTCAACGCGTTCGAGGCGGTGCGCAACAACGCGCTCGGCTCCATGGTGGTCGCGCGCTGCGCGGTCGCGGCGCGGGTCGACCGGCTGGTGATCGTTTCGACCGACAAGGCGGTCAATCCGACCAACGTGATGGGCGCCAGCAAGCGTCTGGCGGAGCTGCTGGTGCAGGAGGCGACCGCCGGCTCGTCCGTGCGCACGTCGATCGTGCGCTTTGGCAACGTGCTGGGCAGCGCCGGCAGCGTGATTCCGAAGTTCGTCGAGCAGATCCGCCGCGGCGGGCCGGTCACGGTCACCGATCCCGAAATGACCCGCTACTTTATGTCGATACCCGAGGCGGCGCAACTCGTGATCCTGTCCAGCTCGGTCGGCGCGGGCGGAGAGATCTTCGTGCTCGACATGGGCGAGCCCGTGCGCATCGTCGATCTGGCGCGCGACCTGATCCGCGTGATGGGCCGGAGCGAACCGGAAGTCGAGATCGTGTTCACCGGGCTGCGGCCGGGCGAAAAGCTTTACGAGGAGCTGCTGTTCGCAAAGGAGCAGACGCGGCCGACCCGGCACGAACGCATCCGCATCGCGGGCGTGGCGCACGATGGTCCGCGCATCGCCGAGCGATTCGCGGCCTGGCTCGCCGAACGTCCGGTGCGCGAGGACGCGGCGGTGCGCGCCTTTCTGGCCGATCTGATCCCCGAGTACCAGCCCGACGCGCGCTTCGCCGCGCCGTTCGACGATACGTTCGTCGATGCGCAGACGCGGCCGCTGCGGGTGGATGCGCTGTAGACGAGTCGTCGTCCCGGCGCAGAGCCTGCCCCGGACTTGATCCGGGGCCGGGACCCAATTTCGATCGGCTCAAACTAGGCCCCGGCCTGCGCCGGGGCGACGCGCGCTTCGCACTGCGCCGCTTCGATCACCCCGCCCCCCAGGCAGGCCTCTCCGTCATACAGCACCGCCGACTGCCCCGGTGTCACCGCCCATTGCGGCTCGTCGAACGCCAGTTCGAACCGCTCGCCCGCAACGGCGGCGACCGTGCACGCCGCGTCGGCCTGCCGGTAGCGCGTCTTCGCCGCCAGCCGCGCGCCGGCGCGCGGCGCACGGTCGACCACCCAGGCGGCGTCGAGCGCCACCAGACGATCCGCGAGCAGCCACGGATGATCGTGCCCCTGCACGACCCACAGCGTGTTGCTCTGCATGTCCTTGCGCGCGACGAACCACGCGTCGCCGCTGCCGCCCCGGGTGCCGCCGATGCCGATGCCCTTGCGCTGGCCGATCGTGTAGAAGGCGAGACCCACGTGCTCGCCGACCTTGGTGCCGTCGGGCGTGCGGATCGGACCGGGCTTCATCGGCAGGTAGCGATTCAGGAATTCGCGGAACGGCCGCTCGCCGATGAAGCAGATGCCGGTCGAGTCGCGCTTGGCGGCGTTGGGCAGGCCGATCGAGCGCGCGATCTCGCGCACCCGGGTCTTCAGCAGATGGCCGACCGGGAACAACGTACGCGCGAGCTGCGCCTGGTTGAGGCGGTGCAGGAAGTAGCTCTGGTCCTTGCTCGGATCGACGCCGCGCAACAGTTCGAATGCACCGTTGCGCTCGTGTACGCGCGCGTAGTGGCCGGTCGCGATGTGGTCGGCGCCGAGCTTGATCGCGTGGTCGAGGAACGCCTTGAACTTGATCTCGGCGTTGCACAGCACGTCGGGGTTCGGGGTGCGGCCGGCCGAGTACTCGCGCAGGAACTCGGCGAACACGCGGTCCTTGTACTCTGCGGCGAAGTTCACCGCCTCCAGGTCGATGCCGAGCACGTCGGCGGCGGCAGCGGCGTCGATCCAGTCCTGGCGCGTCGAGCAGTACTCGTCATCGTCGTCGTCCTCCCAGTTCTTCATGAACAGGCCGACGACCTCGTAGCCGTCCTGCTTCAGCAGGTACGCGGCGACCGACGAGTCGACGCCGCCCGACAGCCCGATCACGACGCGACTGTTGCTCATGTCGTCACGCTCGGATGCGTGTAGATCGCATCGAGCGGAAAGCGCCGGCCGCGCAGGTAGTCGTCGATACAGCGCATCACCAGCGGGCTGCGGTGCTCGTCCGCGCGCACGCGCAATTCCGCGGGCGTCAGCCACAGCGCGCGCACGATGCCGTCGTCGAGCGCACGGCCGGGCTCAGGCGCGCTCGCCTCGCCGGTGAACGCGAAGCGCGCGTAGGTGACGTCGTCGGCGGCGCGCCAGAAGTACACGCCGAGCAGGTGCGTCGGCGTGAAGCGGCACGCGGTTTCCTCCAGCGTCTCGCGCGCGGCGGCGTCGAGCAGCGATTCGCCGGGGTCGAGATGACCCGCGGGCTGGTTGATCCGCACGCCATCGGCGGTGTGCTCCTCGACCAGCAGGAAACGGCCGTCGCGCTCGACCACGGCGGCGACGGTGACGGAGGGTTTCCAGACAGTGGGCACGGTGGGCGGCGCGCCATTTTCGGCGCGCGATCCTTTTCTGTAAGCTTCCCGCGATTTTACTGAGGGGTCCGCGGCAGAACGGCCGCAATTCAAGGGCTCGGGGGACATTCATGCGCATCGGAATACCGGCCGAGACGCGGCCGGGAGAAACGCGTGTCGCGGCGACGCCGGAGACGGTGAAGAAGCTCGTCGCCGGCAAGCACAGCGTGGTCGTGCAAAGCGGCGCCGGATTGAATGCCGCGCAGCCGGACGAAGGGTATGTCGCCGCCGGCGCGACGATCGGCGCCGCAGCCGATGCGCTCGGCAGCGACATGGTGCTGAAGGTGCGGCTGCCCACCGCCGACGAACTCGGCAAGATGAAGCGCGGCACGGTGCTGGTCGGCATGCTGGAGCCCTTCAACGCCGACGGCATCAGCGCGATGAATGCAGCAGGACTGACTGCCTTCGCGCTCGAAGCCGCGCCGCGCACTACGCGTGCTCAGAGCATGGACGTGTTGAGTTCGCAGGCGAACATCGCCGGCTACAAGGCAGTGCTGCTCGCGGCCAACACGTACGGCCGGCTGATGCCGATGATGATGACGGCCGCCGGCACGCTGAAGGCCGCGCGCGTGGTGATTCTCGGCGCCGGTGTGGCGGGCCTGCAGGCGATTGCCACCGCCAAGCGCCTCGGCGCGGTGATCGAGGCGAGCGACGTGCGCCCGGCGGTCAAGGAGCAGATCGAATCGCTCGGCGCCAGGTTCATCGACGTGCCGTACGAGACGGAAGAGGAACGCCAGATCGCCGAAGGCGTCGGCGGCTATGCGCGGCCGATGCCACCCTCCTGGATGCAGCGGCAGGCCGCCGAGGTCGCCAAGCGCATCGCGCTCGCCGACATCGTGATCACCACCGCGCTGATCCCCGGCCGCAAGGCGCCGGTGCTGATCACCGAGGAGATGGTCAAGTCGATGAAGCCGGGCTCGGTGATCCTCGACATGGCGGTCGAACAGGGCGGCAACTGCGCGCTGTCCGAACCCGGCAAGACGGTGACGAAATACAACGTGCACATCATCGGCACGCCGAACCTGCCGGCCACCGTTGCCACCGATTCGTCCGCGCTGTACGCGCGCAACGTGCTCGACTTCCTGAAGCTGGTGTTCGACAAGGAAGGCAACTTCGTCGTCAACAAGGAAGACGACATCGTCGCCGCCTGCCTGATGTGCATGAACGGCGAAGTGCTGCGCAAATGACTTTGCCGATCCAACTCGCCCCTCACCCTGACCCTCTCCCCGTGATCGGGGAGAGGGGACAAAGCTCCCTCGCCCGCATCAGCGGGAGAGGGCTGGGGTGAGGGGCCTTCGGAGATCCCATGGAAACCATCAGCCCCACCGTCATCAACCTGATCATCTTCGTGCTGGCGATCTACGTCGGCTACCACGTGGTGTGGAACGTCACCCCGGCGCTGCACACGCCGCTGATGAGCGTGACCAACGCGATCTCCGCGATCATCATCGTCGGCGGCATGCTGGCGGCCGCGCTGACCGAGACCGGGCTCGGCAAGAGCATGGGCGTGCTGGCGGTGGCGCTGGCCGCGGTCAACGTGTTCGGCGGCTTCCTCGTCACGCGGCGGATGCTGGAGATGTTCAAGAAGAAAGAGCCGAAGGGGGAGAGGAAATGAAGCGGCACCCCGTCGCCCCGGCGCAGGCCGGGGCCCAAGTTGCAGCGCCGGGTGATTGGGTCCCGGCCTGCGCCGGGACGACTTCCGCGAGAGGTGTCGCATGACCCTCAGCCTCAACGTCGTCATCCTGCTCTACCTCGTTGCCTCGGTCTGCTTCATCCAGGCGCTCAAGGGGTTGTCGCATCCGACCACCTCGCGCGCCGGCAACGTGTTCGGCATGGTCGGCATGGCGATCGCGATGGTCACGACCGTCGCGCTGGTCTACAAGCTCGCGCCGCAGATCGCCACGCTCGGCATGGGCTGGATCCTTCTTGGCCTCGTGATCGGCGGCGCGGTCGGCACCACGATCGCGTTCAAGGTCGAGATGACCAAGATGCCCGAGATGGTCGCCTTCATGCACTCGATGATCGGCCTGGCGGCGGTGTTCATCGCGATCGCCGCGGTGGCCGAGCCGTGGGCATTCTCGATCGTCGAGAAGGGCGGCTTGATCCCGATGGGCAACAAGGTGGAGCTGTTCATCGGCGCGTTCGTCGGCGCGATCACGTTCTCGGGTTCGGTGATCGCGTTCGGCAAGCTCTCGGCCAAGTACAAGCTGCGCGTGTTCCGCAGCGCGCCGGTGGTGTTCGCCGGCCAGCACTGGCTCAACCTTGTGCTGGCGATCGTGATGGTCGCGTCCGGCATCTGGTTCGTCGCCACGCAGCAGTGGCTGCCGTTCTGGATCATGCTGGCGATCGCGTTCGCGCTCGGCGTGCTGATCATCATCCCGATCGGCGGCGCCGACATGCCGGTGGTGGTGTCGATGCTGAACAGCTACTCGGGCTGGGCGGCGGCGGGCATCGGCTTCTCGCTCAACAACTCGATGCTGATCATCGCCGGCTCG